>JABCZG010000018.1 GCA_013289835.1 Acidobacteriota bacterium | reverse complement strand
GCGCCACAAAACGAACACGTTCATCCATAACCGAACACTCCTTCCAAGGCATCACTCCCTCCCCTAAAGGGAAAAAGTGTCACCCATGTGTCCGGTACAAACTGTCACCTATGTGTCGGGCCGCTCACCCCTTATTACAATTCCGTTCGACATGCCTTCCTAGAATGTCTTGTAGACCATTTCTGGCGCCGGCCGATTTGAGAGCATGCGACGCCAAGCGTAATCACCAAAAGACCTGTGGCCCAAGCAGTGCGCCAATAGCGCGAGTAGAGAAGGGAGACGCCACCAATTTGAATGGAAAGAGCAGCGCTCCGCAAAGCCTCCCAACGGGCAAGCACAACTGCTGCACTGACCCAAATGATGAGCCATACGGCGATGGCCTCCCGCGGGCCAATCGCCGAGAAAATTGTTTTCACTTGGGGCCAATCGGACCAGAACCAGATCAAGCTGAAAACGAACCAAGAAAACGTGAGGCCGCGAGAAAACGCAACGTAGAAAGAGTTGGACGCAAGAGCGCGATACTTCTGTTTGCCGAACACCTGGATGCAGATCGAAATCGACAGTATCGGGGTCTGTGGGGGCAGATCGTCTCTAGGCAGTTTCTAACCTACGCTGGAGTTGCGCATCCAAGCTTCAAGGGGAAGTCTCTGAGAGGTTTGCCCGATGCGAACGGAAGAACTTGAAGACGGGTCTCGGCTTTCAGCGGCCACACGATACGAATCGCTCGTCGGCGTGTCGAATGCTATCGGAACGTATCGAGACCCAAAGGAGCTGTTTGGCGCGCTGGTGAGGGAGTTGCACCGGGTCGTCCGGTTTGATTATATCGGCGTGGCCATTCGTGACGAGAAATCGAATACCTTTCATCGGCATTGCGTCGACGCGCAAACAGAAGCAGCTATCCCACCAGACCCCGAATTGGGCATGGAGGAATCCGATGCCTGGTGGGTCTACCAGAATCAGGAGCCTCTTGTCACTTCGCTCGAGACCTGCGACGCCCGGTTTTCCAGACTCCTGGAGGTTTTGAAGAAGTTCGGAGTGCACTGCTTGTGCACTCTCCCTCTAACGACGGCCCACAGCAAGGTCGGAACGCTCACTTTTGGCAGCAAGGCTCCGGATGTCTATCCTGCTGACGAAGTTCACTTTCTTTCGGTGGTGGCTGAGCAAATCGCTCTCGCATTCGACAATGCACTGCACTTTGAGGCAGCGCAGGCCTCACAGCGGCAGTTGCTGAAGAAGAGCGAGCGAGTTGGACTTCTTCTTGAATTGACCAATCACCTGGTTTCCAATCTCGAGTTCCGGGACCTTCTCCGGGCCGTAGTGGCGAGCACGCGCCGGGTTATGGGCTGCGATGGCGCCGGCATTACTCTCGCTGATAGCGACAACTCTCACTTGCGGATCTATGCTCTGGATTTCCCCCTCAAGGACGAATCCATCCAGGAGGAGAGCCTTGTCTCCATGGACCAAGATGTTTCGGGAGCGGTCTTTCGCACCGGCAAACTCTGGTGCGGCAGCCTCGTAGAGGCGAGGCGACTCGGAATGAAGGGCTCCGCGCAAATTGAAGTTGGAACGGCCTGCGTCCTCCCTCTTGTTAGCCGAGGTCGCGTGCTGGGTACATTCGGTGTGCTCAAATATCAGGACAATGCGTTCAGCGGCGACGATATCGAGTTTCTGACCCAAATCGGAAATCAGGTTGCCATTGCCGTCGAGAATGCATGTGCGTTTGGTGAGATTCGTGAGTTAAAAGACCAACTCTCCAAAGAGAAGCTGTACTTGGAAGATGAAATCCGCACGGAAATGAATTTTGCCCAGATTATCGGGAATAGCACTTCTCTGCGTAAAGTCCTAAAACATGTGGAAACTGTGGCGCCGACCGACTCGACGGTCCTGATTTATGGCGAGACCGGCACGGGAAAGGAACTGATCGCGCGCGCCATTCATGATTTGAGCCCACGGCGGGCGAAGCCCTTCGTCAAGCTCAACTGCGCAGCCATTCCCACAGGTTTGCTGGAAAGCGAGCTGTTTGGACATGAAAAAGGCGCATTCACTGGAGCGATCGCGCAGCGCATTGGCCGCTTCGAGGTGGCCAACGGCGGCAGTATTTTTTTGGACGAAATAGGAGAGGTTCCGCTCGAATTGCAGACGAAACTGCTTCGCGTCCTGCAAGAAAGAGAGTTCGAGCGGCTAGGAAGCTCCCGCACGCTTCGAACCGATGCACGTTTGATTGCCGCGACGAACCGCGATTTGGAAGCGATGGTGAGCGAGCAGAAGTTCCGATCCGATCTCTTCTTTCGCTTGAATGTTTTTCCCATCCATGTTCCACCCTTGCGGGAACGTCAGGGGGATATTCCGATTCTGGTGCGGCACTTCACGGAGCAGTTTTCCCGGCGTATGAAAAAGGTCATGGAAACGATTCCATCTGCGGCAATGGATGCCCTCAGCCGCTATCATTGGCCGGGAAACATACGGGAACTTCAGAATGTGATCGAGCGCGCGGTAATTATCTCGACGGGTCCTGCCCTGAGTGTCGACGTGGCTGATCTTAAGTTTTCCAAAGCCGGCCTTCCGGAAGAAAAAGCCGCTACTCTGAATTCCAAGACCAATGGCGCACTTCGCGACGTCTTGAAGGAGACGGAACGCCAGCAGATTCTTAAGGCGCTTAAACAATCCAATTGGATTGTGGCCGGTCCCAATGGCGCGGCAGATCGGCTTGGGATGAAGCGATCCACCCTGCGGTTGAGAATGCATAAGCTCGGAATCTCGCGCCCTACTGCATAGTCGCACTAAACCCTCCTAGTTCAGATCTCATGTGGCAGAAAACTGACATCTGGCCATGTACCTGCCACTGGCACGCTGCCACCATGATCTGACAAAGATTCTCCTCGCTCGCTATCCCACAACAAATCAATAAGTTTGCCTGTTTTCCGACGGCCGCAGACCTTTGGCACCCGGGATGCCTTTCTCCTGGGCGTGAGCGTTTGACAAGTGAAGTTAAGGTGGCAACTCGGCCGGTGGCGAGGGACACCTCCAGTGGACGAAGAACGAGTCATGGGAATGCTACGAATCACGATCGCGGAGACGCTGACTGAACAAAAGTGGACGCTTGAAGGCCGACTCGTTCAGCCGTGGATTTCAGAATTGAAGTCCACCTGGACGAAAACAGAAAACGCTCGCAGGGAACGGAAGTGCGTTGTGGATCTCACGGCCGTGACCTTCATCGACAAGAACGGAGAGAAGGTGCTCGCCGAGTTGTCTAGAGGAGGCGCGCAACTCATCGCGACTGGTTGTTACACCCGGCATGTCGTGCACAACATCGAGAGGAAAAAGTCGAATCGTTAACTATGAGCAAGTTCTACTTGCCATTGCCTGAGAGGAGCAGCCACATGTCCGCACAATCTTTACAGAATTACAACAGGAAAGGAACGGGTGAGCCGGCTACGCAGCGCACGTTTGCGAGGGAGGAATACGCGTTTCTTGTCGCCGCGAAACGCGGCGATTCGGCTGCCTTCGAGGTCCTTTGCAAACACTCCGCAACCAAGGTCTATCACGTAGCGCGGCGAATAATGCGGAGTGACGAGGATGCAGAAGATGTCGTGCAGGAGTCGTATCAACAGGCCTTTATTCATCTCAAGAGCTTCAACGGCGATTCCCGGTTCTCGACGTGGCTGTCCCGCATTGCCATCAATGCCGCCCTGATGAACCTGCGCAAGAAACACCCGCGGGATGTGTCGCTGGATGAATCGGCCGAAAGTGAACAGCGGTCTTCCCCGATTGATGTCGAAGACCAAAGCCTGAATCCCGAACAGCTCTGCGCACAAAAGGAACACCAGCGGATTCTCTCCGAGGCCATGAAGGATTTAGCGCCGGGAATGCGAAAAGCAATCGAACTGCGCGAGCTTGACGAGCGATCGACCGAAGAGACCGCTCGAATCATGGGAATTTCCGTTGGCGCGGTAAAGGCTCGAGTGTTTCATGGCCGAAGGAAATTGCGCGAGAGATTGAAGCGCTATGTCGGATCAGCTTGGGTATCCGGAAGGGAGGCTTCACGAACGATCGGTAACACCACACCCTTCTCCCGAGAGCAGGTCGGCTGCAATGCGTGTGGTTAAAGCGGGGACGAAGGGAGGTCCTTATGATGACGTTTCTGTTTCTCGCGGCAGTGGCGCTCTTGGGATTTCTATGTTTCACCGGCCCGGATGGCTTTTTCGACCCGAGAGATCGTCACTGAGTCGAGTTCGCGAGGACACGATTTCGTTGGGAGAGCGGAAGGGAGGGACTCGGGTATGACATTGAAAGGCAAAAGAAATGTGACTTTGGAGCGTAACGCAAGTCTCATTCAACCTGACGCAGAGGATACTTCAGCAAATCACGCGCCGAGTCACGAAGAAGTCAGTCGCCGCGCCTACGAAATCTATCTCGAGCGTGTGGGCCTCCCAGGCGATGAGCTTGATGATTGGCTCCGCGCCGAACGCGAACTCCAAAAGGTCGCTCTTTTCAAACAAAACTGGAATCGTCTTCAGCAGCGGCGTCACCCCGGCCCCGAAAATGGAAACTGACATTCAGCCCAGAGAAACATTGGAAAGAAGATATCAAAGACGATGCTAGGGATTTTGGCAGTCATGGTAGGCGCAGCGCTCGTGGTACTGGCCGCGGTCGCGCATACACACCGATCGCGCGAAAAAAATCGGCGATCCAACTTGGAGTAGGAAGGAAACTCCGTCCAGAGGAGTTCAGGGTCAAAAGGAGAAGATCGTGAATCACGCCGTCCGCATTCTGTTTGGCAGAGTACCGCGACTGCACTTTGGCGCCGTCTTCTTAGCGGTCGCCGCCCTCGGCATTTTCGTTTCAGGGTGCAACAAAAGTCAGGCAACAACAACGACGCCAGTACCGGAAGTCGGGGTTACCACGGTAGAACAACGCGATGTCCCCCTGTACGGCGAATGGGTAGCGACGCTGGACGGCTACGTCAACGCGGAGATCCGGCCCCAAGTCTCAGGCTACATAATCAAGCAAGACTACACAGAAGGTTCGCTCGTCCGCAAAGGCCAGGTTCTGTTCGAAATAGATCCGAGGCCCTTCACGGCAGCCCTCGACCGCGCAAAGGGCGACCTTGCGCAGGCGCAGGCACAACTTGGCAAAAGCACCCTTGATGTGGAGCGCGACACGCCTCTTGCAGATGCCAAG
The DNA here is from genome assembly GCA_013289835.1 of Acidobacteriota bacterium. Classification (GTDB taxonomy): domain Bacteria; phylum Acidobacteriota; class Terriglobia; order Acidiferrales; family UBA7541; genus Acidiferrum. The sequence goes on along the minus strand of JABCZG010000018.1, from coordinate 98,400 downwards.
GCCATCGCTAAGAGCCAACTCGATAACGAGGTTCAGGCCAAGCTTGGGGCCCAGGCCGCCGTCGAATCGGGCAGGGCAGCCGTGGAGCAAGCGGCGCTCAACCTGGAGTGGACCAAAGTCACCTCGCTGGTGGATGGAATCGCGGGGATAGCACAGGTACAGATCGGCAACCTGGTCGGAGCCAACTCTATCTTGACTTCCGTTTCGCAGGTGGAGCCCATCAAGGCCTTTTTTCCGATTAGCGAACATGAGTATCTCATCGCACAAAGCCAGGGCAATTCCATTTCCAGCCAGCACACTATCCGTTTTTTCGGAACCACGGTCGAACTGATCCTTGCCGACGGCAGTGTCTACCCTCAAAAAGGCAAGGTCTTGCTGGCGGACCGGCAAGTGGACGCAAACACGGGCACGATTCGCATTATTGCTGCCTTTCCCAATCCCGGCAATATTCTTCGTCCCGGCCAGTATGGACGTGTGCGTGTCGAAACCAACTTGAAAAAAGGGGCTCTGCTACTGCCGCAGACCGCCGTTGCGCAGTCGCAGGGAAGCTACCAGGTGGCGATTGTCGGCAGCGACCACAAAGTGAGTATGCGCACCGTGAAGCCCGGCGCGACGGTCGGGACGATGTGGGTAATCGACGAGGGCCTCAAAGCGGGTGAGCAAGTCGCAGCCGAAGGGCCGCAAAAGCTTAAGGAAGGAACTCTCGTTACACCCAAGCCCGTACGTCATTCCGGGGAAGGAAACTAAGTCATGTCAAAGTTCTTCATCAACCGTCCGATCGTGGCGATGGTGATCGCCATCCTTATGGTGATCGTGGGCGCGGTCACCATCACAAGCCTGCCCGTAGCGCAGTTCCCCAACATCGTTCCACCGGAGATTCAACTGCAGGCTAGTTATGTCGGCGCGGACGCCCAGACCTTGGAGCAATCCGTTGCCACGCCGATCGAACAGCAAATCAACGGCGTGGACAACGTGAACTATATGTACTCCCTGAACGCCACAGGCAACTCGCAAACCACCATGGTCGTGGACTTCGACCTGAAGACGGACCCGAACACCGATCTGATCCTAACGCAGTCGCGCGAACAACTGGCGGCCGGTCAGCTTCCGCCGGACGTTAACACCTACGGGGTGACTATTCGAAAGTCCGTGACCGCTCCACTCATGCTGGTCGGCCTATTTTCACCGAATGGCACTTACGATACCAAGTTCCTTGGCAACTACGCGTATATCAACCTGAACGACCCCATCGCCCGCTTGTACGGTGTGGGCCAGACGCAAGTTTTCGGCGCAGGGCAGTATGCGATGAGGCTGTGGGTACAGCCTGACAAACTGGCGAAGCTGGGCATCACGGTCACGGACATCGTCAATGCAGTGCAGGCGCAGAACACGGTTAATCCTGCGGGTCAGGTGGGCGGTGAACCGGCTCTCGCCAACCAGCAATTCACTTATTCTGTGCTTGCACAGGGCCGCCTAACCTCCCCGGAACAGTTCGAAGACGTGATCGTGCGCGAGGCACCAGATGGCGGGATTGTCCGCGTGAAAGACGTCGCTCGCGTCGAGCTGGGCGCACAAGACTACAGCATTGTCAGCCGCTTGAATGGCAAGCCCGCCATCGTCATACCCGTCTACCAATTGCCCGGTTCCAATGCGGTCCAAACGGCTGCAGGTGTCCGAAAACTGATGGCCGAAATGAAACAGCGCTTCCCGCAGGACATGGATTACGTCATATCGCTTGACCAGACGAGCGCAGTTACGGAAGGCATGAAGGAAATCATTGAAACCCTTTTGATCGCCATCGTGTTGGTCATCTTGGTGGTCTACCTCTTCTTGCAGGACTGGCGCGCTACGCTGATTCCAATGCTAGCCGTGCCCGTTTCGCTGGTAGGCACGTTTGTTCTCTTCCCGCTCTTCGGCTTCTCTATCAACACGCTTTCGATGTTCGGGTTGGTACTGGCGATCGGCCTCGTGGTAGATGATGCCATCGTCGTCGTCGAAGGCGTACAGCGACATATCGAGGAGGGCCTTGCTCCGAAAGATGCTGCTCGGAAAGCGATGGAAGAACTCTCCGGTCCCGTCGTCGCTATTGCCCTGGTTCTCTCCTCCGTGTTTGTACCGACAGCCTTCATCCCCGGCATCACCGGAAGGCTCTACCAGCAATTTGCCGTCACCATCGCCATCTCGGTGGTCCTCTCCGCCTTTAATGCTCTCACGCTCAGCCCGGCGCTTGCCGCGCTTCTGCTTCGGCCAAAGAAGGAAAGCCGCGGACCGCTCGCAAGATTCTTTGCGTGGTTCAATCGTTTGTTCGGGCGCGGCACCGAGATCTATGTCCGGCTCTGCGGCGGAGTTCTTCGCAAGGGTGTGCTGGCTTTGGTGGTGATTGCGGCGTTCGGCATCGGCGCGGGTTTCTTTAGCAGCCGTCTGCCATCGAGCTTCCTGCCTGATGAAGACCAGGGCTACGTGTACATCAACATGGACCTTCCGAACGCGGCTTCACTGGAGCGCACGAGCGCAGCAGCGAGACAAGTCGAGGAAATCCTCGCCAATACGCCGGGCGTCCAATACACCACGAGTGTTGTTGGCTTCAGCTTGCTCAGCTTTGTGCGGACTACTTACAACGGCTTCTTTTTCGTCACGCTTAAGCCCTGGAGTGATCGTCAAACCAGGGCGGAACAGTATCAGGAAATCAAGGTGCGCTTGAACAAGGAGCTTAGCAAGCTTCCGCAAGGAACCGCTTTCAGCTTCTCGCCTCCGGCTATTCCTGGAGTCGGCACATCCGGCGGATTTCAGTTCGTGCTCGAAGACCGTGCCGGTCGGGACATCCCGTTTCTGGCAGCCAACTTGGACAAGTTCCTGGCGGCTGCTCGCAAGCGCCCCGAAATTGGCTCGATATCCACCTCCTTCCTGCCGAGCGTGCCGCAAGAATTCTTGCAGGTCGACCGGGAAAAAGTGCTGAAGCAAGGTGTGGCGCTCAACGACGTTTACAGAACGATTCAGGCTTTCATGGGCGGGCTGTTTATCAACTACTTCAACGATTTCGGCCGAACGTGGCAGGTGTACGTGGAGGCCGAAGCGCCTTACCGCTCGAATATGGAGAATCTCGGACAGTTCTATGTCCGCAACAGCGGGGGTGAGAGGGTTCCACTGTCCGCGCTGACGAGATTCGAATCGCGTTCCGGCCCCGAGTTCACCATGCGCTACAACGAGTATCGCGCCGCGCAGATCAACGGCAGTGCCGCGCCCGGATATAGCTCCGATCAGGCCACCGCGGCCCTGGAAGAGGTCTTCCATCAGACCATGCCCAGCGAAATGGGCTTTGATTATATGGGCATGTCCTATCAAGAGCAGAAGGCGCGGCAAGGGCTTCCTGCTTCGTTTATCTTCGGTTTCTCGCTGGTGTTCGTGTTTCTAGTCCTGGCGGCGCTCTACGAGAGCTGGTCGTTGCCGTTCAGCGTGCTCCTGGGCACGTCAGGGGCGGTATGCGGGGCGTTTGCAATGTTGTGGCTGCGCCGGGTGGTGCTCCAGGCCTTCTATCCGGCTTACATGGTGCAAATCGAAAATGATGTCTACTCGCAAATCGGTTTGGTGATGCTGATCGGTCTGGCTGCCAAAAACGCGATTCTGATTGTCGAATTTGCCAAGGAACAGTACGAAAAGGGAAAGCCTCTGGTGGATGCGGTGCTCGAAGGGGCAAGGCTTCGCCTGCGTCCCGTTCTGATGACTTCCTTTGCGTTCATTCTCGGTTGCCTGCCGCTATGGACGGCGTCCGGCGCTGGTTCAGTTGCACGCCAAATCATGGGCACGGCCGTAATCGGCGGCATGCTGGCAGCAAGTAGCGTCGACATCCTCCTCGTTCCGGCACTCTTCTATCTTGTGGAGAAGTGGTCGGGCGCTGCCAAGGGGCGCGCTCCCATCCCCGCTCTTCCGCAGCCCAGCCCATCGGAGGCGGACTGACGTGAGAAGACTTATCGCTTTTTCGCTGATTATGCTCCTTGCTTCGGGCTGCGCCGTGGGGCCGAACTATAAGCGACCCAGCGTAGACGTTCCTGGCACGTACCGTGGAGCCGTGCCGCAAGAGGCACAACGGCCCGCGGCCGACTCCCTCGGTGATCAAAAATGGTGGGAGCTGTTTCAGGACCAGCAGCTTCAAGACCTGATACACACTGCTCTCCGGCAGAACTACGACGTTCGGATTGCAGCAACGCGAATCCTGGAAGCCCGTGCGCAGGTCGGCATCACGCGCGCCGACGGGTTGCCAACAATTAATGCCGGAGCTCAGTCTTTCGATCAACGCAATGCGCGCCAAAAATTCTTCCCGGCATTCGACACAAGCGCTCACCAGGTGGATCTCTCATTGGCTTGGGATCTGGATTTCTGGGGAAAGTATCGGCGCGCCAACGAATCCGCGAGGGCAAGCCTGCTAGCCACTGAGTGGGCGCGTGAAGCGGTCATCAGCACGCTGGTGAGTGACGTTGCTTCCGCCTACTTCCAGCTTCGCGAACTCGACCTGCAGCTCGAAATCTCCCGTCGCACCCTTGTTTCGCGCCAGGACTCGCTGCGACTCACACAAATGCTGGCAAACGGTGGGGCCACATCCATGCTCGACGTCCGGCAGGCGGAGCAGTTGGTATTCACTGCCGCCGAAACCATTCCCGATCTGGAGCGCCGCATTGAGCAGCAAGAAAATTTTATCAGCACGCTTCTGGGCAACAATCCCGGCCCCATCGCGCGCGGAGCGAAGTTGACCGATCAACCGCATTCGCCGGAGATTCCCGCAGGCCTTCCCTCCGCCCTGCTGGAGCGGCGGCCCGACATTCGCGAGGCCGAAGCACAATTGATCGCGGCCAACGCTCAGATCGGAGTAGCGAAAGCAGCGTACTTCCCGCAAATCAGCTTGACCGCGAGCGGCGGATTTCAAAGCTCAGCGCTTACCAACCTCTTTACGGGTCCGGCTGGGTTGTGGAGTTTCGGAGGATCACTGGTACAGCCCATCTTTGCCGGGGGAAGAATTCGTTCCGGTGTGAGGCTCTCCGAGGCTCGGCAACAGGAAGCGCTGCTGACCTACGAGCAGACCATCCAGCAGGCCTTTCGTGGAGTTTCGGACGCGCTGGTCGAGTACCGCAAAGACAGGGAGTTTCGAGAGCAGCAGCAGCAACTGGCACTCTCCGCTCAAGACGCGGCGCAACTTTCTGAAATGCGCTATCGCGGCGGCGCGACCAGCTACTTGGAGGTACTGACGAACGAAACCAATTATTTTGATGCGGAGTTGGGGCTTGCTCAGGCGCAGTTGAACGAGCTCTTGGGTCTGGTCAGCATTTACCGAAATCTTGGCGGAGGCTGGCAAGAACAATGAGTGCGCGGAAATCGATGCCTGGTCTGAGCAATTTGAATGTCTTTACAGCGCACAACGAACTCCCGAACAAAGCGTCTTCCACTACGACGACGCGCGCCACCGGCTTTATGGAGAGTTCGTCGAGAAGGCCTCGAAATTATTTACGGATGCTCTAACCCATGAGCTTGACGATCCATCAAAGTTTGTCCACCTCTACGCTCTTGTCGGAAAATTGCGGCTCTTCGCCACAGCCAGCGTGATCTCGATGGCAGGGGAGGTCATGCGACTCATCGTCGAAACGTACAAGCTCCCCAACAGAGACTTTCGCAATCTGAAAGAAAGGCAAGAGCCCGACGTCGATGTGGTTCGGGTATTTAGTGAAGCTTGCCGGGAGGAGTTGCATGTTTAGACGCAAATCGATTGGTAAAGAGTCCACATCCTTAACGGCGCGAAGGGGCCGCGTGCGTGGTCTGTTCAGGTTCGAAATAGGTCCCTCGTTCAAGGTCGGCGATAATCCCCGGCTGCTTGGGCTGCCATTCCAACTTTTGCTCAGTTAGCTTGCTTGACGCCGGACAGTCGACACCAACGAAGTGTGCGAGCCAACCAAAGTGGTGGGCGGCCTGGTCGGGCGACTTGCTGACAACCGGCACGTGCAAGCGGCGGCCGATCACGCCAGCGATGTCCTGGAAGGGCACGCCCTCGTCGCCAATGGCGTGGTAGCTCGCTCCTGCGGAACCCTTCTCCAGTACGAGCCTATAGAGATGAGCAGCATCGAGCCGGTGTACGGCGGGCCAGCGGTTAAGACCGTCACCCACGTAGGCCGAATCCCCCTTCTCACGCGCGAGCTTGATGAGAGCCGGAACAAAGCCATGATCGCCGTCCCCATGGACCGATGGAGGAAGCCGCAGCACGGAGACGCGCACGCCACGCGAGGCCATCGCTGCTGCCTGTTCCGACTTGCGCGGGAAACTGGCTATGGGCGCATCTTGTTCCGTTGCGAGCGTGCCTTTGCGCTGAAGGAGCAGGGTTCCGGAAGTGACGACCAACGAGCGGTTCGAGCCCGCAAGGGCGGCTCCCAGTGTCTCAATGGCGCGTCTATCCGTCTCGGCGGCCGGCGCGTAGTTCGAGAAGTCGTGGATAAAGGCCGTGTGGATCACCCCGTCCGCAACGGCCGCTCCGCTGCGCAAACTCTCGAGATCTTCCAGCGAACCGCGATGTACGTCGGCTCCTGCGGCGGCAATGGACGCGGCAGCCGCATCCGAGCGCGCTAGGCCGAGCACCTTATGTCCCGCATCGATTAGCTCCCGAACGATCGCGGAACCTATGAAACCTGAAGCGCCTGTGACGAAAACTTGCATATGCTGTTCCTCCTTGATCTGGATAGTTGCCTGCCGGAGTCGCTATTGACGAACCGCCAGGACTTCGGTAAAACGGAGAGTGTCTCCGAATACTTGGATATACGGAGGCTGTCTCCGGTTACATGGATTTTTGCCATGCCTAAGAACCATTCCCAACCCTCCGGGCGAAAGCCACGCAGTGACGCGCAGGAGAATCGCGATCGCATTCTGGAAGTGGCCAAGGCGGCATTCACTCGGTCGGGTGCAGATGCCAGCTTGGACGACATCGCCAAACAGGCGGGTGTCGGGCCGGGAACCTTATACCGCCATTTCCCGACGCGCGATGCCCTGATCGAGGCCGTTTATCACACTGAGGTGGAAAAGCTGGCGTCAGCACAACGGGAACTATCCGCAAACCTGCCTCCGATCGAGGCGTTGCGAGCCTGGATGATGCTTTTCGTTGACTACATTGCTGCAAAGCAGATCATCGCATCGGCGCTGAATAGCGTCGTCGGCGGTCCTTCGAGGCTATACGATTCTTCCCGCGTTCAGGTTATGGGAGCGATCGATGTACTTGTGAAGACTGCTATGAAGAACGGCGACATACGAAAGGACCTCGAGCCATTCGACCTGCTTCGCGCGCTGATTGGCGTCTCCAACGTAGCCACCGGCCCCGACTGGCAGGAAAGCGCCAGGAGACTCGTGGACATCCTGATCAAGGGTTCGCGGCCAATGAAGTAGAGCCCGGCGACCTAACTCCCGGATGGTCGGCAAGCGGGAAGTAAATTCGGTTGCTTCCTGTTTGCCCATTACCCTGGAGCAAGTGGAAACTTAAACGCCGGCTGAGGGGGCTTGCGGACCACTTCGAAGAAGAAGACCGAGCCATGCACAAGACAAATACAGTGGATTACGCTGTCGTTTTCGATGGCGAGATATGGCTCGAACTGGATGAGGGGAAAACGGTTCATCTCAAGAAGGGCGCCGTCGTTGTCCAGAACGGTACAAGGCACGCATGGCGAAACCAGGGAACAATGCCGGTGACGATGTTGTTTTTTCTAAACGGAACGAAAAATTGAGCAAGGGGGCTTTCGGTCTACGCCGCGGGAGGAGAAGAGGAGATACAGTGGCTCGGAAAATATTGTTTTATTAGATGGGGTCCGCGGAGATCCTCAAGATCGTGAAGGTCCCCACACCGGAACCGGGGGGCCGGGGAATTAGAATTCGGGTGAAGGCCATCGGGCTCAATCGCGCGGAGATCAACTTCCGCGCAGCCACCCACGGTCCTCCGCCTGCCTTTCCTGCACAACTGGGTTTGGAGGCTTTCGGTGAGATTGATGCCGTGGGCAGCGGCGTAACAGGTCTCGGAGTCGGCGACGCCGTGGGCGCCATCGCGACGTGCGGTTACACGCAATATGTTTTGTACGGCAATCGTTCTTGCTCCCGCGCGGGGCGGGCGGATATTCGCTCAGGATTCCGGTATTCCTGCCGTCAAGCGTTTGAAAATGATTGAGCTTGTGAGTACTCCGCGAGGGTCTTTATTCGCCGTAGGGAACCCAGATGTTTTTCACCTGGACGGAGTGATCGAGGAACCAGCGGCCTTCCCCCTGCTTCACGTCGAACCAGTTGATGGCGCGGCCTTCGTTGGTGAAGGTCTGCTTGAGATTTCCTGCCGATAGCGTTTTGACCGTCGCGGCGCCCGCTTCATCGGTGAAACACCAGATGGCGTCCACGTCGTCGTGTTCGGCGAGGGTCTTCATCAATTCGGCGGCGCGGCCGGTGACGATGTTGATTACGCCGGCTGGCAGATCGCTGGTTTCGAAAACCTGATAGAAATCGCCTGTGATGAGCGGATATTTTTCCGATGGAACGGCAATGACCGTGTTGCCTGTTGAGATGGCGGGCATGACGAGCGAGAGGAAGCCAAGCAGCGGCACATCCGCGGGGCAGATCACGCCGACCGTTCCAATTGGTTCCTTCATGGCCAAAGCGACGTTTCGAAACGGCGGGTTGTGCACTGCGCCGTCGTATTTGTCGGCCCAGGCGGCGTAGGAAAAGATGCGCTCGATTCCCAGGCTGACTTCTGCTTCGGCTTGCTTTTTGCCCACGACCGCAGCTAAACGATTGGCGACTTCTCCGCGGCGTTGCGAGAGATTCTCCGCAATGTAGAAGAGTACCTGCGCGCGATTGTGTGCTGTTGCCTTGCCCCAGCCTTCGGCCTTGCGCGCGGCTTCGACGGCGTTGCGAATGTCTTTGCGATTGCCGAGGGGGGCTTCGCCAAGCAAGCGGCCGCCCGCGCCGCGCACTTCCATGCTGTAGCCGGAATCGGGCCGCGCTTGCTTGCCGCCAATGTAAAGCTTAACGGTGCGGTCGATCGGGGGAGCGGCGAAGTCCGCGGGCTGCTCCAGAGGCTGGTCGATGGCGAGCGACGTGGCATGAACCGGCGGCGCCTGCTTGAACCACGCGGGCTCAAGATATTCGAGCAAACCTTCGCGGCCACCTTCGCGGCCGAAGCCGCTTTCGCGATATCCGCCGAAGCCGCAGGCGGCGTCGAAAAGATTCGTGCAATTGACCCAGACCACGCCGGCCTTTAGTCGCGCAGCAATGTGTAAGGAAACGTTGATGCTCTCGCTCCACACGCAGGCGGCCAGGCCATAGACGGTATTGTTCGCGAGTTCGACTGCTTCGCGTGGAGTGCGGAAGGTCATTGCGGCCAGCACGGGACCGAAGATTTCCTGCTGCGCGACAATGGAACTCGGATGAACGTTGCTCAAGAGAGTCGGCGGAAAATACAGGCCACGTGACGGCATCGGAATCGAAGGCTGCCAGCAGGTCGCGCCTTCGGCGACGCCTTGATCCACCAGCCGCTGGATGCGCTCGAGCTGCACGCGCGCGACGATCGCGCCGATGTCAATGGCCTTGTCGAGAGGAGAACCGATGCGCAGGGTGTTCATGCGGTCCTGAATTTTGCCAATCAAGGATTCCGCGATGCTTTCCTGCATCAAGAGGCGCGAGCCCGCGCAGCAAACCTGGCCTTGATTGAACCAGATGCCATCAACGAGGCCTTCTACTGCGCTGTCCAGATCGGCGTCCTCAAAAATAATGAAGGGGGATTTGCCGCCAAGCTCCAGAGAAAGTTTCTTATGGCTTTGCGCAGTTGCCTTTCGAATGGCGCGACCGACCTCGGTCGAACCCGTGAAGGCGATTTTGTCCACATCCGGATGCTTGACGAGCGCTTCGCCAGTCGAGCCATCGCCGGTGACGATGTTCACGACGCCCGCGGGCAGATTGACCTCTTGGCAGATGAAGGCGAACGCCAGTGCCGTCAGAGGCGTAAATTCCGCGGGCTTCAGCACAACAGTATTTCCCGCGGCGATTGCGGGCGCGATTTTCCACGCCAGCATGAGCAACGGAAAATTCCACGGAATAATCTGCCCGACCACGCCACACGCGGTGTATCCCGGAAATTCCTGCTCCAGAAGTTGAGCCCAGCCAGCGTGATGATAGAAATGCCGAGCCACGAGTGGGATATCAATGTCGCGGCTCTCGCGAATCGGTTTGCCGTTGTCCAGCGTCTCAAGCACCGCAAGCCATCGCGAATGCTTTTGCACTTGTCGCGCCAGCGCATAGAGGTAACGCGCGCGAGCATGAGGAGTGAAGGACTGCCATCCAGGCAACGCGGCCCGCGCGGCTTTCACGGCGTTGTCCACGTCCGCCGCTGATCCTTGCGCCACCGTCGCCAGTTTTTCGCCGGTGGATGGGTCCGTGGTGTCAAAGGTGCCGCCCGCTGCGGGCGCTTGCCAGGTGCCGTTGATGAAGTGTCCGAAGTTGCGGCCGTGCCGGTCCAGCCATCCGAGAGCTTCGCGAGGATCTTCCGGCGCGGGGCCGTAGTCCATGGTCATGAATTTCTCGACGATGCTCATGCGCTTGTTCTCGATTCTTTCTTCATTAAACGACGATTCTCCATCTCACGCGATCGGATGGCGATACTCCGCCGAATAGCGCCCGGTTGCGTGGTGTTCCAGTTGACGCTCGATGTCGCCCAACATGCTGCTGGCGCCAAACCGGAACAGTTCCGCCCTCAGCCAGGAATTCCCGAGCTCTTCTTTCATCAAGGAAAGCCATTCGAGCGATTGCTTTGCCGTTCGAATGCCGCCTGCGGGCTTGAAGCCCACGGCCATTCCGGTTTCCTGCGCGTACTCGCGGATGGCGCGCGTCATCACCAGGCTCACGGGAAGCGTTGCATTCACCGCTTCTTTTCCCGTCGAAGTCTTGATGAAGTCCGCGCCAGCCATCATGGCTACGACACTTGCGCGCCCGACGTTGCGCAGCGTCAGCAGATCACCTGTGCCCAGAATCACTTTCAGATGCGCCGGCCCGCAGGCATTCTTGAACGTCGCGACTTCGTCGTAAAGTGCTTGCCATTTTCCGCCGAAGACATGGGCGCGCGTGATCACCACGTCGATTTCGTCCGCTCCCGCTTCCACCGAGCGCCGGATCTCCTCGACGCGCTCTGCAAGTGGTGAGAGGCCGGCGGGGAACCCCGTCGAAACCGCGGCCACATGGATGCCGCTGCCTTCAATCGCGCGGCGCGCGGTTTCCACAAAGGAATGATAGACGCAAACCGCAGCCACTTTGACGTTGAGGCTTTCGATGCCGAGTTTTTGCTCGATCTCTTGCTGAATCGGCTGGCGCGCTTTCGCGCACAGGCGCCGCACGCGCTCGTCGGTGTCGTCGCCGGACAACGTCGTAAGGTCCATGCAGGTGATAGCCCGCAGAAGCCACGCCGCTTGCCACTCTTTTTTCACCGTTCGCCGCGTGCCAATGGTTTGTGCGCGCCGTTCGACCGCGCTGGTATTCACGCGCACGTCTTTCACCCAATCCAAATTCAGGGGAATCCCGCGATTCGGCTGCAGGTCGCGCCCCGCGTAATTTGCGATGGCGGTATCCGCTGGAGAAATGGCCCCTTGCAAGGGGTCGCGTTCCAGCCCGGAGGCGTTCTCGGTTTTTGTATTGTCCCGTTGGCTCATCGGTTTCTCACTGCTACAGCAAAGTCGTCTGCAAACTCTAATCTTATCACTTCGGCGAAGCCCGACTATAGGCGTCCAGCGCGATTCCGCCACTCCTTCTCGAACTCCTCACGGCTGCGGAAGGATTTTTGAGTGCCCACCTTCGTCGTGGAAAGCGCGGCGTAGAGATTTGCACGCGTCAGCGCCTCTTTTTCCGGCAAGCCCTCGCCAAGAAAAACCGCAAAGCTTCCGATGAACGCATCGCCTGCCCCGGTGGTGTCCACGGCTTGCACCTTGAACGCGGGAATAATCTCCCAGCCTTCCGATCCCGCAACCAGGCAGCCGCGCTCTCCGAGCGTAATCACAATGCGCCGCATCCCTTGCCGAAGCAGAAACTCCGCGCTCTTTTTCGCGTCATCCACCGAATGAACCGGCATTCCGGTGATGACCTCGGCTTCGCTCTCATTGGGAATGAAATAATCCGCGCCGCCCAGCTTCTTGAAATCCACCGCTTGAGCCGGAGCAGGATTCACGATGCAGCGAATCCCATTGGTCTTCGCAAATCGCACCGTGTGATAGACGGTCCGCAACGGAATCTCAAATTGCATGACGATCGTGTCCGCTTTTCGCAGCAGCGGCGCGGCCGCATCCACATCCGCCGGAGAAAGCAGGTCGTTCGCGCCCTTCACGACGATGATGCGATTTTGCCCGTTGGGGTCCACGAAAATGGGCGCGACCCCGCTGGAAATGCCTTCCGCTATGCCCACGTACGTCGCGTCAATTCCTTGCGATTTAAAATTCTTGATCGTCGCTGGGCCGAACAGATCGCTGCCCACCTTCGCCACCATGCCCACTTTCGCTCCGCAGAGATGCGCGGCCACCGCCTGATTCGCGCCCTTGCCTCCGAACCCCAGGTCAAACTTCTTTCCGAAAATGGTTTCCCCCGGACGCGGAAACACATCGTTGAACGTCGTTAGATCCACGTTGGCGCTGCCCACCACCGCAATCAAGGATCGCTTGGCCATCACTCTTCCCCCGCTTCTTCTGCCCGCGAATTATATAGAAACTACGCTCGCAAACCGCAAAATCTATCCGTTTCTCCTTGACAGCCCCGGTCGCACCAAATATAAGCAGCGGCAGCCGCTCAGGAGCCGCAAATTCATGTTTGTTCCTCACGCCTTTGGCATTGCGCTCGTCATGATGATCACCAGCGCCATCTGTTGGGGCTCCTGGGCCAACACGTACAAAGGCGTGAAGAACTACCGCTTCGAGTTATTTTACTGGGATTACGCCGTCGGAATTTTTCTCATCTCGCTGGTGCTGGCATTCACCATCGGCAGCACCTCCAATGATGCTTCCAGTTTTCTGAACAACGTTCACTCCGCGGATCGTTCGAATTTCATTTACACGCTGATCGGCGGCGCGATCTTCAATCTCGCGAATCTTCTGCTCGTCGCGGCGATTGACATGGCCGGCCTGGCGATCGCCTTTCCGGTTTCCATCGGCATCGCTCTTGTGGTCGGCGTCGTTTTGAGTTACGCGCTGCAGCCGAAGGGCAGCGCCGGATTGCTCGCTGCGGGCGTGGCCTGCGCTTTGATCGCCGTCATTCTCGATGGCAAGGCCTACGGCAGCCTCAAGAAAGGCGCCAGCGCCGTCTCGAAGAAAAGCATCATCGTCTGCATCGTCTCCGGAATTCTGATGGGTCTGTGGGCGCCGTTCGTGACGCACGCCATGACCCAGGGAAACTCGCTTGGCCCGTATAGCATCGCCGTTTTCTTGACGCTTGGTGCGCTCCTCTCTTGTTTCGTCTGGAACATCTACTTCATGAAGAAACCGCTCGTGGGCGAGCCCGTGAATTTCGGCGAATTTTTTCGTGGCCCGGCCTCGGGCCATCTGCTCGGCCTGCTGGGCGGCGCCATCTGGGGCACCGGAACGGTCTTCAATCTCGTGGCCGCGAACTTTACTGGCGTGGCGATTTCCTATGCCATCGGCCAGTCGGCGCCCATGGTTGCGGCCTTGTGGGGCGTTCTGGCCTGGAAGGAATTTCAAGGAGCTAATCGTCAGGCGAAGGCATTTCTTGCTCTTATGTTCTTGTTTTATATCCTCGCGATTCTACTGGTGGCGAAGGCTAATACCGCAAGCTGAGGGTAAATCCGCTCACCCAGCGAACACGTTGCGCACCATGAACCACAAATTAGCCGGACGCTCCGCAAGCCTCCGCACAAACCACGGATACCAGTAACTGCCATACGCGACCAGAACGATCGACGTGCAGCCCTCGTTGGCCAGGCGCTCTTGCTCCGCGCGCTGAATGCCGTAGAGCATTTGCACTTCGAGGTCCGCCTTAGCAAGTGTTTCCTCCCCTGCAAAGTCGGACAGCCGTCGAATCAGCGCCACATCATGAGTTCCAAACGCCGCGCGCACGCAACGACTCTCTTTTTTCGCCCGCAGCATCAGCTTGGCCAGCTCGAAATAGTTTTCGTCCACATCCTTCTTCAGCGGAAACGCAATCTCTCGCGGTTCGTTGTACGCGCCTTTGACCAGCCGGATCGATGGCCGCAAGGGCAGCAGCTTTGCAAGATCATCCTTGGTTCGATAGAGATACGCCTGGAGGCAAATGCCAACGTTCGGATATTCCTGCAACGCGCGGCGGTAGAGCTCGAGCGTCGCTTCCACATAATTGCTCGCTTCCATGTCCACCCAAACGATGGAATCTTCCTGCGCGCGCCGGATAATTGCTCGCAAATTCTCGAAACAAACATCCGCGGAAAGGTCCAGCCCGAGTTGCGTCAGCTTGACGGAAATTTCCGCATGCAAACCCGATTGGCGGATGCGCTCCAAAGCCTCAAGATAGTGCTCCGTAACCTGCCGCGCCTCTTCCCGATCCTTGATGTTTTCGCCCAAGTGGGTGAAGACCGCCCCAATTTGTTTGGTGCGCAAATGTTGCGCCGCAGCCAGCGCCTCTTCCAGCGTCTCCCCGGGCATGAATCGCGAAACCGTGCTCTTCACAAAGCGGTAGTGAGTCGCATGGTCGCGAAGCCACCGGTTCTGGGATGCCGCAAGCAACAGCGACCGCATCACACTCATGAATCTTCCGCCTTCTTACTGGTCGAACGTGGCTGTGACTTACACGCCGCAAGCGCTACATTCTAGACCAGATTGTTGCTTAGGAGCCCGACCTCTGCATCACAGAGAATCAGCCATCTTCACTAGGGCGCAGAAGAAAACGCAGAACCGGGAAGAGAAAGAGCTTCTTTGGCGATTGCTTCGCTCTGCCGGCGGACAGTGGCCGCATCGCGTCCGAGGCGCGCCTCGCTCTCCGCTCTTGCATTTACAATTACGGAAAGTTCGTCGCCCGGAGTGGTTTTCATCAGCTCTTCCGCACGAACCATGCACGCAAACACAAATCGTTCCGGCTGATGCTCGCGGCGCAGGAATTCGCCGTAGTTTAGCCAATCGCTCGCAGCATTGCGCGGGTCATCCAGCGACGCGTCCAGCGTTAAAGCGCGCTGAAACGATTGCGCCGCCCCAGCAATGTCTCCCTGCTTTTCCTGCAAGTCGGCCAGGTGGACGAGAGCAAGACTCCCCAGTGTCTTCTCATTCGTCTTTTCCGCAAACGCGATGGCCGCGCGATAGCCCTGTGTGGCTTCATTCGCCTGTTTGGCCGCGGCGTCTGCGTCGGCAACCTTGATCAGTGCGGCGATCACCGTGCTCCCCTCGCCGCCGTGTTCCGTCCGATGCGCAGCCACAATCTGCAGGTACGCGCGGTAATGCCGGGCGGCGGCCTGCGCCTCGCCGCGTTGTTCCAGCGCCTGCGCCAGATAGAGCTGCGCGTTCGATTGCATCGCATCGATGTCCAAAGCGCGCTCCCAATCATCAACCGCTTCATCGCCGTGGCCGAGCCGCTGAGCCAGCAACCCGGAGTTCACCAGCGCATCGACATTGCGCGGCCAACGCCCGAGAATGTTCCGATATTGCCCGTAGGCATCCGCGGTGCGTCCCGCCTCGATCAAGCCGCGCGCGTACTCCTCCTGCTGCACGAAGTTGCCCGGGCTGATTTCCGACGCATGTTGCAACGCGAGAAGCGACGCGACGCGGTTCCCGGCAAGCAGTTCCGCCCGCGCCAGTCGCACTTGCACGGAACTATCATCAGGATTGAGCCTTGCCGCGCGCTCCAGCGCCGGCAAGCTCGACGCTTCGCTCGACCAGAAAAAATGCAGTTGGTCGACCGCTGCCCATGCAAAGAGCAACATCACGCTCATGATTCGAATGGCCCGTGCGGAAGCTGCTGGACCGGCCAGCCATCGCGTCGCGGCCTTGAATACGCTCCGCGCGTTCGAATTTGCATCTTGCGCCTTCTCGCCGGTGTTTAGCAGAAGCGCCGCCACGCGTGAATCGCGCAATTTCCAAAGCGCGCCGTCGAGGATGAAATGGTGGATGTTGACGAGCGCCGTGAACGTCAAAAAACTGGCGGCGAAATCCACATGAAACGCCCGGCTGACAATCCACGGCCCGGGAATGAAAAGGGCGATGCCACCCGCGATAAGCGTGACCAGATAGCGCCAGAATTTGAAATGTGTATCGCCCGCAGCCCGGGCCTCACGTTCCTGGTAGTAGCTGGTGATCCACAGATATTGCGTCGAATGCAGCACCGCGAGAATTCCGCTGCTGTAGCGCGTCTGCGGCACCTCATGCCCGCTGAACAGCTCGATCATCGCTGGCAGCAGGAACCACAGAAACTGCGTCGCCGCCAGCGTCAGCGGGGCGAGAATCGCGCGCAGACTGCTTCGCCGGGCCAGGGAAGTCAGCGCCCAGCCCGTGGCGCAGACGAAGAACAGCGCCAGCACTGCTCGTGCCGGCAGCGTGAACTTTGCGGGAAGCCCCAGGGAAAGAATCAGCGGATCCCCCGAGGGCCCCGTGTGAAAACTCAACATCAAGAGAAGAAAGGAAGCAATGAAGGACAGATGAATCGCATTCCGCTCCGTCGAACTCGGGGCCAAACCGGAGCGCCGTGCGAACATCATCAACAGCCCAAAGTTTTGCCCCGTGTAGTGCCACGGGCTCCAGCAAATATAAAGCGTGAAAATCCACGGGAGCAGTGGAAACCATGCGTGAGCAATCACTCCGGCTAACGCCAGCAACAGTGCGATATGCACCGTAAAAATGCGATATTTCTCAAACTCCGTGTGCGTGTGATACGCGCGGTAGACCGTGGCCATGAAGTGCGGATAGTTAAACAGCAGCGCCAGAAAATAAAACGCCACGGTCCAGGCGCGGGAGTACGTGCTGGTGGCGTAGAACGCCAGCAGAAGAAGTGGTGCAGACCAGGCTCCACAACCAACCGTTAAATCAATCCACGGCTTGTAAATCCAGGGGTTCCGCGCCGAAAAAGGCGCGGGAGCATCCTGTGGCGGCGGAGTTGTAGCGATTAAACTCATCTCTTCGAAGAGTAGCGCACAGAAACTCTCTCTGCGCGGCGACGCCGAGCCCCAAATGTGGAATTGGTTACTCGCTAATTCGCGGCGCAATCAGGAAATGGCCAGCAGTCGTAGAAGAAGGCCCGCCAGCACGCCACCGAGAAGCGGACCGATCACCGGAATGGGCGCGTACCCCCAATCGGAGCCGCCCTTTCCTGCGATGGGAAGAATCGCATGCGCAATGCGCGGCCCGAGGTCTCGCGCGGGATTGATCGCATATCCCGTGGGCCCGCCAAGCGAAAGACCAACTCCCCAAACGAGACTACCCACGACGTAAGGCCCTAGGCCAGCAGCCGGGCCCGTCGTTGAGACGTTCTTTGAAAAAATGGCCCCGGCGACAAACACGAGCGCAAAGCTGGCAATAATTTCCGTGAGCAAATTCGGAAGAACACTCCGGATCGCGGGCGCATTGCAGAAGCATGCCAGTTTCGCGGAGACGTCCGGTGTCTCCTTCCAGTGCAGAAGATATGTCAGCCATACGAGCGTGGCCCCGGCAATTCCTCCGAGCATCTGTACGGCAAGATACGGCGCGAATTTTGCAAAACTCGCATCTCGTACCGCGAAGCCCAGCGTCACCGCGGGATTCAGGTGCGCATCATTGCTCCCGCACGCAATGGCGGTGAACGCGCCCGCCATAACTCCAAACGCCCACCCAGCCGTAATCACCATCCAGCCGCTACCCTCGGCTTTGGAGCGCTTCAACAGCACCCCCGCGACCACGCCGTCGCCGAGCAGCACGAGAATCGTGGTCCCCAGGAATTCGCCGAGCAGCGGTGATGTCATCAGAAAAACCCTCCGTCAGGATTCAATCCAATCGAACGAACGCGTGACCGCTTTCTTCCAATTCTTGTAAAGCCGCTCGCGTTCCATCTCCCCGAGACTTGGCTTCCATGTCCGATCCACCGCCCAGTTGGCGCGCAATTCTTCCAGCCCGGAAAAGAACTTCACCGCCAGGCCTGCTGCGTACGCTGCGCCGAGCGCCGTCGTTTCCTGAATCACGGGGCGAACCACTTCTCGATTCAAGAGATCCGCCTGGAACTGCATCAACAATTCATCCACCACCATGCCGCCATCCACGCGAAGACTCGTCAGCTCGATCTTGGAATCCTTCTCCATGGCCTCGACCACTTCGCGCGTCTGAAACGCCGTCGCTTCCAGCGCCGCTCGCGCCAGGTGTCCCTTGTTCGCGTAGCGCGTCAGTCCCGCGATGACGCCGCGCGCATTTTCTTTCCAATAGGGTGCGTACAGCCCGGAAAATGCCGGCACGAAGTAGACTCCGCCATTGTCGTTCACCGTCCGCGCCAACACTTCTACATCCGAACTCTTCGCGATCATTCCAAGATTGTCGCGCAGCCATTGCACCAGCGCTCCCGCAATCGCAACTCCACCTTCGAGAGCGTAGTGCGCGGTCGCACTCCCAAATTTGTAAGCCACCGTCGTCAGCAGGCCGCAGTCGGAGGGCACCATCCGCTCGCCAGTGTTCATCAGCAAGAAACAGCCCGTGCCATACGTATTTTTCACTTCGCCAGGCCGGAAGCATGCCTGGCCCACCAGCGCCGCCTGCTGATCCCCGAGAATCCCCGTAATCGGGACGCCTTTGATCGCGCCAAGCGAGGCTTCACCGTATACTTCGCTGCTTGATCGCACGTCGGGAAGCACCGCGCGAGGAATTTCAAAGGCCGCGAGCAACTTTTCGTCCCAATTCAGTGTTTGTAGATTCAGGAGCTGGGTCCGGCTGGCGTTGGTCACATCCGTTACGTGCACGCCGCCTTGTGCTCCGCCAGTCAAGTTCCAGAGGAGAAACGTATCAATATTTCCGAACAGCAACTCGCCCGCCGCAGCTCTCTCTCTGGCCTCGGGAACATTTTGAAGAAGCCAGCGCAACTTGAGGCTGCTGAAGTACGTGCTCAGCGGCAATCCGGTCCGAGCCCGGAAACGATCCTGGCCGCCATCGCTGGCGAACCGCGCCACATCTTCCGCCACGCGCGTGTCTTGCCACACCACCGCGTTCGCCACTGGCTTCCCGGTCTTGCGCTCCCAGAGAACCGTGGTTTCCCGTTGATTGGTGATGCCAATCGCCGCAAGATCGGACGCGCGCAAGCCACGCTGTTCCAGCGCCTCGGCAATCACCTCTTCCGTGCGCCGAAGAATTTCCAGCGCGTCATGCTCGACCCATCCCGGCCGGGAGAAAATCTGTTCATGCTCTTTTTGCGCGACGGCAACTACCCGCGCGGCCTGGTCAAACACCATAAACCGCGTGCTGGTGGTTCCTTGATCGATCGCTCCAACGTAGTTTTTCACAGAACCCGGCCTTTTGTGTTCGCGCCGCAGCATACTACGCTTTGGCCTCCTATCGTTTCAATCAAAAGGCCATCACGCGACGATCTCGAGTCAACGCGACTTGCCATGAGGGTCGCCTGAGAATCTGGATCGTCACATACACACAATTTGCTCGTCACGCATCTAACCTTTGAGGGACCAAATGGAGATAGTTAGAAGGAGTATTTTGATGATGAAGAAAATGAGTTGGAGAGGTACCGCGCTGATGATCGGAGCTTTCGCTCTGATCTCCGCGCTTGCAGTAACAAGTGCCGTAGCCGCCGGCCCGGTCACTATGACCGTGACTGCCGTCGGCAAGAAGGACACCAACCCGCCGCCGATTGCCAAGGACGATGTGCAGTTCTTTGTAAACAAAGAGCGCACGCAAATCGCCGATTGGAAGCGGGGTGAGAAGCTATATCTCGCCGTTGTGATTGACGATTCGCTCAACTCCAACGTCGCCAGCCAGTGGGGCGATCTGAAGGCCTTTTTCGCCGCCCAGCCGGACACCACCTTGATTTCCGTGTCCTACGCGCGCAATGGCACGGCCATGGTCGCGCAGGATTTTACGAACAATCATGAGTTGCTTGATAAGGCTTTGCGCCTTCCCATCGGCGGCGGGGCCTTTTCGAGTCCGTATTTAACTCTGTTGGACCTCATGAAACGCTGGCCCTCGACCGGGGATCGCCGGTCCATCTTGTTGTTCTCTTCGGGCATCGATTACTTCCACGGGAATTTTCCGTCCAGCCCCGATCTCGACTCGGTGGTTCAGCGCGCACAAAAGGAGAACATCAACATCTGGTCGATCTACTATCCGGATGCCGGGCACGCTGGCCGCGGATTCTTCCGGACGAGCCGGGCACAATCTGATCTCAGCCAGGTCGCTGACGAAACGGGCGCCGAATCCTACGCGCTCGGCTTCGGCTTGCCGGTCTCGCTCAAACCGTATTTTGACGAGCTTTCCATGCATCTCGCCAACCAGTATCTCTTGACGTTCAGCGGTAACGGTGGCAAGAAGGGCAAATTCGAGCGCATTCACGTAACGACCGAACTTGCCAACGTGGAATTCTTGGCGCCTTCCGATACATTTCTGCCACCAGCGCAATAAAAACAAGACTCAACTCGCGCAAAATTCCAACAGGCGCGGCCACCCACTCTAGAGTGTCCGCGCCTGTTGCTTTTCCATCACTCTTTGGATTCGATGTGTTTTTCTTCAGTAGGAGTGTGTGGCCGAGCCGGTGGCCTACGTGGAGTAAATCTCAATCGTCCGAACCGGTCAACGCCGCCGCTCGCGTGGAATCGCGAATCACCAGCTCCGGGTTCATCTTGTGCCGCGAAATATTCCAATCGCGCTTTTCGTGTCCCGCGTTCACGCCTTCCATTACGGTATTTACCGCAAGGCTGCCCATGGCCTCGAGAGGTTGCCGCACCGTCGTCAAAGCCGGCGCCGCCATCGCCGACAGCGCCACGTCATCGAAGCCCACCACTGAACATTGCTCCGGCACTTTTACGCCGGCCCTGGTTAGCGCGCGGATGGCGCCGATCGCCGTCAAATCGTCGAACGCTATCAGTGCCGTGAACCGTTTTTTCTTTTGAAGCAATTCTTCTGCGAACCGGTAGCCGCCTTCGAATCCCGAATTCGGATCGAACGAGTCCGGTAGTTGCAGCACCAGCGACGGCTCAATCTCCAGACCCGCCGAATGCGCGAATTTCTGAATGCCGCGCCACCGCGGCGCGCTATCAATCAGCATCTTCGGCCCACGAATGAACGCGATCTTGCGATGCCCGAGCTGATACAGATGCTCCAGCGCCAGACGCCCGCCGGCTTCGTTATCCACCATCACGGAACTGACCGTGTCTCCAGGCAGCTCCCATCCAATCGTGGCTGCTGGAATGTTCCGCTTACTCAAATCCGCAAGCAGATGAATGTCCACAAACAGCCAGTTGGCCACCACAATCAGCGCTTCCACGTGATGCTCAAGCAGCATCTCAAGATATCGTTCGAACCGGTTCCTCTGATTGTGCGCGTCGCAAAAAAATGGAATGTAGGACAACTGGTAGAGCGCGTTCTCGATCCCGCGCAATACCGGAGTGCAAAACGGGTCGGTAATATCGAAGAACATCACGCCCACGCTGCGGCTCCGCTTGCTCCGCAGAAATCGCGCCATGGCGTTCGGCCGGTACCCGAGCTTCTTCGCCACTTCCTCTATGCGTTTCTTCGTAGCCGGTGCAATGTAGCGCGCCAGCGGCGCATTGTTCAGCACAATCGAAACCGTAGCGGGAGAAAAGCCGCTGCCCTGCGCGACGTCCTTCATCGTAATCGTCAGGTTCTTGCCGCTGGCTCGCTTCACCGCGATGGGCTCCTCTGCGGACATCATCATCCTTCTAGAGTCGCCCAATATGCAATGGCATCGGCTGAATGGCAGGCCTCATTCGGCTGGCACCTCAAACGACAGCGGCTCCCGGAACCACCGCGTCTTCCACACCCCAAACGCAATCCCCGCGGCCATCCAGATCGATCCCACAATAATCGCGGGATGGCCGAGGTTCAGCCACAACGCCAGGCAAATGAAAAAACCGAGAAACGGCGGGAGCAGATTCCAGGCCTTCTTTTCTTCCGCGCGCAAAAAATATCGCACGAACGCCGCAGCGTTCACTCCCATAAACGCGATCAACGCGCCGAAGTTCAGCATCTCCGCCCCGAGTCCGAACGCTTGGTCTCCATTCAGAATCTTCAGCAGCGTTCCAAACGTCAGCGTCTCTCCGCCGTGCACGTAGCTCCTGTATCCCGCCACAATCTCCAGCAGAAAAGCGCCAAACAGTGCCACGCCTCCGACGAAAATCACGTTGTTCCGCGGAATCCGGTGCTTTTCATCCAACGCCCCAAAAAATGATTTGGGTAACGCGTTGCTCCGTCCCATTCCAAACAGCAAACGCGCCGCGCCCAGCTGCGCTCCCATCCCCGATCCGAAATTGGCGAGCAGCAGCGTGAATCCCACCAGCAAAAACAGCGGAGCAATCGTGTGCGTTCCCACGTGCAACGCCGGCCACAATCGCCGCATGACCTCCGGATAAGCGGTATTGACGTCAGCGAACGGCTGCGACGCCGGCCAGATCAGCTGCGCAATGTAAACCTCCACCGCCGACAGCACCCCGATCACTACGCATGTCAGCACCGTCGCTAGCATGATGTTCCGCCGCGGATTCTCCGCCTCTTCCGAAAGTGTGGAAATGCCATCAAATCCGATGTACGTCAGCACCGCGATGGAAGTGCATCCGAACAGCGCCCCCGTGCTGAACGTCGCGGGATCATAAAACGGCCGCGTGAAAAAAATGGGATCGCTGTGCGGATGCCCAAAAATAAACCGCGCCGCCGTCACAAAAATCACCACCACCACCGCCCCCATCCCCGCCGCCATTCCCGCGTTGATGCGCGCCGACGTCTTGATGCCGCGAATATTCAGCAACGTGAAAACCACCGCGAAAAAAATCTTCCATACCCACACCGGCAAGCCCGGCGCAAAATCATGCGCTTGTCCCGCGCACCACACCGTGCAGATCAGCGGATTGAGCATGTAGTCCATCACCATGCTCCACCCCGTGATGTACCCCGCCGCCGGATGAATTTCCTGCGCGACGTACGTGAACGCGGACCCCGCGCTCGGGTACGCTCGCGCCATCCGTCCATAACTGATCCCCGTGAACAGCATCGCCACCATCGCGATCAGGATCGCCGTCACCACGTGGCCCTTCCCGCGGTCGCTCAACACTCCATAAACGGACATCGGCGCCACCGGTTGAATCACGATGACGCCGTACAAAATTAAATCCCAGAGTGTTAGAGTCCGCCGCAGTCGCGGCCCGGAATTCGCGGTGGTTTCGTCGCTCAAGCCTCTCTCCTTGCTCCGGAAGAGTTTCCGCCCCAACTCCGCATTGCAGTGCTCCTCAGATGGTCCGCAGCGGCATGCCAGCCCATCGCGAGTCGCAAGGGCATTCGCCTTTATTCAATCGTTTCAATACAAGCACTATGCGCAACTTCCTTCTCTCGCGCAACACCAAAAAAATCCCACCCGCGCCGTCCCGCTCGTTCTCACAGTTCCGCCCTCACTTCTATCCTGTCCTTCCGAACAGGTCAACATTCCCACAGGGCCGTATCTTTTCGCTCACTCCCTCCTCCATTCTCTAGCAACGGAGAACCCCGATTAATAGTCTAATGAAGTAGGCGCCCGGCCCGGAGAATCATGCACAGGTCGGAAACTCGCTCTGGGGACGAGGCTCCTCTCATGAACGGCCGCAGTCGCACCGCCATTTTTTTGGCCCACGCCGGTGGCTTCCTCTTCGTCATCGTAGCCGCTCTCTGGCTGCGCCGCATTGTGCTGGAGCCCGATGCGCTCCTCCAGGGCTACCTTCAAGTTGTCTGCGGCCTGCTCGCCTTTGTCTTCGCCGCTGTAACCCTCGTTCGTTTCCAGGGTACCCAGGACCGCATCTCCTTGATCCTCGGTGCCGGCTTCCTTCTCTCTGGCGCCGTCTTGATGGCCACCAGCGTTCTCTTCTTTCAGTTCCTGCCAGACGCGCCGCTGCGCCTTCTCTGGGCGCCCATCGCCTGGTGGATCGGCCGCATGGTGCTTGCTCTCTTGTTGGTGGTCGCCCTGCTGGTCGAACACTTCCTCCCGCGTTCCCGCCATCCGCGCCGCGAGATTGCCGGCGCTCTGTTGAGCGTAGTCGGTCTCACCTATGTTCTGGCTATCGCCCTGCGCCGCCTGCCGCCGGAAGTTTCCCCGCATCCTGGCGCTTTTTTCCCCAGCCCGCAGCAGCTTCTCCCGGGCGCGATTTTCTTCATCAGTTTCATCTGGTACCGTCGCCGCCTGTCCACCGTGGACACCGCGTTTGATCGCACCATCTACGCCGCGGCCTGGCTCAACGTCGCCGCCCAATTTGCGGCTGCGCAGTCCCAGCGCTTGCTGGACGCTCCTTTCGTTTTCGCCCAGGCCCTCCTGGTCCTGGGTTTCACCGTTGCCCTCGGCGGCGCGCTGCTCGATAACGCGCACCTCTTCGAACAAGTCCGCCATCTCGCCGTCAGCGATCCGCTCACCGGTCTCGTCAACTATCGCCGTCTCCTCGACGTCCTCGAAAACGAAACCGAGCGCACCGACCGCACCGGCCGCCCCTTTTCTGTTCTGCTCTTGGATCTCGACGACCTGAAAAAAATCAACGATAGCTACGGCCATCTCGTCGGCAGCCGCGCCATTTGCCGGCTCGCCGATATTCTCCGTATCCACTGCCGCGCCATAGACACCGCCGCGCGCTACGGCGGAGACGAATTCGCCCTTGTACTGCCCGAATCGGAAGCCGACGAAGCCCATCGCGTCGCCAATCGCATCCGCGATGTAATGGCCAATGACCAGGAACCGCCGCGCCTCTCCGCCAGCATCGGCATTTCCGTCTATCGCGGCGATGGCGAGCGCATCGAAAAACTTCTCTCCGAAGCCGACAATGATCTCTACGCCGAGAAAGCCAAGCGCCAGAGGCGCGTCACCGCCGCCTTGAGCCCCCGTCGTCGTACGCCGAAGACCTGATTTGTCGGTTTTTCGGAGGCCTGCGAAACTCTCTGCCTCTGCGATCAAGCTGTTACTTGTTCTTGAGCATTTCCCGCAGCTTTGCGGCAAAGTCCGGGTAATCTTCCGCGAACGCTTCCGCCAGGCTCTTCATCTCGATTTCTCTCTTGCCCGCCGGCCACAGGTTCAAATCCTTCAGCGCCTCGTCAAATTCCCCGCAATAAACATGCTGCGCGGTCCGCGCTTCCAGCGCACTTACAATGTCCTCATTCTCAGCGCCCTGCTCTCCCGCATTTGCCAATGTTTTCAGGTCCTCAGGAGTCAGATCGCTCCTCTCAAACCGCGGTCCTTCTTTCCGCAAAACTCCGGCGTGGCATCCACCAGCTTTCCTTCGCGCACACGCGAAACCTTTTCCGCAAACGGCCGGCCCGCCATCGAAGTGGGGAATCCCCCCGGCGCGCTGACTCTCTGCCAGATCACCATTCTCCCGTCTTTGTCTTTCTCAAAGTCCACCTTGCCTTCCATGGCGATCTCGAAAAGTTTGCGCGGCTTGGGTGAAAATGAAATAACAATGTAGCCCCAGCAGCAGTGATTTCCCCCGCCCGTGTCCGTTCGAAAGACCACTTCGGGCTTGCCGTCTCCGTCGAAGTCTTCACCCGTCAGTTCTTCATCGAACACCACGTTGAATCCGTTGGTGCGAAAAACCACCCGGCCAGCCCTGTTGTAGATCGCCGCCGTGCACTTGAGCTCGGCTTCTTCCGGATTTGCCACCGGCCCCAACGAGATTTCGTAACCGTCCCAGAGTTTCTTCTTATGAGGCGCATTGTCCTCTCGATAGGCGTAGCAGGCGATTTTGTCAGTTTCTCTCTGTGCGCGCAGTGAGGGGGAGAAGCACGTCAGGCATAGCAGTAAAACCAAGATGCGGTTCATGGAAGCTCCTCCTGCCCGCAGCCTCAGTAAACGGCCCGGTGTTGCGTCGTCGCCTTCGTCTCCAGCGAAAACCGCGGTTCCGCCGCAGCCGCATCTAGCAACTGTCCAACAACGTACTCGCCGAGTGCCGGGCCATGCTTGAAACCATGCCCCGAGCCTCCCCCGACAAACCACACATTTTCCATTTCCGGGTGATGGTCCACCAGAAAATCGCCGTTCGAACTGTTCTCGTACTGGCACACACGCGTTTCCACAATCGGCGCATCTTTCAGCGCCGGAAACCGCCGCGCCACGTACGCTCGAACCGTCTCCGCCATTGCCGGCGAAACAATTCTGGATTGCGTGTCCGGGTCAACACGCTCGCCATGTTCATCGAACGCAATCTTCAGTCCGCGGTTCTCGATATCCGGCATCCCATAAACCAGGTCTTCTTGGAACAGCCAGGTGGGAAGCGACGGCGCCACAAATCGCGTGTCGCCCGCGGGAATGCCGAAGAAAAAAACTTCTTGGCGCGAAGGAAAGATTCGGGAGCCCAAAACGCCCGGAAAGAGTTTGCTAAGCCATGCGCCGCAGGCGAAAACAAAGTGCCCGGCTGCTATCACTTCGCCATGGCTCGTCAGCACATGATTGATGCGCCCGGAACCCGTTGGCCGCACGACCTGCGCATTTCGAGAGTCCGCGCCCCGCCGCACGGCATCATCAACTACCGCCGCGACCGCGCGCCGCGCCATCAGCACTCCGCTGTTCGGTTCCAGAATTCCGCAACGAATGTCCTCTAGCCCAATTTGCGGATATCTCTTCTCCAACGCCTGGCGGTCCATCTCCTCAAATGCGACCCCATTGCGCCGCAGTGTCTCTTTCGTTTGCCGCAAACGCTCGTCATCCTCGCCCGCCATCCAAAGCACGCCCGTTTCCAGAAAAAGCGGCTGCCCCACCGCCGCAAAAAACTCCTTCCACCGTCTGAGCGACTGCTGCGCCCAGCACGTATACAGTTCATCCGCGCCATATCCCATTCGAATGATGCGCGTCTCGCCTCCCGAACTCGCCCGTGAGTGCGCCGGTCCGTAGGAATCCACCAGCACCACGCGCTGTCCGCGCCTGGCGAAATGCCACGCCGTCCACGCGCCAAAAACGCCCGCCCCAATCACCGCAACGTCGTATGTTTTGTGCTTGCTCACCGCAGCAGCATCCTAACCCAAGCCGTACCCGAACGAATAACGCTTCCGTCTAAGTCTGGGACGCGATACGATTTCGCGCTTTGTGTCCTTTTCCTCGGAGGTTTGTGTGAACGCTTTTTGCCGGACCGTCCTAGCCCTGCTCGTCATCTGCCTTTTGTTGTCTGCGATTTCCTCAAACGCGCAGCAGACCGCCAATCCCATCGATCCCAAAACCTATGGCGGCATGAAGTGGCGCCTCATCGGCCCCTTCCGCGGTGGCCGCGTGCTGGCCGTGACCGGAGTCCCCAGCCAGCCCAATACCTATTATTTCGGCGCGGTGGCTGGCGGCGTTTGGAAAACGACCGACGGCGGCGTTTCCTGGGATCCGCTCTTCGATAAACAGACCACCTCTTCCATCGGCAGCATTGCCGTCTCGGATTCCGATCCCAATGTCATCTACGTGGGAACCGGCGAAGCCTGCATCCGCGGCAATATTTCCTTCGGCGACGGCGTCTATCGTTCGAATGACGCCGGCAAAACCTGGGCCAACGTCGGATTGAAAGACACCCGCCACATCGGCGCCGTCATAGTTCACCCTACGAATCCCGATGTCGCGTTCGTCGCCGCCCTCGGCCACACTTACGGCGCGAACACGGAACGCGGCATCTTCCGCACGCGCGACGGCGGCAAAACATGGGAGAAAGTTCTCTACCTCGACGACCGCACCGGCGGCATTGATGTCGTCTTCGATCCGCAAAATCCCCACATCCTCTTCGCCGCCATGTGGGAAGCCTACCGCACGCCCTGGACTCTCAGCAGCGGCGGCGAAAAAGATGGCCTCTACCGTTCGAATGACGATGGCGCCACCTGGAAGCGCGTCGAAGGCAACGGCTTGCCCGATGGCCCGCTCGGAAAAATTGGCGTGTCCATTTCAGGCGCCGATTCGAACGTCGTCTATGCGCTCATCGAAGCGAAAAAAGGCGGCCTTTACCGCAGCGACGACGGCGGCACCAACTGGTCCTTGATCAACGACGACCACCGCTTCCGCCAGCGCGCCTGGTATTTCACCCACGTTTGGGCCGACACCAAGGATTCGAACAAGGTCTACATCGCCAACACCGGCCTCTATCGCTCGATCGACGGCGGCAAATCCTTCGACCGCATCAATGCTCCTCATGGCGACCATCATGGTTTATGGATTGACCCCAACAATCCCAATCGCCTGATCAACGGCAATGACGGTGGCGCCACCATTTCCATTGACGGCGGCAAAAACTGGTCCACGCAAAATAACCAGCCCACCGCGCAGTTCTATCACGTGGCAGCGGACAACGACTTCCCCTACCGCATCTATGGCGCGCAGCAGGATAACTCTTCCGTCGGCATCGCCACCGCCAGCGATCGCGGCTTCATTGACCGCGCCGATTGGGATCCCGTTGGCGGTGGCGAGAGTGGCTACGTCGCCGTGGACCCGCGCGACTCGCACATCGTTTACGCCGGCTCCTACTTTGGCTACGTCTCGCGCCTCGACCGCCGCACCAACCAGGTTCAAAACATCCAGGAGTGGCCGCTCGATCCCGACGGCTATAACGCTTCCGTCCAGAAATACCGCTACACCTGGACCATGCCCATCGTGTTTTCTCCGCACGATCCGAATGTCCTCTATCATTCGTCACAATTTTTGTTTCGTTCAAATGACGGCGGACATTCCTGGCAAACCATCAGCCCGGATCTCACGCGCAACGACAAAACGAAGCAGCAGGATTCCGGAGGCCCCATCACCAAGGACCAGGCCAGCATTGAATTCTACGATTTGATCTTCACCGTCGCGGAATCGCCCAAGCAAAAAGGCCTGATCTGGGTCGGTACCGACGACGGTTGGATTCAGCTCACCCGCGATGACGGCAAAAACTGGACCAACGTCACGCCCAAGGGTTTTCCTGAGTGGGCCATGATCAGCCTCATCGAACCTTCCCCATTCGAAGCGGGCACCGCCTACGCCGCGATTGACGCCCACAAACTCGACAATTTCAAACCGTACATTTTCAAGACCACGGATTTCGGCAAAACTTGGTCGCAAATCACCGCGGGACTTCCCGACGGTTCGTATGTTCACGCCGTCCGCGAAGATCCCCTGCGCAAAGGCTTGCTATACGCCGGAACGGAAACCGGCATTTGGGTTTCGTTCGATGACGGCTCGCACTGGCAAACCCTGCAGCTCAATTTGCCAACCACTCCGGTCCACGACCTAATTATCCACGCCGACGATTTGGTTGTGGCAACGCACGGCCGCTCCTTCTGGGTTCTGGACGACATCGGTCCACTACGCCAGGCCAGCGCATCCTTCGTTTCCGAAGACGCGCATCTCTTCACGCCACGCGCGGCCACGCGCACGCGTATGGGCCACACCAAGCGCCGCCGCTACGCCATCGGCGAGAATCCGCCCGACGGCGCCATTCTCTATTACTATTTGAAGGAAGAGCCCAAAGCTCCTGTGAAACTGGAACTTTTGGATCCGCAGGGAAAAGTGGTCCGCGCTTTCACCAGTGAAGAAAAGAAGTCGGAAGGCGCTCCCGAAGAGGGGGAGAAGGATGAGGAAGCCGAGCATATCCCGGCGAAAGCCGGGCTAAACGAATTTACATGGGATTTGCGTTACGAATCTCCCGCGAAGATTCCCCACGCTATCTATGACGAAGGCGATCCAACCGCCCCGCTCGTTCTGCCCGGCACGTACCAAGCGCGGCTGACCGCCGGAAGCAAGACCCTCACCGCATCATTCGAAGTACGCACGGATCCGCGCGTGAAAACGTCCGCCGAGGACTTGCGCAAGCAGTTTGACCTGATGCTGAAGTTGCGCGACCGCCAGGACGAAATGAACAAAGCCATTCTCGCCATCCGCGACCTACGCGCCCAATTGC
Organism: Acidobacteriota bacterium; assembly: GCA_013289835.1. Classification (GTDB taxonomy): domain Bacteria; phylum Acidobacteriota; class Terriglobia; order Acidiferrales; family UBA7541; genus Acidiferrum. The sequence goes on along the minus strand of JABCZG010000018.1, from coordinate 68,369 downwards.
AGGCCCTCGAAAAGCGCCTCGGTTCGAACGATCAGGCGAAATCCGTGGTTTCGAACGCCGCCGACCTGCGCAAGAAAATCAGCGCCATCGAAGAAGAATTAATCCAGGTGAATTCGAAAGCCAGCGAAGACGAACTAAACTATCCGACGAAACTCAACAGCACGCTCGCCTACCTGCAAGACGCTGTTGACAGCGCCGACGCCCAGCCCACCGAAGCCGAACTCGGCGTCTACGCCCAACTCGACCTGCAACTCGAATCCCAGCTTTCGAAATGGCGCGAAGTCCTTTCGAAAGACATCCCCGCCCTGAACGACGCCATGCGCAAAACAAACGTCCCGCTAATCGCGCCATCCGGCGCCAAAGCGAACTAGCCCGGCCCGATTCTTCTTGTAGGGGCGCAGCATGCTGCGCCCCTCTCCGCGCATTTCACTTCTTAAATGCCGCTTCAATTCTCTTCGCCCAATGCGACAGATGATTCAGCGATTCCGTATGCGTTGGATCCAGATGCAGCGGCGTGATGGAAACCGATCCCCCAAAAATCGCCGCATAATCCGTGTCCGGCTCAATGTCTCTGTCAATCTTCTGTTCGAACAGCCAAAAATAACTGCGCCCCCGCGGATCTTTCCCCTCAGTCAGTTGGTTCCGCGTAATCTTCTGCGATTGCCTCGTGAATTTCACGCCGCCGCGCCACGGTTCCGGCACATTCACGTTCAGCAAAACCTGGTCCGGCAATCCTTCTTTTAAAATAATTTCCGCAGCCGCCCGCGCCACGCGCGCCGAATTTTCAAATTTCACTTTGTCTTTTTTCGAGCACAGCGACATCGCCACCGACGGAATATGATGCAGCGCGCCTTCTCGCGCCGCTCCCACTGTCCCAGAGTAGTAGACATTTTCCCCGAGATTCGCCCCGTGATTGATTCCGGAAATCACCATGTCCGGCTTCTCCGGCAAAAGTTTGTGCAGCGCCACGATTACGCAATCCGCCGGCGTCCCATCAATCGCCCATTCTCGCTCGCCAATCTGGTTGCAAACGATCGGCTGCCGCAGCGTCAGCGATTGCGCCGTCCCGCTCTGCTCCCGGCTCGGCGCCACAATACTCACCGTAGCAAACCCTTCGAACGCCGCAGCCAGCGCGCGAATTCCTTCCGCCTGATAACCATCATCATTTGTTAGAAGTATGTGCCGCATCAATTAGTGAGCGCGAAGCATTGGGAGAAAGAGTAGGGCCATCAGAATCAACCGCCTATAACCGGCAAGCTCCATGATAGAAATCTCCAGTCTTTTGCCGGTTCTTCCCGCTCGCCAACGATCGAGAGTCGAGGAGAAAAGCAAGTCAGCCAGGAGGATCACTGAGACGAATTTAGAAATCAGCAGATAGCTAGGCCAGTTGGCGACAACAACCAACGCCACAAGGAGGACAGTAACAATTTTGAACAGTCTCAGCATTATCGGGCCAACGGAATTAATTCCGTCATGAAATGCATATTCTCTGCCTGAGGAATTGGTTTCTGTCATAGGACTTACCTTCGAAATGAGAGCAATCAGAACAAAAAGTGGTCGGGGCGCCCGGATTTGAACCGGGGACCTCACGCACCCCAAGCGTGCGCGCTACCAGACTGCGCTACGCCCCGACCGGTAGGCTGACAACGAAGCGGCAGAAGATCGAGAGGGCCGAATCGCAGTAGCAACTGCACCTACAAGGCTATCACCGCCGTTCGAGAAGCGTCAAGAAAGCCCGCAGCGTATCGCGCAAATCGAGCAGCATTTTGCGGCTCAAGAGCTGTGCGGCGCCTCCCGCGGACGCGTGACCTGAAGGGGATTCGCTTTCTATCGCTCCAGCGTGTTCCTGCAAGTGGCGGCGGGCGCCGGCAATCGTGAATCCTTCGTCATAGAGGAGGCGCTTGATGCGGAAGACCATGTCCACGTCTTCCTGGCGGTAGAGGCGCTGGCCGTTGGAATTCTTCACCGGCTGAAGCATGGGAAATTCCGATTCCCAATAGCGCAGGACGAACGCTTTCACCGCCGCCAAGCGGCTTACGTCTCCGATGCGATAGAGCCGCTCCTCGGTAGCGACTTTTGCGGCTGTGCCGTTGTTTGGCATTCGTTGAAGACCCGCCGGAAGGGGGACGCCGCTATCGTAGCAGTTTGCGCGGCAATGCTGTAGAGGGGATCATTCGTCGCCGTCCGAAGAGTTGCCGCCTCGCGAGGGTTTTGTGCCGCGCGAGGAACCGTGGCCTCTGGAAGATTTGTCCGCGCGGCGGGATTTGTTGAAGCGTGACGTTTTTTCCGCGCGTGACGGTTTTTCGTCGAGCGCGGATTTGTCGCCGCGCTTGCGGAGGCGCTGGACGAAGCGGATGGGCGTGCCGACGAAATCGAATTTTGCGCGCAACTGATTTTCGAGGAAACGCTCGTAGCTGAAATGCAATGGCGCTTTTTGATTGGTGAACATCAAGAATGTGGGCGGGCCGATTTTCGCCTGGGTGATGTAATAGATGCGCACGGGGCGGGCGCCCGGCGTGGTGCCGCGCTGAAGATCGACGTCTTCCTTGAGCCAATTGTTGAGCGCCGGCGTAGCGATGCGGCGGCGGCGCGCTTCCCAGCACTGATTAATCAACGGGAAAAGTTTGTCGGCGCGCTCGCCGGTTTTGGCGGAAAGAAAAACAATGGGCGCGTAACTCAGGAATTTTAGCTTCCCGCGGATCATTTTATCGTATTCAAACATCATGCGGCCGGAGTCAAAATTTTCCGGCTTGTGGCGCTCGCCGGGCCTGCGGCTGGCCTTGCCCTTTGCGGTGGCGGCGTCGCGAATGCCCGCGTTGCGCGCAGCTTCGACGGAGAGATCCCACTTATTGATAACGATGACGACGGAGCGGCCGGACTCTTCCGCGTAACTGGCGATTTGCGCATCGCCCTGCGTGACGCCCTGTTCACCATCCACGACTAGGAGCGCGACGTCGCAGCGTTCGAGGCCGCGGCGAGCCATCACGACGCTGAGCTTTTCCGCGACGAGCGTGGTCTTTCCCTTCCGGCGAATTCCCGCGGTATCCACGAAGCGATAGGTGTAGTCGCCGCGCGTGATTTCGGTGTCCACGTTGTCCATGGTGGTTCCGGGAATGGGCGAGACGATGGAGCGTTCTTCGCCCACCATGCGATTAAGAAGGGTGGATTTTCCGACGTTGGGGCGGCCGATGATGGCCACCTCGATTACGGCGGGTTCGGATTCCTCGGTTGCGTCGCCGGAGACAGCCTCGGTACGCGGCAAGGGCGCAGCATGCTGCGCCCCTACAAGAGGATCGGTCGGATAAATCTGGGCGAGGGCGTGGTCCAAGAGATCGTCCACGCCGGTGCCGTGTTCGGCGGCGATGGGAAAAACGGGGACGCCGATGCGGTGGAAGACGGCGGCGTTTCCTTCCTGCGACATGGCGTCCACTTTGTTGACGGCGATCACAAACGGCTTGCCGGTAGTGCGCAGGAGCCGAGCGAGTTCTTCGTCGAGTGGGGTGAGGCCGGCCTGGCTATCCACGACCAGGACGAGCAGGGCCGCCTTTTTAATTGCGACGTGGGCCTGGCGGAGGATTTCCTGCGGGATGAGGGCTTTATCGTCAGGGACTATCCCTCCGGTGTCAACAATCTCGAGGGCGCGGCCGCGCCATTCGGCTTTGCCGTAGATGCGGTCGCGGGTGATGCCGGGCTCGTTGGTGACGATGGAGCGGCGCGTACCGGTCAGACGATTGAAAAGCGTGGACTTGCCTACGTTGGGGCGTCCGACGATCACGAGAGATAGAAGAAGTGTAGTCATGAATTTGGGAGATGGTGCAGTTCTCCAGTGTAGCGCAGGGGAACCGAGATGACAGCCGACAGTTAGTAGTTGGAGCGGCACCCTCCCCCCAGTTTTTTGTAAGTGTTGCATCTGAAGGGTTTAGCTTTGGCGTAAGTCGTTTATTTGCAACACTTGCGGGGAGGTCCATAAGTGTTGCCGCTAAAGGAGTTAGTGTTCGTTTCGCGCGGGGGACGGGGATGCGGTTTTCGTTGTGGCTACGACAGAGAGAGGCTGGCCGGGGATGGAGGCTGACGATCACGACTTATATTACCATAAGAGTATCATACTTGTCAATAAAAAGTTGGGGCAAATTTGCAAGTGGTTGGCGGGGCAGGGGCTAGGCGAGTGGAGAGAGTTCTTAGTTGTTAGTCCTTAGTACTTAGTGGTTAAGGCTCTTTAAGAATGTTCCGTCTCTTAGATGGATGAAAGTCTCGCCGCAGTGCGAGTGAAGGGACAGAGTTCCCAGACACACGCAGGGCTGAGAAACGAATGTCCATACCTTAGCTCGATAGGAGTGTCCCCTGGGTGGGATCGAGGGGCTTGGCGCCGGGGCCGGAGGGAGCGCAGAAAAGCGAATGCGCCGTGGGAGGTTCCCCACGGCGCATCCGGAAAGAGAGAGTAGGTTGGCTAGAAGATGATCTTGGCCACGAGTTGCATGTTGAAGGCTTCGCCGGGACCGATGCCGGGAGCGCCGTTGAAGTCGCCGATGGTGTCGCTGACTTTGCCGAATCCCGCAGTGAAATTGCAGGGGGCACCCGGCGTGGATGTGCCGCAACTGCTTCCGACCGATCCAGGTCCGGAGGCCAAATTGATGCGGTTGGCGAGGTTAAAGATTTCGGCACGAAGCTGGACCCTGACTCGTTCCGTGATCGGAATGTTTTTGATCACAGAGAGGTCTATGTCTTCAAAACCGGGGCCGTAGAATTTGTTGCGGGCCAGATTACCAGGCGAGCCTACGGCCGGGACAGCAAACGCGGCCGGATTCCACCACTGCTCTCCGCCATTGGCGGCCGAGAAGGTATGTGAAATTCCAGCATACGGGTTGCCTATCAGGTCTAGACCCAGGGGAACCTCGTCCGAGGGTTGCCCGCTGTGGAAGTTCCAGAGGCTGCTGACTTGCCACCCGTTGACGAGCCTGTTGGACCAGCCATGCGCCCAGGGAGCCTTCGGCACGTCGTAAAGGATACTCGTAGTGAAGAGACGCCGGGTATCGTAGTCACTGTTGCCATAGATGTCCTTGGGATTGAGGGTGGGGGGGATGACGGCGCGGTATTCACTGACCTCATCCAAAGAGTGTCCCCAAGTGAAAGAGAACTGAGAGGTCAGGCCGTGCCATGTGCGAATCTTATAGGTGGTTTGCAGGGCGTTGTAATTGGACGTGCCGATGCTGTTCTGCTGGATGATGGAGCCAAAATTCGTTCCGGTCGTTGGCAGATTCAGCATGACACTGAGCTTGCGCCCCTCGCTGCCAACATATCCGATTTGCCAGACGGCAAAGTTGCCGAAGCTCTTCTCCACCTGCAAGTTGTAGTTAAAGAAATAGGGAGTACGGAAATTCTGGTTGACGGAGAAGGCACTGAGGCCCGAAACGTTTGTGCAAGTGGGATTGGCGCAGGCAACGACCCCCGGAAAAATGGAAGCGCCTCCGGTCTGGATGGTCTGCCAGTTATAGGCATTCCGCGTATACACGGAGACAGCGTCTGGGCCGAAGGGATTGTCTTCCAAGCCATCCGCCGCGCCACTGAGGGGAGGACGGAAGTCGAGGAAGGGGTTCATATTGATCTGATCGTAAAAGACGCCGATGCCGCCGCGCACGACCAAATCGGCCTTAGCCATGGGCTGATAGGCAAAACCAATCCGAGGCGCGAAGTTGTTTTTGTCGGGCGGGAAAATGTTGTTAATACCGGCGCCCTGGAGCTGGAGTCCTGTTCCCACAACATAGACGGCGAGGTCATTGGTAGCGCTGCTATGAAGTGGCCCGAAGTATTCGTAGCGCAGGCCCAGATTCAGGTTCAACTTCTTGGTTAATTGCCAATTGTCGCCAGCGAAGAAATTGAAGGCATTTACCTTCACGAAGCGTTCCGGGTTGCCAACGGTGATGGTAGAGGTCGAAACGTCGCCGGCAAGATAATCGGCCAGAGCTTCCGCGGTGGGGAGTAAGTTTCCGCTTGCCAACGTGCTGCACCCGCTGGGGGCCTGGGCAGGAGGGAGGACGTTGCATCCTGCAGCCGTGTCCCAAGGTCCCTGGGTACCGTCAAAGACGAACTGTCCCGTCCCGCGGCGATGATAGAACTCATCCACGCGAGCCTGGCGGAACTCACCCCCAAAGCGTAATTGGTGATTGCCGGTGCTGTAAGAAACGATATCCGTCAAGTGCCAGGTGATGTCATTGCGACCTTCCGGCGGGGTGATTCCGATTTGTTCGAAGCCGGCACCGGCTGCCGTTCCAGCGGCAGGGGAAATGACGATGTTTGGAGCTCCAAGAATGGGCTGCCCGTGATCCGTGGCATCGGGACTTAGGAACAAACCCATGGCTTTGGTATTAAAGCCGTTATCGAAGTCATGAAAAAGCTGGTTGAAGTAGTTTGCTCCGACGAGCACTTGGTTGGTCAGTTTCGAGGTAAAGGTGGAGTTGAGGACCAACGAATAGTTATAAACGTGGATGGGCGCGACTTCGAAATAGTCATGCAAGTTCGAGCTGGCCGTTCCTAATGCCGGGCTGCCGCCAGTCGGGGCGGTCTGGCTGCCTTGTCCGCCGAACCAACGGAAAGAGAGGCGGTGCTTGTCGGTGATGTTGTAATCCACCTTAGCGACGCCGTTGTAACTGTAGCCCGTGGAAGCGATGGGGCTAAAGAAATTATCGAGAGTGGCGGGGAGGCTGCCGATCAAGTTCCTTGGCCAGAAGCCGTTCGGGCCAATCAGGGCCGCGGAGAGTGTACTTTCCGTAACCGGGGCGTAGGAGCCGTACTTTCTATTTGGGCAAGCGGCTGTCACCGGCGCACATAGAGGGTTGTTGAGCAGGTCTAGCGCTGTAGTAACCCACGCGTCAGAAGGATCAGTGGCGAGGCCCGACAAGCCAATGATGTACTGCTGCTTTTCATAACTGATGAAGTAAAACGCCTTGTTCTTGATGAATGGCCCGCCTAGGGAGAGGCCATAGTTCTCGTTGCGCAGCGGAGGTGCTTTGGGAACAGCAGAACTGGCAACAAAAAAGGGCGAGTGCGCAGCATAAAATTCGTTGCGGTTGTAGTAGTAGACGGAACCGTGAATCTGGTTGCCACCGGACTTAACGACGAGGTTTACCGTGCCGCCGGCATTGCGCCCGGCTTCGGCGCCCGACTGCGTCTGTGCGGAAAATTCATCGATGGCATCGATCGGCAAGACGATACCGGCTATTCCCGAAACGCCACCCTGGTTGACGGCCGGGATGTTGTGCCAGAAGTCGTTGTTGTCCACGCCGTCGATTTGCCAATTCATCTGATTGGGGCGGGTGCCGTTGAGAGAGCCGAAGCCACCCACGGAGTAACCGCCATAGCCGGGTGCGACGGCGATCATCTGGGTAAAGTCGCGTCCGTTCAGTGGCATATCCTGAATGACATCGGAGGTAATGGTCATGTTCTGCGTCTGGGTAGTGGTGTCGAGAGAGAGGGCCGCAGCGGAGACTTCCACGGTGGTGGACTGCTGTTGCATAGAGAGCTTGATCGGCAGGGTGTAGATGGAGCCGGCTTCGACTTCGACCTTATCCACGGTGTACGCGGGGAAGCCCGACGCCGTGACGGTGACTTTATAGAAGCCGAGCGGAATATCCTGGAAAGCAAAGGCCCCGTCACTGGTGGTGACGGTATTGTGATCAATTCCAGTGGCGTTTTCCGTGGCTTTTACGGCGGCGTTTGGAATCACCGCGCCGGAAGGATCGGTTACTGTTCCGTTGATGGAACCGCGAAACGTCTGTGCGTTCGCAGCCACTCCTAGTGAAAGAACTACAAGGATTGCAAGAACCAGGCGCCTCATGATATCAACACCCCCCTTATCGAGATCAAAAAATAGCACCCGCCTGCGGCCTCTCGACCACATGCTTGGAAAACGAAAAAATGGCTGAAATGTCGCATTGCGAACCGTTCGGCATTGATTCAAGACGCTGAACCAAGTGCTGAAAACGAGAACAAGCTCCCCGGACCCGCTCGCTCCCTTTTCGGTTCAAAAACGATACAGCACTCAGGCCAAAAATGGCTTGGTAGAGTGACTTTTAACCCTTTCTTGCGCAAAGTGTCAAGGATAATGAATTTCATTCCATGTAACAGAAAAATTGATAGTCGCGGAGCGAGGTGGAGGCCGCAAAATGGTGCGTCCCGACCTGTGGCGGATATTGCTGGGGATATAGCTGCGAGGCTTAGTCTCCTGGCCGGTTTCTGCTAGAGTGCTGAGCCTGGGAGGGATAGCCGGGGAGTGGGTTATTGCGATTTGTTAAGTTCAGGTAAGTTTTTGGGTCCGGGGTGCGTACTAGTCTATGGAAACGCTGAGACCAGGCCGGATGAGTGCGCCGGGAATAACGGAACCAACGGAGGTGATCACCCGTGCCAGGGCGGGTGACGCCGAGGCTTGGGGGCAGCTCTATCACGACTACGCTCCGGCGATCTTCCGGTTTTGCCGCCGTGCGCTTCCAACCCGTGAGGATGCGGAAGACGCCACCATGGAAGTTTTCATGAAATTAAAGGGCAAACTGAACCAGTACGACTCGACGCGGTCGTTCTCGGCATGGCTCTATAAGGTGGCAGCGAACCACTGCTGGGATATGCTGCGGCGGCGCAAGATTCGCCAGGACAAGGAAACGGGGGATCTGGAGAATCTGCCGTTGGAACATCCGGACCCGAGCCAACTGGAAAAGCTGATAGAAGAGAGAAGCAGCGAAGAAGTGCGACGAGCGCTGGATAAACTGGGAGCGCGGGCGCGCATGGCGCTGGTGATGCGCTATTACTCGGACATGAGTTACGACGAAATTGCTGATGCGCTGGGAGTGCGGCGCGCCTTTGTGGGCGTGGTGCTGCTGCGAGCCCGGCACGAGCTGCGGCAGGCGCTGGAAGGAAACGCGGCGCTGGCGGCGGGAGGAGCTTCATGAGCGAAGTGCCGAAGGACAATGGAAAGCATCTGGATGAAATGACGCTCCTGCTGTACGTCGAGCGGCAACTGGATCGCGCGCGGGGGATGGAAGTGTCCGCGCACACGCAGGAATGCGACACGTGCCGAACGCTGCTGCGGGCGCTGGAGCGCGAATCGCGGCTGCTGACACGAGCGATGCTGGAAGAAGACGAGCCACTGCCATCAAGGCTGGCGCAGTTCCAGGAGAGGGCGCGCAAGTCCATGCAATGGATTTGGGGACTGGTATTTGGCCTGGCGGCCACGGGAGCTTACGCGCTGTATACGAGTTACATCCAGCCGTGGCAACAGCAACTGGAACAGGCGGGATTTGGCGGGTCGAACCTGCTGGGACTGCTGATTTTTCAAGGCGCAATGTGGAAAGGGTGGCAATCCGTGATCACACTCTTAGAGGTGCTGGCGATGCTGACCTTGGCGGGGCTGGGAGCGTTGTTCTTCCGGCGGCGCATCCGGCGCGGGTCGGCGCTGGCGCTGGTGTTCGCGGGGTTCTGCACGGTGCTGACGGTGGCGCCGGCGGCTTCGGCGACGGAATATCGCGGCGGACAAAGCCCTACTGTTAACAAGGACGAAAGCATCAAAGGCGATATCTATATGTCCGGCGAGCGCGTGCGGATCGAAGGAACGGTGGAAGGCGATGTTTTTGCGGCCGGGAAGGACATTGAGATTGACGGGCACGTGACGGGAGACGTGATCTGCGCCGGGAGGTTATTGCAGGTTCGCGGGACAGTGGACGGGAATGTGCGAGGCGCAGGGAACAATGGAGTGATTTCCGGAACCGTCACGAGAAACGTGATGTGGTTCGGCGATGCGGTGACGGTGGAGTCGACGGGAAAAGTCGGAGGCAGCGTGACGATGTTCGGCGACACGATGGCGATTGACGGGCACCTGGGGCGGGACATTTTGTTCTTTGGAACGGAAGTAAACGTCAGCGGCGTGGTGGAAGGCGGCATCCGGGAAAAAGGGCACGCGATGACAATCGGGGCGAACGGGCAGGTGGGCGGGCCGATTCATTTTGAGGGAGACAAGCCGGCGGAGGTTTCGTCATCTGCGAAGCTAGCGTCCCCGGTGGAATTCAAGCAGATAGAGAGAAGAAAAGAGTATCGCGACGGCAGCTACTACATCTGGCAGGTGATTTGGGCGGCGGCGTACATATTGTTTGGGCTGGTGCTGTTCGCGCTGATGCCGAACTTCGCGGAAGAGGCGGTGAAATCCACGGAGCGATATGGCGCGTCGGCGGGGCTGGGGATACTGGTGGGATGCGGACTTCCCATCGCGGCATTGATTGCGTGCGTGACGGTGGTGGGATTGTTCATTGGGATTTCGACGTTTTTCCTGTGGTATGCGTCGCTGTATTTTGGGCAGATTGTGGTGGCTGCGTTGATTGGGCAATGGTTGATGGGGCGGACGCAAGAGATTTGGCCGCTGATTGGGCGGATGGCGGTGGGTTTTGTGCTGTTGCGGCTGTGCACGATGATTCCGCACGTGGGCTGGGTGTTTAAGTATGGCGCGGCGTTCTGGGGAATTGGGGCGATTTCGTTGGTGGTTTACCGGCGGCTGCAGCCGGTGATTGCGCCGGGGATGCCGTCGGGGCCGTATACGCCGCCGAGTGCGACGGTGGGAGGGGCGGTGCCGGCGTGAGGAAGAGTTTTCAGTGGACAGTAGGAATGGAGCTGGGCGAGGTGAGAAGTCGTGGTTGGAACCGCCTTTGGAACTTTCCGTAGACTCTTAAGAGGAAGGATTTCAGAGTTGGAAAAAGAACGGGCTCGCCGACAGTGTCGGGGAGCCCGTTGCCTTTTGCGGAGGCGGGGAAAAGCGAAACCGTTCGGAGCGAACGAAGATCAGTGTTGACGGACTTTGGCGGCGAAAAAGGCCGGATTCGCCGAATTAGTAGTGTTCTCAAGCAGCAGGGCGCGGATACCAACGGGATCGCCGTTGAGACTGCCAGTGTTGGGGATTCCGTCAAAGTTCGTCACACCCGCAGTACCGGGCGTTCCGGTAGTTGTTTGCACTGTGAAAAGACTGCCTTGGGCAAAGTTGAAATAAGAGGGCAGGCCAGCGATGTCGAAAGTTGGAGTAGAAGGGGCCTGCGGCGTGGACGTAAAGCGTGACCAGCGAAGCGTGACGGTGTCGGTGTTTGAGGACGCAGCGGTAGCAAGGGTAATCCCAGTGGCCGCAGTGAAGGTTGTAACGTGCACCGCGACGCTCTGTCCGAGATGTATGGCGCTCGTATCCGACTGACCGGCAAAATTGCTCAAGCTGCCCTGGAGGTTCGTTAAGCCCTTGGTGTCAACGAAGAACGATGGGTTGGCGGCAAGATTCACGATCAGGCCGTCGCCGATGTGTAGATTGCCGATCAGCGAATTCTGGGCGGCGGGGATGAGGTCGGTCACGATTATCGTGAATTGCGTGCCGTTATTCGGATTGGCCACGACGATGCCTTCGACGGTGTCCTGCAAGGTGGCGAGGAGCGGCTCGATTTCCTGAATAGAGAGAGTGCCATCGGAGTTTAGGACGGCGTCCATGCTTGCGGCCTGATTGCTAGCCACGCAGTTGGCCACATTCCCCACGGGGTTATTGCAGAGGGTTCCAGAGGGGTCCGCATTCAAAATGGTGTTGGCCGTGGCACTCGCAGTAAGGGAGCCGCGACCCGTGGCACTGGCGGAAGTAATTGTGATGGCCTGGTTGCTAATGCTGACGACACCGGTAAAATCCTCGATGAGATCGAATTGTGTTGCGGACAAAGTGGTTCCGGTGCGGGGAAGAGTGAAGGCGCTGAGAAGATTGGTGGTCGCGAAATTCACGGTGAGGCTGGCGCCGGAAATAGTTAAGAGATTGCTTAAATTGAGATCAATGCCAATGCCGGCGGCGGTCGTCGAAGAAACGGTGAACGTGAGGCTCGCCTGCGGAGTTCCAGAGGCGACGAGAGCGACTTGTGGGCAAACTGCGCCGGATACACAGCCTTGCAGCGTGCCCGCGGTGTCGTTCAAAAACGTGATGACCGGGTTTGAGAACGAGACGATCACGCCCGTGTACTGGCCAGCGGGAATATTCGCAAAAGTTCCCAGGAAAAGAGAATCGGATTGCAAGCGCATGAGGTCAACGACGGGCAAACTATTGAGCGTTAGAGCCTGCTGCGTGCCTGCGGAGTTGACAAGAGCAATCCCCGTGATGGTGACTCTAAATGTCAAAAGAGAGGGGTTGGCCGGAAGAGTGTCGGCTACCATGGTTAGACTGACGGTGCCGGTACCGGAGGTACAGGTAGTGCAAACGGTGCCGGGTTTTGGGCCGCTGCAGGAGCTGACGGAGATGGCTACGAGCAAGAGAATGGGAAGAAATAAAAGAGTTTTGATGCGTTTCATGTGGCACCCCACGACAGAGTTATCCGCGTTCGCATCCTGGAACGAAAACGCCCAGAATCCCCGCTATCGAATGTAACGCAGGCCGGGGGGTGGAAGGAACCGCAAGAAGGCCTGGCGTGTTCAAGTGCTAAATGTCGTGGAACAAGAGGGCTGCGGAGGCGGGTTGGGGGCGGGTGGTGACGGAGAGGAACGAGAGGGTATGCTATCGTTACTCGTCGCTACGCTGTGAGCGGGAATAAGGCGGTATTTCTGGCGAAACGCACAACGAATTCGGCGCTGGACGTTTCCTTGGCGAAGAACGGGCGCGCGGTGAAGGCGCGTGAGGCGGGACGGGTGCCGGTCGAGGATGACCCCACAGTGATTGGTGAAGCGGCGGAAGGTGGCGCGGAGGCTGCTGGGGGCGCGGCTGCGAAGCCGTCCATGCAGGAGGTGTTCGGGCCAGGGGGATTTCTCGAAAAATGCATGGCGGGGGGATTTGACCGGTCGACGGTGACGTCGGAGTACGAGCACCGGCCGGCGCAGCTGGAGATGGCGGAACTGGTGCACGATGCGTTCGAAACGCATCATCACGCGATCGTGGAGGCGGGGACGGGGACGGGGAAAACGCTGGCGTACCTGCTGCCGGCGATTTGCAGCGGGCGGCGGGTGGTGATTTCGACGGCGACGAAGTCGCTGCAGGAGCAGCTCTACCAGAAGGATATTCCGTTTCTGCAAAAGCACTTCGCGCCGAACCTCAAAGTGGCGGTGATGAAAGGGCGCGCGAACTTTTTGTGCATCTCAAAACTGAATCAGATGCAGGACCACGCTTTGTTGAACGGGATGGAGGAGATGGATCAGTTCCGGCAGATCAGAGATTGGTCGAAATTGACGGAGAGCGGCGACCGCGCGGAACTGACATTTTTACCGGACGATTCGCAGCTCTGGGGAAAACTGGACGCGCGAAGGGACACGTGCACGGGCAAGAATTGCCCGTCGTTTGGTCCCTGCTTTATAACCGGGATGCAGCAGCGGGCCAAAGAGGCCGACCTGATCATCGTGAATCATCATTTGTTTTTCGCGGACCTGGCGCTGAAGCAGGACGATTTCGGGAGCATCCTGCCGGAATACTCGGCGGTGGTGTTTGACGAAGCACATGAGATGGAAGACGTGGCCAGCGACTATTTCGGGCGGCAGATTTCGAATTTCCGGTTTGAAGAGCTGGCGCGGGACGCGGATCAGACATTGCGCTTGCTGAATCTTGGGTCGCCATCGCTGCTGCGCAAGACGCAGCGGATTCGCGAGCGCAGCCGAGGATTTTTCGAATTGTTCCCGTCGCGCGATGGGAGATTTTCCTTCTCGCGGAACGAGCGCGAGGCGTTTCTGGAGCAGAACCGCGAAGCGTATGACGCGCTGACGGCCTCGCTGAAGGGCGTGGAGACGGAGTTCGCGGCGCTGGCGAGCAAGCCGGAAGAACTGACACGCATTGCGCGGCGCAGCTTTGAATTGCGCCAAGAGCTGGCGTTTTTATTCGAATCGAACGAGAAGAATTTCGTCTACTGGTACGAGCGCAGGAATAAGGGCGTGTTCCTGACGGCTACACCGATTGATGTTAGCCAGATTTTGCGGGAGCGGCTATTCGAACAGTTTGACACGGTCATTCTGACGTCCGCGACGCTCACTGTTGGCGGGCGATTCGATTACATTCGCCAGCGGTTGGGGATCGATCATGCGAAGGACCGTGCGCTGCCGCCAGAGTTTGATTTTCCAAGCCAGGCGTTGTTGTACCTGCCGCGCAGTATGCCGGACGTGCGCGACGCCGGTTTTCCGGCAAAGGCCGCGGACGAAATCGCAAAGTTGCTGGAACTGAGTCAGGGACGGGCGTTCTGCCTGTTCACCAGCTATTCGCAGATGAACGATCTGTTCGAGCGCTTGCGTTCGCGTGTGCCATTTCCCTTGCTGCTGCAGGGGACGGCGCCGCGGTCGGTCCTGCTGGAACGCTTCAAGAACACCGAGGCGGCTGTGCTGTTCGCGACGGCAAGCTTTTGGCAAGGCGTGGATGTGCCGGGGGAACAGCTTTCCTGCGTGATTGTGGACCGGCTACCGTTTGCGGTGCCCAGCGATCCGATCGTGGCGGCTCGCGTGCGCGCGTTGCAGGAAGATGGACGCAATCCGTTTGCGGAATTTCAGGTGCCGCAGGCGGTGCTGGCGCTGAAGCAGGGATTCGGGCGGTTGATTCGAACGAAGACGGACCGAGGCGTGCTGGCACTGCTCGATACGCGGCTGCAGCGGATGCCGTATGGTAAAATTTTCCTGGAGTCGCTGCCGCAGTATGGGATGACGCACGAATTGGCTGAGGTTACGAGGTTTTTTGCGGGGAATGCGGGGCTGGAGCGGGTGCGGAGCAAGTCGGCGCGGCTTGCGTGATGGGTGCGGAAGAAAGGGATTCCGGGGATTCGTCGACTTTGCAAGGGTGATCGGCGAAGGGTTAGATTGCGCTGCGATTTGAAGAGGACAGGCAGGAATGCCTGTCCCACTGGGAACAGGCAAGAGTGCCTGTTCTACTGCGGCGGTGTGGTATTTGGAGAGATATGTTTCAAGTGAGTGTGGAAGAGACGTTTTCGGCGGGGCATGCCCTGCGCGGGTACAAGGGTAAATGCGAGAATGTGCATGGACACAATTATCGGGTGCGTGTGACGCTGGAGGGGCCGCAGCTGGATTCCGTCGGGCTGCTGGTGGATTTCACGCAGCTCAAGCAGGTGATCCGAGAGATCATGGGCCGGCTCGACCACCAGTTCATGAATGACCTGGAGCCGTTTAAGACCGTGAATCCTTCGGCGGAGAACGTGGCGAAGTATTTTTACGATGAAGTCACGCGGAAGTTGAAAGATCTGCCGGCCGGTGCGCGGGTAACGGATGTACTTTTGTGGGAGACGGACACGAGCCGGGCGCAGTACCGGCCAGGGGCTTAGCCAGTCGCAAGACAGGTGAGCGGATGAATAAGTCGTTCTTCATTATTATGGTTCCGGCGCTGCTGGTGGCGGCGGGCTACATCGTCGTGCTGCGCTACATGGGATATGCGCCGGGTTATCCGCGCCTGATCATCACGATGGTGCTTTTCTTCGGCGCGATCTACTGGCTCTCGCGGCGCAACGCGCGCAAGGCGGATGCCAACCGGCAATAGCGGGCAGTAACACGTCATGTACATCACGGAAATTTTCAAATCGATTCAAGGCGAAGGCACTCGCGCGGGCTTGCCGTGCATTTTTGTGCGGCTGACGGGCTGCAATTTGCGGTGCACGTGGTGCGACACCGCGTACGCGTTTCACGGCGGGAAGAAAATGAGCGTGGAGGAAGTTCTGGGCCGCGTGGATGAGCTGGCAGGACGCAGCGAGAAATTGCACGGGTCGCAATCGGCCGTGCCGCTGGTGGAATTGACGGGCGGCGAGCCGCTGCTGCAGGAAGAGGTTTATCCGCTGGCAGAGAAGATGGTTGCTGCGGGATACACCGTGATGGTGGAGACGAGCGGGGAGCGCTACATCGGGGAACTTCCGCGCGAGGTGATCAAGATCGTGGATGTGAAGTGCCCTGACTCCGGGGAAGCGGATACGTTCGAAATGCGGAATCTGGAAGCGCTCGGCGAACAGGATGAAGTGAAATTCGTGCTCTCGACGCGGCGCGATTATGAGTTTGCGCGGGAGTTTACGCTGCAGCATGGCCTGGCGCGGCGAGTGAGACAGGTTTTGTTTTCACCGGTGTTTGAGGATCCGGGAGGGAAATGGCAGGGATTGGAGCCGCGGGCGGTGGTTGAGTGGATGCTCGCGGATGGTTTGCAGGTGCGGCTGGGGCTGCAGTTGCATAAATTTGTTTGGGATCCGGCGACAAAGGGAGTCTGAGGTTAAGGAAGTGATGGATTAGGAGTGAGTCTGGAGCGTTGGGCGAAGCTGGCAAAAGAAAGAAAAAGATAACGCAGAGACGCTGAGACGCAGAGAATTCGCGGAGAAGAAGACGCAAATCAAGGCGCCGGGGTGAGGAAAGGTTCGATGACGGATTCACGCAAAGCGGTGGTGCTGCTGAGTGGGGGGATGGATTCGTGCGTGTGCACGGCGTTGGCGCGGGAGCGACATGGGGCATCGAATGTGGCGCTGCTGCATGCTGGGTATGGGCAGCGCACGCAGGAGCGGGAGCGTCGCTCGTTCAATGGCATTGCAGATTTCTATGGAGTGCGCGAGCGGCTTGTGGTGCAGCTCGACCATTTCCGCGCGATTGGCGGGTCCGCTCTCACAGACAAAAATATTGCGGTCCCGGAAAACGAATTGGGCGGCTCGGGGCCGCATGGGAGCGCGATTCCCGTGACCTACGTTCCGTTTCGCAATGCGCATTTTCTATCGGTGGCGGTGAGCTGGGCGGAAGCGATCGGAGCGGGCGCGATTTACATCGGCGCAGTGGCGGAAGACAGTTCGGGCTATCCGGATTGCCGTCCGAAATATTACCGGGTATTTCAGGAGTTGATTCGCGTGGGCACGCGGCCGGAAACGCAGATCGGAATTGTTACGCCGGTGATTACGCTGAAGAAGAGCGAGATTATCCGGAGGGGCGTCGAGCTTGGAGCTCCACTGCATCTAACCTGGTCGTGTTACCAGAATGAAGATGCCGCCTGCGGGGCCTGTGATAGTTGCTTGCTGCGTCTGCGCGCTTTTCAAGAGGCAGGCGTGCCGGACCCCATCCCTTATCGACGAGCCGTTTCTGCCTAGCTCCGCGCTTGGAATTTGGACAGGATGAGGGATAATGGGGCCCACTGCCCAGGGACTCCGGGCGGGGCTCCCCCGTGAAGAAGGAGAATCAGGTATGAAGCGTTTTCATCAGTCGTGGGCGCTCGCCGTATTGATTGTGGCGGCGCTGGCAAGCGTAGTTGCACCGAGGGCCGCTGCCCAGAGTAGTTCGATCACCGGACAGATTTTAGACACGAACGCCAAGCCGTGGGCAGGACTGACGGTGCAAGCGGTGAGCGACCAGGGTGCAAAATCAGAGGCCAAGACAGACAGCGAAGGAAAATACGCGGTGCGTAACCTGCGTCCCGGCATTTATACCGTCACGATTACGGCGTTCCCTCCACCGAACGAGAAGCAAGGAACGTATGAGATGGCGAAGGTGCAGGTCACCTCTAGCGCGGATGCCAAAGCGGATGCCAATTTCAAGGAGATCCTGGCTAAGCAGGGCACTGAGACTCAGGCAGTGCTGAAGAAAAACGAGGAAATGAAAAAAAGCTTAGAGGCACTGAAGGCGCACGTAACGGCGGGTGACCTCCTTCTTGCGCAGGAGAAGCAGGCCCGAACAGACCTGCAAAAGGCACCCGCAGACCAGCGCGATGTACTAAGGCAGAAACTTGCGGACCTTTCGAATCAGACGGTCGCCGAGTATCTGGAAGCACAGAAAAACCTAGTTGAGAAGGATCCCAACACAGCCTTGGTCTGGGTCAAGCTCGGGGACGCGTATGACACTGCAGGGCGTAATGAGGAGGCGGAGAATGCTTACCAGCAGGCCATCACGCTCAAGCCAGACGTGCCTGGCTACTACAACAACCTTGGCAACGTCCTCGCCCGACTGGGGAAAATCGACGATGCCCAAAAGGCATATGTTAAGAGTGCAGAACTGGATCCTGCGAATGCTGCTGGGGCGTGGCTCAACTTCGGGATCAGCTTGTCTAATGCTAGCCGATTGAAGGAAGCTGTGGATCCCCTGAAAAAGGCGACGGAGCTCGATCCCAAGAACGCGAAGGCATGGTACCTCTTGGCTACGGCTTTGGTGGGCACCATAGAGACGAAAAAAGTCGGCGATAAATTGGAGTTCGTCATTCAGCCGGGGACGGTTGAGGCCTATCAAAAGGCGATCGAACTCGACCCCAACGGAATTTGGGGCCAACAAGCGAAGCAGGGCCTCGATGGACTACAGCAGATCGCGCCCGGCATCGACACGAAAGTTAATCTGAAGAAAAAGAAGTCTTAGCGAATAAAACGAGAAACTCTTTCTCTGGCCGGCTCGCAGTTCCGGGGCCGGCCTTTTTTCAGTACAGCGGAGACACTGCGTGTGGACATTCGGCCGACGGGACGAAAAGAGAATTGGATTAGACTTCGATGTGTAGCGAAGGAAGGTAATCCCCGGTAGAATAGTTCGCCAGGGGCATCCTCCCAGCTGAAGCGCCAATGGGCGCTACGACTCCCCTGAGGAGCTTTGACGATGGTTTCGTTTGTGGACCGCGCCGCCACACCCGCGCATGTGCTGGTGCGCATCTTGGAGCAGGAATCCGTGCTGCTCAACCTAGAAACGGAGCAATATTTCGGATTGGACGAGACCGGGACGCGGATGTGGCAGCTGGTGACGACTTCACCGAGCATCGACGCCGCGTACCAGGAGTTGCTGGCGGAGTTCGATGTTGAACCGGAATTGCTGCGCGAGAATTTTGTGGAACTGCTGAGCCGGCTGGTGGATAGCGGCTTGCTCGAAGTGCTGCCTGCAGATGTGGGAACGGTTCCGGCGATTTAGCGCGTTGGAGCGCCCGGCGCAGAGCCTCTTTCTGCGGGCGATGGTTCTGTTGCCAGTTGTTGCGGTGAGCTTGCAATGGCGAGGATTTCGCGCGACGCAAGCGGCGCTACAGCGCTTCGTTTCGAATTCAAACACAAAAAACAAATCTTCCAATGCCGACGAACGCGCGCGGCTGACCGCGCACATGGTGTACGCCGCAGAGAGGCACGGATTATTTCGTCCAACGTGTCTGGCACTGTCTCTGACGCTATGGTGGCTGCTGGAGCGGCAGGGAATCGAGTCTCACCTGCGCGTGGGCATTCGAAAAGAGGGTGGAAAATTTGAGGCGCACGCGTGGGTCGAGCGGGACGGAGCGGCGCTCAACGAGCCGGAACAACAGCACCACCACTATGCGGCGTTTGATGGGGCGTTATCGTAACTGCCGACGGACGAGGTGTAAAGGAGTGCCTGCCCGCTAAATATACAGAGGAGCGTGGCGGAAAGATTTTGCAAATGAAAATGGCCCCCGACCTGGACGAGGGCCATTGTTTTGAACGGGCCCAAAGTTAAATGTTGGTGCGATGGGCAACGATTTTCTTGCTGCGAGTGGCCGGAGCCGGCAATTCGACGGTGAGTGAGACCTCGCTCTTGTTGCGCAGAACTCCCAGCTTAACGGTTTTGTCTTTTTCGTCGCGCTTCGCGGATAGCTTTTCGCGCAGGTCGCCGACGGAACGGATGCGCTCGCCATTGAAGGAGGTGATGACGTCACCGGCTTTCAGGCCGGCCTTCTCTGCGGGGGAGCCTTCATTTACTTCGCGGACCAGGATGCCTTCGCCATCTGGAGCGCCGAAAAAAGTGCCGAGCTGGCCGCTGAGATCTTCGGCGTCAATGCCGAGGCGCGGTTGTCCGCCGAGGATCATCGCTCCATTCCACTCCATCGGAGGAATGTCGGGAATCATCGGAGTGTCTGGCATGCGGAAAGCAAAGGCGCCGGGCGTGGGAGCCATGATTTTAAAACCGTGGCGGCCTTCTTCGGCCTTGCCTAGAATTGCGCTGATCGTTTGAGAGCGGCCATCGCGCCAGACGGTGAGCTGCACGGTGCGTCCGGCGGGAATCTCGCGAATGATGCGTCGAAATTGCGCGGTGCCTTCCACGCGCTGGCCGTTCACTTCAGTGACCACGTCTTTTTCTTTTAGGCCGGCCTTGGCCGCGGGACTGTCCGGAGCGATTTTGCCGAGGAGCACGCCGCGTTCGGCGGGGAGTTTCAGCTCTTTGGCATTGTCGGTGGTGATTTCGTGGGTCTCGACGCCGAGCCAACTGGAACCCTCGTCGTCCATCACGAAGCTCATGTTGCCGGTTTCCACGTTGGGGAGTTGCTCGAGCTGTTGGACGGCTTGATTCTCCTGATCGAGATCGAAGTTGCAGTTCTCCAGCACGGGAGCGACTTCTTGAAGGGCAGATTCAACCTGCTGCTGGCTCAACTTGGCCTGAAGTTGCGCTTGCAAGGCTGCGATTTTTTGAGACAAGCGTGCGATTGAAGAGTCGTCAGGGCTTTGCGGATTTGCAGAGCGGGCTGGCGCGGCGAGCAGCGCTAGGCTGAACGCAGCCGTCACCGCGGCGAGAAGCATCGATTGTTTCTTCATTTCGTCCCATCCTCCTGAGTGGTTAGACGCGGCAGATGGAAAAGCGTCAGACGGTGGAGCGCAGAACGACCACGCGAATGCCGCCGTTCACGGTTCGCAATTGAATGGGAGCGCCGCCGCGGCCGAGTTTTCCGTGCATCTCGCGCGGGTGCTGCGTGCTTTCCATGGCGATAGGAAGTTCGGAGAAGAAGTTGCCGTTCAAGCAACGGGCCTCTAGATCGGCTTGGGTATCAGAAGGCACGGCGAGGACCAGGGAGCCATTCGTGGTTTCGGCGGTCGCGCCGGTTTTTTCGTGGAGACGCGCCAGCTCGAGGCGCACGTTGCCGTTGGTGGTGTGCGCGTGAATGCTGCCGCCGGCTTCGTAGACTTCGATGTCGCCGTTGACGGTGTGGAGGTCTTCCACGGCGTCCACGCCGGTGACGCGCAAGGTGCCGTTCACAGTGCCGAGATGCTCGACGCGGGCGCTGTGCGGAACGTGAATGGTGTAGACGACGGCCACTTCGACGCCTTCGTTTTGCGGATAGCGCGTGGTAATGGAGACGGCGCTGGGCTTGGCGTCCACTTCAATGGAGACGCGGTCGAGGTCGGACTCTTTTTGTTTGGCGGTTTTTACGGCGTGGACTTCCACATCGGTGCGGTCCCAGCCTTGCACGTCCACGGTGCCGTTGACGTTCTGCAATTCGAACGAGCCGCCGGGTTGCAGCGGATAGGATTGATTGAATTCCTTGCTGATGGCGTAACTGGGAACAGCCCAGACCGCACCGAGGAACATGACGAGCAGAGCAGCCGCGCGGGAAGCATGACGAAGCATAACCTTCCACCCCCTTCGAGTAGATGCCAGGTCCTACCAACCGAGACCGAGGACCCAACCGAAATTCGCGCGCTGAGGAGACTGCGGCTCAGTGCAGCTGAAAATTAAACGTCACGGTCGAGATTACCTCGACGGGCTTGCCGTTCATCCACGCGGGCTTGGCACGCCACTGGTTGACGGCGGAGATCGCGGCATCGGCGAGCGCGGGCTCGCCTTCGAGAACTTTTTCGGCTTCGACGCTGCCATCCTGTTTGACGCGCACTTGAAGTTTCACGACGCCTTGCAGGCCGGCACGCTGCGCGAGATTGGGATACGACGGGCGGGGATGGGAGATGAGGCGCTTCTGGAAATCGTCCGGCTCCTCGCGGAGGCCACCGGAAAACGCGATTTCCAGTTTGTACAGCCAGGTCTCGAGCCAGTCGCTGTTGTTGAAATTCGCCTCGGGAGCGAGAACCGGATCCGGGCCGATCTTGACCATCTTGTACTGATATTCCTCGAGGCGCTGCTTGATGCGCTCTTGCTGCTCGCGGATGAGCGAATCGCGGTAGGCGGTGTCTGAATCGAGAAACTGGAGGCGGATTTTCCCGGCGGTGGTGCGCAGCTTGAGCGGTTCGCCGCCGCCATTCAACATGGCAGTGGCGTGGGCGGGGCCAGACCCAGCGCTGGGAGCCACCATCACGAGATGCAGAGCGGGATCGGCTTCGATGCGGCGCTCGCCGCCGGTTGCGACCGTGGCATCAATGTTTGCGGACAGATTTCGCGGGAGGAAAACGATGATGTCGCCGTTGCCGGAAGCGAGCTGTGAGGCGCCGCCCAGGCGCACGCCGCCGCCTGTGGATGCCGGGTCGGGATTAATCCACGCGGTGATGGTGCCGCCGGAAGTGGCCGCTTGCACGGCGCCGGCGACGCGAGTCAGACAGATACTGCCGCCGTTCGACTCCAATTGCAGCGGGCCGGAAACGTACATGACGCGAATACCACCGCCGCCCGTCTGGGCATGAACGGAGTTGCGCACTTCGCCGAAATCAATCTGCCCGCCGCCCGTGTGGACGTCCACGAAATTTCCGGCGTGCGCCACGGTGATGTTCCCTCCAACCGTTTCCAGCTGCGCGCGCCCAGCGATCTGCCCCGCTCGAATGTCGCCGCCGCCGGTGCGTAGTGCGGCATCCCCCGCGACGTTGCCCACGTTGATGTGGCCGCCCGCGGTGAAGGCGGTGAGGTCACCGACAACACCTCGAACCTGGATGTTACCGCCCTGCGTTTCGAGTCTAGCCATAGGGTGACCGGACGATGTCTCGCGGAGATCCGGGTTGCCGATGAGGCCGGTGCGAATATTCCCACCCTGCGTGTGGAGGCTCGCGGTGCCGCCGATGTCCAGGGCTTCGATATCGCCTACATCGGTGTTCACGTCGACGCTGAAACCGCGCGGAACGGTCACTTCGAACTGCACCCAGAATTGCGCTTCGGTCGAATGAGCGGCTTGCGGCGGAAGCGCGCCAGCGATTTCAACACCGGAATTTGTGGCCTTGGCCTTGAGCGAATAGTTCTCAAGCAGTTGCTGCGCTGCCGCGCCATGGGCATCGGTTTCAATTCGAACGGAGTAACGCACAACCGGTGCCGCCCCCGGTTCCAATTGAAAAATTTTTGCGGAGCCAAGATCGGTAGTTAGGTGAAGTGTCAAGCCATCTCTGGTTGCCAGTGTGCCGGTGCGGACAGCGGAGGCATGCTGCGAACCTGGGTCACCCGGTTGTACGGGCTCAATGAGCTCCGCCTCTTTTTCACCGGCAGCAAAAGTGATGGAAGGAAGAAGCGCGAAAGAAAAGAAAGAGGCTAAGACGGGAAAACGAAGTACGTGGCGCGCGAAAGAAGACGTTGTTCGTGGGGAGCGGATGCTCATTGCCAAAAGGAATCTCTTTCTAATTCAAAAACTACTGTACTTCGCGCGGACCAATCTGCCGCAAGGCGGCGGCGCTGCGCAAGCGCACGTAGGGGCTGGGGTCGCGCCGCTGCAACTGCCCCAGCACGCGGATGACGCGCTCCATGGACTCGTCCTCAGCAGGCTTCTGCCCCGCCACGGGAACATTGGCGATAACATCGGGCGCGGGAGTCGGAGCCGGCATGTCAACGACTTCATGATCGAGCGAGCCTACAAGCAAATTGACCGCTTCCACCCGCACCCCCGGGTTGTCATCGTGCTCGAGCGCATCCAGGAGCGCCTGGCGGACGGCCTCATCCGCGGCGGCGGGCCGAAGCGATTCCAAAGCCTTGATGCGCACGGCGGGATTGCGGTCGTTGCGAGAGGCGGCGACCAATGCCCGGCGCACTTCCTGATCCGCAATCCCGGCCTTCAGGGCGTCCATGCAATCGAGGCGCACGCCGGCGTCGAAGCGGTCGCTGTTCTCCACGACATAGGTGAGCACGCGGCGCATGTCGCTATCATCCACGTTGCCGGTCAGAACCATGGGTTGTTCGGCGCTAAGTTGCAATTGCACGGTGCCCGGGCCGGAGCCGGTGGAAGACGGAAAGTTAATGCCGGCAACCGCCATATTGGAGAGTTGTTCTTCGGTGATTTGCGGCTTGGCGGAGACATTCACGGTCTGGCTACCGGAGTTGGCTCGGCCGTTTTGCAGGAAAGGAACTACTTGCACGCCAACGATAATTCCGAACAGAACCAAAACAGCGCCACTCCATGCGGGTCGCAGCGCCATCCAGCGGCGCAACCAGCCAAGCGGACGCCAATGTTCCTGAATAGGAGGGGCGGAAAGATCGTCAAGGGATTCGGCAAGTTCGCTGCGGCACTGGGCAAGCAGGATTCCGGAACCGTCGAGCTCATCGGCGGCCTGAGGAGAAGCAATCATGGCCTGCTGGAGTTCATGCTCATCGCCAAGCTGCGCGGAGCACTCTTTGCAGCTCGCGAGATGGAGCTCAATCTGTTTGCGTTCTTTTTCGCTCACTTCATCGCAAACATAGAAAACCAGGAGCGGCGCAACGTCTCGGCACTTCACTTTCTTTTCAAGCGCGCTCATCGGAGCACTCCCAATTCCTGGCGGAGTTTGCGCGTGGCGCGGAACAGCGAATTCTTCACGGTTTCCTCAGTGGTGCCGAGCGCGTCGCCGATGGCGCGCAGTTTCAAGCCTTGATAGTGCTTCATTTCGAAAACAATCCGTTCGCGGGGCGAGAGACGTTCCATGGCAAGGGCGATGCGATTTTTGATTTCCTTGCCGATGAAAGTGCGCTCCGGATCCAACGTTGGGCGGTGCTCGCGCTGGCGCTCAAAAAAGTCGGTGATGCCTTCTTCACGCACGCCGGCGTTCAGCTCGGGCGCCTGATCCTCCGGGCGCGCCTGGCGGCGGCGCAAGTGATCGAGGCAGACGTTGGTGACAATGCGGTACAGCCAGGTGTAAAAGCTGCATTCAAAACGGAAGCGATGGAGATTGCGGTAAACCTTGAGGAAGGCTTCCTGATATACGTCCCGGGCGTCTTCGGGGCGCTTCATCAGATTCAGGGCCAGCCGTAGGACGTCGCGGTCGAATCGGCGAACCAGTTCCTCAAACGCGGCACGGTTGCCCGCTTGCGCTTCCGCTACCAGCGCCCGCTCGTCGAGGTTGGGCAAAGAGGTCACCGAGGCCAGGGCGGCGTTAATGCTGCCCGAGCGACCGTTATCATCGGCCAAAGCTAAAGCCCATCTGGGAAGCGGCATGTTTCGCTTTCTTTTCGCGTGCGCTGGCGTTGCCGCTTGTAAAACAAGAGTTTAGCTCGAAAGCTAGCTAACGGCCTGACGCAGCGCACCACTCGACCACCCAATTTGGACGCACTACAACGACCTTGGGTAGCACCACTTCCCATTATAACGACGTTGAAGCTGTGGAATTTGTTTCCAAAATGCCAGCACGGGTGAGCCCCGTGTTGCTATCGGTGGGCTCATGCCAGGCCGGGGGACCAGAAAATCAGGCCGAACGCACCGAACTGCGCGTGCGTGGAGCCACAAGAGGCCAGGCAAAGAGCAGTACGAGGGCCAGCAGAACGGCGTAGCCATTAGCCCGGTAAAACGGATCCGGCTGCGCCAGCAGCTCGCCAGCGCCACCGATCAAAGACGTCGCGGCCACGATGAGAAAGCAGCCGAGGAGGTTGAAGCGCATGACGAACTGCACGCCGAACGCAAGAACGGCCAGCAGGATCAGACGAGCGAGAAATTGTTTGGCTAGATCGGCTGGGCTGCCCCATCCACCGCCGACGAGCGCCAGAGCTCCCGACAGTAAAAGCAGGAGGCGAAGCCATGTTTGGCGCACGTGCGCTGCGACGAAGGCCGCGAGAGCCACGATGATGCCGGTCATAAACAATCCGTGGTCTAGCGTGCCCCCGAAGATCGAGCCTGCCGGGACAATGGCGTCAAAGTCCTGGCCGAAGGTAGCCGGAAGCGAGCGATGGATGGTGGGCCAGTAGGTCGAAGCGGTTGCAAGGAGGCGTTCCAGCCCAAGTAATCCGGCGGTTCCGCCAAGGCCGATCCATAGAGCATCGCGATAATATTCGACGGGCATGCGGGAGCCGCCCGGAAGACGTTCCACACCGAAGGCGCGCACGGCGAAGTACCATGCCATGCCGAAGAGCAGCGCAATTCCTCCCATATTAAAAAGAGCGCCGAGAAGTCCAGCGATAGAGAGCAAGACAAACGTCGTCTTGAAGGGAACGGCAGTATTGTAGAGGTTTAAGAAGCTGGCGATGCGATCTCCCAAAAAGAAAACGGCAAGATATCCGCCAAGTCCCCAGAGGGAGAACAGCCCGATCCGCCGCCAAGGAATTCCTCGCGCGGCCTCTGATTTCAAATTCTTGAGCAAGGCAATTAGCGCGATGACTCCCAAGGCCACGAAGAAGAGGGTGGGAAATACGTACGTGAGGATGGTTCGGGAGAGCGAGAATTCCTGTTGTTTGCGGCGCCAGTCGTCAGGAATCTTGATGAAAATCCAGTAAGTTCCTCCCTCCTCTTGTTCCAGTTCTTCCCGCGAGTCCGGCTTGGGATAGTAGGATCCCCGGTAATCTACGACTTCGTCGCCGAGTACCGCAACTCTTATGCGCACGTACGCATGATGCACAGCATCAGTGGATGAAGCAGAGCCTGGGTCTAGGGGAGTGTTCTGCTGCCAGGTAAGTTCATGGTCCACGCGGCGGCGTCGTTTGTCGGAGTCCGCTTCAACGAGACTCCATTGGCTCAGATCGATCTTTTTTTCTTCGCGTAGAAACCTTTCGGCCTTGGCAATGGCCTCTTCTTTGCTCAACGACGCTCCAGGTGTGTCCTCCGCAAGCCTGCGGTGAAAAGCCAGCAACGAGCCATCCGGCTTGAGCTTGACCGAGTACTCCTCCGTCTGACTGTCCCGAAAGTAGCGCACCTGCCAAAGCGCAACCGGAACGCGTTCGGAGTAGACGGCGTTAACTCCTGCGATGCCGATGCGCTCCCGTAGGTATTCATTCACAAGCGGATCGGCGATATCGACAAAGGCAGTGGCGTGATAGAAGGAATTTGGATCCAGGCCACGCTCGCGCAGGATCTGGTCTGCACGCGCGCGGGCAGTGCGCGCATTCACGGAGAGTTTCAGATAATCGCCAATCGACGGCGGCTTCAAGCGCCAAGCCAACGCGCCTCCGGCAATTAAACATACGGCGAGAAAGACGATCATGCCTGGCGCCAACGCGGTGTAGCTGCTTGTTGCAGCTTCGGTAGCGGCAGGCGCCGGTTCGCCCCTGAAATCGATTTCGGGAGCAGGCTCTGCGCGATTGAGGAGATCTTCCTCGCTTTCAAAGCCGCCACGCGCCAGGTAGGACACGCAGGCGAAGAGCAAGGGCGCGACGGCCGCGGCGGCCACGACGATGCCGGATATTTTGAAGTACATACTATTCGAACGAATCAGCAGCAGGCCGACGAGCGATGCGTCCACGGTGTAGTGCCAGATGAGCGTGGCGATGATGCCCCAGCGCAGCATCACGATTCCCGCGACGATTCCGACAATCCCAATTTCGATGCCGCGGATGTAGGCCGGTTCCTGCGGGTAATTGCTGTGCAGAAAGCTCCAAAGAAACGCCGGTACGATCACCGCGATCCAGCGAGAACGCGTGATGCGCAGGAAGAAGGGGATGGCAAACAAACGGAAAGTGAATTCTTCATTCAGGGAAGCGAGCAGGCCAATCGCGGCGCCGGAGATCCAAGGGAAGGCGGTATTCACGCTGTCGGAATAATTCAATTCCTGCGGCGCCCATGCTCCCCGGCTGGTGGCGAACATGTAAAAGGCCACGACGAATCCTATGTGCGCGGCGGCGAGCGATAAACCCACAACGGAGGCAGAGAAAAATTCCTTTGAGCGCAAGCCGCGCCGCGTCAGGACTTGGCCCAAGCGGAGTTGGCCTTGCTGAGAGCCGCGGTAGAGGGGTTCGGCTGCCGGCAGTACCAGCGTGATGGTGATGGCCGTCAAGGCGGCAAGAAGCAGGGCGCGCCCGATTTGGGTCAGGATGAAGCTGGAGTAGGACTCTGTGGTGGCGTAACTCGCTCCCCAGAGCGGCCAGTCGTTCAAAGACTGCAGAAAAAGCATCAGAGTGGCGAGCACCCCCAGCTTGATCGCGGGGCCCCAGGTGGTTTTTCCACTCTTGGTGAGCTGAATGCCCAGCCAAATGGCAGTAACCAGAAGTAAAAGATAGGGGACGATAAAAACCGTCTCGAGGGTATTATTTCCAGAGCGCAGCCTTTCGTAACTGCGATCCCAGGCCTCGGGGACTTTCAAGAACTCCTGGCTCTCGCCGATGTTGTCGCCCTGCACCTGGACTTTCAGGCGATACGGAGCATCCTTCGCGCGGAAATCGTGTTTCTCCCAGGTGAAGGTCCAATCCACGCGGGCGGGCATTTTTTCTGAATTCGCTTCTTCGGCCAGCAAATCCCAGCCGTTCATTCCCGTTCCCAATTTGTTGATGAGGAAATTTTGCGCGATGGTTTGTGCGGCGGTGCGATCCAGCGACGCGCCTGCCTGCGTCTTGGGTATGACGTGCGTATAGCCGACGATTTGTCCCGCGGGGCTTACGCGAACCTGGAACTCTTCTTCCTGCTGGGATTTGAAAAAGCGAACGTTCCAGAACCAGATGTTCAGTTCGGAGGACATGAGACGGTTGGCTTGCTGCAGACCGAGTTCGCGCTCGAGATAGACTTTGGCGTTGTCGTCTAAATTGAAAACGATTGAGGATTTGTAGCCGGTGATGTTTTCGCCGAGGCTGGCGACGAAGATCTGCGCGCGTTTCTGGGCTTCCTCGCGGGAGACTTTAAAATTGACGGAGGCTTCGGGGAAGGCGCGGAAGAAATATTTGTAGGCGAAGAGCGCGCCGAAGATTCCAAGGACGACCCAAAGGAGTAGCGCGCGCTTGTCGGAACCCGTCAGACGATCTCCGGCCACCAGGGCCTCCTTCTGGACAAAGGATGCGGATTCCACACTCTAATGATACGTATGGGCGGGATGCAAGTTTCGGCTCTGCAATGGGTTCGTAGCTGGAATGATATAAAGAAGATGCCAATGACGATGAGTCTCAGCACTGATGTACGCATGATTAAGGGCGTGGGCCCGCAACGCGCCGAATTGCTGGCGCAGCGCGGGATTTACACGCTGGAGGACCTGCTGGGCTACCTCCCGTTTCGGTATGAGGACCGCATCCATTTTTCGAAGGTGAAGGACATTCAGCCGAACGGCACGTACACGCTTCGCGTGCGGGTGATGAGCGGGCAAGCGGTGCGCAGCATGCGCGGGCGCGACGCCATCTACCATTTACTGGTGCAGGACGATGCGGGCGGTTCGCTGCCTTGCAAGTTTTTTCACGGCGGATATCTCGAGGGGCGGTTGAAGCCGGGGCAATTGCTGATTCTGCATGGCAAGGCAGAAGTGGACAAGCTGCGGCCGGCGCGGCTGGAAATGGTGAATCCGCAGATTGAAGTGCTCAGCAGCGAGGAGATGGATTCGACGGAGGTGGGGAGAATCGTGCCGATTTACGAAGCCATCGGCACGTTTGGTTCGCGGCAGATTCGGCGCGCGATGTATGCGGCGGTGCAGTTGATTGATACGCGGATGCTGGATCTCTTGCCGGAGGAGTTGCGTGCGCGGCTTGGTTTTCCCTCGCGGGGTGAGGCGCTTATTCAAACTCACTTTCCGGGGGCAGGGGAAAACCTTGATGCGCTGAATACCTTTCGTTCCCCGGCGCAGCAGCGGCTGATTTTTGAGGAGTTTTTTTTGTACCAGCTCAGTCTTGCGTTGGACCGCCGGGCTACGCGCAAGGAAAATGCCATCGCGTTTCGCGTGCGCGAGGATGCTGTGCGGGAAGCGCTGAAGCGCATTCTGCCGTTCAAGCCGACGGCAGCGCAGAAGCGCGTTCTTGCGGAAATCGCAGCGGATTTGGAGAAGCGGGCGCCGATGAACCGGCTGCTCCAGGGGGACGTCGGCAGCGGCAAGACCATCATCGCGCTGCAGGCGGCGGTGATTGCCATCGAGAACGGCACGCAGGCGGCGCTGATGGCGCCGACGGAAATTTTGGCGGTGCAGCATTTTCTTTCGGCGCGGCGCGTGCTGGCCAAGGCGGGGTATGGCGTGGAGTTGCTGATCAGCGGGCTAAAGAGTGCGGAGAAGGCAGCGGCGCTCGAACGCATCCGAAGTGGAGAGGCGCAACTAGTGATCGGCACGCATGCGTTGATTGAAGAGAATGTGGAGTTCGCGAGGCTCGGCTTCGTGGCGATTGACGAACAACATCGCTTCGGCGTGCTGCAACGCAAGCGGCTGATGGATAAAGCGGCGGCGCATGGACACGCGCCGCATGTGCTGGTGCTGACGGCGACGCCGATTCCGCGAACGCTTTCGCTTACGCTGTATGGCGACCTGGACGTTTCTGTTCTGGACGAGCTGCCGCCGGGGCGCACGCCGATCGTCACGCGCATAACCACGGAGCCGCATCTTCCGGGCGTGTGGGAGTTTCTGCGCCGCGAGGTTGCGGCGGGGCATCAAGGCTATGTGGTCTATCCGGTGATCGAGGAATCGAAACTCGAACTGAAAGCGGCGATGAAAGAGTTCGAACGTCTTTCGAAAGAGGTTTTCCCGAAGCTCAAGCTTGGTTTGTTGCATGGGCGGCTGTCCAGTGAGGAAAAAGAAGATGTCATGCAGCGCTTCCGGAAAAACGAGACGCAGATTCTCGTTGCGACCACCGTCGTGGAAGTCGGCGTGGACGTGCCGAACGCGACGGTGATGGTCATCGAGCACGCGGAGCGCTTCGGGCTTTCGCAGCTCCATCAACTGCGTGGGCGAATCGGCCGAGGCGCGGCTCGTTCGCACTGCATTCTGGTTGCGCCCATGCGCATGACGGACGAAGCGAGGGCTCGATTGGAAACCATGGTGCGCACGTCCAACGGGTTCGAAATTGCCGAAACCGATCTTCTTTTGCGCGGACCGGGCGAATTTTTTGGCACGCGCCAGTCCGGCGACCTTGGCTTTCACGTTGCCAATCCGTTGCGCGATCGCGAACTGCTCGAACTGGCGCGGCGGGAAGCATTCGCCCTAGCCGATGACTCCGGGCAAACGCAGACGCTGCAGAGGATTTTGCGCGCGCTGCCGGGAGAATGGCAGCGACGGTATCATCTGGCGCGCGTTGGTTGACTGCGAGTAAGGCAAAGTGAGATTCAGGAGGCGGCAGTCAGTCAGTCAGAGGCCACAGAGGTCAAAATATTTTCAGTTCCTTGGCGATCTGCCGAATCGTTGCGTATTCCTCGTCGTTGGCCAGCACAAATTGTTTGGCGCGGAGAATCTTCAGGACGGGATCGCTTTCGCCTTCTTTGAGGGCCAGGAGAGCGTGGACAAATTTTTCCCGCTCGGCCGCCGGCACCGCCTTGCGAGCTACATAAACATAATCGACAAAGGGTTTCGAGGTATGAAAAACGCGGACTTTGTTTTTGTCAATCTTTCCGCTGCTGACCAGGGAACTGAAAACCGTTTCGTCCAAGGCGCCTGCGTCGACCGCTCCGCTCTCGACGAGTACGGCGGTCAGTGGATGGCCGCCGCTATAACGAAACTTGAGATCCGTCGCGGGATTGATTCCCGCTTCCTTCAGTTCTCGATAGGGGATCAGATGTCCGCTGGTGGAGTTGATATCCCCAAAGGCGAAGCTCTTTCCCCGTAGGTCGCTGAGCGAATAGATCGAGGAATTGACGCCAGTGATGAAGGCGGAGTGAAATTGCAAATCAGAGGTACGTTGAACCAGTGGTACTACTCCTTGCTCGGCGTGAGCTCGAACATACATCATCGCGCCGAGGCAGGCGAAATCAAGGTTTCCATTCGCCAAGCCGGCAAGAGTGTCCGTGTAAAGAGCAGGCATTACAAGAGTCACCGGCCGGCCCATCGCCTTCGTGAGATACGCCCGCAGCGGAGCTCTCTCTTCCGGAGCCAATCCGTCAGGGACCAGGCCAATGCGGATGGGTTCGTCGTCGGCTTGAAGCGCTGCGCCGACAAGAATGCACATTGCCGCCAACACCAGTGCCCGTGCCCGTAGATTCATGTCTGACCTCGCCGAGTGCAGTTGGACACAATCTAGCACAGACATCATCCGGCACGGACTGACACGCAAGTATGTGATTTCAATTCAATAACTAGGATCGATTGGCCCTTCTGTTTTGCATTCTGGTCACTAGCGAAGCCTGAAGCGGGCCGGCTACTCCATTTCATTGTTCCTTGACTCAGAACCAGGAACTGACAATTAATACCTGCACGCATGAGAGTGATTGCAGGAACTTATCGAAGCCGCATTCTGAAGAGTCCCAAGGGACTGGCCCTTCGGCCGACCAGCGACAAGCTGCGAGAAACGCTGTTCAACGTACTAGCCCCGAATATGGCAGGCGCACGCTTCTTGGATCTTTTCGCGGGGACCGGCGCGATCGGCATCGAGGCCATCAGCCGCGGTGCCGCGGAAGTCGTTTTCATTGAGAATCATCCTCCGGCAGCGGCACTGATTCGCAAAAATCTCGAAGCACTCGGCATTCGCGCAGGAGTGACGGTGCTGGCGGCGGATGTTTTGCGAGGACTTGAAACTCTGGCCGCGCGTGAAAAAGGGACCCCGAGTGGCTTTTGCTGCATCTTCCTCGATCCGCCATACACGGCTGCGGAAGACTACGCTCGCGTGCTAAGATTCCTAGGCTCGTCGGAGCTTGTGGCACCGGATGGCATCGTCGTCGCGGAGCATCGGCGTAATTTCGATTTGCCGGAAGAGTCTGGTGCGCTACGCCGCGTTCGCGTTCTCCGGCAGGGCGATGCGGCTTTGAGTTTTTATCGCTGCCGCAACGGCGAGGCCGGCGGTGAAAACGACTCTGTCGAGTAAACCCCTGCCGGCAGGGTCTCATCTATCATGAAGTGTTCGCGTACTCTTGCTTGTAGTGGCGGGTCTGAACTTGTTCTGAGCGCAGCCGAAGGCGACCCGCGCAGTTCACCGCGCTAACCAGCTGCGCGCGGCTCTCTCTTGACGAAAGGTAACTCTTTTTGAGCAAGGCTGGCAGGGCGTTGGATCTCTTGGGGCAGATTACCGTGCCCACCGCTTCCGCGCGCTCGCAAACCGGATACGAACCGAAGCTCGACGTCGAATGGGGAAACTTTCATCAAGGGATTGGCAGCAGCGTGGCAGCGCTCCTCCGCCGGTCGGGTGTGGCAAAGGGTTCATTAGTTAGCGGTTTTTTCAGAGATTGCTGGGTGGAGCGGCGGATTCCCCGGGACGCTTTGATCGTCGCCGCTTTTTTACACCTCATTTTCCTCGTGGCACCGTATCCCCAGGTCCGCGCATCGGCTAGGCATTATTCCGCGTTCGATAACACGGAGCTGACCTGGTCGGGACCTATCAACGATTTTCCTTTATTGGAATCCAAGAGTCCAAAAGCCAAGCCTATTCCGCGCGGTGAGCCAGAGAAGCCGTTGCCACCGCAAGGGGCGGACGCGTTTCATCCGCGGCAGCGCATCTTTACCGATCCGGTCCGCCCGACGCATCCGCGACAGACGCTGATCAATTCCGCTGCTCCCCTCGAGCCGCCGAAGATTCTTCCCAATCTTCCGAATATCGTGCAATTGCAGCAACTGGCGGGCCCGGCGCGGCCGCGTTTGCAGATCAATGAAGAGGCGCTTGCCAAGTTGCGGCCCAAGGAACGCCGGGCCGCGCGGGTAACTACCGCGCCGCTTCCGGACACACCAGCATTCGATCAAAAACCGGCGGAGATCGCGATGCCCGTATCTCCGAACGCGCCCACCCGGCCGCACCTGGAACTGAATGCCGGTGCTCCGCCGCGCGTCGCGCCACGTGCGCAGACGGGAGACGCGGGGCCTGCGCCGGAAGTGGCTGCAATGCAAGCGGCTAGCGCGAATGGAACTTCTTCAACGTTTATCGCGCTTTCCGCGACGCCTGCTCCCCCCGCGGCGATCGCGCAGCTTCCACAGGGGAATCTCTCCGCGCGCGTCTCGATTTCACCCGATGGGAAGCAGCCGGGAGTGCCCGGCGGTTCACCGAACGGACCCGCCGGAGCGACGGGGGGGACCAACCGCAGTCCTAGTAGCGGCGGCAAGGACGCACTAGACGTCAGCATCAGCGGAGGAAATCCTCCCGCGAGCAGCGGAATCTCCGGACTTGGCGGTTCCACGAAAGTGGGCGCACCCGCTTTGCGTACGCTAATGGACAAGCCCGATGCGCGCGCGAAGATGGATGACGTGCCTATGAGAACCGGGCCGCCAAATTTTGCGTCGCTGCCGGCCGGGGCGCAGCCGGAACAAATATTCGCATCCAAGAGAATTTACAAGATGCTCGTGAACATGCCCAATCTGAACAGCGCCACGGGAAGCTGGATTCTGAATTTCTCTGAATTAGACGTGAATCGCGGCGGGCAGAGAACAACCTCGTCTGACATTTCAGGGCCGGTGCCGCTGCGGAAGGTCGATCCGAAATATCCCCCCGCGCTGATCAATGAACGCGTAGAAGGGGAAGTGGTGCTGTACGCCGTGATTCGTCGCGATGGTTCGGTGGACAGTATTCAGTTGGTACGCGGCATTGATGAGCGGCTCGATGCCAACGCCATGGCCGCGCTCAGCCAGTGGAAATTCCGCCCGGCGGCCAAACAGGGCGTGCCCGTCGAGCTCGAAGCCATCGTGCATATTCCTTTTCATCCCCGCTCAGACCAGTAGGGGATCGATTTTCCTGGCTTGGTTTACGAACGGCCTTCGGCGAGCTTCACCAGCGCATAGAGCGCGTGATTGACCGGTGTTGGGACTCCCAGTTCCGCACCACGCCGCGAAATGTAACCGTTCAGTGAGTCAATCTCCGTGCGTTTGCCGCGCATCATGTCCTGTGCGGTGGATGAAAACGCTTCGGCCATTTGCGTGGCGATCTTGAACGCGCCCGCGATCGCCGCACGGGGATCTTCCAGGCCCGGCGGATAGATGTTCGCGGCACGCGCGACGGCCAGCACTTCGTCGACAACCGTCTCGACAACTTTTCGGGCATCGGCGCTCGCGGCAATTTGACCGTACTTCGCGCGCCCCAGCGCGGAGACGGCGTTCAATGCGCAATTCCAGATGAGTTTGGTCCAGAGTTCCCCTTCAATGTTTTCCGAAATCCGGCAGGGCACATTCGCCCGCGCAAACAGCGCCGCGACTCGTTCCGTTTTTTCGTTCTTCGGACCGAGCACCAGATCGCCGCGGCCTACATGCTTGACGCGTCCTGGCTCCGGAACGGAAGCCGCCACGTAAACGACGGTTGGGAGCGCATCGATCGAAGCCGCTGCGCGAATCTGTTCCACATTGTCCACACCGTTTTGCAAGCTTAGAACAAGCGCCCCGGGAGCAAGCAGCGGTTCCAGCGCGCGTGCAGTTGTCGCGTTGTCCGTGGTCTTCACGCAGAAGAGGACGATTCCTGCGCCTCGAGCCGCGCCCAGATCTGCGGATGCCTCCACACCCGCGGATTCCTGAAACTGCACCGTATCGAGGAAGAGTCCATTCTTTTTCACCGCCTCGACAAACGCCGGACGGCCAATCATCACCACCGGCGCGCCCGCCCGCGCCAGCAGTCCGCCGAAGTAACCGCCAACGGCGCCCGCGCCAACCACCGCGATCTTCGGCCACGGTTCCGGTTGCGTCACTGTGTCACCACACTGATGAGCCGGTCGATGTCGCGCTCGGAGTTGTACAAGTGCGGCGAAACGCGAATGTTTCCTTCGCGCAAGCTGACGACCACATTTTCCTTCCGCAGCAGATTGTAAAGCCCTGCTGTTTTTTCACGGCTGCGAGCGGCAAAGCATCCATATGGCCCGCGCTGCGTTGCATCCAAGGGGCTCGCCGGAACGCAACGATCCTTGGGAAGGCGCTCAAACATGAAGTCAATCAGTTTGCGGTTGTGCGCCGCGACCAGTTCGGGTCCCATGCGCAACACAAACTCAATGGAGACGTCCATGGCCGCCAGGTTGAAATTGAAATAACTGGCCCATTCAGAGGCATCCCAGCGGCTTGCACTTGGCGAGGGCTTTGGATCATCGAAGTTCAACGCTGCGAAATTATGCGAGCCTGTTACCGCCATCCAATAAAACGGTCCCGGCCGAATAAGGCCAAGGTGTTCGTCCTTGACCCAGAAGAATCCGGTGCCGAACGGACCAAACAGCCACTTATAGCCGGCGCACACCATAAAGTCGGCCCCCAATTGTTTGACGTCCATCGACAATGCGCCGCAGCACTGGCTGACATCCAGCAGCAGCAGCGCTCCTTGTGCGTGACACGCCGCAGCAACGCGCGGCGCATCCAGCAGCGAACCATCGTCAAACCGCACCATGCTGACGGAAACCACGCGCGTCCTTGGCGTGATTGCGTCAATCAAGTCGTCCGCGGTGATGAACGGCCCGCGCGGAGAAACAATCTTCAGCTTGATGCCCTCGCGTTCTTCCATCGGCTTCCAGGTCGTGTATTGCAAGGGGAACTCGCGTGCGGCCGTGACAACTTCGTCGCCCGGCTTCCACGTCAAGCCATAAGCCACCGCGGCCACGCCGGTACTCGCTCCGGTTGTGACCGCAACCTCTTCGGGCTTTCCGCCGATCAGCTTGGCGATGGAGGCACGGATGCGGTTCGGCACTTCGAAAAACGTGGAGTCCGCCATGTGATGCGGATTTTTCTTCGCTTCGAGCGCTGCCTGCACCGCGCGGATGGAAACCTTCGGCATCGGCGACTGCCCCGCCAGATTCAAATACGTTGCGTCTTCAATCTCGAACCACTCCTGGCGCCAGTCGTTTTGTTGGGAAGGTGTACCGGCGGCCATAGGGGTCTCCTTGCTGAACTCCTAAAAGAGTTAGATTCCGACATGCGCCGACGGATACAACGTCCAAATTGGGAGGCGGCCGTCGTTAGAAATGGCCGCGAAGCTCGCGGAAGGAAGGTAAAATCACCAGTTTCCCGGAACCCGCCATGACCGGCTCGTGCTCCAGGGTCCAGGTGTGTTGGTGCGGGATATATACGGCGTTCAGCCCGATTTGCATGGCCGGATTAATGTCGCTGCGCGGGCTGTTGCCGATCATCCAACCGTGGGTCTTCACGATTTTGTGTTTGTGAACGAGCCCGCCATATGTCTGCGTATCTTTTTCCGGCACGATTTCGATGAACTCAAAAAATCCTTGCAAGCCGGAGCGTTCAACCTTCGCGGCCTGTTCCGCGGGTTCGCCCTTCGTGAAGAGAATCAGGCGGTGCCGCTCTGTGAGATACGCGAGCGTCTCTGGCACGCCATCGAGAATTTTCGGCGGCGTGCGCTCCAGGTCCACCACGCGGCTGTGAATCAGCGCCAGCGTCTCGCGCTTCACCATTTGATCGGCGAGCTTGATGTACGTTTCTTCCAGCGAGCGTCCGAAGCTGCGCACGCCGTAGCCATACTGGCGGATATTCTTGCGCTCCGTCTCGTTCAGAATGTGCCGGATGTATGCGCGGGTATAACCGCAGGGCTCGACGATCGTGATGAAATCTTCGATGAGCTTCTCGAAGAAGACATTGTTCTCCCACAGCGTGTCGTCCGCATCAATGAGCAGAGTATGGCGTCGCATCGAGATTGGCTCTAGGTTACGTTTGCGCCGCGGCGGCTGAGGTGCCGCTGCGCCCCTTGTTCAGTCTAACAGCCGCATGGCGTCTTCGGCGATGGCGGCCGCTGCGCCGGGCTGGCCCAGTTTTTGTGCTGCTTCTTTCATCCGCGCCAGCCGTGCGGGGTCCTCGAGCAATTTAGCAATTTTCCAGGCCGCCGCTGGCAAATTGTTGCACCGGATCGCTGCCCCTGCTTCCAGCAAATGATCGGCGTTGCGCTCTTCCTGGCCGGGGATCGGCTCGACCAAAGCCATTGGCAGCGCGCGGGCCAGTGCTTCCGAGGTCGTCAGCCCGCCGGCTTTGCCAACCATCAGGTTCGCTGCGGCCATGTATTGATCCATTTCTGTCGTGAAGCCCACGGGGCAAAGTCTTCGGCCACCCGTTGGCAGCGTCCCGGCGCCACTCGCCAATTCTTCCAAACGTTTCCGGATTTTTTCGGATTTTCCAGCAATCGCGGCAATTTGCCACGGTT
The DNA here is from genome assembly GCA_013289835.1 of Acidobacteriota bacterium. Lineage (GTDB taxonomy): Bacteria > Acidobacteriota > Terriglobia > Acidiferrales > UBA7541 > Acidiferrum. The sequence continues at coordinate 30,479 of JABCZG010000018.1, read as the reverse complement.
TCTGCAGCGCCACCAAATCTTTCACGAGTTGTTCCACAGGGCCGATGCCGTAGCCGCCTGCGGCAACGAGGACCACCGTGGCCTCTCCGTCCAGCCCGAGGTGCTTGCGCGCAGCAGATCGATCCAAGGGAGCAGCAAATAATGGATCAATCGGAATTCCAGTGACCTGCAACTTTTCCCTTGGAACGCCAATGCCCGCCAGGTATTCCGCCGCTTCATCAATCGCCACGTAATAGCGATCCACCGTGCGGACCAACCACATCGCGTGCACGTCATAATCGGTCACCACGATCGCATTCCGCGCGCGCAGCTTCCGCTTGGCGATGAGCCAGGCAATGATCTCCGCGGGAAGAAAATGCGTGGCCACGCACAAATCCGGCTGGATGCGTTTCAGCAGCCGAATCATCGGGGCGGTATTCAGCCGGTCCAGCGCCAGGCGCCGCCGCGGGTGATGCCACGGCTGGTCCGTGCGTTCGTAAATCACTCCCATAAGCTCCGGCGCGCGTCGAACCATGGAAATATAAGTCTTGTCATAAAGGCGCTGAAAGATTTTGCTAACGTGCTGGAGCGCATCAACGTGTTCCACCACGCAATCGCCGCGCGATGAAAACGCCTTTTCCAATGCTTGTGCAGCGCGAACGTGCCCTGCTCCCGACGATGCCGATAGCAGCAGCACCCGCGGTTTCGTTTTCATGCTTGGCGAATCCCGCTGGAGGAGAGCGGCATCAGGAAGCCTTGGGTTGCCCGGCAGCAAGCTTTTCCAGGATTCCGCGTGCCACTCTCTGCAGTTCGCCGAAGCGCGTCAAATAGTCCTGAAAATCGTGATTCAAGAGCTGCGCGTCTTGCGGGCCAAGCTTGATGCGCAGAATCATATCGCGCAGTTTTACCGGGTGCGGGAGCAGCGCATCTTCCTGCAATTCTTCGAGAGCGATTTTGGCGTCGTAGTGATACATGGCGTCCCCCAGCGGCAGAGATCCTTCGAACGTATTGTACTCAGTTCGAACCGCGCTGGGGTGAGTTACTGGATGCGCAGAGCAAGAATGGCAGGAATGGATTGTTACGCGGCCGTGGCTGTTGCCGGTACAAATTCGTAGCGCGCGATCTTCGCGGCGATACCCATGCGGCCGTTTTCGCTCGGCTCGACACGCACGATTTTGCCCTGGCAACGGATGTTCACGTCGCCCGAGCGCGTCACCTGCTCGGGAAGCGTGATGACAAATTCAATCTCGCTGCCAATTTCAAATTTTGCGTCGGCGAGAAAATAAAGTCCCTGGTAGCTGACATCTCGCGTGCTGGCGGCCAACTCATGCCCTTTGGACGCCTGTGGAAGAACACGCAAGGGAAGGCTCATCGTGAATCGCCGCGCCTCGCGGCGTTCCGCTCCGTCACCCATTCACACCTCCTGGGCTGGCAGCATTCGGCGCAAAGCTAACATCGGCACTGGCAAACTGCAACGCGAAAAACACTCAATTATGTCCTAGTACGAGGTCTCTCCCATTTACGTGGCTTGGCTATCGACTTCGGGTTACCCGGCACGGCAGGAAGTACTGTTACGCCTATGGATAGCCGCGAGTGTGATCGCGTGGGAATGCATCCGCCGGCTCGCCTGCGCGGGAGCGCGCCGTTCGGCCAGCATTGCTCTTGATGTTGCGTTTACCGCGTGAGCTGGACTTCGTCGGCCCCCGCGTTCGGTTTTCCTCCTCTCGTGCGTTACACTCCAAGCTTGCTGCCATCACTCTCATGACTGCTACCCACGACACGCGCAATTTTTTTCTGGAAGGACCTGCGGGACGCCTCGAAGCGATACTTTGGACGCCGTCCGTTGCGGTGCGACTGCCGCTCGCCGCGGTCGTCTGCCATCCGCATCCGCTATTCGGCGGCACCATGCACAACAAAGTCGTGTATCAAGCGGCCAAGTCGCTGGATGCGCTGGGCATTCCCGTGCTACGTTTCAATTTTCGCGGTGCAGGACTTAGTGCCGGTGAACACGATCGTGGCGTCGGCGAGCGGGGCGATGTGCTTGCCGCATTGAATTTTCTGGCCGCGGAATTTCCTGACATGGCGCTGTTGGTGGCAGGATTCAGTTTTGGGTCATTGGTGGGACTGCGTGTCGGATGCGAAGATGCTCGAGTCTCTCATCTGATCGGCTTGGGCATTCCCGTGAATAGTTCCGATTTTTCGTTTTTGCGCCAGTGCGACAAGCCGAAGCTCTTCGTCCATGGCAGCGATGACAAATTCGGCGCCACCGAGAAGGTTAGAGCACTTGTCGCTTTGCTGCCTGGCAGCAATCAGCTCGTTGTCGTGGAAAGCGCAGATCACTTCTTCGCCGGCAAACTCGACCAACTGGACCGCGCAATTAGTTCTTGGTTGAGCAAGGAGCTGCCTCACTCCAGCCTGTAGCACTGTTGCAGTTCGCGTTTGTCTTTCTCTGTGAACTCTGCGCTCTCTGTGTGCTCTGTGTTAATTCTTCTCTTCAAGCCCCTTCGCCACGCGAAAACAATTTGCTGAATTCTTCGACCGTCGCTGGGGGCACGCTCACCAGCCGCGCGTTGGCCTTCACATGCTCCACCCGCGACATCCCCACCAGCGCCGTCGTAATCCCCGGCGACGAGCGCACAAATTGCAGCGCGCGTTCCGCGTCGTTCTCCAGCCCCAGAGCCTCCGCTACAAACTCCGGCAGATTCCGCGCCACCTGCCCCTGCAGCAGCGAAGCGCTGGCAATCAACGTGACGTCCAGTTCTCCCGCCGCCTCCATAATCGTGCGGTGATGGCCGCGAAGCGATTGACTTCCCAATGTCAGCGCTTCTGTCATTCCCAGGTTGAACGGCACTTGCACGAAGCGGAAGTGGTGCCGCCCGCCCGCGATCTCCTGCGCAATCTGAACAATTTCGCCAAGCTGCATGGCATCGCGCGCCCGCGCATCCTGCCGGAACCCGTTCCAGGTAGCCATGCCGTAATACTGAATCTCCCCTGCTTCCACCGCCGATTCGAGGAACGTGAACGCCTCGCGCACGCGGTTCAGAAATTCTTCTTTGCTCACTTCAGAGAGTTGAGTCTCAGGGTTGTGCAGGTAATAGACGTCCACGCAATCGACGCCAAGATTCTTCAAGCTGCGTCCCAGTTGATTCTTCAGAAATTTTGGCGTCATGCAATGGCTGCCGGCGGCGATGTCTTTTGCGCTGAAAACTCCCGGCTGGATATATTCCCGGAAAAAATAATCGTTCGGATCGGTGGGCATCGCATCGTCCGGCGTCAGGTAGCCGCCTTTCGTGCACACTACGAATTCCTCGCGCAGGAAGCCCTTTCCCGCCAATTTCTGGATCGCCGCGCCGATGCTCCGTTCGCTCCGCTGGAGTCTGTAATTGATCGCCGCGTCAATCACGTTAATTCCATTCTCCACCGCTGCGACCACCGCGCTCGTGTAACCCTCGTCTGTCTTTGCGTCCGGCTGACCGAGATACGTACCGATGCCGATCGAAGAAAACACCAGCCGTTGCGTTTCTCGAAAGTGGCCTTCCGCTGCTCGTCCGGCAAACTTTTTCGCGTAGCCCGTCGTTCCTTCTTTTGTGGCCGATTTGCTCATGACGCTCCTTCGGTGGATGGCGCTGTTCCGGTCGCCTCGGGCTTACTGGCCTCGCTTGTCTTCGGGGCCAGGAGCCGCGAACACGCCCGAAGAATCCTACGATAAGGCCAGTCCTTTTCGCGGAAGAAAATCTCTCCTTCGCGCGGATTGCTGTAAAACCAGCGCGCTACCAGCCAGAGGTGCTCGCCAAGATCGCCTTGCTCTGATGCCGGTTTCGCTTCCAGGGCCGCCCTGAAGATCTGCTCCGCCGAACGCGGCTGGCTGGCGATCTCCGCAAATCGCAGAACGAACGGCTCCGCAAGCCTCCCGCCACGCACAGGGTAGACGCCGATCGATTGCTCCTCCGTCGTGCGTTGCAGAATCACGGCGTCCAGGTCTTGAATCCGCCGCGTGAGTTCGGGTCTGCCGCGCAACGCTTCGTCGAGTTTTTCGATCCGAGTGTGAAACGAAGCAGCGCGTTCGAAATCCATCTGTTCGCTGGCTTGCTCCCGCTCCTTCTCCAACGTGGACCGTAGCGATCCGCCGCTCGTTTCCAGAAACTGCACCAGCCGCTGCACCTCCACGTCATACTCTTCTTTGGTGCAGCCCGCAAAGCACGGCGCCAGGCACATCTTCATCTCCGAGTACAGGCAACCGGGAAACGTAGGGTCCCGCCGGATCTTGATCTGACAGCGACGCACCTTGAAGAAATCGAGCACGCGCTCCGCAAAAGCTTCCGCCGAGCGCCTCGACGCGAACGGTCCGTAGTACGACCCTCCGGTCGGCAACCCATCTTGATCGACTGGAAGTTTGCGCGTCACAAAACAGCGCGGATAAGCGTTCCGCAGATTGACCTTCAATACCGCTGCGGGCCGCATGCGCAGGAGATCGCTATAATGTTTTGGAAAAATCTGTTTCGCATGCCGGTAGTAGGTAAGCGTCTGTTCGAATGGCGACCCCGTCAAGCGATAGCGAACGCCGCGCGCAAAGTCGCTCAGGTTCAATCGCTTGCTCGTGGGGTCGACCGGCCCCAGCAACCGCTGCAACCGCCGCTGCAAATTCTGCGTGCGAATCAGAAACGGCTCAGCCTTTTCTTCGCGCGGCTCGATCAAGCAAACCGCCGGCAGGGCAGGCAGCGCAGGGAAGAAGTTCTCTTCCGCCCGCACCGCATCAAATTCAAGCCCGCAATCGAGTTCCAGCACTTCGTCAGAATACTATGTCCGGCTCTGCGCAAACGAACCATGATGCGCAGAGCGAGTCATGGGGACGTTTCGTAGCGGACGGAGACTCCACTTTGAGTCTCTCGTTTCAAATATATTTTCGCTTTGGGTGGATAGGCGATGACAAGTTTATCTTCCGCCTCCCACTTGATACGTATTTTAAGGTCCCCTTCCGCGATGAATACGTTCCCTGGTTCGTTTGGCAGTTTTTGCTTGTTGGGTAGAATTGAGATCTGAGTTGTAAAACCTGTTGTGGCGCCACAATCCCGCTCGAAAGCAACAGCCCTTAGCTTTCCGCTAGACGACTGTTCTTCGTATCCAATTTGGTTTCCACAAAGACTACAACCTATCAGGAGTCCAGTAAGCATTGACAAGATAAGAGATTGAGTGAGTTTGTAGAACGCGGAGCAAAATGGCGCTTTAGCGAGCATAGCTACGACTTCAGAACCCACGACGAAATAACCAATCGCTGAATTTCGCTCGTCCCTTCGTAAATCTCCGTGATGCGGGCGTCGCGGTAATTGCGCTCGACGGGATACTCGCGGCTGTAGCCGTTGCCGCCGTGGATCTGAATTGCTTTGTGCGTGACGCGCGTCGCCATTTCACTAGCAAATAATTTGGCGATGGCCGCATCCATCGTGAATCGCGCGCCGGTGTCCTGTTTCCAGGCAGCCTTTCGAATGAGCAGCCGCGCCGCGTCAATTTCCGTGGACATATCCGCCAGCATGAACTGAATCGCCTGGAATTGCGAAATCGGATGCCCGAATGCCATGCGTTCCTGCGAATACTTCAGCGCCGCTTCGAACGCGCCCTGCGCAATCCCCGTCGCCTGCGCGCCGATGCCGATGCGCCCGCCATCCAGCGTCGAAAGCGCCACTTTGTAGCCTTCGCCTTCGTTGCCAATGCGGTTTCCGACCGGCACTTCGCAATCCGTGAAGATCAATTCGCTGCAGGCAGTGGCGCTGATCCCCAGTTTTTTCTCTTCCTTGCCGACCTTAAATCCCGGCGTCCCTTTTTCCACCACTAGCGCGGTGATGCCTTTTTCGCCCTTCGCTGGCTCCGTATTCACATAAGCGATCGCCGCATCCGCCGCGCCACCGTTGGTGATCCACGCCTTGGTTCCGTTGATCACATACCTGTCGCCCTTTTTGACCGCCTTCGTCTGCAGAGCCGCCGCGTTTGAACCGGCCTGCGGCTCTGTCAACGCGTAACAACCAATCTTTTCGCCTCGCGCATAGGGCAACAGGAATTGTTTCTTCTGCTCTTCCGTCCCGAAGCGATGAATCGGGTCACAGTACAGCGAATTCTGCACGGAAAGAATCACGCCCGTCGAAGCGCAGCAGCGCGAAATCTCTTCAATCACGATGCTGTAAGCGATGTGATCGAAGCCCGCGCCGCCTTCCGCGTCCGGAAGCGCCACGCCCGTCAGCCCCAGCTCCGCCGCCTTACGAAAAAGCGCGCGCGGAAAATGCCCCGACTCGTCGAGCTCCTTCGCCAGCGGCCGCACTTCGGACTCCGCGAATTCCCGCACGCTCTTCTGCAGCAGCTGTTGTTCTTCCGTCAGCTCGAGATTCACCGTCGCTCACTCTAAATCAGCCAAGTATAAATGCGAATTTTGTATTCTATCGCGGCGGGCGGAGTTCCGCGAATCACGCCAGCGCTTTCGAAAGTCGTTCGTACGTAATCTTCAAATCTTCCGGATGCACGCGCGTTTCCCCGACCACGGTCATGAAGTTCGCATCGCCGATCCACCGCGGCAGCGCGTGCAAGTGCAAATGTCCCACAACGCCCGCACCCGCTGCCCGCCCCAGATTCATCCCCAGGTTCATCCCATCCGGCTTGTAGTTCGCGCGCAAAGCCGTCTCCACGCGCTGCGCGAGCCGCATCATCTCGTCCAATGCTCCCGGGTCGCACAAATTCAGTTCCGCCACGTGCGCATACGGCACGATCATCACGTGCCCCGAGGTATACGGATAGCGATTCAGAATGATGAACGTTTTCGCCCCGCGATATACGATGAGCGTTTCCGCGTCATCCTTCCGCGCCGCCGCATCGCAAAAAATGCATTCCGGCTGCTTACCGCTCGTCACTTCCTTCATGTACTGGTAGCGCCATGGGGTCCAGAGATAGTCCATCGAATCGTTTCCTTCGCCTCAAGAGCCGCGCGCAAAGCATAACGCAGAACAGGCGCACTCGTCGCACCACAACGCGCATGACAACGAAACGGTTGCCAGATCCAATCCAACTTGTTTCATTTAAATGAAAACGCGCGGCCAGAAATGGCCCGCGAAATTAAGCGTGCGGTCCGTCACCCGCGGCGGAAGCCTGCGCCCCCGCCGTATTCACAAAATCCTTCAACTCTTTGCTGGGCTTAAAAAACGGAATTTTCTTCGCCGGCACTTCCACTTTCTCGCCAGTCTTTGGATTGCGCCCTACGCGCCCGCGCCGCTGCCTCGTCCGAAAACTCCCAAATCCGCGAATTTCTATCTTGTCGCCCTTCTGCAGCGACTCAATAATGCTATCGAAAATCGTCTCGACGATGGTCTCCGACTCCTTGCGCGGCAGCTCCGTAATGCGCAGAACCTCTTCGATGAGGTCGGCCTTGGTCAATGTGGGTTGCTTGGTCATCGTCGCTTCGCCTCTTTGCGCAGTCCGAAAAGCTCCCTGCTCGTCAACCGGCCCGCGGTTGCCTTAATCGGTGAATCGAAACGGCTTAGAGGGGCTGGCCCTTGCCGGATTGCCCCCCTTCCTATCACTAAATTGACCCGCAGGTAAATGAAATTGTAGCGGTACCCCGGGAGCCTTCTCCCGAGTCCGCTAACGCGCCGAGAGCTTGGACTTCAGCGCGTCCCCAATCGTTGCCGTCGACGAGGACTTTGACGTCGAACGATACTGCTCAATTTCCTTCCGCTCGATCTGTTTCACTGCCGCGCGGTAGCTCAATCCGATGCGCCGCGTCTCCGGGCTGATCTTGATGATCTTGAAATCGTATTCCTTGCCCGGTTCGAGCGGCCCTGCACTCTTCAACGGCCCCGTGGTTGGACGGAAAGCGGAATGCCCTTCATCGCGGCGCTTGCGCTCTTCAATCTCCGTGTTGTGGCAAAGCGCTTCGATGTTGTCGCCCAATTCGACGAACGCGCCGAACGTGGCGATGCGCGAAACCTTGCCTTTCACGATTTGTCCCACCTTGTGCTGCTTGAACCAGTCGCCCCAGATGTCGTTGACCTGCTTGATGCCCAGCGACACGCGGCGGTTCTCCGGATCAATCTTCAGCACTTTCGCGGTGACGTCTTCGCCCTTCTTGAAAACCTCGTGCGGATTCTTGATGCGTTCTGTCCAGCTCACGTCGCTGACGTGCACAAGGCCATCGAAGCCGTCTTCGATCTCCACGAACGCGCCGAATTCCGCGATGTTGCGCACCTTGCCCGTTACGACGGTGCCCACCGGATATTTCTCCGCAACCAGTAGCCACGGATCCGCCTGCGCCTGCTTGATTCCCAGCGAAACGCGCCGGTCGCTCGGCTTGATGTCCAGCACCACCACATCAACTTCATCCCCAACCTTCACGAGCTTCGAAGGGTGCTGGACTTTTTTGTTCCAGCTCATTTCCGAAACATGCACCAGGCCTTCGATGCCCTGCTCCAGCTCCACGAACACGCCGTAATCCACAACGCCGACGACTTTGCCCTTCACCTTGCCGCCCGCGGGATATTTTTCCGAGGCGCCAACCCAGGGATCCGGCATCAATTGCTTGAGCCCCAGCGATACGCGCTGCTTTTCCTTGTCGAATTTCAGGATGATGACGTCGAGTTCCTGTTCCGGCTTCACCAGGTCGGAAGGATGCTTCACGCGCCCCCAGCTCAGATCCGTCAGGTGCAGCAAGCCGTCAATTCCGCCCAGGTCCACGAACGCGCCGTACTCGGTCACGTTCTTCACGTGCCCGTGTACCACCTGGCCTTCGTTCAGCGTCTCCATCAAGGCAGCGCGCTTCGCGTGCAGCTCCTCTTCGAGCAGTGCGCGGCGGCTCACCACCACGTTGCCGCGGCGGCGGTTCAGCTTGGTAACGCGCACCTGCACTTCCGTGCCGGTCAAGTCGTCCAGATTCTGCGCTGGCCGCAAGTCATATTGCGAACCTGGCAGAAACGCGCGCACGCCGATATCCACCACCAGGCCGCCCTTGATGCGGTCCACAACTTTGCCGGTGATGGTTTCCTTGGCCTTGAACGCCGCGTCAATCTTTTCCCAAGTCTTACGCCGCAGGACTTTCAGGTACGACAGGATGGTGAAGCCATCCTTGTGCTCTCCGGTGCGTTGCACTTCGATCGTGGCATTCGGCTCGGGGCGCGGAATTTCCGTGTCCGTGAATTCCGCCGCGGGAATCAGCCCTTCCGTTTTTCCGCCCAGGTCCACGACGACGCCATGCTCCGTATACGCGACAACCTTAACCTCGATGACCTCGCTCGACGCCGCAGCTTCCTGCTTCTCGTCGTACTCCTGCATCAGCTTGCTCATCTCTTCCGAGCCCGCTGCTTCCTCGGCTGCAGCTGCAGCCTCCGGATCGGCCGCGTGCGCCTCGGAGGCAGGCTGCGCCTGTTCTGCTGCCGCCACTGCCGGCGTTTCCTGGGCAGGGCTCACGGTTTCGGCATGCTCGGTCGTTGTAGGAGCTGTTGGCTCGCTCGCGCTTTCCACTGTTGCGTTGGTTTCAGTGGGTGCACCGTTCGAAGCGTTGTCCGCTTCAGGTGCTGGCGCGGCCGCCGCCGCATTGGCAAGGGTATCGTGGTCGGAATACATGGTTGTTGGCCTCCGGAAGATTACTGCGCTTGGGTAGCCGCTCTGCGGCCCCCGCATTCAGTCGAAAATATTCCTTGCTGCTGCCCAATCGGGGTTAATGCAAGGAAGTCAACCGTCCTGCGTTCGCCCAACCGCATGACCGCACCGCGTCACACCGTTGAGTCAACTGCCGGACGGCCGCTTAGGGACAAAGATGCTGCGGTCCTCGAAAACGCTGCAACCTAAAAAGGATACTCGCCGCCTCACGCTTGTGTCAATGAACTGCAATTCGCCGCCTGGTCCCCACGCTCCTCATTGGGCAGCCTGTGTATGGCGCAGGAATCAACGCGGGAACAAGTGTTGGTTAACTCGTGAAAGTCTGCGCCAGTTTGCGTGCTCGCGCCTTCATCGCTGGCGTGCCAGTTCGCAGCGCCCCTTCGAGGGTTTGCTTCGCTGTTTCTCGAAGAGCCGGATCGTGCCGGGCGAGGTCAACCAATCCCTGCATCGCGAACGTTTTCACAATCGAGCTGCGGTCTTCGAGGTAGCGCTGCAAGGCTTCAGCGGCACGCCGCCCCTGGGCCGTACTCAGTTCCAGCCGTGGCACCATGGCCGCCAGGTGCCAACGCAACTCAATCTGTTCTGCTTCCGTCAACAAGCCCAGCAATTCCCGTTTGTGAGGTCGCAATAGCTCCGGTCGCTTCACGGTTATTTTTTCTGCGGCATCCGCAGCCCGCATCCGGACAAGTGGATCTTCATCCCAGAGAAGTCCAACGAGTTCGGCAAAACGCCTAGGCTGTGAAAGAACGAGCTTCGCGACGTGGTTGGACTTTCCAATCGATTGTCGGTCTCCGCCTCCGAGCATGTCAGCTAATCTTTGGCGGCGCATCGTTTGGTTCCAGAAACCGGCAGCGAGTGCTTGGGTTACACTCGCGCGTGTCCCGCCTGTGTTTTTTCGCGGCGAAAATCGGGAGCGGAAACTTCCACCGTGCGGCACATTTCATACAATCTCGAACGCATGCGCGTGCCGATGCGCTGCTCCAGCGCATCTTCACGTACGGGTGCGATCAATTTGCCACCAATTCGCGTCGTTTCGCCCTCCGTAGCGGGGTTATCCAGATAATTCGTCGTGATGATGGTCGTTCGGTTCTCGTTGTAGCGGGCGTTCAGGACAATCCCGACAATGTCACGCACCCAGTCCGACGGCTTGCTCGCGCCAAGATCGTCCAGCACCAGAATCTCCACCGTTCGAATCGGCTCCAGAATTTTCATTTCCGTCGATTCGCTCGCCGGATTGTAGCTGGCCTGAATCTCCTTCAGCAGCTCGCGGTAATCGCAAAAAAGTCCCGCATGCCCGCGGTGAATCAATTCTTTCAACGCCGCAACCGCCAGGTGCGTTTTCCCCACGCCCGAAGGCCCCATGAACAACAATCCCTTTTCGGACGAACCGGGATACTCGCGCACAAATCCTTGTGTGAACAGTTTTGCTTGTTTCAGCGAATGCGTGTGCTGCGGCATCCAAATCTTCCCGTCGGTCAGGTCGGTGACGTAGCTCTCAAAATCGCAGTGCTCGTAGCGCTTGGGAATCCGCGCGCGCTCCATCACGCGCGACGCACGATCCTGCATCCCGCAATCGCACGCCACCGCCACGCTGCCTGCCGCGCCATCCAAGCGCGGCACCAGCTTCCAACCCGTCCCTCTGCACAGCGTGCAATTTTCCAGAGCCATAGCGACAGCATACGGTCGCGGATGGGACTCGGCAAGCTGTCAACTCTGGGAAAACTGTGGAAGGAACTGCTGCTTCTTTTCTCTAAGAGGTTCCGCGAGGGCTATCGCACGACCCTCGGCGTCGCCCGCACAATCGCATGCCGCGGCGTCCGCTCCTGCGCGTGCGAAGCCGCCACTCGCGACAATTCCTGCTGCACCACCTGCGCGAACTCGCCCATTTGCCGTTCCATCTCAATCAACTTCTCGCGCATATTCAGGATGATCTCGATCCCCGCCAGGTTCACGCCCATGTCCCGCGCGAGAGTCAGGATCACGTCCAACCGTTCCAGGTCGGAGTCCGTGTACAGCCGCGTGTTGCCCTGCGAGCGCGACGGCTTCAGCAGACCCACGCGCTCGTACAACCGCAGCGTCTGCGGATGCAGCTTGTAAATCTCCGCCACGGCGCTGATCATGTAGCCCGCCTTGGCCCGTTTTTTCGCTCGCGGTGGCATGGTCGCCTTCTTACACTCCCGCCTTCGCAAACAAATCCTTGCGCGGATCTGCCGGCGCCACGGTCTCCAGTTCCTTCATCAAGTTCCGCACGCGCTCGTCTGTCGGCGGCGGCACAACCACCTGAATCTCCACATACTGGTCGCCTCGCGCCCTGTTTCGCGCGCTGGGAACCCCTTTTTCCTTCAGCCGAAGCGTTTTTCCGCTGTTTGTCCCCGGCGGAATCCGCACCAGCGCTCGCCCCGACGAAGGGCGGCCGTCAACAACGGACCCATCGATCGTCGGCACTTCAATCTTCGCGCCCAGCGTCGCTTCGCTCACCGTGACCGGAATCTTGGTGTACAGATCATCGCCGCGGCGTTCGAAAAATTCATGCGGCTTCACCACCACCCGCAAATACAAATCTCCCGCCGGAGCGCCCATCGTCCCGGAGTTGCCTTTTCCCGGAACCCGCACGCGCCCGCCGTTGGCCACGCCCGCCGGAATCCGCACGTCAATACTTTCCGTGCGCCGCACGCGACCTTCGCCGCCGCAAGTCTTGCACACGGTCCGCAATTGGCCCGTTCCGCCGCAGCGTGTGCACGGCACATTAAATTTCATCTTGCCCGCGGTCTGTTGAATCGTGCCCGTTCCATGACACGTCGGGCATGTTTGTGGCGAACCCACCGCACCCGTTCCATGGCACGTCTCGCAGGTGTCCAGACGCGTGATCGAAAGCTTTTTAACCGCGCCGCGCACCGCATCCCAGAAATCAATCTCGATCTGGTATTCCAGGTCGCCGCCCGGCTCGTGCTCCGGCTCCATCGCCGCGCCCCCGCGGCCGCCCCGGAAGAACTGGCCGAAGAGATCGCGAAAGCTCGATCCGCCTTCGGCGCCTCCCGACCCTCCGCCAAAATCGAATCCGCCGAAATCAAAGTTGACGTCCTGACCGTCGCTGGTAGGCGCTCCGGGACCTCCCGGCGGAATATTGTCGCTGTAGAAACCGTACTGGTCGTACATCTGCCGCTTCTTCGAATCGGACAGCACGTCGTAGGCTTCCTGCAGCTGCTTGAATTTGTCCTCCGAGGATTTGTCTCCAGGATTCAAATCGGGGTGGTACTTACGCGCCAGTTTGCGAAACGCCGCACGAATATCCTTCGCGCCCGCTTTCCGCGGCACTCCCAGCAGTTCGTAATAATCTTGTTTCGTTGTCGTCGCCATCTTCGCTCTAAACAAAAATCTACAGGGGCGCCCGCCCATGCGGGCTGCGCCCCTGCGATCACTGCTTCAACTTAATTCGGACGCTTTGTTTCATCCACGTCCACGTACTCGGCGTCGATCACGTCGCCAGGCTTCTTCTCCTGCGCGCCGCTCGAACCGGCGGAAGACCCGCCGCTCGCTCCTGCGCCCGCAGCACCTGCTTGCGCGGCGCCCGCGGCCTGCGTTGCTTTGTAGAGCTCTTCGGCGACCTTATGCAGCGAACGCTCCAGGTTTTCCGTTGCCGATCGCAGCCGCGCCACGCCGCCTTCGTTGAGGGCCTTCTTGGCGTCGTCAATCGCAGCCTCGGCCGCTTTCACGTCCGCTTCCGCAATCTTCTCGCGGTTTTCACGGAGCATCTTCTCCGATTGATAAAGGATTCCGTCCAGGCGATTGCGCGCCTCGACCTCCTCCATCCGCCTGCGATCGTCTTCCGAATGCGATTCGGCTTCCACGCGCATCTTCTCGGCCTCTTCTTTCGATAGGCCGCTCGATGCCGTGATGGTGATCTTCTGCTCTTTGCTCGTCGCCTTGTCCTTTGCGCTCACGTTCAGGATGCCGTTCGCATCGATGTCGAACGTGACCTCGATCTGCGGCGTTCCGCGTGGAGCAGGTGGAATCCCATCCAGCTTGAACGTCCCGAGCGACCGATTGTCCTTCGCGAACTTACGCTCGCCCTGCAGCACGTGGATTTCCACGCCCGGCTGGTTGTCCGCCGCCGTCGAATACGTTTCTACCTTGCGCGTCGGAATCGTGGTGTTGCGCGGGATTTGAACGGTCATCACCCCGCCAAGCGTCTCCACGCCCAGCGAAAGCGGCGTCACGTCCAGCAGCAGGATGTCCTTCACGTCGCCGCCGAGCACCGCGCCCTGAATGGCCGCGCCGACCGCTACGACTTCGTCCGGGTTCACGCCCTTGTGGGGCTCTTTCCCGCCGAAGAACGTGCGCACCAGTTGCTGCACCTTCGGAATACGCGTCGAACCGCCCACCATCACTACTTCCTGGATGTCGTTGGGCGACATCTTCGCGTCTTCCAGCGCCTGCTTCACCGGCTTCATTGAGCGCTCGAGCAAATCGTTCATCAACTGCTCAAGCCGCGTGCGCGTCAGGTTCTTCTCGAAGTGAATCGGACCCGCCGCGCCCGCCGTCAGAAACGGCAGGTTGATGGTGGTTTCCATCAGCTGCGAGAGCTCGATCTTGGCCTTTTCCGCCGCTTCCTTCAGGCGCTGCAAAGCCATGCGATCCTTGCTTAGGTCAATGTTGTTCTCTTTCTTGAACTCGTCGATCATCCAGTCGACGATCCGCTGGTCAATGTCATCGCCGCCCAGGTGCGTGTCGCCGTTCGTGGACTTTACTTCCACCACGCCCGCGCCCACTTCCAGCACGGAAATGTCAAACGTGCCGCCGCCAAGGTCGTAAACCGCGATGGTCTCGTCGCTCTTCTTGTCCAGCCCGTACGCCAGCGCCGCCGCCGTCGGCTCATTAATGATGCGCACCACTTCCAGGCCGGCGATTTCGCCCGCCTGCTTGGTGGCCTGCCGCTGCGCGTCGTTGAAATACGCCGGCACGGTGATCACCGCCTTGGTGACCTTTTCACCGAGGAAATCTTCCGCCGCTGACTTCAACTTCGTCAGGATCATCGCGGATATCTCCGGCGGGCTGTATGCCTTGCCCGAAATCTCCACGCGCGCATCCTGATGCGGTCCGGCAACCACTTTATACGGTACGCGCCGCGTCTCTTCGCCGACTTCATCGAAGCGCCGGCCCATGAACCTCTTGATCGAATACACCGTGTTCTCGGGATTCGTCACCGCTTGCCGCTTGGCCACTTGTCCGACGAGCCGCTCGCCCGTCTTCGTGATGGCCACCACAGACGGCGTCGTCCGCGCCCCTTCCTGGTTGGGGATCACCACCGGTTCGCCGCCTTGCATGACGGCTACAACCGAGTTCGTCGTTCCCAGGTCAATTCCAATAATCTTGCTCATGACTGCCCTACCTCCCTAAATCTTTCAAATCTTCCCGCTCGCTCGCGACCTGCTCAGAGTGGTGCGAGTCCATCTCAGATATTCGGCCCCAACTCCAGCTCGAAGCACATTGTACAAGTTGAGTGCCTCTTTGTCAAGTTTTCTTATAGCACGAATAACCAGCTTGTTTTCCGTTACTTCCAGCCTCCCAATCTCCTTTCCTCCCTCCTCCAACTCTTCCTTGACTCTTGATAATCCCTCTGTCATACTATCTCTTGGTAAGTTTAGATGGCCGGGCAAGCGTTTGGTTCCAACCCTTTGGCAGAAACCCAGTCCCGCCCATGCATCTGGCTTAGAATCAACACTTACAGAAAATTGGGGGGTGGGGCGTACAACTGTCTTAGGCACTCTGCCAATCCAATCTTCTAGGATGACCGCAAGCTCGCCTTACCTTATTCGTGCGGCTCGCACCCGGCACGACCCATTTCGACCCGAAACCTGTGGTAGTCTGACCTTGATTTTGCTAGCGGGCACTTCCATTAGATGCGGGAGGATCGCGTGAATCGTCGGCGCTTTACAGCAGGAACAATTCTGCTCTGTCTTCTCAGTGCCTTTGCCGTCCTCGTCGCCCGCGCCACCCCACAAACGGAGGGCGTCACCGACATTGACCCGCACAAAGCCTTTGGCTCGAAGAACGCCCCCGTCACCATGGAAGTCTTCAGCGACTTCCAGTGCCCCGCCTGCAAGACTCTCTTCACCAGCACCAACCGACAGCTCATGGACAATTACGTCAGCACCGGCAAGGTGTACTTGATCCATCGCGATTTTCCCCTGCCAATGCACGCCTATTCGCGCATCGCCGCGCGCTATGCTCGCGCTGCCGCGCAAATCGGAAAATTTGAGCCCGTCGAACAGGTCCTCTTCCAGAACCAGGAAAAATGGGAGCAGACCGGCGACGTGGACGGCACCGTCGCCAGCGTTCTCCCCGCCGCGGAAATAGCCAAGGTTCGCGCGCTCGTGAAGGGCGGCACGCTCGACGCCGGCATTGACAAAGACTCTGCGCTCGGCCAGCTGTATCGCGTCAGCCAAACACCCACGACCGTTTTCCATTCCAAGGGCCAGACCTACCCCTTCGCCGGGGTCATGACCTACGACATGCTCAAACAATTCCTCGACCAGCTGCTTTCCCAAAAATGAAGCAGCTCTTTTGTGGAGTGCGGGAGCCCAGCTCCCGCTTTTTAAAAATCATGTCCTTCTGTACTGAAGACTGAGAACTGAAAACCGAGAACTAGAAATGATGCAATCCAGCCCACTCAACGCACGCCGCGCAATCATCTGGATCGGCCGCCTCGTTCTGGGCGGAATCTTTGTCTACGCGGGATTCTCCAAGCTGTTACTGCCGAACACGCATCTTTGGCCGATGTTTATGCTGAAATTTTCAGTCTCGATGAATATCGCCAGCTTCGCGCAGCAAGTGGAATCCTACAAAATAATCTCGCCGGAAGCCTCGCAGTTGGTCGCGCACGCGTTGCCGTTCCTGGAAATTGTGCTCGGCCTGCTGCTGCTGATTGGCTGGCGCTTGCGCATCTGGGCCACGGCCATCACGCTGATCATGGCGGGGTTCCTCGCGGCCGTGACCCGTGCGTATGTCCTGCACATGGACATCAATTGCGGCTGTTTCGGCGTCCCGGAGAAGCTCACCGGCATGACCGTAGTGCGCGACAGCGCTTTCACCGCGCTCGCCCTGCTCATGACCATCTTCGCCTTCCGGGAAGCCCGCGAGCCTCACCCCTGGTCCGCTCCGGAAAAAGCCTGAGAAACGATCACCTCGATGAAAACGCTCGCTGAATACCTGGACCTCGCCGCGCAAGCCCACGGCCATCTTTGCGCCGGCCAAGTTCTCGGCGTACGTCTGGCCATGCTGGGTTTGCGCGAACTGGGCATTGGCGATCC
The DNA here is from genome assembly GCA_013289835.1 of Acidobacteriota bacterium. Taxonomy (GTDB): domain Bacteria; phylum Acidobacteriota; class Terriglobia; order Acidiferrales; family UBA7541; genus Acidiferrum. The sequence goes on along the minus strand of JABCZG010000018.1, from coordinate 13,560 downwards.
CATCGCCGATCGCAAGCGCCTCGTGACCTACGTCGAGATCGACCGCTGTGTCACCGACGCCGTTGCCGTCGTCGCCAATTGCCGGCTCGGCAAGCGCGCCCTGAAATTCCGCGACTGGGGCAAAGTCGCTGCCACCTTTGTTGATCTGAAAACCGGCCGCGCCGTGCGCATTGCCGCAAAAGAATCTTCCAAACAAGCCGCCCGCGAACTCTTTCCCGAACTCGAAAAAGAGGCCGGCCAGCAAAAAGCCTACGCACAGCTCTCCGACGAAATCCTTTTCGACAAACAATGGGTAAGGGTGGAAGTTCAGCCAGAAGATCTGCCCGGCTTCAAAGGCCCCCGCGTCGTCTGCGCCCAATGCGGCGAAGGCATCAACTTCAAACGCGAAATCCTGAAAGATGGCCGCACCCTCTGCCGCTCCTGCGCCGGCGAACGATACTATTCAATCCAGAACGATGGAGGGTCTAGATGAGGCGTAGGAGCCTATTGGCGAGCTGTATCGCGGCCTTCTTTGTTCTCCCAGCGAACACGCAAACGCCCTCTAACGTGGACTCAAATCGCGCCGAAGATGTTTGCGAGACAGCATTTCGTTATTTCTTTACGCATGACGGCACATTGGGGGCAAAGGCCATTTGCATTTCGACTACGATACCGCTCCCATCAAACTTTACCAACCGCTTTGCGAATAACATTCCTCACGTGGTTTGGTCGATCGAATGTACTTCTAACCTTTGGGCGGGTGTCAAATATATCAAGACGAACGAACCCGCCGTTCTCGTCAAAATTGTGAGCATTCGTTGGGTCAGCGGCAAGGAAGCGGAAGTGAGTGGGGGTTCCGTCTGGGGCGACTTCGTTCGGCCCCCTAGCACCGTGCATATCGTTGAAAAAAATGGTCGCTGGTTTGTGAAGAACGACAAAGTCGACGCAGTTGGTCAGAGTTCATGAATCCCGTTCGCCGTTGCGTTTCCATTCTGCTTTTGTGTTCTTGTTTTGTCTCCGGTGTCTCAGCGCAAGCCCCCTTTGCGGATGAATCGCCAGACAAATCCAATCTTCGTGAGGCCATTTTTCGCTACACGTTCGAGCACTACAATTACGGACCCTATGTGAAAGTATTTTGCATACAACCAGAACAACCTCAGCCAGAAAAATTTCTACTTCGATTTGCAGATAGCAAACCCCGTGTTGTCTGGGCGTCTGATTGCGAACTAACAGGGCCAATGAACGCGGTCAAACAAAAGAAGACAGCCGAATCCGGCATGCGCATGACCGTAATATCCATTCGTTGGATTGGTGGACGAGAAGCCGAAGCCAGAGTCGAAGCTTTTTGCGATGGCATCGCCGCAAATTGGAATACTTTACGAATCGTGTTCAAAGAAGGTCGCTGGATTGTGAAGAGCGACAAAGTCGATGGAGTTTCCTAGTCGCAGATTTCATATTTTGTGTGAAACCGCCGTCAATCCAGCAATCAGCGAATCTTCAATTGTGCGCTAAAATCATCTTTCGACGATGAGCCTGCCACCCATCACGCTGCGTTTGCGCGGCTTCAAACTGATTGACCGTGTCGCGCTGGCATTTCTGCTGCTGTGCTCGATCGCGCTGGGCGCAGCTTGCGGATTGCTCTTCGTTTACGCCAGCGACCTGCCGGAGATTCGCGCGCTGGAAACGTATCGGCCCGACGTGGTCACGGAAGTTTACGCCGATGACGGCCAACTCGCCGGCAGCTTCGCGATCCAGCGCCGCATCCTGATGACCTATGAGCAGTGCCCCAAGGTTCTTTACAACGCGGTCACCGCCATCGAGGATCAGCACTTCGAAGAACACTGGGGCATCGATTTCCCGCGCATGTTCAGCGCCGCGTTCCGCAATGTCATCAAGCGCCGCATCACCGGCGGCGCCAGCACCATTACCATGCAGCTGGCTGGCAATCTTTTCCTCGACCGCAGCGACCGCAGCTTTCGCCGCAAAATGCAGGAAATCTTGCTCGCGCTGCAAATCGAGCGCCGCTACACCAAGCCGCAAATTTTCACCATGTACGGCAACCAGGTGTATCTCGCGCATGGCAACTACGGTTTCGCCGCCGCCGCGCAGTTCTATTTCGGCAAGCCCGTCACCGATTTGAAGCTCCAGGAAGCAGCGTTGCTCGCCGGCATGGTCAATGGACCCAAGTTCTCCCCGCTTACGAATCCAGAGGCCGCGCTTGCGCGACGCAATCTCGTTCTGCATCGCATGGAAGAAGAGGGAAAAATCTCGCCCACGGAAGAAGCCACCGCCAGAAAATCGCCGCTCGGCCTGCACATCCAATATCCGCGCAACGACCTCGCGCCTTACTTTTTCGAAGACATTCGCAAGTATCTGGAATCCACCTACGGCACGGAAGCCGTTCACGAACGCGGCCTTCGCGTCTACACCACCTTGAATATAAAGATGCAGCGGATCGCTAATCAATCGCTGCGCGACGGCCTCCACGGCTATGAGCGCCGTCACGGCTGGAAAGGCAATTTACCGAATGTCTTGCGGGACAATCTCGGGAGGCTTGACAGTTACGAAGACGACGACTGGCGCCATCCGATCGAAAAGGGAAGTTACGTTACCGGGCTGGTTCTTTCCGTGGATGAGAAAAATGCAGTCGTCAAGATCGGCCCCTACCGCGCCATTCTTTCTCCTGGCGATTTCGCCTGGACCGGCCGCAAAAAACCCGCGGATTTATTGAAGATTGGCGACCTCGCGCAATTCTCCATGCAGGAACTGCGCGACAACACCGCGCGCGTGCAACTCGAGCAGCAGCCCGGCCCGCAGGGCGCGCTCATGGCCATTGATAATTCCACCGGCGAAATCAAAGCCATGGTCGGCGGCTACAGCTTTGAAGATTCCAAATTCAATCGCGCCACCCAGGCCGTGCGGCAAGTAGGCAGCTCGTTCAAGGTGTACGTCTACGCCGACGCGCTCGAAAAAGGTTCCACGCCTTTCGACACCATCGTGGATTTACCGTTCACCACCATGAGCGGCGGTCAGGTCTACTCTCCCCATAACTACGACGAAAAATTCGAAGGCACCATCACGTTGCGCCGCGCGCTCGCCGGCTCGCGCAACGTTCCCGCCGTAAAGCTCGCCGAAAAGATCGGCATCAACTCCGTCGTGGAGATGGCCAAGCGCTTCGGCATCACCACGCCGCTTCCGCCGTATCTTCCACTGGCCCTCGGCGCCGCGGATATGAAGCTGGAGGAGCACGTTTCCGCCTTCACGGTTTTTCCGAACGACGGCATCCGCATTGACCCGCACATGATTCGCCGGGTCACCAGCTACGACGGCGCGCTTCTAGAAGAAGCCCATCCCGAAGTGCACGATGTCCTCTCGCCGGACGTCGCGCGCACCATGACCGCCATGCTTGAAGAAGTCATCCAATTCGGAACCGGCATCCAGGCGAAAGCCCTGGGCCGGCCCGCCGCAGGCAAGACCGGCACCACGCAGGATTACACCGATGCCTGGTTCGTGGGATTCACACCGCAAATCACCTCCGGCGTGTGGGTCGGCTTCGACGACAAACAAATTTCATTAGGAAAAAAAGAAACCGGCGCGCGGGCAGCGCTACCCATCTGGCTGGAATTTATGCAAGGCGCATTGGCCGGAATGCCCGCGCTGGACTTCCCCAACGTCGTTACGCTCGAGCAACAGGCCGCCGATCACCACCTGAATGTGGACACACCCGATACCGCCCCGACAGAAGACGAACCCGCCGCGCCCAAGGAAAAGCCCCCGGCCGCCTCACCACCGGCGAAAACTGGCACCGCACCTGTGACGGGCGCACCACAAGTTCGCTGACCAGCAATCCTCGGCGAATTTAGAAGCGAGCAAGTTAACTTGTGCAGCTGCGATTTATACACAATCCATACAAGAACTCGTACATCGCACGTAAGTATGTACAGTTATCTGAAGCCTACGTCGCTGACCTGAGTGCCCAAGGGCCGACACTCGTCCAAATCTCTTTGTTTTATGTCACTTATAGCTTGATATTTTCTTGTCCCACTGAGGAAATATAATTGCTCTATCATTCGGACATCAAGTTCTGTGGACCTGAGCGAATACAGGGTGAGATTCGCTCGTAGACGGCGGCTGGGGATAGGGCAAAACGAAGCAAGTTTCGCCGTCACATTTTCTCCAGAAAAAAGTAGACGCAGCTGGTTCCAAGCGTTCGCTGGAGCCTTGGCGGATTTGTGTGCCTGCACGCGACACGATTCCCAGCAAGGATTCCAAAGCCAACGCCAATTTTATTGAATTGAATTTTCTGGAGGAATTAAATGCTCAGGAGTGTTCCACGTTTTTTGGCGGCAATTTTCTTAAGCTGGCTTTTGGCAATTCCTGCATTTGCCGATCTGACTGGCGACGTGCAGGGAACGATAACGGATGCCAGCGGCGCGCGTGTAGCGGATGCCAAAGTTACGATTAAAAACATTGGCACCGGGGCGACGCGCACGGTCACGACGGGTTCCGAAGGAGAATTCTCCATCCCGCAGCTCCAGATCGGCGCGCATCTGATCACTGTCGAAAAAGATGGATTCAAGACGTTCTCGCAGCAAGTAGCGGTCCGCAGCGGTGAAAAGACCCGCGTGGATGCGGTCATGCAACTTGGCAACGTCGCGGAGTCCGTGACGGTCGAGTCGAGTGCCACGCCGACGCTGGACGTTGCCAGCGCGCAGGTGAGTGACTCCATCAGCGAGCAGGTGGCCCTGGCGCTGCCGAATCAAGCTCGCGACCCCGTGGTTTACGCCACGCTCTCTCCAGGAACCGTGCCAGTTACAAAAGATAATCCCTTCCTGGGCGTAGGCAGCTTCAACTCCAACGGTTCACGCGGACGCGCCAACAACATCACCCTCGATGGCGTTACCGGAACGGACATCTCCACGACGGGCGAAGGCGGCGGGTTGGTCTTGAGCCAGGACGCGGTTTCGGAAGTGAAGGTTATCACCAACAACTTCGACGCCGAATTCGGCCGCAATTCCGGTTCGCAGGTCCAGATCCTTACAAAGAGTGGAACGAACAATTATCACGGTTCGGCCTTCTGGTATTACCAGAACAACGATCTCGGCAACGCGCGGGATTTCTTCGATCAGACAGGAAGCCCAGCCCCCATCAATCAGAATCAGGAAGGGGGAACGTTCGGCGCTCCGATCTACAAGGACCACACCTTCTTCTTTGGGAGCGGGGAAGTGGATAGCACCCGGGGCGCAGGTGCAACGGCCATTGCAACCGTCTTGACGCCGGCGCAGGCTGCGGCGATCACGGACCCCACGACCCTTGCGCTGTTCAAGGCCAATGGTTCCCCAACTTCGCCGACCGGGACACTGTCCAACAGCTCTCCCAACGAACTGAACGCTGACGTCTGGACGCTGCGAATCGACCAGTTGCTCCGCGGCGGAAAAGACACCCTGAGCGTGAAGTACGGCCAAAACCCAGTGCAACAAATCAGCCCTGGCGACACGTTCATAGGCACGAATCTCGCTGGATTTGGCGCTTCCACGACTTCCACCTCGCGAACACTCACATTCAGCTACACCTCAGTGTTGCGAAGCAACCTGACGAACCAATTCCGTTTTGCGTTCGGCAGAAGCAACCCGGATTTTCCGATCAGCAGCCCCTTCGCGCCCGGACCACAAATTCAGATTGCGGGCTTCGACAACTTTGGCACCTCCGACATTCTTCCCCAGGGCCGGACGCAGAACACGTTCCAATACCTGGACACGGTTTCCTGGGTAAAGGGACGCCATACGTTCAAGGTCGGGGCGGATATCAATCGTTATCAATCGCCGAGCACGACGGATTTCTTCACCCGAGGAGTCATCAGTTTCGGGAGCTTGGCAGACTTCCAGGACGGCAATTCCTCGGGCTTCTTCCAGCAAGTCGGAAACTTCACGCGGCACAACTTCGCGCTGGACGCGTTTATGTTCGTGCAGGACGACTTCCGCCTGACCGATACTCTGACACTGAACCTGGGCTTCCGCCTGGAGTCGTCGGGAGGAGTTTCGGAAGGGGCCAACCTCCTTTCCAATCTGGATCCAAACAACCACACTCCGATCGGCATTCTTGGAACTGGGCCGCTCGGCGGAATTGATATCGGCGGAGATGCTTTCCACCGCAATTGGAATCCCGCGCCCAGGCTCGGTTTTGCGTGGAATCCCAAGCACGGCAAAATGGTCGTGCGCGGGGGCTACGGCATCGCGTACGATTTCATCTACCAGAATCCGATTTCCAACGTGCAGTTCTCCGCGCCCTTCATCAATAGCGTGTCTATTCCCGGCGGAGGTTTCACCGGTGGCAACACGCTGGCGGCTTTGGTGGCAGGAACAGCGCCCGCGCAGATGCAAGCCATCGCGGCTCTCGGGTCCTTCAATCCAGCGCAAACCGACTTCGGTGCGCTGTCTCCCGTGCAGCAGAACCTGAAGAATCCACGCAATCAACAGTGGGACGCCGGCGTGGAGTATCAGTTGACGTCTGACACCGTAGTCAAAGCCACGTACGTTGGCGCGCATAGCGATCACCTGCAAGTGAGCGAGCCCATCAACTTGGTGGCCCCGCAGAATCGCCCGGCCCCTGCCACCAGCCTGGCGGACCAGAACGCGCGTCAAACCCAGTTTGCCGCCGCGTTCAGCAATGAAATCGGCGGAGCGTTCGGGCCTGAAAACAACCTGATTGATCCCCGCTTTGACAACGTCACCCAAGTGCAAAGCACCGGGACCTCCAGTTACAACTCTCTGCAAATCGAGGGCATCCGCCGGTTCAAGAACGGGTTGACCTTCAACGCAAACTATACCTGGGCGCACAGCCTTGACGACGTGTCCGATGCGCTCAACGTGCTGGTCAATGACAGCGCCAATCTGCTTGACGCGGCCAAGCCGCTGTCCTTTCAGCATGCCAATTCGCAGTTCGACATCCGCAACCGCTTCGTGCTCTCTTATGACTACGAAATCCCATTCGCCAAGGGATTCCACGGCTGGAAGAAGTACGTGCTGGACGGCTGGAACCAGAGCGCGATTTTCAGCGCTCAATCAGGCCTCCCGGCCACCGTCTATGCCGCACCGATCAGCGTCTGCTCTGTAGCCCCTAACCCGATGACGGGCTGCCCCACGGCTGACGTTGTGAACATTAATGACACCTTGTTGAATGGCACCATAAGTCCAACCGCCGGCACGGCGAGCACGCCGCTGAATGGTAATGCCAGTCAGTTGCACCCGGTCCCACTCGGCACGCCGCAAACGGGCACTTTACCAGTCAGCGAGCCCTTGATTGGTCAGGACGGCACCAGCGGCCGCAACAACGTGCGACTGGCGGGGCTGACCGACTTGGACGTGGCGTTCGGCAAACAGTTCAAGGTTATGGAAGGCAAGACCTTCCAGATTCGTTGGGAGATCTTCAACACGTTGAACCACCCGAATTTTGCGGGCTACGTCAACCAGTTCTCCTCCGTGAACTTCAATACCTACACGACCACCGCGACCAACATGCGGCAAATGCAGCTCAGCGCCAGATTCATCTTCTGAGCGACTGTAGATTCGATCGACGCCAATAATCAGAAGGGGAGCCGCGAGGCTCCCCTTTTTTTGTCGGGTTAATGATTCTTTCGAAGCGGATCCCATCCGCCTGGCATTAGAGTTTGCTCGGGTCCATCTTCGGACCAAGGACATGATATGCATGTCCATCGGGGCAATCTCGAGACCTAATACTTAAACTGTTCTTCCCACCACTAGGCATTCCAGTGCGTTGTAATAATCTGCGTTCGGGGGCAACTTCAGGATTTCTTCCCAGCGAGTTCTCTGTTGATTCTCCTTTCGTTCGAAGCGGCGACGCTTATCCCAACCGGGCCGCAGCCCTAGTTCGGACGATTAATAAACAGCAAGGTTTCACCCGGATTGGCGATCGTTCCAAGTTGCCGCGCGCTGCGGGAATCGCCAACCATCCGTTGGCTGTGCCTTGAACGTAGATTCTCAAACTCAGGAAAGTCATGGAGAAGGCATGAAAAAAATAGAGAGCAGACTGATGAAATGCCTGGTGGTCTTGCCGTTGTTTATGGTGTTCGCTATTCCCGCCGCGGCACAGACGCCCATTCGTGTGCGCTGCGGAACGTCTACGCCTTACACAGACTCGAAGGGGAATGTCTGGGCGGCGGATTCAGGTTCGAACGGCGGGACAGAGTATTCCCTGACACACGCCATCAGCGGCACGCCCGACCAGCCGCTCTTTGAGACCGAACGCTGGAACTCTCCGCATCTCACCTACCAGTTCACGCTTCCAAACGGCACTTACCAGGTCAATGTTCTGCTCGCGGAAATCTATTTTTCAGCGGCCGGCCAGCGCGTCATGAGCATTTCCATGCAAGGCACGACGGTTTTCCCGAGCGTGGACATCGTCAAGGACGTAGGCCCATTTGCCGCGGATACGAAGAGCGCGAATGAATCCGTCAGTAATGGCACTCTGACCATCGACATGACCGCTACGGTCAATAACCCGAAGTGTTCCGCGATCGAGATCATCCCATCGGCGCCCGCGCCGGCGCAACCGCCACCGACAAACATCACACTTTCCGGCACGCTTAAGTGGGACGATTCCACGGCGATCCAGGGTACCGTGCAAGTACAGCAGCTCCAGTCAAACGTCTGGCAGACATTGGGGAACTTCACGCCAAACACGCAGGGCCAAGTCTCGGGTGTGGTGACGATTTCGACGGATTTCCAGTCGCAGGCCAGCTTTAACTTCAACTTACTGGACGGCACCGGAAAAACGGTTGCGGTCGTGCAGCAAGGCGTGCCAGGCCAGATGTTTCAAATCGTGCGAAGCATTTCAGGATTCAGCTTGGTTATAGCAAAAGCGAGTTGCGCGACGGCCTGCACTCTCGCGCCGGGCAGCACGTTCGGCACCCTTGGGCCATAACCCATTGGTCGGCAGGTTCTCCGCCTACGTCTGACGCAATTTCGAATGGCACTAGCGGAAGGGATCCCAGCCCTCTGCCAGGAGCGCGCGCTCGTCTCCGGATTCCGTAAGCACTCGAATGCCTCGTTTGGAAGTGATCTCTCCCACGGCGGTGAGCCGCAATCCTTCAAAATATCTCGGCACTCTTTCGGCCTTGCGTGACGGCACTGTGAAAAGCAGTTCATAGTCGTCGCCGCCGTGTAGGGCAAGCAAAGTTGGATGAACTCTTGGTCTCCCAAGCGATGAGGTAAAGCTAACTGTGGGAAGTCTTGTCGCTTCGATTCGTGCGCCGGTAGCGCTGGCGGCGCAAAGCCGATGCAGATCGCTGGAGAGGCCGTCGGAGAGGTCCATCATCGAACTCGCCAACCGGTTTTTCGCCAGCCACTGCCCGAGCACGATGCGCGGCTCAGGATATAGGTGCTTTCTGGTAAGCGGATTTCCAGGGACTGGAATCTTCTTGCTCTGTTTTAGGATGCGGAGTCCCATCTCCGCCTCGCCGAGCCGCCCGCTGACAAAGATGATGTCCCCGGGGCGCGCTCCCGAGCGCAGAACCGCGTGGCCGGAACGAATCTCGCCCACGACGGTCACATTGATAAGAATCTCTTTACGTTGCGTTGTGTCCCCGCCTGCTAGAACGCAGGCAAACTTACGCGAAGCCCGACGCAGACCACCCAGGAATTCATCCAGCCAAGGTCCGGTGTGAGACGAGGGCAGCGCCAGGCTCAAGAGGAAGCAGCGAGGCGTACCGCCCATTGCCGCCACATCGCTGACGGCCCGCGCCAGGCATTTCCAGCCCACGGCGTCTGCGGGATGTTTGTCCCGCAGGAAGTGGGTGCCCTCCAAAAACCAGTCGCAGGTCAGGATCGTCTCGTGCCCGGGCTTCGGCCGGAGCAGAGCGGTGTCGTCACCGATGCCCAACATGACTGCGCCGCCCCGTAATCCGCTGGACCGGCGCTTCGCCGCACCCGAGATCCGGCGCAGAATGCTATCCTCGGTCTGAGCTTGACGTTTCACTGGTCTGTTCGAACGCTCTCTTCGCTTGCGCGGCAGTATATCTCTGGAATTACGGCAGAGCTTTGAAAACCCTTACGTTCCTAGCGTCCGAGTACTAAATAGGGTCAAATCCCGGGGCGAAACCGGAAACCCTGTCCTTCCGGACAGGGGACAGGTTTGCACAGGCTGACCTTCAGACACCAAAATACAGGGTTGACGCCCAACCCTACAGAAATTAGTATGTCGGAGGTCGCGAAGCGAGTCTTACGGTTCAATATCGGATCAGGTCCGTGTTCCAGACCGGGTTACAGGGTGTATCGCCCGGGCAAGATAAATTCGAAGGGCTGAGGGCCCTTTGTTATGAGGGGTAAGAGCTACACGTTTTTCATTGCGTCAACTCCGGGGAAGCTCCGGAAAGTTATCGTACCCGCTTATGTGCTGCACGGGATCGCTGTTCTCGCCCTCATCGGCAGCATCACCGTAACCGCAGCTGTGGGCTCGTACTCACGTATGTTGTGGAAGGTCGGCAATTACAACGCCCTTCGACACGACCAGGAAACCCTCAAGAAGCAATACCGACAGCTTCAGAGCACTGTTGACGATACCAACCAGCGGCTAGATTCTCTGCAGTCTCTCGCGACTGAAGTAGCCATGACCTACGGCGTGCTTCGTTATCATCCCGCAGCTTTCGACGAAAGTGATAATCCCATTGATGCGCAGGATGCCTTCGACCGCTCCGTCGAGCAGTACACCTTTCTGAAACGCAACGCAGCCGTGATTGCGGTTTCGAGCAGCGGACTCCATTTGCTCTCGCCCATGAGTTTTGCCGATTCCAGTTATACGCCATCGATCTGGCCGGTCATGGGACACATCACGGATAGTTTTGGCGAGCGCCTGGATCCGTTCAGCGGGGAGGGCGCGTTCCACACTGGAGTTGATGTGGCCTCCGATTACGGCGCTCCAGTTCATGCCACGGCGGATGGAATCATCACCATCGCGGAAAACCATGCCGGCTACGGCCGCCTGGTCGTCATTGATCATGGGTTCGGCATTACAACGTGGTACGCGCATCTTTCCGCGTTCACTGCGGTCGTTGGAGCGCGCGTGAAGCGCGGCGAAGTCGTAGGCTACACCGGCATCAGCGGCCGCTCCACAGGCCCACACGTCCACTACGAAGTGCGCATGAACAACGCGCCGATCAATCCTTGGCGCTATATGAAGTCCACTCCTGCTGGAGACTAAATCCCGGATTGAATTTTTGGAATGTGTTTTGGCGGGCTTAGTCCGCCGCTTTTTTTGAAGCAAAGATCGCGCAGCCTTCCCACAACCGCAAACCTCGTTCGCCTACGTGTGGCCTTTCTTTGGCGCGGAAGGCTTGCCAGGAACTGGTTTGGTTGGAGCCGAGTCTGGAGTCGCCGGGGAAGCGGCGCGGGCGGCCTCCAGGAGTTTCGGCGTGATCTCGAAAACCAGACGGACGGATTTGGTGTCTCCTCGGTCCAGTTTCGTCACGTCCGCGCTTTTCAATAATTCCAGGTAAGCCTCTCGCGCCGCCGGATCCAACTGCTGCCGGGTCTTAGCGTCATTCAATCCCGCTTGCGCGAGCAGCAGGACGCCGTTCAGCAGGTCCGAGAGCTGCCGGGCCGTTCCATCGGCCGCGCATTCTCCGTCGGCTACCACGCGCAGCAGCTCGTTTTCCGGTCTTCCGGCCACCGTGATCCATTGGAGTTGATCGAGCAATGACGAGAGCTGCGGCGACCGCAAGCCGCCGGGAGCTTGTGCGGCCAGCGCCGCGCCGGCTGCGGCGCTCTGGCGGATCACGGCAAATACGGGCGACCCTGCCAGTCGTTCGAAGCGCACGCGCCATTCTGCGGTGTCTTCGCTGCGTTTCTTGGCATTCAGAAAGAGATTGAGATCGGCGTCGTCGGTCAGCGCGATGCGATCGTTCTTCAGGAACGTGAACGACAGTTTTTTGGAGCTGCCACTCATCGCCACGGAAAAAATCTCGCGTCCGTTGTTGTTCGCAACGCTGCCAGATTTCATCGCGTAGGCGGAGATTTTTTGTTTGTCGAACTTTCCATCCACGACCGCGAAGAGCGTTGAGTCTTGCTCATGTTTTATCGAAGCAACCGCTAGACGATCGAGATCCCGCTCGTAATCAAATCCTGTTTGTTTGAGAAACTCCGCATAGTCCGCGTCGGCCTGAGGTTTTGGCGCCCAGGCATAAAGCTCCGCGAAAAAGGGCGCGCGCCGCAGCTCGTCGAAATCCGCGAAGAAAACCGCGCTGGCCTCTGTCGGCATCAGCGCAAGTATTTTTTCGCGCGCGGCCCCGGTCTGGGCACCCCAATGCTGATAGCCATAAAAAGAGGCCGCACCAAGAACGACGGCCAGTACTGCCAACCCCATCCATCCGCGTCTGTTCAGAGTCATTGCCCGATCCACCTGCATCGAATATAAGCGACGATTCTCCCATCAGAGCGCAATCCGCGGCACGAAAAATCTGTGGGACGAGCGTTTTTTGGATAGTGTGCTTGCACCCTGTTGGTAGCGCCCTTGCGCGGCCCCCTGATTTTGTGCTAAGCTGTAGAAAGGAAGGCAGTTAATAATTGTCCAGGTGGTTACAGGGAGGCCAAGTTTTCCACAGAGCTGGCCCCTCACGTGCTCCAAATTTTTCAGCTCCCCCTTGCAATTCTCATACCTCTTCTGCTATTCTTACCCGGTTTGAGCGGCGCTGGCGTAGCTCAGCTGGTAGAGCATCTGATTTGTAATCAGAGGGTCGGGGGTTCAATTCCCTCCGCCAGCTCCACCACTGAGTCGGCAGGGGAGCGAGGCGGAGCGAATCCTGGAAGTAAAAATAAACGGGCTGGTGTCTCTTGACACGAGTCCTTTTTGTGTTTTCGCTTCGAAGTTTGCAAGTTGTTGAAGGATAAGTTCGGGACTCGTGGTTCGCGTCCCAAAATGCTTTTCCGGGACGGGTGGGTGAGCGGTTAAAACCAGCAGACTGTAAATCTGCCGCTCCTTGCGGGCTACGAAGGTTCGAATCCTTCCCCGTCCACCAGGCTCTCGTTGTTTGGTTTACAGAAAACCGCAGGGCAATCGCATGAGCGATGTTCGAGCGCGGTCCAATTCGGGGCGCAAGCGCCGCTCAGGAAAAGTGCGCCGCGAAGGTTTGTTTTTGGTGGGGGACAGGGTTCGGCCTGGGTAGCTCAGTTGGTAGAGCGCGTCCTTGGTAAGGACGAGGTCACCGGTTCAATCCCGGTCCCAGGCTCCAGGATTCAAGCGGCGCGCAACGCGAGCCGCAGCGGGGAAAAGTTTGGCGCAATACCGGGCGGGGGTAACTCAACGGTAGAGTCTCACTCTTCCAAGGTGATGGTTGCGGGTTCAAATCCCGTCCCCCGCTCCAAAATTTGAAGTACCGCGCAGCTGTTCTTCAGAGGCTGACGCAGAGGGCAAAGGAACATGGCGAAGGAGAAATTCGAGCGCAGCAAGCCGCATGTGAACATCGGGACGATCGGTCACATTGACCATGGCAAGACGACGCTGACGGCGGCGATCACCAAGGTGCTGTCGAAGCATAACCCGAAAGTGCAGTTCCGTGCGTTCGACACGATT
>JABCZG010000017.1 GCA_013289835.1 Acidobacteriota bacterium | reverse complement strand
AAGACGCCGCTTACGACAGCGTTGACTCCGGCATCGTAGGTGACGTTGATTTTGACGTGACCGGAGATACTCCAGACCAGATATGTGCCGTTAGTGAAATTGGAAAGGGTACGGGTATCGAGGACGGCGTTGGTATTGGCGTCGAGGATCTGAATGGTTTCGGTTCTGCCATTGAAGTCCCAATCGACGGCGTAGAGAGCGAACTGGTGGAGGTTGCCGTCGGTGAGATTGACGTCAAAGTTGAAGGTGCCGGTGAGATACCAGGCGGCAGCAAGGCGTGCGGTGTTGGCGCCGTTTTGCAGGGCCCGGGGATCGGTAGTGCTGGCAGCCCAGGTCCAGTTGGACTGATTCTGGACGGCGAAGGTGGCGTAGGAGGGGATGCTCTGCGAATCGTTGGCGATGGAATATCCGTCGGCTCCATACGTGCCGTGCCAGCTGCCCTGGGTAGACGCGTCGGCAGTGATGAAATTCGCAGCTGCGGGAGCAACTAGTGTGGCGATCGAAGTACCCGAGGCAGTGCCGTCTGCGCTGGTGGCTTTGATGGTTACCTGAGCCGGGGCAGGGACGGTCGGGGCTGAATACAGACCCGCAGGGGTGATACTACCGGGAGCGGCGGTTGATGGATTGACCGCGGCGATGGACCAGGTCACGGCTTGGTTGGAAGTACCGGTGACGGTGGCGGCGAATTGCTGTTGTTGAGAGCCGGTCAGGGTGACGTTCTGCGGGCTGACGCTGACGGTTTCGGGGCCGCCACTGCTGGCGCCGCCAAAGAAGACACCGCTTACGACAGCGTTGACTCCGGCATCGTAGGTGACGTTGATTTTGACGTGACCGGAGATACTCCAGACCAGATATGTGCCGTTAGCGAAATTGGAAAGGGTACGGGTATCGAGGACGGCGTTGGTATTGGCGTCGAGGATCTGAATGGTTTCGGTTCTGCCATTGGAGTCCCAATCGACGGCGTAGAGAGCGAACTGGTGGAGGTTGCCGTCGGTGAGATTGACGTCAAAGTTGAAGGTGCCGGTGAGATACCAGGCGGCAGCAAGGCGTGCGGTGTTGGCGCCGTTTTGCAGGGCCCGGGGATCGGTAGTGCTGGCGGCCCAGGTCCAGTTGGACTGATTCTGGACGGCGAAGGTGGCGTAGGAGGGGATGCTCTGCGAATCGTTGGCGATGGAATATCCGTCGGCTCCATACGCGCCGTGCCAAGCGCCCTGGGATGTAGTATCGGCAGCAACGAAGTTGGCGACGGCCGGTGGGATCGGAATAACAATCGTCGTCGGGTCATTGGCGGTCGCGGTTGCCGAGCCACCGCCGGAGACGCTCACTTGGTTTACTTGTGGAGAGGTCGCGTTGGAAGCGACATTTACCGTTACGGTGATGGCAGGATAGCTGGCTCCTGCACTCAAAGCGTCGCTGCGTGAGCAACTATTAGCCGAGCACGTCCATCCGGTTCCCGTCATGGAGAGCAAGATCAATCCAGAAGGAACAGTTTCTGTTACGGTGACGGCTCCCGCTGTGGGGACGGCGTTGAAGGCGTTTGAGACAGTCACGGAGTACGGAGCATTTGGCTGGCCTTGGAGGAAGCTACCGCCGTGCGTCTTCATGATGCTGAGGACGGGTATATTGGAGGGGCCGGGCCAGTTGTTGACGATGTTTGCGGCATTGAGAGTGCCGATGCCAGTAGCGAAGTCCCATCCTGTGGTTGCGGCGTACGCGGAGCCGAAGCTGTTATCGGAAGTGGAGAGCACACCGACACTGGCGCCTGCGAGATAGCAATTGGCGGAGCCGGTGCAGTTCACGTCCATGTCGCCGAGGGTGACGTCGTAAAAGATGCAGCTGCCGGCGACCGTGTTTCCGTTCGATGAGTTGCAGGAACTGGCGGAGCTGGAGCCGTATTCGGCGGCGGCGAGTTGGTAGTAAGAAGGATTGGGATTGCCCTGGCGCGAGCCCACCTTTTGGTTAATGAGCGCCTGAATACCGGCCATGATGGGCGTGCCGAAAGAAGTCCCGCCCGCGCCGGACCAGCCGCTGGGACTGCCTGTGCAGGCGGCAGCGCCTTGCTCTGACGTATTTGACCAACAAAAAACGTAGTAGTGACCCCAGAGACCGTTGGCGGCGAAGAGGGAAACGTCCGGCGTGTCGCGCACACCGTCGTTGGGATTGCCGAGGATGGATTGCCAGGAAGGTTTGGGCCATCCCTGACAAGTTCCGCTGACGACGTCGCTGTTTGCGGGCGAGGTCGCGCCTGTGGCGCAGGCGCTGGGGCCGCCGCCTCCTGCGTCCGTGCTTTCAAAGAAACTGCCAACCGAACTATTACAGAGGCTGTTGGGCCCATAGGTGGAGCCGTAGCCTTCGTGACTGGAGAGCAGGGTACCGGCGCAGGAATTATTCCACGGAGTTTCTGGAATGTAGGAGCGTGCTGAACCGAACGTGGAGGTATTTGTGGAATTCCAATACGTGCTGTTGGTACCGGAGTAAGTGTCGCTGAAATCGGTGCCGCCGACGGCGACGTTGAAGGGTGTGGAGGCGAAGGCGTTCACGCCGATGCCGTGCGTGGCGTCGGTAGCACTATTGTCGCAGCCGGCCGCGCCGCTGTCGCCGGCGGCAACGAAGACGGAGACGCCTTCCGCAACCGCTTGCTGGTACGTGGAGTAGTAGGCCTGATTGGCGGTGGCGCCGTTCACCGTTTCGCACTGGCCGTAACTGATGCTCATGATGGCGGGCGGTTGGGCGCTGGCGTTGAGGATGTTTTGAATGGCGATCAATCCGCCGAAGGTGGCGCCGGTGTCGGCACATGTAGCCATTTGGAGGGTGGCACTGGGGGCAGCGGCGCTGGCCCACTCGGCGTCGAGGATGGCTTCCGCGTCATTGGGAGGGACGACGCCTGGGTTGATGCAGTTGTTGGCGCCACTGGGTGGCGCAGGGTGGACCGTGGTGAACGAGCCGGACGTGTATTTAGAAAGGCCGAAGGTCGAGCGGAATTTGGTCCAGTCGTTGGCGGTAAACACGTTGGTGTCTTCGATCAGCACAATCGTTTGCCCGGTTCCAGTGGTGCCGGAACTAAACAATGGATTGAGGTTGTAGATGGTGGCGAGGTCTGCAGGCACCAGGGCGTAGTCAGTGCTGCCGAGACCTCCCGAAAAGGTGTAATTCGGCCGCGGGTCGTGCATCTGGTGCATGGCGCGCGGCCGGAAATCGTGGAGAGAAACCACGCCGGCAATGATCGGGGCGAGCGCCGTGGGGATCAGGGGATCGCTGTTGTTGGCGACGTGATGTTCACCTCGGACTACAAAGTTTCGGATGTCCGTCTGGAACGCTTTACGCACTTGGGCGGCGGTGCCGGAAAAATCGATGAGCATGCCGCTGGAATAGACTACGTTGACCGCGAAGCCTTGCGACTCAAGCCATCGAGTGACGGCGTCCAAGTCCTGCTTCGCTACTCCGTACTGCTCGCCGAATTGCTGTGCGGAGATCCATTGGTGGAAATTGGGGGAGCCCGGCGTGTGAAGTTCGTCGATGAACTGTTCCACCGCCTGCTCTTGCTCGGGGGAGCGGTGCAGCAGGAGCAACATGTGCTCCATCGGGAAGTCGCCGGCGACGGGGCCGCGATCATTTTCAAGTATGGCTTCCGGGCGGGTGTTGCCGTGAAGCGGGACGCGCTTTTCGTCGTCGACATTTTGCGTCACGAGGACGCGGGCGTGCAGACCCGATTCCACTTGCGCTGACGCAGAGAGAGACGAGAACAGGAATGCGAATAGAACAAATAGGGAGGAGACGAAGCCCAGTTTTTGAAACATGGGGCTCCTTTCTGCTTACACGCAAACTAGACCATGGCACGGCTCGCGCGAAATCACAGCGAGGGCAAGAAAGCCAGCGTTACTCGTTGCCTGGGGAAAAATAGGATTTGATATCGCCACGGCTGAGTCACCCTGACAGGGCACGGTTCTCGCACACGTAAGACGGGAGAGTCGACAAGCTATGCGGGGGAGTGTAGCGAGGTTGGAGGACAGAAGCAACGGTCGAAAGGACAGTTTTGGGGCAGGGGCGAGATGCTGGGGCTTGTTTTAAGTTATTGATACAAAAGAAGTTGATGAAAGAGATTGCTGCCTGAGGTGTGGAACTGAGGGTTTGCCGGACGTTTGAGGTCCCAAGGAGAGGGGGACGGGGCGACTTGCGCAGTTGGTGTGCTAAAGTGCTAATTCGATGACACGCCTAGGGATTTACGTGCAGGTGCCGTTCTGCCAGACGAAGTGTACGTATTGTAATTTTCATACGGGAGTGGTGGCGACGTCGCGGTTTGCGCCTTATGCGGAGGCGGTTTGCAGAGAGATTCGGGAACACAAAGAGCGTTACGCGGAAAAAGGAGTGTTGCTCCCGGAAGGGCTGCTCGATGCCGAGGTGGATACGGTTTACATGGGTGGTGGAACGCCGAGCCTGCTGGATTCTTCACACCTGCGAGAAATTCTAGGCGCAATCCGAGAGTCTTTTGCGGCCGAGTTTACGGAGGTGACACTGGAGGCGGATCCGGAGACGGTTGAGAGTGAAAAAGCGGCGGCTTGGGTGCGGGCGGGGATCAATCGCGTTAGTTTTGGGCTGCAGTCGTTTGTGGATAAGGAGTTGATTGCGGCGGGGCGGATGCACCGGCGGGCGGATATTTACCGGGCGGTGCCGATTCTGCGCGCCGCGGGGATTCGAATTATCAGTTTTGATTTGATCGCGGGGTTGCCGTATCAGACCAAGGAGAGCTGGCGGCAATCGCTGGAGGAGTTGGCGGCGCTGGAGCCGGAGCACGTTTCGATTTATTTGCTGGAGATTGATGAGGGCAGCAGGCTTGGCAAAGAGTTGCTGTGGGGCGGCGGGCGATATAGCGCGGGCGCGGTGCCTAACGAAGACGAGATGGCGGAGTTTTATGAGACGGCGCAGGAGTTCTTGCGGGGGGCGGGGTATCACCACTATGAGATTTCGAATTGGGCGAAGCCGGGGTTTGAGTCGAAGCATAATTTGAAATATTGGCGGCGGGCGCCTTATCTGGGATTTGGCGCGGGGGCGCATTCGTTTTCGGGAACGGAGCGGTGGGCGAATGCGCATGATGCGGCGGGGTATGTGAGCGCGATTCAAAGCGGGCGACTGCCGGTTGAGCAGCAGGAGAAATTGACGGCGGAGAGTGCGCTGGAGGAAGAGTTGTTTCTTGGGTTGCGGCAACTGGATGGGATTGATTTATCACAAATCGAACGGGAGTATGGCGTGGCGCTGGCGGGACGGTTTGATCCGCTGGCTTCAGCGGGGTTGGTGGAGCGCGAGGGGAGCTTGGTACGGTTGGCGCCGGGGAGACTCAGCATTTCGAATGAGGTGTTTGTGGAATTGATGAGGTGAAGAGGTAGGAAGAACGAAAGCGCCAGAAAAAGATAACGCAGAGACGCAGAGAACGCAGAGGAGCGCGGAGGAGCGCAGAGCTCAGAGAGTCGGGCACAAGGGGGCACGGAGAAGAAAATGAGTTATACGGTGGCGAAGGGAAATCAGCGGGTGGATCCGGATCAGGTGGAAGAAATGGGGAAGAATCCTGGAGGAGTGGTCGATCTGCGGAGCGATACGGTGACGCGGCCGACAGCGGAGATGCGGCGGGCCATGGCGGAAGCGGAGGTCGGGGACGATGTGTACGGGGAAGACCCGACGGTTAACAAGCTGGAGCGGCGCGCGGCGGAGATTTTTGGGAAAGAGGCGGCGCTGTTTGTTCCGACGGGGTGCATGGGGAATCTTACGGCGATCAAGGTGTGGACGCATCATGGGGACGAAGTGATTTGCGAAGAGCGCAGCCATGTGAATTTGTATGAGCTGGCTTCCATGTCCGCGATTGCGGGGTGCATGCCGCGGGTGGCGCGTGGAGAGGACGGGATTCTGACTTGGAAACAGATCGAGGCGGTGATCCGGCCGAAGATTTATTACGATTCGCAGACGGCGCTGATCTGTTTGGAAAATACGGTGAACATGTGGGGCGGAACGGTGTATCCGACGGCGGTGGTCGAGGAGATTTGCGATCACGCGCACGCGTTGGGATTGAAAGTGCACTTGGATGGCGCGCGAGTGTTCAATGCGGCGACGGCGCTAGGGGAGAGCGTCGCGCAGATGACGCGGAAGGTGGATTCGGTGATGTTTTGCCTTTCGAAGGGATTGGGCGCTCCGGTGGGCTCGATGATTGCGGGGACGAAAGCGTTCATCGAGAAAGGAAGGATTTACCGCAAGATGTTTGGCGGCGGAATGCGCCAAGCAGGAGTGATTGCGGCTGCGGGACTGATTGCGCTGGAGAAATCGCCGGGACGGCTGCACATTGATCATGAAAATGCGAAACGGCTGGCGGAGGGCATCGCGGAAATTCCGGGGTTGTTCATCGATCCGAAGAAGGTGCGTTCGAACATCGTGATTTTCGACTGCTCGAAAACTGGGAAGACGGCGGTGGAATTGTGCGATGTGCTGCATCCGCACGGGATTTGGGCGCAGGATACGGCGCTGTATTCCGTGCGCGTGGTCACGCATTGCGATGTGGACCGCGCGGGGATCGAACGGGCGATCGCGGTGCTGAAGGAAGTCGTGGCGAAAACGCAGAAGGCGGGAGCATGAGGGGAGATCGAATGAATCGGTGGCTTGTTTTCGTTGGTGTGTTTGCCGGATTGATTTTGGCGGGAGGAGTAGCGGCGCAAGCAGGACCGGCTGCGAAGGACGCGGGCAAGAACGCTCCGCCGACGGCCGCAGAGGCGCAGAAATTTATCGAGGATGCGGAGCAGCGGTTGTTTGATCTGGGCGTGAAGGCTTCGCGGGCCGGATGGGTGCAGGAGAATTTCATTACCGATGACACGGAGCAAATCGCTGCAGAAGCGGGGGAAGAAGCGAATACGGCGGCTGCGAAGTACGCGAAGGAAGCTCACCGCTATGATGTGGTTGCGTTGCCGCCAGAGCTGGCGCGGAAGCGGCTGCTGCTGGAGCTCGCGACGGGATTTCCGGCGCCGGATGATCCGAAAGCGCAGAAGGAACTGGCGCAAGTGCTAGCTTCGCTCGACGGGGATTATGGGAAAGGGAAGTGGTGTCCGGACGGGGACAAGAAGCCGTGCCTGGACGTGACGGCGATAGAAAAATTAATGGCTGAGAACCGCAATCCGGAGGAATTGAAGCGCGCATGGATTGGGTGGCATGCGGTGGGGGCGCCGATGCGGCAGCGGTACGCGCGCATGGTGGAACTGGGGAACCAGGGTTCGAAAGAACTTGGCTATGCGGATGTGGGCGCGCTGTGGCGTTCGAATTACGACATGCCGCCGGATGCTTTTGCGAAGGAAGAGGACCGGCTGTGGGACCAACTGCGGCCGCTGTATGAATCTCTGCACGCGTATGTGCGCGGGCAGCTGCGAAAAAAATATGGAAACGATTTGGTTCCGGAACATGGGCCGATTCCCGCGCATCTGCTTGGGAATATCTGGAGCCAGGAGTGGAACAACGTTTATTCGCTGATGGATTCGCCGAAGCCGGCGCAGAGCTACGACCTGTCTAAGATCCTGCAAGACCGGCACACGGATGCCAAAGGAATGGTGCACTACGGGGAAGCGTTTTTCATTTCGCTGGGATTTGCGCCATTGCCCAAAACGTTTTGGGAACGGTCGCTGTTTACGAAGCCGGCGGATCGGGATGTGGTTTGCCATGCGAGCGCTTGGGACGTAGATCTTAAGGACGATCTGCGCGTGAAGATGTGCATTCAGATTAGAGAAGAGGATTTCCGGACGATCCATCATGAGTTGGGGCATAACTTCTATCAGCGGGCGTACAACACGCAGCCTGCGCTTTTCCAAAACAGCGCTAACGATGGCTTCCACGAGGCGGTGGGGGATACCATCGCGCTTTCCGTCACGCCGGAATACCTCAAGAAAATCGGACTGATTGACGTGGTGCATCCGGCGTCGGGCGATATTGACTACCTGCTGCAGCAGGCACTGGAAAAAGTGGCGTTTCTGCCGTTTGGATTGCTGGTGGACAAGTGGCGTTGGGAAGTGTTTTCGGGGCAAGTGAAGCCGGAGGAGTACAACAAAGCGTGGTGGGAGCTGCGGCGCAAGTATCAAGGCATCGTGCCGCCGGTTGAACGCACGGAAACGGAGTTTGATCCGGGCGCGAAGTACCACGTTCCGGGAAACGTGCCGTATGCGCGGTACTTTCTGGCGCGCATCCTGCAATATCAGTTTCAGAGAGCGCTTTGCCGCGAAGCTGGTTCCACGGGGCCGCTGCATCGGTGCTCGATTTATGGGAATAAAGCCGCGGGCGAGAAGTTAAATAAAATGCTGTCGCTGGGTGCAAGCAAGCCGTGGCCGGAAGCACTGGAAACGCTGACCGGCGAAAAACAGATGGATGCGACGGCTTTGGCGGACTACTTCGCGCCGCTAAAGACGTGGCTTGACGAGCAGAACAAGGCCAACCACTACCCGGTGGGCTGGTAGCCGAAATAGCGTAAAATTAAAACATAACCTGTACTTTGGTTAGGCATAGTCAGGCCTGATGGGTTACTGGAGCGTTCGTGGAATTTAATTTTACCGAAGAGCAGCAGCAGCTTCGCCGCAGTGTGCGCGAATTCGCGGAGGGCGAAATCGGGCCGCATGTGATGGAGTGGGATGAAGCGTCCCATTTTCCGATGGAGATCATCCCGAAGCTCGCGGAGATGGGGCTGCTCGGGGTTATTTTTCCGGAACAATACGGAGGCGCGGGGCTTGGGTACATCGAGTATGCGCTGGCGATTGAAGAGCTGGCGCGCGTGGATGGTTCGGTTGGCTTGATTGTGGCGGCGCACAATTCGCTGTGCTCCAATCACATTTTCAAGTTCGGCACCGAAGCTCAGAAGAAAAAATACCTCGTCCCCTTAGCGCAAGGGAAAAAAATTGGCGCGTGGTCATTGACAGAACCGGAAGCGGGTTCCGACGCCGGCGGGACGCGCACGACCGCCGTGCGTGATGGAAACTACTGGGTGCTGAACGGTTCGAAAACGTTTACCACAAATGGGCACTACGCGGATTTCTGCGTGGCCATGGCGGTCACGGACAAATCGAAAAACTCGCATGGAATTAGCGCTTTCATCCTGGAAAAGGGCACGGCTGGTTTCAAGCCGGGGAAAAAAGAAAACAAATTGGGGATGCGCGCCAGCGACACGTCCGAAGTTATTTTCAGCGATTGCCATGTGCCCCTGGAAAACCTGCTGGGCCAGGAAGGTGAAGGATTTACCGGCAGCTTAAAGATTCTTGATGGCGGCCGCATTTCGATCGCCGCACTTGGCTTAGGCATGGCGCAAGGAGCTCTGGAAGCAGCTATCAAGTATGCAAAGCAACGCAAGCAATTCGGCCAGGCAATCAGCGAATTTCAGGCGGTGCAGTTCAAGCTCGCGGACATGGCCACGGAAGTGGAGGCCGCGCGATTGCTGGTGTATCAGGCGGCATGGCTCGCGGACAAGAAAGACGTGCGATTCACGAAGGAATCGAGCATGGCGAAACTGTTTGCCAGCGAAGTCGCGGTGCGCGTGGCCAATGAGTGCGTGCAGATTCACGGCGGCTACGGCTTCATCAAGGATTATCCCGCGGAGAAGTATTACCGCGACGTGAAGCTCTGCACCATTGGCGAAGGCACCAGCGAAATTCAGAAGTTGGTGATTGCCCGGCAGCTCCTTGGCAAGAAATAATAAGGAAATGCGCCTGGCCTCTCTCAAAAGCTCCACAGGAAGAGTATGAGTCCGCCGGTTGAAACATGGGCGGAACAGGTGCGCGCGGGGGATGTGCGGGCCATTTCGCGTGCGATCACCGCGATTGAGAATCATCAGCCGGAGGCGGAGGCGCTGCTGCGGCTCCTTTTTCCGCATACGGGCCAGGCGTATCTTACGGGTGTTACTGGTGCGCCGGGAACGGGCAAGAGTACGCTCGTGGACCGGCTTGCCGCGTACCACCGCAAGCAGCATGAGCAGGTTGGTGTGATTGCCGTGGATCCCACGAGCCCGTATTCCGGCGGCGCGATTCTGGGTGATCGCATTCGAATGCAGGGCCACGCCGCCGATGGCGGCATGTTTATTCGTTCGATGGCCACGCGCGGATTTCTCGGCGGGCTGGCGCGAGCGACGGCGGAAGTAGCGTTGCTGCTGGATGCCGCTGGAAAGAATCATGTTTTGATCGAGACGGTGGGAGTCGGCCAGGACGAAATTGACATCGTTCGGCTGGCGGATTGTGTGCTCGTGGTGATGGTGCCGGGCCTCGGCGACGATATTCAGAACATGAAAGCCGGATTGATGGAGATCGGCGATATTTTCGTGTTGAACAAAGCCGACCGAGCGGACGCCGACCGCCTCGAGCAACAGCTGCTTGCCATGCTTTCTCTTGTCATGCCGCGCGACGGCTGGCAGCCGCCGGTCCTTCGCACGGTAGCGTCGGAGAACAAGGGCATCGCGGAGTTGGCGGGGACGATCGCAAAATTCCGCAAGCATTTCGGATCGAGTGGTGAGCGGCAGAGAAAACACGTCGAGCATTGGAAAAAGCGATTGATCGAACTGCTGGAATCGCGTTTGCTGGAGCGGGCGCTCGGCGGAACCGGTGGAGAAGCGCGGTTGACGGAACTGGCAACGGAAGTGGCGGAGCGGAAGAAAGATCCATTCACCGCAGTGAACGAAGTATTGAAGAGAAGTGGGCTCGACGGCTGAACGGATCGCGCAACAGACAATTTCGACGGAGAAAATGATGGCGGCAAACAAAAGCGGGAACTCCAAGAGCGCCAGGAACGATGCGAAGGCGACAATCGGAATTATCGGAGGCAGCGGCCTCTATTCCATGAATGGACTCACGGATGCGCGCGAAGTCCGCGTGAAGACCCCTTTCGGCGAGCTCTCCGACGCCATCGTCCTTGGCACCTTGGAAGGGAAGCGCGTCGCCTTCCTGGCGCGGCATGGCCGCGGTCACCGCATCTTGCCCAGCGAAATAAATTACAGAGCGAACATTTATGCGATGAAGCTGCTGGGCGTGCAGCGCATTATCTCCGTGAGCGCGGTAGGCTCGCTTCTGGAGGATTTGCGCCCGGGAGAATTTCTCGTCCCCGACCAGTTTTTCGATCGGACGAAGAATCGCATTTCCACTTTTTTCGGAGCAGGGCTGGTCGCCCACGTGGCATTTGCGCACCCAACCTGCGGCCAGTTGTCCGGCGTGCTTTCCGATGCCTGTATTCATCAGGCGGTGAAAGTACATCCGCGCGGAACATACGTCTGCATCGAAGGCCCGCAATTTTCCACGCTCGCGGAAGCGCACGTCAACCGCCAGTTGCGCTTCGACGTGATCGGCATGACCAACCTGACGGAAGCGAAACTCGCGCGCGAAGCCGAGCTCTGCTACGCCACCATCGCCATGATCACCGATTACGACTGCTGGCACCCCGAGCACGAATCCGTGACGGCCTCGCAAATTATCGCCACGCTCGGCCAGAATGCGGAGAACGCGCAGCGCGTTTTGCGCGAAGCTGTGCGCGCGCTACCCGCGAAGCAAACATGCAAATGCGGCTCCGCGTTGCAACACGCGCTGGTCACGGACGCTAAACTCGTGCCCAAGGCCACCAAGAAACGTCTCGCGGCCATCATCGGCAAATATATTTCCTAGGAGAACATAGTGTCCTTACTCGTGGTAGGTTCCGTGGCATTCGACGCTTTGGAGAGCCCATACGGCAAGGTAGACCGCGCGCTCGGCGGCGCGGCGACGTATTTCGCCGTGGCCGCCAGTTTTTTCACGCACGTTAGTCTTGTCGCGATCGTCGGCGACGACTTCACCGCCGAAGACGAGAAGATCTTTCGCGGCCGGCATATTGACACCGACGGCCTGGAAAGGGCCGCGGGCAAAACGTTTTTCTGGGCCGGACGCTACTCCGAAAATCTTAACGAACGAGTCACGCTGGCCACCGAACTCAACGTGTTCGCCGAGTTCAAGCCGCGCCTGCCGGAAAAGTATCGCGATTCGAAATACGTTTTCCTCGCCAACATCGCCCCCGAACTTCAGCGGGATGTTCTCCACCAGGTGAAGGTGCGGCCAAAGCTGGCGGCGCTCGACACCATGAACTACTGGATCGAACGCTCCAATAGTGAGCTGCGTGAAACGCTCAAGCACGTGGACATCCTGATGATCAACGATTCGGAGACCCGCGAACTCTCCAGCGAACACAATTTGCTGCGCGCCGCCAAACACATTTTCAAAATGGGCCCCACGACGCTGATAGTAAAGCGCGGGGAACACGGCGCCATGATGGTGGACAAGCGCGGCGTCTTCAGCGTCCCGGCATTTCCTCTCGAAGAGCCTCACGATCCGACCGGCGCCGGGGATAGTTTTGCCGGAGGCTTCATGGGCTATTTATCCGGATGCGGCAGCAAGAGCGACGCTTCGTTGCGCCGCGCCATGGTATACGGCTCCGTGCTCGGCAGCTTCGCTGTGGAGAAATTCGGCCTCGACCGCCTGCGCCACCTGAAGCGCAGCGAGATACACGCTAGGGCACGCCACTTCGCGAAATTGACGCAATTCAAATTGTAAGTCGCTAGAATTCCGTTCAGGCGGTCGATGGGGCGCCGGACGATGCTTTCTCTCCGTGAAATTCTGCTGCGTTTGACGGTAGCGGCGGTGCTGGGCGCGATCATCGGCATTGAGCGTATTGTGCGACGGCGGCCTGCAGGCGTGCGCACAAGCCTCTTCGTATGTTTGGCTACCGCGCTATTTACGATTTTATCCGGCGAAATCGCGCACCGCCTCGGCGATTCCGGCAGTACGCGCATTGCCTCCAATATCGTGCAGGGCATCGGTTTTCTTGGGGCCGGGGCGATTCTACGTGGAACAGGCAGCGTCATCGGCATGACCACTGCCGCTACTATCTTTGTGGAGGCTGCCATCGGTATGGCCGCCGGAGGAGGGCTTTACGCCGTCGCTGGCTACTCGACCGTCCTCGTGCTTTTTGGCTTGACCGTCATCGGCTGGGCGGAGACCCGCTTCAATTTGAAGTGCCGGCTGATGGTCTTCCGTTTCACCACCAGCCACGCGGATAGCGTAGCCACAGAAATTCAGCGGCTGATGGCCAGCCTGAAAATTCCCATGCAACATTTTCGCGTTTCCATGTCGGGTGCAACTTCCATTGCGGAATTCGAGGCAGACGTTTCTCACAAGCAGCAGGAGGAGATTCTCGCTCAGCTCAACCGCCAGGGCGTAATCACCGAGGTGGTTCCCGTCGAAGGCCATCAGGAATGAACGGAAACAATGGAGCTCCGCGAAAACCAAAGGCGCTGGGCACCGGTTCGCGACTGGGAATATTCGCTCCTTCCTCTCCTGCAGATTCCGTGGCCATGATTGCCGGGCTCGCGGAGCTGAAGCGACATGGTTTTCAGGTCGTCGCCAATCAGGACACCAGGCCGGAGGGATATTTTGCGGGGCCGTCCTTGGACCGGTTCAATAGTTTTCTTGGAACCGCAAACTCCGATCAGGTGGATGGACTCGTTGCGTTGCGCGGTGGTTACGGTTCGAATTATTTGCTGGATTTTGACCTGGAAAAAGGCTTTGCAAATGCCAAGTGCGTGCTGGGATTCAGCGATCTTACCAGCCTGCAGATTTATCTGTGGCAGAAGTTCAAGCTGGTGACGTTTTATGCGCCTATGGTAGCCGCGGGGCTGAACGCTGGCGCTGCCGCGCCGAGAGGCTATGACGAGAATTCTTTCCTGCAGGCGATTCGCAATTCCGGGAGCGGATGGAAACTTCGGTTAAAGGGCGAAGCGGTGCTGGCCGGAGTAGCCAACGGCAGAGTTCTTGGCGGATGCATGACGCTGCTCGAGGCCACCATCGGAACGCCGTGGGAATTGGACACCAAGGATTCCATCCTGGTTTTGGAAGATCGCGCGATGAAGCCTTATCAGGTGGACCGCGTGTTGATGCATCTGAAGCAGGCGGGGAAATTTGAGGGCGTTCGCGGAGTTTTGCTGGGGGAATTCCCTGAGAGCGAGCCGACTGTGCCGGGAGCTCCGAGCGTACGGGAAGTTTGTGCGCGGATTCTTCGGCCTCTGGGAGTGCCCATCGTGTTCGGCGCTCCGGTGGGTCATACCCCTCGCCCCATGCTGACGATTCCGCTCGGAATTAGCGCGCGACTGGACGCCGATGGAGAAGGAACGCTGGAATTTCTGGAGCCGGCGGTGGTGGCTTGAGCGAATCGAAACACGTGCATGTGATCGGGATTGGCGGCTCGGCCATGGCGCCGCTCGCGGGAATGTTGCGCGAGCACGGCTTTCGCGTGACCGGGTCGGATTCCGGTGTCTATCCGCCGGCTTCGACAGTTTTGGAGAGTTTGGGAATCTCGTTTTTCAACTCGTTTGATGCGGCGCATTTGCAGCCGACGCCGGACCTGGTCGTCATCGGAAACGTCATTGCGCGTGGAAATCCGGAGCTTGAAGAAGTGCTGGACCGCAGGATTCCGTATCGCTCCATGCCGGAAATCCTGGAGGAAGTTTTTCTCCCCGGAAAACATTCGATTGTGGTCAGCGGAACGCATGGAAAAACGACCACGACGGCGATGCTGGCGTGGATTTTCCAGTCGGCGGGCAAGCGTCCAAATTTTCTGGTTGGAGGCGTCGCGGAAAACTTTGGCAAGAGCTATGGACTGGGCGGAGGCGAGGAATTTATTTTGGAAGGCGATGAGTACGAGACTGCCTTTTGGGACCGTGGCCCCAAATTCTTTCATTATCATCCCGATGACCTGATTATCACGTCGCTCGAATACGATCACGCGGACATTTACCCGGATTTCGAGACCTATCAGTTGGCGTTCCGCAGGCTTGTGAATCTTGTGCCGCGGCGGGGCCGGGTGGTGATCTGGGGTGACACGGACGAATCGGGGCCGGCTCTGCGACGGGCCGCTGAAAAAGCCTTTTGTCCCGTCGAGACCTACGGATTTGCACCGGAGAACGATTGGGTGGCTAGTGGCTTCGCCGTTCATGGAGACATGATGCGAGTTCGCGTCGCTCATCATGGAAAGCCCTTCGGAGAATTTGCATTGACGGCTACGGGGCGGCACAACGTGCTGAACGCCATGGCCGCGACGATTGTCGCGCAGGGCCGCGGAATCAAAGCGGAAGAAATTGCCGAGGCGCTGGCGACGTTCCGCAGCGTGAAGCGTCGAATGGATGTGAAAGGGGAAGTGAGCGGAGTGCTTGTCGTGGATGATTTCGCGCACCATCCCACGGCGATAACGGCGACGATTGAGGCTGCGCGTGGGCGCTGGCCCGGTCGGCGGCTGTGGGCCATTCTCGAGCCGCGATCCAATTCCATGCGCCGCAAAGTGTTTCAAGATGCGCTACCCAAAGCATTGGCGCTCGGTGATCGAGTCATCCTCGGAGGCGTTTTTCGCGCGCAACAATTGGGCGACGAGAATCGCCTCGATCCGGAAACGGTCGCGGCAAGCGTTCGTTCTCTCGGGAAGGACGCTCGCGTGTTTCCCGGTTCCGATGCCATCGCCGAGTATCTCTCTGCGCAAGCGAAGCCGGGCGATCTGCTGCTGATCATGTCCAACGGAAGTTTTGACGGCCTGTGCGACAAGTTATTGAAGAAACTTGGCATGGCCGCGCAAATGACAAGCGAGGCGAAAACTAGGTGAGATCTCACATGCGCCGGGGCAGCCGGCTGATTCCGATTTTCATTTGCGCTTTGTTTTTCTTCACCGTAAGCCTTCGAAGCAACGCAACCATTCGATACGAGGTGTCGCTCGCGCATCCCGAGCAGCACCTTTTCCACGTGACCATGACAATTCCGAATGTGACCGGCGAAGTCACCGTGCAGATGGCCGCGTGGGACGCGCTCTACCAGATACGCGATTTCAGCAGTCGCGTTCAGCAGGTGGAAGCGCTTGTGGGTTCTCAGAAGGCTTTCGCTGAAAAAGTGGACAAGCAGACCTGGCGAATCCAGGGGACGGGAGTCGTCAAGATTTCGTACGCGGTTTATTGGGATGAGGCTGGTCCCTTTGCTTCGCAGCTGAACTCGGAACACGCGTTTATTAACCCGGCGATGATTCTGTTTTATGTGCCGGCCCGTCATGAGGAAGACGTCTCCCTCTCTATAACATTTTCGTCTTCCGCTTGGCGTCCCGCAGGTCCGCTGCTATCAGCGCACGCGGAAGGAGGGCGGAATCAGTCTGCTCTTTTTAACGCGGCGAATTTTGACGCGCTGGCCGATGGGCCGATTGAGGTCGGGAAGATTGATGAATTTGATCTGGGCGGAATATCGCCGCGAATATCAGTCGTCATTCACGGCGACAGCTGGAGAAAAAAACAGGTCGAGCAGGATTTGAAGCGCATCTGCGAGTACGAGCTGCGGCTGATGGAAGGGGCGCCGTTCACGCACTATACGTTTGTGCTTCACCTGGGCAAGGCCGCTGCGGGCGGTGGCGGCGGAATGGAGCACGCGAACTCGACAGCAATCAGCGCTCCGTCTGACGAATATCTACCCGGAGTCGCGGCCCACGAATTCTTTCACCTGTGGAATGTGAAGCGTATCCGTCCCGCAACACTGGAGCCCGTCGATCGCACCAAAGAAATGTACACGCGCGCGCTTTGGTTCGCGGAGGGCGTGACGAATACCTACGGTTCCTACACTCTGCTGCGCAGCGGCATCTGGAACAAAGAGCAATTCTACGCGGACCTCAGCGAACAGATCACCGAACTGGAGGGCCGCCCGGCCAATCGTTGGCAGAGCGCCGAGCAATCCAGCCTCGATGCCTGGTTCGAGAAATATCCGCTCTACAATCAGCCGGAATACAGCATTTCGTATTACACCAAGGGACAGGTGCTCGGTGATCTGCTCGACATCTTGATTCGCGACCGCACGAACAATGAGAAAAGCCTTGACGACGTATTGCGCACGATGAACACGGAGTTTGCCAAACAAGGGAAAACGTATCGAGATAGCTTGGACGTTGAGCGAACAGCTGAAAAGGTGGCGGGCGGCTCGTTCGAGGATTTTTTTCACAAATACGTGGCCGGTGCCGAGCCTTTTCCTTACCGAGAAGTTCTGGCACTCGCCGGACTTGAATTGCGCGTTGCGGAACGCAGCCAAGCCGCGTTAGGTTTCTTCGCAGAACATGAACGAGGCGGCCCTCGGACCGTACGAGCAGTGGATTCGGATGGGCTGGCAGCGCGGGCGGGCTTGCGCGCGGGGGACGTGATACTCAACTGGAACGGCGGGGAAGTGCCGCGCCGGCCAGAGCGCTGGCTGCATGAACAAAAGCCAGGCGATCTGCTTCGCCTTCGGGTTCGAAGAGATGAGAAGGAAGTCGCCATCGAATTCCAGCTCGGAGAAGTGAAGGAGTCCATTTACGAAGTGTCGGAAAGTCCGGTCGCATCGGAAAAAGCGCGGAATATTCGCGAGGGATTGCTTCACGGCGTGACCAACTCCGTCACGGTCCGTTGAAGCGGCAATGTCTCCAGGTTGTGCTTGACCCGGGCCTTCGGATTCGAGAGAGTTCAGCCAACTCATGTTCCGCACCATTTTCGTCGCCGTTTTTCTCTCGTTGTACATCCTGCTGGTCGGGCCGCCGCTGCTCCTCTACACGTATTTCACGCGGGATCCGGATCCGATTTACTGGGCCGGAATAAAAGGCGTCATGTTTTTTGTCCGTGCCGCGGGGGTACGCGTTCGCGTGGAAGGTCTTGAACGGATACCTCCGGGCGTGTGCCTCTTCGTCGCCAATCACACCAGCTCCGCGGACGCCCCTGCAGTGGTCGGCGCCATTCCCCGTAGAATTTCCATCATTCTGAAAGAGTCGCTTTTCAAGTGGCCGATCGTCGGCCAGTCTTTCCGTTCCGCGCACTTCATTCCCGTGAACCGCAAATCCCACGAGTCTGCGATCGCAAGCGTGGAAAAGGCCACCGAGGCTTTGCGCTCGGGCCAGTCGTTTCTGATCTACCCGGAAGGCACGCGCAGCCCAGATGGCCGATTGCAGAACTTCAAGAAAGGCGCAGTGGTGATGGCCATCAATTCGGGCGTGCCCATCGTGCCGATGGCTTGTTCGGGCGCCCAACACGTGATGGAAAAACGCTCGCTGGTCATGCATCCCGGAGAGATTCTGGTCGAATTTCTCGCGCCGATAGATGCTTCGAAATTTACGATGGAAGAGCGCGACACATTGAATGAGAAGGTTCACGATGCCATGGCGGCGGGTTTGCCGCCGGATCAGCGGCCGATCGGCTTTCCCGGTGCGGCCTGAAAAGCAGGCCTTCCCCCAGAAGCTTTAACGTACTTTCAATCGCTCGATTTCTGATTCCAGTTCGCGCACGCGTTTTTGCAATTCGGGAAGCCGATTCAGCGCCGCCATCGTTTTCAACCATTGACGGTTATCAACGGCGGGATAGCCAGAGTACAGCGCGTGCGCGGGCACGTCATTCGGCACGCCGCTCTGCGCCGTGATCACCGTTCCGTCGCCAACCGTCAAATGACCAGCAGTACCCACCTGTCCTGCAAGAATGCAATTGTCCCCGACCTTGGTGGAGCCTGCCAGGCCGACCTGTCCGCACAGCATTGTGTTTGCACCGACTCGCGACGCGTGCCCCACCAGCACGAGATCATCGAGTTTTGTCCCACGCCCGATGCGCGTTTCACCTACCGTGGCTCGATCGACGCAAGCGTTCGCTTGCACTTCCACTTCATCTTCCAAAACTGCCGGACCGGATTGCGCCATTTTGTACCACGTGCCGTCCTTCTGTTTCGCAAATCCCAATCCGTCGCCGCCGATGACCACGCCATTTTGCAGCGTGACGCGATTCCCAATCCGGCAGTTCTCCCGCACCACGGCATGAGCATGCGCAAAAAACGCATCGCCGATTTTCGCTCCGCGATAAATCGTCACAAAGCTGTGCAGGACGGCCTTGCTCCCAATTTCCACTTCCTCATCGACAAAACAATACGGCCCGATATGCGCGCCTTCGCCAATCCGCGCACTCTTCGCGACAATCGCCGTCGCGTGTAGGCCCGGCGCATACCGTGGCGCCTGATAAAAAAGTTCGATGGCATGCGCGAAGGCCAGATACGGATTGGCAGACCGCAGCGCCGCGAGCGCCGGCATGGACGCTTCACGCTCCAGAGCAATTCCTTCCTCGATGAGAACGGCCGAAGCCCGCGTCGTTTTCAGCAGCGGGAAGTAGCGCCGGTTTGCCAGAAACGTAATCTGCCCCACCTCCGCATGCTCGATTCCGGCCACGCCGCGAATCTCAATGTCGGGAGAGCCCTCGAGCCGGCACCCCAACTTCTGCGCAACTTCGGAAAGTTTCATGGACGGGCTCCTCAATATTTCTCAGGACTGCGTTTGAAAATAAGACCGGCTGTGGAGAGCAGTATAGACCGTCCAGCTTAGTCGTTGAAAAGGCGAGGTTGCGAAGCGGCGGCTGCTGCGGCGGCAGGTTTCCTGCGGGCGATGCCCACGACTCCTAGAACGATGACTTCCGTCAGCGCCGACCGCGGCACAAAAATGTGGTCCGTAGATGAATTCAAATCCGGCGGCGTGATCTGTACCCCATTGTCCAGCAACGAAAGCAAGTCGTTGGGAATAACGCCTTCCAAAGTATCGCCATCGTTATAGCGAAGCTTCACCCAAAGTCCATCCAGCTTCGGCCGGCTCAGGAACGCTTTCCGCTCAGGCTCAAACTCATCCGAGAATTCGCGCACGAAGAAAACTGACCGTACTTTCCCCAGCGGAACAGCCACATGCTCCCCATCCGGCGTCAGCAAATCAATGGGGTCGGTCTGTCCCAGCCGCACGGGGTTCAGATAGCCCCGGACGGGCTTCTTGTCGGCGAGCACAACGATAACCTTCTTGTGCGTCGAGGCTGGGGCTCTAGTCTTCACAAGGTAGCGCTTCCCGGTCGCAAAAAGCCCAAATTTGCCAATTGGCAAAATGTATGTTATGTTAAGCGCGTTTTTCCTGTCAAGTCATTGTTTTCATTAGGGTTAGGGCCCCGGAGCACCGCCCGTTGACCGATAAAAAGCATATCCTCAAATCGGCCTCGATCATCTCCTTGATCACTGTCGTCAGCCGCATTCTCGGCTACGTCCGCGACCAGCGCATTACCCTCCTCCTGGGCACCTCCTTTGCCGCCGACGCTTACGTCCTGGCCTACCGCATCCCCAACCTCTTCCGCCGCCTGGTCGCCGAAGGCTCCATGACGGCCTCCTTCATCCCCGTTTTCACCCGCTATATGCGGGAGAAGAGCAAGCAAGAGGTCTGGGACTTCGCCAATCGCCTATTCTGGACCCTCGCCCTTGTGGCCGCGGTCATTACCGTTTTGGGAATGGTCTTTTCCCCGGCCGTCGTGCATCTGTTTTCGGGCGCCAACGTCGCTCGCGGTCAGGCCGTCGACCTGAACCGCATCATCTTCCCCTATCTGTTCTTCATCTCCCTGGCGGCCCTGGCGATGGGCATCCTGAATTGCTTTCACGTCTTTGGTCTGCCGGCAGCCACTCCGGTCCTGCTGAATGTGGCCACCATTCTCTGTTCGGTCGGCGTCGTTTGGCACTATATAGGTGACCCGGCCAAATCTCTTGCCATTGGTGTCTTGGTCGGCGGCGTCCTGCAATTCCTCGTGCAGGTGCCTGCTCTTGTACGGCGGGGAATGAAGTTCACTTTCGGTATCTCTTTTGCTCATCCCGCCATCCGCGATGTGGCGCGTTTAATGATTCCGCGGCTTTTTGGGATTGGCATCGGCCAGATCAATCTTCTGATTGACACCAAATTTGCCACCGCCAGCCGCATGCCCAGCGGCAGCCTTGCCGCGTTGTACATCGCTGATCGCGTGATGGAACTGGTGTTGGGCGGATACGCCATCGCCGTGGCCACCGCCATTCTGCCGATGATGTCTCACCAGGCGGCCGCCAAGGACTATGAATCGCTGAAGAAAACTCTTTCGTTCTCCGTTCGAATCGTTGCATTCATCACCATCCCGGCTGCGTTAGGCCTGATGATCTTGCGCGAGCCCATCATTCGCGTGCTTTTCCAGTACGGCCAGTTCCATGCCGAGTCTACGCGTTTGACTGCTCGCGCCCTGCTCTACTATGCGATCGGCCTCCCTGCGCTCGCCACGGTCAAGCTGATTGTCCCGGCGTTCTACTCCACGCATGACACGAAGACTCCCGTAATTGTGGCCTCCATCTCTCTTTTCATCAACATCGTGCTGAACATCGTCTTCCTGCAATTCTTTTTCAACCGTGTCCAGAACGGTGGCCCTGCGCTGGCGACGGCCCTGGCCACCTTCTTCGATTTCTTCGCGCTCTTCATCATCTTCCGGCTGCGGTACGGCCCACTCGGGACCATGGACATCCTGCGGTCCTTCTCCAAGGTCTCTCTGTGTGCGGCCATCATGGGCGTCGCCTGCTGGTTCGGAAACCGCTACACCGCGTTCACCGTGCACTCGCGCTTCTTCGTCCAGCTTCTCGTTTTCACGGGACTCATTGCCGGTGCGACCGTTCTGTATCTGGGATTGGCTTGGCTCTTCCGCTGTCATGAGATCGAAGAAGTCTACGGCATCACCACGCGCCGCACCGTTGGCGCAGGGAACGGATACGTGGAGCCCTGATGGAAATTTCCGCCATGATTTCGTCTTTTTTGACTCACGTCCGCGTGGAGAAGGGGCTTTCTGTCAACACGATATCCGCTTACCGCCGCGACTTGATGAAGTTCAACGACTTCGCGCAAAAGCGCAAACTCAGCCTCGAGGCCGTCAGCCGCGACGATCTCGTGGATTTTCTCGCCGGCCTCTATCGCCAGAAGCTCGAGAGCAAAAGTGTTGCGCGCCATCTCGTCACGTTGCGCAACTTCTTCCGCTTCGCACAAATCCAGGACGCCATTCCCGCGGATCCCTCGATCAATCTCGAGTCGCCGAAGATTCGCCGCTCGCTGCCCGGCTATCTGCGGCTGGAAGAAGTCGATCGTCTGCTGCTGGAGCCAGACGCGAAAACTTCTCTTGGGCTGCGCGACCGCGCCATGCTCGAGGTCCTCTACTCCACCGGCCTGCGCGTCTCCGAACTGACGAGCCTGCGCGTCACCGATCTCGACACCAAAGTCGGCTGCGTCCGCTGCATCGGCAAAGGCGACAAAGAGCGCATCGTGCCCGTCGGCAAAAAAGCTCTCGCCATGGTGGATAAATATCTGCGCGACGCACGGCCGCAACTTCTCGGCAAAGCTCTTGGCACTCTGGCGCTGTTCGTCAATCGCCGCGGCCGGGCTCTGAGCCGCGTGGGCGTCTGGAAAATTCTCTCCGCCTATGGCAGGCGCGCGGGTCTGCGCCAGCCATTGACTCCACACATGCTGCGGCACAGTTTTGCTACGCACTTGCTCGAGCGCGGGGCGGATCTTCGCTCCGTACAGCTCATGCTGGGTCATGCCGATATCGCCACCACGCAAATCTACACGCACGTGGTGGAGGAGCGGCTGAAGCAGGTTTACAAGGCGCATCACCCGCGTGCATAACGCGGCGGTCCACGGAAACCTATTGCGGGTGCCTTCGCGGCGGTCAGCGCGGACATCCTGAAGCAGAAGGAGCGCAATGCCAGACTATATGTTTTTGTTGGAAAGCCGGCTCTCGCCGGAACAGCGCGCAGCCATGATGCGCGTGCAGGAACTCTCCGCCGCACTCGGCTTCAACGTTTATCTCACGGGCGGAACGGTTCGCGACCTCGTTACCGGTGCCTCTCTTCGCGATCTCGATTTCACCGTGGAGGGCAATCCTTCGAAGATCGCTCGCGAACTCGAAAAGGGCGGCGCGAAAGTCCTCCACGAGGACGAAAAGTATCGCCAGGTCGAAGTGCTTTTCGCGGGCGATTGTGAAGGCAGCATTTCGGCGGCGCGCGACGATTATTACGTCCGCCCCGGAACGCGCCCGGAGATTCGCTGGTCCACCATCATGGAGGATTTGCGCCGGCGCGATTTCTCTTTGAACGCCATCGCCATTTCTCTCAACCCCGCTTCGCGCGGCCTGCTTCTCGATCCGACAAACGGTCTCTCCGACATCGAACGCGCCGAGGTGCGCGCCTTGACCATTCACAGCTTCACGAACCAACCGGTGCGGCTCTTACGCGTTCTCCGTTTTGCCGCGCGCATGGGTTTCAAGATCGAGCAGCGCACCCAGGAATGGTTTGATCTCGCCATCGAGCGCGATTTGCAGCTCACCATAACTCCTGAGGATGCCGGTTCCGA
The DNA here is from genome assembly GCA_013289835.1 of Acidobacteriota bacterium. Classification (GTDB taxonomy): domain Bacteria; phylum Acidobacteriota; class Terriglobia; order Acidiferrales; family UBA7541; genus Acidiferrum. The sequence continues at coordinate 85,063 of JABCZG010000017.1, read as the reverse complement.
GCTTCGCGCCCTGGCACGCGAGGAGCGCCCCGCCGTCGTGCTGAAAGCTTGGGAGGAGCACGACCTTCTCGAGGCCGTCAATCCCGTTCTCGCGAAAAAGCATCCCGGCTATGACGCCATCAACCGTCTCATGAAAGTGCGCGAAGATCTCTTCACCGCCGGTTTCCGCCCCAGGCTGGCCAACCCAATGCTCCTCGCCATTCTCGCGCGACTGAAGGATCGCGAAAAGGCCGCCGTTCTTTCCAAAGCTGGGTTCCGTTCCGCCGAGGCCGAGGCCGTGCTCGTCTTTGAAGAAGAAACCTTCGATGCGCAGAAGGAACTTGTTGGCCGCAAAATGAATGCGCCCGTGGATGCCTACCATTTCCTCGAAAAGTTCCCGTTGGATCAAATGGCATATTTGCTCGCCGAATCAAACAATTCCGGCGCGCTCTCCAAGATTCGCGCCTACCTCAACAAATGGCGGCCCATCCGCAACGGCATCACCGTTGTCGGCAACGAACTCGAAGCCCTGGGAATGGCGCGCGGACCGAAGTTCGATCAAGTGGTTGAGCAAGTATTCGCCATGCAGCTCACCGGCCGCGGAAAAACTCCCGAAGAGCGCGTGAAAATTCTTCGCAAACTCAGCGGCATCAAGGAACCGCCCAAAAAGAAAGAAAAAGAAAAGAAGCCCGCCAAGGGCACCGACAAAGCCCACGCCGCCGCAGCTATGGGCAGTGCCGCCAAACACAAGCACGACGCCGCAGCCGCCGCCAAGCAAAAATCCGCGCCAGCAAAGCCGGCGCCCAAGCACGCGGCGCCGACGCATCGCGCCAAGGCTGCCTCACACGGCAAGAAGAGCCACGCGCGCAAGTAGAGTGTCATCGGAAACGGCTCAGCTCAGAACGCCGCTTCTTAGTTAGCTGCGCAGTCCACTTTTCTTTTTGGGGCGGGCGCCTTCGTCGATGCACTTTCCTTCGAATTGTGGTAGCGCAATTCTTCTTTATTCTATTGCTTAGTTGCCACGTAGGTAGAAATGCGACCAGTGAGCTTGCTTTCCGAGACGCTCGTCATAGTCTTGCCATCTAAAGATACTGTCATTTTACTGACCCGGCTCAGGGTGCCGCTTGCTTTGTAGCTAGCCTCAATTGTCCGGTCATCGATTCGTTTCAGCGAAACCGAATCCTCCGTGTAACTTCCTTTCACGGGGTAGTTCTTGCCATCGAACTTAGCTGTCCAGCTCACTCCGCTAGAAGCAGACATGCTCGCTTTACTGCCGCTCACTTTAAAAGTCACAAGCAAGAGATTCTCTGACCCACTCATCTTCTGTGTTCTCCAAGAGCCTGAAGCTACGTTGGCGCCAGACATGGGATTCCCTACGCGCTCCGCAGTAACTTCTTGGATGATAGGTTTATTGCCTTCCAGTGGGTAGAGGGTAGTTTTGGCGTGCAATGTTCGTCCGTCTTCTGACGCGGCTCTCATCTGCTCCGAAACCAGTTTCCCCTCTCTCTTGACTACGATTGTGATGGTATGGGGGTCGATTTCTTTCACGGCAATTGTGGTGCTCGGCTGTCCGGTTAGCGGCTGGTCGCTCCCGTCGGCCTTGACGTGGACCTTGGGTACGCAACAGTCATACATCCCGTTGTTTACAGAGAATATGATTGGTTCGGGCGAGAACTTTGACCGGTCGAGATTCGTTTTCCAAGTTCCGTCGAATGGGCTTGGCGAATGCGCACAGCCCGAACACGAAGCCAATATCAAGACGAAGAACCACCTCATCGATTTCGACCAGTGCAGGAGCATTTTATGTACTTAATTTACCACGATTCGTTACCAGTGCCTGATTAGTGGCGGAAGTTAATCCTTTGCCCGAATCACGACTCGATTGACTTCGCCCGTCGAACAGCGATACGTTGACTGCAGCGCGAAGGGCGCATCCAGTCCGCGGAAAGGGCCGTGCCCACCTTACGTTTCATTGCGAAGGTTACGAACCTTCTTTCAGCCTGATTCGAGCGGACTCCAGGCGCAGTCATGAAAGGAAGGTCGTAATGGATGCCAAAGTACTGCCCGCCCGTCCGAATCTCGAACAATACAAAAAACAAGCAAAAGACCTCGTCAAACAGTTCAAATCGTTTCGCGACGGCAAAGTCGCCGATCCGGAAGTGTCTCAGCGCGTCAGGAAGCACCATCCGCAGTTACAAAAGCTCTCCGAGGCAGATATTCGCAACGCCAAGGTTGCTCTAACGGATGCGCAATTGGTGATCGCGCGCGAGTACGGCTTCGAAAGCTGGCCGAGGTTTGCCAAGCACATTAAATCCCTGAATCGCGAGCGCTCCATCGCGTCCCTGGAAAATCCAGTGGCTGCGTTTATTGAGGCCGCGTGCGTTCCGCGCGACACTTCGCACGCATCTGGAACCCTCGATGACGCCGAAGCGATTTTGGCCGCGTACCCCGAAGTCGCGAACAGCGACATCTATACGGTAGCAGTCTTGGGCGATGATGCCGCTGTACGCCGGTTCCTCGCGCGCGATCCGCGCAATGCTACGGCAAAGGGAGGTCCTTATAATTGGGATGCGCTCACGCATCTATGCTTTTCGAGATACCTGCGGCTGGATGGCAAGCGTTCCGACGGTTTTGTGCGGGCGGCAAAAGCACTGTTGGATGCAGGCGCGAACGCGAATACTGGCTGGATGGAGGAGGAGCACGATCCGCGCCCGACGTGGGAAAGCGCGATCTACGGCGCCGCTGGACTTGCGCACCATGCGGAGTTGACTCGCTTGCTACTCGATCGAGGAGCGGATCCGAACGACGACGAGACGCCGTATCACGCGCCGGAAACGCGCGACAACGCCGCGCTGAAAGTCCTCGTCAAGAGCGGAAAGCTCAACGACGAAAGCCTCGCAACCATGCTTTTGCGCAAGAGCGACTGGCACGACTACGAAGGCGTCAAATGGCTGCTTAAAAATGGTGTCGACCCCAACCGAAAGACGCGCTGGGGAAAGACCGCCATTCACCAAGCGGTCTTGAGGGACAACGACATTAAAATCATAGAAATACTATTGGAGCATCACGCGGATCCCACGCTTGTTGCCGATAACACCCGGCCGCTGCAAACCGTATCGCTCGGTTTGGGAAAATCAGCCGTGACTTTGGCGATCGAGAGAGGCCGCGCCGACGTTTTGGAGTTGTTCGAACGGCAAGGAATTTCGATGGATCTCCGCGGAGCTGAGGAATTGATCGCCGCTTGCGCCAGAAACGATTCGGCCAAAGTCCGGGCCATCGCGGCGCGAGAGCCGCAGTTGGTTCGCGAAGTGCGCGCCGATGGTGGCAAGTTGCTTGTACAATTTGCCGGGGTCGGCAATACCATTGGCGTTCGCCTTCTCCTCGATCTCGGCGTGGACGTCGCGGCGATGGACAAAGAGGGTGATCCCTATTTCGACGTAGCCAAGGACAGCACCGCCTTGCACTCAGCCTCCTGGCGCGCCCGGCATGAGACCGTGAAGTTTCTCATCGAGCGCGGCGCGCCGGTAGACGCTCTGGATGGCAAAGGGCGAACTCCTCTCGCTCTCGCCGTGCGCGCCTGCGTGGATTCCTACTGGTCCGATCGGCGTTCGCCTGACTCGGTGGACGCGCTGCTCCGTGTCGGAGCTTCCGTTGACAACGTGGATTTCCCATGCGGGTACGCGGAAGTGGATAAGTTGCTGCTGCAGTACGGAAAAACCAACAAAAGTTGATACTCCTCCATGCATGGTCAGAGGTGATTCAAGCGATATCGACGTGGCCGCAGCGCAGTCCCAAACCGTTATGATTCTGATTGCACTGTATGCCTATTTAGGCATAACATGACAATGATGGCTGCTCAGCCCAGCATTAAGCCGGCCGTCTGGATCGGCAGCGCCAAGGCGGACCTCCGCGCTTTTCCAGAGGAGGTAAAAGACGCAGTAGGGTTCGCACTTTATCTGGCCCAACAGGGCGGAAAGCACCCGGATGCGAAACCGCTCCGGGGCTTCGGTGGCGCTGGAATCTTGGAAATCATCGAAGACCATCGCGGAGACACGTATCGCGCTGGCTACACGGTGCGATTGGCTGGTCGCGTGTACGTGCTTCACGCTTTCCAAAAGAAATCCAAGTCGGGAATTGAGACACCGAAAGCAGAGATCAATCTCATCAAATCCCGGCTCAAGCGAGCTGAAGAAGAACATGTAGCATGGATGGAACGGCAGAAGGGAACGAAAGAACATGGGTAGAACCATCGAGGTGGAAGAAGGAAGCGGCAACGTCTTTGCCGATCTTGGACTGCCGAACCCTGAAGAGCGACTCGCCAAAGCGGGGCTTGCGTTTCGCATCGCGGGAGTCATTCGCGCGCGGAAGCTTACGCAGGCCGCTGCAGCGCGCGTCTTGAAAATCGATCAGCCGAAGATTTCCCGTTTGCTGCGCGGGCAGCTTTCCGGCTTCTCGACCGAACGGCTCATGCAATTCCTAACACTCCTTGGCCGCGACGTTGAAATCGTGATAAAGCGTGCGCCGCGCTCACGCCGTCAGGGGCGAGTGCGCGTCGTTGCCACTGCGTGAACATTGCCGGCCCACAAATGATTTGGCGCGCAGCGTTTCGACTTTCTTTGCAACCTGTTAGAATCGAGTTCCATGGGTCAACCCCAGTTTGTTCACCTTCACGTTCACACGGATTTTAGTTTGCTCGATGGCGCCTGCGAGACCACCGAGCTGTTGGATGAAGCCTCCCGGCAGAAGATGCCGGCCGTGGCCATCACCGACCACGGCAATCTCTTCGCCGCCGCGAATTTCTTTTATGAAGCCAGCAAGCGCGACGTGAAGCCCATCATCGGCTGCGAAGTCTATGTGGCCAAGGGCAGCCGCCACGACCGTGGTGACAAGACCAGCGGAGGCAACGGCCAGGATCGCGGAGACGCCGAGCCCGGCACGCGCGGTTCGAATCATCTGGTCTTGCTGTGCGAATCGCTCGAGGGCTACCACAATCTGATCAAGCTGGTTTCCGCCGGTTTTCTCGAAGGCTTTTATTACAAGCCGCGCATTGACTACGACCTCCTTTCGAAACACAGCAAAGGACTCATCGCGCTTTCCGCATGCTTGCGTGGCCCGGTGACCGAAGCGGTCGTGGACGAAAAGATGGACCTGGCGCGCGAAAACGCTTATCGCTTGCGCGACGTCTTCGGCAAGGGGAATTTCTTTCTCGAGATTCAGGATCAGGGGCTGGAGATCGAAAAAGGCGTGAACCGCGAACTGATGCGCCTTTCGAAAGAGACGGGCATCCCGCTCGTCGCCACCAATGATTGCCACTACCTCCATCACGATGACGCTCACGCGCAGGATGTTTTGCTGTGCATCCAAACCGGCAAAACCATGGGCGATCCCCATCGCATGAAATTTGCGACCGACCAGTTTTACTTCAAAACCGCCGCGGAAATGGCCCAGGTGTTCGGTGAAGTGCCGGAAGCGCTGAGCCGCACCGTGGATATCGCGTCTCGTTGCAACGTCAAAATTGAGCGGGTTCCGAATCCCTTTCCCGAGTTCAAAGTTCCGGAAGGACACACTTCCGCATCGTATTTCGAACGCGTCGTGCGCGAAGGTTTTGCCACGCGCGCTCCGCACCTCGAACGATTGGCGCAGCAAGGATTCCTGCGTCACCCGCTCGCGGAATACGAGCGTCGGTTGACCTCGGAAATCGAAATGATCAAGAAGATGCGCTATGAAGGCTACTTCTTGATCGTTTGGGATTTTATCCACTATGCGCGCGCACAAAATGTTCCGGTTGGTCCCGGGCGCGGCTCCGCGGCCGGCAGTCTGGTGAGTTACGCGCTGCGCATCACCGACGTAGATCCGCTGCAGTATGGGTTGCTGTTCGAACGCTTCCTGAATCCTGAGCGCGTGTCCATGCCGGATATCGATATCGATTTCTGCATGCGCCGCCGCGGCGAACTGATCGAATACGTCACGCAAAAATACGGGCGCGAAAACGTCGCGCAAATTATCACCTTTGGAACCATGGCAGCAAAAGCCGCGGTGAAAGACGTTGGCCGCGCCATGGATATTCCGTATGGCGAAGTGGACCGTCTCGCGAAACTGATTCCCGCCACGCTGGGAATCGAATTGAAAGACGCTCTGGAAGAAGCGCCGCAACTTAAGTCTGCGATTAACTCTGACGAGCGGCTAAAGGATTTGATGGCCGTGGCATTGCGGCTGGAAGGATTGTCGCGCCACGCTTCCACGCACGCGGCTGGCGTAGTGATCTCGTCGCAGCCGCTCACGGATGTCGTTCCGGTTTATAAAACAAATCGCGACGAAATCACGACGCAGTACGACATGAATGCGCTGGAGCGCCTTGGCCTGCTGAAGATGGATTTTCTCGGCCTCACCACGCTTACCGTTTTGTATGACGCCGCCCGCATGGTTGAACGAAACCGCGGCGTGAAAATTGACACAGACAATCTCGCGCTTGACGACGCTGAAACCTACAAACTGTTTGCGCGCGGTGAAACCACGGCAATCTTCCAATTCGAATCGCACGGCATGCGCGACATTCTTCGCCGCTACCAGCCCACCCGCATCGAAGATCTCACCGCGCTCAACGCGCTCTATCGTCCCGGCCCCATTCAGGGCGGGATGATCGATGACTTTATCAATCGCAAACAGGGAAAAACAAAAGTCAGTTATGAATTGCCGCAATTAAACGACATTCTCGAAGAAACGTACGGCGTGATTTTGTATCAGGAACAAGTGATGCAAATCGCGAATCGCCTCGCGAGTTTTTCGCTCGGCGAAGCAGATATTTTGCGGCGCGCCATGGGTAAGAAAAAGAAAGAAGAGATGGCGGCGCAGCGCGCGAAATTCATGGCTGGCTGCGCGACTAATAAAATCGCCGAGAAAAAAGCTAAAGGCATCTTCGATTTGATGGAGGAGTTCGCTGGCTACGGCTTCAACAAATCTCATTCGTGCGCGTATGCTTTGCTGGCTTATCAGACGGCATATTTGAAGACGCACTATCCCGTGGAATTCATGGCGGCGCTGCTCACTTCGGAAGCGGGCAACACGGAAAAGGCCGTGAAGTATATCAACGAGGCGCGTGGGATGAGCATTTCCATTCTTCCTCCGGACGTCAATGAAAGTGATTTGTATTTCACTCCCGTTGGTGAATCGATTCGGTTTGGGCTGGCGGCGATCAAGAATGTCGGTGAGAACACCGCAAAAGCGATTCGCGATTCGCGACTCAGCCAGGGCGAGTTCAAGTCGCTTTACGATTTCTGTGAGCGCATCGAGTCGCGTTTTTTGAACAAGCGGGTGTTCGAGAGCCTGATCAAATCCGGGGCGCTGGATTCGCTGGGCGCGCGCGAGTCCATGCTCGCGTCCGTGGATGATGCCGTCGCGGCGTTGCAGCGGGCCTCGCGGGTGCGCGAATCGGGGCAGCACGGATTGTTTGGAGCGGCTGCGGCGCCGGCGCCGATTCCGTTCGAGTTGCTAGAAGCAGCTCCATGGAGCGAAGAAGAACGGCTCGCCAGCGAATACGCGATGCTGGGGTTTTACGTTTCGGGCCACCCCCTGGCGAAATATTCGTCGCGGCTACAGGATTTGAAAACCGTTTCATTGGACCAGGTAGAAGAACAGCGAAACGGAAAAGACATTGCCGTGGCCGCGCTTATTGTGGGCACGCGGCCGATGCGCTCGAAGAAAGGCGCACGCTGGGCGATTTTCACTATCCAGGACATGACTGGGGTGCAAGAATTGTTGGCGTTTCCGGAGAGTTTTGCGCGGCTGGAACAACTTCTGAAACCGGGCAATCCGCTGTTGTTGAAAGTTCGCGTGCAAGTGGAAGAAGCGGGAACGCGGCTTTCGCTGCAGGAAGCGCGAAAGCTCGAAGAGATCGCGGAGCGTGCGGCTGCGCCGAATGAATTCCGCTTGCGCCTGGTGATGCAGAATCTGAGCGAGGATGCTTTGGACCGGCTGGAAGATTTATTTACAAACTGCACGGGGAACTGCCAAGTCGTGTTTGAATTATGCACGCCGGATGGTTCGGTGGGAGTGCTGCAAGCACAGCAACGCGTTAAAGTTACGCCGGAACTCGTGGAGGCGGTGCGCGAGATTTGCGGCGATGGCGCGGTGGCGGCGGTGGCCGGATGAGTGTAAAAGGGAAGAGCACTCCGGCGGGGCCTCCGGTGGATCGGCGAAAAGAGCTGGATCGGCACAAGGAGATTGAGCGCTTGGAGAAAGACGTTGAGGAGTTGCGGCACCTTGCCGGCGACGAAGATGCTGATGCGGAGCTGGAGCGGCTCCGCCATCAAGTGGCGGAGTTGCGCCGCGAATTTTACACGCACCTGGGAGCATGGCAGCGCGCGCAAATTGCGCGGCACCAGCAGCGTCCATACACTCTGGATTTTATCGGGCTGCTGTTCACGGATTTCATCGAGCTGCATGGCGACCGCGGCTATGCCGACGACAAAGCGATTGTGGCTGGACTGGCAAAATTTCATGGCCGGCCGGTGGCGGTGATTGGGCATCAGAAGGGGCGCGACACGAAGCAGAGGCTGGTGCGGAATTTCGGACAGCCCAAGCCGGAAGGCTACCGGAAGGCGCTGCGCGTGATGCAACTGGCGGCGAAGTTTGGGCGGCCGATCATTACGTTTATTGATACGCCGGGGGCTTATCCGGGAATTGATGCGGAAGAGCGCGGGCAGGGGGAAGCGATTGCGCGGAATTTGCGGGAGATGGCGCGACTGCCCGTCCCGGTGATCGTTACGGTGACGGGCGAGGGCGGCTCGGGCGGGGCGCTGGCAGTGGCGATCGGGGACCGCGTGAACATACTGGAGAACAGTTTTTATTCGGTGATTTCGCCGGAAGGGTGCGCTTCGATCATCTGGCGGGACTCGACGAAGGCGGAGACGGCTGCTGAAGCGATGAAGATTACCGCTAAGGATTTGAAGGAGCTGGGGATCGTGGACGAGATTGTTCCGGAGCCGGAAGGTGGGGCGCATACGGATCATGATGCGGCGGCGCGATATTTGGAGGAAGTGCTGGACCGGCAACTGGTGGCGCTGACGCAGCAGCCCATTCGAGAGTTGCTTGGCGTGCGGTACGAAAAGTTCCGAAGGATGGGGCAGTACTTCGATTTGGGAAAGTAAGAGGCTGTCGGGGCCTTTGTGCATTGAAGTCGGTGTTGGAAGCCACGCAGTCCTTTCGTGGGCCATTTCTTCCTGAGCATCGCCAAGTTGTGCATTCCTCTGCGGATGCGAAAATACTTAAAGTATTTCTTTAAGGAGGGGGCCTGTGACCCTACACCCACCCCGGCAGTTTTCGTAAGAGCGGCAAATAGAGGACTTGCAGTCTCCGGAAAATGAAAGAGTGTGCAAACGCATGAAAACAAAGGGGAGAAATCCAGGATTATTCACTTGACGCAGGTAAGTGTTTTTGGTACGCTTGCCTTGCATGACGTTATCCCTCAATCCCGCTTCGGTTTATCGGAATCTCCGAACCGCATACGGATTTCTTTCTCTACATCGTTCACCAGCTTGTCCAAAGGGACGTTTTCCAGCGGTCTGCGCTTCTTTGGTTTCTTCTTGCGAGGTGCTTTCATGAGTCTCCTAGCTATGCTCAAACAGTATTCGACGGATGAGAAATGCCGCGAGATTCTGACCAAGCTGCGCTGGCCTGAAGGCGTACGCTGCCCACGCTGCAAAGAGTCTCAGGTGTGCTATCTGGCCGACCGTAAGCAATTTGAATGTGCCTCATGCAGCTATCAGTTCTCTGTTACGACTGGGACCGTTTTTAACGACACTCATCTGCCTCTTGAAACTTGGTTCGCCGCTACCTACCTGCTCTGCGAGGCCAAAAAGGGAATGTCCGCTTGCCAGATTCAGCGCACGCTCGGCATTGGTGGATATAAAACGGCATGGTATCTGTGCCATCGCATTCGGCACGCAATGATTGAGAGCCAAAGACAGATGCTCGACGGTACTGTCGAGATCGACGAAACGTATATTGGCGGCAAGTTTCGCAAGGGAATGCCGCGCACCGAAAAGATGGTTGTTATCGGCGTGCGCAAGCGCAACGGCGATTTGCGGCTCCTGCATGTGGACTCTGCTACATCTGAAGCTATCCGCACAATAGTCAAAGAGCACGTCAGCGAGGACGTGGAAGTCATTGTGACCGATGAATCCGTTATCTATCCCTTTGCCTTCACCGTGGACCAGAAAAAACTGCATAAGACGATTTGCCATTCTCGCGAATATGTTCGCGGCGACGTTCATACAAACACCGTGGAATCGGCATTTTCCCTTCTGAAGCGTGGAATCATCGGCACTTGGCATAAAGTCTCTGCCAAGCATCTTCCCGCTTACTTGGAAGAAATGTGCTTCCGGTTCAATCGCCGCAAGCGTCCAGATTTGTTTCTTGATACCCTGCGTCATATGGTTACAGCGCCCGTACTCACCTTCCAACAACTCACAAAGGAAGCAGCCGCATAGTCATGTTATATGTGTCTTCATCGCGGCCTCTATATTCGGAGGAACGCGTGGCGCGCCTTCCTTTTCCCATAACTCCCTTATCATCATTTGCCTGTCATATGGAACAAATCGCGGCCCCTCACCATGATGATGGATACGAACGTCTGTGGCCTTACTACCGACTTCGTTGGATGATTCAGCCATAAATCTAGCGACTAGAGCCAGATAAGTGGCCGTCTCCGTGGAGGAAAACGGGTTCAGTTGGGCTTTATCCACATAGAATGCTAAAGAGCTTAATGCTGCATTAGCGCCGCTCCCAATAGCCCACATTCCAATCGAGTCGTAGCACTTAGGCGCGCTTTTCCCATCCACGCAATAGATGTGCGCGTTTCCAGCTTCGTCAAATCCAACTACAAGAAATCTCAATGAGATATTCACCTGGTCAATACGACTACACAGAGCTAAATATGCGGACGCCGTACATTTTCGTTTTCCAGTCTCCCGAAACGATTCCACATCAAATCCGCGTTTGCGCAGCACCCGCCTATTAATTTCACTGTGGATTTGTTCGGCGTATGCCTGATCTACTGCATTTACGACGGCACTGGGAGTGGGCATTTTCTTTTGCTTCGCCGCCTCTATGGAAGAGAATAGAATCTCCTCAGCGCGCTCGATGATCGGCGCTGCATGCTCTACATCATTGCCAGCAAATAAAACCGAGTAGCCCCTAAAAAGTATGGTTTGCTTGCTGGCCATATTGTCGGCCGCAAAGTCTCCGAAACTCGCCTTGTAGTCGGAGACGAGGACGAAACTTTTATAGCGATTGCAGAGGACAGCTATACATATGCTCACGTTCCATCCCCAGTCCGCTGGCCTAGGCGCAGGCAGCCTTGAAAGTAGCGTGCCCATCATCGGGCACCACCTCTCCCTGCGTCAAGTGAATAATCCTGGAGAAATCGTCACGTGTGACGGGAAATGTGACTATGACGGAAGGCTGCCGAGGGCAAATCAGTGACAGTTGTGGAAATTGGGTCCGGCGATACAGAAAACAGCCCGGTCCGTGCGGGGCGACTTGCGCCAAAGAGGAAAAGGGACGACCAGCGCGGATCTGACCTGGGATTTCGAGGATCGTCGTGAGCAAACACGGTAAAGTATAGCAAGACAGTGCCGGCAGGTTAAGGTAAAAGCAGGGAATGGTAAGAATGGGAGAGCGAATGGTAGTGAGGATGAGACGAACGGTTGCCGCCTACGCGAGTGGGCGTCTAAACTGGTAGTCTAAAAGCCATGCGATACCTGGTGAGAGCGCGGGTGAGGGATGGGTGCCAGAGGGCGCTGGCGGAGGCGATTGAGCGCGGGACGCTGGGGCAGGGTTCGGTGGCAGAAGGCGAGTACCTGCGCAATATGAAGGATGCGCGGGTTTGTGTGGACGAGACGGTGCGGTGGGTGGAGGTTTGTTACTGCCCGACGCCGCTGCAGGAAGAGCGGCCGTATTGGGAGGAGTATTTCGAGCTGGTCAAGGTGCAGGACGCGCATGACCGGCGCAACTGCCGGGATGAGAACGGGTCGGAGCCGTGGGCTTGCGGGGAGTGTGATTGCACGGCGCGGCTGGAAGAAAGACTAAAGGACACGGGAAAGCAGTTTCTCGGGTAACTGCATAGTTCCATCAAAGACGCCGGCCTGTAAGAAGTGAAGAGTGTGGAACGCTGTTGAAAATTCCGGGTGCTTGACAGGGTCGAACGGAATCCGGTTTTCATGGCTCGCCCGCTATTTTCAACAGCTTACAAAATTAGAGAATTGCGTATAGGTCTTACGGTTGCCCGGAACCGTATTTGTAAGATTACTGCGTCAAGTTAAAGGGAAACGGCGAGCATTCGGAGAGCTTTGTTTCTGTTGCACTGCCGCCTGTCCGAATAGGCCACTATTGGTCCAGGTGGTACGGGAACGATAGCTTCCGAGATGGAAAAAATGGTGGGGGGTTGAAACGAACGCAAGGAAAGTAGCACTAACTTGTTTATTCCGCGAGTTTGCCTGGGAGAAAAGCGAATTCCCAAGCAGCATGAAGGAACACTGACGGCGGCAAGTGAAATTACCCAAACCGATGATCCATGCCGGTGAACCGAGGAGAGCTATGCCAATCAGGCTCAAGGCGCGAAAGATTTAAGGACGTTGACAAAACGGAATCAAGGTCGTTTACATCAAATCCAAAACATACGGAAACGATCATTCCCGGAACGAAGCCGGATGCCTCGTTGTGCGGAGTGTCTTCGCAGCGGCCCAGCCTACGCCCTCTGAGTAGTGTTTTCTTGTAAATGGCACCAAGTGTGCCAACTGCGGTTCCGGCGAAGAACCGCAGAATCCATCTGAATAGTTCAAAGAGAAAGTCTGATGACTTTGGTGGGCCAAGGCATGGCTGTGTCAATCGTTGGCGCAGACGGTCAGCTAAACGAATTGGGGCGAGTACGGCTGGCTCGAGAATTGTTTTGCGGCGGGTATCGCCCGGGCCAGCGGGTGCGTCTGAGAGGAGTTGCGGCCAAGTACGGATTGGACAACAGCCTCGTCCTAAAGATCTTCAGAGAATTCCAATCGCTCGGATTAGTGACGCTTTCGGGCAATTTCTCGGCCGTGGTGCACTCTCCAAACTCCAAAGAGATGCAGGAAGCATATGAGATACGGGCCGCGCTGGAGGAAATTTCAGGAAGAACAGCCGCGGGAGCGCTCAAAGGTAACACCAAGGAGTTAGAAAAGGAATTAGATGGTATGCGGTCCGCAGTCTCTGCTGGCGACCTGGATGCTTACGCGGAACATGACGCGAAGTTTCACAAATGCATATTAAGGGCCTCGGGGAATACAATTCTCCAACATGTGTGGGACACACTGGCATTCGATGTGCGAATCCGCATTGCGATTGGGAAGATCGCAAAAGACCTCCCCGAAAGGTCGAATCACATCAGCCGATCATCGATGCCCTCAAGAACGGACGAGGAAGGGAAGCCAGCGTTTTATTGCGGAACCATGTAGAAATATTAGTAGAGTACCTCAGGAAATCGGATTCTGACTCGGGAGTTCACAAGGCTTTTCGCAAGGATTTAGAGGGTGCGAAGGATGTCCAGCAGGCCTTTTTCCCGCCTCAGACCTTCTCGATTCCTTACCTCTCCGCGGAAACCTTCTACCAGCCAGCGCGTGGCATCGGCGGTGACTATTACGACTTCCTTTCCCTCTCTGGCGGACGTTGGGGTATCGCTATCGGCGACGTGTCCGGAAAAGGGATTGGCGCCGCCCTGCTCATGGCCAGTCTTCAAGCCTCCCCTATAGCACAAGCGCTGCACCAACATTTGGATCTTCCAGCGATAATTGGGGGCGTCAACCATCTGGTTCACGAATCATCCCCGACCGCACTTTTTGCGTCACTCTTCTATGCAGAGTACGAGCCCGCGAGCCGAAAGTTGCAATATGTGAATGCTGGCCATAATCCGCCGATCATCATGAGGCCTCGAACACAGTGCTGCGAACTGTTTCACTTACGAGCACAAACTGTGCCTATCGGTATGTACGCAGAGGTCCAGTTCGAGGCAACACAGTTCCAATTGGCGAAAGACGACATTCTAGTGGCATACACAGATGGAATCACGGAGGCGGCCAACACTTCTGGCTAACTCTGGGGGGTGGAAAGGCTCGAGAGCCTGCTGCGATCTTGCGGCCGAATGGCGCCGGGGGAAATCGTCGAACGCATCCTGGCCGAAGTATCCGACTTTGCAAATGACGAGCCACAGCGTGATGATGTGACGCTCGTGGTAATGAAGGTTCAAGAGGGATGCGACATTTGAGATTACTTGATAATCTCCAAACGGTTGGTAGCGGCCGTTTTGCCGCATCGCCAACTATCCGGTGAAATGATTTGCCTGAACGCGTAGCGAGGAATTTCTGTATTCTTTCCAGATAACGGGCCAACTGGGGGTTAGCATCTTAAGAATCGTAACTTCCGGCTTGCCGATCACTCGCTCAGAAACTCTTCTCTCGCTTCCCACAATGGCGATAGTAGGATCTGGAAAATCGTTTGCCCCGCAGTATCGGGAAAGTAGGAAACACGCGAGAGTGAAAGACGTTAGGGAGCAGAAATGCTGGCAGTCGGTTGAGGTTGGTTTTCGAGTTGAGCCAGTTCTTCGCGCAGGCGTGCCGGAGGGCTGGGAACCCGTGAAGTGATCGGAGACGGAGGGACTCGAACCCCGGCACAGGAGTCTAGGCCATTGAGGGGGCTTCCAGCTAGAGCAACCCGATATGGTCGGGAAACTTGGCTTGTAAGGAACTCACCAAGACATCAAACTCCGGCAGATCTCGCAGATTCTTGAGGTGAGGGTCTTTAAGAAAAAAAGGCCAGCACGCGAAGCCACTGGAGACACTTCGCTCCAACCACTCAATCGCAGCTTGGCGCCGCTCCAGCAGTGCAAGTATGCAGGCGATCTGATAGTAGCTGTGGTGCGAATGCCCAAAGGATTTTGGGCTCGCACAAGCTGTTGTCAGACAGTCCAGCGCCTTTCCCGCCAAGCCAGTCGACGCGTAATAGACGCCCTCCAAACTGACAATGAGCGGTTCTTCCGGCAGTAGCAGGACCGCTTCATCCAACAGGGTTCTTGCTTGGTTCAAATCTCCCGCCAGCAAGGCCAGTAGAACAGCAAAGTAGACAGGATACTTGTTCTCTGGATTCTCGGCGCGCCAAGCTTCGATCTCCTCGCGTGCCAAGTCGTATTCCTGGTTCCAAACGTACACTTGCACGATGCTGTGACTAACCGCTCTCCGAGGATGAAATGGCCGTGCCCGCTCATACATTTCACGGGCGTGCTCGAGCAAACCGATGTGAGCCAAGATGGTGCCCAAGCGGTTGTACGCTTGGGGCTGATTGTTCTGCAGAGCCAAGGCCCGCTTGAGCTCGTCAATCGCTTCCAGATGCTGGAAGTTCCTGGACGGCCCCCAAAAGAGAAACGCGCGGGCAACATGCCCCTCGGGCAAATCCGGATCCAGATCCAGCGCGCGGCAACAATGAAACTCGGCCTTCTCCCACCATGCGCTGGATGGATCAAGTTCAAAGTGACGAGTCGCGCAGACCACGGAAAGTGCCGCATGCGCCAGAGAAAATGCAGGATCTCGAGCAACCGCATTGCTAAGGTGCCGAGCAGCTTCGTCCAGCATCGCTGGATTGCCAGAGGAGCTGAGCTTAAAACCCCGCATGAACTCCGCATAAGCCATAGGGTCCTTGCTGTAGCGCGGGGAACGTTGAGGCATCGCTGGACCCAGCGGCCGGTTCAGTGCCAAAGCGATTTGCCTGGCGATCTCGTCCTCGAGGTCGGATAGGCGGTTGAGGTCCAGATCGCGCTTCCTGATGAAGCAGACAGCTTGCAAATGCGTGTCCAACATTTCCAATGAAAGGCGCCAAAGGCCCTTGGACATTTGAATACCGCCGTGAACGACAAAACGCACGCCCAGACGCGAAGCGGCCTCTGCAGACGTCACCCCGGCTGATAGATTTAGCACAGCAGAAGTCGGCAGGACGTCCACGCCCGGCAAATTTCCGAGGCGCGCGACCAGTGCATCGGCAAACCCCAGGCATATACCTTGGTCATCTGTGGCCTTCCCAAGTTGCATCAGTGGCAAGACCGCCAGCGACGCACGCTCGACCCCACTGCCTGCTTTTTCCGGGCTTTCCGGACGCATGCCGCCCGAACCAAACTCGGATTGCGGATAGCGCGCATCGATCACCCGCATCGGTCCGATGAATCGGTACCCTTTGCCCACTACCGTTTCCAGAAAACGCGGTTTCTCCGAATCGTCACCCAGCGCTGTTCGGATTTTTCGCACGATATTGTTGATATTGGTTTCGGTATCGATGAAGAGGTCGGAGCGCCACAATTTGGTAACGATCTCCTGGCGCGAAATCAGCTGTTCCCGGCGGCTCACCAGAAAAATCAGCAAATCCATGGGCTTCTTTTCGAGTTTAACTCGCCGACCCTGACGGCGAAGCTCGTAGCGCCCGAGGTCCAGTTCGATCTCACCGGCAGGCTTTGTAGTACGTCGCATAAGGCTCTCGAAGGGCATTATCCTCTAAGAATCAGCAATTTGCGACGATATAGAAAAGATAGGCAAATTGTATAAGCACTTCATTGGAATAGCCCTCCACTCAAGACATCCTTCCCATAGTTCGATACCGAACGAAGGAGGTTCGATAATGAAACGATACCTGTTCCTTACACTTGCAGTGGCTGGACTCTCTTGGGCGGGACTGGCTTTCACCAGTGCCGCGCACGATAATTCCCAGGAAAAAAACGCATTCACACCGGATTCCATTTCCTGGGGAGCAGCACCGCCCGTTGTGCGTCCGGGCGCGCAGTTTGCCGTACTTGAGGGCGACCCAACCGCATCTACCGGTGACTACACGATTCGCTTGAAAATGCCCGATGGGTTTCGTATCGCGCCCCATTGGCACACAAAAAGGGAAAACGTCACGATCATTTCCGGGACGTTTAAAGTCGGCATGGGCGATCAGTTTGACGCCCATAAGATGAACGCATTTATGGCCGGCAGCTTCGCCTTTCTCGACCCCAACATGCATCACTACGCCATGGCCAGCGGAGAAACCATTGTCCAGGTCCATGGACAAGCTCCACTTCAGTTCAACTACGTCAATGCTGACGACGATCCCAGCAAGAGTAAGTAGTCGGTGCTCGCGCACTACAGGTGAGCACGCAAAACAGCCCGGGAAGCGGCAGCGATCGCTTCCTGGGCCTTACCCAAGCGAGCGAGATTATGAAAATCGGCAATTTGAGCATCATGGAGCGAAGAGTCAGAGAAATCGCATTGACAGGGGAGAATTAGAATGGCACTCGATATGGACAAGCTGAATGTGTTCGTAGGGCAATTCGTTGGGGATCTAGGCGCGGCGGTCCACTCTGGCATGGTGGTCATTGGCGAAAAGCTGGGGTTGTACAAGGCTCTCGCGGAAGGCCCCCTGAATTCAGCCGAGCTGGCTGCTAAGACCAGAACCGATGAGCGTTATGTGCGCGAATGGCTGAGCTCACAAGCTGCCGGGGGCTACGTTACCTATAACGAGCAGACTCGCAAGTTCAGTCTGAGTGAAGAGCAGGCATTTACGCTGGCGAACGAAGACAGCCCCGCTTATCTTCCCGGCGCCTTCCAATTAGCGCTCGGCTCTCTGGCCGCGGTTCCCAGGATTACCGAGGCCTTCCGATCCGGCGCGGGCATGGGTTGGAATGAGCATGATGAAGATGTGTTTCACGGCTGCGAGAAATTCTTCCGGCCAAGCTATGCGGCAAACCTTATCGGTTCCTGGATTCCTTCCCTGCAGGGCGTCCAGGCTAAGCTGGAAGCCGGCGCGCGCGTGGCCGATGTCGGGTGCGGCAAGGGTGCGTCAACCGTGCTAATGGCTAAAGCCTTCCCAAAATCGCAATTCTTTGGTTTTGACTATCACGACAAATCCATCGAGGGCGCCCGCGCAACCGCCGCTAAAGAAGGTCTTGAGGTTCGGCTCAACTTTGGCGTCGCGAAGGCCAAAGCATTTCCGGGCAAAGACTACGACCTGGTCACCGTGTTCGATTGTTTGCACGATATGGGCGATCCGGTCGGCGCCGCAACCCATGTACGCAATTCACTTAGCAAGGACGGCACATGGATGATCGTCGAACCGTTTGCTCACGATGAACTAAAAGACAATCTGAATCCGGTCGGTCGCGTGTACTACTCTTTTTCAACTTTGTTGTGCACTCCCTGTTCGCGTTCACAGGAAGTTGCGTT
The DNA here is from genome assembly GCA_013289835.1 of Acidobacteriota bacterium. Classification (GTDB taxonomy): domain Bacteria; phylum Acidobacteriota; class Terriglobia; order Acidiferrales; family UBA7541; genus Acidiferrum. Next base: position 66,818 of record JABCZG010000017.1, on the reverse strand, counting down.
GTGCTTGGGCGCGCAGTCAGGCGAAAAACGCATTCGCGAAGTAGTCACCGCGGCCGGCTTCAGCCGTTTCCGCAGAGCCTCGGAAACACCGTTCAACATCGTCTACGAAGCTCGTCCATGAGCCGTTCGTCTTAAGGAAGGCAGCCGGGGAGCTGAAACCGTGCTGGCTTGCCCGGCACGGTTTCACGATGGAATAGGAGCCAGGAGGCAACAGGACTGGCTCGATCAGCAGGCATCGGCTTAGTATCTGTTAGTTTGCGGGTCCGGCAAACAACAGCAGATTCCCATCCGGATCTTTGACCACGAAATTCTTGGCGCCCCAAGGCTGCTTTTTCAGTGTCTGGCGAAAGGCAACGCCAGCGGACTGAAATTCAAGAAACAATATCTTGATCTCGTCCGCTGTAGCGACGGTCATAGATACCGACAGGAGTTCCTCCCGATCGCGGACCGTCGACTCGATTGCTGATCGCTCGACACACCTTAGATTGAGACGCGCCGCGTCGCGACCCACTTGTACATAATAGGGAGGTTTGCCGTAACTGAATACAAGCGAAAAGCCTAACTTCTCACGGAAAAATTCGCATGATCTCTTGATATCAGTGACGAAAAGTTGCGGCTCTGCAGAGACAATCGTCGCTTTGGATGGCGACGATTTCACTCTGAGCGACGTGGCGGAAAGTCCAGCTTTCAGGGCCTGCCAGCTATCGAAGCCGTTCTGTCTTGCGACCATTTGTTGTGCATCGCTGAGCTTAAAGTTCGCGGCAAGAATCTCGGAGTCGGGCATATTCAGGAAACGAGGCAAATGCGCGCGGATTTGAGCGGCGACGGGATAGTGGCGTTCGCGATGCCACCGCAATATGAGCTTGGCTTGCTTTTTGATGTTTTCTAGGTTGGGCATGTAGGCCTCCACGATGGGATCGTAGGTGGGCATTGCCCTTCGGCGATGTGCCGTTGCATCCTACATGCGCAGATTGCAGTATCTGCGACGGTATCAGCAGTTGTCAATTGAGAAGGACGCCGCGCTGCACGTAATCACAGATATCCAAAGCAGAAAGTGGAGCGACGATGAAGACGGAATTGCTGCGATTCAACGGCGCTGTCGAGCGGGATCCCGCCATCGATGCGTGGATGGAAAAGCATGCAAGTGGATTGGGAGCAATCGCGCATCAGTGGTTTGAGGCGATGCGAAAATGCGGAGACGAAGTCCGTGAGCTTTTGCATGACGGGTGTCCGGTTGCTTGTTTGGGAGATGCGCCCTTCGGCTACGTCAACGTATTCAGTTCGCACGTAAACGTGGGGTTCTTTCACGGCACAGCGCTGCCGGATCCGGCGCGCTTGTTGCAAGGCAGCGGCAAGTTCATGCGCCATGTGAAGCTGAGACCTGGAACAGCCACGAACGCCGAGGAGCTGAGCAGGCTCATCAGTGCGGCGTACTCGGACATAAAGTCGCGCGTCGAAAACGGCTAGCTTCTTACTCTTGTAGTGCGCCAAGCCAGCATATCGGCGATGAATTCTAACTTCTCTGGATGGTTCGCCCACGCAGCCAGAGTTTGCGGAACAGGTTTAGGAAGACTTCTGTGACGGCGAGAGCGCGACAGAGGCTTCGGTGGTGAGGACGCGAAAAACGAATGTCTCCTGCAGATAGAGCTTGACCAAGGAATCGGTGTGGCTGAGGTAGCCGATGGAAACATCCTGCCCGATGTTGAGCTCGAAATCGCCGCCGCGGGTGGTCAGGACGAACGCACCTTCGATTGCTGGCGCCCAGATCAGATGGCCGTCAACGATACGCTTGACGTGTTCGAGGACGGGGTATCCGTGATCGCGGGTTTCAGCGAGTGCCGTATACTCGCGGGCTCCAAGTAAGACTGAGTAGGGGCCGTTGACGCCGACAAGGCGTAGCTGGCTCAATGCGCGTGCCACAGCGTCCGGATAATCGCGCACATCCGCAGGAAGCGTCTCGATGGGATTGCTGGTGCGTTCCCGAATGCCTTGGATATCCGCCTCGCGGTATCCGTTGAAGATGGCGCGATCTTCGGCAAAGGCAAGTTTCTTCGCGGCGTCTTTTGCAGGCTGCCAATCGGAGTCATCCGATCCACGCTCGACGTCATCGATGGTCTGACGGGATAGCTCGAAAGGCGCGCGCAACTCCACGAGAGGCTTGACCTCTCGTTGTCTTGCGATGATGCCATCCGCAGGAGCGGAGATCGGCCGCAGATGGCCGGTACCAACTCCCGGCAGAGCCGTTCCTCCAGGCGAAGGAACATCAACAGCCCGTCGTCCGGCTAGATAGCGCTTGAGCGTCCTGGTGGTTTCTTCCTCAATCTCCGCCCATGCGGCGTCCGAGACTGGAGCTAACTCGCGATGCAGGTTATTCATCTTTGTGTCCTTTAAGCGAACCTAGTCCGAGAGTTCCGGGTGATGCGTCGCCCAGAGTCGAGGCCGACGGGGCGTCCGATTTTGGCGATGCGGCAATTGCAGTGGAGTTCGGCGGGTCGCCGCTGATGCTGTCGAGAAATGTCGAGGACGGCGCGAAAAATAAAGTGCCGGTAACGGCGCGGCTGAAATCGAGCAGGCGGTCGTAATTGCCAGGAGGACGGCCCACGAACATGTTCTGAAGCATAGTTTCGGTGATGCGCGGAGTGCGGCTATAGCCGATGAAGTAGGTCCCAAACTCACCGTGGCCAGGCCGCCCGAAAGGCATGTTGTCTCTCAGAATCTTGAGTTCTTTTCCGTTTTCTTCGATCACGTTGAGGGCATTGTGCGCGTACGGAGGCTTCTCGGCGTCGTTCAGCTCGACGTCCGAAAGTTTCTTGCGGCCAATGATGCGCTCTTGCGTCTCCACCGGGAGAGCGTTCCAACCCTTCATGTCGTGAAGATACTTCTGGACGATGACGTAGCTGCCGCCCGCAAAAGCGGGATCTTCGTCACCGACAATGGCAGTGTCCTCCGCAGCACCGCCTCGCGGATTTTCTGTGCCGTCGACAAACCCGATGACGTCGCGATCGTCAAAATAGCGGAAGCCGTGAACCTCGTCGGCAACCGAGATTGCATCGCCGATGCTATTCATGATTTGTGTGGCCAATTCAAAACAGAGGTCGGCGCGTTTGGCTCGAATGTGAAAGAGGATGTCGCCTGGAGTGGAGACGGCATGGCGGCCGGCGGAGCGAATCTCTTGAAACGGATGGAGTTCGGCGGGGCGAGGTGATCCAAAGAGCTTGTCCCAGGCGTCTGAACCGAATCCAACGACGCAGGTGAGACCTGCTTCCAGGTCGCGAAACTCAACAGCGCGCACGAGACCCGAGAAGTCCGCGAAGAAGGATCGCAGGGCCGCATAGTTGTCTTGTTCAGGGCGGATGCAGACGACCAGAAAAATCGCCGCGCGGGTGAGCGGGGCGACCACTGACTGGGCGAGGGCGACTTCCTTGGGTGCGTCCATTATCTCGATCTCAATCCACAATGATTCCCATCTATCTGAGTATCTTCAATAGATGCAGTGAAGTGCGACCACGGCCCAAAAAATCAGGGCCTGGCTCGGTGCGTTTTGCTTAACCTCTTAGGATGATGGCACCTCGGCGGCAATCTCGCCTGGCAGCACCGCAGGTCGTCTTTCGCGGGTCGACCGCTCGCAGCGAGCGCATAGAGTATACCAACCTGTTTCAGACACCAACGCGGAGTTCGCGCGCAAAGGTGGTGATCTGAATTGGTTAGCCCGATTTGGTTAGCGGGGCCAGAGCCAGCCGAAGGTGCCGGCGGTTAGGAGGGCGTAGATTAGGCCGTCGAAGGTTTCCTTCAGGACGCCGGACCATGGCTGGGCTTTCCAGATGCCGTTGACGAGGGGGCCGAGGCCGTAGGCCATGAAGGCGGCGGTGCCGGCGACCCGAAAGACGACGGGATAGTGGGCGCCGAAGGCGACGGTGTGTCCCGTTAGGTAGGCGGTGAAGAAGCCGATGAGCAGGCAGTAGGCGAACCAGAGGCCGAGGAACTTGGGCATGGCGGGAAGACCGGCGGGGAAGACGGTTAGCAGGCCGGCGGGGCCCTGCTTGAATTTTTCCTGGATAGCGTCGGACTTCATATTCTGATGGGTGCAGTAGGGAAACGTGTAGAGGCCGCGCTGCACGCCGGCAGCGCGCATGGTGGCGAGAATCTTATCTTCTTCGGGGAGCTGTTTGTAGTCGCTTTGGTGATATTTCACCACCATGTGAACGAGTGAGCTGGCGACGAAGACGATAACGGCGGCCAACAAGATTGGGAGCCAAAGGGCGGTGATAGAAACCATGAGCAGCCTCCTGGGGAGAAAGGTTGAATGACCGAGGAATTGAGCGCGAGGCTATAGGAGAAAGGGGAAGAGGTCAAGAGTTGGGGAAGGCCGGGCAAGTCACAAAGCGCATAAAAAATAATGCTTGACATATACCCATATAGGAATATGATTTGGGCATGGCGCGAGCGGCGACAACTTCGGATGCGTTTAATGCGGTGGCGGAGCCGCGGCGGCGAGAGATTCTGAATTTCATCGCTCTGCAGGAGCGGCCGGTTGGGGAGATCGTGGACTCGCTGGGGATGGAGCAGCCGTCGGTGTCGAAGCACCTGCGCGTGTTGCTGGAGGTTGGGCTCGTCAATGTGCGGCGAGACGGGCGGCGGATGTTGTATCGAACGAATGCGGAGGCGATCCGGCCGTTGCACGAGTGGACGGAAACGTTTGCACGATACTGGCGTCATCAACTAAGCCGGGTGAAGGAACGCGCCGAAGGGAAGAGCAATCCGTCAAACGATTCGGAACGGGATTTTATTCCAAGGAGGAAAGATGATTACGGCGGCAGCAAGAATTGAGGATTTGACGTTGGGCATCACGGAGGAAATCTATGTGCGTGCGTCGCTGGACGCGACGTTTGCGGCGCTACTGGAGCAACTGGGGCCGCACAACGAAACTCGCGAGAGCGTGCCGATGCCGATGAAGCTGGAGGCGTGGCCGGGCGGGCGGTGGTATCGCGACCTGGGCGACAGTAACGGCCACTTCTGGGGAGTGGTGCAGGCCATCAAGCGGCCGACGCTGCTGGAAATTACGGGACCGTTGTTCATGTCGTATCCGGCGGTGTCGAATGTGCAGTATCGCTTGAGCGAGAAAGACGGCGGAACGCTGATCACGTTTCATCACACGGCGCTCGGGCTGATTTTGGAAAACCACCGAACAGGAGTCACAGGTGGTTGGAAGTACATCCATGAAGGCGTCCGGAGGCGTGCGGAGATGGCGCGGCTACAGTCAGGAGTGGCGCACTGAGCGGGGGCATCCTCGCGGAGAGAGACAGTATGTGTCCAGCGTGTATGGCGAGTGCGGCGATGATGATTGGGGGCGTTCTGTCTACGGGTGGGTTGGCCGCTGTGCTGGTGAAGATGGTCGGGAAGAAAAATCACATGAAGAAATCACTGCGTAATGAAAGTTCAAAGGAGAAACCATGGGCGAAGTAACGAACGAGCAAGTCAATTTGATGTTGCGGTTGTTCGAGGAGAGGCGCGAGGCAAAGTTGAGAGATGCGCGGGATTGGTTTGCGGCCAACTTCCACGTGAAAACCGAGGAGGATTTGCTGCGCGTGTGTCCTCCGGGGAGCCAGGGGAGCACGTATATGCGCATGGTGCTCGGTTATTGGGAGATGGTGGCGAGCATTGTGAACCGCGGGTTGATCGAGGAAGAGTTTTTCTTCGAGAGCAACGGGGAACAGTGGGTGGTGTGGGAGCAGGTGAAGCCGGTGATCGGGGCGTGGCGGGCGATGTTCAGTAGCCCCAACTTCCTTGCCAACCTGGAAAAACACTGCGGCCGGCTGGAAGCGTGGCGGGAGAAGCGCAGCCCCGGTTCCAACGAAGCGATCCGCAAGGTCATGGCGCAAATGCGACAAGCAGCGCAAGCGCCCAAGGCGCAAGCCGCTGCGAGCTAGAGCCGGAGAGTGCGGCGGAGTCTAGAGTCAATGAACGGGCAGTGAATGCGGGGGCCTGTTTGGACGAGGGGCGCCGTGGCCTCCGCATTCGCGAAATTCAAGATGTTCTGTGCAATTCCAGGGTCGTTGGTTTCTCCGAAAGTGGAGATTTAAGAGAGGAGAAATGGATATGGCAACGAGAGCGATGGAGCATTCGAAGGTGTTGTCGCCGGCAGAATGGCTGGCGGCGCGCAAGGAGTTGTTGAAGAAGGAGAAGGAGTTTACGCGGCTGCGGGATGAAGTGAGCCGGCAGCGGCGCGAAATGCCTTGGGAGAAGGTGGAGAAGGCATACGTGTTTGAAGGACCGAGCGGCAAGCAGACGCTAAGGGATTTATTCGGCGGGCGAAGCCAGCTGATTGTGTATCACTTCATGCTGGGGCCGGACTGGAAGGAAGGGTGCCCGAGCTGCTCGTTCATTTCGGATCATATAGATGGGAGCTTGGTGCATTTGGCGGCGCGGGACGTGCGGCTGGTGGTGGTTTCGCGCGCGCCGCTGGCGCAGATTGAGGCGTTCAAGAAGCGGATGGGGTGGAAGTTCCCGTGGTTTTCGTCGAATGGGAGCGAGTTCAATTACGACTATCAGGTGTCGATGAGCAAGGCGGAGCTCGAGAAAGGCGAGGTCTACTACAACTATACGATGCAGAAATTTCCGAGCGAGGAACGGCCGGGGACGAGCGTATTTTACAAGGATGAGGCCGGTAACATTTTCCATACCTATTCGAGCTACTCGCGCGGACTGGATATCTTAATTGGGGCAACTGGCTGGACCTGACGCCGAAGGGACGGGATGAAGAAGGGTTGAAGCATGGGATGGCGTGGGTGCGGCACCACGATAAATATGACGCGGGGTATCGCGTGGACGCGAATGCGGAGTATGTGGAGCCGGCGAAGACGAAGGGTGGGGCGTGCTGCTCGGGGGATGAGCATTCGTAGGGCTCGTTCGCGCCGAGCGGATCGGAGGGCGCAGCGATGCTCCGCCCCTACAAAGCTATTGCGCCTAGGATGTAGCTGGCAATTGTCATGTGGTCGAAGTTTCGAGGGGCTGGACGTCGCGGGCGACTTGGAGGGCGAGTTCATCTTCGGCGACTTCGAGATCGTAACGGGTTTGGAGATTCATCCAGAAAGCTGGAGCGTTGTTGAAGTAACGGGCGAATCGCAGCGCGGTGTCGGCGGTGATACCGCGGCGGCGGTTGACGATATCGGCGATGCGAGTGACGGGGACGCGCAGAGCCATGGCCACTTTGTTCATGCTCAACCCCAACGGGGCCATGAATTCTTCGCGAAGAATCTCCCCGGGATGCACGGGCTTTAGTTTCTTTGCCAAAGATCTCTCCTAGTGGTAGTCCACGATTTCAACTTCATGGGCGTCGCCATCGCGCCACGCAAAACAAATGCGCCATTGCTCGTTGATGCGGATGCTGTACTGCCCCCTTCGATCGCCTCTCAACGGCTCAAATCGATTTCCTGGCAAGGACGCGAGCGTTCGAATATCGGGAGCGGCGTCCAGCATGTCCAGTTTCCGAAGGGCCTGGCGTTCGATGGCCCTGAACCGGCGGACGGATTCCCGGCGGAAGAGACGCTCGGTGTCGGCGCAGCGGAACGACCGAATCACACTCTCAAAGTATACTGTTATTCGTTATATGTCAAGCAGTACGGACTTTGAAGTGCATGAAGCGCGGTGAAAGGCGCTGCTAGCGGAGATGGCTGGTGGCGTAGGCGAGGGCGGCTTGGGCTTGGGTGTCGTTGGGGAATTGGGCTAGGAGGCGGCGATAGGTTTGCTGGGCGTCGGCGTATTGGGCGGAGCGAAGCTGGGCTTGGCCGAGGGCGTGGAGAGGAAGGGCGGACTTGGTGTCGAGAGTGGCGGCTTGGCGGAATGGGGCGATGGCGGCGTCGTATTGTTTGAGGGACATGTAGGCGGAGCCGAGGCCGAGATAGGCGCGGGAATCCTTTGGATTTTGCGTGATGAGCTTCTGGAAGAACGTGATGGCCTGATCGTATTCGCCGAGATTTAGGTAGGCGCTGCCGAGTTTTTGCTGATAGGAAATGTTGGTCGGATCGGCGGCGTAGGCTTTCTGCATGGCGGCGAGGGCTTCGGGGTAGCGGCTTTTTCCAAAATACACAGAGGCGAGCATGGACTGCGCGGGGGCGAAGTCTGGCTGGCGCGCGGTCAATTTTTCCAATTGGGCCAGGGCTTCGTCGGTTTTTCCGGTCTTGAGCAGGTCCTGGATGCTGGAGAGGTCGGTGACACCGGCGCGGAGTTGTTTGGCGGCGAAGGCGGAGGCGGCGAGAACGATCACGGAGATGACGGTAACGAAGGAGAGGCGAGCGCGGCGCGCGGATTCGGGGGCTGCGGCGTTGGGGAGAAGCGCGCCGACAGCTAGGCCCATGACGAGGCCGCCGATGTGGGCGGCGTTGCTGATGCCGGGGATGGCGGCGCCGAAGATCAAATTGTAGGCGATGAAGGTGCCGAGGCTGCCGAGCATGTTGCTGTTGGGACGAAGGTGGGCGGGAGTTTTTTTCAAATAGACAAAAGAAACCAGGACGCCGGCCATGCCGAAGATGGCGCCGGAGGCGCCGGCCCCGACGCCTTGCGGATGCCAGTAGACGCTGGCGATGCTGCCGAAGATGCCGCTGACGAAATAGGCGAGGAGGTAGGAGAAACGACCGAGGAGTTGCTCGGCGGCGCGGCCGAGGTTCCAGAGGCACCACATATTGAGGCCGATATGGATGATGCCGAAGTGGACGAACATGCTGGTAACGAGGCGCCACCATTGGCCGTTGAGGGTGAGAAAACCGACGTCGGCGCCAAATTTGATGGCTTGGTCGGGAGTGGGGTTGAATGCCGAAGCTCCGCTTAAAACCATAGCGCGGAAGACGAGGGCGCAGGCGGCGATAAGGGCGATGGTGAGGGGGAAGGCGGTTGGGGGAGGAGCGACGGGTTGCGGGGGTAAGGAGGCGCGGATGGCTTGGGCGCGGTCTTGATCGCAGGAGGGGCAGTTGAGGGAATAGGGGGCGGCGGAGGACGCGGGGTCGAAGTTTTTGCCGCAGGTGACGCAACGTTGGAGGGGCATAAGAGGAAGAATGGTAGCAGGTTTGTTGGGGTGGGAAAATGCGCGGGGGGGGAAATCAAAAGAAGGATTTTACACAGAGTGCACGGAGGTCACAGAGGGCACGGAGGAAGACAAGACTGCTCGATTCGAAATTATGGGCAACGACATGGATGGAGGTGCTGTGGAGTTTGCAAAAGCGGGAGCTGGGCTCCCGCACTCCATGGTTAGTGGATTTGTTTGGTTTTGCGCTGCATGTAATCCATTAGGAGGTATTGGCCTAGGGTGTAGGGAGTGGTGAAATAGGCTTTGCCGCGGCACATTTCGGTGATTTTCTGGACGAAGTGGACGAGGGAATAATCGCTGGCGAGCATGAAGGTGTTGATCATGATGCCGGCGCGTTTGCATTTGTTGACTTCTTCGAGGGTTTGGCCGACGACGAAGGGATCGAGGCCGAAAGCGTTTTTGTAGATGCGGCCGTCTTCGAGAGTGAGCGCGGAAGGCTTGCCGTCGGTGATCATGATGATTTGGCGCATGTCTTTTTTCTGGCGGAGGAGGATGCGCTGGGCCATGCGGAGGCCTTCGCGCGTGTTGGTGTAGTAGGGGCCGACCTGGACGCGGGCGAGTTCGCTGAGGGGGACTTCCTCGGCGGAGTCGTGGAAGAGGACGAGACTGAGAGTGTCGCCGGGATATTGCGTTCGAATGAGATGGGAGAGGGCCATGGCGACGCGCTTGGCGGGCGTGAAGCGGTCCTCGCCGTAAAGAATCATGCTGTGGCTGCAATCGAGAAGGACGACGGTGGCGCAGGAGCTGTGGTATTCGCACTGATGGACCATGAGGTCGGAATAGGTCATTTCGATGGGGACTTTTGCGCCTTCGCGGCGGACGGCGTTGAAGAGCGTGGCGCTGATGTCCATGTTGAGCGTGTCGCCGAATTCGTAGGGGCGGGAGACGCCGCCGGATTCGACGCCGGTGGAGAGGTCGCGAGTGTCGTGGCGGCCGAAGCTGCTCCGGCCGAGTGAGCCTAGTAAGTCCTGAAGCGTTTTGAATCCTAGAAAATCGATCGTTTTGTCAGTGATTTCGAAGCGCGCTTCGGGCTGACGTTCGTGGGGCTGGCCGAGCTGGCCGCGCGCGGAGGTTTGCGGGGGCGGAGTGACTTGCGGGGGCTGCTGGGGATTGATGAAGCCTTCATTGGCGAGGCGCTCGGTGAGTTTGTCTAGGAGATCCTTGATGGCCTGGCTGTTCATGGCGTTGGGGTCGTTCAACATTTCACGAAGCTCGTCGGTCATGGCGTTTTCGGGGAGGAGGTCGCCTTCCTGGAGGGCGCGGAGGATGGCTTCGCGCAGGGCTTCCATGGAGCGCTCGGTGTCCATTTGGGAAGCGCCGTAGTATTGGGATTCGAAGCCGCTTTGCAGGAAGAAGTCGCCGAGGCGCTTGATGAGTTCTTCGAGGTCGATGGCGTCGGCGGGTTCGCCGGTGTATTTGCCGTAGCGGATGAATTTCATGGGCGGGGCCTTGGGTTGCTCAAAGTTGAAGGTTGAAGGTTGCATGGTGCGTGACTGGTGACTCGTGACTGGTGACTGGTGGAGGAGCGCGGCCTTGATCGAGATGCGCGTTTGATTACGTCTACGAAGAGCTGGCGGCAAAGAAGGGCGCAGCGGTGCTGCGCCCCTACAAGGAATTGGATTGGTTGCGAGTCGGCCGCGGCGACGGAGTCGAGTGTCGGTGGAGCTGCAAAAGCGGGAGCTGGGCTCCCGCACTCCAGATGGTGCGCGCGCGTGGACTTTGGGGACATTAGTTGAATTGGCGGCGGGGGCCGCGGTTTTGCGATTCGCGGGGGTCGCGTGGGTCGGGTTGTTTGGGCTTTTCGGCGTAGTAGCCGCGTTCTTCGCTGCGGCCGATGCGGCGGTGGGCCCATAGGCCCTCTAGGATCATTTCGGCGGCGGCTGCGGCGGTGCCGGGGTCTTTGCGGTTTTCGACGCCGAGTTTACCAACGTGGTCCATTAAGCCTTGGATTTTCGAGAGTTGCTGGTGGCGCTCCTGAGTGGTGGCCAATTCGGGGAGCTTCAATTCGCCGCCGAGTTCGAACCATTGAATGACAGGCTGGAAATCCACGCCGGGGAAATGTTTGCTGAAGACGCGACCAACAGCGGTGCGAATGAGTTCGCGAGCGATGGTGTCGGCGCCTTTGAGTTCGCCTTCGTATTCGAGCTCCATTTTTCCGGTGATGGCCGGGAGGGCGGCGTAGACGTCGGCGACGCGGGCGACGACATTTTTCTCGCCGGTGCGCGCGGCGCGCTGCTCGGCGCTGCTGACCAGGCTTTCGAGCGTGGTGATGGGAAGGCGCTGGCTGACGCCGGAGCGGCGGTCCACGCGTTTGTCCTCGCGAGCCTGGAAGGCAATCTCTTCGACAACTTGGCGAAGATAGGGTGGGACGTCGATTTTCTTGCCGGAGTCGCGGCCGACCCAGGCTTCCTGGGCGGTGATGGCCATGCCCTCGTCGACAGTTGATGGGTAATGGGTACGAATTTCGGCGCCGATGCGGTCTTTGAGAGGCGTGATGATTTTTCCGCGCGCGGTGTAGTCCTCGGGGTTGGCGGTGAAGACCAGAAGGACGTCAAGAGGAAGACGCAGAGGATAGCCCTTAATCTGGATGTCGCCTTCTTGCATAATGTTGAATAGGCCGACTTGAATTTTTCCGGCGAGGTCGGGGAGTTCGTTGATGGCGAATATGCCGCGATTGGCGCGCGGGAGCAGGCCGTAGTGGATGGTGAGCTCGTCGGAGAGATCGCGGCCGCCGCGGGCGGCGCGGATGGGATCCACATCGCCGATGATGTCGGCCATGGTGACATCGGGAGTGGCGAGTTTTTCGACGAAACGGTTTTCGCGGGGCATCCAGGCAATGGGCGTGTTATCACCTTCGGCGGCGATTTTTTCGCGGCAGGCGCGGCAGATGGGATTCAAGGGATCGTCGTTGATTTCGCAACCGGCCACGACTGGCATTTCTGGATCGAGCAGGTTGATGAGGCCGCGCAGGATACGGCTTTTGGCTTGGCCGCGAAGGCCGAGCAAGATGAAATTGTGGCGCGACAGCAGGGCGTTGACGATCTGAGGAATGACGGTGTCTTCGTAGCCGTGAACGCCGGGGAACAAAATTTCGTTTTTTTCGACGGCGCGCAAGAGATTGCGGCGGATTTCATCCTTGACGGAGCGCGAGGCGCCGCGAGGATCAAAATCGGGAATGCGTTTGAGCTCGCCGATGGTGCGCGGCTTGGAATGTCCCGAGGATTGCATGGAGGTGCTGGCCGTCATTAGGTTCCCGTTCCGCGATCCGGCTTGGCCGAATCGCCTCACACCACTAATTCAACCCGTGTCCGTTACCGCCGGCCCGCTGACGCATGGCATCTGCTTTCTGTAGATGCGGGGCCCATTCGCGAAGGTACGCCACGAGGCGCTCCTGACGATCCGATTCAGTGCGCAACTCGAGAATTTGCTGTTTCCAGAGTAGTTCCATCGGCAGCGTGGCTGCAACGACATACGAGAGCCCATCGGCGGAGGCGCAGTCGAGGTGCTTCGGATAGTCGTCGAAGATGAGTGTGTGGCAGGCTTCGAACAATTCCACAAGCTCACGCCGGACGCGTGCATCGGCGGGGACTTCACGGTCTTCGAGATAATCGACTTGGCCTACCAGCACGGGGTTTTCTGTGAATAAATGCACAGCGCGGAATGGCGAACGGCCTGTCGTGAGGATGTCCATGCGGCCGTCGTCGTAGCGCTTTACGACGTCCACGATTTCGGCGGTACAACCAACGCGCGCGACACCGTTCGGAAGAGCGAGAAGCATGCCGAATTCAGAATTGTCTTCGAGGCAGTCTTTCACCATCTGGCGGTAGCGCGGTTCGAAAATGTGCAAGGGAAGCTCAGCGCCGGGGAGAAGAACGACGTTCAGAGGAAACAGCGGAATGCGATCAGGCCGCATGGGTCCCAGACCAATCATACCAGAGCGCGGGCCGGGTTGTTTGGGTTGGATTTAGTGCGGCTGGAGCTTCCACACGATTTGGCGCAACATTCCGGGGAAAATGGCGGCGTCCTTGGCGGAGATGTTCAGGCGGCGGATGAGGCGGCGGACTTTTTCGTCGGCGATGGCGGAGGGGTGGGGACTTAGGTAGCCGCTGGCACGGAGGGCTTCGAGCAAGACTTCGGTGATGCGCTCGCGATCTTTTGCGGTGGCCGGCTTTTCTTTGTGGGGTTGGCGCGGAGGCTTGGAATCGCGGATGAATTCGTAGAGGCAGATGGCGACGGCTTGACCCAGGTTGAGGGAGCGATGCTCTTCGCGAGTGGGAATGCGCATGAGCCAGTGGCAGTGGCTGAGGTCTTCGTTGGAGAGGCCGACTTTTTCCGAACCGAAGAGAAGAGCGACGCGAGCGGAGAGGAGTTCGCGGCGGATGAGGCGGGCTCCGGGCTCGAGGCGGCGAAGAGGATGCTGCAAGGCGCGGCGGCCGACGGCGGTGGTGCCGACCACGAGCGTGCAATCGGCGACGGCATCGGCGACGCTCTGGAATTCTTTGGCGTCGGCGAGAAGCTTGGATGCGCCGACGGCCGAGCGGGCTTCGCGGAAGGCGAGTTCGTAAGGGTTGACGACGCGGAGTTGGGAGAAGCCGAAGTTGCTCATGGCGCGAGCGGCGGCGCCGATGTTAAGGGGATTTCGCGTGGCGACCAAGACGACGCAGAGATTGCTGAGCTTTGGCTGAGCGGGCACGGTGCGGCGCCTAGCCAAGTTCGGTGAGGAGGGCTTCCATCTCGGAGCGGGCGTGCTGGTCGCCTTTTTTGGCGGCGGCGGCGATGCCGTTCGAAAGAACTTGCCTGGCTTCGGCAGGGCGGGATTCGCGGGCGAGGAGTTGGCCATACATCAGATAGGCGGCGATGTAGTCGGCGTGGTGATCGAGTAGCGCGCGGAAATGCAGGTCGGCGGCGGTGGGGTCGCCGCTGTTCATGCACTCCATGGCGAGGCCGTAGCGGGAGAAGGCGTCGTCGGGTTTCTGGGCCACGAACTCTTCGAGCATCTGGCGGCGGGTTTTCTTTTGTTCGGTCATTGGTCGTCCCGTATTATACGGGAGCGGGAGAGAGCCACCAAACTCGCACAGAGACGGGGAAACGAATGAAGCGAAAAAACGTAGAGAGTGGTGACCGGGGGGCTGGCTTGCCAGGGAGACCGGTGAGCGCTTCGCGATCAGAGATGACGGAGATCGTTTTGCCGGCGATGACGAATCCGCTGGGGAAACTTCTGGGCGGGCAGGTGATGCACTTGGTGGATATGGCGGCGGCGCTGGCGGCGCACCGGCATTCGAACAGCTATGTGGTGACGGCTTCGGTGGACTACATTGATTTTCGCAATCCGGTGAACTTGGGGGAAATTGTGAATTTGAAGTCGCAAGTGAATCGTGTTTTTCATACTTCGATGGAAGTGGGCGTCGAGGTGTTTTCGGAAAATGCGATGACGGGGGAGCGGAAGCACACGACGACGGCGTACGTGACGTTTGTGGCGATTGACGAGCACACGAGTAAACCGAAACCAGTGCGGCCGCTCATTTTGAAGACGGCGGGGGAGAAGCGGAGGTATCGGGAGGCGGCGGAGCGGCGGAAGACGCGGTTGGCGCTGCGGTATGGGAGGTAGTCAGTTCTCAGTTTTCAGTATTCCGTAGGAGAAGAGACTTGCTTTTAAAGGTTGTTTGCTTCTTTTGAACCGCGCGCCTGCCAACGTGGAGACAAGGTAGCCTTCCGAGTCTGCGACGATCCATGAATCGTACTTAGGGCTCCTCTAGCTGACGCCGCCGACCCATCGAGGCGCGGTTGTTGGTGCTGTGCTGCCGCCTTCGGGTTCTTCGGTGATGGCCAGGGCTTTTGTTTGGGCCATTAGCTCGGGGGGATTCGCTACGAGCAGGACGAATTTTCCATCGGCGTCGGGGCGGATGGTAAGTGAGGGAATGGGCTTGCCGCCGGGGACTTTGGGGATCAGCCACAATTGCAGTACACGGTTGCCGGGTGGAAGGGGAGTTTTTTGTCCGGTCAGAACGATGCCGAGTTGGGAATGCCAGGTGGCTTCGAGCGGCGGCGTTTGGGGATCCGAGGAAGAGAGAGCGATCTTCACGGAAGCGGGATCGACAAGTATCGTGGCTTCGCGCCTGGCGTCTTCCAATTGAGCTTCGAGTTGGTTTCGGCGTTGGAGAAGAGCAGCCGCGATATTGTCGGAGCGCTGAATCTCGCGCTGCATTTTCTGGGCGTTCCAAGCGGAATAAATCGTCGCCACAAAGAGAGCGGCGACTCCGGCCCACATCCAGAAGGGAATGGCGGATTTGGGCGACGCGGATTGCTTTGCTGCTTGGGCTTCGGAGCGGACGGTTTGCAGTAGTCGGCCCTTGAGCATGCCGGAGGGTGCGGCTTCGGGCGCGAGGTAGGCCAACTGGCTAACGAGCCAGCGGGCTTCGGCGAGGGCTTTGGCGCAATCGTCGCAGCCGGTGGCGAGATGAGCTTCGAGCGCGGCGCGTTCGGGGGCGTCCAGGGCGCCGAGCGCGTAGGCTTCGAGTAGTTCGCGGAATTTAGCGCATTCGCTCACGTGGTGGCCTGCAATTCTTCTTTCAAGCGCAACAGACCGTTGCGAATCCAACTTTTCACTGTGCCGAGTGGCTCTTTCAAGGCCGCGGCAATTTCGGAGTGGCTCAATCCTTCAAAGTAGGCCAGCTCGATGGCTTTTTTTTGCTGCGGGCTGAGCGAAGCCATTAGAGTGCGAACTTTTTCGGCGCGGCGCTTTTCGTCGAATTGCTGTTCGTACTGCGGCACGGTGGCAATGGGCGGCAATTCCTCGGTTTGGTCTTCGCGGCGGCGCTGGCGTTCGCTTTTCAGGCGAAGCGTGTCCAAGGCGCGGTTGCGAGCCAGAGTGAACAGCCAGGGGACAAAGGGGCCACGCGAGACATCATACTGCGCGGCGTTGCGCCAGAGCTGGAGGAAGATGTCTTGAACGACTTCCTCGGCGGTTCCCGCTTGCTGCAGGATGCGCAGGACCAGGGAATAAATGGCGCGGGAATGGCGGTCGTAGAGCTGCTCGAAGGCGCTCACATCTTTTTGAAGAAGCCGGTGCACGAGGGTCGCGTCGGGCGACACTTCGCGGTTCGCCGTGGGTATCAGAGCTGCCAGGAACACGGGTTAGGCTTCTTGGTCTCCTAGATCAATATACGATGCCTGGTATCAATTGGATGAGGCGCAGTTTGCAGTTTCATTGCGCCAGCCGCTTGGCGACTTCTTCGGCGGTGGCCAAGGCTTGCTCGACGCAGGAGCCGATGGCGGGGCTACGGAGGTAGTTGCCTGTAAGCCAGATGCCTGGATTGCTTTTTAGAAGAGTTGCGAGGGCGGCCAAGCGGGCGGCGTGGCCGAGATTGAACTGGGGAAGTGCGCGGGGCCAAATTGTGACGTTTGAAAAAGTTGGCTCGGGATTGATGGAGAGAATCGACGCGATTTCGCGATGTACCAGGGCTGCGAGATTGTCGGGGGTCAACTTTGCGGCGGCGGGGTCGGTGGTACCGCCGACGAAGGAGGTCAGAAGAGCGTGACCATCGGGGGCGCGGCCGGGGAAGAGGGAGGAATTCCAGACGGTGCCGAGGACGCGGAGACCGGCGGAGCGCGGCACGAGGAAGCCAAAGCCGTCCAAGGAGTGGGTGATGGCAGATTTCGGGTAGCCGAGGGAGACGACGGCGACGGCGGCGAATTCGACGGGGCCGAGTAGAGACTCGAAGGAGGAATCGAGATCGGCGAGAAGCCTTCCAGCTGTGTCAGGAGGTATCGCCAGAATCAAAGCTTTCGCCGAAAGAGAGTCACTATTTCCTTCGCCTTCAATTTGAACAGTGAAGGAGGCGTCAGGGTTTTTTGTGAGCCTGATGATCTTCGCGTTCGTCCGCATGGCCGCACCGAGGTTTGTGGAAAGAGCACGGACTAGTGCTTCAGTGCCACTGCGGAAGGTTTGCAAGGTGGGATGTTCGCGGGGGCCTTTTTTGGTTTTGGCGAGGCGCAGCATGCCGCGAACGATGCTGCCGGAAGATTTTTCGGCTTCGTAGAGCTGGGAGAAGGTGCTGCGGACGCTGAGGCGCTCGGGATCGCCGGCGTAGACGCCGGAGACGAAGGGGCCGACGAGGCGGTCGAGGAGTTGGGCGGAGAATTTTCTGCGCGTGAATTCAGCGATGGATTCATCGGCGTCGGGCGGGGTGCTTTTTCCGAAGACGTCGCGGAGGAGGGCCCATTTTGTCGATGCGTCGATTAGGGAACTGGTGAAAAATGCGAGAGGGCTTAGGGGCACGGGACGAAGTGTGCCGTCGATCAAGACGTAGCGCGGCGCGTGGAGCGGGGCCTCAATGATTTCGTTAGTGATGCCGAGTTCGGCGCAGAGTTGGCGGAGCGCGGGGGTGCTGCTGAAACTTTGGGGGCCCAGTTCCAGGAGGAAGCCGTCGCGGGTGATGGATTGTATGACACCGCCGGGGCGGGGAGCGGCTTCGAGAAGTTGGGCGTCGATACCGGTTTTGCGGAGGGCGTAGGCGCAGACGAGGCCGGAGATTCCACCGCCGATCACCAGAGCTGGGACGTGACGGGTCACGGAGTTGTCAGCATCCTCGCGGACTCAGAGAGTTTTGGAAAAGAGCGGCTTGCTGCTGATGAGCTGCTGTTTTTCAAGATAGGGATCGAAGACCATGGCCAGATTGCGGATGAAGATGCGGCCCAGCCAGGTGGCGCGAATTTCGCCGCGATCGAGGAGGACCAGGCCATCTTCGCGGGCGGGTTCTAGGCGGCGGAGTTCGTCGGCGAAGTAGTGGTCGAAGTCGATGGCGAATTCTTGCGAGATTTCGTCTTTGATCAGAATGGTGTGGCAGAGCAAACGGCTGATGACGGCGCGGCGGAGGCGATCTTCATCGGAAAGGTGGTAGCCGCGCATGGTGGCGATTCCGCGTTCGTTGACGGCTTTTTGCCAGGAAGGGATGTCGCGATAGTTTTGGGCGTATGCGCCTTCGAAACCGCTGATGGCGGTGATGCCCATGCCGTAGAGGTCAGCGCCGGCTTTGGTGGTGTAGCCCTGAAAATTGCGGTGCAGCGTACGGTTTTGTTGGGAGACGGCGAGCTCATCGCCGGGCTTGGCGAAATGGTCCATGCCGATGTAGAGATAGCCGGCTTCGAGAAATTTCAAGAGACCAGTACGGAAGATTTCGAATTTTTCCATGCCCTCGGGGAGATGAGCAGCGAAGGAGCCTTGCTGCTTCTTGAGCCAGGGCACATGGGCGTAGCTGAAGAGAGCGACGCGATCGGGGGCTAGTTCGAGAATTTGGTCTACGGTGTGGGCAAAGCGATCGGGCGTTTGATACGGCAGGCCGTAAATCAGGTCGACGTTGATGCTGTCGAAGCCGAGTTCACGGGCGGCAAAAAGGAGGTCGCGGGTCATTTCGAACGGCTGGATGCGGTGAACGGCCTTCTGGACATCGGCATGAAAATCCTGAATGCCCATGCTGAGGCGATTGAAGCCGAGGTTGCGGAGCGTTTCCAGATGTTCACGCGAGGTGACGCGCGGGTCCACTTCGATGCCAACCTCTGCGTCTGGGGCGAGATGGAAATGCTCGCGCGTGAAGCCGAAGAGGTCTTCAATTTGCGCGGGGGTCAGGTACGTGGGAGTACCGCCGCCCCAATGAAATTGCACGACGAGGCGGTCTTTGGAAACGCTGCGGCTGGTGCGCTCGATTTCTTTTTTTAGGATGTCGAGGTAGGGCGGCGCGACGCCTTTGTTTTTCTCGATGACGACGTTGCACGCGCAAAAAAGACAGAGGCTCTCGCAAAAGGGGATGTGCATGTAGAGCGAGACGGGAGTCTTGGCGCGGTCCGCTTCGTCGTGCACTTTTTCGAGATCGGCGGGGCCGAAGTTGTCGTTCCAGACTGGCGCGGTAGGATAACTGGTGTAGCGCGGGCCGGGGCGATTGTAGCGGGAGAGAAAGTCTTCGCCGACGTGCAGCTCTTCGCGCATTTGCTGCATATTTGGATGGGCAAGTGTCATGGCGGCGTTTCTCATCTTGCCTGGGCAGCGGGCCGGGCATCTTGCAACAATACACCTTGGCCGGTTTCGACGAACAGCTTGGCGTTCTCGACGGGGGTGTTCTGCAGGATTCCGTGGCCGAGATTGAGAATGTGGCCCTGGCCGGCGAGTGAGTTGACGGTGGTCAGTGTCACGTCGCGAATTGTTTCTGGCGGGCCAAGAAGGATTGCTGGATCCACATTACCTTGCAACGCGATTTTCGGCCCTAGAGTTTTTCGGACTTCCGCAAGATCCAAGCGCCAATCGAGGCTGAGCACGTTTGCGCCGGAATTGGCAAAAGCCGGGAGCAGATGCTGGGATGCCTTGGTGTAATAGATAACCGGGACCGAACCGCCAATTCCAGAGATGATTTCCTGAACGGCGGGCAGAGCAAATTCCCGGTAGTCTTGCAGACTCAACTCACCACACCAGGTGTCGAACAACTGAACGGCGGAGGCGCCTGCGGCAATTTGCGCTTTCAGATACGGAATCGTTGCCTGGGCGATGCGGTGGAGCAATTCGTGGAAGGTCTTTGGCTCGTGATACAGAAAACTTTTGACCGTGGCGAAACCTTCCTTGGTTTTGCCCTCCACCATGTAACAGGCGAGGGTCCAAGGGGCGGCGGCAAAGCCCAAAACGGGAACCTCTGATCCAACGGATTTGACGATGCGGCGGATGGCTTCGGGCAGAAAGCCGGTTTCCGTCTCCGGGTCGAACAGTTTGAGTTTGTCAACGTCGGACTTGGAGCGGACTGGATTGGGGAGATTGGGGCCGGCGTCGCCAAGCTCGAGATGCAGGCCCATCGCTTCGGCGGGGATTAAGATGTCTGAGAAAACGATAATGGCGTCCACTCCTAGCCTTCGGAAGGGCTGGAGGGACACTTCGACGGCGAGCTGCGGGTTCTTGCAAACCTCAAGAAATGCGTGCTTTGCGCGGATTTCGCGGTATTCAGGAAGGTAGCGGCCGGCCTGGCGCATCATCCAGACTGGAGCGTGGGGCAGGGATTCGCCGCGGCAGGCACGAAGGAATAAGTCTTTTCGATTGATTGCGTCAGCCCGTGTAGTCATGTCCCGTCCCAGGAAGCAAGGATAGCAAATCCAGGCCCGTCCTGCTGAAACGGCTGTGCGAGGTGGCGCGATTGTGCGTGGAGCAGTAGGTGTGGGTATACTCGCAGTGGTGGGGAGAGTCTCGTTTGGGATTGACTCGGCCACAAATCGGGAACGAGCGACTTGAGATAAGCCCCTGATTGCGAATAATGAATCATCCATTTCTCATTTTGACGCTGCTTGCCTACGTGCTGAGCCTGGGGCTGTACGTTCGTTTTTTGAATACCGGCAAAGAGATCACGGGCCGGCTGGGAACGTTGTTTCTTGCCCTGGGATTGGTGACCCACTACTTGGCGCTTCTGGAGAGGTCGCGAGGTTCGCACACGGTTCCGTACCACGATCTTTACGGCTCCATGTCGCTCTTCGGATGGCTTCTTGCGCTGACGTACCTGGGGTTGGAGTTCTACCACCGACAAAGGTCGGTCGGGGCTTTTGTTATGCCGTTTGTGCTGGTGTTTTTTCTGGCGGCACACCTTGCCCCCGCGGATCGGCTTGCGCCGCCGGCCACGCACGGCGTTGTTTTCGCGCTGCATGTTACGTTGAGCATCCTGGCGTATGCGGCGTTCGCGCTCTCCTTCGTACTCAGTATGATTTTTCTGGGGGAAGAACGGCATTTGCGGCGTCACCAGCTTGGCGAAATGGTATGGCGCCTGCCGCCGCTAGATTTGCTGGAACGGATGAGTCGATCGAGCGTTTTGGTGGGAGTGGTTTCCATCGCCATCGGAACGGCACTGGGTTTCGTTTCGGTGGACCGGCTGGCGGGGCAGCACTCGTTTTTCGATGCGAAATATGTGATCACGTTGCTCGTGTTGATCTTGTATGTGCTGTATTTCCGTTTGGCGCGGACCACGACTTGGCGCGGGGCGCGCGCCTCTAAACTATGCATTTTTAATTTTGTCGTGGTGGTGCTCAGCTTTACAGTCGTGAATTTGTACTTGTCGCATAGCCACCGCTACTTCTAGGAGCTAGTGAACCGCGACATGGAAATCGTTCTCGTCGGATTGAACCACCGGACCGCCTCGGTCGAGGTGCGCGAGCGGGTGTCGTTCACCAACGAACAGGCGCGGCGCGCCGCGGATGAACTGCGCTCGCGTGGAATTCTCGAAGAGACGCTGGTGCTCTCGACGTGCAATCGCAGCGAAGTGTATGGTGTGCCGCCTGAATCTTCGCATGAGTGTGCGCCGGGGCTTTCTTCGTTTTTGAGTGAATTCCATGCGGTGCGGCCGGATGTTTTGAGCGTATCTCTCTACCACCACTACGATCGCGAGGCAGTGCGACATCTCTTCCGTGTTTCGGCGGGATTGGATTCCATGCTGCTGGGGGAGGCAGAGATCCTGGGGCAAGTGCGTGAGGCATACCGCTTTGCGCACGAGCAAGGCGCGACGGGACCGGTGTTGAACAGATTGTTTCAGGGCGCGCTGGAGGTAGGGAAGCGCGTGCGTTCGGAGACGGAGCTGGGAACGCGGCCGATGTCGGTGGCGGCCGCGGGCGTGAAGCTGGCAG
Source organism: Acidobacteriota bacterium (assembly GCA_013289835.1). Taxonomy (GTDB): domain Bacteria; phylum Acidobacteriota; class Terriglobia; order Acidiferrales; family UBA7541; genus Acidiferrum. Next base: position 45,100 of record JABCZG010000017.1, on the reverse strand, counting down.
AGCGGATCTTTGGCAAGATGAACGAGCGGGAAGCGCTCGTTGTTGGGGCTGGAACGATCAGCGAGCAAGTGGTCTCGCAACTGCGGGATCGCGGCATCGCGCACTTGTCGGTGATGAATCGCTCGCGGGACCGAGCGGAAGAACTGGCGAAGCAGTTCGAGGGGAAGGTCGTTGGGTGGGGCGAGTGGGATACGGCGTTGCAGTCGCCGGATGTGGTGGTGTCATCGGTGTCCGCAGAGGAGCCGGTGCTGCGGCGCGAAATCGTAGAGTCCGCGATGGCGGCGCGGCAAAACCGGGCATTGTTCCTGATGGATCTGGGGATGCCGCGGAACATCGAGGCCAGCGTCGCGAAACTGTATAACGTTTATGTTTACACGATGGATGACCTGAGCGACATCGTGCAGCAAAACCGTAATGCACGGGAGAGTGAGATTCCGCGAGCCGATGGGATTGTTGAGGAACACGTTGGGAAATTTTTGTCCTGGCAGGCAAGTGTTGAGCTTGTGGGACTCGTGGAAGCTTTGCGGGCGAGGATGCGGGAAGAACGCGCGGCGTTCATTCGGGCGCGAATGGAGTCGATGAATCATTTGAGCGAAGCGGACCGGGCTCGCGTCGAAGGGCTGATGGACGAAATGCTGGAGAAATTGCTCTTAAAACCAGCTGAGCAGTTGCGCGGCGAAAAAGAGTTGCGGCGGAAAATTCATAACGTCGAAGCGCTGCGCGACCTCTTCCTTTCGAACCGGGAGAAGCCGTGAGAATCCTGCGGATCGGGACGCGCGGCAGCATTCTGGCCAAGTGGCAAGCGGAGTCCATTCGCAAACAGCTGTTTGCGGCGACGGGGATGGAAGCGGAAATCGTCATCATCAAGACCGCGGGCGACAAAATGCAGCACATGCCGCTGACGCAGATTGGCGGGAAGGGAATTTTCATCAAAGAGTTAGAAGAGGCGCTGCTGGAGGAAACAATCGACCTGGCGGTGCACAGCGTGAAAGACATTCCTACAGATACTCCTTCGCGGTTGATGTTTCCGGCAGTTTGCCGGCGCGATGATGTGCGCGATTGTCTGGTGGGATCCACGCTTGCGAATTTGCGGCAAGGTGCGCGCGTGGGAACGAGCAGCTTACGGCGGCAAGCGCAGTTGTTGCATTTGCGGCCGGACCTGGATATTCGCGACTTGCGAGGAAATGTTGATACGCGATTGCGGAAGGTCGAGAGCGGAGAGTATGAGGCCGTGATGGTCTCGAAGGCGGGTTTGGATCGGCTCGGGTTGAGCAAGCGGATTTCGGAGACGCTGGAGCCTGATGTTTGCATGCCGGCGGTGGGGCAGGGCGCGATTGCGGTGGAATGCCGGCTGAGGGATACGGAGGCGGGAGACATTTTGGCACCGCTGGATCATGCTGATACGCGGACAGCGATTATTGCGGAACGCGCGTTGCTGTCGGCGTTACACGGCGGCTGCCAGGTGCCGATGGGAGCGTGGGCGAGGATCGAGCGTGGGGAGCTTCTGATGGAGGCGTGTGTTTGCTCCGTCGATGGCGTGCAATACGTGAAGCAACGCGCGGTTGCGCCGCCGGATCAGGCCGCGGCATTGGGCGAGCACATGGTGCGGCTGCTGATTGAAGCGGGGGCGCAGTCTATTTTGGAAGAAGTGAGCCGCCAACGTGGGTGAGACAGGGCGATCGCCGCTGGCGGGGAGACGCATTGTCATTACTCGGGCTGCGCAGCAGAGCGAAGCAATCGCTCGCGAACTCTCCGCTCTTGGTGCAATTCCAGTGCTGCTTCCGCTTGTGGAGTTTGAAGAGCCGGGCGATTTTTCGGCGCTGGACGCAGCGCTCGGGCAGACGGAGCAATTTGGGTGGATCATATTCACGAGCGGCCAAGCAGTTCGAGCGGTTGCGGCGCGAAGCGAGAGACTGGGGCATCCCTTGCGTCAAACTGCGAGCAAATCACGGATTGCGGCAGTCGGCCCCGTGAGCGCTGAAGCGGTCCGGCAGGTTGGATTGCCTGTTGAGTACGTAGCGAAGAATCATAACGGTGTAGCGCTGGCAAACGAATTAGGAGAGCGGCTCCGGGAGCAACAGGTGCTCCTGCCACGGAGCGATCGAGCCAATCCGGAGTTGCCTGCGGCACTGAGAGGGCACGGCGCGCAAGTTACAGAAGTTGTGGCGTATCGGAATTTGATTCCGGGTGCAGTGGATAAGCAGAATTTGGGAAAGATCGCGGCGGGAGAAGCGGACGCGATACTTTTTTTCAGCCCTTCTGCGGTGCAACATTTCGGAGAATTGCTTGGAAGTGAGAGGCTGCGTACGCTGCAAGAGCAGATAGCGATCACGGCGGTGGGTCCGGTCACCGCGAACGCCTTACGGCTGGCGAAGGTTGAACGCATGGTTGTGGCGGCAGACACGACAGCTGGTGCGGTGCTAATGGCGCTCGGCGAGCATTTTGCGGATATGGCGAAGCATTCAACGGCGGGAGCGAAGCGAGGATGAGTTTTCCGACACAACGGCCGCGGCGGTTGCGGCGAAGCGAAGCCCTGCGGAACTTGGTCCGCGAGACGCGACTGACGACGGCGGGGCTTATTTATCCCATGTTCGTTTGTCCGGGCACGAAGGTGCGGCAGGAAGTCAGTTCCATGCCGGGCGTCTATCAGCAGTCGGTGGATCAGATTGTCGAAGAGTGCCGGGAGGTGGAGTCGCTGGGGATTCCGGGGATTATTTTGTTTGGGTTGCCGGAAACCAAGGACGCGCGGGGCGCGAGTTCGCTCGGAGCCGACGGCGTGGTTCAGAGGGCCATCGAGGCGATCCGAAAGGCAGAACTGAAACTTTTGGTAATGACGGACGTGTGCCTGTGCGAGTACACGAATCACGGCCATTGCGGCGTGCTCGAGGATGGCGATGTGGCCAACGACGCTACGGTGGTGATTCTTGCGCAGCAAGCGCTTTCGCATGCGCGGGCGGGGGCGGACATTGTCGCGCCGTCGGACATGATGGATGGGCGGGTGGCGGCGATTCGAGAAATATTGGATCAGCACAAGCTTGAGAACATCGCCATTCTTTCGTATGCGGCGAAGTATGGCTCGGGATTCTATGGACCGTTCCGGGAGGCGGCGCAGTCGGCTCCGCAGTTTGGCGACCGCCGCAGCTATCAGATGGATCCCGCGAATGTGCGCGAAGCGTTGAAGGAAGTGGCGCTGGATTTGGATGAAGGTGCGGATATCGTGATGGTGAAGCCGGCGCTGCCGTACCTGGATGTGATTCGTCAGGTGCGCGATGCGTTTGACGTCCCGGTGGCCGCTTACAACGTCAGCGGAGAGTATGCAATGGTCAAAGCGGCAGCGCAAAAGGGATGGCTAGACGAACAGCGCGTGGTGTTGGAAATTTTGACGGGGATTCAGCGCGCTGGAGCGGGGATCATTTTGACCTACCATGCCAAAGACGTCGCACGCTGGCTGAAGGCGTGATAGTTTGACAGAGAAAAGATGAGCGCAACCCAACCACAATTGAAGCGCGAGCGGAAACGTTCGCGAGAGATTTTTGAGCGCGCCGAGAAGGTGCTGGTCGGCGGCGTAAACAGTCCCGTGCGGGCGTTCCGGTCGGTTGGCGGGGAACCGCTGATTATCGAACGCGGCAGCGGGCAGTTCTTGTACGACGCGGATGGGAATGAGTTGCTTGATTACGTGTGTTCGTGGGGCGCGATGATTCTGGGGCATGCGAACCCCGCGATTAGTGATGCCATTGCGGAGCAGGCGCGGCGGGGGACTAGCTTTGGGGTGACGACGGAGTTGGAACTGGAGCTAGCGACGCTGATCACGCAGGCGATTCCGTTTATTGAGAAGATCCGGTTTGTTTCGAGCGGGACGGAATCGACGATGAGCGCGGTGCGGCTAGCGCGCGGCGTTACGAAGCGCGATTTCATTGTGAAGTGTGAGGGTTGCTACCACGGGCATGCGGATAGTTTTTTGTCGCAGGCAGGCTCGGGGCTGGCCACGCTGGGGATTGCGGAGTGTCCGGGAGTGCCGCAGGCGTTAGCGGCGCTGACGTTGAATGTGCCGTTCAATGATCTTGATGCGGTCGAGCGGGTATTTGCGGGACACAAAGGACAAATTGCGGCGGTGATCGTCGAGCCGATCGCCGCGAATATGGGAGTCGTGTCGCCGGAAGCTGGGTTCTTGAAGGGCTTGCGCGAAATTACAAAGAAGAATGGGGCGCTGCTCATCGTGGACGAAGTGATCACGGGGTTTCGTTTGCGGTATGGATCGGTGCAGAAACTGTTCGACATTGAGGCAGACCTCACGACGCTCGGGAAAATTATTGGCGGCGGAGTGCCGGTGGCGGCGTATGGCGGGCGCGCGGAGCTGATGAATCATGTCGCGCCGCTTGGGCCGGTGTATCAGGCGGGAACGCTGGCGGGAAACCCGCTGGCGATGCGCGCGGGGATTGCGGCGCTCAAGCAATTGACTAAGCCGGGGTTCTATGAAGGGATGACGCAGCTTGCGGAGCGGCTCGTGCAAGGGTTTCGCTCGAGTATTGCGGCTGCGGGACTGGTCGCGCAGGTCAATGCCGTTGGTCCGCTGTCGACGATTTTCTTCACGCCGGAGCCGGTGAAGAACTACGCGGATGCCAAGCGGTCGGATACGAAGCGCTACGCGCAGTTTTTCAGAGAGATGCTTGATCGGGGCATTTTCCTGGCACCCTCACAGTTTGAAGCGACGTTTGTTTCTGCGGCGCATACGGCGTCGGACATCGACCGTACGATAGTGGCCGCGCAGGAGACGCTGCAAGTCATCGCGGCTGATTCTGCAGTTTAATATTGTTGAAGGAGAGTCGAGGAATGGGCGAAGGATTCGAACTTCCCGAACATCATCATGGGTCCGAGGATGATCCGTTGGTTCTTCCGGTGTCGCTGACGCTTTCGATCATGGCAGTGTTGGTGGCGGCGGTCACTCTGCTTGGCCATCGCACGCACACGGAAGAATTGCTGCGGCAGAGCCAGGCGGCGGACCGCTGGGCACAATATCAGGCGAAGAGTGTGCGGCTGCATGAAACGCAGGGTTTCTCGGACGTTGTGAATATCGTGGCGTCATTGGACAAGGAAAAAGGCGCGGCGCTGCGCGAAAAGTACGTCAAGGAAGTGGAACACTATCAGAGCGACAAACAAGACATCAGCAAGGAAGCAAAAGATCTGGAAACGGAGCGCGACCTGGCGGGACACAAGGCGGACCGATTTGATGGCGGGGAGGCGTTTTTGGAGATTGGGCTGGTCATCTGTTCGATTACGCTGCTGACGAAGCGAAAGGCATTTTGGTTTTTGGGCTTGACTATTGGAGCGGTGGGCATCGGCCTTGCGCTCACGGGTTTTTTTCTACACTGAGTCAGGCGTGGGCTGGCGGCTTGGAGCCGCGGAGGAGTGTAATTTCCTGGGTTAGGCGTTCGAGGCGCCCGACCAGTTCCTGATGGCGCACGTCTTCGGGGTCGGGTTTCTTGCCGACGAAGGTCAAGGTTCCGCCAGGCTCAAGAATGCATTTTTGGACTTCGGCCAGGGAATCGAAACCTTGCTTGCGCGCCGCGGCCTCCAGTTGCGGCATGGTGATTAATTCCTTCTTGATGCGTTCCGAGCGCACTTTCCCGTTTTCGATGAGGACGTCCGCACGACCTTCCACCAACTGGTCTAGCTTGCGGTGATCGTAAAGAAAGCGGACGACGAGGTAGTTGGTGGCGAGCAGCGAAGTTGCGCCGATCAGCCCGCCCAGGACGCTGTTGTCTTCACCGATGATGGCGTTCTGCACGGTGTTCGAGAGCGTCAGCAGGACAACCAGGTCGAAGGGATTGAGCTGAACCAGTTCGCGTTTTCCGGAAAGGCGCAGACTAATAACGAGAAACGCGTAAACGATGATGGGGCGAAGGATTTTCTCGAACAAGGGCAACCCCATGACAAACATGTCCTTCCATATGTCGTGCATTGCGGAAGTACCTCCTGAGGATGTTTGGGCGGAATGCGAAACGTTCGCGTCTGCGCGCCGTTCGAGAACCGGTGGAGCGTAACATGCGCGGAATCAGAGGGGAAGCCGCCTGTACCGTGGGGCTGGCCTGTCCAGTAGGACAGTCATTGTTTCGCGACATGTTGTTAATCAAAGACTTATGAAGTGCAAGGAGTTTTGTACCATGAGAGTGTCTGCCATTCCCACAGCTCGTTAGACAGTTGTAGAACGATCACTTCCGACGGAGGATCAGGTCTCACCCTCGCCCGCGGCGTACTTTGCGCAGGCTGGTGTCGCGAGCAGCGACCACATGCTACAACGCGTCCCTTCTGAACAAGACATTGCCTTCGGCCCGGAGTTACTCTCCACGTTGTTAGACTCCGTTCAGGAACTCATCGCCATCCTGAGTCCGGATGGAGTCATTCTGTTTGTGAGCGCGGGATTCACAAGCCTGCTTGGGCACAGCGCCGAGAACCTTCTTGGAACTTCTATCGCAACACTACTTCACTGCACGAATACGGCGGGAATGCAGGAGTCTTTTCGAGATTTGCCGAAGAGCGGCGGCGGCGCGTTCAGCAGGCGCTGCCGGCTGCAGAGCAAGGACGGCGGGTGGCGCTGGTTTGATGCTACGGCACGGGACCTGACTGCCGCGCCGGGTATTGGCGGAATTCTTATCAATTTTCAGGATGTCACTGAAGTGCAGCGAATGGAGGCGGAGCGGCAGGTTATTTCCGAGATCGTTCATGCGCTTAATCAGACCTCGAACCTGGACGAGCTTCTCGTGGGAATCCATCAGGCACTGAAAAAGGTGCTCTACGCGGAGAACTGTTTCGTGGCGTTGCACGACGCGGAGACCGACACGTTTACCTTTCCATTTTTTGCGGACCAAGTGGACACGGCGCCACCCCCGCAAAAGGTCGGGCGGAGCTGCACGGCTTTTGTTTTCCGTACGGGATCGCCGATGTTGATTCCGCAGCGCGAATTTGACCGGCTGGCGGCGCAAGGGGAAGTCGAACTCGTCGGCTCACCCTCGCCTGCATGGCTCGGTGTTCCCCTGAAGACCCCAACGGCGACTATCGGGGTGCTTGTCGTTCAACATTACAACGACGAGGATGCGTACGACTCCCGGGATATGGAATTTTTGGGTTCCGTTGGAGGGCACATCGCGTTGGCAATCGAACGGCGGCGCGCAGAAGAGGCGCTTCGCAAGAACGAAGAGATGTTTCGCCTGCTCTTCAGCTACAACCCACTTCCCACGTGGGTGATCGATCGTGAAACGCTGCAATTCCTCGAAGTGAATGAAGCGGCGGTCCGACAGTATGGCTATTCACCGACTGAGTTCAAAAGCATGACCACGCTGGACATTCGTCCGGAAGAGGAAAAAGCGAAATTTCTGGATTATTTCAAGGAGCATGGCGGCGACACGCGGAGAAGCGGGAATTGGAAGCACAAGAAGAAGGACGGAAAGACGTTTCAAGTCGAAACGATTTCCCATGAACTGGAATATGCGGGAAGGCACGTACGGCTGGTCGTGGCGCAGGATGTCAGCGAGCGCCGCATTCTCGAGCAGCAGCTCCGACAATCGCAGAAGATGGAAGCGGTGGGGCGTTTGGCGGGCGGAGTGGCGCACGATTTCAATAACCTGCTGATGGTCATCAAGGGACACACGGAGCTTTTGTTAGGCGCGCTGCCACCTGCGGACCAATTTTCGAGGAAAATCGAACAGATCGAGCGTGCGGCGGATCGTGCGTCCGCGCTGACGCGGCAACTGCTGGCTTTCAGCCGCCAGCAGGTATTGCAACCGCATGTCATGAACCTGAATGATGTTGTGGAGGACATGGGCAAGTTGCTGCCGCGGCTGATTGGAGAAGATGTTGAGCTGGTGGTGCGCACCTCGAAGGACTTGGGTGCGATTCGCGCGGACGCCAGCCAGATGGAACAGGTGATTATGAATTTGGCAGTGAATTCGCGAGATGCCATGCCCGGCGGTGGAAAACTCCTGATTGAGACTTTGAATGTGGATCTGGACAGCGAGTACAACTCCGCGCATGCCGTGGTGCGACAGGGGAAGTATGTTTTGCTTGCGGTTTCGGATAGCGGTTCGGGAATGGATGCGGAAACGCAGGCGCACATCTTTGAGCCGTTCTTCACCACCAAGCCGCAGGGGAAGGGCACTGGTCTGGGCTTGGCAACCGTCTACGGGATTGTGAAGCAGAGTGGCGGGTTCATCTGGCTCTACAGCGAGGTCGGACGTGGAACTTGCTTCAAGATTTATTTGCCGCGCGTGGAACAGGCGGTGGAAAGATCCGCGACTACACATAGTGCTTCGGAGGCGCCGCGAGGGACGGGAACGATTCTGCTGGCAGAAGATGAACAGGATGTCCGCGAAGTGGCACGAGAATTTCTCGAATCCGGCGGTTACACGGTGATTGAAGCGCGGGACGGCGCGGAGGCCATTCAGTTGGCGAAAAAGCACGCGGGCTCCATCCGGCTATTGGTCACGGACATGGTTATGCCCGGAATGACAGGGCAGGAGTTGGCGGGACGACTGCACCAAGGCCGGGCGGAGTTGCGCGTTCTGTATATGTCTGGCTACAGCGAGCACGCCGCGGCGGAATCGGCGCTCGGGGATACGTCCATGCGCTTACTAACAAAACCGTTCAGCCGGTTAGCGATTCTGCGGGCAGTCCACGATATTCTGGAGCAAGTCTGAAACTGGCAAGCTTCTACTGCGCGGCAATGCTCCTACATCATCCCTAATGAATCTTCGGGTGTCTTTTATGCCAGTCGGTGTGTTGCTGGAATGCGCGAGCTGCTTGGATGACGGCGATGTCGTCTCCTGCCCTGGCCACAAACTGAAGTCCGACCGGAAGATTCTTCTCCGTGAATCCGCAGGGGACAGAGAGTGCCGGTAGCCCGCAGAGATTTCCGATGCCGCCGAGGGGATCCGGAAAGACTAGGCCGGTTTCGAGATTGAGTTCCAGGGGCGTGGCGGCAACGGGTTGAGAAGCTGTAACGAGTACGTCGAACGATTCGAACAAGCCGTCCATTTTCTTCTGAAGGATTTCTCGTATTTTTAGGGCCTGCAGGTAGTCCGTGGCGGAATACTGCTCGTTCACGTAGCCAGCGATTTGGCCCAGTGGATCGGCCAACTCACTGACTTTCCCGGAGCGAATTAGTGAACGGAAGGAAGCGGCGCCCTCGACGGCAATCACGATGCCGCCGGCGTCTTCCCAGGGCCCCTCGGGCAGCGTGGCGTCCTTCATACTTGAAACGTATTTTTTGATGGCGCGATGGGCCGCCTCCACAGGTTTTGCGACGCCCGCATCGAGCGATTTCCAGGCATTGGTGAGCCAGCCGAGTTTCAACGGGCGCGAATGTAGTTCCACCGAGGGCGAGTACGTGAAGGCTCCCTTATCAATGGGGACTGTACCGCGGTCCTTTGGGTCGTGGCCGGCGATTGCAGCAAAAATGCGTGCGCAGTCTTCGGCCGACCGCGCCATGGGACCAACCTTGTCCATGGAAGGCGCGAGCGCCATGGCGCCGTAGCGGCTGACGCGGCCGTACGTGGGACGCAGCCCACTGACGCCGCAATAGGCCGACGGGCAGACAATCGAGCCCCACGTTTCCGTGCCGATGGCGAACGCGGCAAGACCCGCTGCGACGATGGCTCCTGAGCCTGAAGATGAGCCGCACGTCCAGCATTTGGTATCCCACGGATTCTTGGCTTCGCCTTGCAACGATGCGGAGGCGAAGCGGTAGCCCATGCCGCCGGCGAGCTCGATCATGGCTGCCTTGCCGAGCATCACCGCGCCCACGCGATTCAAGTGTTCAATCACCGTTGCGTCGTAATCGAAGACCTGATTGGCATACGGCTTTGCGCCCCAGGTGGTGGGAAGTCCTTTCACGGCCAGCAAATCTTTTGCGGCGTACGGAATCCCGTGGAGCGGGCCGCGGTAGTGGCCGCGCTGAATTTCTTTCTCGGCGCCTTTCGCTTGATCCAGGGCGATTTCAGGAGTCAGCCGGGCGTAGGCGTTGAAGCGCGGGCCGAACTTCTGGCTGCGGTCCAGATATAACTGCGTCAATTCGACAGGGGAGAGTTTCTTCGATTCGATGCGTTTCGCAAGTTCGCTTACAGAGAGATACAAAATCTCTTCGCCAGGCATTCGGTATGCTCCTCAGGAGTTCTTGGGCGCGGCTGCGGGTTTCGGAGGCGCCGGCGCGGTTTTCTTTTCGCGCTCCATCAACGGCTTCAGGTAGAGGGCCGGTCCTTCGCCATTTTCGGTTGGAAAGGCGCGCAAGCGGTCGAGCGGGGGCTGGGCTTCGGTCGCCAATCTTCGAATGTCGGCTTTTTGGGCGTCGGAAAGTCGGTTGCCGTATTGCGCCATGATCGTTTGGATGCGTGAATCCACTTCCGCTTGGCTTTCCGGCGACAGCTTAGAGGCATTGGGCGCTTGTTGCGCCTGAGGTAGAGCAGACGGAGGCGCCGTGTTGAGCAGATTTGCAGGCGCGAGCGAAGCGGCCGCAGAAACCATAGCCGCGCGGCGCGCGAATTCCCGGCGCGTGATCGCCGAATGGGTCTTGTCGTCCATCGAGCTTCTCCCAGGTAGTGCAGCTGCGAGTGAAGTTACGTCAAGTGAGGCTACTGAATCAGAGTTCCAGCGTCAACTGGCTGGAGGGATGGGATATAACCAAAGATAAATCGCCACTCATACTCTTTGTGTTTACGAAGGGATTGTTGTGTGGGTGACGATTTCATCAGCAAGCAAAAGCCCTTTGCCGCGTTCGTTTATTGCTGAAATAACGACGTTCTACCTGGCACACCCATAGAATCGAAAGACGCCACACGTCTAGTTTTTGAAGAGTGCAAAGTACAAGCTGCTGACTCTTTAACTTGTCATTTGAAAGGATCTCCGATTTCTGTTTGAATAACCCTACAGGGAGCCATCGTGAAAATCTACAATCTCATCGGCTATTTGATTATTGTTTTCTACGTGCTGGCTTGCATGTATTCCGCCCCAGCTCACTTGGGACCTTGGGTGGGAATGTTGATAGGCGGAATTTATTTTATCTTTTGCTGGTTTCTTGGCGGGCTGTATTTGGCCGATGTTCTTCATCTGGGGATCGCTCATCGCTCGCTCGACTATAAGGAATGGTTCATGAAAGCCGTCACGGTCGTGAATAACGTCTTCGGGCTCTATGTAGATCCGATCGCTTGGGTGAATCGCCATCGGTTGCACCACAAACATGCTGACCATCGCGGAGATCCTAACAAACTTTCAGGCGATGGTTTTTGGCGAACCCTATATCTCTGTCTACTGCCGTATCAATGCAAAGAAGATTTGGGTGGCGACGAGATTTTGAAGTCCCGGACCTTTCGGGTGGCTGCGAACCCGGTTTTCGCAATCGTGGCGCAAGCCTTTAGTTTCTACCTCTTCTGGAAGCTAGTGGGTGACCTGAAATTTGTGCTGGTGATGTGGGTTGGAATCCGAATTTTTGCAGCATGGGTCAATATGATCCAAAACTATTGGACGCACACGCGAGGATTTGGATACCGTCGGTATGAAGATGAAGACGACAACGCCATGAACATCGGCGAGTGGCTGCCGGTAACGGCAACGTTCAGCGCGTGCCTGCAAAATAATCACCACCACTATCCGGGTCTATTGCGGCTAAGCCACGACAAATCGGAATACGACTTTGGATTTATAACCGTCAAAGTGATGAAATATTTGGGTTTGGTGAAGGCCACGAGAACGGGCGAAGAGGTGCCCAAGGACGTTCCACTCGGCGCACTCGATTTTTAGGGCGTTCTTTTTCTTCCTATGAATGGATCAATCGTTTGCCTGAGAAAGTCAGGAGCAATTTCCTCGCCGGCCAAACCGTAATTTTCCGGCCATTCCTTCGGAAAGTAATAAGTCCCAAAGATTTTATCAATCCACGGGAAATGAATCGCAAAATTCTTGTCGATGGACTCCTTTTGAGAGGTGTGGTGCCAATGATGATATCTAGGCATAACCAAGAACTTTTCGAGCCATTTGGCATTGGGGCCGAAGTTGCAGTGAGTCCAAGTAGCATGAAGAGTGACGAAAATCAAATAGGCCAGGATGATCGTCTGCGAAAATCCAAGCATGAGAGGAGCAAGGATAAATCCGCGGACGAGCGTGTCGTCCACAAAGTGGGAGCGCGAGCCGGCGATCCAATCCAGGGCCTTCGAGGAATGGTGAACGGCATGAAAACGCCACAGGAAAGGCACTTTGTGCAGAGCCAGATGAACAAAATATTCAGCAATGTCCGCCACTACAACAGCCAGGAAAAATTGCAAAAGCCAGGGCATTCGAGCGATCAATTCCTGAAGAACCGGAACACCGAAATATTTGGTGGCCTGGGTAGCGGGCAATAAGACCAGAAACGACAAAATTTGCAGCGGAAGATGAGTGGACATGAAATAAACCACATCCTGCGTCCAATCCTTCCTAAATGTTCCTTGTTTCGGATACTGGGGCCAGAGTCTTTCGAGTGGCACGTAGATGAGTGCCATCAAAAACAGATCCAGCAAAAACCAGTCCAGGCCGATGGCAAGCCCACCGTGCACAGAACCGTTAACCTGCACGCTGGATCCGCCCAGAGCGGTTGCCGCGATGGCCAGCAACATCCCCGTCAATGCCAAAGTTTTTTTCTTGCGCAGAATCGAAGAAATGACTCCGAAGAAAATTGCCGCAACTATGAGGCATTGGATTAAAACGCGGAGGGTGTGCACCGGATAATGCGGACGAAGATCAGGAGTGCTAAGTAGCTGAGGAAAATGCAGGCACAAAACTGCTCCGAAGGAAAGAAAACCGAAAAAGGCAGACAGTATCCCACTCCACCAACCGGTTCCAAAGCCGGAGGACTCGGCATCGCCAAAGAATTTGTTAATCTTCTGCTCGATCACGATGTCTCCCAGTTTACGTTCCGATTAAGCAGTGAGCAATGGATTTAGCGAGAGACGCCTATGTAGTGGCCGACGGATTAGAACTCCCGTGAGAAGCAAGTGTGCAGTGAGGTCTTTCCGTCGCTATTCCACCTCGGTTAGTGTGCGAATCTGGGTTTCGAGGGCTTGATTGTATTGGCGCTCGATTTGCAACTCGGTTTGGAGCTTCTTCACGAGCAGGTCTAAATGAGCGATTTCGACTCGTAATTTGTGCACGTCGGAGGCAGTGGGAGCGGGCCGCACAGGGACGGACCCGGATGGCTGGTGATCCTGGTTTTGCTGCATGGGTTGGCGCGGAGTAAATGCTTCCGCGAGGGCGCGCGGCCAGACGGAGTCGGAAGGTTGCTGGGCCGGTGGCGGGGGAGCAACGCTGCGCGGTGCGACTGGAGCAGGTGGAGGAGCGAAGAGATTGCTCAGTGCATTCGAAGCGACGTTGCGCGGCGCTGCTGGCGCAGAGGTAGCGCCCTTGGGTTCGAGCAAACTTTTTACACGGCCAATCAATTCCTGAGGCTGAAACGGTTTGCGAATCAACTCATCCGCTTTCACGGCGACAGCTTTATCCGCCACGCTCTTATTGACCACTCCGGACATCAAGACCACGGGCGTGTTGCTGAAATCTGGATGCTGCTTGATGTGGCTGCAGACGGAGTAGCCGTCCTGATCCGGCATGATGACGTCAGTGATGACCACGTCGGGACGGTTCTGTTCGAATTGCGCCAACGCCGATGCCGCATCGGCGCAAGTGATCACGTTAATGTCTTCGCGGCGAAACGCGATCTTGATGACTTCGCGCATGGTGGCGCTGTCATCAATGAAATAAACAGTGGGGGTGCGCTTCTGTGCGGTTTCTCCCAGAGGTGGAATGGTCATGGCCTCGCTCATAGGGCTTCCTTGTCCGCCATGTCACGCGTGCCTTCGTCGTATTCGCGCATGGCATCGAGCATTAGATCGGTGGACGAACGCAGCACGGTGCGCTGCGACGAAGTGGTGCCGTAAGCAAATTTGTAGACGCCGGAAGCGCCGTTGACGCAGCTCTTCAAGATGTGAATGACGGCTTCGTCGCCAAACAGAATGCCGCATTCGGCGTGAATGATTTCTCCGGCGTCGAAGAACAGGATTCCGTCGGTTGCGCCGGCATTAATGTGCAGCGCCCCCGTCTGGCGCGCGTGGCCAAGCATTTGCATCACGCCGGTGAGGTCGTGATGCGTCAGGTTGCCACTGAGACTGGTGTCAGATTGCGTAAGCATTTGCGTGGGCTGAAAGCCTTCGGCCTTGCTGACGAGAATTTGTTTTACGTGAGCGGCAATCACCGTGGGCTGCTGGTTGCGGTCGATGTAATCATCGCAGCCGGCTTGGAACGCCTCCATGAGGGCGCGCTGGCTACCGTCGCCGAGCGCAATGATTTGCAGCGCGGCGTTTTTTGAGTCGGCGTGGATGATTCTGGCGATTTCGAGGGCGCCCATTTCGCGCATGTTGGTGGCGCACAGAATGGCGGTGGGCGTGTCGTATTCGAGCGTGGTCAAAGCGAAAGCTGCCTGCGTGCTGGTCGCGACCTCAAAGCCTTCGCGCCGCAATGCGTCGCCGAGACGCTTGGCGAAGTAGACATTACTATCAACCAAGAGGAGCTTGGCGGTACGGCCGGCGATGATCACGGCTGTGCCTCCAGTGTCGCATCTGCCGCCGCGGCGGCTGCCGCTTCGGCGAGCAGATCCTCGGGGCCGGGCGTGAGTGCGTCAAGGTTCAAGACTTCCATTACGTCGCCGGCATGAGAGAGCCAGCCAGCGACTTGGGCTGCGTCGGATTCTCCGGGCGCGATCATTTCCGCGTGAATCAATTCGCAGTCTCCGGTGACGGGCAGCGCCACCCATTCCGTCTGCGGGCCAAAGTGGCGCACGGCAATCAGATAAAAGCGGCGGGACGTCAGTTTCTTGCCGATGAGCGTTTCTGCCACGTCGCAGACGGGAACGATTCGACCACGACGCAGGATTACGCCTTCGATTTTTGAGGTGCGGTGCGGAAAACGGAAAACGCGACTAGGCGCAACGAGTTCGGCAATCTGCGACGCGGCAACGGCGAAGCGGCGCTCGCCCAGACGCAGAAGGACGAATGATTCTAGCTCGAGTTCTGCCGAGACGGTCATTGCGCGAATTCAGCCCCCTCGGTGGTTTCTGCTTCGGGCAGTTCCATGGGCGGCAAAGCGGCATCGAGCAGAGCGAGTTCTTCCGGCGACAGGAAGCCTTCTGGGTGCACGACCGGGACAACAGTTTGATCGAGCGCGGTCAGCCCGCGGTACCAGCGCCGCTCCTCGTGGCAAAAACACTGCGGGAGCGCCTGCAGGCGCGTCATGCTGGTCATTTTTTCAATGCCGTCAATCAGGAGAGCGGTGCGCGTCTTGCGAAGAACGAAAACGAGCGCGCCCATCGGGGCGGAAATCCCAAAGTGCGTGGTGCCATCCACGATGAATAGTGATTTATCGCCGCGCCGCACGACATGACGGACCTTTTCCATGCCGGGCGCGTTGATTTCCACGGACGCACCGGAGAGGCTGTCCGCGCTGCGCACTTCCTGGACGGAAGCGGAAGAGATAGCGAAGAGCTGGCCACCGACGCGAAAGAGAATAATCTGCTCCGCGCGCAGCGGACTGGGCTTCGCTGGAGCTGCGAGCCGCATCAGCGAACTCCCGCAGGAGTGGGTCGGCAAATACCGAGGACGCGCTTTTCGATGGCGGCGTAGATGTCGTCGATGCCGAGAACCTGTTCTACGGCGCCGGCTTTGATGGCTTCGGCGGGCATGCCAAAGATGACGGAGGTGGCTTCGTCCTGAGCAAGCACGAGGCCGCCGGCGGATTTGATCGCTTTGGCACCATTAGTGCCATCGTTGCCCATGCCGGTTAGCACGCCGGCGATACTCAACGAGCCGGCGAAGGCTGCAACGGATTCCATGGTGACGTCAATATTGGGGAGATAGCCGTTGATGCGGCCGCTGGTTCCGTCAAGCTGGATACGGCCTGTCGGTGTGACGCGCAGATGTTGGCCGCCGGGACAGATGTAGAACGTGCCGGGCT
This sequence comes from Acidobacteriota bacterium, assembly GCA_013289835.1. Lineage (GTDB taxonomy): Bacteria > Acidobacteriota > Terriglobia > Acidiferrales > UBA7541 > Acidiferrum. Next base: position 29,086 of record JABCZG010000017.1, on the reverse strand, counting down.
GGAGGGCTTCGTTGGCTTCGGCTTCTTTCACGCGGATTCCGGTGAATTCGGCAAGCTGCGCGGCGTATTGCGTGGTGAACGCCGCAGGCATGTGCTGCACGAGAATGACGGCTGCGGGAAAATCCTGCGTGAAGCCGGGAGCAATGCGCATGACCGTAGCCGGGCCGCCGGTGGAGGCAGCCAACACGACGACAGGGAAGCGCTGGTCAAGACCAGATGAAGGCGCGGGTCGGCTGATCGCCGGTGCGGGCGCCGGGGCTTTGGTTCCGTTGGACGACTGCAGCTTGGAAGCGATGCGCGAAGCGGTGCGCACGACGCGCACTTTTGCGGCCATGCGAACTTTGCGGAGGAGTTCTTCCTTCACGCTCTGCATGTCCAGATCAATGGCGCCGGAGGGTTTGGCCACGAACTCGATCGCCCCGAGCTCCAACGCACGGAGCGTGCTGGCCGCGCCTTCTTTGGATTCGGAGCTGACAATGACGATGGGCCGCGGATTTGTAGTCATGATTTCCGCGGTGGCTTGCAGTCCGTCCACGTGCGGCATGTTGATGTCCATGGTGATCACGTCGGGCTTCAACGATTCCGACAGGGACACGGCTTCGCGGCCGTCCTTTGCGTGTCCAACGGTCTGCAGCATTTCATCCGCGTTGAAAATCGTCTCCAGCACCTTGCGCATGAAGGCGGAGTCATCCACGATTAGCACGCGAAATTTTTTGTTCACAGTTGCCATCACTCGTTTACGCCACCGGAAGGACCGGGCGTCCTGCCTCCGTTCCCATGAGTTGTTCCACCGCGGCGATCAACTGATCTTCCTGAACCGGCTTGGTCAGGAATGCGGTGGCGCCTTCCTTCATTGCACGATCTCGATGCTTGGCGCCGGCGCGTGACGTCACCACCATCACGGGGATGCGGCGGGTCGTCGGACTCTGGCGCAACTGAACCATCAATTCGTAGCCGGTCATGCGCGGCATTTCGAGGTCGGTGATGACCAAATGGCAGCCGTGCTGGGCGACAAGCTCGGCGGCTTCCAGACCGTCTGCGGCGAGTTTTACGCGGTAGCCGTTCTTTTCCAGCATGCGGCCGACGAATTTGCGCACGCTAATGGAGTCGTCCGCGACGACGATGACGCGCTCTTGCTCGACGCGGTCGATGGCTTCGGAAGGAATCGTTCCTCGAGCGACGGCTGCAGAGCCCGGCGCAAAGATACGAGCAGCGCTGGCGCTGGCTTGCAGTGGCCGGCGCTCGCTCGGTTCCGTGGCTACCATGCGATTCAGGTCGATAAGCAGAATCAGGCTGCCGTCGGGAGCAATCGTCGTTCCGGGGAAAAGTTTCACACGGCGGAGATATTCGCCCAGGTTCTTGATAACGATTTCGTCTTTCCCAAGAACTTCTTCGACCACAAGACCGATCTGGCGGTTTCCGGTGTTGGCGACCACCATGCGGAAGTAGCCGTTAACGGGTTCAAGGGGCGGCAATCCCAAATAAGTGTCCAGGCGAACGACTTCGGTGACCACGTCGCGGACCTTGGTCAGCAATTTTCCGCCGACGTCTTCGATTTCGTCGGCTCGCAAGCGCCGAATCTCCTCGACCACGGCCAACGGCAGCGCAAAATTCGTCGTTCCACAGCGCACAAAGAGTGCTGGAGAGATGATCAGCGTCAGAGGCACTTTAAGCGTGAACTTCGTGCCCTGGCCGCTGACGCTCTGGATATCAATTTCGCCGTTGAGGGCGTTTAGATTTGCGCGGACCACGTCGAGGCCCACGCCGCGGCCTGCCAGTTCTGTCTTGACCGGAGCGGTAGAGAAGCCCGGGTGGAAAAGCATTTCTCGTAGGTCTCGTTCCGTCAGCCGGTCCGCGGTTTCCGAGGAAACCAGGCCGCGCTCGATGGCGCTCTGCTTCACGCGTTCGTAGTCAATTCCGCGGCCATCGTCTTCCACTTCGATGTAGATGTGGTTGCCGCGGTGGTATGCGCGTAGCGTGATATTTCCCGCAGCGGATTTTCCGGCGGAGGCGCGGTCGTTGCTGTGCTCGATCCCGTGTGCCACGGAATTCCGCACGAGGTGCACCAGCGGATCGGAAATCTGTTGAATGATGTTGTTATCGAGTTCGGTTTCGCTGCCGGAAAGATCGAGCTCCACCTGTTTGCCGGTGGTTTTCGCGGCATCGCGGACGGCGCGAGACAGGCGCGAATACAGCGTGCCGATGGGCACCATGCGCGCGGCGGTGATTTCATCCTGGAGGTGGTGCGCCAGTTTCGTAAACTCGTCGATGTCGCCTTCGACGCGCCCGATGAATCCTTCGAGTTGCGAGAGAACTTCGTTGACGTCGGCGGAGATTTCGGCCATGGAGCGCGACAGAATATTGAAGTCGTCGTAGCGGTCCATTTCGAGTTCGCTGAACTCGGACCAGAACGACGTGTCCCCTGCCGCTGCGCTGGTCAGCATCTGTGGCGTTTGCGCGGGAGTCCACGGCGCCTGAGCGGCGCGGCTGGAGCTGATGCGATTAAATTCGTACTTTTCCTGGAATTCCGCAACCTTGCCCTGCAACCGTTCTTTCGAGAAGCTCAGAGTGTCCACCAGCTTTTCGAGTTCGGCGACGCGGCCGACCATGCGAGTACGGTTGATCACCAATTCGCCGACGGTGTTCATCATGCGGTCGAGACGGGCAAGAGCAATTCGAACGGACTTCGCTGTCGAAACAGCGGCGCCAACTTGTTTGGTAGTTTTCTTCGCGAGAGCTGCGGTGGAAGCGATGGCCTCCGCTTCGCCGGATTGCTGATGTTCCGTTGCTTCCGCGGCGCCGGCGACAATTTCGGTTTCCTCTACTTCAACGGGAGCGAACTCGGCGATGCGGCCCAGCAGGGAATCGACACCTGCGCGCATCTCCGCTTCATCGGCCCATTGGCGATGAAGAGTTTTCTTCAGAATATCCACGGACTCGAGGCACAAGTCCACAACCGCAGGTGACGGTTCAATCTCGCCGTCACGCAGGCGACCGATCAAGTCTTCGACGCGATGCGCGATGCCGCCCAAGCGTTTCAATCCAACTTGTGCGGCCGAGCCTTTCACTGTATGGATCGCTCGGAACAATTTGTTGATTTCTTCAGGATTGTTGTTGCCTTCCAGGGAAATCAAGCAATCGCTGACAATTTGGAGATGCTCTTCCGCTTCCGGCTGGAAGAATTCCAGGATCTCGTCCGGAACTTCGTCATCCGCCGGGATGGCATCGAAGTAGGAGCCTGTAACGGCCGCGGCCGATGGTTCGCTTTGTCTGTCCGCGCCGAGGCGCGAATGATTATCCGGCTGATGGAGATTCAGGGGCGGCGGCTCCGTCGGGAACGCAAAGCGGTACCGCTCCTTAAACCCCGCGATGTCCTCCAGATTCTCTTGTCCCGTGTCGCTCACCTCCAAGAGATCGGTTTCAAGGACCGAAATCCCATCGGACAGAAACTCCGTGAGCGGGCCGTGAAGATCGCTACCCAGCGGCGCGTTCAGCGCATATTGAAAAACGTGCGCCAATTTCCCGGCAATTTCGGAGAACCTCGGGAATCCGTAACTCGCGGAAGTTCCACTGAGCGTATGAGCCGAGATGTAAAGACGCTCGAGATCCTCGCGCCGCGGCTCAATGTCCTGAAGCACACTCACATACTCCCGCAAATATTGCAGGTGCTCGGAAGCCTCCTGGAGGAACATTTCGACGGCTTCGCGGTCCATGGTGCTCACGCGCGGCCCTCCGTCACCAACTCGGGCTTTTGCAATTCCTCCGCTGTCGGCTTGCGATAGAGGATGCAGTCATTCAGGACGATGGCTTGAAACTTCACCGGCATCTTCGAAATGGATTCCGAATGTCCAAGGAACAAGTAGCCGCCGGGCTCCAGCGTGTCGTAGAAGCGCTGAACGAGCGCCCGCCGGCGTTCTTCCGAAAAATAAATAAGCACATTCATGCAGAAAATCATGTCCATGCGGCCAACATACACTGCTGAAGCCAGATTCATTTGAGCGAAGGAGACCATCTTTCGCAAACGTGGTTTCACCTGAAATCCTCTGCCGGAAGGTGTGAAGTGGTTGGCCAGCTGCTTTTCGTTGACGCTGGCGATGCTCCGTCCCGTATAAATCCCACGCTCAGCATGCTTCAGGGCGTGCCGCCCCACATCCGTTGCCAGAATTTCCACATTCCAGGATTCCGCAAAGGAGAGGGAATCGGCAATGGTAATCGCTACTGAATAAGGTTCCTCACCGGTGGAACACCCGGCGCTCCAAATGCGCAGGGTGCGTGGATTCTTCCAGAATTTCTTCACATGCAATTCCGGCAGCACGCGCTTTTCGAACGCTTCGTAAACCCCGGGATACCGGAAAAAACTAGTCTCCTGCGTCAGTAATCGTTCGAGCAAAGCCTCGTATTCGACGTTGGACTTGCGAATAGCGCGCAGCAGATCGGTGCCGCGCTCCATTTCCTTTGTGCGCAGGTGTTCGAGCACACGAGTGGAGAAGAAGCGCTCGCGCGATTCATCGAAGCAAATTCCAGTGCGCTCTTCGATCAACATGCGAATCTCGCTCAATTCGTGTTCGCTCAAGCCCTGCACATGTCCCTGGCGTTCGGTCATCGTTTTCCCGTAACTCTGCTCTCTTTACCTGCGGCCTTATGCCGGAAAAAAGAGCTGCTGCTTATCGCGAAACGCCTGCCGGGACGGGCCGCTCCGATTCTTCACGCGTGGCTGCTGCCTTGGTCGCCGCGCGGAATTGCGCCAGCGCTTCGTTCAACTGATCCGACAGCTTCACCAGCTGGCTGACCGTTGCGACGGTTCCACGTGTGCCTTGCGACGTCTGCCGTGTGATGCTGGAAATGATTTGCATGGCGTGCGCAACGCCTTCCGTTCCGCGCACCTGCTGTTTCGAAGCCAGCGAAATTTCCTGGACGAGTTCGGCCGACTGCCGCACAACGTTGGAAATGGCATCCAGCGCACGACCCGCCTGATCGGCCAGCGTCGCGCCGCTTTCCACTTCCTTAGTGCCTTCTTCCATGACCACCACGGCTTCGTTCGTCTCCGCCTGAATGGCCTTAATGAGGGCTGCGATGTCTTTCGTGGCACTGCGGCTGTGTTCCGCGAGTTTGCGGACTTCGTCGGCGACGACCGCGAACCCGCGGCCCGCTTCACCGGCGCGCGCCGCTTCGATGGCGGCGTTCAGTGCCAGCAAGTTGGTCTGTTCCGTGATGTCGTTAATCACATTGATGATTTCCGAAATTTCCAGCGAGCGGTCGCCGAGCGATTTGATTTTCTTGGCGGTGGCTTGCACGGACGCGCGGATGCGTTGCATGCCTTCCAGGGTGTCGCGAACGGCGCGGTTGCCCTGCTCCGCGGCGTCGAGCGCGCGACGTGCGGCCTCCGCGCTGGCTTCGGCGTTGTTCGAAACCTGTTTCATGGAGACCGTCAGTTCTTCGACGGCGCTCGACGTGTTCGTGATTTCCTGGTCCTGTTGGGTCGCGCCAGCCTGCATTTCGTCGGCGGCTACGAGAATGTTGTTCGAGCATGCCGTGACTTCCATGGCAGCCTTGCGAACGCGCTCGAGAACCTTGGTGAAGTTGTCGAGCATGTAGTTGATGGAATCGGTGACGTTGCCAAGCGCGTCGTTGGTCACCTTGCCGCGCTGCGACAAATCGCCGCGCGCGACCTGGTTGATGACGCTCAGGAGTTCGGTGATGCTGCGCTGCAACGCGTCGTTGGCGTCCTGATTGCTCGTCGCCTTGGAAACCTTGGCCACTGCACGGTTCAAGTTGTCAGCAATGTAGCCCAACTCATCGTTCGTGGTGACTTCCGCGCGCGCGCGAGGATCGCCAGCGGCCAGGCGTTCCGAGAATTCCGCCAGCGCCTGCACCGGACCGAGGAGCGCCCCGAACCTCCACGCCAGAATCAGCGCGGTCGCCAAGGCCAGCACAATGGCGAAAATCACCGTGCCACCGGCGGGCGAGGCAAAGTCGAATAGAGACGCTTCTCCGGCCTTCTTGCCGGCGCTGAAGGCCAGTCCGAGAACGACGAAGCCGACCACTCCGTTCAGCAGGACCAGCGTCCAGATTGTGGAACTCAGTCGCGATTTCATACCACCCTCCAAATCTCTTCCGCGGAGCCCGCGCCGCCGAGCGGCGTCGTCTCCACAAAACTCAAATGCTGGGCCCCGGAAAAACCTCAAGCATCCGGCGCAAGTCGATTACCAGCGCCAGGCGATCGTCATGGCGCAGCATTCCGATGCAATGCGGCACGTTTTCTGGTGCTTGCTCGAGCAAATCCTCGGTGTTGACCGAATACGTCCCGATGACTTCGTCGGCGGCAATGCCGATGCGGATGTCATCGTGATGCGTCTCGCTGTGCAGGGACGCCACTACGACGTACTTCGGCAGCAATCCCGGGCGCCGGCCTTCCGTGATGGCAATGTCAATCAGCGGCACAATCGCTCCTCGCAAATTGAAAATTCCCACAAGATACGCCGGGCCAAGCGGCAGCTTCGTCAAGAGCGGCCAGTCCACCACTTCCTCGACGTCCAAGACCGGCAAGCAAAAGCGCTCACGTCCGCTGCGGAACACGCAGTACTGTGATTCCGGCGGCCGCTCTTCCATGGGTCCAAGAGCTTCGAGCAGATCCGCCGTGTCGGCGTCTGCGGGAAGTGGAACCAGATGAAAATCTTCGCTCATAGTCCGTTCGTACCTTTAGAAACCATCAGGCGAATCGCCTCACTGCGCGAAGAAGCTCTTCTCGCGTGAAAGGCTTGGTAACGTAACCGTCCGCACCCTGTTGCTCACCCCAAAATTTGTCGCTCGCCGAATCCTTCGACGTCACCATGATCACGGGAATGTTGTTGAACTCCGAGCTGCCCTTGAGATCCCGGCAAATCTGATAACCGTTACGGTCCGGCATTACCACATCGAGCAGAATGACGCTGGGGCGCTCGCTGGTGATCATCTCTTCGACCCGCTTCGGGTCGTTCAACCCCACAGGCCAGTAGCCTTCCTTCTCCAGCAGGCCTTGGATGAGCTTGACCTGCGCCGGTGAGTCGTCAATGATCAGGACTTTCTTGTGCACAGCCGTACGCTCCCCATACTTATCCGCAGAGCAGAGATGCACGTCAGCAGCCAGCTTTTGAGTTCTTCGTCTGTTTGTTGCTATTTAGTTTAAGTGTTGCAGAATGAGTAGGTTGCAGTGAGAACCGAGCCGCCTAGCGACGCGGAAAAGTCGAAGCTGGTGTCTCTATCGTCTCAGCTTGAGATGCATTCTCAGCTTCCTTCATCTCCGCTGCCAGCGATGAGAAACGCTGCATGATTTCGTTGATGCGCAGGGCCATGCTGTGGATGGTCTTGATCTGGGCCAGTGACTGCGAAGAGAGCTGTCCGGGCTCGAGGAGCAGTAACTCGGCGTTGCCGAGCATGGAAGTCAGGGCGTTATTCACGCTGTGTTTCATGTCCAGCATGTAGCGGCCTAGAGTGGCGTAATTCTCGTTCTTGGCGGCGTTGCGTTCTGCCTCACGCGCGATTCGTGTGGCCTCTGCGCGGCGAAGGGATTCCCCTGCGACGAGGAGGAGAGTCTGCGCCCAATCTTCGCGCAACGGAATGTGGACCAGTCGTGGATATTTGGCTCGGAGTTGACCGAACTCTCTTGAATCTGCGGGCGCGCACAGAATGACTGCTGTGCCCGGGTCAAGAGAGCGCAGCACGCTAGGCAGTTTTCCTTCTCCGACCGGGCCCACGACGACGAGATCATGACGCGGAGCGTCTTGCGCACGCCAAAGTTCACTGCTAAGCACGGTGATGCCGGGAGCCTGGCGTTCCGTTTGCCAGCACGCCGTCAGCAGCCGGGCAAATTCCGTGTCGTCGGTAAGAATCAGTACGTTTGCGTGTCGCAAAGAAAACTCGCTCCGTGAAATCTTGATCGATCCGCGGCCAGCGGATCCATGTACTGCCCGCTACAGTTTCTCCGCTTCGTCGAGCGCCGAGAGAAGACGCTTCGTGCTGATGCCAAGGTTTACGGCGGCTTCCGTATCCTTCGCTTGCTTGGCAACGTCTACCCGTTCTTGCAAGCGTGTAACTTCCACGCGCGCCACGTTCATGGCCTTGTCGAGCGATGTCGCGTTCCCCGTTTCCTTGGCGGATTCCACGGCAGCAGTGACCAGCACGCGCGCGACAACCGCGCGCCGCAAATCCTCTGCGGATGGACCGTCTTCGCTCACGAATGCCGTCACTTCCCAGGAGGACAACAAGATTCGAGCGCCGCCGATCTTAACCGTGGTCATCGAACGTCCGCGCGATGGCGGCGTGGCAATCAATTGCTCCCAAATCTGTTCCATGCAGGTTTCAAAGTCGAGGACGACGAGAGGATCAGCTTTCGAGTCGGCTGGCAAAGCGGGCTTGGCGCTGGATTTTCCTTTGGCGCTCGTTGCCGCGGCCTCAGGTTCCGTTTTCTTTGCCGGAGGCGCTGGCCGTGACGGAGCAGGAGGCGCACCGGCGGAAGCGTTATCGGCTTGTTTTCCGAATGCCTTTTCGAGCGCTTGCTCTACGTCTGTCCGCAGTCCCAGCAGCTTTTCGAAGGCCTGGCTTACCGATCGCTCGGTGTATTCCTTTTGGAAGGGCTGCTTCCATTCATCAGCGGCCGCGCGAATCTTGCTGACGGATTCGGTCGCGGACAGTCCGAAGTGATGGCAATCGATGATGCGAACGCCAGACGATTCCAGTTGGGTCAGGCCGGCGCGAACGGTGATGAGGTCGGCGTGCATCAATTCGATCAGCGTGCGGCGTAGCAGGAAATTGAAACGAATAAAGGCAACCAAAGCCGCCGGATCGTAAAACATGCCGCCGGCCGTTTCCTTCACCTTACGGCCCTGTTCGATGAAGTTCGTTTTCAGAATTTCGCGGAGGCTGCGGAATGCGCGCAAGGATTCGATCATTTGTTCGAGCGGCGCGCACCACGCGAGCGGGCTTGGATCTACGTCGCCAAGGACCGGTTGCATGACCTGAGCAACATCCGCAGGTTCAATTTGCTTGTGATAAATCTTTGCCGGGGCGCAGAGAGCAAAATACTGGACCAGTAGAAAATCGATCTTGTCGCGGTCGACGTTGCTTTTCTTTGGCTTTCGCAAGTGACGGCTGATCAGCGCGCGGAGACCGGTTTCGCTGGCGTTCAGCGTGGTCATTTGCAGCAAGTGCCGGAGTTGGTGCACGAGGACTCGCAGGTCCATCGAATCCAGCCACTCCTGGACTTGACTGAAAATTTCCAATTCCGGTTTTTCGGGTAGGTTACGCTTCGCCTGCGAGAAGGGTATTTCGAATTCGAGTTGCTTGGCGAGGGCGAGGTAAATCGGGAAAACCGAGCGTGCTTCCGCCCATTGCGCCTGGCGCGGGCTGTCGGTCCGAGCCGGAGCGGGGATGTTCAACGTTGTCGTCGATTTGATCACGGCTGCGTCACCCAGTCGCAGGGGCAATTTGAGAATCGGACGGCCACTGCTTTTCGTCCTTCGTGATATTGAACGGCGATAACCGTTGCCTCCGCCGGGCGGCCATTTTGCGAAGCTTCCAGCCGCACCCGGTCGTCAAACTCCAGCGGCAGGGTCGACAAGAAGATAGCGTGCTCTGTGCCGCCAAATTCCACGACGCTGGCCTCGCGCAGCCGCGTGGTGCCGGAGCGCAGGGAGGTGACTTGCATGGGGATTCGAACGGCTCTCAGCTGCGGAAAAAAACGCGCTAGTTGCTCCGCGCAGTTTTGCTCCGCCGTTGTGAGTGTCAGACTCCCGGACCGTCCCACGTCGCCTCTCACTCTGTCGGCCAAGAACCAAGTACTCTTCCACGGCGAGATACACCTCACGCCGCAGGAGACACAGACTTCCGACGACAGAGATGCACGCCGCGCGCCAAAGAATGGGAATTGGAGGATTGCTGGAAAGTATAGAAAAAGGGAGGCTTAGGTTTTTCTCGAGGAGTGTGGTCGGCTCACTCGTCTCACCGTGAAACGATTCCGTCTCACCGAACAACCGGCCTAGAGGTCCCTAAGGCGCCCGCGCGAGACGACGACACCGTCAGGGAGCCGCCGGCTGTGGGTCGTTTCCAGGGCCCGCGCCGCTGGACTTCACGGCGATGTTGTAGCGCTTCAGCTTGCGATAGAGCGTGGCGCGGCTGATCCCTAGCATTTTGCCGGCGAGCGCTTTGTCTCCATTGGTCTGCTCGAAGACTCGCAGAATGGTCATCCGCTCCATCTCCGCGAGGGCGGTGGTCGAGAGCGACGCAGCGTCTTGTGGGGAGGAAGAGACTGTGGATTCAGGCTGTTCGCTGCGAATGGAGGGAGGCAGATCGATAACGTCTATCGTCTGGCGGTCACCTAAGGTGATGGCGCGTGCGATGCAGTTTTCCAGTTCACGGATGTTTCCGGGCCAGTCGTAGTTCAAAAGGCTTTTCATCGCGGCCGCGGTTACCTGCAGATGGGCGCCCTTGGCATAGCGGTCCAGGAAATGGTGAACGAGCACGGGAATGTCCGAGCGGCGATCCCGCAGGGCAGGGAGGTGGACGGTAACCACGTTCAAGCGGAAGTAGAGGTCCTTTCGAAATGTTCCAGCGCGATACGCAGATTCCAGATCGCGGTTTGTCGCCGCGATCACGCGCACGTCTACATTCACTTTTTCATTGCTGCCGACCGGACGCACTTCCTTTTCCTGAAGCACGCGCAAGAGTTTGGCCTGCATTTCTAGAGGCAGTTCGCCAATCTCATCAAGGAAGATCGTTCCGCCGTTGGCTGCTTGAAATAGGCCGGCTTTCGATTTGGTTGCGCCGGTGAACGCGCCCTTTTCGTAGCCGAAGAGCTCGCTCTCCATCAGCGTGGGAACTAGCGAACCGCAATCCACCGCCACGAACGGCGTCTTCGCCATGGAACCGCGGAAGTGAATCGCGCGGGCCGCCAGCTCTTTTCCCGTGCCGCTTTCTCCGGAGATTAGCACGGGCGTCCGTGTGTCTTTCAAGCGCGAAATCATGCGCAAAACGTCCTGAATGTTGGCCGAGGTCCCGATGATCCCGTCGAGGTTTTCTTCCGTCGTCACACGTTCGCGCAAGAATTCGTTCTCGGTCACTAAGTGAACTTTTTCGGCCATGCGCTGCAGGAGCAGCCGCATTTTTTCCACGCGAAATGGCTTCTCAATGTAGTCGTAGGCCCCCAGCTTCATGGCGTCCACGGCGGATTCGATCGAGCCGTGGCCGGTCATGATGGCCACTTCGGTGTGGGGGAGAAGCGCCTTCGATTGCTTCAGCAGTTCGACGCCAGACATCGTCGGCAGTTTCAAATCCGTGAGAATCAGATCCGGCGCATCCGATTCCAGCCGCGCCAGCGCGGCTTCCGCGCTCTCCGCCTCCGCGCACGCATATCCCAGCGTACTCCCGATGGTCATGCACAAGCGGCGGATGCTCTGTTCGTCATCCACCACCAAAAGCCGTGTTTTCATCGCGTCGCTCATGGTTTGCCGAAAGTTTTCTCCACCGTCGAAATCAGTTGCTGAACACGAAATGGCTTTTCGATGCACGGCGTTCCGCTCTGCGCGAGAAACATTTGTGTATCGCTGTTCGCCGTGTCTCCGCTAATCAAAATGATTCGCGAGCTCAGTTCCGGGCGATTTTTCTGAATCCACGCGTGCACTTCCGCGCCGTTCACGGCCCCGGGCATTCGAATGTCCGATATTACTCCCGCATACCGCCCTTTCGAAAGCCGCTCCAGCCCTTCCGCTCCGGAAGCGGCGTTCACCACCGCGTATCCTCTTCGCTCCAGTGCCGCGCGCAAAAAGGCGATCACCGACGGTTCATCTTCGATCACCAGGATCGGCCCCCCCGTCCACAGTGCCGTTTGTACGCTCACCGGCCCGCCTCTTTTGCCGCCGCCGCTGCCAGCGAAGCTTCCGTCGCCACGGGAATTCGAACCACAAACGTGCTCCCCGCCCCGTCCTCGTTCGTCCAGCACTGAATTTCCCCGCCATGCGCGCGAACGATTCCGTAGCAAATGCTCAGCCCCAGGCCCGTTCCTTTGCCGACTTGCTTGGTAGTGTAAAAAGGATCGAAGATCCGCTGCGGATCCGCAATACCCGTCCCATTGTCGCTGATGGCCACTTCGATCATTTCCGCCTGCCTTCGCGTGTGAATCTTGATGCGCCCGCGCTGGCTCGCTTCCTGCACGGCATCATAGGCATTGTTGAGAATGTTCAGGAAAACCTGCTGGAGTTGCTGCGAATCTCCCAGCGCGGGCGCCAGCGATTCCTCAAAATCCTCCAGCACTTCGACGCCGTGGCTCGCGAAGTCATAACTGCGCAGCTTGATCGTTTGCCGCAATACGCTGTTCACTTGCACGAGTTCTCGTTGCACCGGTCGCTGCCGCGCAAAGCTCAGCAAATCCTGCACGATATCCTTTGTGCGTTGCGTCTCCTGCAAAATAATCTGCAAATCTTCGCGCGCCGACAGCGGCACTTCCGGATTCTCCAGCAGCAAGTCCGTGAACCCAAGTATCGCCGCAAGTGGATTGTTCACTTCATGAGCCACACCGGAGACCAGCCGCCCAATTGTCGCCATTTTCTCGCTGTGCGCCAATTTCGCCTGCAGCAGCGCCGCGTCCGTAATATCCGTCATTACCACCACAACGCTGTTCACAGCGTCCTGCTCATCTCGCATGGGGCTCAAGCTGATGGAGAAATGTCCCATCGAGCTATCGCCGCGCCGCACGCGCAGCTCTACGTTCTCGACTTGGTGCCCATTCGCCGTCGTCTCCAGCGCCGCGTCGAAATCGTCGCGGTGCGAAGCCTCCACCCAATCCACCAGCCGGTGTCCAATCAATTCGCTTTCCTGATATCCGGCTTCGTAACACCGCCGGTTCGCGTAGCTGATCAGCCCGGCCGTATCCAGCACCAGAATCATGCTCTGCGTGGTATTCAGGATTTTCTGATTGAAGTCCCGTTCGCGTTGCAGTTGCGATTGAAATGTTTTTTGTTCCGTAACATCCAGCATCAGCCCGCGAATCTGTGCAATCCGGCCCCGGGCGTCGCGCACCGCCGTAATATTCTGCAGCGTGTGAAGCAGCGTGCCGTCCTTCCGCCGCAGCGTCTCCTCGTAGTTCCGCAAAACACCGCGCTCGGCCAGGGCTCGCAGGAATTTCTCGCGTGCTTCCGGCGCCGGGTAGAGATGCGGACTAACGTCAGCCCGCAGCAGTTCCTCGCGCGATCCATAGCCCAGCATGCGCACCATCGCGTCATTGACGTCCAGGAACCGCCCGTCCGGAGTTGCAAAAAAAAGTCCCTCTTGAATGCTGTCAAACAGTTCCCGATAGCGCCGTTCGGCTTCGCGGCGATCGGTAATGTCCTTCAGCACATGGATCGTGCGCGTATCGTCGTCGGAAACTCCCGGCGCCCGCGATGTGGAAACCAGAAATATCCGCTCGGCGGACGCCGCCACATATTCCTCGCGAGAGCGCTGCGTGTCGCGGCAGAAAGGGCAGGGCAGATCGCTGCCCGTTTCCGCGATTTGCCGCAAGCTGCTCATGGCCTCGCCGACCAGCGCCACTGGCGGAACGCCTAAGTGTGAAGCTAGCGAGCGATTCGTTCGAACGATGTTCCACGCGCGGTCGTGCACCACGATGTAATCGCTGATCGCATCAATGTCTTCAACCCACTGCCGCTTCGAGCGCTCCAGTTGAGAAAATCGCCGAAAATTCTCCAACGATAAGGCGGCATGGCTGGCGAGCGCGTGCAGCAGTTTTTTCTCGTTCGCGTCCAGGTTCTTTCGCTTTCGAAGGAGACAAAGCGTTCCAAGTCTTTCGTTATCGCTGGCGGCGATGCGGACAAGAACGGCCGTCGTGGATTCCGCCGCCCCTTGAAAAGGGGGGCCAACGTCCTTGGGTACCGGCAGCGTTTCCACATCTCCCAAGCTGCCCCGTGCTGTCGTTATGAGCCACCCCTCAACCGCAAGGAAGCCAGGATTGCTATCCGCGGAGGACGAGTACAACTCGGTCTCACGGCCACGGTAGACAACCACGCCGCCCCAAATCGCGTTCAGCATTCGCGCACACCGCTGTGCAAAACGCTCCAGAAAGTCCGGCAAGTGGCGCGACTGGGCTGCCTCGACGGCAAGCTCCATCAACTCCTCGGCATCCTGCGGCGTGGATTTTTGGGACTGCGGCTTTCCTCGCCGGGAAGCGATACGGTGGGGCGACAAAGGTCTGGGTTCGCGCATGGAGGAAAGGGGGCGCGGGCGTCTCAAGTTGCGAGGCACCTGCACTTATACCCTACCGGGAAGTCTCAATGTGAGTCAATCGCCGTCGAGGCCTTTGTTTCGAGATTGCCTATAGATGGCCGCACTCGTTTCTCGCACCGTCTCAGCCTGAGACCTCCCCAGGTGGGAGCGGTGCTCTGCTGAGACGCACGCCTCGTGCTCCGGTTTTGCCATGCAGCTCGATCGACGCCTCTAACCTATTTTGTATCTTGACCATACGCGTGAATCCCGCGCAGTACTATCAAGATCGGAAGGGTTCTAGTACATGGCACTCAGCGTGCTTTCTCTCTTGCGGGGTATCTCCCATCCTTAGGAGGAGTAGTGTCGAACACAACCAGCAAGTGGTCCAGATTTGTGCTGGCGGCAACCGTGGCGGTCGTTTTATCGGGGGCTACCGGGCTCGCCCAGACGGGCACGACGGACGAATCCAAGCGCAAAGTGAAGAGCAAGACGGCTCCGGTCTACCCGGAACTTGCTCGGCGAATGAACGTTTTCGGCAAGGTCAAAATCGAAGTGGTCATCGCAGGGGATGGACACGTGAAAAGCACGCGCGTCGTTGGCGGGCATCCTTTGCTGGTGCAGGCGTGCCAGGACGCCGTGAAAGATTGGAAGTTCATGCCTGCGCCGGAAGAGTCCACTCAGATTGTGGAATTTGATTTTCACGCGAATTAATGAAATTGGCTGAAGAAAATTGGCTCGACTGTAACGGCCTTCATCGGGTCGCGCGTTTGCGGTGAGCGGAGGCATTTCGCAATGACGATTGGCAAAAAACTTTACGCGGGCTTCGGCTCGATTCTCTCTGTCCTGATCCTGCTGTTCCTCGTGAACATCGTCGCGGGGTTTAAAGAGCGTTCGGCGCGCACCGATGCTACGGCGGCAGTGGACAGCGTGCGCACCGTCGAATCCGTGCGCAACCAGATCATGCAGAACCGCCTGAACATGAATAACTTTCTCCTCAGCGGTGATCCTCGTGACGAAGAGAAGGTCAACAAAGGCCTATCCGATATCGTTGACCTCATCAAGCGCGGAGAATCCCAAGCCAGCAACGATGCTGTTCGCACCGCACTCATCCAGGTGGAGAGCACCGAGGCCAGCTGGGCCGACAATTTTGCCAAGCCTCTCATCGCCAAGCGCCATCAGGTGGATTCCGGCGACGCAACAGTTTCTGATCTGCAAATTTTCTACCTGCAAAAGGATCCCGCTTCCTGGCTGACGAAATCGTCAGTAGTACTGGATCAGAGCATCACAGAGATCTCGAAGTTCCAGGATGAAACTTCAAAATCCGCGGGACGCATGAGCACGTTCAGCACGTGGGTAACCACCGGAGGAACGCTAATCGCTCTTGTGGCCGGGGGCTTCATCGCGGTCTGGACGGCGAGATCCATCACCGAACCATTGACGCACCTGATCACCGTGGCACGCGAAATCGGCGACTCCGGCGATCTCGATCAGAATATTGATATTCACCGCAACGACGAAATCGGGGCGCTCGCTACCACATTCAACAACATGGTTGCCTACCTGAAAGAGATGGCCAACGTTTCCATGGCCGTCGCCGAAGGCGACCTCGCCGTGGAAATCGTCCCGCGCTCCAAGCGCGATACGTTGGGCAATGCTTTCATTCGTATGTCCCACGGCTTGCAGGAACTGGTGCGCACCACGCGCGATTCCGCAAGTCAGGTTTCTTCCGGTTCCAATCAAGTCGCGGGAGCCGCCGACGAATCCGCCAAGGTCAGCGTGCAAGCTTCCTCGGCGATTGAAGAAGTTACCAGCACCATGCACGAGATGAGCATCAACGTGCAAAACGTGGTGAAGAATACTCAAGTGCAGGCTTCCAGCGTCGCGGAAACATCCGCGTCCATCGATCAGATGGTCACCTCCATTCAGCGCGTCGCGGACACTGCTAAGGTTCTTCTGGACATTGCCAATCGCTCGCGCGAAGAAGTGGTCACCGGCATTCAGACCATGGAGAAGACCACCGACGGCCTGAACCGCACCAACCAGGCGATTCAGTCTTCGGCGGAAATCATCAATATCCTGGGGCACCGCGCCGACGACATCGGGAAAATTATCGAAGTCATCGACGACCTCGCGGAACAGACAAATCTGCTGGCACTCAATGCGGCTATCGAAGCGGCCCGCGCCGGCGAGCACGGCTTGGGATTTGCCGTGGTTGCCGACGAAGTTCGCAAGCTCGCGGAAAAGTCCACGCAGTCCACCAAGGAAATCGCCGACCTGATTCAGAGCATTCAGCGCGAAGCACGGCAAGCCGTCGAGAACATGGAGCGCAGCACGCGCATCGTGGAAGAGGGTTTGAGCCTCGGCAACGATCTGGGTTCCGCGCTGCACAAGATTTCGAACGTCGTCACGGAAGTCTACAAGTTCTCCCAGGAGATCGGCGCGGCCACCAACGAACAGTCGGTCGGCTCTTCGCAGATTGCCAAAGCTACCAGCCGCCTCACCGAAATCACCCAGGAGATCAACTCCGCCGTCGAAGAGCAAGCTTCGGGCGCGCAAGCCGTTGTCCGCGCCATGGATAAGATGCGCGAACTGGTGCAACAGTCCGCGTCCAGCTCCACGGAACTTTCCGCGGCTGCCGAGCAGATGCTGAAGCTCTCCCGCAACCTGCTGGATAGCATGGACCGCTTCGTGTTGGATCGTTCGAATCAGCCACGTTCGCGCCGCTCGGATGGATCGGGACCGCGCCGCGGTTCGGATCCGAATCGCACCCAGGAACTCGAATACGCCGAATTGGCGCGTTCCTAAAAAGCCGGAGCCCATTCGATGGAAAAAGATTTACAAGTCGTTGGTTTCCGGATCGGGAATGAAACGTATGGCGTGCGTATCGCTGCCGTTCGCGAAATTGTCCGTGTGCCGGAGATCACGGCCGTTCCGAGTGCTCCCGACCTGATTGAGGGAGTGATCAATCTGCGCGGGAAAATCATTCCCGTGATGGACCTGCGCAAGCGCTTCGGGCAGACCGACATTCAGTCCGACAAAAGAAACCGCATCCTGGTCGTCGAGCTGGACAATAAATTGCTCGGACTGATTGTCAACGCCGCTTCTGAAGTGCTGAAAATTCCCCCCGCCGACATTGAAGCCCCCGGAAGCGTTTTTGCCGAGGGCGAGTCCGGATACGTTACCGGAGTTGGGAAACTGAAAGGTCGGCTCATCATCCTGTTGGACATTACCAAACTCTTGCACCGTCCGGAGTTCAAACGACTCGAGGAGGCCGCGGAACCGGTCGCCACCGCAAAGTAACGCTTTTTCCAGTTTTCACTGGAACGAAGCCGAACTGCCGGTCCGCCGCACGCACACGCCATGGGAACGATTGCCGCCCAGGTTCAACTCACCGAAGCAGAATTGAAGCTTTTGCAGACCCTGGTCTATCAGGAATGCGGAATGTTTTTTGATGAGCGCCGCTCGCATTTCCTGAAAGATCGCTTGCAGCGCCGATTGAAGGCCTGCCAGCTCGACTCTTTCTACGCTTACTACCGCTTGTTGACCAGCAGGGAAGGACGAGCGGAACTCGCTCTGCTGCTCGAGAACTTGACGGTCAACGAAACCAGCTTTTTTCGTAACCGGCCGCAGCTCGATCTTCTCCAAAAATCCGTCCTCGAGGAAATTCTTCGACGCAAGCAGGAACGGCGAGATTACACTCTGCGCGTCTGGAGCGCGGGTTGCTCCGCTGGACAAGAACCCTACACCGTGGCGATCTTGATTTGCGATGCGCTCGCCTATTACTACCTGCGGAATCCTCTTCCTTTTGAAATGCCATCTCCTAAGCCTCTGATTCCGCCGCCGTGGAAAGTGGAGCTAGTGGCTTCGGATATCAGCTACGCCAGCTTGCGCGTTGGGCAGGAGGGGATTTACACCGAACAGCAGATGGAGCCGGTGGATTACACCTGTCGCCTGCGGTATTTCGAAAAAGCCGGCGACAAGTACGCCGTAAAACCGCAGCTTAAGGAATTGGTGCAATTCGACTTTCACAACCTGAAGACCGAATTTTTGCCTCGGCGCAACGACATCATTCTTTGTCGCAACGTCATGATCTATTTTGATGAGGCCGAGCAGAAGCGGCTGATCGAAAAGTTCTGGCACTGCTTGAATCCCGCCGGCTATCTCTTTGTCGGCCATGCCGAAAGTCTTTTCGGGCTGACACAGAAATTCCGCATGATTCACGAGAACAATGGGACTGCCTATCAGCGCATCGAGGCCAACACGTGAGCCGTCCTCCCGAGGATCGCAACAATGAGTTGCGCGCTCTCTTTTTCGAGAGTGCCAATGAATTGCTGCAGTCTCTCAACGAAGCGGGCCTCGAACTCGAGGCGCGCCCCGCGGACGAGGAAGTTATTCGCCGCGTGCGTCGTTGTGTGCACACGTTGAAGGGTGATTCGGCTGCTTGCGGATTTCACAAGCTGAGCGAACTGGCCCACGAGCTTGAGGATGTGCTCACGCCGCAAATTGCGCAGTCCCGCATGGGCGATCTCGCGGAAGTCGTCCTCGCCGCCGCGGATAGTTTTGCTGCCATGTTGGCCGCTTATCAGCGCAGGCTAGAGCCGCCCGCGATGGAAGAGCTGCACTCCATGATTCGGAAGATGCTGGAGGTGCCCGCCAGTTTGGAGGCCGTCGCTCCTGCCGAGGCGCAACTGCCGGCTCGGTTCGCGTGGACGGAATACGAACAATTGATGATCTCGGAAGCTGTTCATCGCGGCGAAAGCGTTTATAACATTGCCCTGCGCATTGATCCCAACAGCTTGATGCGTGCTGCGGCGTTCCAGCTCATTCGTAATGTCCTTCATGGCAGTGGCACGGTCATTGCCTTGCGCCCGGAAGACAATCTTGCTGCCGCTACGGTTGAGATCGTCGAAGCCGCGCTCGCCAGCACGCAGAGTGTGGAGAAGCTCTCGCAGCGCTGCCGTATTCCCTCCATCGTTTCAGATGTGCGCATCGAACACGCTGCCACCGCGGACTCGGCCGAGCACGAATTGCTCGGTGATTTGCTGGAAGCGCAGGCAGCCAAAGTCGTTGCCGGCGCGACGGAACCAGCTGAAAACGGCGTCGCAAGTAAAGCGGCAAATGCTGGCTCCGCTGCGACCACGGTTGCGGAAAGCACTTTGCGCGTGGACGCTACCCGAATTGATGCGGTGATGAATCTCGTCGGCGAATTGATCATCGGCAAGTCCATGCTCAATCGTAGCCTCACGGAATTCGACAAGCGGCATTCGCACGATCCGGTGCGTGCGAAACTCGCGGACGCCATGGCATTCCAGGCGCGCATTCTCGATGAACTCCACAAATGTGTCCTGAAGATTCGAATGGTCCCGGTTGAACAATTGTTTCGCCGCTTTCCGCGCGTCGTGCGCGATGTCGCCAAGCAATGTGGCAAGGACGTCGCGCTGGAAGTTTCCGGGCAAAACACCGATCTCGATAAGGGCATCCTCGATTCTCTCGCAGAGCCGCTCATGCATTTGGTTCGCAACGCCGTGGATCACGGCATCGAAGCGGCCGATGAACGTTTGGTGGCCGGCAAGCCTGCTCGTGGCACGGTTTATCTAAACGCCTATCACCAGGGCACGCAGGTGGTCATCGAGGTCCGCGACGACGGCCACGGCATCGATCTTGCCGCTCTCCGCGCGCGCGCCGTCGAGAAGGGCGTCATCAAACCGGACGAAGCCCAGCGTATCTCCGAGCAGGACACGCTCAATCTCGTTTTCGAATCGGGGCTCAGCACCGCATCGGAAATTACCGAAGTGTCTGGCCGCGGCATCGGCATGGACGTGGTACGCACGGTGATGGACCGGCTGAAGGGCACGGTCCAGGTATCGTCGCAAAGAGGCCGCGGAACATCGTTCCAGCTTCGCGCGCCGCTTACTCTTGCGAGTATTCAGACCCTATTGTTTCGCGTTGGCGGGCGCCTTTTCGCCGTGCCACTTTCCTCCGTCGTGGAAATCACGCGCATTGCCCATCAGGAGATTCACCAGGTGGACAAGCGAGAAGTCCTGCGCCTTCGCGACCAGATCTTGACGCTGGTGCGCTTAGAACACTTGAGCAAATTGCGCAGCATCGAAACCCAGCCGGCTAAGAAAAAGAGTTTCGTGATCGTCATCGGCGCCGCCGAAAAACGATTCGGCCTGCTCGTGGATACCCTTGTCGGGGAAGAAGAGCTGGTCATTAAGGCGCTTCCGACAGAGATTGTATCGAGCGACTTGGTGAGCGGTGCTTCGATTCTTGGCGATGGCACGGTAGTCCTCATCTTGAATGTGCCCGCGATTCTTTCGCGGCTCTCTCGCGCCACTCCGCTGGGAGCGATCGCATGAGCGACCGCATCCGCGTTCTCGTTGTGGACGATTCCGCGCTCATGCGGAAGCTGATCCCCGCGATCCTCGCCCGCGACTCTTCGATTGAAGTAGTCGGCACGGCCATGGACGGCGCATTCGCGCTGAAAAAAATCGAAGAGCTTCATCCCGATGTCGTGACGCTGGATCTTGAAATGCCGCGCATGGACGGCATGGAGACCTTGCGACTGATCATGCGGCGAGCGCCGTTGCCCGTAATTCTCTTCAGCACGCATTCGAAAGAGGGCGGTTACGCCACGCTGAAAGCCCTCGCGTTGGGCGCCGTTGATTTTGTCGCCAAGCCAAAAGATGCCGCAGCGGGACACCTCGAGCAAATTGCTGACGAACTGATCGCCAAAATTAAAGTGGCCAAGCGCGCGGCCGGGCGCAAACTTCCGCCCGCCACAGTTGCCGAGGATTCGAACGCGCCTAAGAAAGGCAATCGCGCCGCGTTGCCTCCGCGTCGCATTATCGCCATCGGAATTTCGACCGGCGGACCAAACGCATTGCAGTTTGTGCTATCACAAATTCCAGCGGATTTTCAGTCCACCTTCGTGATCGTCCAGCACATGCCCGAAGGTTTCACGGAGATGTTCGCCAAGCGCCTCGACGAATGTTGCGCGCTCGAAGTCCACGAAGCCCGCTCCGGCGATCTCTTGCTTGCTGGCCGCGTGTTAATTTGCCCGGGCAACCGCCACATCATGGTTCGCCATATGCCGCGGGGAGACATGGCGGTGCTTTCCGACAGCCCGCCTGTGAATGGGCATCGTCCGTCCGCAGATGTTTTGTTCCATTCCGTGGCGCAAGAGTTTGGCCTGACCGCCGTGGGCATATTGATGACCGGGATGGGCGACGATGGCGCGGAAGGACTCGGCGCGATCAAAGCCGCTGGCGGTATGACCGTGGCGCAGAGCGAAGACACCTGCGTGGTCAGCGGAATGCCGCGCGCGGCGATTCTGAAAGGTTATGCCAACAAGATTATTCCCCTCGACGCACTCGGCGCGTTTTTGGTGCATAACTACGGCGCGGAACGCGGCGCGGCCGACAAAGTCGAGAAGAACGAGAAGATTGAAAAGAACGATAAGAACGAAAAATCTGAGAGAACACCCGTTTCTTCCCAGCGCTCGTGAAAACGAGTGATGGGATAAGGAGAAGGCCATGAAACAATTTGCCGCCCTGCTTCGGAAAGACAATCAGCCGGTTCGCTACCTGGTGGTAGACGACTCCGTCTTCGCACGTAAGAACCTCATCAAGATGATTGAGATGTTCGGCGGCGAGGTGGCCGGTGAAGCCGGCGACGGCCTTACCGCCATCGCGGAATTCAACCGCATCAAGCCGGACATCGTGCTCATGGACATCACCATGCCGCAGATGGAAGGCATCGAGGCCGTGGAGCGCATTGTTCGCCAGCATGGCGACGCGCGCATCGTCATGGTGTCGTCGGTCGGATACCAGGAAAACATTCTCGCGGCGCTGCAGAAGGGCGCGAAGCACTTCGTGCAGAAGCCGGTGAAGCCGGAAGTACTGTATGAAATCTTGCGGTACGTCTTGAGCGACGATCCCAATGCTGTCAACGCGCCGGTGGCGCTTGCAGGAGAACACCACTCATGAGAATGGAATTGATTCAGCCGTTCATCAGTGCCGCGGATGCGGTCTTCGCGGAGTCTTTGCAGGCGCCGACGAAAATCCAGGACCTTTCGATGGATGAGAATACCTATCGGCGCAAGGGCGTGGCGGCGCTGATCGCCATCAAAGGCGACATCGAAGGGCGCGTCATCCTCGATCTTTCGCACGAAGTGGCGATGAAGGTGGCGAGCCAGCTGGCGGGCATGGAAGTGGAAGCGAGCGAGCAAGTGGTCAAGGAAACCGTTTGCGAGCTTGCCAACATGGTCATCGGCAATTCCGTGACGCTGCTGAACGACCAGGGATTTCATTTCAAAGTGTTTCCGCCGGAAATTCATATGGACGAAACCGGCCTCGCGGGAAGCGCGGACACCGAAGCGATGGTCATCTGCCTGGAAACGCCTTGCGGTGAAATCTACTTGAATATTGCCATGCACTACCTGCATCGGCGGCGCAGCGAGCGCAGCGCGGTTCCCGCTCTGGATTGAAGCGCGCCGCACCGTAGCGACGGCCTTCAGGCCGGCCCCGAAATTGTAGTGGCTGTTTTTTAAACCTGCCCCTTTCCCGGCGTCTCCGCCGGATTCCCACGAAAAAGTTTTGCACAACCTTGGCAGGCGGCTGCCCCGTCTGGAGCCGTGGGCGCCTCGGGTGGTGGTGGCTGCCTCTCGGTTTCTGACGCATCTGCCTTTGCATCTTAGACTTACGCGAGGGCTTAATTCCTGTCCTAGCGCGCCGTCCCTGGCATGAAACATGCTCTCCTCTACTATGCGGGCTACTGGATCGGACTCCTCCGTTGCCGGCAAGCCTCTTGATTCCCCACGGGAATCATTGAACTGGACCCGGTAGTCCGCGCCAAACCCTTCGTGTCGTTCCAGCTTAGCCTTCCTCCAAAATTTCCGGCCGTCACTGCGTGAAAACGATCGCTTGTCCCTTGTTTCCATGGAGATACGGAGACAGTCCAAGTTCTTCTTGGGGAATTTGCGGGCGCTACCCCCACCCACCCCCCATTACATGGATGAATGTCAAAACAAAGGGGATAGAAAATGGGCAATTTGTAAGTGGTTGAAGCGAAAGGGCGGAGATAATTTTGGTGGAATGGTGCCGCTTGGAGCGAAGACGAAAGGTTAAAGTGATGGTTTAGATTTTTGAAGGCAAGGGTACCCCCCCCCATCACGATGGAAAGAGTGTGGAAACGATTGAAAGGAAAAGAGATAGGTGTCGTCCATTGCGGAAAAGAGTGCGGAAGAGTTTGAAAACAAAGGGGATGAATCGAAAGGACGTTTGAACATTGGAACGTTTGAACGTTAGAACGTTGGGAACGGCGGAACGAAATGGAGCTTGAGCGCGCGGGAGAGACGGGCTGGCGGGGATTGAGTTCGGCGTACACGGGAGAGGATAGCATGGGAGTGACGACAGGCTAAGTGAAATGCAGGGAATGGGGAGAATTGAGGATTGAATGGTTGCGGAGGCGGGGTTAACGGTCTCTCACTTCTGCGTGTACACCTCGTCTATCTCGAGCTTCAAGGTCCAAGTGCTGGGCAAACTTTCGCGGATGCGAATACGCCTGCATCGCGGTTCTGACGTGCCCTCGCTTACGAACACATCATAGACTCCCGGTGGGAGTGAACCTTCATAGCGTCCGGCGGTCGCCCGCTGGAGAACAAAGGACTTCTCGGAATTGTGTTTGCGCACGAAACCGTGCGCTTCCACGTACACATCGGTGGCTGGCGTATTATAGTCGTCTCCCCAGGTCACAAGAACAGCAAGTGTTCCGTCTTTTTCGGACGCGGGACTTCCTTGCTCAGCTCTCTGTGTTGGGAGGAGCGCGAGCAGCAGAACAAAAACGGTCAAGTATCTGAGATTCAGAAGATTCATAAGCGTCTTCCTCCGCGGTCACTGTTTCCGGGCGTCGATGGCTTTAGCGCATTTATCGTCTTTGCCACCCGCCATCTGTCCCCCGTTTTTCCCCGTTTTCCGTAGCGGATTGGTTGATGGCCTCGAGCCGACGACGCGCCATCACATATACCACCAGGGACCCAAGCACCGACGCGGACAAAATGTATGGGGCGTACCCGTTCAGGGCGTTGCTACCTGAGAGGATGTCTGACTTCACTGCGCTGAGTAACAGCAGGCCCATATACAGGTTCATGAAGAGAAAAATCGCCAAAGCGAACTTAATTGCGCCGGTTCTGGGCCGCTCGTATGACTGACGTGCCCAGTAAATGAGAGACCCACCGATGAACCCGCAACAAAGTAGTAGCAGGTAAGGAATCAACAAGCTCCGGGTTTGAAGTTTGAGAGCTTGCCCAGCAATTACAACCAAAACCGCGTGGCCAGCCCCGTATGATACAAGAAAGAGAGAGGTCCATCTCCAAATCGTGAAAGGGGTCCACCTTTGCATCTTTAGACCGCTATTCACTTCGTTGGTGTATTCCTTATTCATGACAGCCCCAGTCCTCGATCGCAGGAAGGGAAACTGGCCTACTCCTTCACATGCGCCAACGGAATCTGCGAAAACAATTGCAGATCGATGATCATGTTCAGCCGTCGGTCCAGCTGAAAAAACGTCGCCGCCTTCCTTCCCGGCAATACCTGGCTTACCACCGGCACATACTTCAAGCGCAGCGCTTGCGCCTGCCCGTCCGCCTCCAGCCAGTTTCGCACATAAATCAGTGCATCTTGGTCTGACATCGTTTCCCACATCTCCGCGTACTGCTTCAACAGCGCATACTTCTGGTCGTTCACTCCTTGCAAGTCCTTCACGTAATGGTTGTAGATCGGCCAGAACTTCTGCCCCTCCGTATCCGACAGCGACAAATTCTGCCCAATCACTTGCATTTTCCTTGCCCGTAGGTCTTGCCGCAGCAAAGCAATGTCCTCGTCCGTCACCGTCGGGCTGATGACCCTTTGCACGGTAACTTGCTGCCCCTGCGCCGCCGCCCCCAGCGTCTTCGCTCCCGCCGCTCCCATCCCCCCACCCAACGCCGTCGCCACCACCATGCCCGCAACAAACGCCCCAGCCAATCCCGCCGCTCCCGCCAGTTTGCACTTCATAATCGTTCTCCTTACGTTTGTCCTCTTGCCACAAAGAACTATTGAGAACAGCAAGTGCGAGCGCATGTTAATACAGTTGGGCCGCTGAAGGATTACTTTCACGATCAAGCGAGAGTCCACTCCTGAGTAACGCTGTGGATTCAATAGGTCGATGCGACATTAGGCTGAAGTGCACCCGCCTTGGCGTTTTATTTGCCAATGCGTTCTTGAATGAAATCCAGAAGTGGCAACCTTCCGCGTCCCATGTGCTCGTCCAAGATGAAATACAGCTTTCCCCATGGCCACAAAAAATACTTGAGGCGGATGTAACCAATCCCCACACCCGCACGGGAGACATCGCAGCTGACAATCTCCGCGTACGGTAGCTCTCTCCATTTGAATACGCGCCGATAGCGAATGGTGCCGTCAGGAATTTCAATTACCGCTAGCGATGCGCGAAACATGGACAAGAGAAAAACAAAGACGAGAACAAACAATCCTGCCCATTTGAATCGTATCTTCCAGAAAACGACCGTAAGGCCGACGAAGACAATTAAGGGCCAAGATTTGAAGAGAAACACTTGTGAGGGGTCGCTACGAAGCATGGATGTGACTAAGAGAATTGTATATCACAACATTTTCGCCTGCGTCTGATTAGCCCGCCGGCAGATAGATTCAGCTCCACCGCAGGGTGGTGAGGGAATCCGCGGTCAGCGCTATTTTGGAAGTTTGGCCGCCGCAGGCGACGGTCACCTCCCTGGCATCACCCGGATTCGTGAGCACCAGCACCATCGAGCCGTCGGGATTTTTGGCGGCGGTGTGAAACACGCGCGAAGTCGCGGAGCTATAGGGGATTCCCGTCCCACTTGCTAAGGGTCCCGGCGGGACGTACAGTACCCCGCTCACTGCCGGTGCGTCGCCGTTCGCGTCGTGCGAAGCAACAATCACAGTTCCGCGGCGAAACGCCCGGGCGAAGTGTACCAACGCCCAATACAAGCCCGCCTGCCTGATTTCTTTTGTTTCTGAATGAATCTGCACCAGCCCGCCGCAATCGAACGGACCGATGTTGGGCCGTCCGCGCTCATCGAGAGCCAGATTCCAAGTAGTGATGCTCTGTGGCCCGTTGGCCAGAATGCCGCTGAACGTCGCGCCCCACTTGCACCAGCTCGTCCAATAGTCCGGGAACTTGTAGTCGTCTCCGCCTTCGGTCCAGTGCATTTCCACGTCCGGAAATCCCTGCTTCACGTTACCCATCATCTCCGGGCTTCCCAGGTACCCGTGCCAAGCCACAGTGTTCACGTATTTTTTGAAGCGGGGATTGGAGAGTTGATCCAGCACGCGGCCCCACAAACTGTAATTGTGGTCGAGCATCCAGATTTTCGTGCCGCTCGCTTCGAGCAAAGGGCCGAGCGCCACCACCAGGCGCTCCTCGTCCTCTTGCGGCCACGGACACGCGGGCATTCGGCCGCCTTGGTCGGCATCGATCTCGTTTTGGGGCGTCACGGCGCGCACGTTCACGCCCGCCGCCGCATAGGCCTCCACGAATTTCTGAAGGTAGCGCGCGTACGTGGGAATATTTTCCGGCCGGATGTTTCCGCCCAACATCGAGTTGCTGTACTTCATCCATCCAGGAGGACTCCACGGCGAGCCGAACAAAAATAGATCCGGATTCGCGCTGAGCGCGGCGCGCAGGGTGGGCAAAATGTAATCGCGGTCGTGGTCGATGCTGAAGCGCTTCAGCTCCGGATCGGCCGCGCCGTCGTCGTAGCTGTATGCCGCGGTGCTGTAATCGCTCGCGCCAATCGGAATGCGCCCCATGCTCAGGGCATGCTGATCCTGCCCGAACATCGTGCGCAGGAGGTTCGCGCGATCGTTGTCGCCCAGGCGCGAGAGCGTGAAGCACGCAGCATCGGTAAACGCCGCGCCAAATCCCAAGATCGTCTGCGCCGGTTTCGTGGGGTCCACCGTTATGTCCGCTGGCGCGGTCTTTTTCGCAACTTTCGTCCAGGCAATCTCCGCCCCCGCCGCCAGTCGCTTGCCGCTCTTGTCGGTGACTTCTGTTTGCGCGGGCTTCGCCGGCGCCTGCGCATCATTCGCTTCGACCTTGGCGTTTACCGTCGCTCCTAACGCTGAAGCCGCCGCCGCACCCATTCCCAGCCCCACATACTTCAAAACTTCTCGCCGTGTTGTCACGCTCAGCTCCCGGTTATCCCTGAATCAATTACGCGGCCCGCCAACCAGGGCGGTTTGCTTCGCCGGACAGCATACTGCAGAACTTATTCTCTGGGTATCCCGCTAAGTCCCGATAAGCCGCTTACCGGACAAATGGCTTCGGTTGATCTGACCTCCGATCGAACCGAGATGGCCGTCAGGGAGTTCTGGTAATTTATCCTCCGTTTAGGCTCGCTGAGATAGCTTCTTTCGGAGACGGAAGCCAAGCTGTCTCAAACGAAAGGGTACGATGGCAATAGGGTTCATGGATTGGCTTCCATCGCAAGGGAGGTTTCGCATGAAGTCTTATAGTCTCGGACGTCTTGCAAGTGGCGCACTTGTGATCCTGCTGGGTACTTGCTCGCTCTTGATGGCGGCCACGAACAGCTATCACCTGCTCAAAAAATACAGCTTCGGCGCGGCCGAGGGGAGCACACGCGAGTACTTCGACTACATCACTGTCGATTCTGGCGCTCGCCGCGTCTACCTTTCCCATGGCACGGAAATCAAGGTCATCGACGCCGACAACGGCGCCCTGATTACCAACATCACGGGTTTGAAGCAAGACCACGGGGTTGCCGTGGCAAGCGAATTTGGCCGCGGATTCATCAGTGACGGCGCTGAGGGGAAGGTGGTCATTTTTGATTTGCAGACCCTCAAGGCGATCGGCGAAGCCAAGGCCGACAAGGACGCAGACTGCGTGAGTTACGATCCCTTCTCGAAGCGCGTCTTCGTTATGGATGGCGATCCTCACAATGCGACGGTGATTGATGCCAAGAGCGGGAGCGTGGTGGGGACCATCGATCTTGGCGGCGGCCCCGAGTTTGCCGTCGCCGATGGCAACGGAACGGTCTACGTCAATCTGGAAGACAAGAGCGAACTTGTCGCCATTGATACCGGCTCGCTAAAGATTAAATCGCGTTGGCCGCTCGCTCCCGCTGGAGCACCCACAGCTCTCGCCATGGACGTTAAGCACCACCGACTCTTCAGCGCTGGCCGCAATCCCCAGATGTTCGTTGTGCTCGACTCTGACAGCGGAAAAGTACTTCAGTCATTCCCTATCTCGGCTGGCGCGGATGCCGCCGCCTACGATCCGGAAACGGGGCTGATCTTCGTGTCTACGCGCGAGGACATGGTCCACGTATTCCACGAAGACTCTCCCGACAAATTCAGCGAAGGCGAAACTATCAAGACCGAATACGGAGCCAAAACCATGGGCCTGGACACCAAGACCCATAACCTGTTCTTGGACACAGCGGACTTTGCTCCGGCTTCGGCCCCCACGGCAGATCGGCCGCATCCTCAGCGCTCGGCGATTCAAGGAACATTTCACGTGTTGGTTTACGGGAGGTGACGAATTTCCCCGTGCGCCGCAAATAGCTGGTTCTATCGGGGTGAGAAGTGTGGACATCGCTGCCTAGAAGAGATGTTTTGGGGCACTTATCCCGGGTTCCCGCGTTAACCAGGACTTGAGGATTAGTTCCGGTTTGCTCGTGAGAACGAAGCCGCCCGGCGGCGGACGCTGCGCGTGAAGTGAACGGAGCAGTGTTGCTCGATGGTTGAGATAAATTTTGGGTCACAAGGAGGTCCCTGTGACCCATCTCAGAAAAATGATG
>JABCZG010000016.1 GCA_013289835.1 Acidobacteriota bacterium | reverse complement strand
CGTCACGCTTATCGATCGCAGAAAGCCCAAATCGTTGTCCTGGTCTCATGCCAACACCACCTTTACACAGCAGACTTACATCAGATGGTGTTGCATCGACTTGTCGAATGCACCGCGTTAATCAGGCTTGTGCCGCTGCTGCTGTCGCGGTGGTCGTCTATTCAGACTCATCGTTTGACCCGTACTTTTTTCGAACCCACGGCTCTCCAACCTTGGAGCGTTTGGCGTACCAGCCAAGCTGCAGGTCGGCTAATTCAGCCAGGCCAGGGTCGGAGTCGACCGGATGGTGAAAACAGGAGAGCACGGGGCCACCTCCGTCTGCCATGCTGTTACCAAGAAACTGCCACGCCCCATCTTCAGCATCGCGTGAGACGTATGTGATTGGCTCGGTCCCGTTGTGAACCGCTTGGGAGAGATAGACTCCCGTGTGCGGAGGATCTGAGAATTTCCAGTTGAAAAGACTGCTTTTCGGATCGGTTGAGGCCCAAAAATCGCTTTCGACTCTGGTCATGGGAGCAGCGGGCTGCATCAACGGCTGCTCAAACCCTTTGTCAAACTCTCGGTCCTCCGGGAAACGATTCTCGAGGTCGGGATACACAGCTTGAAGCACAGGGAAGTCAGCGCCATCGTAGTACCAACTCGCCCAGCCCATCAGCTGTGTTATCCACTTTGGATCAACAGGACGGAACTCGCATTCGACTTTACCCACGAGGTCACGGTGTCGCCCGATTGTGAGATCAGCACCGGCGCGGATCAATTTCGCGGCTTCGTTCAAGGCGAAGTGTGCGGTTTCTGGAAGCAGCCCGACGGTAATAAGTTCGGGTTTGGCGCAAGTGTCGAAAATGCCGATGGTGTATGACCATCCCAGGCCGTAGTTCGTCCGCTTCACGCTTACGACAGAACAGCCAAATTCCTCGATATGCCCGATCGTGCGTTCATCCTCTGCGCACAACTGGCTTTCCCTGAACTTTCGTGTTCTTGCGGTTTCGAAGTCTCTCTTGTTTGAAGTCATGTAAGTTCGCTGCCATGCTTTGCGTGGATCAGCTCAACCCAGTGAACTATACACGAAGGAAACTGGACTATCGAAGATGGCTGATAAGTCGCCTAACCGGAAACTGATTCACTACCGTCTAGCACACAAACTTGACCTTTTACAGACGACTCCTCAAACTCTATTGTTTTCGCTGCGCCTCGTAATTTTTCACAGCGGCCAATCACAATGCCCGAAGAAAAAGGACTGCTCATCGTTTACACCGGCCCGGGCAAGGGCAAGACCACCTGCGCCCTGGGCACGGCATTTCGCGCGGTCGGCCAGGGCTTGCGCGTGCTGATGGTTCAATTCATCAAGGGCTCTTGGCATTACGGCGAACTCGACGCCGCCAAAATGCTCGGCGACGACAAATTTGAAATCCGCCCCATGGGCCGCGGCTTCGTCAAAATCGGCGCCGCCGAAACCGATCCCGAAGACATCAAGCTGGCTCAGGAATGCTGGCAAGCCGGCCGCGACGCCATCTACGGCGGAAAATACGACCTCGTCGTCCTCGACGAGATCAACTACACCATCAGCTACAAGATGCTCGACGCCGACGAAGTGGTCGAGGCCCTCAAAAACCGCCCCGAGCGCGTCCACGTCATCTGCACCGGCCGCAACGCCCATCCCAAGCTCGTCGAGCTCGCCGACCTCGTCACCGAGATGCGCGAGGTGAAACACCCCTACACCAAGGGTATACTGGCTCAACGGGGGATCGACTATTAGTGGCCCCAACATCGCGAGTGGCGGTCAAGGTTGCATGGTGGCAAGATTCGAAGAAGCAAGCCCGGCAATCAAATGTCTTTGTCTTTCAACTGAAAACTAATAACTGAGAACTGACAACTTTCTTCCATGGCCTGGTTCAAGCGCGAAAAAAAACCGATCGAGCAAGCTACCCCGCCCGAGGAGCGCCGCGTGCGCACCGAAGGCCTGTGGGTCAAGTGCGAGTCCTGCAACACCATCGTCTTCCGCAAGGACCTCGAAGAGAACCTTTTCGTCTGCCCCAAATGCCAGTTCCATTTCAAAATGAACGCCAAGCAGCGCCTGGAAATGCTCCTCGACGGCCGCTGGACCGAGCACGACGCCGGCATGACCTCCACCGACCCGCTCAAGTTCGTGGACACCAAGCCCTACGCCACGCGCCTCAAGGAAGCCAAGAAAAAACTCGGCATGAACGACGCGGTCATCACCGCCGAGGGCCAGCTCAACGGCCGCCCCGTGGTGATCTGCTCCATGGAATTTGGCTTCATTGCCGGCTCGATGGGAGCGGTGGTCGGCGAAAAGGTCACGCGCGGCATCGAGCTCGCCATCGAGACTCGCCAGCCGTTCATCGCCATCTCCTGCTCCGCGGGCGCCCGCATGATGGAAGGCGCCGTCAGTCTTATGCAGCTCGCTAAAGTTTCCGCCGCCCTCGCCAAGCTCGACGACGAAAAACTACCGTACATCTCTGTTCTCACCGATCCCACCACCGGCGGCGTCACCGCCAGCTTCGCCATGCTCGGCGATCTCAATATCGGCGAGCCCGGCGCGCTCATCGGCTTCGCCGGCCCGCGCGTCATCGAGCAAACCATCCGCGTGAAGCTCCCCGAAGGATTTCAGCGCTCCGAATTTCTCCTCGAACACGGCTTCCTCGATGCCATCGTCCACCGCAAAGACCTCAAAGCTTTCATCAGCAACTCCCTCGATCTTCTCCTCACCTGAGCCCGCAGAAAGCTATGAACGCGCCAGCAATTCTCGATTCTCCCGGGCTGCGTAGGGCCTGCCTTCTGAGGCGGGCCGCTCTTGCTGTCCTCCTCCGGGCGGGATCTCTTCGATGAACTACGACGCCTCGGTCCGCTACCTCCTTTCTCTCGGCCGCGAATTAGCCGCGCCTACGCAAGCCGCCGCGGCAAAATTCGATCTCGAAAATATTTTCATCCTCGCCGAACGCCTCGGCCGCCCCGATCGCGCGTATCCGAGCGGCCACATCGCTGGCACCAATGGCAAAGGTTCCACCGCCGCGTTCCTTGAATCCGTCCTTCGCCGCGCCGGCTTTCGCACGGGCCTGAATACTTCCCCGCATCTCGAAAAAATCAACGAACGCATCCGCGTCAACGGCGTCGAAATCACCGACGAAGCCTTCGCGGAAACCTTCACGCGCATCCGCAACGTCATCGAAGAACTTCTCGCCGCAGGAAAACTCCGCGCGCATCCCACCTATTTCGAATGCGTCACCGCCATGGCCTTCGAATATTTCGCTCGCGAACGCGTCGATTTCGCCGTCTTCGAAGTAGGCCTCGGCGGCCGCCTCGACGCCACCAATATTCTTTCCCCCGTCGTCACCATCATTACCCGCATCGATTTCGATCACGAAAATTTCCTCGGCCACTCCCTGCGCGAAATCGCCCGCGAGAAAGCCGGAATCCTGAAGCACGAAGTCCCCCTCGTCCTCGCCGAGCAACGCCCCGAAGCCCGCGAAGTAATTCTCGCGCGCGCCCAGGAACTTAGCTGCCCCGTCATCGAAGCCGGCCCCGATCACTCCCTCGAGATAAAACCCAGCCTTCCCGGCCGCTTCCAATTGCAAAACGCGCAAAACGCCGTCGCCGCCGCGCGCGTCCTCCAAACGCGCGGCTACCGAATCCCCGCCGACGCCATCGCCGAAGGCATCGCAAACACCATCTGGCCCGGCCGTCTCGAAAAATTGCAATCCCATCCCGACGTCTACCTCGACGGCGCACACAATCCCTCCGCCGCATTCGAACTCGCCGCATTTCTCGAACAAAATTTCGCCGGCCGCAAAATCTGGCTCCTCTTCGCCGCCCTTCGCGACAAAGCCGTGGACGAAGTCGCCGGCCTCCTCTTCCCCCGCGCCGAAGAAGTCATCCTCACCGCGCCGCGTACCCCGCGCGCCGTCTCCCCCGCGCAACTCGCCGAAATCACTGGCCACCACGCCGCCCGCTTCTCCGTGATCCCCGAAGCCGAACGGGCCCTCGACTACGCCTTGTCGAAAGCCGCCCCCGATGACGCCATCTTCATCACCGGCTCTCTCTATCTAGTCGGCCAGCTCCGCCACTATTGGAAAAACCGGGCTCAGGTTCACGCCCGATGATTGCCGCCGAAACACCAGGACTTGTCTCCCAGTAGGGGCACGATATATCGTGCCCTACGGTCGAAGAATCACCATGACTGCCAAATCAAAACACAAACCATCTCCGGCCAAACCTCTCGTCGGCATCATCATGGGCTCCGGCTCCGACTGGGACACCATGAAATTCGCCTCCCAAATGCTGACCGACCTCCATGTTCCACATGAAACGCGCGTCGTTTCCGCCCACCGCACCCCCGATCTGCTCTTCGAATATGCCTCCACCGCCGAAAAGCGCGGTATCGAAGTCATCATCGCCGGTGCCGGCGGCGCCGCTCATCTCCCCGGCATGACCGCCGCAAAAACCGTTCTCCCCGTCCTCGGCGTTCCCGTCGAATCAAAAACTCTAAAAGGCCTCGATTCGCTCCTCTCCATCGCGCAAATGCCCGGCGGCATTCCCGTCGGCACGCTCGCCATCGGCCGTTCCGGCGCGGTCAACGCCGCCCTTCTCGCCGCCGCCATTCTCGGCGCCAAGTATCCTGCCATCCGCGAAGCCTCCAGAAAGTTCCGCACCGAGCAGACCGGCCGCGTTCGCGCGAATCCCGATCCCTCCGTATCCGCCACGCCCAGCAAGAAGGGAAAGACCAAGTGACCATCGGCATTCTCGGCGGCGGACAGCTCGGCTACATGCTCGCCCTCGCCGGCTATCCGCTCGGCCTGCACTTCCGCTTTCTCGATCCTTCGCCCGAAGCTCCCGTAGGCCGCATCGCCCAGCGCGTCACCGCGGAATACACGGATCAAGCCGCGCTCGAAAAATTCGCCAGCGGCCTCGAACTCGTCACCTACGAATTTGAAAACGTTCCCGTCGAAGCCGCCAACTTTCTCGCCGAGCGCGTCCCCGTCTATCCTCCTCCGGCCGCCCTCGAAGCCGCCCAGGATCGCCTCAACGAGAAACATTTATTTCAAAAGCTTTCCATCGCCACCACCGAATTCGCTCCGGTCCTGAAACCAAACGACCTCGACCAAGCCGTGAAACACATCGGCCTTCCCGCTGTCCTAAAAACCTGTCGCATGGGCTACGACGGCAAGGGCCAGTGGATTCTCCGCACCGCGGAAGACGTCGCGAAGGCAAAATCCGAACTCCCCGCCGCGCCTCTGATTCTCGAACGCCTTGTTTCCTTCGCGCGCGAACTCTCCGTCCTCGCCGTCCGTTCCCGCACCGGCGAAATCGCTTTTTACCCACTCGTCGAGAATCATCATCGAGGCGGCATCCTGCGCCTCTCCCTCGCCCCCGCGCCTCGCCTCGAGCCGCCCATCCAGCGCGCTGCCGAAGACGCCGCCCGTCGCATCCTCGAATCCCTAAAATACGTCGGTGTCCTCGCCATCGAATTCTTCGAATCCGGCGGCCGACTCCTCGCCAACGAAATGGCCCCGCGCGTCCACAATTCCGGCCACTGGACCATCGAAGGCGCAGTCACCAGCCAGTTCGAAAACCACCTCCGCGCCGTCCTCGGCCTCCCTCTCGGCTCCACAGGCCCTGCCGGCTACTGCGCCATGCTAAATCTCATCGGCAACGTCCCCGATTCCGCCGAAGTCCTCGCCGTCCCCGACACCCATCTCCATCTTTACGGCAAATCTCCCCGCCCCGGCCGCAAACTCGGCCACGTCACCCTCCGCGCCGCCTCCCCCGAACGCCTCGCTCTCCGCCTCTCCGAACTCCCCGCCTTCTTCCACCACCCCGATTTCTGCCTCGACGCCGCCCTAGCCCCAAGCACGCCCCTCCGCGCCTAGTAGTGGCGGGTCTTTAGACCCGTGCGTTTTCCTTCCTCTGCCAGTCCCAGGTGTCCGAATCCGCGACAGAGTCATCCTGAAACCGAACATCTCAATGGAACATATCCCCCAGTAAGTGATTTATAATCCGGTGCTTAGCATTGGCGCGTGCAGTGCCTTACCCATAGCTAAAGTGAGGTC
Organism: Acidobacteriota bacterium; assembly: GCA_013289835.1. Lineage (GTDB taxonomy): Bacteria > Acidobacteriota > Terriglobia > Acidiferrales > UBA7541 > Acidiferrum. The sequence goes on along the minus strand of JABCZG010000016.1, from coordinate 102,973 downwards.
ACGAACATGTCATTCTTTCGCGATCTAAAAGTTGCGTTCCACTCCCTCCTGCGTACGCAAGGGCTTACGATCACCGTCGTCCTCACCCTCGCCCTCGGCATCGGTGCCAACGCCGCCATCTTCACGCTAGTCCGCGGCGTGCTCCTCAAGCCCCTCGTCAATCGCGACGAGGATCGCCTGATCTACATCCGCCAGAGCGCCCCGGGCACCGGCGACGAGAACACCGCGTTCTCCGTCCCCGAAATCCAGGATTTGAGCGCTAGCGTTAGAACCGTTAGCGCCTTCGGCGATTTCTCGGCCACCGAATTCACCATGATCGGCCTCGGCGAGCCTCGCGTCGTCCAGGCCGGCGTCGTTAGCGGCACCTTCTTCGAAGTCATGGGCCTCCATCCGGTCCTCGGCCGTCTCGTCGGACCACAGGACGACGGTCCCAAAGCTCCGGGCGTCGTCGTTCTCACCTATCGTTTCTGGACCACCACATTCGGCAAGGATCCTTCCGTTCTCGGCAAAACCCTGCGGCTCGATAGTGGGCTTATGGGCGAGCGGTCTGCCACCGTCATCGGCGTCCTCGAACCCTCCATTCCTTATCCGCAAGAGACCGAAATCATCGCCAACATCGTGACCAGCCCGCACCACCTCTCCGCAACCATGGTTACCGGCCGCGTCCATCGCATGACCGAGCTTTTTGGCCGTCTCGCTCCCGGTGTCACCCTCGATCAAGCGCGCGCCGAGTTGCGCTCCGTCTACGGGGCCATGACCAAAGCACATGCAGAAGCCTATCCACACAAAGGGGACTACCAGATCAGCGCCAAGCTGCTTCGCGACCAGATCACCTCGGGCGCCCGCACCGTCTTGCTGGTTTTGCTCGCTGCGTCAGGGCTGGTTTTCATCATCGCCTGTTCCAACGTGGCCAACCTGATTCTCACACGCACCGTCCGCCGCGAAGGCGAACTGTCGATCCGTGCGGCGCTCGGCGCAAGCACAGGCGCGCTGCGCCGCATGTTGCTGGCTGAAAGCCTTCTGCTCTGCACCGCCGGCGCCGCGCTTGGGATCATGAGCGCGCAGCCGATGGTGGCCATCCTGGCCCGCTACGCGTCGCGTTTTTCGGTCCGCGCGCTTGATTTGACGGTGGATTCCAGCCTGCTGTGGGTGGGAGGGGCGCTGGCCATCTTCGCTTCCGTGATTTTAGCGTTTGTCCCGCGCCTGCCTTCAGCCGACAGGTCCAATGGGCTTAACCTTTCGAGCGGCAGCCTGCGCGTCACCGGCAGCACCAGCCGCCGCCAGCGCATCTTCGCGGTGACACAAATCGCCGCATCTTTCGTGTTGCTCGCGGGCGCAAGCATGTTGATCACTACGCTGATCGCGCTGCAAACCGCGCAGACCGGCCTCGATATGCGCCACGTCCTCACCATCAACGTTCCCGCGATGGCCCACGGAAAAACGCCTCAGCAAGTGGTCGATTTCTACAAGGAAACAATTCGTCGCGTGGATGCGCTGCCCGGCGTGAACAGGACCGCCTTCGGCCTGTCGGTTCCCTGGCGCGATGTTGGTAGCTCCGGTTTCGGCCTCCAATTCTCCGCCGACGGTCATGTTCATGTTCCCGGAGAGGACCCTCGCGCGCAGGTGCGCGTCATCTCTCCCGGATTCTTTGCCGCGCTCGGCGTTCCCATCATCGCAGGCCGTGACTTCAACGCGCTCGACGCCCAGAATAAAGAGCCCGTCGCTATCGTAAGTGAAACTCTCGCAAAGCGCATGTTCCCCAATCAGGATGCCCTCGACCGCCATGTTTATTGGACGGATCCCGTTCTGCAATTCGCTCCCGGGATTAACGCCGCGCCCCACCGTATCATCGGGGTCACCGCCGATATTGACGACCAACACGTCGTTCCTGAACCGATCGTCACGATCTATACCCCCTTTGAAGAAGGTCCCATCTTTGGCGGCCGCCTTTTCATCCACACCACTGCAAATCCGTATTCCCTCGTCACGCCCGTCACGCGCATTATCCGTAGCATGTCCGCCGAACAGCCCGTTGAGCATGCCGCCACTCTCGAGGACGTCCGCGCCGAAGTGCTTACGCCGGACCGTTTGAACTCCCTGGTCTTCGGCGTGTTCGCGGCTGTCGCGTTGGTGATCGCATTGGTTGGCGTCGCGGCCGTCCTCGCGTTCTCCGTCAGCTCGCGCACGCGCGAATTCGGCATCCGCCTGGCGCTTGGCTCGCAGCCCCAGCATCTGTTGAAAGGTGTCATCACCGAAGGCGCCCTGATGGCTGGAGTCGGCGTCCTCGCCGGCGCCGCCTTCGGCTTCGTAGCCGCGCGTTTGGCCGCCAGCTATTTCCCGGACATGAAGATGCCCGGCGCCTTCCCCATAATCCTCTCCGCCTTCGTCCTGCTGGCCGCCGCCGTCGTCGCTTCCTCCGTCCCCGCCGCCCGCGCCGCCCGCATCGACGTCATCGAAGCCCTCCACTCCGAGTAACCGTTGACGGGTGGGCTAACACTGACTACTTTTCCTTCGGTTGCCGCACTCTCGCGCGGATGCTACGATTTGGTGTTCCATGTCCCCCACTGACACCCAACTGAGAAACGGCTCCCGGCCACGTGTCGGCATTCCCTGGCGCACTACCCAGGAACAACGCGACGGCATCCGGGACAAGCTCGACCTCTACTTCCAAGCCGTCCGCAGAGCCGGAGCGGACCCCGTGGAAGTCTCGCTCCAGCAATCGCCCGTAGAGCTTGCGAGGCAACTACAGGACTTGGACGCCTTCGTCCTTCCCGGCAGTCCGGCGGACGTCGATCCGGCTCGCTACGGCGCACCCAAGCACGCCAAAACCGTGAACTTGGACCCCAATCGCGACAATACGGACACCGCGATCCTTCTCCATGCGCTCAGTTCCTCAAAGCCCGTGCTGGCTATTTGCTACGGCTGCCAGATTCTCAACGTCCACTTCCACGGCACTCTGGTCCAGGACATCCACGCGGAGAAGCCCGCGTCCGGACCGCACGGCACCACCGATCTGCCTCCAGGATCCGTCAAAGGCGATATCGAGCACGAAGCGCAATTCGAGCCGGAGAGCCGCCTCGCCAAATTGAATGGCTCGCAAGCGGCCACCATCAACAGCAGCCATCACCAGGCAATTGATGAGCCCGGCGAAAATCTTCGCGTGGCCGCGCATGCGACGGATGGCACGATTGAAGCCGTAGAATGGACCGGCGGTCCAAACTGGGTTGTAGGCGTCCAGTGGCACCCGGAGCGTCTCGGCGACGCATTGTCCCAAAAGCTCTTCGCCGATTTCGTTGGCGCCGCACGCAGCGCCCGTGAGGCTATCGCACACCGCTGAACTTAGCGCGAGGGCCAGGACCCTGTCATTCCGAGCGAAGCGAGGACCGCTTCCTCTCCGCGCGAAGTTTGCGAGGAGAATCTCTTTTCGCCTAGGAAACTGAAGCGGCAGGGAAGAGTGTTGAGGTTTCTATTTTCGATTTTCTACTTTCGGGGGTTTCATGATTTCGCTCGCAGGCAAGGCGGCACTCATCACCGGCGGTTCCCGCGGCATCGGCGCGGCGGCCGTTAAATTATTCGCGCAGGCCGGCGCCGACGTGGTCTTCAACTACGTCAAGTCCAAAGATGCCGCAGCGCAGGTCCAGCAGGAAGCCGGCAAACACGGCACTCGCGTGGAAGCGTTCAAAGCCGATGTCGGCAAACACGCCGACAATCAGAAACTCGTCGAACACACCATCGCTCGCCTCGGCCGGCTGGACATTCTCGTCGCCAACGCCGGCGTGTGGAACCAGGACGATTCGCCGATCGAGAAGATGACCGAAAAGCAGTGGGACGACATGATTCGCATCAATCTGAAAAGCATCTACTCGATCATCCATTTCACCGTTCCGCAGATGATCAAGCAGAAGTCCGGAAAAATTATCCCCATCAGCTCCACCGCGGGCCAGCGTGGCGAATCCTTCCACACGCACTACGGCGCGTCGAAAGGCGGCATCATCAGCCTCACCAAAGGCCTCGCCACCGAACTCGCGCGTCACAATATTCTTGTCAATTGCGTGGCACCCGGCTGGGTCGCCACGGACATGTCCAATCCCGTGCTGGAGACGAAGGCCGGCCAGAAAATGGCCGCTTCTTCGATTCCCCTGGGCCGCGCCGCCACTGCCGAAGAAATTGCCGGCCCAATTCTCTTTGCCGCCTCGGACCTGGCCAACTTCATGACCGGCGAGATCATCAATGTAAATGGAGGCGCGATCTTGTGCGGTTAAAGTTCACCCATCTCGTAGCGGTTTCCCTGCTTGCCAGCGCGGTGTTTATTGCGAGAGCCGCTGCACAGAATCCGGACACCATGATGCCGGAGCAGAGCGCCGCCAAAGGGAAGCAGATCCTCAACGACCTCATCAATGCATTCGGCGGTCCCGGCTATACCGAAGTTCGCGAAAGCGTATGCAATGGCCGCCGGGCGCTCTTCGGCCACAGCGGCGAAGTGACGGGTTATATCCAATTCACCGAAGACCGGCGCTTCCCGGACAAAGTCCGCACCGAATATGTCGCCAAGGGACGGAATACCATTCTCCAGTCACTCATCGGTTTGGATGGCTTGGACATTACGCACGGCGGCATCATCATCACGCTTTACAACGGCGATCGCGGCTGGACGTTTGATCGCAGCGGCGTCAGCGAAATTCCTGTTACCGCGATCAGCGTTTTTGAGGAGGGCGTCAAGCGCGACATTGATAATTTGCTTCGCCTCCGTCTCAACGAGCCGGGCTTGGCCATTCGCTTCGGCGGCGACGACATCGTGGATCGCCGGGAAGTGCAATGGGTCGAGATCACCGATGCCGACGACCGCAAGTTTCGCCTTGCCGTGGACCGTTTGACGCATTTTCTGATTCGCAGCGTGGTGACTACCAAGGACGAAGAAAACCAGCAGCTCAACGACGACGTCACCATTTATACGAACTACCAGTTGAAAGACAGCGTGTGGGTCCCGCTGCAAGTTTCTCGCGAACATAACGGCCGCCGCGCCGCTCAATTTTTCTACGACACCTGCAAATTCAATCCCGGTTTCCCCGATGTTTTGTTCTCCAAAGAGTCTTTGCAAAAAGGCGGCTCCGAAGCCGTCCTGAAAAAGAGCAAGAACTAAAAGCCAAACCAAAAAACAAAAAGAGCCCGAACGAAAATAAGCGAATCCGCGATAAGCTGGACCCGCTTCCATGAACCTCACTTCCCGGCAGCAGCGCGCGCTGGAATCCATCTGCGAAACATTTCTTCCGAAAGCGGAAGGCTGGCCTTCCGCGCTCGAACTGGGCATTCCCGGGACCATCTCCCGGGCGTTGGATTTTAATCCACGTTCGAACGACCGCGCACAGTTTCTCCAGCTTCTCGATGTGTGGGATTCGAAACTCCACAGTCTGCTGACCGTGGGACGCCTGAAGAGTTTTTCGGCGCTTTCGAATGAGGTTCAGATTCGCGTGCTGCACTCGTGGGCGGACAGCGGAATGGTCAGACGCCGCGCCGCGTTTCAGGCGCTTCGCAAGGCGATCGGATTTCTTTATGTGATGCTGCCCGCCGCGGACGGTTCGCGCAGCGCCGTTTGGGATCGGCTTGCGTATCCGGGTCCGCTGAATGCGCAGAACGTCTCGAAACCGCGCCCTCTTCGCGTCACCGTTCCCGATCGCGATCTGAAATTGTCCTGCGACGTTTGCGTGGTTGGCTCCGGCGCGGGCGGCGGGACCGCGGCTGCGGTTCTCGCCGCGGCGGGAAAAGATGTCATCGTGCTGGAGGCCGGCGGCTACTACGATGATGCGGATTTTGACGGCGCCGAGTTCCGCGCTTTTCAGCGGATGTATTCGGAAGCGGGTTTCTCGGCGACAGCGGATTACGGCGTCGGACTGCTGGCAGGCGAGTGTTTCGGCGGCAGCACGGTCATCAATTACTGCACGTCGTTTCGAACGCCGGATGACATTCGAACGGAGTGGGCCACGGCCGGCGTGCCATGGTTCAGCGGCGAAGAATACACTCGCAGTCTCGATGCGGTTTGCGAACGGTTGCACGTCAATTTGGATCACAATCGCGTTTCGGCGCGTGAAAAAGTTCTCGAACGCGGGTTGCGGGCACTGGGCTGGCATGTGGATGCCATGCCGCGGAACGTGGTTGGGTGCGACCAGGGAAAAGTTTGCGGGTATTGCGGATATGGCTGCGCGATTGGCGCGAAACAGTCCACGACGAAAACGTGGCTCGCGGATGCGCAGAAGCATGGCGCGCGGTTCGTCGTGGAGACCCGCGCTCTGCGCGTTCGAATCGAGGCTGGCGCTGCGACCGGAGTGGAAGCGCGTTCGAAAAGTGGCCACGACGTCGACATCCGTTGTAAAGCGGTCGTGGTTGCATGCGGCTCGATCCATACTCCTGCGCTTCTGCTGCGGTCCGGACTTCGCAACGAGCACATTGGGAATCATCTGCACCTTCATCCGGTTTCGAATGTCTGCGGCGTGTTCGAGGAGGAGATTCGACCCTGGGAAGGAACGATGCAGGCCATCTACTCCGATGAGCACCGTTTTCTTACGGGAAGTTATGGCGTGAAGTATGAAACCACCGCTCTGCAACCGGTTATTGCGGTCGCGGTTCTTCCCTGGCGCGATCCGCGACAATACCGGTCGTTGTTAGAAAAGCTTTCCCATACCTCGGCGATTGGAGTTCTTCTGCGGGACCGGGACGGCGGCCGCGTCACGATCGGCCGGGACGGCCATCCTGTCGCTCACTATGCGCTCTCGGGATTCGATCGCGCGCACCTCCGGCGCGGGTTCGTTGGAGCAGCACGCATCCTGGAGGCTGGCGGCGCGCGGTTGATTTTTTCTCCGCATACAAAGTGGTGTGCCTACGAACCGGGACGGAGTGGTTCGTTCGAGACGTTCACGGAAGCGATGGATTCCGCTGGGTGGGACGCGGGCCGCCTGGCGCTCTTTTCTTTCCACATTCAGGGCACCGCCCGGCTCGGGGGCTCGCCGAAATCTTCCGCGACCAATCCCGATGGGCAAACCTGGGAAGCCCGCAATCTCTATGTGATGGACAGCTCTTCATTTCCGTCCGCTTCCGGCGTCAATCCGATGATTTCTATCGAGGCGATCGCCCACCGGAATGCGTCTGCGCTTGCAATAGGATTTGCGTAGGAATTCTCATCGACGGGGGGCGAGCTACCGCGATGGGCGAAAAATGTTAACCGATAAATACTTTTACGGTTGCCGAGTTGGTTGTTGTTCTCATGTGGCATTCCGTCACATTTTTACCCATGAGCAGGTTGGCGTTTTAGAATGTATACTTGTAGGCTCTAGAAGTACCTACTTTTAGCGATAGTTGCGCAGGGCTCCTCTCGGCCCTGCAAGTGCAACACTATGCGAAGCTTGCCGTGCGGGCAGGCTGGATGCTCGATGGGAGCAGGACTAAGGGAAGCCGCGTTGGGACGGAGTCGCAAATTCTCGGGTCGTCGTCGAAGCAATAGCAGCGGCTTCAGCATGGTCGAATTGGCCGTTTCGCTGACGGTGCTGCTCATTCTGACGGCCATTGCCATTCCTTCGCTCATGTATTCCTTCCGAACCTATCAACTCAACGATGCGGCCACGCGCGTTTCCGACGCGCTGAAATTTACGCGCTTTGAGGCGGTTCGCCGGAACACGCAGGTATGTTTCCTGATGCAATCCGGAACCGCATCCAGTTGGATCATAGGGACGGACTCCAACTGCAGCGGCACATTCAATACGAATGAGCGGCAACAGGTGATTGCGGGATTTGCCGGGCTCTTGCCGTCGGGAGTAGCGCCGAGTCCAACGGCCATCAGTGCGAAATTGGGCGGGGCCAGCTTAACCCCGATGTCAAGCAGCGGCAGTTCGATCGCGTTCGACGCCCGAGGCGCGATTCGCGTTGGCGGGAGCGTTTCCCGCACCATCTTTGTGTTTTACATAGGCAGCACGACGGATCCGGAGTTCGGATATCGCGCCGTGGTTTTAGTTCCCTCAGGGAACATCCAGATCTGGACCGCTCCGGCGGCCGGCCCCTGGCAACAGGTCAGCTGAGACGCTGCGGCAAAGACAATGATGAAGCTCTCTTTCCAATTCGCGCGGAGAAAGGATCAGGGCTTCAGCATTCTGGAGATGATGCTTGCCACGGTGATCCTGCTGGTGGGACTAGTGGCGATTGCGCAGCTGGTGCCGGCTTCCATCCTCCTGAATTATCGAAACCGTACGGATTCCGCGGCGCTGGTGTTTGCGCAGCGCGAACTGGATCAGTTCCTGGACCAGCCGCTGATTTCGACATCGTTTGCGGATCAGCTGGGAAACACTTGCAACCTGGGGAATCCAGGCAGTCCGAATACGGTTCAGGGCAGCCCGGTCGTGGTCATCAATAACCTGGCGCTCATTAATTTCGCGGCGGCGACGGTTCCCAACTATAGCTTGACGTATTCGGATTCAACCGATCCGAACAATGCGGTATTCGATGTTCGCTGGGCGGTGATTATCACGGGGGACGGGTCGAGCATATCGGCCAAGCGATTCATCCTGGGGGTACGCCAGCAGGGTGGCAACGGATACTTTCAGCCGGTCACGCTAGATACCATGGTGGGACGATGAGACGGCTGGTCAGCACTGCAGGGCAACGTGGGTTTACGCTCGTCGAGTTGTTGGTGGCGCTGGGTATTTTTCTTGTGATCACGGGAGCGGCGTTCACGCTGCTGAGTTCGTCGCAACAACGTTTCCAGACCGATACGCAGGTGCTGACTTCCTTTCAGGAAGCGCGCTTGGGATTGGACCAAATCGTGCGCGACATCGACGATTCAGGATATCCGCCGCCGACGTTCAACGGCGGTTTCCTAAATATGTTTGCGAGCACACCTTTTGCCTGGAGCCCGGGCTACCAGACTTTGAATCCTTGTACAGTGGGCGGAAGCTGCACGACACCGAGCCAGTGGGACATCATAGTGGAGACGAATCCAAATCCGATAGACACTTCCTGCGCGCCCAACTGCGTACAGTGGATCCGTTATCAGTTGCAAAACACGACGCTCTTTCGCGGCGTGGTCTACAAGAATTATCACGATGACCCTGCGATCGATACATCCGCCGCGGGAATCCTTGTGCCGTTCGTCCTAAATGTTGTAAATAACGTGTGTCCCGCGCAACTCCCCACGTGTCAATCGGCGTATCCAAACCTGTTCTCTGGAGGGGCCGTGCCCATCTTCACGTACTACTGCGACACGCCGACCACACCACAATCTCCAGCGCCATCGTGTCCGAACGCATTGACCGACAATTCACCGGCGAACATCCGCGATGTCACGGTTACCCTGGTTGTTGCGGCTCCGCTGCCCGATGCAGCAAGCGGCTTGCCGCGGCTGGTAATGCTGAACGGGCGTGGCCGCCGCGTCAATCCGAACCAGTGAGGCTGGGTGAAATCTTGTGAAAGCGAGAAGCACAATGCGAGAACGGCGATCGGAAGCGGGAGTGGCCCTGCTCATTTCGATTTTCGTATTGCTGTTGATCAGCATAGTAGCGATTGCGTTAATCGTTTCCTCGGGGACGGAATCCGCGCTGGCCGGCAACTATCGCAACGCTACAGCGGTGTATTACGCAGCACTCGCTGGTCTGGAGGAAGGGCGCGGCCGGTTGTTGGCGAAAAATATAAACTCCTTCAAAAACACGGCGGCGGGCTTCATGCCTTCCCCAGGCACGACGCTTGCGATGGCGAACCCGAGATACATCATCAATCCAGTATCGGGCGAGACGGTAGCGCCCTGGGATCCAGCCAATCAGTATGCGGACACGCAATACTTGGCGGAGTATGGGGCAGCCCCGCCGAACCCGTCACCGAGCACTGCTTCGCTATCCACGGTGGCCGGGATTCAGGGACCGACATTCAAGTGGGTGCGCATTAACGCCGTAAATGAAGTGTCTCTGAACCTGGACGTCACTCCTGTTGACGGCTCGCTGGATCCAAACCCGCCGATTTACTACGATGGTACAAACCTGAACACTTCGAGCAATGGATCGCAGGTGCTGGAGATTACGTCCCTCGCGGTCCTGCCCAACGGCAGCCAGAAGATCTTGCAGTACCTGGCAGCGCCCGTGCCTATTACGCTGCCACCGTTTCCTGCCACGCTGACGCTTTCAAGCAGCCCGGGTAACATTGAGGCCTTCCACGCGCCAGGATCCAACTCTTCGTACAATATCAAGGGGAATGACCAAGATTGTTCGGGTAACCTTACGGGATCGAAATTTGCCGCGATCGGTACTCTCACCAACAGCAACAACGACATCAACCACGTGACTTCCGGTATTCCATTTGGCTATCGGCCGAACTACACCGGCCAGAACTTCGCGCCAGACGTTGAGAATGTAGGGGGCTTATTCCCCCTAACCCTGCAAACCCCAAGCCAGTTCGACGCACTGGCACAAAACATCATTCAAAATGCCGATGTGGTGATAACTCCCACGCCGTCCGGCAGCCCCCCTTATCTCGGTACCGCAACCGGGGCTAACTTGACGCCACTGGGAATGACTTCCAGCAATCTGCTGACGGTGGTGGTAAACGGAAACCTGGACATCAGCAACTGGAACAGCGATGGATACGGACTTCTCCTGGTGACCGGCACGTTTAGCTACGATCCGGATACGAATTGGTATGGAATCATTCTGGTGATCGGGCAAGGGAAAATCAACAATTCACAGAACGGCCAGAACATGCAAATCAATGGTGCGGTGCTTGTTGCCAAAACGCGCGACGGGAACAACAACGTGTTGGCAGGCTCGAATCTGGGAGGGGCAAGCGTCCAGTTCCTCGATGCTATGGGTGGCGAAGGCATGCGCTACAGCAATTGCTGGATCCAGAAGGCGCAGCCGACCGCGAGTTACAAGATTCTGTCCTTCCACGAAATCTCGCAATAGTAGTTTCTGCGATCGGAATCGTTCCTCCTCTTCACGATGTTTCCCAGTTCGATAAAGAGGATTCATCGAACTCACTTTTGTTACGGCTTGCCGCGTAGAGTGGGAAATGAAGAGTGCCCAGGAGCCTCATGAGAATCCGCGCGTTTGCATCCCTGTTTCTGGTGTTCCTCTCGAGCGGAGCGACGTTCGCGCAAGACGCGGCGCCTGTGAAGTCCGATGTGTGGCTGCCCGGCAAGCCCTGGGCGCTGGAGTTGGATAGCACGGGATTCACGACCGAGGCCAATGAGATGCAGCCCGATGGGCGGCGCTACTTCCTGGCGGAAGACACTAAAACGCGATTTATTGTTTCCGTGTATCTGGAGGCGTCGAAGGGGCCGGTGCGGCCGGGCGAATGCAAGCGTTCGCTGGAGGAGAAGGCCAAGCGCAATGCGGCACTGGCGTCAGTGGAATTGAAAGGCGTCGGGTATCGCGAGAGCGGAGAGATGCAGATTCTCGAATTCACGCTGCCGGAACTCGATGGCACGCCGACGAACCAGAAGAATATTTTCGGCTGCCTGATCAAGGATGACGTCTTCGTGGACATCCATATTTCGAAGATTTTCGCCAAGGCCGCGGACGGGCCGGTGTTTGACGCGCTCGTGCAATCGTTTCACTTTGTGGCGAAGGAAGCTTCGGACGCGCCGGTGCTGACCGGGAACAGCATGCTGCTGTTCCAGCAGGGGAGCCGGTACTTTCTGGCGCATCAATACCGGCAGGCGATTGCGCCATACCAGAAGGCATTCGAAATCGAGAAGAGCACGCCCACGCTGGAGAAAAATCTTTGGCGGGTGCTGGTCGACAATCTGGGCATGGCCTATGGGATTTCGGGCGATCTGACGAATGCACGGGAGACGCTGACGTACGGGGTTTCGAAAGATCCCGACTATCCGCTGTTCTACTACAACCTGGCGTGCGTCACGGCGGAAAAAGGCGACCGGCCGGACACGGAGAGCTATCTGAAGCTGGCGTTCGAGCGACGCGACAATATGATTCCGGGAGAAACGTTTCCGGACGCCCGCGTGGATGATTCGTTCCAGAAACTGCTGCTGCAAAAAGAATTCCGCCAGTTCGTCAATGCGCTCTACGGCCCCGCGCAGTAAAACTCCTGCTTCAAAAAGCTCCCAAGACTTTCACGGGATTTTGCTGCTCGGCGGTGTTGAGCGGTATAATGGCCGGATGCGAACAAGCCAGGATAGCGCGCAGATGCACGGGACTACGGTATTGTGCGTGCGCAAGGACAACAAGGTGGTGCTGATCGCCGATGGCCAGGTGACCATGGGCGATCACGTGATGAAGCACACGGCGCGGAAGACGCGGCGCTTGTACAGCGATAAAGTCGTGGCAGGCTTTGCGGGTTCGACGGCGGATGCGATTACGCTGTTCGAACGCTTTGAAGGCAAACTGCAGGAGTTTTCCGGGAACCTGCAAAAGGCCGCGGTGGAGTTGGCCAAAGAATGGCGGAAGGACCGCGCGCTGCGCCACCTGGAAGCGTTGCTCATCGTGGCGGATTCGAAAGGTACGTTTATCCTTTCGGGCAATGGGGATGTGATCGAGCCGGACGACGGCTTGGTGGCGATCGGGTCGGGCGGGACGTACGCGCTGGCTGCGGCGCGCGCGTTGCTCAAGCATTCGAAACTGAATGCCAAGGACCTGGCGATGGAGGCCATGCGCATCGCGAGCGAGATTTGCATTTTTACCAATGCGAATTTTACGGTCGAAGAGTTGTGACGCGGAAAGCGGGAATCGAAGAGAAATGGTTTCCAAACCCTTTCCGGGCATGTAGCATCTAGATTCAGGGAGTAGCGAGCAGAGATTAGGTTTGAATACCTCTTCATTGGTGATCTGCAGGTAGCGACGAAGAACTCTTATGCCCATCAAGTCCGATAAAGAAGTGATTCTCGTTCCCGGCGGCAACGGCGCCGCGCCGGTCGAAGGAGAGGAACTCCTTCCGGCGCTGGACGACATGACACCGCGCGAGATCGTGCTGGAGCTCGACAAATACATCGTCGGGCAGGCGGCGGCCAAACGCGCGGTGGCCGTGGCGCTGCGCAATCGCGTGCGGCGGCAGAAGCTGCCTCCGGAGATTGCGGAAGACGTTTTGCCGAAGAATATCCTGATGATTGGCCCCACCGGCGTGGGGAAAACGGAAATCGCGCGGCGGCTGGCGCGGCTTGCCGGATGCCCGTTCATCAAAGTGGAGGCTTCCAAATACACCGAAGTCGGTTACGTCGGGCGCGACGTGGAATCGATGGTGCGCGACCTGGTGGAAACCTCGATTGACATGATTCGCGAGGAGAGACTCGACGAGGTCGCGGACCGCGCGGAACAGGCCGCGGAAGAGCGCGTGCTCGATTTGTTGCTTCCGCCGCCACCTCCGCCTACGGCCGGCACGCTGGAAGCGGATGCTGCGGCGCAGCGCGAGCAGACGCAGCGTACGAGAGAGAAGCTTCGTGCGCAACTGCGCGAGGGCAAGCTCGATCAACGCATGGTGGACATCGAAGTTCGCGAGCGCGCCATGCCTTCATTCGAGATTATTTCCAACCAGGGCGTCGAAGAAATGGACGTCAATATCAAGGACATGCTTTCCGGCATGTTCGGGCAACAGAAGAAAAAACGGAAAATGAGCGTGGCGGACGCGTTCGAATACCTGATTCAGGAAGAAGAGAACAAGCTTCTGGATATGGATCAGGTGACGCGCGTGGCGGTGGAACGCGCGGAGCAGATGGGAATTATTTTTATCGATGAGATTGATAAGGTTGCGGGGCGCGAATCCGGGCATGGGCCGGATGTATCGCGCGAGGGCGTGCAGCGGGACATTCTTCCGATTATAGAGGGCACGACGGTCAATACGCGGTACGGGATGATCCGCACCGATCACATTTTGTTTGTGGCGGCGGGCGCGTTTCACGTGACGAAGCCTTCGGACCTGATTCCGGAGCTGCAAGGGCGCTTGCCGATTCGTGTCGAGCTGCAATCGCTGAAAGAGGAAGATTTCATCCGCATTCTGACGGAGCCGAAGAATGCGCTGATCAAGCAGTACATCGCACTGCTGGAGACGGAAGGCGTGAAGCTGAATTTCACGGAGGATGCCATTGCGGCGATCGCGCGCTTTGCCACCAGCGTGAACGAGCAGACGGAGAATATCGGGGCGCGGCGGCTGCACACCATCCTCGAAAAAGTTCTTGATGAGATTTCATTTGAAGCGCCTGATCTCAAAAAGAAAAATGTGAAGGTGGACGCGGCGTACGTCACCAAGCAGCTTGCCGACATCGTCAAGAATCAGGATTTGAGCCGCTACATCCTGTAGTTCCTGAACATTGAAAATGGGATATCGAAAAGGGACGCCAGTCCTCATCGCAAAATTTCCTGTGCGGCGCACTTCCATTTTCTATTTTCTCTTTTCCATTTTCTTCTTGATCGCAGGCTGTGGGGCTCCTGGGGAGCCAGTGGCGCCTTCTCCGGCGGTTCCTGTAGCGATTGCGGATCTTTCCGCAGGCCAGGCTGGGGATGGCGTGCAATTGACCTTCACGCTGCCGATGAAATCCATCGCTGGGGAAAAACTTGCCGCTCCCCCTGCCGTGGAGGTGCTGCGCGGAGGCTTGAAACCGGATGGCTCGCCGGATTCGAAATCGTTTCGGGTCGTTTACACGATTCCGGGGGCGCTGGTGGAGAACTACCGCTCCGAGGGCCTGGTGCGCTTCACGGACCCGATCTCGCCCGAAGAGACTAAGACGCACGCGGGCGGCACGATTGCTTATAGCATTCGAACGCGAGAATCTGCGAAGCGCGCTTCCGCGGATTCGAATGTTGTGACGGTGCGGCTGTTTCCCGTGCCGGAGCGTATTGCTTCGATCGAGGCTCGCGTCACGGAACCCGCCATCGAGTTGAGCTGGCCGGTTCCGACACGCACTTCTGCCGGTGACCCGCTAACTGCCACCATCGCTGGATATCGCGCTTATCGTGCGGAGATGAATGCCGATGCTTCCACTACTTCCGCCCAAGGTCTCGCGCAGAGCAAGCAAGAACCGCGCTTTTCGCCGCTGGCTCTGACGGAATCCAATAGCTACCGCGACACTTCGTTTAGCTTCGACCACACGTATGTGTACATGGTTCGCAGCGTGATTCAGGCCGATGGCAAGGAACTGGAGTCTTCCGATTCGCAGCCGGTGACGGTCACTCCGCGAGACACGTTTCCTCCCGCGCCTCCTCAAGGACTGGTTGCCGCGGTCTTGCCGGGTTCCACGTCGGGAACGGTCCTAGTAGACCTATCCTGGTCCATAAATCTTGAAACCGATCTGGCCGGGTACCACGTCTATAGGAGTGAGCAGGAGGGCACAAGGGGGCAGTTGCTGAATGCTGATTTATTGCCCACACCTGCTATTCGTGATACGTCTGTAGAGCCCGGCCACCGCTACTGGTACACCGTGACTGCCGTTGACCGCGCGGGGAACGAAAGCGCACCGAGCGCACCCCTCGCTGTTGACGTCACGCAACCATCTTCGCAGGTCCGGGTTAAACAATTGTTCGTCACTTGGGAGCCCAGCATCGGATGGCCATTAGAGCGCATCTGCCCGGTTACCGTTGGTTCCACGTCTTCCGCAATTCGGCGATTCGAACCGGAGTGTATGTTGGTGTTTCCATGACGCTGGTTTTTACGGCGTGGCTGATCGTTGCTAATCATTTCCCGCTCCTGGAACGATTTGCGATGGGACGAAATATTGCCGCGGCGGTGGTCCTCAGTTTTCTCGCACTCATTCCCGTTCTTCGATTCTTGCTTCTGCCGGGCCATCTGCTGGCGTCGAGCCTGATCGCCTGGCTGATCTTCAGCGCGAGTTATCGAGCGCTATGCCTGTTTTACGAAGCGCTTGGCGAATGGCACAGCACATTTCAGGTGTTCATGCTGGGCGCGGTCGCGTATATGATTATTACGACGCTTTGCTGGATTGGAACAACGATCTGGAAAGCCCGCGGCCATAATGTTTCTCATCCCAATCATCACGTGAGCTGACTCCCAAATGAAATTCTGCCGGTACACGATGCGCAATGGCTCTCTTTCGCCGCACTACGGGCTAATGGAAGGCGAATCCGTATTGGGAATCTCAGGAGCTCCGTGGGGTCAGTGGTCGCGCGGCTTGCATTCTTCACCGCTAAGCGCGGTACGGCTAATCGCTCCGGTTGAACCGTCCAAAATCGTGTGCATCGGACGGAACTATGCGGCGCACGCCGCGGAGCTGGGCAATGAGGTGCCGAAGGAGCCGATGATGTTCCTCAAGCCGCCTTCTTCGATCGTCGGCCCGGAAGAAGCGATTGTCCTGACGAAGTATTCGCAGCGCGTCGAGCACGAGGGCGAATTGGCGCTGGTGATTGGCCGCCGGTGTTCGCACCTGCGCGATAGCGACGACACGCTTTCCTTCGTGATGGGCTATACCTGCCTCAACGATGTCACCGCGCGTGACCTTCAGAAAACTGATGTACAATTCACGCGTGCCAAAGGATTCGACACGTTTTGCGCGGTCGGCCCGCACATCGAAACGGATCTTGATTCTTCGAATGTCCTGGTCGAGACACACGTCAACGGCGCGCGGCGCCAGTCCGGCACCACCGCGCTGATGACCTATCCGCCCGCCTTTCTCGTTCGCTGGATTTCGCGCATGATGACGTTAATGCCCGGGGACATCATTGCCACCGGGACACCGGCAGGAGTCGGTCCGCTGGTGGCCGGGGACACCGTCGAGGTCAGCGTTGCCGGTGTTGGCGTGTTGCGCAATCCGGTGCACGCACCACAAGCCTAGTTTCACGCAAGCCGCGTGGTTTCGGTAGAATACGCAGCAGTGGGGCATCGAAGGGATTCAGGATTCCTTCCGAAACAAGCCACCGCTTTTCTTGCGCGCTGTTGGGCCTCGATCCTTCTGACGACACGGAGTCCGTTCGTTGAAAGCTTTGCTCGCTGACTGGAAACTTGTGCTGGCCATGGGTGGCGCGGTGATCGCTGCGCTGGCCATGATCGCGTATGCTTTCTTTCGTCCTGCCGAAGATCCCGAGGAGGCCGAGCGCCGGCGCCGGCTGCATCTGAACCAAATCGGCCGCATCGCGGAAGGACAGGTGGTAGAGCTAGTCGAACATCCGCCTGTGTCGAAAGAAGCGCGCAAAGGACTATTCGGCGCGAGCGCCAAGCCCCTTGTCGACATGCGCCCGCGCCATCTGGTCTCCTACAGTTATATGATTTCTGGTGTGACGTATCATACCGCGCAGGACATTACGGGCCTGGAAAGCCAGGTTCGGCTCGAACGCCTGGTAGCTGGCCAACCTGCCAGCATCAAATACGACCCGTCCAATCCCAGTGACTCGATTCTAGTGGCCGACGACTGGTCCGGCCTGCGCTAATTCCGGTGTTCGTGTTCGCGGCTCTTCCACGTTCTGATTTTCGCTCGGTTGCGCTATTCTTCTCCTTGCCGCATCAGCGTGGCCTAGACCAAGTCCCATGAAGATGATCATTGCATCTATCCTGACCACGATCCTTATCGTGGCGATGACTCTCGGCGCGATGTTTATTCTCGTGCAGGCGACGGAATACGTGACTTCGCTCGAATCGCCGCTGCAGCGCGCCTCCGCCATGGGCGCTGAGCTGCTCCTCGGCGTGGTTCTGCTTCTGGGAACCGTTTGGCTCGCCACGCATCTGGCTGTGCGCATCTTTTCCACCACTGAGCCCCCTTCCGAGGGAGGACCCGTTGTCTGACCCAAAACCCATTTTGTCCGCGGCGGCCAAACACAGCGATCGTATGGAGGAGCTTCGCCGCATCTCCGCCGAAGCGGAGGCAGGCGGCGGCCCGGAGCGGCGCGAGCGCGAGCACAAAGCGGGCAAGCTCACGGCGCGCGAACGCATCCACCTGCTTCTCGATGAGGGGACTTTTGAGGAGCTGGATAAATTTGTGCGTCACGGGTGCGTGGATTTTGGAATGCAAGAGCAGCGCCCCGCGGGGGACGGTTTCGTCACGGGATTCGGACGCATAGACGGCCGACTTGTCTACGTATTCGCGCAGGATTTCACGGTTTTTGGCGGTTCGCTCTCCCAAGCCAACGCGCAGAAAATCTGCAAGATTATGGATCTGGCCATGCGCGCGGGCGCTCCGGTCATCGGCTTGAATGATTCCGGTGGCGCGCGCATTCAGGAAGGCGTCGCTTCGCTTGCCGGTTATGCGGATATTTTTCTGCGCAACACACTGGCTAGCGGCGTTATTCCGCAGATCAGCGCCATCATGGGGCCGTGCGCCGGTGGCGCGGTCTATTCGCCGGCCATCACCGATTTCATTTTCATGACCCGCGAGACATCGTACATGTTCGTCACCGGCCCAGACGTGCTCAAGACCGTCACGCATGAGGAAGTCACCAAGCAGGAGCTCGGCGGCGCCATGACACACAACGCCACCAGCGGAGTGGCGCATTTTGTTTCGCGGGACGATGCCGATTGCCTCGCCATGATCCGCGAGCTGATGAGTTTCCTACCTTCGAACAATGTCGAAGACCCGCCGCGTCGCACCACGACGGATTCGCCCACTCGCCGGGACGATTCCCTCAACACGCTTGTACCTGCGGATCCGCAGTTGCCCTATGACATGAAGGACGTCATCCACACGATTGTAGACGAGGGGTATTTTTTCGAAGTGCATGAGCACTACGCTAAAAACATCGTGGTGGGTTTCGCGCGGCTTGATGGCCGCCCCGTCGGCATCGTTGGAAATCAGCCCGCGTATCTTGCAGGTGTCCTGGACATCAATGCTTCGGTGAAGGGCGCGCGTTTCGTGCGTTTTTGTGATGCGTTCAACATCCCACTGATTACGTTCGAAGATGTTCCGGGATTTCTCCCAGGCACGCAGCAGGAGTTCGGCGGCATTATCCGGCACGGGGCAAAACTTCTTTTCGCATTCGCCGAGGCGACCGTTCCGAAAATCACGGTCATTACTCGCAAGGCCTACGGCGGTGCGTATTGCGTCATGGCCTCGAAACATATTCGAACCGATGCCAACTTCGCGTGGCCTACGGCGGAAATCGCCGTCATGGGACCTGAAGGCGCGGTGAACATTGTCTACAAAAGAGAACTCGACAAAGCCCCTGAAGCCGAGCGCGCGAGGCTTCGCCAGGAAAAAATTGCCGAGTTCCGCGAGCGCTTCGCCAATCCTTTTGTTGCCGCCGAGCGCGGCTACATTGACGCCGTCGTTGAACCTGCCGAGACCCGCGCGCGCATCATCACCTCGCTCCGCGCCCTCGAAAACAAACGCGACACCAACCCCCGCAAAAAACATGGCAACATTCCGCTATGAACAGAGAATCGACAACCACCTAGTGGAGCTACTTGTGCGCCTGCGCTGGCTTGCTGCTGTGGTGGTGCTCACAATACTTTTTGCCGCAAATTTACGGGCGCAAACGAAGACGGTCGCTGAACGGCTGGGCTATCCTGCAGACTCAAAACTCCTCATAGTCCACGCGGATGACCTTGCAGTGGCGCATTCGGTGGACGCGGCCAGCTTCGACGCGCTGGATAAAAACGCGGTCGCATCCGCCAGCATCATGGTGCCGTGCCCCTGGCTGACAGAAGTCGGGGCTTACGCAAAAAATCATCCTGACGCTGATCTAGGGCTGCACCTCACGCTCACTAGCGAGTGGAAAACCTATCGCTGGGGGCCGGTGGAATCCAAGGACAAGGTTTCCAGCTTGTTCGACTCCTATGGATATTTTTGGCCGGACTCGATCGTGGCGGTGCAACATATCAAGCCGGAAGAGGCGGAGCGAGAAATTCGCGCGCAGGTGGAACACGCGATGGCGGCGGGGATTCACCCGACACATCTCGATACGCACATGGGAGCGCTTTTTAGCTCCCCCGAACTGTTTGCTGTATATGCAAAAGTTGCGCATGACTATCATCTGCCGTTCTTTGCGCCAAGAATTCCCGGAGAGCAGGGCAGCAAGCTTTTATCCTTGCTCTCTGACAAAGATATGGTTGTCGATTCCGTCGTGATTGCCAGCCCGTCGGTTCCTTCCGGTGGATGGAAAGAGTTTTATCTAAACGCGGTGAAAAACATGAAGCCGGGGCTCAACGAAATAATTGTGCACCTCGGACAGGATGATGCCGAGTTGCAAGCCGTGATGGTGGATCATCCGGATTACGGATCCGCATGGCGGCAGCGCGACTATGACTTTGTGACCAGCGCCGACTTCAAGAAGACCCTGCAGGACAACAAAATCATCCTCATCAAGTGGAAGGATCTGCAAAAGCTGCTGAAGTAGCTTGTAGGAAACGTGGACTGCGGACGCGCTTTGTCGCGTTTCTCGCCATGCTAAACTTTCCCGTCGTTTAGCTCTTCTATGTTCAAGAAAATCCTCATCGCCAATCGGGGCGAAATCGCTGTCCGCATCCTGCGCGCGTGCCGCGAGCTGGGAATTCAGTCCGTCGCGGTCTTCAGCGAGGTGGATCGCAAATCGCTGCACGTGCGCCTCGCGGACGAGGCCTATCCGATCGGACCCGCGCCTTCGCGCGAGAGTTATTTGCGCATTGACAAGCTCCTGGACGTTGCACGCCGCTCCGGTTGCGATGCGGTGCACCCCGGCTATGGATTTCTTGCGGAAAACGCGGCGCTGCCGCGCGCGTGCGTGGATGCCGGTCTCACGTTCATAGGGCCGCCCGCGGAGGCCATGGAAGCACTTGGTTCCAAGACGGCCGGCCGCCAATTGGCCCGTCGGGCCGACGTTCCGATTGTTCCCGGCACCAACGATCCAATCGAAAAGCCGCTCGAAGCGCAGGCCCTTGCGCATAGCATGGGCTACCCCGTTTTGCTAAAAGCGGTCGCGGGCGGTGGCGGCAAAGGTATGCGCCTAGTATATAGCGATGCGGAATTTGATTCCGCGTTTCGCGAGGCATCTTCCGAAGCGATGAACGCCTTCGGCGACGCGCGGCTGTATCTTGAAAAATATCTGGAACGGCCGCGCCACGTGGAAATCCAGATTTTCGCGGACGCTCACGGCCGCGTCGTTTCCCTCGGCGAACGCGAATGCTCGGTGCAGCGCCGCCATCAAAAAGTGATTGAAGAAGCGCCTTCGCCGATTGTTACGCCGGACTTGCGCAAAAAGATGGGCGACGCGGCAGTGCGCCTGGCGCGTGCGGGTGGTTATGTCAACGCGGGCACTGTCGAGTTTTTGCTGGACGCGCATCTCAATTTTTATTTTTTGGAAGTGAACACGCGGTTGCAAGTCGAGCATCCCGTCACTGAGCAGGTCACCGGCCTCGATCTCGTGAAGCTGCAAATCGCGATCGCCGCCGGGCACCGCTTGCCGTTCGCATGGGAAACCATCACGCCGCGCGGGCACGCCATGGAAGTCCGTCTTTACGCCGAAGATCCCGACAACAATTTCTTCCCGTCACCGGGGAAGATTCTCTCGCGCAATGTTCCGAGCGGCCCGGGCATTCGACTGGACGACGGCGTCTACGAAGGTTGGACCGTTCCGAACGACTACGATCCGCTCCTGAGCAAGCTCATCGCCTGGGGCAACAGCCGCGAAGAAACCATCGCTCGCCTGCGCCGCGCGCTCGAGGAATATTCCGCTACCGGCATCAAGACCAACGCGGGACTTTTCCGCCGGATTCTCAGCGAGCCGGAATTTCTGCGGGGCGAAATCCATACGAAGTGGCTCGATGAACTGCTTCACCGCCCGATTTCCGTAGCGTCGGTGCCGGATGAGAAAGAAGACGCCGCCTCCGATGCCGCGGCCATCGCCGCCGCGCTCTGGCAGGCCACACGCAGCGAATCACAATCGAATCCGGCGTCAGCCACCGGCGAGACTCCATCTCGCTGGAAACTGGAAGGCCGCCGGCAACAATTGGACCGCACGCCATGAAATTTGAAGTTGAACTCACTGGCCAGTGCGGAAAGAAAACGCGCATCGTCGAATTGGAGCGCGATGGCGCTATTTGGCGTGTACTCCTCGACGGCCGGCCTGTAGCCGCCGACGTTGCGGAGATCGCTCCGCACACGCTCTCGATTCTACTCGACGGCCAATCATTCGAAATCAGCCTAACGCCGTGCCCGGACGGTAAACTGAAACTCCAAGCCGGTTTGCAGGAATTCACTGCCGAAATCATTGATCCGCGCGCCTGGAGCGGGCGCCGTCACGGCGGGGTCGAAGCCGAAGGCCGTCAGCAAATCATCGCGCCCATGCCCGGCAAAGTGGTGCGCGTGCTCGTCAAGGCCGGCGACCAGGTCGAAGCCGCCCAGGGCTTGCTAGTTGTCGAAGCGATGAAAATGCAAAACGAAATCCGCTCGCCCAAGAGCGGCATAGTGGAGCGTGTTCTCGTCAAAGAAGGCCAGGCCGTAAACGCAGGCGAACTCCTCTGCGTGGTCGCGTAAAAAAATCTTCCTTACCATGATCGAAAAGTGATCCGTTTAAAAGGCAGTGAAGGAATTGCTGTTCTTCGCAGGGATTCGCGCGAGTCAGCAGCCGCAGGCCGCATTCGCACAACTGGCAGAATTTAGAGACGGAGAATTAGTGGCCGATGGATCTGGGCGGCATCGTGGTCTTCGCGGCATCTGGCAATTTGCCCGCCGCCTCAACCACTTGTTCCGCCAGATAATTTGCCGTGCGCGCTTCGTCGCGCGCAATGGCCAGGTAAGCAGAGCGCAACAGCTGTTCTTTGCGGTTGCGGAGCGTGTCGCGGATAGTCTGCTGTACTTGCGGATCATTGATCCCGCGCAGTCCCGGCGACTCGCGCGTGATCAGTTTGAGGATGCGGTAGCCTTCCTTCAATTGAATCGGCTGGCTGACCTGCCCGGGCTTCAATCCCAGAACGATGTGCTTCAGCGCAGGGTCGGACTGGTTCAGCGCCGACTCGGGCACGTAACCCAAATCGCCGCCCGTTCCCGCCGTGTTCATGTCTTCGGAATAATCCATCGCCAATTGCCCGAAGTCCGCGCCGCTGTTTAGCCGGTCCATCAGCATCTTTATCTTGCGCTGGGCCTCGGCTTCATTGGTTGCGTCATCATTCTTGCGGTTGCGGATCTGCGGTTCCTTGCGCGGCGTCACGACGATCTGCGCGATGCGGTACTGCGGTTCCGCCACATTGAACTGCGCTTTATTGGCATTGTAAAAATCCAAGACGTCCTGATCGGTGATGGAAATCTTCGCCACCACTTCGCGGTTCAGCAGTTTCTGGATGGAAAGCTGCCGACGCAGGTCGCCCTTCAGGTCTTCCACCGAAACATTGCGCTCTTTCAATTGCCGTTGGAATTCGTCTTCCGTGTAGGGGCTTTTCAATTCGGTGAACTTGTCTTCGACTTCGCCGTCACTGGCTTCCAGGTTCAGCTTTTTCGCGCGCTCCAGCAGGATTTCGTTGTTGATCAACTCGTCCAATACGTTCAGCTTCAGCGACAGCGCCTCTTCTTGCGAAGGCTCCTGCCCCTCGGGATTCACTCGCGTGCGGTAGTATTTGTCGACTTCATCCCGGTGGATTTCTTTCCCGTTCACCACCGCCCACACGTCCGGCGCGTGCTGCGCCTGCCGGTTGCAGCCCGCCACGAGCGCGAGCAGCATGGCAGCCAGCGGAAACACCGCTGCGGCACGCTTCACTCCTCTTGAGAGGTCCATCGAACGCCCCACGAATTGCTGATTCGGAACGGGTAAGTTCAAAGTTGGAGGCTCAGGCGGCTTTTTTCACACGGCCTGCGCGGATGCACGAGGTGCAGACACGCACTTGCTTCTTCACGCCCGCCACGAGAGCGCGCACACGCTTCAAGTTCGGATTCCACCGCCGCCGCCGCGTGTTGTTCGCGTGACTGACCACGTTTCCATAGTGCGGCGCTCTGCCGCAGAATTCACACTTCAGTGCCATTTTTATTCCTACTTCTTTTTTATTTGAGCTTGGATTCCCTGCCCAGAAAGTCGTAAAACCAAGCTCCTTATTCTAGCAGACAGTCTACCTGCTACAAAGAAGCCTTTCGGTTCCGGGAGAACCTACGGGCCGCATTCCCACAATTCTGGTTCTTGCCTAGGCTGTGGAGCTGTCCCCTGTCCCGAGGTACGGGAGCGCGGCTTGCGGCGCGTAGAAGTAACCACCTGAAACCCGTTGAAGCTACAGGGTTTGCCGGCGAAACCGTGGAAATTAGACCTGCCGTACCATTGTTGGTTCCTGTCCCAACCCCTACTTTGACGCCTGGTTGACGCACCAGACTGCACGCGGGACGGGGTGAATGGAAGAACCATCGGGACATCATCGCAGGGCCACCATCCTGGCCCCAGAAAACGCGGCGGTTGCGCAGCGCCGGTCTCGGACCGGGAACGCGTGGTTCCGTTATGCCAGCCTTTTGGTATTGCTCGCGGTCATTTCTGCGGTAGCCGGTTTCCAATTCGCTCACGTTAGAAATGCTTTGGATCAATGGCGGAGCGCCACTCCCGCATACTCCTCCTCCGCCCTTGCGCCAGCGCTAGTTTCAGAATCCAGACCAAGTTCCGCAAACATGGAGGCGGAAGAGATTGGTCATCTGGCCCCACAACAACAGGCCGAGCGCCTGCTCGATCTGGCGATCAAGCGGCACGAAAATTCCCTGGATTTGATCAACCAGAAACTGGAATCGTGGCGCGGCCATTTGGAAAATACCGGCCACCTCTTTAATCTCGTGCTTTCAGCTCTTAAATCAGACGATCCGCGCGTGCGCACCGCCGCCGTGGAAATCGACCTGGAAGCCAGCAATCTGAACAAGTCTCCCCAAAGCGTTACCCGGCTCCTGAAGCAAATTCAGAATGATCCCCACAGCCGCTATCTCTCGTTGTGGAGGCTTGGCGCCCTCGGCAATCGCGGCGTCGAACCGGCGACCGTACTTTCGAACCTTCTCCGCTACTCACATGACGCGAATCAACAGACGCGCTTCTGGGCCGTCGAAGGACTTGCGATGCTGGGCACCGAGGAATCCATCGATTCGCTTCTCTCCATTTTGGCCCACGATCCCGCGCAGCAAGTTCGCGAGCGAGCCGCAACTGGCCTAGCCCGCTCAGGCTTGTTGACCGGAGAACAGCGACTGACGGCGGTTCCCCAGCTTTTGAATCTTCTCGATGACGATTCGCTGGATCCCGAGACGCTCGGCTTGGTCTACTCAACTCTGCGCGCCATCACCGGCGCCTCGTTCGGCCAGGATCCTGACGCCTGGCGCGAGTGGTGGGCTCACCATGACGCCCCCGAAAAACGGGTTCACGTCCCCAAAGGCCTTCTCCTCGCTTAACATTGATTTGACACTGTTTACCTCCGAAGACAATCCTTCGTGAGATGAAAAAACACTTGACCCTTCACCACTGTCTTCGTAAAACTAATTGCTACCCTGCCTAATTTTCAACCTGGTCTCCTCACAGGTCCAAAAGGAAAATCATGCCGGCACCCGAACGACGTTCTGCACGCCGTTTCATCATGAAGGTCCCGTTGAAGTTTCGTCCCATCAAAGCAGCTACCCATCCCGAAGAGATCGCCGCGTCCATGAATATCTCCGCGCATGGCGTTTATTTCGCCACGGATCAGAAAGTGCCCAAAGGAGTTATGCTTCAAGTCCATTTGAAAATGCCCAGGCAGGTCGTCGGGGACGATGTAACGGAATGGTGCTTCACGGGCCGTGTTGCGCATGTTGAATCGCTGGGGGCTGCAAACGACAAATCGGGTGTGGGCGTGCAGTTCCTGTACTATGAGGTTCCTCAAGTTTCGCTTGTGCAGCACTCGTGATAACGCAATGTCCCCGCCGTCCGTCCATACATAAAGGATAGGCAACCGTTCGGAAATGCCGTTGTGAGGAGGTCGCATGAAACGCCGCGAATTCATCCACGGCACGGCTTGTGCCGCTGGTGCTGCCTGGCTTAATGGAGGCACGCTTGCGCAGCGCTCCCTCGCGCTTCCCGCTCTCTCTCGCAAATTCACTGCGTCCGATACCGTAACGCTGGGCAAAACCGGCATCCAAACCAGCCTCCTCGCCATGGGCACCGGCACGGTTGGCTCCGGCCATCATTCTCATCAGACTGCACTAGGCATCAAAGGTCTTTCCGATCTGCTTCTCAACGGCTACGACCACGGCCTTCGCTTTTTCGACTCCGCCGATTCCTACGGCAGCCATCCGCACGTTGCCGAAGCACTCAAGCATGTGCCGCGCGACAGAGTTACCGTGCTCACGAAGACGTGGGCGCGCGATCCCGCTTCGGCCCGCGCGGATATTGACCGTTTCCGCCGCGAGCTTGGCACCGAACAGATTGATATTTGCCTCATGCACTGCCTCACCGACGGCGATTGGACGGATCGCTACAAAGGCGTCATGGACGTCCTCTCCGAAGCCAAGCAGAAAGGCATCATTCGCGCGCACGGCTGTTCCTGCCACAGCATCGAAGCGCTGCGCGCCGCCACGAAATCTTCGTGGGTCGAAGTTCATCTCGTTCGAATTAATCCCATCGGCGCATACATGGACTCCGATCCACAGACTGTGGTCAGCATGATGCGCGAGATGCGCGCCGCAGGCAAAGGCATCATCGGCATGAAGATTCTCGGCCAAGGCGAGCTTCGCAACCGCCAGGACGAAGCGCTGCGCTTCGCCCTCTCGCTTAACCTGCTGGACGCCTTCACCATCGGCGCCGAATCCAAGTCCGAGCAAGAAGACCTCATCCGCCGCATTTCTGCCGCCGCCTAACCCGCCTGGGCGTATAATCTCTCGCCAGCACCGCAGGAGGTGCTCTCATGGCTAAAACCAAGCAATTCACCATCGCAGTGGACAATCATCCCGGCGCGGTCGCCGCTCTCGCCAAAACACTCGGGAACGCGAAAGTAAATATCCTCGCTCTTTTGGGAGCCGCCCAGGGCACGGGTGGTACGGTTCAGCTTGTCGTGGATAATCCCCGTCTTGCCAAGAAGGCTCTCGACGCGGCGCGCGTCTCGTATCAGGAAACTCCCGCCGAACAGTACGACTTGCCCAACAAACCCGGGGCCCTGGCGCACTACCTGGAAAAGCTTCAGGCTAAGGGAGCCAACCTGAACACGATTCACGCCACGGCCGCGAAAGGTGGTAGGACGGCGGTCGTGGTATACACCGTGGATGCTGCCGCAAAAGCCGCAACTGTCGGCGCTTAGGACCATTTCATTTTTGCCTCTGCGATTTCTCCTGGCTGTCCGGGGCTGCATCGCGTTGGGTTTTGGTGTGTTCGTTTGTTCAACAAACAGTGCGCCAAGATCTGGGATATTTGCCTGACATCAAGTCGAAGACATTTTGGACGCTCGCCGCTCGGCATGGGCCAGAGTCTGTAGAACATCTCAGGTCTTTCCGGGCCATGAAAGCGGGCTTCGCTTCCGGCAATTTTGTCCACGGGCTCCCGGTCGCAAGAAAATCCTGAGCGCGCGAAACGATTCCGCCGGCTCACGCACTAACCTCAAGAGGGCATCCAGCCATGGCAGACGCCGGCATCGGCACCATCCAGGTCCTCTCTATTGATGGAGGAGGAATCCGTGGGATTATTCCCGCGGCGATTCTCAGCGAAATCCAGAAGCGGCTCGGCAAAGAGCTCTGGCAGACCTTCGATCTGATCGCCGGCACTTCCACCGGCGGCATCATTGCCCTGGGGCTTGGCACCGCTTGCAACAGCGGCAAACCTTATACCCCCGACCAACTCCTAAAGCTCTACCTGCAGAGTGGCTCCACCATCTTTAAAAAGAGCTGGCTGACTCCCCTGCGCGAGCTTCTCGCCCCGAAGTATTCCCCCGACGGTTTGGAATACACCCTGGCGAAATTCTTCCAGGCCACGGAATTCTGCACGGCGCTGACGCCTCTTCTCATCTCCAGCTACGATCTGCAGAGGCAGCAACCGTTCTTCTTTAAGAGCCACTTGATCGCCGCACGTCCGGATTACAACTGGAAGGTGACCGACATCGCCAGGGCCACCTCCGCAGCGCCGACATACTTCCCACCAAAGCACCTCACTCGAGGCATGGACGACTACGCCCTCGTGGACGGCGGCGTGTACGTAAATAACCCCGCCATGGCCGCCTACGTCGAAGCGCGCCTGCTCTATCCGGATGCCGCCCGCGTCATCGTTGTTTCCGTCGGCACCGGCGACCGCCAGGATGGGATTACCTACGCACAAGCGAATAAGTGGGGATTGTTAGGATGGGCCAAGCAGATCGTTCCCGTTTTAATGGATAGCGTTTCCGAAGCCGTGGACTTCGAACTTACCACGCTTCCCGAATGCACGTACTACCGCTTGCAGCCGCTCAATTTGCCTCTCTCCGCCGGCCCGATGGACAACGTTGCTCCTGAGAATCTTGACGCGCTCCAGAGCATCGCGAAGAACTACGTCACTGCGCAATCCAGTCTGCTCGACAAAATCTCCGATGAACTCCGGCCTGGCCGCGGAAGCAACATGCCCGGCATCGGCCGCAGTCCTGTTCCTCCGGCGGCGACGCACACCTAAATCTTCAAATTCTTATTTCTTTGTTTTTCACTGATGGTGCGTCATTCCCGCCATGTCGCGCTTATGGACTCCTCCGAGTGCAGGTTCCCACACACTACAGGGAACTTCTTCCATCACACTCTCGACGATGAAGCAGCGGAATCGCGTGGATCGCTCTTTGCGGCGCGAGATAGCCCATGAAATTGTGAAATTGAAAACGGTGACTACGGCTTGCCCGGTGCGTCGCCCGTGACGATCGGCAAATCCTTGCGGTGGCTCCAGTCTTCCCACGAGCCGTCGTACATCTTTGCGTCGTAGCCGAGCATTTTCGCGGTGAAGTAAAGCACTGTGGCTCGCTGCCCGATATGGCAATAACTCACCATAAGATTCCCCGGCTTCAAGCCCGCAGCCTTGAACAGCTCCTCGAGCGCGTCGGGACTCTTGAACTTGTTGTTGTCCTGGTCGATCACGTCGAGATAGGAAAGATTTGTTGCGCCGGGAATGTGGCCGCTGCGCGGATTCCCATCGCTTTGCGAGCCGCTATAGAACTCGTGCGTGCGCGCATCAATAATGGTGACTCCCGGCTGATTTAGGTGGCTGCTGACCCACGCCGCATCCGCCACGATTTCCTTGCGCGCAGCCGGCGTGATGGATCCTTTTGCGGGCGGCCTGCTCTCGGTGGACACCGGATGGTGGGTCGCTTCCCATGCCACCAGCCCGCCATTAAGAATCGATGTGCGATCGCCCAAACCCATGTAATCAAGCGTCCAATACGCGCGCGTGGTGGGCGTAACCCAATTTGTGCCGAAGTACAAAATGACATGCGAGTCGTTGGACACGCCCAGCTTTTCGAACACCGACACGAGTTGTTCCATCGGCGGAAGCTCCAGCATCAAGCCCTGGCCATGCGGAGTAGAAATACTTTCGTACTCGAGGAACTGCGCACCGGGAATGTGCCCCTTGTCGTAGTCCTTTTTCTCACCGATTTGTAGAAGCACCAGCGACGGATCATGGAGATGCTCGCCGAGCCAATCGACCGTGACCAACATCGGTGCGCGGCCGGCTACCGCCGCATTTCCGGCCGCGTGTTCCCTTGCACCGGCGCCTGTGCCACTGATGAGCAGTACCACCAACAACGCGCTGAAAAGAACCTTTTTCATGCAAGCACCTCGATCGCAAATTGCGCCATTACGTCGTATTACGCTATAGCGTGTACCGCCATAGTGTCAAGCCTTTCCTTGCGCCCGCTCGCTGCATGCCGCCGCTTCCTTTTCCCGCCGCCATTGGTACACTTTCTCACGTTCTACCTGCGCGTGGGAGCGTTCGCAACGTGAAACTCATTCGATTCGGCGAGACCGGCCGGGAAGAGCCTGGCGTGCTTCTGAATGACGGAACTCGCCTGGACGTTTCCGCATTTGGTTCGGATTACGACGAAGCATTTTTTGCAAATGGCGGATTGTCGCGGCTCCACATTTGGCTCGCGCAAAACGGTTCTTCCGCGCCGCGCGTGCCAGATTCTGCGCGTCTCGGCCCTCCCATTTGCCGCCCAAGCAAAATCGTTTGCATCGGGCTGAACTTCCGCGATCACGCCGAGGAAAGCGGAATGGAAATTCCCAAAGAGCCGGTGATTTTCTTCAAGGCCACGTCCTCGCTGGTGGGGCCGAATGATCCACTCGTCATTCCAAGGAACGCGACGAAGGTGGACTGGGAAGTGGAACTAGCCGTGGTGATGGAGAAGAAGGCCACGTACGTCAGCAGGGAAAACGCTCTCGATTACGTTGCAGGTTTCGCCCTGCACAACGACTATTCCGAGCGCGCCTTCCAGCTCGAACGCGGCGGGCAATGGGTAAAGGGAAAAAGCGCGGATTCCTTCGCGCCGCTGGGGCCCTTCGTCGTCACCAAGGACGAGATTGGTGATTTCAATCACCTCAGCATGTGGTTGAAGGTGAACGGGCAATTCCGCCAGCGCGGCTCCACCTCGAAAATGATTTTTGATATTCCTGCGCTGGTCGCTTACGTCACCGAGTTCATGACGCTGCTCTCCGGAGACATCATCAGCACGGGCACGCCCCCCGGCGTCGGCCTTGGCATGAAACCGCCGCAATATTTGAAGGCGGGCGATGTCGTCGAGCTTGGCATTGAGGGCTTGGGGGAATCCCGGCAAGAAGTTGTCAATTTCGAGTAAGACGCGTCCAGAATCAGCTGCCGAAATGCATTGCAGGAATCGACTTCAAACTAATTCGTCCGGCTCCGATGCGCATTGACGCTCACCAACACTTCTGGGTCTACAACGCGCGCGAGTACGCATGGATTGACGAAACCATGGTGCCGCTGCGCCGCAATTTTCTGCCCGTGGATTTAAAACCAGAACTGGAGCAGGAGGGATTGCACGGATGTGTCGCGGTCCAGGCGCAGCAATCGCTGGAAGAAACGCGCTGGCTTCTCGGACTAGCGGAGCGCAATCCTTTCGTCCTTGGCGTGGTCGGCTGGGCGGACCTGCGTTCCCCGCGATTGCGATCGGATCTGCAATCGCTTGCCGGAAATCCAAAACTCGTGGGCATGCGCCACATCGTACAGAGCGAACCCGAAGACCGCTTCCTTCTGCAACCAGATTTTCTGCACGGCATCTCTCTCCTGGAAGAATTTGATCTCGCCTACGATATCTTGATCTATCCTCGGCATCTGCAAGTAGCCGCGGAGTTCGTAGCGCGATTCCCCCGCCAGCGCTTCGTGCTGGATCATCTTGCGAAACCGCCAATCAAGAGCGGGAATATCTACTCCTGGGAAAAGGGCATCCGGGCTCTGGCGTCGCTTCCAAACGTCTATTCCAAGCTCTCAGGTCTGGTAACGGAGGCCGATTGGCAGAATTGGAAGCCGGAACACTTGAAGCCGTATTTGGATGTTGCTTTTGATTCCTTCGGAGCAAGCCGGCTGATGATCGGTTCGGATTGGCCGGTGTGCACTGTGGCGGGTTCGTATCCGCAAGTCATGCGGGTAGTCAAAGAATACCTCGCCAAATTCTCGAAGGAGGTGAACGATGCAGTCCTCGGCGACAATGCACAAGCATTCTGGAGGCTCAAGTCCCCATCGACGCATTGGCGCGACTAATATAGACACGTGAATTACAATAGCGGGGAAACGAGAAGAGCCAGTCCCACGCGTTTGTAATTGATAAAAATGTGGATTCGCCAAATATGAAGAGCAGAGTTCTCAAACTCGACGCGAGGGACAACGTCCTCATCGCGCTAACCAATCTTGCTACCGGCGAGCAGATTCCGTTCGATTCGCAGACCTACGCTCTCGTTTCCGATGTGCCCGCAAAACACAAGTTTGCCACCGAAGATCTGCCCCCGGGCGCCAGCGTGATCATGTATGGCGTTCTCGTAGGCAAGGCTATGGCTCCGATTCGACGTGGAGAGCTGCTCACGACGCGAAATCTCCATCATGAAGCGGCTGGATTTCATGAGAAGTCCGAAGAATACCGCTGGACACCTCCGGACGTTTCGAAATGGCGACAGCGAACCTTTCTGGGATACCGCAGGTCCGATGGACAAGTCGGAACGCGGAACTACTGGCTGGTCGTTCCCCTGGTGTTCTGTGAAAACAGAAACATAACCGTGCTGAAGCAAGCGTTTGAAGAGGAACTCGGCTTTGCCGCCCCTCAGGTCTACCGCCGACAGGTCGCCGGACTGGCCCGGCTCTATCGTGAAGGCAAATCTGCCGAAATTAAAACTGGTGACCTCGACGGGGACGGAGCTGACCCGCAGCGCCCCAGAATTTTCAAGAATATCGATGGCATACGATTTCTGCTGCATGAAGGCGGCTGCGGAGGAACGCGCGAGGATTCCACCAACCTCTGCGGCCTCATCGCCGGCTACATCCATCATCCGAACGTAGCGGGCGCGACCGTTCTCAGCCTGGGCTGCCAGAATGCCCAGGTCGGCATTTTGCGCGAAGAATTGCGCAAGCGGAATCCCAAGTTCGACAAACCCCTGGTCATCCTGGAGCAGCAGCAAAGCGGCACGGAAGCCGCGATGCTCGGCGAAGCCATCCGTCGTACGTTTCTGGGCCTGATGGAAGCGGATCAACTTCAACGAACACCCGCGCCGCTCTCCAGTCTGTGCGTCGGCCTGAAGTGCGGTGGCTCCGATGGTTTTTCCGGCCTCTCCGCCAATCCCGCGATCGGGCACACCGCGGATTTATTGGCGGGCCTCGGAGGCAGAACCATCCTTTCTGAATTTCCTGAACTCTGCGGGGTAGAGCAATCGCTCATCAATCGCAGCACTCGCAAGGAAGTGGCGCAGCGTTTTATCGGTTTGATGAGAAGTTACGGCGCGCGCGCCAAAGCCGTTGGCTCCGGCTTTGAGATGAATCCCAGCCCCGGCAACATGCGCGATGGTTTGTTAACAGACGCGATGAAATCGGCGGGTGCCGCGAAAAAGGGCGGTAACTCTCCCGTGACCGCGGTGCTCGACTATCCGGAATACTCAACGCAGCCCGGATTGAATCTTCAGTGCACGCCTGGAAACGACGTCGAGTGCGTGACCGCGCAGGTCGGCGCCGGAGCCAGCGTGGTTCTGTTCACCACTGGTTTGGGCACTCCCACCGGAAATCCCGTCACGCCCGTCGTAAAGCTCGCCACCAATTCGGCGCTGGCCCAGCGCATGCCGGACATCATTGACGTGGATACAGGCAGTATCATTTCCGGCGAAACCACCATCGAGGAAATGGGCGGAACGATCCTCGATTTTGTCACCCAAGTCGCAAGTGGGGACGTTCGTACCAAAGCGGAATCGAACGGACAGGAAGATTTCATTCCCTGGAAAAGAGGTATCTCGCTCTGAGCAGCCCAAGCGGCGCGAATAATTCCCGGCTGGACGGAAAGAATGCCATTGTCACTGGCGGTGGCAGTGGCATAGGACGCGCCATTGCGCTGCGTTTTGCCGCGAACGGAGCCGCAGTTCGAATCCTGGACCTCAACGAGGATCAAGCGAACGTTGTTTCGCAACAGATTGTGGATGCCGGCGGCAGCGCCTCGGCTCACGTCTGCGACGTAACGAACCAGGCCCAAGTCAAGGAAGTCATCAGCGCGCTCTCCGCGCGCGAGCGCGTGGATATTCTTGTGAACAACGCCGGGATTTCGCACGTGGGCACCGTGGAGAGCACCACCGAGAGTGATTTTGACCGCGTCTTTCGTGTAAACGTGAAGGGTATTTACAACTGCATGCAGGCCGTTGTCGAAAGCATGAGAGCTCGCGGCGGCGGAGTGATTCTCAACATGGCATCGATCGCTGGTTCCGCGGCACTGGCCGATCGTTTTGCCTATTCGATGAGCAAGGGCGCGGTGATCGCTATGACCTATTCCGTCGCCAAGGACTATCTCCCGCACAATATTCGTTGCAATTGCATCTCTCCGGCCCGCGTGCACACGCCGTTCGTGGACGGCTACCTTCGGACAAATTATCCCGGCCACGAAAAGGAAATGTTCGAGAAATTGGCGAAGTCACAGCCCATCGGAAGAATGGGAACGCCGGAAGAAGTGGCTTCGCTGACTTTGTTTCTTTGTTCCGATGAATCCGCGTTCATCACCGGCGTGGACTATCCTCTGGATGGCGGCTTCTTCAACTTGCGCGGCTAACAAATGGACCTGAATCTCAAAGGCAAGGTAATCCTGGTCACCGGCGGCGCCAAGGGCATCGGCGCTGCCATCGTGCGTGCCTGCGGCGCGGAAGGCGCGACGCCTGTCATCCTCGACCGCGATGAAGAAGCCGGAAAACAGTTGCAAGCCGCGCTGGAAAGCAGCGAGGTCGAAAGCGGGCTGATTGTCGCCGATCTCACAGCCCCCGGCTCTTGCGCGAAGGCCATGGAACGAACCATTCAAAAATTGGGCCGGCTCGATGCGCTGGTGAACAATGCAGGAGTGAATGACAGCGTCGGGCTCGAACAAGGCTCACCCGAGAGATTTGTCTCCTCGCTCGAACGCAATTTGGTGCATTACTACGCCATGGCGCACTACGCTTTGCCTGCTCTGAAGAATTCGCGCGGTTCGATTGTCAACATCAGCTCAAAAACAGCAGTAACGGGGCAAGGCGGAACTTCCGGATACGTCGCCGCCAAAGCTGCGATCCTCGGCCTCACTCGTGAATGGGCCGCGGAGTTGCTTCCGTTCGGAATTCGCGTCAATGCCGTAGTGCCCGCGGAAGTGCTGACGCCGCTCTATCAACAATGGGTCTCCGGCTTTCCCAATCCCGAAGAGAAGCTGGCCAGAATTATTTCAAAGATTCCCCTGGGAAAGCGCACGACCAAGCCGGAAGAAATCGCGGACATGGTTTTGTTCCTCATTTCCGAAAGAGCCAGTCACATTACGGGCCAGCATGTGTTCGTGGACGCCGGTTACACGCACCTGGACCGCGCGCTCACCTGACGGAGAATCGGATGGCAAATTCCGCGAACGCGCCGGCCAGTACAAACCGATCCGTTCCCGTAACCGAGCGCCGTTTTCTAGTTCCCTTCATTTTGATCACCAGCCTCTTTTTTCTCTGGGCTTTCGGCGTCAACTTGAATGACATCCTGATTCCCCATTTGAAGAAAGCGTTCGACCTGACCGATTTCCAATCCTCCTTTATCCAGGTGGCGTTTTTTGGCGGGTATTGTCTGATGGCCCTGCCAGCCGGCTGGCTCATGGAGAAGATCGGCTACAAAAAAGGAATCCTGGCAGGTCTCTTCCTGTGCGCCATTGGCGCGGTGCTTTTTCTTCCGGCTTCTTCCTCGCGCGTTTACGGTTTTTTTCTCTTCGCGTTGTTCGTGATGGCCTGCGGGCAAAGCTTCCTGGAAGTCGCCGCAAATCCGTACGTGACAATTCTCGGTCCGGCTGCGAGTGCGGAACGCCGGCTAAACTTCGCGCAGTCCTTCAACGCCGTCGGCGCCGTGCTCTCGCCGATTGTTGGGCGAACGTTTATCCTCACCGGCGTCGAGTACGCGCCAGCGCAGCTCGCGGCGATGACCGCGGCGCAACTGGACGCCTACCGTGCCGCCGAAGCCAGCACGGTAAAAGGCCCGTACCTGATAATTGCGGGGATTTTTGTCCTGGTCGCCGTCCTCATCCAGCTGACGCATTTGCCGGACGTACAGGAACCATCGGCGGACCAGCCATCGTTCGCGCCGGAAGTTCCTGCCGGAAGCATCCTGTCTCACGGCCACCTTGCGAAGGGTGTGATCGCCCAATTTTTCTACGTAGGCGCTCAGGTCGGCGTAGCCAGCTTCGTCATCCGCTTCGCGCAGGCCTCCGTCCCAGGGACCACGGCAAAAGTCGCCGCCACGTACCTGCTCCTGCATCAAATCGGTTTCATGTCCGGCCGCTTCATCGGCTCCGCGCTCATGAAACAAATCCCAGCCCCGCGCTTATTGTCTCTCTTCGCCGGAGCATGTCTCGTCTGTGCCACCGTCGCCCTCCTGGCCTCCGGCCTCCTGCCAGTATGGGCAATCGTCCTCATCGGCTTTTTCCACTCCATCATGTTCCCCACAATTTTCGCCCTGAGCATCAAGAACCTCGGCCCGCTCACGAAACGCGGCTCCTCGCTCCTGGTGATGGCCATCATTGGCGGCGCGTTTTTCCCCGCAATCATGGGACGCATTTCCGACGCCGCAAGCATTCAGAAAGCCTTCATCGTTCCGCTGCTGTGTTACCTGTTCATCCTTTACTTCGGCCTATCCGGATACAAGCCTGCCGAAGCGCTGCGCCTGGAGCGGGCTTCTGCAGGAAATGAGAGCGTGCCGCTATGAGCAAACGCTACTGCCTGACGCTGGATTTGAAAGACGACCCCGCGCTGATCGCCGAGTACAAGCGCTACCACGAAAGGATTTGGCCGGAGATCACCAAAAGCATCAAAGACGCCGGCGTTGAAAATCTGGAGATTTATCTTTACGGAACGCGTCTCTTCATGATCATGGAAGTGAACGCGAGCTTTTCCTTCGAAAGGAAGGCCGACGCCGACCGCAACAATCCAAAAGTCCAAGAGTGGGAGAATCTGATGTGGAAATTCCAGAAGCCTTTGCGCGGAGTACGCCCCGGCGAGAAATGGCTTCTAATGGACCAAATCTTCAAACTGGAAAATTAATCACTGTCTTCAAATGTCTCAGTGAACCGTCCCGATAAAAACGCCAAACGCCGGGATCGCAAGATGGTCAAGCGCTGCGGACTCCCTGCCAATTTCCGGCGCGGAAATGAGAGGCTTCGCTGTCTTCTCCCGGACTCCATACGCATCGAGCGCGAAACTGACCGTCCTCGCCTCCCCACTCATGTTCAGCACCACTAAAACCGAATCGCCCTTGCCGGGATTCTTCCGTAAGAAGCTCAGCACATTCGGATCGTCCTCGTTCAACGGCACATAGCTGCCATCCCGCAGCGCCGGTTCGTTCCGTCGCAACGCAATCAAGCGTTTATAAAAATCCAGAATGGATCCATGGTCCTTCGATTCCACGCTCACATTATATTCAGCCGCACTCGGCGGTACCGGCAGCCACGGCCGATCTGCTGTGCTGAACCCTGCATTCTTCGAAGTGTCCCACTGCATGGGCGTCCGTTCGCCATCACGCCCTTTTTCCTCTGGCCATCCAAGTTTCCCAATGGGATCCTGCACGTCCTCCTTGCGAGTAGGAGGCGTGGTGCGCATGCCAATCTCTTCGCCGTAATACATCAGCGGCGTCGCGCGCGGCGCAAGAAGCAGCGCCGCCATCAGCTTGGCAATCTGATCGTTATGGACACCGTCTCCATAACGGTCCCACGTGCGCGGCTGATCATGATTGCTGAAAAAATAATGTGGCTGCCCTCCGGCAGCGTTCCGCTCCACTTCGTTCAACAACCTGCGGAATTCCGGCGCCGAAAGTTTGTTGACGTCCGCGATCTGAAAATCCATCGGCAATTGCACTTCATCGTTCTTCGCGCCGTACATCTTGGTAAGCTCCGCAATGTTCGGCTCGTCGGCTTCGCTGATCAACACTGGATTCCCGGGAAACTCGTTCGCAACCCGCCGCATCTCCCGCAAAACTTCATGCACCTCCGGCAAATTGTCCGTGTACTTGTGCACGATATTCGGATCGCCGTAGGCATTCTTTCCCGGCACGATCGGGTCGTCGTGCAGATCCGGATCCTCAAACAATCGCGACACCGCATCGAGCCGGAATCCCGCCACGCCGCGCTTGAACCAGAACCGCATCGCGTCGTACATCGCCTTGCGCACTTCCGGATTCCGCCAATTCAGATCCGGCTGTTCCACATAAAAATGGTGGTAGTAATACTGGCTCGTCGTCGGATCCCATTGCCACGCCGAATGCCCAAACCACGACTGCCAATTATTGGGAGGCTCGCCCGGCCCTTTTCCATCGCGCCAGATGTACCAATCGCGTTTCGCATTCGTCCGCGAAGATCGCGACTCCTTGAACCACGGATGCTGCTCCGACGTGTGATTCGGAACAAAATCCATAATCACGCGAATATTTCTTTTTTTCGCCTCGCTCATCAACCGGTCAAAATCCGCCAGCGTGCCATAAAGCGGATCAATCGCCGTGTAATCCGAAACGTCATAGCCGAAATCCACCAGCGGCGAGGGATACATCGGGCTGATCCAGATGGCATCAATCCCCAAATCGCGAAGGTAATCGAGCCGCGAAGTAATCCCGTTGATGTCGCCAACGCCGTCCCCATTCGAATCCTGAAAGCTCCGCGGATAAATCTCATAAATCACCGCGTGCTTCCACCAAGGCTCCTGCGTTTTCGCCTGCGCGTGTTGCGCATTCGAACTCTGCGCCGCGGCTTGCTGAGTCCGGCAGGGGATTGCCGTCAGGCAAAGCGCCAACATCATCACAAAAAACATAGACTTAAATCGTTTTAGCACCGTTGCTCTCCCTGGCTCTCACCCTCGACAGCGTCACTCAGGGTTTCGCATTCTGACGATTCTGCAATTGCTCCGATAGTTTCAGTTCGCGATCCGCATCTTCCGCCTGCCCCAATTCGCGATACGCCTGTCCCAGCAGGTGGTGCGGAATCGGATTGTTCGGGTCCATCGCCAGAGCCCGCTGCAGCGCACGCACCGCCAGCGCCGTCTCGCCCTTTTTCTCCAGCACCTTCCCCAGCAAAATGTACGGCCCAGTCGACGTCGCATCCAGCCAGATGGACCGTTGTAGCAATCGTTCCGCCTCTTCGAATCTCTGCACCCGCGAATACGCATCCGCCAGTTTGTAATACACCGTCGCATCCGCCGGATTCAGCTCCAACTCCTTCTGGAACTCTTCGATGGCCTCCTGCAGACGCGACTTGTACAGATAAATCTCCCCCAGCAGCGAATGCGCTAGCGGCAGCCTCGGATCGATCTCCACTGCTTTCTTCGCGTACTCCTCCGCAATTGGCGCAAAGTCCTGCCGCAAGAGCATCCGCGCTGTAACCACGTAGCTCGCCGCCGAATCTGCCGGGACCCCAAACATCTTCGCGAACGCCCCCCGCGCAGCCGGATAATCTTTCGTCTGGATGTAGCACACACCCAGGATGTAGGCCGCATCCACATTCGCGCTGGGATACCACGTCTGCACTTTCTCAAGCGCGGGAATCGCCTCCGCCGGCCGCCCCGCCAAGTAGTACGACAATCCCAGCAACTGCACTGCTTCGTTGTCGTCCGGCGCTTCCTCTTGCGCTTTTTTCAGGTTGGTGATGGCGTTGGAATAATCGCTCTTCTTATAGTACGCCGCGCCTAATTCGTGGGAGAGTCCCTTCATCCCGGGATGTTGCGACTGCATGCTCGTCAGTAGCGCGACAGCGTCGTCATATTTTCCTTGTTGCAGCAACCGATGCGCCTCTTCAAGCCCCGAACCTTGTTGCGAAGGCTGTGTGGGTGGGGTCAACGGGCGCGGCGATGGATTTGACGTTGACGGCGCGGTCTGCGCTGTTACAAAAGGCACAATGCTTAGCAAACCGCTCAGCACAGTACCCCAGCGCCAGGAGACCATCGCCATCGAAGTGTTCCTAAAAAATCCGAAACCGATTAGACCATAAAAAACGGGGAGCCCCTAAGGGCTCCCCGCCGGTTTGGGGTGTGTTGGCTGTTCCTCGTTAGAAAACAAATTTGAAGCCGAACTGCAATTGCCGCATGCCGATCGGGGCGCCCGGAGCGGAGTCAGCTTCGATGTCCGTGATCTGGCCGGCCGACGAGTTCCCCAGGCAATCGAGGCACTGGTTGCCGGGGAGTGCCAAGACCGGATGGTTGAAGAGGTTGTACGCGTCGAATCGGAACTGCGCTCTGTAACGTTCCGTGATGTTGAAAGTCTTCGTCAACGACATGTCGTCGTAGAAGGCATGCGGGCCCCAATAGGTATTGAATCCCATATTGCCGATTTGTCCGCAAGCGGGCAGTGACAACGGTCCCGATACTGGCCGGGCAAAGGAGCAGGAGTCCACACCTATATTGGCATTGAGCTCCGCTTGGGGGTAGGAGAGTGGCGCGACGGGCGTAAACCAGTACGTTCCGCACATGCCGCCAGTGTTGCATCCGGAAGTGATCGTTTGAGCCCCCGTAGAGAGCTTTCCCGTGATGTTAGGACGGCACGGGCCAGCATCTTCAATCAGACCACATTCCGCGATGTTAGGCGTGAAGGGGAGGCCGGTGCCATACGACGTTGTATTGGTAATTTGCCAACCGCCGACTATTAGATCCTTGGCGCGGCCCGCATCGCTCATGAACTTCTTGCCCTTCCCGAACGGCAACTCGTAGATGGCACTCCACAGAAACACCTGGTTGCGGTTAAACGGGTTCGGACCGAAGGCGAGCCTCGGGTCGACCGCGTAATAGTTAGAGTCGTACTGATAGGAGTGCGAAAAGGTGTAATGCGCGAGGAACTGGAATCCCCAACTCACACGCTTTTCAGCGCTGACTTGCAGCGATTCGTATTCATTGTTGGCGTCATTGCCAAAATAGTTGCCGAGGTCGACTGCGCAACACGCCGGCGTGGGAAGCACAGCGCCGCCGGCCGTGGTGAAAGTAGATCCTGGATACTGAAACAAGGGAACGCCGTTCAGGTTGAACGGTCGTCGGTCGTTCGGATTCTGCGTGCCAGTAAATCCTGGCGCAACCCCCTGCCCCCCCGAACCTAATTGCACAACATCAGTACCTGGGCCCACCGCAATTGGGTTGATGTTGTAGTTCGGGCCAGTGCCAGCGAACACGTGTGTTCCTTTATTGGCGACGTAACCCACGGTAAGGTTCAGGGTCGGCGTGATCTGACGCTGCACCGTCGCGTTCCACTGGTCAACAGTGGGAAGTCTCTGGATGGTCGGGCGTATATAAGGAGACGCTGTGCCGTCTGGACCAAGCAAGGGTAGCGTGCCCGCAGGAGTCCCTGCGCCGATATCGCTGAGAAGCGGGGCGAAGTTATATGCAGGCGGACCCACACCCAGGTTGAAAACGGCACTGCGATTGTTGGCTGCGGCCGGATTGATATTCGCGTCCGCGATGTCTTGCGCCGCAAGGACCGGCAGGTTCTGTGTCACGGCATGGCCGAAGTTGGAACCAAATACTCCAAGGTCAAAGCTGCGGCCGTAACCCATGCGAAGTACCGTTTTCGAATCGAGTTGGTACGCAAGACTAAACCGCGGAGCAAAGGCATGCAAAGTGTTCTGAACGTTGCCGTTCAGCCCGATGTTACCGAAGCCGGCAACGCGGAGCAGGCCTTCCTGCAAGTCGGCGAACCCTCCGTCACCCTTGGCGGCAACAGACTCGGGGGTATAAATCTCCCACCGCACACCGCCTGTGAGCGTCAACTTGGGGTTGACGCGCCAAGAGTCTTGGCCATAAAAGAAGGTCCGATACTGGTGGCCGACGGCGTTCGTGCTGCTGCTGACGAAGCGCTGGAATTGAGAAACATCCCCAAGCAAGAATGTACCGATACCCAATCCGAAGGCGCCGTTATTTCCTGTATTGAGCTGGTCGAAGTACAAAAGGCCAGAACGGCTCTGGTCGCTAGGCACGCGAAGGTTGCTGGCGTAACGGATGTCCGCGCCAAACTTGAAAGTGTGATTTCGTTTGATGTACGTCCAGTTGTTTACAAACTGGATTTGCCGTTCTCTTTCCGTTAGCGGGCAGTTGCAGCGGGCGGCGTCCAGACCGTTGCCAAAGGCGTATGTGCCGCCACCGGTATTGCCCAAGGCGCCGTTAAAGCCATTTCCGCCATTGTTGGTGAAGAGGAAGCCGGAAAGGCCATTTGTATCCGTCTGCCCGGCGATATTCAGCCCGGGAAAACCGAAATTCGTCATGGGCGTTTGGCTGGCGTCGGAGTAAGCGGTTATCGGATTGTATTGGAACCACCCGATACGGAAATCGGTGAGCAAATTTGCGCCGAAGGATTTCGTGAACCCACCGGCCACGCTATAGTCGTGATTGGTTGACATTCCGTTTAAGGTTCCCGGTCCAAAACCCGCGCTGCCCAGCGCACCGAGGCCGCCCTTACCTGACAAATTGAAGTAGTCCAGGCTGAACCGCCCAAAAACTTGAATACCATGCGGGGCGCTCCAGTCTTCGCGGGTATCGAATGAATACTGATTAAAGGGCCCCGAACCTGTCGCCACGTAGTTGTTGGTCAGGCAGGTGGCTGTCGCCGGCGTGCCGCAGGAAACCGTTGGCGCCGGGAACAGCGCCAAAACGTTACCAATATTCTGGCTAATCATGCCAATGGGGATAAGATTGCCTGCGCCGACGCAATTCCCAGGCGTGGATGTCGGCCCGCAGAAAGGAGTACGCCCCCCACCCGTCAAGGGGTTGCCGGTGTTGGGATTATAAATTTGCCCGCTGGGCACCCCGCCTACAGGCGGTCCGTAAGCGTTAGCATATTGGGACAAGTTACAATAACCAGGCGTATCGCTCTGCGCGTTCGTCATCGGGTTACAAGTCTGATCGACTTCCGTAGTCGGAACGTTGTACTGGTTCGTGATGCCTTGAATCTGCTTCGTACCCTGATAATCACCAAAGAAAAACAACTTATCCTTGATGATGGGGCCGCCAACAGAACCCCCAAACTGCTTCCACGTGGCGGGCGCGAGAGGCACTCCCGGCTTGTTGGTGAAGGGATCGCGCGCCTGCTGGTCGCTATTGCGGTAAAAATAAAAGCCCGTGCCGTGAAATTGGTTTGACCCGGACTTCGTCTGCACCGTAACCAGCCCAGCGATCGCCTTGCCAGCCTCTACGTCGTAATCCTGAGCTGCGAATTTAGTTTCCGTAATGGCGTCTAGGTTCGGGTTCACCACGATAATCCCCAAGATGGGATCTTGGTTATCCGTACCGTCCAGCTGATAGCCGACGCCGCTGAAATGCTGGCCATTTACTTCGATCTGTCCGCTACCCTGCGGATTTTCCGTGGCCGCGTGGTTGAAACCGGGTAATTTCTGCGTGCCCGGCGTGAGCAATTCGAAACTCGTGAAGTTGCGGTTCAGGACCGGCAAATCTTCCACATATTTCTGGCTGAATTGCACGTCCACGTCGGCGCGGTCCGTCTGGAGTTGCGGGATCTCGCCCGTGACTTCGACGGTTTGCGTGACAGCCCCAACCTGAAGCTCCACGTTGACGTTAGCTCCGTTGTCGGCTGAAACCGCAACGGATGGAACGTCCACGGTTTTGAATCCCGGCGCTTCCACATGGACCTTGTAAGTGTCAGGGATCAGGTGCGTGACAGCGTAGTTCCCGCTTTCATTCGTGGTCGTATCGTACGCAAAGCTCTTGGTCACCGAGGTGACAGTTACTTTGGCTCCAACGACGGCATTCCCCTGCGGGTCTGTCACTGTGCCGATAATGCTCCCGAACACAGCTTGACCCATGGAAGTGCTCGCGCCGAATCCCAACGCGAGGCAAAGAACCAAGACCCATCCCAGAATGGCTTGCTTTTTCATGACACTCTCCTAAGCACCCAAACTCTTCGAAATTCGAATCGCTCGCTGCATATCGGGAACATCCGCCACGCGCGTCAGTCGGGTCCTGCGACAATTGCCCCTTAGGTCAGTCGTCAAAGACACCAAGGCACACTTCAACTTGATTAGGAATAAACGGCAACCGTCTGAACCGACGTTCGCGTTGCGAAAAGCTCCCCCAAACTCCTCGAGCTTCTGTCGCTTCGCCACCCCGTAACCCTTACTCTTTGACCCCTCGGTGAACAGAGAAGCCAGCACCCAAACGGGGGGCGGTGAAGAAATATGATGCGTTCTATCAGTTTTTTGAGTGACGTGCATAGTCTCTCGGGGTCTGATACGGTTACCGCACTTAAAGCGCAGTCTTCCAAAGAGATGCGCACTACGTTACCTTGGTGTTACAATGCCGCCC
The DNA here is from genome assembly GCA_013289835.1 of Acidobacteriota bacterium. Classification (GTDB taxonomy): domain Bacteria; phylum Acidobacteriota; class Terriglobia; order Acidiferrales; family UBA7541; genus Acidiferrum. The sequence goes on along the minus strand of JABCZG010000016.1, from coordinate 59,211 downwards.
GGTGGTCCCCGTGACCGAACGAGCCCATTATCTTGGTCAAATCGAAAAACTCCTTGGTAGCCATACGCTCCATGGCTCGGAGTCTCTCTGCAAACTCTTGCGCTATCTCGCCAATCATTCCTTGGACCATCCGGGTACCTCTCCAAAGGAGTACCAAATTGCGACCGAGGTCTTTGCACGCCAGAAAGACTTCGACCCCCATCTCGATTCTATGGTTCGCGTCCAAGCGGGGCGCCTTCGCTCCAAGCTAGCGGAGTACTATGCCTCTGAGGGTGCCGATGATTCGATCTTGGTTGAAATGCCCAAGGGCAATTATGTCCTCACCTTCCATCATCGGAGCCCAGGCCCAGGGCGCGAACACTCAGGACCTTCTCACGATGCGGCAGAGGGTGTGCCACTAAATGGCCAGACTTCCAACAGATGGTTCGCTGCCGTCCTCGTTCTTTCGGTTCTCTTGGCTGCTGTCGTGGCCGTGGGCACGGACCGCTTTCTATCTCGCAAAACTGCGGAGGCCCGGCTGACCAGCGACAGCTCGGATGTGCCGGTGGCGTTTCACATTTTCTGGCGGGGGTTTCTCACCGGACCTCAGGAGCCCTGGGTCATCTTCAGTAATGGCGCATTTGTTGGCCGGCCGTACACGGGCATGCGCTACTACAATCGCGCCAAGGATTCCGGCACTGCGATCCTGGACCATTACACCGGAGTCGGCGAAGTCCTGGCGGTGCACGCGCTGGATAACGTATTCGCGAAACTTCATCAGCAAATTCGCGTCAAGCGCGGCAGCTTGTTTTCTCTGGATGACGCCAAGAACAACGATCTCATCTTCATCGGCTCGCCCTCGGAGAACCTGACGCTTCTCGAAATCCCCAACACCAGCGAATTCGCCTTCAAACAAATCACTTCTGGCTCGCGAATGGGCACCATGGAGATCATTAATCTTCACCCGGAATCGGGCGAGCAGAAGGAGTTTTTCCCCTCTCCGCCGGACGCCGACCTCACGGAAGACTATTCCGTCGTGGCTTTGAAGCGCGGATTGAATCCTGCGCATTCGGTCCTGATTCTGGCGGGTGCCACCACCATCGGCACGCAAGCCGCCGTCGAATACGTCTGCCAGCAGAATTCTCTGGAGGAGCTGCTCTTGCGCCTCTCCGTTTCGAATTCCGGCGAACTCAAACCGTTTGAAGCTGTCATCCGCGTGAAAGTCGCCCGCGGCGTCCCCGTGGAATCGGAGCTTGTCGCGTTGCGCAAGGGTCCCCAATAGCCTCATTCGAACGCACGAATTCCTGCCTAAGAGCAGCAACCGCTCCCCATAAGGAATTTCGTAACAGATGGTTTTCTATTTCTTCGGGGAAGCCGGTGGCGTGAACCGCGGATCGAGCGCCGCAGCCCTTCGAAACTCTTCCTGCGCCTCATCCGTTTTGCCCTGCCGGCGCAAGGCCATTCCGAGCTCGAAATGCGCGGCTGCATAATTGGGAGAAGAACTAATCGCCGCGCGAAACTGCGAAATGGCCCCCTCGATGTCTCCCGCATTGAAAAGGCGGCGGCCCAAATTCGTCGCGAAGAGCGCGGCCTGCTCGCTGGTTTTTTGTTTTGCAATCTCCGCCCCGATGCGGCCTTCCGCGGCCGCGCCCCCCGTGTCGCCGAGTTGCCGCAGCACAGCGGCGAGCGTGGTGTGAGCGCCTGCAAATTCCGGCTGCATTCGAATGGCTTCCCGCAACGCAGCCGCCGCGTCTTGCAGATCGCCCTTCTGTTTCAGCACCGTCCCGAGCGTGTAATACGCCTCGGCATAATCCGGCTTGGCACGAATTGCCGCGCGAAGTTCCTGCGCCGCCTCGGCGAAATCACCCTGCTGCCACAGCGTCACCCCAAGCGTGTAATGCGCGTCCGCTTGCGCGGGATCCAATTCCGCAGCCTTGCGCAGTTCCGCCATGGCCTCCGGAAATTTTTCCTTCAATTTAAAAGCCAGCCCCAAGTTGTAATGCAGCGTCGCATCTTGCGGCGAAAGCTTGAGCGCCTCTTGAAAATCGGCGATGGCCGCGTCGAAGTCCGACAATTGCAGATGCGCGGCACCCAGATTGCCTTTGTACGAACTATCTTGCGGTCGCAGCCGCACCGCCGTTCGAAACTCCGCGATGGCTCCGTTGCCATCACCCGTCTCCAGATACGCAAGCCCCAAATTGTTGTGCACTTCTGGATTCTCCGGCTGCTGTTTCACAGCTGCGCGAAATGCGGCGACCGCCGATTCCATCTCGCCGCTGTTCTGCAGCAGCAAACCCAGATTGTTTTGCGCGTCGGAGTAATCGGGTTTCAAGGCAATGCACGCTTGCAACTCGCGAATCGCGGATTCTTTGTCGCCTTCGTTTTTCAGAACTTGCGCGAAATAAAAATGTGCGCCGGGATCCCCGGGAGTGAGTTGCACGGCCATCTGAAGGTGTTGCGCGGCCGCTTCGAAGGATTTTTCTTGATAAAGCAAAACACCGAGATGCAAGTGAGCCGGTGCATAGTTGGGCTGCAGGCGCAGGGCTTCGGAAAATTCGGCGGCAGCGTCTTGCTGGCGAGATTTCTGCACCAGCAAGGCCCCAACTTCGTCATGCAATTCCGCGCGTTGCGGTTCCAGCTCGATCGCGCGTCGAAACTCGGCGATGGCGCCGTCGAGGTCTCCGGAAAAATCGAGCGCACGGCCCAAAGTGCGATGCGTTTCCGAATCGTCCGGAGCCAGCCGCACAGCTTCTTTCGCTTCGCGCAGTGCGCCGGGCGCGTCTCCTTTGCGCGCCAGCGCGTTCGACAAATTGATGTGCGCCTGCATGAAATCAGGCTTCGCTTTCACGGCGATCTGGAATTGGGCGATCGCCGAATCAACTTCGCCCTGGGCGAGGAGCACCCACCCGAGCGAGTTGTGTCCCTCCGGGCTTTGCGGCGCGAGCCGTACTACTTTTTCGAACGCAGCGCGTGCGGAAACGAGATCGCCGGTTTGCAGCGCGGACATTCCCTGCGCATAGGCAGCTTCCGCTTGAGCAGCGGCATCTGCGCGGGCAGTGCTACCCGATTGCGCGGTGCACGGGAAAAGAGAAAAATAAATCAGCGCGCCAGCGAAAAAGAAATGCATCCGAAAATGGAACGAAAACATTTTCACGCGCAAGGGCTCGAAAAACATTCAGCAAAAATACTAGCATGTTTGCGTGCGTGCCTCGCGCCCGCCGGATTCGCGCCGCGGCCTCGCCGCTTGGTTGACCGGCGCGAGCGCGGACTTTAGTATGATTTAAGATTGATGACTTTCCCTTTCTCCTTTCCTCGGGTTCTCGGTTTGTTGGGGCCGCTTGCCTGGCTGTCTCTGCATTTCGCCGCTCCGCAAGATGCAGGTTCCGATCTTTTAAAATCTACAAACGCCGCGCCACTCGCGCATTTTACGGACGTCGCGCAAAAAGCCGGACTCACCGCACCGGTGATTTTCGGCGGCGAGAACACGAAAAAATACATTATCGAAACGACGGGCACCGGCGTGGCCATCTTCGATTACGACAACGACGGCTGGCCGGATATTTTCGTCGTGAACGGCACCACGCTGCAGCCCCTCCCTTCCAACAAAACTCCAACCAGCCACCTTTATCACAACAATCACGACGGCACATTTACTGACGTGACCGAAAAAGCCGGACTTGCTCACACCGGATGGGGACAGGGCGTGTGTGTCGGTGATTATGACAACGACGGCTTCGAAGATCTGTACGTGACCTACTACGGCAAAAATGTTTTGTACCACAACAATGGCGACGGCACGTTCACGGACGTCAGCGAAAAAGCGCATGTCGCCGGCAGCGGCAAAGCGTGGGGCACGGGTTGCGCGTTCGTGGATTATGACCGCGACGGCAAACTGGATCTAATGGTCGCCAACTACGTGGACTACGATTCGGCTACCTCCCTGGCTCCCGGTGAACGGCCTTCGTGCATGTGGAAGGGCGTTCCCGTGATGTGCGGCCCGCGCGGATTGCCGTGGGGGAAAAATATTCTGTATCACAACCGGGGCGACGGCACGTTTGAGGACGTCACCACCAAAGCGCATATTGACCAGACCAACGGGCATTACGGTTTCAGCGTTTCCACGTTCGACTATGACGACGACGGCTGGCCGGACATTTACGTTGCGTGCGACAGCACGGCCAGCATTCTGTATCACAACAATCATGACGGGACGTTCACCGATGTCGCGGTCGTTTCCGGCGCGGCGTTTAATGATGACGGACGCGAGCAGGCCGGCATGGGTTCGACCGTTGCGGACTACGACGGCGACGGCAAGCTCGATCTATTCAAAACAAATTTTTCCGATGATACCTCCACGCTTTACCGCAACGTTGGCGATGGCACGTTTGACGACAAAACGTTTCCCGCCGGCTTCGGCTTGAACACTCAGTATCTCGGCTGGGGCGTCATGTTTTTCGACTTCGACAATGACGGCTGGCCCGATCTGCTGCTGGTGAATGGTCACGTGTATCCGGAAGTGGACAGCCAGCACCTGGGCAGCAGTTTCCGGGAGCCGAAAATTCTGTATCACAACAACGGCAACGGAACGTTCACCGATATTTCCGCCAATGCCGGACCGGGAATCACGACGGTGAGTTCTTCGCGCGGGCTGGCGGTCGGCGATTTGTGGAATGATGGGCGCATGTCCGCGGTGGTCAGCAACATGAACGCTCCGCCATCTCTTTTGGTCAACGATGTGCGCAACGGCAATCATTGGATTGCGTTTCGCACGATTGGCGCTTTTTCTTCCTCCTCGGCGTCACAGAAGTACAAATCCAATCGCGACGGCATCGGCGCCAAGATCGCGGTGAAGGCCGGCGCGCGCATTTTCGTGGACGAGGTGCGCAGCGGGTCGAGCTACATCTCCAACAACGACATGCGCGTGCACTTCGGCCTCGGCGCCGCGACGAAAATTGATTCGGTCGAAGTCCGCTGGCCCAGCGGCCTGGTCGAGCGCTTTGGAAACGCGGCCATCGATTCCTTTAACACGCTCAAGGAAGGCTCCGGCTCGCCGGTCAGTGCCGCGTCCTCTCCGGCTAAATCGAAATAGCGAATTACTAGATTCCATCGCGCGCGACGGAGGCCCATCTTCTCTTGAACCTATGTCCCGGATATGAGACACTACCTCCGTGAAGGCTGCGCTCTTCCATCCGGCGGCCATAGCAGCTATTCGGCTGTTCCCGGATGGCGTCAGGCGGGAGCTTGGCAAGGCCATCTTTGACCTCCAAAAGGGCGCTTCGCTGGGCATGCCGGTCTCGCGGCCGATGCCTTCGGTGGCACCTGGCGTATCGGAGCTGCGAATCCGGGACCGGCATGGAATTTATCGCGCTTTCTATTACAGCCTGTCGCCGCGAGGGATACTGGTTTTTCACGCGTTCGTGAAGAAGAGCCAGGCGACACCGAAGCAAGATTTGGATTTGGGAAAGAAGCGCTTGAAGGAGATGCTCCATGAAAAAGTCTAAGGTCACGGTCACTCGTACTGCCGCCGAGCTTGCCAAGGCGCTGGGCCTTACTCCTGCGGACGGAGCGGAAATCGCTCTGCGCAGCGACCTCAATGCAAAGATTATCGCCGTCGTCGAGCGCAAGAGCCTCACGCATGCTCAAGTCGCCCGCCTCGCGCGCACGTCGCGGACTCGTGTTACCGCGATCATGAATCGCAACACCAAGGACATCTCCACCGACCTCTTGCTGCGCGTCCTCTACGCTCTCGGCTACACCGCCAAAATCAGATTCCAGAAAGCCGCCTGAGACGGCCCCTGCAGTTCCAGATTGGGAAGAGTTGGTATACACCCCCGTGTTTTCGTAAGAGTGTCAAATACAGGACTTACAGGATACGGAAAATGAAAGAGTGCGCAGCACATAGAAAACAATGGATTTGCGAATGCGGCTTTTTGCGCGGAAGAGTGGGCTGTGACACTCCGAAGAGATCGGAGCGTGTGAGGGGGGCCATACCCCCCATTGCATGGATGAATGTCAAAACAAAGGGGATAGAAAATGGGCAATTCGTAAGCGTATGAAAACAAAGGAGGAGAGAAAATTTGTTGGCGATTCCGAGGAGGCCGTCGAATGGGTCGGGGTGAACGGGTACCGGACAAAGGAAGGCGCTCCTTTCTCCGCCGGGCTGAACGACTCCTAAACTATAGCACAAAAGGCACTAGCCGTCAATGTTTATTCATATGTCATTCGAATGAGTGCGAAAGGTGTTGAAAAGACGCGTTTTGTTGATTTGTAGTGACGAAGGCACAAAGGGCACAGAGAAAAGAAGGAGGGCGCAGCAAGCTTCGCCACTACAAAGAGGAAAAACGCCGCCAAGATGGCGGCGCTACGGTTTCTTTGAGTTAGGTGAAGGGAATCGCTGGGTGCGGAGGAGGCCTTGGCCTTCTTTTACGAAGAGGACTTGGTTGGGCTTGAGGTCTTTGAGGGTTTCGACTAGGCCGCTGGGCCAGCGGATTTCTAGGAGGTCGACTTTTTCGGCTTTGCCGAGGCCGAAGTGGACGCGCAGGTCGTTTTGGGAGAAATAGCCACCGCCGCTGCGGACTTCGTCGATTTGCGAATGGGGATTTTTTTCGCCGGGCACGTGGGTGACGCACTTGAGGCGCGCGCCGATGCCGCTGCGATTGGATTTTGTGCCGATGGTTTTGATCTTGATCCAGTTGTTGCCAGTGCGGGAATCGCAGCGGAGGAGCTGGGGGAAATCGTTGACGGTGTTGACAACGACGTCGAGGTTGCCGTCGTTGTCGAAGTCGCCGAAGGCGCAGCCGCGCGCGGCGACGGGCGTGGAGATGCCGGGGCCGGCGTCGTAGGAAACGTCGTCGAAGCGGCCGTTGCGCAGATTTTTGTAGAGCAGCTTGCGCTGCGGGTAGCCGGCTTCGGTCTTGAGCTGCTCGACCTCGGGATAGACGTGGCCGTTGCAGATGAGGATGTCCGGCCAGCCGTCGTTGTCCATATCAAAAAAACCGCAGCCCCAGCCGAGATACTGCGTGTGCTTACCGAGGCCGGCCTGGTAGGTGGCGTCCTCGAAATTCGCGCCGCCGAGATTGTGGTAGAGCGAAGGGGTGTCGCCGGCAAAATTGGTTTTGACGAGATCGAGATTGCCGTCGAGATCGTAGTCAGCGGCGGAGATGCCCATACCGGCCTGGGGCTTGCCGTCGGCGCTGAGCGCGCAGCCGGCTTCGAGGGCGATGTCCACGAAGGTGCCGTTTTTTTTGTTTTGGTAGAGCGCGCTGGCGGTGGAATCGTTGGCGACGTAAATGTCCGGCCAGCCGTCATTGTCGAGATCGGCGGTGAGGACGCCGAGGCCGTAGGTGCCGTTGGCGTTGAGGATGCCGGATTTTTCAGTGACGTCGGTGAAGGTGCCGTTGCCGTTGTTGTGATAGAGAATATTTTTTCCGCCGAGCAGGCCGGGAGGGCCGCAGGCGACCATGACGCCTTTGTAAAGGCAGGGGCCGGATTCGGGGACGGGCGCGGTTTTCAGGTCGAGGTCGATGTAATTGGCGACGAAGAGATCGAGATGGCCGTCGCGATCGTAGTCCACGAAGGCACAGCCGGTGTTCCAGCGCTTGCCGGTGGCGGCGACGCCGGATTTTTCGCTGACGTCGGTGAAGGTGCCGTTGCCATTGTTGTGATAGAGAACATTTTTGCCGAAGTAGGTGACGAAGAGATCGTCGAAACCGTCGTTGTCGTAATCGCCGACGCAGACGCCCTGTCCCCAGCCGGAGTGCGCGAGGCCGGCTTTGGCGGTGACATCGGTGAAAGTGCCGTCGCGATTATTTTTGAAGAGATGCGAGGTGGGCTCCTGGCCGGCGGGGAAGCCTTCGAGGCGCGAGCCGTTGACGAGAAAAATGTCGAGCCAGCCGTCGTTGTCGTAGTCGTAGAAGGCGACGCCGCAGCCGGTGGTTTCGAGGAGATATTTGTTTTTGTGCTGGCCGCCGAAGATGGTTTTGGCGTTGAGGCCGGATTCGCGGGCAACGTTGAGGAAGGTGATGCCGAGATCGGTGGCGGGAGTAGGGACAGCGGATTGTTGTGGCGCTGCTATTGCAGATTGGAACGCGGGCAGCCATTTTTTGGGCAGCGCGAGGGAGAGGATTTTTTCGAACGGGAGCACAAGGGCGGAGCGGCTGAGCGATTGGAGAAATGCGCGGCGCGTTGGAGGCAAAAGAAGCGATACCTTTCGTTGCGAGGCTCGTGCTAGAATCCGGCGCTTTCCTTTATAGTCAGGCCAACGAGGCATTGCAAGCAAACGACGCAGCGGCGGCCATTCGAATGAACTTCTTGCAAGAAATTCCCACTTCATCCCGAAAGCGAAATTGGCGGCTGTGGATGAGTTTGTGCGGTGCATCCGCAGCGGCTGCGCTGGGCGCGGGAATTTGCGTACCTACGGCTTTCGGGCAGCAGATGGAGAAAGCGCCGGAACAGCTGGAGCTTACGCGAACGGTGCGGCCGTGGGAATTTTTGCCGGTGACGGGGACGCGCGCGGGGCTGCTGGGAAATGAAACGGGGCGAATGGAAGCGTGGGTTTATCCGCTAAAGATTTTCCGCGAGTTTCATCTGAAGTTTCATACAGAAGGGCGGGTGCTTCCGGCGGAGGCGCTGGCGCGGACGGTGACGGTACGGCCGGAATCGGCGACGATCCTCTATGCGGGGGACACCTTCACGGTGCGGGAGACTTTTTTTGTGCCGGTACGGGAACAAGGCGCGGTGATTTTGCTGGATGTGGAAACGGAAACGCCGGTGGAGATCGAGGCGGATTTTCATCGCGATTTTCAGTTGGAATGGCCGGCGGCGCTGGGGGCGACGTATTTGGATTGGAGCGCGGAACGGCGCGCGTTTTATTTTGGCGAGGAGCAAAGAAAATTCTCGGCGCTGGTGGGCTCGCCGACGGCGGCGGATCCTCATTCGGAATATCAGACGAATTATTCGGAGTCGCAGGAGTGTTCGTTCCGGCTGGGGGTGACGGCGAGGGGCAAAGAGACGAAGTTGATTGTGATCGCGGGATCGCTGGAAGGGCGAGCGGCCGCGGAAAATACGTATCAGCATTTGCTCTCTTCGTATGCGGATTTGTGGCGGGAGTCCGCAGAATACTATCGGGACTATTTGCGGCGGACGGTGAGCGTGGAACTTCCGGACGCGCAGCTCCAGCAAGCGTACGACTGGGCGCGTGTGAGTGTGTTGCAGGGAGTGGTGACGAATCCAACTTTAGGCACCGGGCTGGTGGCGGGATATCGCACGTCGGGCGAGAGCCAGCGACCGGGGTTTGCTTGGTTTTTCGGGCGCGATTCGTTTTGGACTTCGTTCGCGCTGAATGCGGAAGGAGATTTTTCGACGGCGCGGACAGCGTTGGAGTTGATCGGGAAATTTCAAAGAGAAGACGGCAAGATTCCGCACGAGATTTCGCAGGGTGCGAGTTTTGTAAATTGGTTCAAGGACTATCCGTATCCGTACGCTTCGGCCGATGCGACACCGCTGTACATCATCGCGATGAACGACTACGCGATGCAGAGCGGGGACGCGGCGTTTGCAAGGGAAAAGTGGGAGAGTTTGTGGAAGGCGTACGAGTTCTTGCGGTCGACGTATGACGAGCGGGGATTTCCGAAAAATTTTGGGATCGGGCATGGCTGGGTGGAAGGCGGGCCGCTGCTGCCGGTGAAAACGGAGTTGTATCAAACGGGATTGGGAATTGAGGCGCTGCGGGCGCTTTCGAATCTGGCGCGCTTGGTCGGAAAAGAGGAAGTCAGCAAGGAGCTCGCCAAGAATTTCGAACAGCAGAAGCCGCTGATGAATGGAGCGTTCTGGATCGCGGACAAAAAGAGATTCGCGTTTGCGCTCGGCAAAGACAATCGTCAAGTGGATGAGCCGAGCGTGCTGGCAACGGTGCCGATGTGGTTTGGATTGCTCGACGAGAGCAAAGCGGACGAAATGATCACGCAGCTTGCAGATTTGGATCAACAAACGGATTGGGGGATGCGGATCATTTCGAATCGCTCGCCGCTGTTTAGTGGAGGCGGCTATCACTTTGGATCGGTTTGGCCGCTGTTCACAGGGTGGGCGGCGGTCGGCGAGTATCGCTATCACCGGGAGCATCCTGCGTACGCGAATCTGCGGGCCAATGCGTTGCTCGCGTTCGACGGCTCGCTGGGGCATGTGACGGAAGTCCTCTCCGGCGCGTACTATCAGTCGCTTTCAACGAGTTCCCCGCATCAGATCTGGTCGGCCGCCATGGTCGTAAGCCCGGTGCTGCGCGGAATGTTGGGATTGGAAACGGACGCCACGACAGGAACGCTGACGTTTGCGCCGCATGTTCCGGCGGATTGGACTTCGTTTGCAATTCGAAACGTTCCAGTCGGTGCAGCGAAAATGGATTTGCGGTACGCGAAAGATCTGGGAGGAATCACTCTGGAAGTGAAAACGTCAGGGGAAGTGCCGCGCACCATCGAGTTTCAGCCGGCAGTGAGCTTTCGCGCGAAAGTTCTCGCTGCGGAATTCAACGGACATGCGGTGCCTTTCAAAGTGCAGGCGAGTGATGCGGACCAGCACGTTGTCGTTCGAATTGCCGTCGCGGGAGGAAAGAATTCACTACGGATCCGCGTCCAAGACGATTTTGGCTTCAGCTATGCCGGAAAGTTGCCAAGCATCGGAGCGACCTCGCAAGGCTTGCGCATTCTCTCCGAAACGTGGACGCCGGCGCGGGACCGCCTGACGATCGATGCGTCCGGGCTCGCAGGCGGCCAGTATAATCTGTCTGTCTGGAACGCGGGTCAGATTGCATCCGTCGATGGAGCAAAGCTTTCGAAAACCCCCGATGGCAGGTCTGCATTGACGCTCGAACTCCCGAAAAACGGCGCCGAGTCCTACGCTTCTGGGACGATTGCCATCCACTTTACAGGAGCCAGCAAGGGCCGAGACCGGACGAAAAAGTGAGTTCGGTGCACAAACGTTTCGATTGTCCGCAGGAACGTAGAACAATGCTTTCACTGATGCTCGGTATTTAGTGCGCGGCTCCGGGACCGCCCGACCTGAATTTGCGTGTTAAGAAAACCAAAGGCGCTCCGATCAAGCAGGCGCAGCCCAGCAGCCAGAAACAATCGAGAAAGCCAAGGAATGCCGCCTGCTGCTGAATCATTCGCGCCAGCTGTGCTTTCGCATGCAGGGCCGCGTCCGGGGCCGTGAAACCATGCGTCGCGAAATATCGCGTCAAGGTGGCGAGTGTCTCCCGATAGCGCTGATGGAGTGGAGTGGCGTGAGCAACCAGAACGGACTGGTGGTACTGCGTTCGCCGAGCAAGAACGGTCGTAACGAATGCAATGCCAACGCTGCCACCCTGATTCCGAAACAAGTTGGTAAGACTCGAAGCCTTGTTGTTTTTATTTTTTGGCAAGAAGGAATAGGCCAACTGGCTCACCGGCACAAATAGCGGGGCAATCCCGAGTCCCTGGAGCGCGCGGGTAAGGGCAATGTGTTTGTAGTCTGCACCGAGATCCATGCTGGCGAAGCGCCACATGGCAATGGCAAAGATAATGTATCCGGTGAAAATGAGCGGCTTGATTCCAACTTTTGGCAGGATTTTCACGATCAACGGAGCCAGAGCTACGATGACGAAGGCACCAGGGCCAAGAACGAGCCCTGCATCGGTGGCGGTATAGCCGAACAGGCTCTGGAGCATCTGGGGAACCAACACTGTCGAGCCGAACAGGGCAAAGCCAAAAAGGAAGTAGTAAACATTCGCGATGGCAAAATTGCGGTCTGCGAGCAGGCGAATCTCCACGACGGGATCCGGGTGGCGCCATTCCCAAAACGCGGCTGCAATCAGCGCCACAACCGCAATCGAAAAGAACGAAACAATGAAGCCGCTCTCGAACCAATCCAGCGTCTGGCCGCGATCGAGGACAACTTCGAGACACGCGAAGCCGAGGGCCACGAGGACAATGCCGAGCCCATCAATACGGAGCTTGCCACCTTTGCGCGCGGCCTCGACTTCGCGGGTGAACTCGGGAGGATCGGAAACGAGCCGGTTGGTCAAAAGCAGAGACACAATTCCGATAGGAATGTTGATGAAAAAGATCCACCGCCAGCTCCAGTTGTCGGTAATCCACCCGCCGAGCGGCGGACCGATCACGGGCGCAGTGACGATAGCCATACTGTAAAGAGCAAATGCCGCAGGCCGTTTCTGCGCGGGGAATGTGTCCACGAGAATGGCCTGCTCCACTGGAGCGAGGCCACCGCCTCCGACGCCCTGCAAAACACGAAAAAAAATGAGCAAGGCCAGCGAGGGAGCGAGCCCGCACAGCAGCGAGCTCACCGTGAAGAGGACGACACAAAGCATGTAGTAGCGTTTGCGGCCGAAGACGCGGCTTAGCCATGCAGAAAGCGGAAGTACGACGGCATTCGATACCAGGTAGCTTGTCAGGACCCAGGTGCTTTCGTCATAGCTGACAGCGAGGCCGCCGGCAATATGCGGCAGGGCCACATTGGCGATGGCCGTGTCGAGCAGTTCCATGAAGGTCGCCAGGGTGACGGTGACGGCGATGATCCATGGATTGATCGCGGGCCGTGCTGCGGCCACATTCGGGAACGGGATGGAACCGGTGGTAGCGCTCATACCATGCCTGGTTTCTTGGATGCACTAAGAGACCGCTCGGTCTCATTTAATATCTGGTAGAATGCAATTAGCGACCACTTGGTCGCAAGGCTGCACGGGAAGGAATGGCATGCGCAAAGGCGAGCAGACGCGCCAGGACATCATTCGCAAGGCCGCGCCCATCTTCAATCAGCAGGGCTATGCAGGGTCCGCCCTGTCGGACCTGATGCGCGCGACGGGTCTTGAAAAGGGCGGGATTTACCGGCACTTTGACAGCAAAGAGCAGCTCGCCGCCGAGGCGTTCGATTACGCGTGGCAAGAGACGTTAGACGCGCGGATCCACGATCTAGACATCATCCCGAACAGCGTCGACCGGTTGAAGCAATTAGTTGCGAATTTTGCCGGCCGGCGCGGCATCATTCCGGGCGGCTGCCCGTTGCTCAACACGGCGGTCGATACCGATGACGGGAATTCTGTTTTGCGCGAGCGCGCGCGCAAAGCTTTGCGTGGATGGCGTGCCTATCTAATTTCGATGATTCGCGCTGGAATCAAAGCGCGCGAAATCCGCCCGAGAGTCGACGCAAGCAAGCTGGCGACTCTCATCATTTCTTCCCTCGAAGGAGCGGTCATGGTGTTTCGCCTCGAACGAACGGAAGAAGCACTGCGCGCCGTACAGGCGCATCTCGAAACCTATCTCGAGACACAAGTGAGAGCCCCGTCCAAGTGACCAATGCGAGTGGGTCTAACGCCCCTTGGCGCGCTCGCCTTTGAGCGCCATGCAAGTGGAAGCCGCTTTGGAAATCAGCCGCCCGCTCTCGTCCGTGATTTCACACTCGACGTACCCAATCGTGCTGCCCCGCCGCACGACTTTGCCCTCGGCTCGAAGATGAGCTTCCCACACGGGGCGAAAAAAATTGATCTTTAGCTCGATGGTGGTGAAGGATTCCCCAGGTGCGAGGGTGCTGGCGAACGCCATACCCATCGCAGCGTCCGCGATATCACATAGAACACCTCCGTGGAGCGTGCCCATGGGATTTGCATGCTGCCGTCCAGCGGCCAGTGTGACAACGGCGCGTCCATCGGCAATTTCTTTCGCTTCAAATCCGATGAGTCTCGCTATCGGAACGTCGTTCGCTTGCACGTGAGCCATATTCCCTCGCTGATGCAAAAGTGCGCTGTTCTTCCGCTCCCGATGCGACCGAGCGGTCTCTCACTACAAATGTAGCATAAAACAAATGGAGCCGAATGTTCTCATGACGGATCGAAACCGGACACGCCTGGAGCCCCAAATGGTTTCGTTGGAGGGGCTCACTCCGTGGCCCAAAGTGTGCGGGAATGGATTCTGGAATTGGGAGAAATGCTTTAGAATGAAAGGTACTCCTACTGTGGGCGTGTAGCTCAGCTGGGAGAGCACCTGCTTTGCAAGCAGGGGGTCGCCGGTTCGAGCCCGGTCACGTCCACCAAACCATCTGACCATTGCGGCGGGGATGAACATCGCCTTTGGCCCACTCTTCGCGTTGCGCAGGCCAGATCCGCGGAATTCTCTAAACGCTTCTATTCGGGGATGACTTCGATGGCGCTGATGGAGGGGTAGTTCACCGCGGGAGTGAAGTAGATCTCAATTTTGCCTTGCGGAGTGGGCTCAATATGCTGGAAGGTTTTGACCAGCGGCTCGGAGCCGGCTTCGCGCAAAATATCAAATCCCTTTAGAAGCATCGATCCGTTACACGAAACGTCAAACACGCGGCTGCCCACGCCTCCTATGCCGCCATTTTGGACACCAAACCAGTGCTCCATAAAGTGCAGCTTCAGCGTATACCTTCCGGTGGTCGCAACAGGCACCACGTAATGGAAGTGCCCAAAACGATGCCATTCGTAGAGACGGCCATCGGCGACTTTGGATAAATCACCCCCGAAACTACTAAGGCGGCCGCCGAAGAAGTACCGGTCCGGCAGCCAAACATTGCCGTTGGAATCACGGTAGGAAGAATGTCCCACGACGATCCGGACAGGGAGCATGCGATGCGGAGCGCTCTGCAGGATTTCGACTGCATTTGCAAACGCCTCAGGGTTGGTGAAGTCCACATGAATGGTTCCGTCGCTCGCGGGCGTCACATCTGTAATGATTTTCGTGGTTGCAATGTCATCCCCGCCGGCGTCATCCACGACATCCAAGTTGGTAGGAGGTCCGCCATTGATTGAGAAAGCCGCGTTCCGACTGGCCTCCTGAAGCCCTGACGTTTCAGCAAATAGGAGATGAATCTCGTAAGTTCCCGGCGGGACGGGATAGTTGCAATGAAAAACGCCACGCCGCCCACTTGAAAAGAGCTGCGGATCTTCCGTGCCCTGGATGACGTGGCCCGTGACGGAAAACGAGCTTCCTCCCGAACAGAAATGATCGCTCTCCCACGTGGAACCGCTGCGATCCAGATAAGGCGCCGAAGTATTGCCCACCATTGCGCGTAAAATTTTCCCGGAAGCGAGGTCCGGAGTGACCGAAGCGTGGGACACTGCCGGGCTCTCGCGCCCGATCCTCCCATTCCATTTTTTCCAGGCGAAAACCGAGAATGCACAAACGGAAATAGCAAGAATGACAGCGAGGGTTGTCATTCCAGCTCGTGGCCTAAACTGGCGATGGGATCCGGCGACATCTGGCTGGTTCGTGATGTCGTCTGTTTTTGGGATCTGCTGCAGTTGAGCAGAATGATCTTGCCGATCTTCCGACCGCCCGTTGCCGGGAGGGGAACCCGCGCCTAGAGATTGGCCGTTTTGTTTCTCTTCGAGAGCGGGTTCGCCGTTGACCGCCTCCACATCGCTTAAGTGGATGAACTTGGGGACGTAGTGGCCCGGGGGCAGGCAGATATGAACGGCGTGTTCCGCCCCAGCTCCGCGATAGTAATCCTCGAGCCGCTTCCGCAAAGCGTGAGCCGTTACGCGGACGATAGTGTCCATTTGCGGGTCAAAGGATTCCGGGCGCCCAAGGGCGTGGACGGCGATGCTATACTCCTTGATTTCGTCGATGGCTCCTTCGAAGTATTTTTCACAAACAAACGTCAGAAGCCGGACATGGTTGTTGGTCCGCCCCAATACGCCTGCAGCCAAAACGTCGTCCAATTCAGCCCGCTCGGCTTCAAGTTTGTTGATCGCCGATTGCAAGTGGATACCCCCGAGAGCAGGTCCCTTTGATGTCCCACCCCGTCCTGAGGGCAGTATAACCGAATTTCCGGCGCATGACACTGGACCAAAACACCTGTAGTTTCACTAACTTAAGGCGAAGAGCCGATGAGAGAGGCTTCCAACCGGTCCATGTAAATAAGGGATGAAGACTAACAGTGAATTCACCGTTATCTAACTTCCCACGGTCAACACATTACTGCTCTACTCTGCCATCGATTAATTTGATTCACCCCATTCACGGTGCAGCTTCCTGAACCGCTTTCACGGCGGCCGGTCAGAGAAGCCGATCAGCAACCGCATTGCCTTGCCGTACTAGGAGCACCAAATGATTCAGGTTCGTTCGAAGAATTCTTACTCGACCAGTCGCTGCGGCACGAAAAAATATCTCCATCTTGCTGCACTCAACGCTTTGCTGATCATCATCGCGGCGCTTTTGTCTGGCGCCGTGCCGTTTTCCGTTGCTCAGGACATATTTGGCCGCATTGTGGGAACTATTACGGATTCGTCTGGCGCCACCGTTCCGGATGTCAAGGTGACGATCGTGAATGAGGCGACGCAGGCAACCCGCGAGATTATGGCAGACAAGAATGGTTACTTCGCTGCGGATGAATTGCCGGCTGGCTCCTATAGCGTGGTAGCGGAAAAGAACGGCTTTAAGAGAATCACAAAAAAAGGCAACGATGTGACCGCGGGTGGTCGCCTGACAGTGGACTTGAGGCTGGACATCGGCGCCGTCACGGAAACTGTAACGGTAACCGCCACCGGAGATACGGTGAATACCACGTCGGGCGAGATCTCGACGACCATTACGGAGCAACAAGTACTGAATATGGCGCTGAACCAGCGTCACTACGAGTCGCTGATCGGCTTGGTTCCCGGCGCAGCCCTCCAGGGTTCGGGCTCCAATCCCGCCGCCTTAACGTCAAACTACAACAACAGCGTCGCCGTCACCAACGGGCAACGGCTGGACGGGCAGAACTGGAGCGTGGACGGGGGATTCAACCTGGACTCCGGCTCGAACAACAGCGTCTTCAATCAGGTGGGCGTCGATTTCATTCAGGAAGTGGATGTGCAGACTTCGAACTACGACGCCGAGTTTGGGCGTTCGGCTTCCTCCACGATCAACGTGGTCACCAGGAGCGGTGGGAATCAATATCATGGCGGAGGGTTTGAATTCGTCCAGAACAATATTTTCAATGCTGAAAATCCGGGCACCAAACTGACGAATCCGTCGGCGAAGGGCTACGCGGCCGTTCCGCCCTTTCATTTCAACGACTATGGATGGGACCTTGGCGGACCCATCCCGTATATTCAGCGGAAGGGAAAGTTGTTTTTCTTTGCCGGGCAGGAGTGGAAAAAGTTTCGGGGCGTTTACCCTGGTTTGACGACTGCCACGGTAAATGAAACCTTTCCCACGGCAGCGGAAGCGGCCGGAAACTTCACCGACATTTACAACGGGGGTTTGCCAGGCGGCATCACTCTGAAAACGCCCGCAGTGATCCCCGCGAGTTGTAGCGGGGGGGTCCTCTATACCGCACCCAATGTCATCAACCCGACTTGCATCTCCGGAGACGGCGCGGCCATCGCGGCTCTGTACACGTCGGCGGCCAAGTTGTCGGTGCAGGGAGGATTGGGTGCGATAGCCACTCCGGCTTCGACCAACAACCTAACATTCAACCTCCCCAACCCCCTGAACATTCGGGAAGATATCATTCGCGTGGATGAACACGCCAATGACAAGCAGAGTTTCTATTTCCGATATATCCACGACAACGTGTCCATCTATAATCCTTATTCGACATTCGGCGCTGCCGGCGCTCTTCCGGTGGATCCGGACCTGCGCAATCGTCCGGGATACAATATTCAGATTGGGTGGGTCGATGTGATTCGCCCGACGCTGATCAACGAAGTCAAATTCAACGCCGACTGGCATAAGCAAAGGACCCCGCTGCAGGGCACGGCTTGGGAGAAGACCCCGTATGGATTCGCGTTCATCCCGCCGCTTGGAAACCCCACGCAGTTCCCCAATGGGCTTCCGACGATAAGTTTTACGGGGGTTACGGGTTTTCCAGTGACCGGCCCAGCGGGAGTGAATGGTCCCGCACCGAACTTCCTCGAGGCCCCCACGACGGATATAAATCCGGCGGATAACGTCACGTGGCAGAAAGGCGCTCACTCGATAAAATTCGGAGCGGAATTCGCGCGGAACCGCAAGACGCAGAACTCGCGCACGAATTATGACGGCACGATCAATTTCAGCGCGAATGCGGGCGCGACCACCGGCTCCAACACGACGGGTGACCCTTTCGCTGACGCGCTGCTCGGGAACTTTAATACTCTCGGACAAAGTTCGGCCGTCACCGTGGGCCAATTCCGGTTTAATGATTTTGAGTCGTATGTCCAGGATACCTGGAAGGTGACGCGCAAACTCAGCTTGGTTCTGGGTTTGCGATACATATACACAACGCCTACCTACGCCCAGGGCAACAACATGACGAATTTCAACCCGTTTACATTCAACCCCGCTCTCGATCCAACCTTTACGGGCAGCCTGTCGAGCAGCAACATTAACCCTGCTTCACCGGGTCTTTGCAGCGGACCCCTGCAAAATGTTGTGGGTAATCCGGTGCTGACGATCGAATGCAACGGCTTGCAGCGGCCTGGACAGGTACCCGGCGACCAGGTCGCCAGGGTTCCCGTTGTTGGCGCGGATCCGCAGCTTTTGGCGGCCATCAATGACGGTGCAGCGCGCGGATTCTACCAACCGGAGAACCTGTTTGCGCCGCGGTTCGGTTTCGCCTACTCACCGTTTGGCGAAAAGACAGTGATTCGCGGCGGCTTTGGCATTTTCTACGACAAACCGGAAGGCAACTTGTTGGGGAACGGCATCAACTCCCAAGGCTATGTTCCGTGGGCACAGACGGCCCAGATCTCAGGCAACGCATCCCTATCGCAATTTGATTCTGCTCCCGGCGCGGGCACGGTGGCAGCGCCAACCACCATAAATGGCATGGCTGGTGTGGATCCCCGCCTAGTGGTGGCGCGCAGCTACGAGTACAGCTTGGGAGTGCAGCACGAGCTGCCGGCCAGTATTCTGCTTCAAGTAGCTTACGTCGGCAATCTGGGACGGCACATCTTGCGCACGCCCAGCATCAACAACGCCAGCTGGACTCCACAGGGATTCATACCCGTCTCACCGAATCCGAACACGATGGCGTGTCCTGCTGGAATAAATGCTGCTGCATTCCAGTGCTCGGCGCTCGGCTTCGCGCCCGCGGGCCTGTCGAAGGACCAGATTCGCCCGTACCTGGGGTATTCCGGTCTTAACCTGGCGCTGGGCGACGTTGACTCCAACTACAACGCGTTGCAAGTCAGTATGACGAAGCGCGCGGGAATCCTCACGGCCACGTTTGCCTATACCTATTCGAAGGCCATGGGGGATGGGGGTGGGGCGGGTGACGCTTATAACGAAAACCCCGAGCCCGAATGTCCATTCACATGCCTCGTCAGTACGCCCACCAACCCTGTCCTGGTCAACGGCGGGACTACTGCAGTGGCAGGCGGAACGCAGACAGGCGGAGTGGTGGAAACTTGGAAGCAATTCAACTATGGCAGGTTGAGCTTCGACGCGACGCACATCGTGGCTTCGAGTTTCACGATTGAGTCGCCTTGGGGCAAGCACTTGACGGGCGTGGAAGGCGGCCTGGTGAAAGGGTGGTCCTTGAGCGGGATCATGCACTTCCAGACGGGCGCGCCCCTCACTGCAACACTTACGGAAGACCTTGGCTCCACTACCATAGGTAATGGCGTGGGAATCGCCCGGCGGGGAAGCACTGTCGCGGGCCAATCCTTGGCGTTTACCGGCACATGCCCGAAAACAACAGTGATCTGCTGGGTCAATCCGAACGCCTTTACGACGGCAAGCTTTCTCGGCGCGGGTGACGCCCCCATCGGCGATATCATCGGACCGAACTATTATCAGTGGGACATGTCGTTGCGAAAAACGTTCAATTTGCGTTGGCGGGAAGGCATGCGCCTGATGTTCCAGGCGGATGCATTTAATGCCTTCAACCGGGCAAACTGGAACAACCCGACGGTAAATAACGCGGGCAACGCCGCGTTTGGAGAGATTACCGGTTCGCTGCCGGGGCGTGTTCTGCAGTTTGGCGGCAAATTCAATTTCTAGTTCCTGGTCTCCGGGATCGGATGCGAACTCGGCACTCGATCCCGGAGACATTGTAGAACACCAACTAAAACCTCTTTCATGACCAAACTCCTTCGCAGTTTGACGCTTGTTTTGTGCTTGCTGCTCGCTTGGAGCCGAGGTGCAGCAGAGACTGCGCCGCTGATCGCGAATATCAACGCGCGACACACCGTTAGCCTGGACGGCCAGTGGCAGGCGATCGTGGATCCGTACGATGTTGGAGCCCTGGACTACCGCGCTCAACCGCTGAAAAACAACAACGCGTTTTTCAAAAATTACAAGCCGCAGTCCGAATCGGAGCTGGTCGAATATGATTTCGATACTTCCGGCCAACTCCAGGTGCCCGGTGACTGGAATACGCAGCGTGATTCGCTGCTTTTTTACGAAGGGAGCGTCTGGTACAAGCGCACTTTCGACTACGCACAATCGCCGAAGAACAGGCTGTTTGTGCATTTTGGAGCGTGCAATTACTTCGCCGCGGTTTACCTGAATGGGGAAGAATTGGGCGAGCATGAGGGCGGCTTTACCCCGTTTGATTTCGAAATCACGGATCGCGTCAGGGCGCACGACAATTTCCTTGTGCTGCGAGTCAACAACGCGCGCGGCAAGGATCAAGTACCCACCGTCAATACCGATTGGTGGAATTACGGCGGCATTACGCGCCCGGTGACGCTGGTGGAGGTTCCAGACACATTTGTTCAAGATTATTTCATTCAGGTGGAGAAGGGAACGACCAACCAAATCAAGGGCTGGCTGCAGCTGAACGGGAGGCAACCTCAGCAGAATGTGACCATCCGGATTCCAGAGGCAGGAGTCAGTAGAACTTTTCAGACGGACTCCAGAGGACGCGCCGAGTTTTCCTTTCGCGCGGACTTGACGCTTTGGTCCCCCGAAAATCCCAAACTTTACAACGTGGAGATCGCCGCGGAGACCGATCAGGCCACGGACCGTATCGGTTTTCGCTCGATCGAAGTCCGCGGCACGGATATTCTCCTCAACGGGAAACCAATCTTCCTGCGCGGAATCAGCCTGCATGAAGAAGCCCCCATGCGCGCGAGCCGGGCCTGGAGCGACGACGATGCGCGAACGCTCCTGGGCTGGGCAAAGGAACTGGGCTGCAATTTCGTGCGTCTCGCGCATTACCCCCACAATGAAGCGATGTTGCGCATGGCGGATCAGATGGGAGTACTGGTCTGGGAAGAGGTGCCGGTCTACTGGACCATTCAGTGGGAGAATCCCGGAACGCTGCACAATGCGGAAAATCAATTGAAGGAGATGATCGCGCGAGATCACAATCGCGCCGCTCTGATCATCTATTCCGTCGCGAACGAGACTCCCGTCAGCGACGCGCGAAACCGCTTCCTGCGGCAGCTCATTCAAGATGCGCATTCCGCCGACTCCACACGCCTGGTGTCTGCCGCGCTTCAGGCCAACGGAGTCTCTGAGGGCGGGCACATCACCATTCATCTGAATGATCCGATCGCCAGCGATCTTGATGTGCTGGGGAACAATGAATACATCGGCTGGTATGTCCACCGGCCGGAGGAAGCCGATTCGATCGATTGGGCCTCGGAGTATGGCAAGCCGCTGATCATGAGTGAATTTGGCGGCGACGCACTCTTCGGCAACCATGGCGATGCGCTCGCCCGCTGGACCGAGGAGTATCAGGAAAATCTCTACCAGCATCAGCTCGTCATGCTGAAACGCATTCCGTTTCTACGCGGAATGACGCCATGGGTTCTCAAGGACTTTCGCAGCCCGCGGCGAACGCTGCCTCGCATGGAAGATTATTTCAATCGCAAAGGACTTGTCTCCGATCACGGAGAAAAAAAGAAAGCCTTCTTCGTGCTGCAGAAGTTTTATCGGGAATTGCAGAGCGCCCCGCCGCGGTAGACATCGGAGAGCCCCCAAAGATCAACTGGAAGCGGTTGACGCGCCCGGTCACGTCCACCAAAATTCTCACGAATTGCACAACGCCGGCGAATTGTGCGAAGCCGGATGTTTCAGGTTGACATCTTACCCGGACGCGTGCATATTCGGGTTATATGTCTACCCAAGACGCCAGGGAACGGCTCGAATTGCTCCAGGGCACTCTCGATCTCCTCATCCTCCGCACCCTCATCTTTGGATCCCAGCACGGGCAAGGGATCGCGCGCGCCATCCAGGAAACTTCGGAAAAAGAATTACTCGTCGAACATGGCGCTCTTTATCCCGCGCTTCAGCGCCTGGAAGAACGCGGCTGGATCTCCGCGAAATGGGGCGTTTCTTCCAATAACCGCAAGGCGCGCTTCTATTCCCTCACCGCAGCCGGCCGCAAACAACTGGTCAAAGAAACCAACAAATGGAAGCGATTGTCAGGCGCCATCGCGCGCATTCTGGGTTCGGAGCCAGCGGAAAGCTAATGCCATGTTCGGACGCAAGCGCAATCTCGATGACTTCACCTCCGAAATTGAAGCGCACATTCAACTTGAGATAGAGCGCCTGCGAAAACAAGGCATGAGTGAAGACGAAGCACGGTCCGCCGCGCGCTGTTCGTTCGGCAACCTCCTGCAGGCAGAAGAACGCTTCTACGAATCCAGCCGCTGGCTCGCGTGGGACCAGTCCTGGCAGGATGTTCGTCACGGTCTGCGCATGCTGCGCAAATCTCCCGGCTTCACTGCCATCGCCGTCCTGACGATTGCGTTGGGTATTGGAGCCACTACAGCGATTTTCAGCGTCGTGGATGCCACGCTCTTGCGACCCCTGCCATATCCGGAACCAGAGCAGCTCGTTAGCATCGAGGATAATCTTCCCGGCGTTGGCACGCGGGATGTAGGAATGTCCCAGCCTGAATGGCAAGACCTTCAGCGCTCCGGAATTTTCGACTACGTTTCTCCGGCATGGTACGACGACAACAATCAAACCGGCTCATCGGAGCCAGCGCGGGTCAGCTTGCTAATCGTTGCGCCTGATTATTTTGCCGTGCTGGGCGTAAAGCCGCAGCTGGGCCGCACCTTTGATCCGGACAATTACACGCCCGGATTTACCTTGGAAGTCGTCATCAGCGATGGCATGTGGAAGCGGGCCTTCGCCGGTGATCCGCATGTCCTGGGCAAGGGTGTGCGGCTGGACACCGACTTGTATCACGTCGTGGGCGTTATGCCGCCGGGTTTTCAGGCCCCGGGGCGAACCACGAGAAACAGGAATATTGAGGTTTGGGCGGCAACTAGTTTCTTCGGTCCGCCTTTACTGGATCACCCGCCGCGGAACCGGCGGAACCTTCCCACCGCGATCGCCCGGCTTAAACCAAGATTGACGATTTCCGACGCACAGAGCCGCATGGATGCGCTTGTCGCGTCTTTGCAAAAACAATTCCCAAGCGATTATCCGATTCAGAGTGGATGGAACGTGCGAATAGTGCCGCTCAAGGAAATCGTGGTCGGCAACGTTCACCAGTCGCTGATTCTGCTTCTTGCCGCTGTGGGATTGCTCCTGTTGATCGGCTGCGTAAATGTTGCAAATCTCCTGCTCGCGCGCGGCAGCGCACGGCGGCGCGAAGTGGCCGTTCGCCAGGCGCTCGGAGCTTCGCGCACGCGCCTTGTGCGTCAGTTGCTGACGGAGAGTTTGTTGCTTTCGGTGCTCGGTGGAATTGCCGGCCTGGCGATTCTCTTCTGCACCAAGGGGCTTCTGCTCCGAATCCTGCCCGAAAGCCTGCCGCGACTCAACGCAGTATCGATTAACTGGGTGGTTTTGCTTTTCGCTCTCGGCGCCTCTCTTGCCGCCGGCGCGATTTTCGGTCTGGCCCCCGCTTTGCATGCTGGTCGTTTCGATTTGACTCCTGCGCTCAAGGAAGCGGCGCGCGGCTCGACAGGCTCCGGGGAACAGGCGCGCATGCGCCGCGTGCTGGTGGTAACGGAATTCGCCCTTTCTTTGGTGCTGATGATTGCCTCCGGCCTGCTGCTTCGCAGTTTCTGGGATCTGCTCAATGCGCGCATGGGATTCAATCCACAGAGTGTGATGACGGTCCGCACGCGGCTGCCCTATCCAAATGATCTCAAGGCCGACGCGTACGCTAGCGTTTCGCAGAAGGCGTCGTTTTTTCGCGAAATACTGCGGCGTAGCCAAATTCTGCCAGGAGTAGAAGAAGCAGCCGTTGGTG
Organism: Acidobacteriota bacterium; assembly: GCA_013289835.1. Classification (GTDB taxonomy): domain Bacteria; phylum Acidobacteriota; class Terriglobia; order Acidiferrales; family UBA7541; genus Acidiferrum. Next base: position 35,100 of record JABCZG010000016.1, on the reverse strand, counting down.
ATTTTGGCTCTGTTCCTTTGGGACATGACCGGGACAATCAAACTCCGCCTGACCCGTTGATCCTGGAGGGCCACGAGGCGGGCAGCGACCGCTTTCCTTTGGTGGACGCCTCCTTCGTGACCCCCGAATACTTTCACTTGATGGGAATGACGCTGCTCCGCGGGCGGTTCTTCAATGACTTCGATAACGAAGAGTCGCCCGGGGTCGTAGTAATCAATGAGGCTGCGGCGCAGACCTATTGGCCAAACGACGATCCGCTGGGAAAGCATCTGAAGCTATCACCAGCGGCGACTTCCTGGGCCACGGTAGTCGGCATTGTCGCCGATGCCCGGGCAGAATCGCTGGAGAATGCCCGGGTTCCGGAAGTCTATATCAGTATGTATCAGCAGATCGCGCGCAATCACCCGCACCATCTCGCGATTTTTCTGCGTGGAAATTTGGACGCTGCCGCGATTCCCAATGAAGTGCTCGAACAAGTACAGGCGGTTGACCCAACGCTTCCTGTTTTCGGGGCTCAGCAGCTCAACGAGACGATCTCCGCATCTCTGGCCGAGAGGCGCTTCTCGATGGAAATAATCGCGCTGTTCGCTCTGACCGCCTTGCTCCTCGCCGGTCTCGGAATCTACGGAGTCATTTCCTACATCGTAAGCGAGCGCACCCATGAAATCGGCATTCGCATCGCTCTTGGCGCCGGAAGCCGGAACATCCTGCGTATGATTCTGCGTGAAGGAATGGGCCTGGCCATTGCCGGTGCGGCGGTGGGAGTCGTTGGTGCTGCGATCGTGTCGCATTTGATGACGGGACTCTTGTACGGCGTCAGTCCGGCAGATCCTCTGACGTTTGTGGCCGTCACTATGCTTCTCATCGCTGTCGCGGTGCTAGCTTGTTATTTACCGGCGCGGCGCGCGATACGCGTCGATCCGCTGGTCGCGCTTAGGCACGAATAGGTCACGTCGGAGAGCACGTCCCGGGTTTTTGAAAATCCTCATCTTTTGGGTCGAACAAACAGTGGAGAATCCCCCGAATGACACAAATACGAATGTTTCTTCGAATGCGCAAACGCTTCACGCTATTCGCGGCACTAGTTTCCTTTTTGCTCTCAGCCGGACCACTCGCCGCCCAATCGCCCGCTCCCGTCACCTTGGTAAAAGCGGGCCGGTTGCTCGATCCACGAACCGGGACTGTACTTTCGCCCGCGGCCGTGCTGATTGAAGACGGCAAGATCAAGGAAGTTGGCCCGCCTGCTCGGGTGCAGGCGCACGCGCCCGCCGGCGTCAAGATCATCGACCTGGGCAGCGCGACCTTGCTGCCCGGACTGATTGACTCTCACACCCACCTGCTTCTCGATGTAGTCGTGCCGCCGGAAGAAGAGAGCAAGCGGCATGAGAACGGAAAGTTTGCACCGGAATTGTTGCTGGCCATCGTCGAATCTCCCACCAAACGCGCTTTCCTTGGCGCGCGGATGGCGCGAGAGGATTTGGAGAGCGGCATCACCACCGTTCGCAATCTTGGCCATTCCGGAATTGACGGCGATACCGAACTGCGCGACGCCATCAATGCGGGCCGCGTCCCTGGTCCGCGAATCCTGGCCTCCGCACGCAAGCTCATTACACGCGGCGAATACGTTCAGAACCTCAATCCGGCCCTTGCCGAGTCGATCCTAAAGCAGGAGTTCTTGCTGATTGATGGGCCCGAGTCTGCTCGCCAGGCGGTCCGGAAAAATGTCTTCCAGAACGTGGATGTCATCAAGGTTTCGGCGGACGAGAACCTTACCGTCCCTGAGCTTGCGGCGGCGGTCGAAGAAGCGCACCGCAACCACTTGAAAATTGCTGTCCACGCTATCGACAAGACGGCCATACAGACAGCGATCGATTCCGGCGCCGATTCCATCGAGCACGGCAACGAAGCGACCGACGAGCAACTTAAGCAGATGCGTGACAAGGGCATATTTCTCGACCTGACGCCGACCGCCTACAACCATTTCCTCCTGAAGATCATGGAGCCCAGCATCGTCCTCTCTCCCGCATCGCGTTCCGCTCGTGCCATTGCCGATGCAAGCCACGACCAACTCTACGACCAGTTGGTCCAGCGAGTGCTGAAATCGCGGGTGAAGTTTGCCGCCGGAACCGACATGTGCTGGTTCTGGCCCGGAAAGACCTGCGGCCAAGCCAGTGTCACCACCCTGCTCAATTTGCATGCTGCCGGAGTGCCTGCGCTTGACGTGATTCGGGCGATTACGACTAACGCCGCGGAAATGTTGGGCTGGCAAGACCGAATCGGCGCCATTGAGGCCGGCAAATTCGCGGATCTCGTCGCCGTCTCTGGCGATCCGCTTGCCGACATTACCGAGTTGGAGCGCGTTCGCTTCGTGATGAAGGACGGCCAGGTGGTCAGAAACGATCTTGCGTCGCATTAGGGCGTAATCTCCAGCCCGAAACGAACAGGCACGGCAAAGCGATGGGTTTCAGGAAGCAGATCAATCCAAGGAGGAAATGAAGATGAAGCGGTCTTTGCTCGCGCAGGTTGCGGTCACGTTGCTTGCCGTCGCCGGAACGAATGTTTACAGTCAGGGCCAAACGCAGAGTCAAGCTCCGCGTCCGGCACTCTCTCGATCCGAGGAGATGTTGGACAGGTGGAACGACATCGGGAACAAACTCATCGCCATGGCCCAGGATTTTCCCGAAGACAAATATGATTTCAAGCTGCAGAAGGACCAGCGCACCTTTGCGCTGAATCTTCTCCACGCCGCCGCACTGGATTTCGTCCTGATACGCAGAATCTCCGGATCAAACCTCGGGCCCGACTTCGGCGAGGGCGACAATCCCACGCGTGACGCTTTCAAGACCAAGGCCGACGTGGTGAAGTTCGTACAAGAAGCTGTTGCGGACGGAGCGCAAGTCATTCAGCAGCAGGGCGACGGGGGATTGGATAAAACATCAAAATTTGGGAGCCGGCTGGCCCACAACTCCAACATCTGGATGTTCGCCATCGAACACAGCGGCGAGCACTATGGCCAGCTGGTGGTCTACTATCGCGCGAACAACCTGGTGCCGCCCGACTCGCGGCGGTAATGTGGCGGGGATTTCTGTCCAGATAAATTCGCTGTGGGGGAAAACTTAGGCCAGCGATCCTTGCAGCACTTCGCGGAGGAGTTCCTGTTTTTGCGCGGGGAGCTTCTTGCCTTGCGCAGTCAGATAAAAAACGTCAATGGCCTTGTGGCCTTCCGTATCAATCAGCGCGACCTCGATGTTGCATCCAAGTCGAGCCAGCGCCGACCCAATCTCGTAGAGCAATCCGGGATGATCCTGCGTGAGGATTTCCATCAAGGTGCTGTGCGCCGAGGAAGTATCGTCGAAGTTGATGCGCGTCTCGACGGTGACCTTGGGCGGGCGCGCGCGGCTCGCATTGTCGCGCCCTTTCAAGAGCGGCTCAAGCGCGGCCTTGCCGTTGACGACATCCGTAAGACTCTTGCGAAAGCGCGCAATCTCGCTGGGATTCAATTCCAAAGTGTGGTGCAAATCCGCGAAGTGGAATGTGTCCAGCACCACCCCGGCGGAGTTCGCGAAGGCATCCGCCTTGATGATGTTCATTCCCCAACTGGCGAGCACGCCAGAGATCGTCGCGAACAGCGCGGGACGATCCGCAGTCAGCAGCGTCAGCGAAAAGGCGTGGTGTGTGGTGAGCAGCTCGGTTTGTACCGGCTCAACGCCCAATTTCTGGTAGAGCGCGAAGTGCGCGGCGATCTCCTCCGCCGAATGCACCGCAAGGTAGCGCCGCGGGAATCCTTCGAGAAAGCGCTCAATCTGTTCGAGCGTCGCGCCGCTGGCCAGCGCCCTGACACGCTGCAGCAGCGGAACTTCATCCAGCGCGTGCAAGCGATCGCGATCCAGCGTGCGGCTGAAATGATTTGAAGTGGCAACAAAGAGCTGCCACAGCATTTCCGCTTTCCAAGGTGTCAGCGCTTCCGGATTCACGGAATGAATGTCGGCGTACGTCAGCAAGCACAGTCTCTGCAAACGTTCCTGCGTGCCCACGGATTCCGCAAACGCCGAAACTGTCGCTGGATCGAAAATATCCCTGCGTTGCACCGTGGCCGACATATCCAGGTGATGTTCGATGAGGAAGTGCACCTCCGCTTCTTCTTCAGCCGAAAGTTTTAGCCGCTTCGCCGCGCTATCCAGCGCCGCAAGGCTTCCGGTGACGTGATTCTGCACGGGCATGCCCTTGCCAACGTCGTGCAGCAACAACGCCAGGATGAGCAGGTCGCGCCCTTCGACCGTTTTCCAAAGCGGCGCGAAATGTTCCCCGCGCGGATCGGGCGGATCGAAAAGTTCCTGCAGATGCTCGATGGTCCGCAGCGTGTGTTCGTCCACGGTATAGCGATGATAAAAATCACGCACCACCAGCGAATCGATCAATCCGAATTCCGGCAGGATTTCCGTCAGCAGCCCCAGCCGCTGCATCGGGCGCAAAACCACGCCGGGAAAATCCGATCCGACAATTTCGCGCAGCGTGTCCCAGAACATCTGTGTATTCCGCGCGGGAAGTTCCGGATGCGTGAGGATGTAGGCGATGCTGCGTTCGGCTTCGCGGCTCAGGGGTGTACCGGTGCGCGCGGCTTCGACGAACAAAGAATACGTTACCGCGCGATCCGAAAGCGCTGGCAAATCCACGACCTCCAGCAACCCATCGCGCACCGCGAACGCTTTCCCCTGGTCCGGCTCGAACTTCGCCGCGCGCGCAGCATTAAAGATCCGCTGGCGCAGCGTCAGCGGGCTGGGCGCCTTCTGCTCCAGATACCGCAGCAATTGCCGGTTCAATGCGCGCGCGTGGCGGAAATACAAACGCATCCACTCCGCCGCATTTTTCGTCGAACCGTCGCCTACGCCAAGCCCGCGCTCCGCCGCCGCGGCCTGCAGTTCATACGTGAGCGTGTTATCGTTTCGCCCGTTGCTGTAATGGAGAAAACAGCGAATGGCACTTAGAAAATCCACGGCCGCGGTTGAGAGCTCTTCTTCCGCAGTTGTAATTTTGCGGACGTCCTTCATTTCGTCCACAATCTGCCGCAACCAAACCGTGGCTTGATAATCCCGCATCCCCCCGGGCGACTCTTTCACATTCGGCTCGAGGTGATAGATGGTGTTCCCGTAGCGCGACAATCGTTCCTTCGTCAATCGGTGCAACTCCGCCTGCAAAAAAGGCCGCGCATGTTTCTCCGACCCCGGCAATATCCTGGTGTCCAGCTTTTCAAAAAGCCCAGCATCGCCTGCCAGAAATCGGCGATCCAGTAGCGCCAAGTGAAATTCCGCGTTGTCCTCTTCAATGCGCTTGCATTCTTCCAGGGTTCGGCCGGCCGAACTCACGCGAAATCCCAAATCCCAGAGCGTCCGCGAAAACTCCGAGATGAGCTGCCGCGAATCCTGCTCCGCCTTGTCGCTCCCAAATAAAAATAGAATGTCGAGATCGGAGTAAGGAAATAGCATGCGCCGGCCGTAGCCGCCAAGCGCCAGGAGTGAAAGTCCTTGCTGTGTCCCGCCTTGCAGGCGGAGTACCTCTGCGAAAACTTGCTGGATGTTACTGTCCGCGAGTTCGCAAAGCGCCTTCAGCGTCTCTCGCGCACTTGTGCCTGCTTCAAACCGTTTCCGGATGCGTTGCCGTTCCGTCTCGGCCAGTGGGCCGAGGAGGGAAAGAGGCGTAGGGGAACCTTCCATGTTCTTGGCGGGTGGGATGCCCGGATTGAGACCGGGGCGTGCGGCGGTCGTCACTTGGGCTAGAGCGCGCTTTCGCCGCGCTCCTCATTGCGAATCCGAATGGCTTCCTCTACCCTCGATAGAAATATCTTACCGTCACCAATCTTCCCTGTCTTGGCTGTCTTCAATATTGTGTCCACCACGCGATTCACCAGGGCGTCGGCAAGTACCATCTCCAATTTTATTTTCGGCAGAAGGTCCACCGTGTATTCGCGCCCGCGGTAAACCTCCGTGTGGCCCTTCTGGCGGCCGTGCCCGCGCACTTCCGTCACCGTCATTCCCTCGATGCCGATTTCTCGCAGGGCATCTTTCACGGATTCAAACCGCGAGGGCTGAATGATTGCCTCAAGTTTCATCATGGATGTTTCCGCTCCGCCCCCTGCCTGGCGCTCTCCCGCCAGCTTCCCTTACGACTCCAGGTTATATGCTTCTTCGCCGTGCTGGGTAATGTCCAAGCCCTCGATCTCCTGCTCTTCCGGCACACGCAGCCCGGTGATCAAATCCGTAACCTTGAGCAAAATGAGCGTTCCTACCAGCGCAAAACCCCAGGCGATCAGAACTCCGACAAGTTGATTGCCGAGCTGGCTCCAGTGCCCGTCGAGCCCGCCTACCGGTTTGCCCGCGCCAAAGATGGGGTTGATCACCTGCTGTGCAAAAACCCCCGTAAGTAGCGCGCCAATCGTTCCGCCTGCACCGTGCACGCCGAAGGCGTCTAGCGCGTCATCATACCCGAAGACGGCCTTCACTTTCGTCACCATCAGGTAACACACCACGCCCGCGATCAGTCCGATCGCGAGTGCCGGCATCGGCCCGACAAATCCCGAAGCTGGCGTTATCGCGACAAGTCCGGCCACCGCGCCGGAAATGGCGCCCAACGCGCTCGCTCGTCCATTCTTAAGCCATTCTGCCGCGCTCCAGCCCAGTGCCGCCGCCGCCGTTGCAAAGTGCGTGGCCACAAAAGCGCTGGTGGCCAGGCTGCTCGCGGCCAACGCGCTGCCAGCGTTAAACCCGAACCAGCCCACCCACAGCAAGCAAGCGCCGATAAAACTGAGCACCAGGCTGTGCGGAGGCATCGGCTGTTTCGGATAACCGGTGCGCTTGCCAAGATACAGCGCGCATACCAGCGCGGAAACTCCGGAAGAAATGTGCACGACCGTGCCGCCAGCGAAGTCCAGGCATGGAAACTTCCCCCCAAGCGACGCGTTCAGCAAACCGCCCTTGCCCCACACCATGTGCGCCAGCGGCGCATATACCACGAGGAACCACAAGGTGAGGAAGAGCACCGTTCCGCTGAACTTCATGCGCTCGGCCGTCGCCCCGGTGATCAGCGCAGGCGTGATGATCGCGAACATCAGCTGGTAGACCATGAAGGTCGCTTGCGGAATCGTGCCGGCATAGTCGGGATTCGGCTCCGCGCCCACGCCACGCAGAAACGCGTGTTCGAATCCGCCAATCACCGGACCATTTCCGCCGAAGCAAAGACTGTAGCCCACCAAAGCCCACATCACGGTGATCAGCGCCATCAGCGCAAAGCTCTGCATCATGATCGCCAGGGTGTTCTTCCGCCGCACCAGCCCGCCGTAAAAAAGCGCCAGCCCAGGCCCGGTCATCATCAGCACCAGCGCAGCGCTCACCAGCATCCAGGCGTTATCGCCGGCGGACTGCGCCGCCGTCACGCGCTGGTCGAGATCTTTTAATTTGTCACTTAGCGCTTTGGAGATTTCAGGTGTGGCGGAAGAGGAAGTTGTTGAGGCAGGAGCGGGAGTTTGTTGCGCGGAGAGTGGCCTCGCGGCAAGCGCGACAATCCCAAGTACCAGCACAAGCTTGAAACAACACTTCCGCCCCACAGACTTCATAAGTATGCCTGCTCCAGTGACGCTGGATTCGATTACCGGGGACTCCCCTTTTGGATGCAGGGGATTATACGCACCTGCCCCCTATATCACAGTTTGAAATTTGGATTGTTCGGATTTGTTTTTCTGATAGATAGGCGGGTTGAGTCAGCCGTGCCCGGCCACCAGCAGATGCCGTGACGTGCTCGTTCCAGAGCGATTTCGTCTCAACTACTGCTGCACGCCCTTGGGCGCTTCGATCTTCTGAACGTCCTCAACCGAAAACAGCAGAAAATGACTAAAGGTATGGCGCCGGTGGTAGCGCTGCCCCGCCAGGTTGCAGTACCAGTCCGCGCTTTTCGGCAGCCACAGCGGCGTCTTCGCTTTTTGAAACTCCACTGGGCCATATTCGATCATTTGGTGGTCGCGGACCAGGCGGATTTCCGGCACTGGCTTTATCATGTCCGCCTCCATCGCCAGAATCTGCGAGTTCTGTGCATCAATCCACGCGCGTCCTTTGAGGCGTACGGGAAACGACATGCTGTTCACGCGGTACACGCGCATTTCGCTCATTTCGTTGTCCCTCTGCCGGAAATGAACGACCCACGCCGGCCTGCCCCGCCACTCTCCCCGGCCCTCGCACTTGAATTCAAACTCAGGCCGGTAATACGAATGAAACACTAGCGCGAGCATGGGCAATCCCAAGGTAGCGACGTGCGCCGGAAAAAACTGCGTAGAGACCGAGCCATCGCGATATTCCTGCACGTCCATGCTTCGCGCACCCAGTTTGCGGATCGCCACTAAGTAGTTGAACGTCCGCGTTTCCCGGGAAAGTCGCACTCCGAGTGGGCTTACGCTCTCGTGTTCCATCTCTTCGGTCGCGGTAAAGCGGTCCACATTTTTGACAAGCTCTTCCACGCGCGCGCCGGCCGCTTCCGCTATTTCGTTCAATGCGCAGCTCGACCTCGTATCGGTGTTGAGTTTTTCCGCGTCCACATCCGGAGGCGCCCAATTGGTTTCAATCGCTGGAAGAATCGGCGGCATGGCAAAATCGTTCAAGTTCCTGGTCGCAACGCCAATCGAAGCATGCGCCGCCGGGCCCGGAATTGCCGCCGCCATTTCCGCATCGGGGGAGCCTGTCGTCCGCAACTGCTCCATCAGCTTTTTGGCAGTCGCCGCCTGCGGAACGTCAGGCTGCTCTTTGACGAACCGTTCGAGCGCGGCCAGCGCGGCCTCGCGTTCACCCAGCGCCGCGTCAGCCTCTCCAAGCAGGAAACGCGCACTACCAGCTTTTTCCTTGCCTACCTGGAGTGCCTCTTCACACTGTTCACGGGCCTTCTGGTATTCGCCCTGTTGGAAGTAAGCCGCCCCGTCCAGCCAATGCGCGCGCCAGGAATCGGGTTTCAATGTGATGCTTTGATCCAAAGCGGCGACCGCGTGCGGATAGTCGTGCAGCAAAAACTCCGCCTCGCCCAGGGCCTGGAGCGCGGGTGCATGTTTCGGCGCCAGCGCCACCGCCTTTTCCAGGTATCCTCGCGCTTGCGCGTTATCGTGCCGCCGCATGCACAGCAAGCCCAGCAGGTAGTTCACATCAGGATATCCGGGCGCAAGCTGCAACGCGCGCTTCAGATGAACTTCCGCATCCTCCAGCTTATCGGCTTGCAGGGCTTGCAATCCTTTTTCCGTTTCCTTCAACGCCTTAGGGGCAAGAATCGCCCCGCCGGGCATCTGCTGACCGGCTGCCGGGCCTGAGTCGGCAGGCAAACCGATGTCAATATTTTCGGTTTCACCATCGGCAACTAGCGTTGCCGACTGTTGAACCGTGCGGTATCCCGGAGCGCTTACTTCCAGCTGATATTCCCCGGCCGAGAGGCCTGTAAAAAGCGCTTGCCCTGCGTCCGTTGTGGGAATCGTGGCGTTTGTCAATTGGCTCGGCGAGCGCAACCTAACCATGGCGCTCCCTTGGAGCGGGGAGCCATTCGCCTCATGCACGCGAACCAGGATTCGGCCGCTCGCCGGACCAATGGTTTGCCCCGGGATCTGCGCGCGCGAAGCCGCCGGCCAAATCAGGAAGACCAGGCTTGGAAGGAAATAGAGATATCTCAAAGGCAACCGGTGGAGCCCGCACCCCATGGCAACTCCGTCTCTGGGGCCACTCGCTTGCCCCTACTTTCTATCCGAACTGCCATTCTGTCAATCAGCAGAATGCGCCTTTGGCCTCGACGCGGGCCTCCAGACATTGCTCGGGCAGGCCTTCGGAGCGTTTGTGATGGGTATAGGATTCTGCGAGGCTGGTCTTGCCCCGAGGCGCGGCCATCGTATAATGCACCGCGGGCCAAAAGCACGTCGGATCCGTGCTCCCGGAGAAAGTGTCCCTGCTTCGAACATGACCGAACGACTGCCCATGGAGATCAACGTCCGCGATTCCGGCGACGTGTCCATTCTCGACGTCCATGGCCGCCTCACCATCGGCGAGCCTGCCGACCAGCTCCACGACGCCCTGCAATCCGTCGTTCAGAAGGGCGCGAAGCGCGTGGTCGTAGTCTTGAACGGGATCCCGCAGATTGACAGCTCCGGCATCTCCACTCTGGTGCGGATCTCCATCAAGCTCGCCCGCGAAGGCGGCGTCCTGCGCCTCGTCTGCGGCCCCGGCCGCGTCCGCGACGCCCTCACCGTTACACGCCTCGTCGAAGCCATCCCCACCTTCGAATCCGAATCCGCCGCCCTGGCCAACTTCGCCTAGAATCCTAGAATCTAGGGTGGGCCTCCAGCTCATTGTTCTCGTTCAATTAACCATTGTGGTAAGGTTCCCCAATGTGGAAGAGCAGAACCATGCGTGCCCTAACAACGTTGAGTTGGGCACTTCTACCTTTCTGCTTGAACTGCCACGCTCAGGAGACACCGGAGCTCGACAAAGTTGCTGATCGTATCGTTCAAAAACTCCAGAAGGCCAAGAAGCAAAAAGTAGTCGTCATAGATTTTCCACTGGCAGGCCAAAAGGTTACAGCCCTGGGCCAAATCTTGGCTAATCAGCTTACGTCAGCACTGACGAAGAGAATGACGCCCAATGATGTCGTAACACGCGCACAATTGTCAGAGCGCATAGGCGCCATGGGATTATCGCCTGACGATCTCAGAGAGCGAGAGATTGCGTTCTGGCTGTCCGGCGAGGCTGGCGCAACCGTAACGGTTTTCGGATCCCTCGCTCCACGCGAAGAGAAATTCGTACTCTCGATCGAGCTCGTGAGTATCAAGGATTCCAAACTGCTTCTGAAAACTGAAACGGATTTGCCCAAAAACGAGCAAATTATCGCCTTGTTGGGAAAACCCCCAGATTGGCCGCCCCCCCATCAGTTGTGGTTGCTTGCTCGCCCACTACTGATTCAGGGCAAACACGCGAGGCTTATGAGGCGGCCGGCGCGACAATGCCGAGTTGTGCTTACTGTCCACAGCCAAGTTACACAGACGCGGCGCGCAGCGCGAAGTATCAAGGAGGTTGCAAGTTCCACGTGGTGGTTGATGAGAACGGACGCGCAACCTCCATCAGCTTACTTGATCCCGCGGGGAACGGTTTGGACGTGCAGGCCATCAAGGCTATTCGCAATTGGAGATTTAAACCCGCCACTAAAGACGGCAAACCGGTGCCAGTCTGCGTACTCATTGAAGTTACTTTTCATTTGTATTGAGAGTGCTAGAGCGGCACAGGATTTTGGGGCGAGAAAGATAAATGGGCAGACTGAAGTTTTCGAAGAAGAGCCCTACCCGCCCTTTTTCAACTCCGCCAGCACCAGCTTGGCAACTTCTTTCAACGTTTCGAACACGCCCACTCCCTGAATCGCCACGCCTTCCAAAACCGGCTCGCCTTTTTTCTGCAAATGCTTCGTCAGATCAGCAACGGACATGGCATTCGGCAAGTCCCGCTTGTTCAGCATCAGCACGTATGGAATCGTCGCGAAATTCAGATTGTGTTCTTTCAAATGCTCCATCAGGTTTTCCATCGTCTCGAAATTCGCGTCCAGCCGCTCTTCCTGCGAATCCGCCACGAACACCACGCCATCCGCGCCCTTCAAGATCAGCTTGCGGCTGGCTTCGTAAAAAACCTGTCCAGGCACGGTATACAAGTGAAAGCGCGTCTTGAACCCGCGCACTGTCCCTAAATCCAGCGGCAGGAAGTCGAAAAACAGCGTGCGGTCCGTCTCCGTCGCCAGGGACACCATCTTGCCCTTCTGATTCTGCCCCGTATGGTCGTAGATCCACTGCAGGTTCGCGGTTTTTCCGCCCAGACCTGGACCGTAGTACACCAGCTTGCAGTTTATTTCGCGCGCAGGAAAATTGATGAAAGGCACTTTGTCGTCAATCCGAGTTCGGCCACAAATTTATAGCACACGCGGTGCAGGCAGGCCAGTCCGTGTCCCCCGGCTGTCACCTGCTGGATACCGTACACACAGTTTCCGCGATATCCCCCCGGAACTCCACGCCTTATTTTCGCGGTGTGCCGCGGGGAGGTAACGCATCCATTACCTTGTCGCCTCACATCGCACTCGTTGACGCGCGAAACCGCCTCTGTTAGCATTCGCCACATGGCAAAAGCGCATAAGCCCTCGTCAAGTTCGTCGGGTCATTCCAAGGGCACCGCGCGCAATCAGTCTAAGTCACACAAAAAGAAGGCTTTACCTCCTGCTCCGCCTGCCCAACGTGGTGGTGTCGAACTGGTCGATCCGCGCGTCCAGGCCCAGCTCAAAGTTTACGACGAGGCCCTCGCGCTCTTCCATCAGCAAAAATTCGCCAGAGCCAAACAAGAGCTCGAAAAAGTTCTCGAAGGCCCCAGCAAAGAACTCGCGGATCGCGCGCGCATGCACGTAAAAATCGCCGAGCAGCGCATGAAGCCTTCCCAGGAACAAAATCCTCGCACCGCCGAAGAGCACTATCAACGCGGCGTGGCTATGATGAACATCGGCCGCTGGGACGACGCCCGCGAAAGTCTCGACAAAGCCCGCAAAGCCGCGCCCAAAGCCGACCACATCCACTACGCCCTGGCCGCGCTCGATTGCCTCACCGGCGAAGCCGACTCCGCTCTCGCCAATCTGAAAGTCGCCATCCAGTTGCATCCCGAGAATCGCTATCACGCCCGCAACGACGAAGACTTTGCCTTCCTCCAGGAAGATCCGCGCTTCACCGAGTTGCTCTATCCGGAGAAAGACGGCCTCGCCAGCTAACTCTTTTCTGGCTTTTGTAGTGGCGGGTCTTCAGACCCGTGCTTTTATTTCATCTCTGTGTTCTCTGCGTCCTCCGCGGTCTCTGTGTTAAATTCTTTTCGTTAAAGCGAAGCCTCTTCTGCCATCGCAAACAGCGTCATGAAGAAAAGCAAATCCAATCCGAAAATTTTTTCCCGCAGTTTCCGGGTCGTAGCCCTCGGCGGCGGCACCGGCCTTTCCACCCTTCTCCGTGGCCTCAAGGAACACGTAATTCGCCGCAGCGACGAACACACCACCGCCGAGCGCCCCATCGCCGATCTCGCCGCCATCGTCACCGTCACCGATGACGGCGGAAGCTCAGGCCGCCTCCGCCGCGAAAATCGTATTCTTCCTCCCGGCGACATTCGCAATTGCATGGTCGCGCTTTCGAAAGATGAAGCCCTCCTCGGCCGTCTCTTCCAATATCGCTTCCACGCCGGACGAGGACTGATCGGCCACAACTTCGGCAATCTTTTCCTCGCCGCGCTCACCCACGTCACCGGTGATTTCACCGAAGCCATTCGCGTCAGCAGCAAAGTGCTTGCCATCCGCGGCCGCATTTTCCCGTCCACGCTTTCGAACGTGCACCTCGTCGCTGAACTCGAAAACGGCCGAATCGTTCACGGCGAAACGCGCATCACCGCCAGCCGCACGCCGATTAAGAAGCTAACTCTCTCGCCGCGCCGCGTCCGCCCCGTTCCCATGGTCGTCGAAGCCATCAAGCAAGCCGACCTCATTCTTCTCGGCCCCGGCTCGCTCTACACCAGCATTCTTCCGAATCTGCTCATTCCGGAAATTGCCAACGCCATCGCCAAGTCCAAAGCGCCCCGCGTCTACATCGCCAATCTGATGACCCAACCCGGCGAAACTTCCGGCTACGCGCTCGCCGATCATCTCCGCGCCATCCAGAAACACGTCCCACACCGCGTCATTGATTGGGTCGTCGCCAATCGTCAGCCGGTCTCGCCGGACGTTGCTCGGCGCTACCGCGCGCAAGGCGCCGAGCCCGTGGCCATTGATCTTCCCGAGCTCCAAAAGCTCGGCTTCCGCGTCATTCTCGATAACCTCCTCGAAGAGCACGGCGTCCTTCGCCACAACACCCGCCGCCTCTCGCGCCTGCTCCTCGAAGAATTCCTCCATCGTTAAGCTCGTCCTCCCCGCAGACGGTCTGGTCGCCCCGCCTGATTCCTGTAAACTTGTGCGCAGCGATCCACAAAACATTTTTCGGAGTGAATTATGTCCACTTTCGGTCTCATCGAATACCAAGACGCACTCCCGGACGTGCGCGCCATCTACGACGACATCATGGCCACGCGCAAAACCGACTACATCAACAATTTCTGGAAAGCCATCGCACACGATCCCGCCTTGCTTCGCCGCACTTGGGAAAGCATCAAGCACATCATGGCTCCCGGCGCGCTCGACTCTCTCACCAAGGAAATGATCTACATCGCCGTCAGCGTCACCAACAATTGCAACTATTGCATCGCCTCCCACACTGCTTCCGCCTTCGCAAAAGGCATGACCGACGCCATGTTTAAAGAGCTCCAGGCCGTCATCGGCATGGCCAACGAAACAAACAAGCTCGTCACCGGCTATCAAGTGGAACTCGACGAGCGCTTCCAGCCTCCTCTCCACCGATAATCGCGAATTTTCGCCCTGTCCGTTCGAACAGGTGTTCCACCGTAGTACGCGCGTACTATGGTTGCTCCTCTCCCTGCAAGCACACCATATATAAGTTCGCGTGGAGTCCCGTCTCGACGGGACGGACGCCAAAATCTTGCTTCGCGAGTGAACAAACCATGCCCCCTATCGCCAAAGAAAACGAACTCCTAACTGCCACTCTGGACGCGCGTCCCACGACCAGCGCCTCTACCACCGAACCAGCGAATAAGCCGCAGCCCGTGGCCCTGGAAGTTCCCGTCACTGTCAACGGTGCGCGCACCGTGGAAGGCAGCGACAAGCGCGAGCCCTTCTCCGAGGCTACTTCGACCGTGCTCATTTTCGGCAATGGCGGCGTGATTCGCTTAGCTTCCTCTGTCGCCCCAGGCCAATTGCTATTTCTCACCAACGAAAAAACCAAGAAGGAAGTGGTCTGCCAGGTCGTCAAATCAAAAAATTATAGAAATGTCAGCGGCTACGTCGAGCTGGAATTTACCGAACCGGTCGTGGGTTTTTGGGGCATGCGTTTTCCGGGAGACCGCCTCGGTCCCGCGGTTCCCCAAGCAGTTCCCGCGAGCCCCGCAGCCTCTGGGGGCGTTCCGGTATCGCCAAGGCCGGTTGAGCCTAAGTTTGAGATTCCATCTGTGAAAGCCATACCGAGCGTTGTTGCGCCAAAGCCGCCCGCTCCCGTGGTCGTAGCAAAAGCACCCGAGCCCAAACTTGCCGAAGCCAAATTCGTTGCTCCGGCGCCCTTGAAGGTCCAGGAACCGGTAGTCCAGGCTCCCATCGTCCCAGCGCCGCCCCTCGTTCACGCTTCGCCGGTTCTTAGCAGGCCAGAAGCTGCGATGGAAGCCGCTTCGGAGAAACCGCTCGACGCGCCATTCCCAGGATTCGATCTGCCGCGCACCTCGGAGGCCAAGGCTTCCATTTTTGCGCCTCCTTCCAAAGCAACCGGAACTCCATCCACCTTCAGCGCAACAAGCCTGCCTTCCGTGCCGGAAGTCCAGCCTCTCGCTCCGCCGCCGCCTCCGGTCGCACACGTGCCGGCCGCCGCGGATCCGGAAACCGAAGCGCTCAAACAACACACCGCGCGCCTCCAGGAGCAGCTCTCCACTTTGCTTTTCGAGCAGCCGGAAGCAGCCAAGTCCGCGCCGCCTGCGCCAGTCACTCCGCCCCTGGGCAAGCAACCGGTTGCTGACGTTGCCGCAAAAGTTTTGGAATTTGCGAAGATGGAACCGTTGCCTCTGCCCGTGAAGCCCGCGGAACCGGCCAAGCTTGCTCCACCGCTTTCGAAATCGTCTCTCGAAGAGGAAGAACTGAAGATTCCATCGTGGCTCGAGCCACTCGCGCGCAACGCGGCTGCGCCCGTCTCCACGCAGGAACTGATTGAACGAGAAAAAGCAAAGCGTCTCGCGGAGAAGGCCAAGAATGAGGAAGCCGCGACGGAAGTCGAGCCCGTCGTCCAGGATGAAACTGTTTCTGTACTTCAAGTGCCTAACTTCGGCAGTGGGCTTGCCATTGATGAGAGCACGCCCGAACCCGAGCCTGCGTCCGGGAGTTCTGGCAAAGGTCTTTTGTTCGCAGCGATTGCTGCGGGGGTTTTGTTGGTCGTAGCCGGCGGCTGGTGGTTCATGAACCGGCAAACGATCAGTTCGCCTTCAAGCGCGGCTCAGGCCAGTACTCACGCAGTTCAGGCTCCTGCTCCGGCAGTAGCTGCGCAAGCGAAACCGCACGTCGACGAACTGGCTTCAGCTGCTTCTCCGGCGCAAACAAACCCGGCGCCGCAATCAACTGCTTTCTCGCTGACCAATCCCGGTTCGAATTCTTCCAGTGCGCCGGCAAACGCTTCATCAGTCGCGGGACGCAATCAGCAAGTCGTAAAGAATTCACAAAAAGACGCCGCAACAATAGTGCCCGCCTCCGAAGTTCAGCCAGTGCCCGCGGCGCCCAAAAAGCCTGCTCTTGGGGAAGTTCGCTTCGCGACCCCCACGGTAACGAAGCATCAGGGTGCGCAGGACAGCACCGACTCCGATCCCGGGCTAGCCTTGAGCGCGGACCAGCCGGAATCCACGGATGAATCGCTCGGCACAGGCCTGGCCGTCGCTTCCAAGGGGCCCGCCGCCCCCGCCGCGCCGCTCCCGGTAGGAGGAGCCGTGGTCCAGGCGCAACTACTTTCGCGCGTCGCGCCCGTTTATCCGCAACTCGCTAAAAACCAGCACATCTCCGGCGACGTGAAAATTGATGCGCTCATCGATGCCAATGGCCGCGTGACCACCATGAAAATTGTTTCCGGTCCCACGCTGCTCCATCAGGCCGCCATGGACTCCCTGAAGCAGTGGAAATACCAGCCTGCTGCACTCGACGGTAAACCCGTCTCCATGCACCTCACCGTCACCATCCAGTTCCGCTTGCAGTAACTTTTATCCATTGTGCTCATCACCCGTTCTAGCGCGGGTGTGCGCGTATCCCACCGAAAACGCCTGAGGAACGGGGTACGGCGCCAGCTTCTGGTTGCCGCGTTTTTCAGCCACCGGGTGCATCATTCGCCTTTCCGATTCTGCGGCAATCTCACTCTTGTTAGCCAAAACTCATTGATGCTCTTCACCAGACTGACGAACGCGTCCCACTCTACGGGCTTTCTGAAGTAGCAATTCGCCCCGTGCTGATAGCTTATCTCAACATCATCCTCCGACACGGAAGTGCTCAGGATGACGGTGGGGATTGTCTTCAGGCTACTGTCCGACTTGATGCGAACCAGCACTTCCCGTCCATCCATTTTCGGCAGGTTTAGGTCTAGCAAGATCAGGTCTGGACGAGGAGCCTGGGCGTAGTCTCCATCGCGTCTCAGAAAAGCCATAGCCTCCATGCCATCGGGAGCTACATGCAAAAAGATGGACGGCCTGGCATCGCGGAAAGCTTCCTGCATCAGACGCACATCGCCAGGGCTGTCTTCCACCAAAAGAACTCGGATGGGTCTAAGATTTCCTCCGCTGGTTTCCATGATTTCCTCTCCGTTGCTTCAAGCGAAAGCGAAGCGTTCCTCAACGCTTGATTGCGCAAATAGGGCGCTTGGCTATTGTTTGAGTAGGACAATCGGCTGCCAAAGGACGATTTCGGAAGGGACTTTTATTGTGACGCGTCGGCTGATGAAGTCAAGGGCGGCGAACGAGAATCCGGCTATCTAGTCAACCAAATCTCTGATACTAGGCGAACCGGTCCCACACGCCCAGCTGTTGGAAGTTGTGAGGGACGCCTACCTTCTTCTCACGGCGCTGGCGCAAACCGCGCCGGCAACTCGACCTTCGTTAGCCAGAAATCATTGATGCTCTTCACCAGATTCTCGAACGCGTCTAGTTGAACCGGTTTACATAGGTAGCAGTTCGCCTGCAGTTGATAGCTTCTCGTGATGTCCTGCTGCGCTCTGGATGTGGTCAGGATAACTGTAGGAATCGTTTTCAGCCCGGCATCCTCCTTGATTTTGGCCAGAACCTCGCGGCCATCCATTCTTGGTAGATTCAGGTCCAGCAGAATAAGATTTGGGCGGGGAGCAACGGTGTGCTTCCCCTCGCGTCTCAGAAATGCTATAGCCTCCGTTCCGTCGCTTGCCACGCTCATGTGTACAGAACGATTGGCAACGCGGAAAGCTTCTATGGTTAACCGAACGTCGCCAGGACTATCTTCGACCAATAGAATTTCCAGCATGTGGGTTTCTCCTGTGCCCCAAAATAGGTAATCAATTCGCAGAGGAATCGGTTGGAAGGGATCTCCAACATAACACGTTGGCTAGCGGCCTCAATCACGTCGAGCGAAACTCGAACGATGTAGTTAACCCAACGCGGAGTGTGGCGACACAACTCTGCTGTCTCCTGGTGCGTCGGGTAATCGGATACGGACCTACTCTCTAGATCGGCCCCCAAACTTGCGGGACATGGGGATTGGTTCGTATACTGGCGGCCCGGCCAATTGGCAGGTCTGGCGGTGGGTAGACCGCCGAAGTTCACCTCCCTTGGCCCCCGAAGCGTGCCTGTAAATTTGACTACAGGATGATTTACGTGTGGAGATTCGAACGAGGCTGTCCGCTCGTTGCAGGCTCTTTGTGCCAGCGGGAAATTCCCGCGCGGCAGACAGGAAAAGTCAGCGCTCCTGCTCAAAACAGAAATTAGAAGCGCCTCACAATCGTGAGGAAATAGCAGCGGAATTGGAATTCGTCAGCGAAGGAGAGTTTCGTATGTCGCAAACCCCCATGCCGGAAGAGATGAATGTCTACCAAAACGCCGAAGCGCGTTTTGAAGTGGCCGCGAAAAAACTGGGACTCGAACAGGGCATCTACAAGTATCTGAAATATCCCAGCAAAGAGGTCACCCTCTACATTCCCATCGGCATGGACAACGGAACGCTGGAGGTCTTCACCGGCTATCGCGTGCTGCATTCCACGGTGCGCGGGCCCGGGAAGGGCGGCATCCGCTTCGCGCCCGATGTATCGCTCGATGAAGTACGCGCGCTCGCAACCTGGATGACCTGGAAGTGCGCGGTCGTGAACATTCCGTTTGGCGGCGCTAAAGGCGGAATCATTTGCAACCCGCAGAAAATGTCGCGCGGAGAGCTCGAACGCATGACTCGCCGCTATACCGCGGAACTCGCGAATTGGCTGGGTCCCGAGCGCGATGTTCCCGCCCCCGATGTGGGCACCGGCGAGCAGACCATGGCTTGGGTCATGGACACCTACGCCATGCACGTCGGCCAGGCCACCACCGCCGTCGTCACCGGCAAGCCCATCGAATTGGGCGGCTCCGCCGGCCGCCGCGAGGCCACCGGCCGCGGCGTGATGATTTGCTGCAATAAAGCCCTCGTCAAGATGGGCATCAAGCGAGAAGGATGCCGCGTGGTGATTCAGGGTTTCGGCAACGTCGGTTCGCTGGCCGCGGAGTTGATGCAGCAGGCGGGCTACAAGATCGTCGGTTTGGCGGACATCGGCGGCGGGCTCTACAACGAAAACGGCTTCGATGTCCCCAAAGTAATCGACTGGGTCTACACCCAGAAAAAATCGCTCCAGGACTTTCCCGGCGGCGGAACAAAGATGGCCGCGCGCGACGTCCTCTTCCAGCCCTGCGAGATCGCCATCCCCGCCGCCATCGAAAATCAAATCACCGAGAAAAATGCCCATTCCGTGCAAGCGAAAATTCTCTGTGAAGGCGCCAACGGCCCCACCACCTGGGAGGCCGACGCCATCATTGACGCCAAGGGCATCTTCACCGTCCCGGACATTCTTGGCAATGCCGGCGGCGTCACCGTCAGCTACTTCGAATGGGTCCAGGACCGCCAGGGCTTTTTCTGGCGCGAAAGCGAAGTCAACGAGCGCCTGCTCGATGTTATGGAAAACGCCTTCGACCAGGTCGTTCGTTTCGCGGAACTGCACAAAGTAAATAACCGCATCGCCGCCTACATGCTGGCCATCGACCGTGTGGCCCGTGCCCTGAAGCTGCGCGGCATCTACGCCTGAAACCTGACCTGGTAGCGGGCCAGCTTTCAGACGCGTTTCTTTTGGGCAGCGAATTGCCTATTCGGTTTCGGCCACAAAGACCGCAGTGGTAAGCGCGGGGACCGTGGCTGTTCCCAACTGGGAATTGAACGTAGACTGTCTCGTTGCCGGATCGCTTGCGTTTTTCTGCACGGGGTGCAAATGCAACAGCAACCCCTGTAGCCGGCTGTCGGTGAAAGTCACGGGCGCATTGGTGGCGTTGAAGACCACTACAATGTGCTTGTAGGCCCCGTAGTCCCCGCCATTGGCGTCGAGCTTCATGACAATCAGCCCCGGCGCCTGGTCCGGTCCGGTGTTCAGAAAGGTGAGGTTCTGTTGTATTTCCTCGAATGTTGCCATTCGGAACAGGTCTGAACTGTAGCGGATTTTCAGCAGTTCGCGAAACGCCGCTTTACTGTAGGTGATGTTTGCTGGAAGCGGCGTATAGGTCGGGTTGCTCAGCAACGGCGTCATGATTGGCCACTGGCCTTCGTTTTGGCTCGCAATAGGCAGGCCGATGCCCCAGTTGGCCGTCTGCCCGCTCCAGTCGATCTTGTTGAACCAGTCCCCGGAGTTATAACTGTTTTGATCCATGTCCTTGGAGCGCAGCAAATCATCGCCGCCCTGGAAGAATGGGATGCCTTGGCCCAGCGTTACCAGGCTCATGCCCATGATGTGCCGCCGGGCACGAGTGGCGACGCTGTCGCTGAAGCTCGATTTCAACTGCACCTGGTCGAAAAGGTCCTGGTTGTCGTGAACAGAGGCATAGTTGATGGCCTCGATGGGACTCTTGGTATACCCGGTCGGCTGCCCGTTGTAATTTACTTGAGCTCCGGTAACGGTTGTCCCGGCGCTATCCGTAAACGTGTAGTCGCGCAGATTTCCTGTGAGTCCTACATCGATCCAGTCAGAGTACTGGAACAATTGGGCCTTCTGCTGATCCGAAGAAAGGCTGCCATTGGTGAAGTCGCTTGAGTCGGTGAAGAGCCCCGTGACAAAGCCCTGCACCCGTTCATCGGTGAATGGGCTGCCGCCATGTATGCCGTCGCGGATGCGGTCGTTGAAAGTGCCAACGCCAAAGCCGTAAAGATTGATCTGCGAGGCGTTGGGTCCTATCTGATTGTTCGCGGTGTCTCCAAAGTTAAAGCCTTCTCCATACAAATAGATCTTGGATCCGTCCACGCCGTCCTTCTCCAGGGTAAGTGACTGCAGGGCCGTCTGAATGTCCTGCACGTTGTACGTGAACATGAAACTCAGGATGTCGAAGCGGAAGCCATCGATCTTATATTTCCGCGCGTTGAGCAAGAGGGTGTCGATGATCAGCTTTTCCATCATCTTATGTTCGCTGGCGGTATCCGGGCAGCACGAGGCTGTCTCGAGGTTTCCATTCGTATCGAGACGGTGATAGTAATTTGGCACCACCTCGTCGAGATTCGAGTTGGGACCTTCGCCGCTGGCGTTGGTATGGTTGAAAACCACATCCTGTACCACGCGCAGCCCCGCCTTGTGCAGCCCATTCACCATTACCCGGTATTCGCGCACACGGTCATCGGGATTTACCGAGTAGCTTCCCTCCGGCGTCATGTAGTGCACCGGATCGTAGCCCCAGTTATAAGCAGGACTGGTTTGGCTAGCGGCGACGGCTGCCTGTTGCTGCTGGCCGTCCGGTGGGAATTGTGCCAGGCCGGTGGGAATGATCCATTTGGATTTGTCTTCATTCACGCTGGCAAAGTGGAAGGAAGGCAGGACATGCACCGCTTTGAGCCCGCTCTTGGCCAGAGAGCGAAGATGCCTCATTCCATCCGAGTTCTGGTCGTCAAAAGCTTCGTACAGGCCGCGATGAGCCGCTGGAACTGTCAGATCATTCACGCTGAAGTCGCGGATATGCAGCTCATATAGGCTCATGTCGCTGAAACTTCTCAGCGGAGGTGAACTGTCTTCGTCCCAGCCTGCGGGCTTCGTTTCATCGGAGTCGAGATCGGTGATCCTGCTCTTGATTCCGTTCAAGGCAATGTCGATCGAATAGGGATCAGAAGTGACATTCGTGTCCACGGCAGAGTCAGCTGGCACCCAGACTTGCACGCTATACAGGTAGTATTTGTCTTTCCAACTGGAATCCCCATCCGCTACCCACACGCCATTGTGTTCGTGCATCGGTACAACGGTGGAAGGCGCCGTATCGAATTCGTGATCGAAGATCTGCGCAGAAACACTCTGCGCCGTGGGCGCCCATAGCTTCAGCTTCACGGCGCAGTTCTCGTCGTCGGCCCAGTCGTGCCAATCGCCCTCTTCATGGCGAAAGACGACCCCCAGTTTGCCCGGATAGTAGAAGAGATCATCCAGAACGCCCGCGAACTGAATGCCTGTGGCGTACTTTAACGTTCCTGTCGAATCAATCGCTGAAAAGGCGAGTTGTCCCTCGAGAGCCGTCTGCAAGGTCGAAACTCGCGTATCTGGCGGCAGTTGGAGGACAGCGTAACCCTTCAATTGTGGGTAACGGAGCAACTCATCCGCAGTCAGGCTTCCGCCAACCGTGAGCGGAATATTGGCCCCTCCCGTAATGCCAGTGGTGGTCACAGACAGGCCGCCGGTCAGGCTGGAGCTGATTGCATAAGTATCGCCGCTCTGCGCGAACTGCGGCTGAATGGCCACTCGCTGGCGATCGAGCCAGTAAGCCTGCTCCACGTTAAGCAGGCTCGCCAGTATCTGCGCCGGGGTCGGCGTTGAGGTGAAAACCGTCGCGTTTCCTGAAATCGCCCAGGCCTGGCTGGAGGTGCCGACGTTCAGAAACATGTTCGGCCCCGGATCTTTAACGCCCGTGGAGATATTGTGGATGATGAATCCCAGGTTCTGGGCATTGGGAATCAAGCTGATATCGAAGTACACCCCGTAGGAGTCCGTGCTGGTCACTCCCGTCAGCCCGTCGTTGAAGTCGCCGGTATATTCCGCGGTGTCATCGAAGGCGTAGACCGTCCAGTTCGCGTAGTCTCCATCGGGCCGGAAGTAGTGAATGCGAGCGTAACCGGGCAACAGCGCCGTGGGATTGGTCAGACTGGGCTGACTCTTGTACAGCTTGCCGATCCCGGTGTAGCCCCAATACTCGAAGCCTTCCGTGGACGGATCTACAAACTCGTTCGGTCCCGGGTCCTTCTGGTCCCCGCCAGGCGCAGAGGGGTTGTGAATGATCAGCCCAAGATTCTGCGAATTCGTGGCAACCGCCACGTCAAAATACACACCAAACGCGTCCGAATTCGTTGGAGGCACGAGCCCGCTATTGTAGTCGCCTGTGTACTCCGTCGTGTCAAAGAAGGCATAGATCGTCCAGCCGCTATAGTTGCCGTCCACTCGGTGGTAGTGAACGCGGACGTATCCCGGGAGCAGCGCGGTGGGATTGGTCAAGCTGGGCGCGGTTGTGTATAGCTTTGCTATCCCGGAGTACGCCCAGAACTCAATGCCTTGGGTGGCGGGATCGACAAACAAATTGTTGGGTGTGTCCTTCTGATCTCCGCCCGGCGCCGTTGGATTGTGAATTATGATGCCAACTTCTTGCGCGCCCGTGGTCGCTCCGACGTCAAAATACGCGCCGAAGCTGTCGGTGCCAGTTACTTGAACGGGGCCGCCGCCATAGTTGCCGGTATTCTCCGTGGTGTTATCAAACGCATAGACCGTCCAGCCGCCATAGTTGCCGTCCGGCCGAAAGTAGTGAATGCGAATGCTTCCGGAGGGAATTGGAGGATCGGACGCAGCACAAGTCCCGGCTGATGCAAAAATACAAAGCAGCAGGAAGGCGCAGGTCCCAATCCTGCACAGGACGCGCGGTGAGGTAAATCGGAATTTCATGGGGGCTCTCCAGCAGATTCTGGTTTGATCGAGGGGCGGTCGTTCGGCGCTCGGCTGAGGGTCGCTCATTCGAACGCGGCGATGGTACTTAGACAGATTGTCAGGTGTCAAGAAATCTGTGACCCCGGCCGCTTAAGCCCGGGGCTGGTCCGGGAAAAGAACAGGCCGGTAAGAAGCAGTTACTTGATTTATGAACTACTGTGTCCTGTTTTGGACAATACGAAAAACGGATAAGGCAGCCTTCCGTCGCTGATTTCTCATGTTTGCATGCGGCAATGAACCTCCCGCCCCCGTCAAAGACGGCATTTTACTGCGCCATGTCTAGTCCTCAGAGGAAATTTGGAATGGCAGTAGCTTTTGCGGCCAACTTGTATTAGTTTCTTTTGCGCTCCTGCCGCGGTATTGGGGATCGGCAGAAAGCGCTCCGTAACTCCGCTACGGATGCTGCCCAGGTCAGTTCAAACTGAACGGCTCGAAAAAACATTCTGAGCCAGGAAGGAGTCCGCCCGTGATTCCGGACTCACTCTCATCAGGCCATTCGAAAAGCGAAGAACAGCATCGCCGCGACATCTGCATCGCCGGCCGCTGGATGTATGAGCGCGGATTCATCGTCGCTTGCGAAGGCAATCTCTCCGTCCGGCTCGAGGACGGCCGCATTCTTACCACCCCCACCTGTATGAACAAGGGCATTCTGGATCCCGGGGATCTGGTTGTCACAGATTCGAATGGGCGGCAGCTCGCGGGAGATCGTAAAGTCTCCTCCGAGTTGGACATGCACCTGTTGTTTTACAGGATGCGGCCGGACGTGCAGGCCGTGTGCCACGCGCACCCGCCGACAGCCACCGGATTTGCGGTGGCCGGTCGCTCTTTGAATCAAGCGCTGCTTCCAGAAGTCATCGTGGGACTCGGCCAGATTCCCTTGGTGCAGTACGCGACGCCGGGAACCCCGGAGCTGAGTGCGTCCCTCGAGCCATTTGTTCCGCACTACGATGCGCTACTACTGGCGAATCATGGCGCAGTCACTTGCGGACCGGACCTGCTCACCGCCTTCTTTCGAATGGAGACCATCGAGCACAGCGCGAAGATTACCCTTGCTGCGGAGCTTGCAGGCGAGCCGGTTCTGCTCTCCGGCCGGGAAGTCGCCAAGCTGATGGCTGCGCGGCCGCGTTACTTCGTTTCTCCCCCGCCCGGTGGCGGCGCGGAATTGCCCATCACCAGCGATGGCGGAGAAACCACCGACGACGACGTCAAGCTGACGCGCAGTGAATTGGACGCCCTGATCGACGAAGCCGTCCGCAAAGACCGCAACCGCCGTTAATCTCGGCCACATTGGCCGTCCGGTTTTGATTTTCTCGGCTACTCTCGCTCACCGCTAGCGCGTTCGAATTGGAGAGTCCGCGTGATAATCTCTCTCTCCTGAACAGGTCCTGGTCATCCTTCCGCCGCCCAATCTCTACTGGCGCGTTGACGGGCGAAGGAAAAGCGGCAATACTGGCGAACGATGATTGGCCAGCTTCGCGGACGGCTCGCCGAAAAAAGACCGAACCAAGTGCTCGTGGATGTCGGCGGCGTAGGATACGTCGTGCAAGTCCCCCTTTCCACTTATGCGGCGCTTGGCGAGCTTCACACCGAAGTCACCCTTCTGATTCATACGCACGTTCGCGAAGACGCGCTCGCGCTTTACGGTTTTGTTTCCTCTCGCGAAAAACATTTTTTCGAAATGCTGCTGTCGGCTTCCGGCGTCGGCCCAACCCTCGCGCTGAAAATCTTGAGCGGAATGAGTGTCGAGGAATTGGTG
The DNA here is from genome assembly GCA_013289835.1 of Acidobacteriota bacterium. GTDB lineage: Bacteria > Acidobacteriota > Terriglobia > Acidiferrales > UBA7541 > Acidiferrum. Next base: position 9,466 of record JABCZG010000016.1, on the reverse strand, counting down.
CCCGCGATTCGCGGAAGCGATTTGGCTCGCTTGACGAGAATTCCCGGCGTCGGCAGGAAAACGGCCGAGCGCATGGTAGTCGAACTGAAAGACAAGTTGGAAACCGTCGCGGTGGAATCCGAAAAACCCGCGGCGTCCTCGCCCGCTGGCATCGAAGCCGACGTGATTTCCGCGCTCATAAATTTAGGATACGACGCGCGCGCCGCCGAAAGCGCCGTCGGAGAAGCAAAACGCGAAACGGGCTTGGGTAATTTTGAAAAAGTATTGCGCGGCGCTTTGCATTCCTTGAGCGCGCCTAAAGGCCGCGCGGCCAGATCGGCATAAACAATGGCTGACGCAACAGCAAAACGGATGATGCAGCAACGGCAGCCGGAGCGGATCGTCTCCGGGCAGACGTTTGACGAAGACGCGCGCATAGAAGTCAGTGTGCGGCCGAAACGCCTGGACGAATACATCGGGCAAAAACGCGTCAAGGAAAATATCCAAATCGCGATTGACGCGGCGCGCAGCAGAGACGAGGCGCTGGACCATGTGCTTTTATATGGCCCGCCTGGACTGGGAAAAACCACGCTCGCGCAAATTATTGCGAACGAATTAAACGTTCCGATCAAGACCAGCGCGGGACCGCTGCTGGAACGCAAAGGTGATTTGACTGCAATTTTGACTTCGCTCGAGAAAAAAGAAGTTTTTTTTCTCGACGAAATTCACCGGCTGCAGCCCGCAGTCGAAGAAGTTCTGTATCCCGCGATGGAGGATTTTCGCGTGGACCTGATTATCGGGCAGGGGCCGGGGGCGCGCATTCATCCGTTCCAGCTGGGGCACTTTACTTTGATTGGCGCGACTACGCGCGCGGGATTGATCACCGCGCCGCTGCGCTCGCGTTTTGGCATCGTCCACCGGCTTGATTTTTACGAGCCGGAAGATTTGCTGATTATCATTCACCGCTCCGCCAAAATCCTGAACATCCAGATGGACGAAGGCGGCGCGGAAGAAATCGCGCGGCGGTGCAGAGGAACGCCGCGGATCGCGAATCGTTTGCTGCGGCGCTCGCGCGATTTTGCGGAGGTGCGTGCGGACGGCCGCATCACTCGCGCCGTGGCCCAGGAAGCGCTGCAAATGCTGGGCGTGGACGACCACGGCCTCGATGAAGTCGATCGCAATCTGATGATTGCGCTCCTCGATAAATATGCGGGCGGCCCGGTTGGGCTTGGCACGCTTGCGGCGGCGCTCTCCGAAGAGGAGGACGCGATCGAAGAAATGTACGAGCCGTACCTCATGCAAATCGGAATGATTGACCGCACCCAGCGCGGGCGCGTGGCGACTCCGCGCGCTTACGAATATTTTGGGCGCGAATTGCCGAAGCGGCAGCCGCGTTTGTTCTGATTCGTCTCCTAACTACGAACTGCAAATATCACGTCACTTCACGCCAGAGCGTTCCACAAAATAAGCCTGCTGCGTCACTTCGATTTCTTCGCGGACGCTACACCTTCGGCTACAACTGAACGGCGGAAGATGAAAACGGCGACGGCGGCTGAGTCCGCGTCTGTCCCGGCCTGCTTTCCTGGTGCGAAACGCCATTGATGCACGGCGGCTTCGGCTGCAGTGGTGAGCGATTGCAGACCGTACACTTCGCTCGTGGATGTAATCTGGCCTTGCTTATCCACGACGTCGAATAAAATCACGCTGCCTTCGCCGGCGCTGCTCGGCAAAGAGTCCGGCTCGACAGTGGCCACTGGTTGCGGCCCGTGATCCAGTGGGTTCGCTGATGGCTCGCCGTACTCGCGCGCGCGCTTCGACGACGCCGCGAGGAACGTTTGCGGGAATTGGAATGTGACGCCAATGCGTGCTTCCACTGCTTTTCCGTCGGCGCGGGCGGGAAGAAACGTCCAGGTGCGCATGGCGCTGAGGGCTTTTTCGCGGAAGGGACTTTCGCCCTTCACCACTTTGATGTCTTCGAGCTTGCCGCTGGCGTTCACCAGGGCGTCGAGCAGAACTTCGCCTCCGGAAAGCGATTGCGAGGGGAATGGCGAGGCGACCAGGGAAAGTGGAACAGGGACGGCTGAATTTTTTGGTTGCGCGGCTGCGTCTTGCGACGACGGCGCGGCTCCCGCTGCGGTCTGCCAGGCGATTCCTTTTTCCTGAAGCAGTGCTAGCGCGTAATGAATGCGCACGGCTGCGCCCAGGGTCGCCGTCATTGGCTCGTCGGCTGTGCTTGCCTCGCCGGGATGGAGCCAGCGGCCGTCCACCAGGCCCACTACTTCGTGCGAATCGGCGGAGACGACGGGAGCGCCGCTCTGGCCGAGGAGCACTTCGTGGCTGAACAGAAATAATTCCGTATCGCCGGCGCCTTTTTCCTCTTGCGTGAATTGGTAGTTCAGGACGCGCGCGGCGAAGCTTTCTTTGGCGGGCAGCTCGTAGGTGTGCGGGTTCTGGATCTTGACGGGGCGCAAGGCCACGGCCAGCACGGACTTTCCCGGGAGCAGCTGCCCGGCGGTGAGCGGCAGATACGAGACCTTAAATCTTCCCTCGAAGGGATTGGGCGTGGCGCGCAGGACGGCTACGTCGTGTTCCCAGTCCACCGCTACGACTTCCGCTGGGAGCAATTGGGGCGGCGCCATGGGGCGATCTACCAGGATGTGAGGCTGTCCGCCGCCGTTGCGGAAGGAGCTCAGAACGTGCGCGGCGGTCAGCAGGTAGCCCTGCTTGTTGATAAAGAAGGCGTTGCCGAAGAAGACGTAGCGGTAGCCTCGCGCGGTGGGGGTTTGGTCCACGGGATAGACGATGGGGCAGATCGCGGAGGAGATGGTGGAGTCATCCGCAGGTGGGTCGGTGGCCCCAGTAGCTGTGAGCCAGCAGCAGAATGTGGCGATAGCCGCCAGCACCACGATCGCGAGTTTGCGCAGGAGCTTCATGCTATTGCTAGGATAGCGTCCTCCTTGGGTAGCGCAATGGAACGGTGGGGCAGGTGTGCTCGGATCGTTCCACGTTGAAACGTTGGAACGTTGGGAGGGGAGTACACCCCCCATGGCGATCGAAGTGCGTGGAAGATGTTGATTCCACAGGGGTTGACCTGCGCCCATTGCGCGAAACAGTGCGTAACGATATGAAAATAAAAGACATGGATCGTTTGAAGGTTTGAACGTCGGAACGTTTGCAAGTTGGAAAGCTGGGAGGGGGGTACACCCCCCCCCATTACATGCATGAATGTCAAAACAAAGGGGATAAAAAATGGGAAATTCGTAAGTGAAAGAAAATAAACGGGCGGCTGAAATTTGGTGGCTTGAGAGGCTCGGCGGGAAGGAGCGGAACGTCTGCACATTGGAAGGTTTGAAGGTTAGAAGGTTGGGAAAACCAAGAAATGGGGCTGGACTCGGTTGGGAGACGGGCCGGCGGAGATGAGGCTCGAAATACACGGAAAAGGATAGCATGGGAGTTACGACAGGCTAAGTGAAATGCAGCGAATGGGGAGGATTGGGGATTGAATGGTTACGGAGGAGGGGTTAACGGTTCAACCGGTAAGAAGGCGTACAAGAAATAAGCAGAGCCAAAAGCCGCACACTGAGAACCGTAGGTGCGGCACCTTGCGAACATTCGTGCTAGACTTTTTTCATGGAAGTGACGGTCAAAATTCCGGATGAATTGGCGGCGCGGGCGAAATCGCGCGGGTTGCGGGTCGAGGATTACGTCCTGGAGATTCTGGCGCAGCAGCTTGGGCAGCAGCGGCCGGGGGATTCGCAGGCGCGCAGCGCTGAAGAGATTCGAGCGTGGCTAGATTCGCTGGCGCAGTTTTCCGACAAGATTCCGCCGCTCCCGGAAACCACCTCGCGCGAGTGGATTTATCAGGACCACAACTAGATGGCGATTGCTTCGTGTCTCGTCGATACGAACATTCTCCTGCGAATCACACGGCGCTCCGACCCTCAGCACAAAGTAGTAGACACGGTACTCGCGCGACTTGCGGGCGAAGGCGCAATTCTCTATTTCACGCACCAAAATATCGCTGAGCTTTGGAACGCGATGACGCGGCCTATCGAGCGAAATGGGCTTGGGGTCTCGGTTGGGGAGGCGGAGCGCGAGGCGCGGGCGATCGAATCCGGCATGAGGCTGCTGCCGGACAGTGAAGCCGTTTACCAAGAGTGGCGGAGACTGATCGTGGAGTTTGGGGTTTCGGGAGTGCAGGTGCACGATGCGCGTTTGGCGGCGGCGATGTAAGTGCATGGTGTCAACCACATACTCACGATGAACGTGACCGACTTCAGCAGATTCAAGGGTCTCATCCCAGTGCATCCAAGCAGCATTTGAGCGTGCTACGATCAACCCATGAAACCCATGGCGTTTCCTGCTGCGGTGCCGGAGATTCCGGCGGCGAATGTGGACAAAGCCGCAGCCTACTATGTCAATACGCTCGGGTTCACCCTCGATTGGGGGGACGACCCAGGGGGCATTGCCGGCATCTCCAAGGGGAATTGCAGGCTGTTTATCACCAATCGCTCCTTCCGCGAGTCCTACGGGAACCTAAGCCCCATCCTTTTCTGGCTCAATCTCAACAGCAAGGTGGAGGTCGACGAACTCTTCGCAGAATGGAAGGCTGCGGGCGCGAAGATCGTTTCCGAGCCCGAGGACAAACCGTGGAAGCTGCGCGAGTTTATGGCCGCCGATCTGGATGGCAACCTCATTCGTGTCTTTTATGATTTTCGGCGCGAACTGTAGAGGAACGACGCAGCGCGCAAAGTCAAAACCCCCACACGCCTAACCCGCGTATGGGGCACCCACGAAAAGACCAGCCCTCCAAGAAACAAGAAAAGTCAAAACCTGCACCCTGAGAACCGCTGGCTCTAGGGCGATTACCCGATGGGCTTTTGGAGGGCCTGCCTGATGGACGAGGACCGTTCTGAAAAGGAGTATGTAAGCGAAGGGAGAGTAAGGAATGGGATCGATCGGAAAATCAAGGCTAGCGGTGGAGTTGTCATTCTTCCCTACGTTGAAGAGTGCTGCGGAGTCGATTTGCTGCCCGGCCTGTCAGAGCGAGCGAGTCCGCAGATCAAGAACGGGAGGAGTTGTTGAGCCCTTCCTGGCCAAGATGCTGATTCGACCGTATCGGTGCGAAGAATGCGACTTTTGTTTTTTCCGCTGGTCCATTCGGCACAAATCCAAGGCAACCCGGCCAGCAAGGAGAAGCAATGCCCGAGACTGCAACGTACGCACAACTTGCGAGGCGTCCGCGGATGGACGCGCTGCGCATACTTGTATGGATTGAAGAGCCGCGGTTTCAAGGGTTCGGCTGCGCAGGATGCGGATGGGTGTTCCATCCCGCGGGACCACCCACCGGGAACTCGCTGCAAGAAATGAAGGAGCACTACCAGCGGCGGCGGGATGAAGAATTTGCAATGCATACCTGCGCGGAATACCCAAAACTTAAGAGTGCAAGAGCGTAGATAATTCTGGCTGCGCCGCTGCGCAAGAGTCGCGGGCAGGGAGTCCCCTGGCCACGGAAGAAGAGGCTGGCGGACCCGCCGTGGCAGCCGGCTAGGGCTTGGCGCGGTCGGTCAGGCGATGGTTCTTGGGGCGGGTCATGTTCTTGATGAAGGTGGCGCGGCGGAAGCGCTTGGCGGACCAATCCTCGTCAATCGCCACCATGCGGACAGCCTCAAAACCTTCCTGGCCAAGCACATTCCAGCCGTGGTCCCTGCTGATCTGCGACTTGTATTTCTTCGAGGTCCCTTTGGGATAGGCGAACCATAGGATGGCGTCGCCTTCCGCCTTACGGGCAAGCTTGGGTGCCAAGGCATCGATCTGTTGCGGGGTAGTCACGAACGCCAGGGAAAACGTTACCTGTTTTACTTTCTTCAGATCGCGAAGGACTTCGACACCTTGCAGCGCAGCGAGCTCGCTTTCGAAACTGCCCGGTGAGTCGAGGACCACAATCTGTTTGTGGTCTTTGAGATTCAGCTTTGCGAATACCGTTGCCATAGATTCACCTGGAGCTTGGGAGGCGTCTTAGGATTTGTTGTTTGGGCTACACCACCCGCCTGAACCGTCAACCTTGCTCAAGAATCGTCGCTCTGATCCTAGCGTAAAGCCGCTCGCGTAGTTCTTCGGGGGTCTGCCAGACAATATGATTTTTGTGGTTCGTGTCGAAATGGAGCTTGCTAATCTCGTCTTTTCGGCAACACCAGATCACCTTGCGACCGAGGCCCATCGCGAATCCAGCTTCGTAGTAAACGCCGGCGCGTTGTCCGGTGAAATCCGCGACCATGAACTCCGAATTTCGGATCTCTGCGATGATCTCATCAGGTATCTCGTTATTGTGCTCTTTGAGGTCAATTCGGATGGGTTTGAACCCGGCAAGCGAGACTGCGGGCTCAATGCCGCCCTCGTACGCTGCCCGAGTCTCGTCCGAGAACCACATGGCCACAAAGCACCGCCCCGGAAAGCCGCCGGGGCGAGGAAGTGGCTGAACTTTTGTCCAGCCCTCCATAGAAAGCGTCAGCTCAATGAGCGTCGGGCCAGCACCGGTCTGAAACACGAGCTTCTGGATGCTTAGCCATTCGATGTACCAGAGGAACTCTTCTTTGCTAAAGCAGTCAATCAAAGTGAAATCCGTAGCAGGCGCGAGCCTAGCGCTACTTTCTGGCCTGCCGGCTCTCCTTGCGATTTCTCGGAGTAGTCGCTCCTGATTGTCGGAGACCCGTGTGTTCATATGGGGTCGGGCTAAATCGGTGGCATTTGCGCTTGTGATGCCGAGGGTTTGTCCGCTCTCCGACGCTTGTCGCGCCGCGCAGGACAGTGCTTTCTTGATTTCGGGGGTCCAGCGAAAACTCTGAGCGATTGCTTCTCGATTGGCCAGCTCGTACTTCCCACACTGCGGACACTCGATCAGCAGGCCGTCAAATGCACCGCTGTTTCGCATTTTGACGCCCGCCGGCGGCCAATCGCAGATTGCGCAACTATTGGGGTCTGTTCCCATAGCCGATGACTTCACAAGTGGTCCCTAACCTCGTGCAGCACAAATGGCAATAGCTGCGCATAGAAGGACAAACGAGAGGATCAGGATTAGCATAAGGATCTGGTGATCCGTTATGACGATCGCATGTGTAGGAGCTAAAGAAGGGATTGCTGGAGCCACGAGCACGGGGGGCGGGATAGCCAGTTGCATTTGCCTCAGAGGCTCAAACCTTTCCGAAGGTTCAATTACGGATTTGCCTTGCTTGGAGTTCAAACTGCCACAGGGCTCACTGAGAGATGGCTCTATCTTACATGCGTCAGACATAATACGAGTATGCTAACACTTGTGCTCGACCGCGAGTCAAGCAACGATTGGCTTCTCCATTTGTCCCAAATGATAGTTCTAAGGTCCAATTCTGAATCGATTATCAGCCGTGTTCGTCCGACCGAAGGAGAATAGAAAATGTCGGCACTCCTCGATGACATAATCAGTCTCGCGGTAGATGGCAAGCAGCCGCTGCCGGACATTCTGCGGAAATGTCTCCTATTAGGGCACGAGTTGAAGAACGAGACTCTAAAGACCTGGGCAAATCAGGAACTCAACGGATACCCTACCACCCAAACCATCCCCGAGTATCGGGTCGTTCAGGCTGAAGCCAAAGGGAATTTTACTGGCCGGTTTGGCTCAGGTGCGCGAAACTGGCCGATCCCAAGCGCGGCTCTCAATAAGGAACATCGGGATTTTGGCGAAGTGGTTTATCTGGCGCAAGCTGTCAGCGCCTATCAGGATGTGGCAAACCAGGAGCAGGATAATATCGCATTTCCGTGGCCGAGTAATTTGGCGCTTTTTTACCAGTCGCGTTTTTTCCAAGGCAGATATGTGCTTGTATCGGCGTGGCAGGAAATCTCAAAAAGCACGATAGTCGAACTACTAGATTCGATAAGGAATCGTACGCTCAACATGGCGCTCCAACTGAAGGATGAACTTGGGACGTCTTACGCCGACCTCAGCAGGATACAAGCTGCCGAGACATCGAAAATTCAGAACATTATTTTTCAGAATACCGGGGGTAACACGAACGTGGCTTTTGGGCATGCAAGCATGGATGCCTCGGCGCACACTCAAAATATCGTTGCGGCAGGTGACAGGCAGGCCCTTGAATCGGTGCTGAGTAACGCAGGTCTCGAGAAGGCAGATTTGGAAAAACTCGACGAGGTGATTCGGGCGGACGGTGGGAAGAAAATTGGTGCCAAGGTGAAAGCCTGGATAAGCGAGCACGGCGCGAAGGTTCTCGTGGGCGGGGGCAAAATTGGAGTGAAGATCGGGCAAGAAGTCCTGACGGAGTGGCTGATGCAATATTTCGGCCTCAAGTGACACCTCGTGGAGGCCGGCAGCCGCGCCTTACTTCCGAAGAACGTCTTTGGGCGACGGGCGAAAGCAGCAAAGTAGAAACTAGAAGTTGGAGGACGCAAGAGAAGAGAGATTTCTCTCTGCGCAGGCCGACGCGTTCGCAGGAGCGAACGCGGAAGAAAAGATCGGCCTGCTTCGTTCGAAATGACGGGGCTGGGAGGGGCGAGAAGGCGCGGAATGGGCGGGCGCAGCGAGCTGCGCCACTACAAAGATGGAGGGAGGGAAAACGGAGAAGGGCCGGGCTGAAGCCCGCCGCTACAGACTGAGAGAAAAAGAAAAAGGCCGGTCCCGGTTAAGACCGGGACCGGCCTTTGTTAAATTAATCCCGGCGGTGACCTACGTTCCCACACAGTTGCCCGTGCAGTATCATCGGCCCGGCGAGGCTTAACTACCGTGTTCGGGATGGGAACGGGTGTGACCCTCGCGGTATGACCACCGGAAACTCTTTGAAGTTCTCTGTTTTCAGTTCTCAGTCGTCCGTAAGAACGGAGAGAGTGAGAACGTTTTCAGTGCTCCGTTTTCAGTAAGAGCAAAGATAGAGAGAAGCTTCGAATCGTTTTGAAGTTCTTAGTTGTTAGTTCTTAGTTGTGAGCAAGAACCAAAAGTATAAGAGACTTCGAAATTGTTTTGCCGAAATTCGGCAGCATCGCCATGAAACAAAGGCGGCGATGCTGACAACAGAGATTGGCTGGCATTACAAGTTCGACTACAGGTCGAACAACACTGTGCAGAAAAGGCGATCAGATTTTTACTGACCCTTGCCGGGTCAGTTTTTTCCAGCCCATGCCGGGCCAGAATTCTGAGCTGTGACCGTTGCAGGCCACATCTGCTTCTTCCTCAAAGACGGATTGAGAAAGTTTTATGATTAAGCCGAACGGGCGATTAGTATTGGTCAGCTTCATCCGTTGCCGGACTTCCACCTCCAACCTATCAAAGTCGTAGTCTTCGACTGCCCTTCGTAGGCATTGATTGCCTTGGGAAACCTTATCTTAGGGCGAGCTTCTTGCTTAGATGCATTCAGCAATTATCTCTTCCAGACTTCGCTACCGAGCGATGCCCCTGGCGGGACAGCTCGTACACAAGAGGTCTGTTCATCCCGGTCCTCTCGTA
>JABCZG010000015.1 GCA_013289835.1 Acidobacteriota bacterium | reverse complement strand
CTGGTGAGCGGAGTAGTGGTTACGTTCACGGCGCCAACCAGCGGAGCCAGCGGGACCTTTGCAGGCGGGGTAACCACAGCAACGACGAATGCCAGCGGAGTGGCAACCTCGGCAGTATTCACCGCGAACGCGACTGCCGGCGGGCCCTACAACGTTGTGGCAAGCGCAACCGGAGCGACCTCCGCGAATTTCTCGCTCACGAATAACGTGGGCCCCGCGACCAAGGTAGTGGTGACGAGCGGTTCCGGTCAGAGCGCACCGATCAACACGGCATTCACAGCGCCTTTGGTGGCAACCGTGACGGATGCCGGGAACAACCCAGTAAGCGGAGTGCTAGTGACCTTCGCCGCGCCAACCAGCGGAGCCAGCGGGACATTTGCGGGTGGAGTGAACACCGCGACGACGAATGCCAGCGGTATAGCGACTTCGGCGACATTCACGGCGAACGCGACTTCAGGCGGCCCATACAACGTAGTGGCAAGCGCAACCGGAGCAACCTCGGCGAATTTCTCGCTCACGAACCTGGGTGCGCCACCGGCCAAGGTGGCAGTGTCAAGCGGTTCCGGACAGAGCGCCGCGATCAACACAGCATTCACCGCACCTTTAGTTGCGCTAGTGACGGATTCCGGGAACAATCCGGTGAACGGCGTGGTCGTGACCTTCACAGCGCCAACGAGCGGTCCCACCGGGACTTTTGCTGGCGGAGTTAACACCGCGACGACGAATGCCAGCGGAATTGCGACCTCGGCGACATTCTCAGCGAACTCTATCGCAGGAGGCCCGTACACCGTGGTGGCAAGCGTCACGGGAGCAACCTCGGCGAATTTCTCGCTCACGAACACCGTGGGTCCGGCGGCCAAGGTGGCGGTAACGAGTGGCTCGGGACAGAGCGCAACGGTCAACACAATATTCACAGCACCCTTGGTGGCAACCGTGACCGACGCCGGCAATAACCCGGTGAGCGGCGTGCTCGTGACGTTCACGGCGCCGACGAGTGGCGCCAGCGGCGCCTTTGCAGGCGGACTCAATACAGCGACGACGAATGCCAGCGGTATAGCAACATCAGCCGCATTCACGGCGAATGCCACTTCAGGCGGACCATACAACGTGGTAGCGAGCGCGACCGGAGCAACCTCCGCGAATTTCTCGTTAACCAATCTTGCTGGCCCTCCGGCGACCATCACGGTTACTTCCGGCACGCCTCAAAGTGCCACCATCAGCACTGCCTTCGCGGCGCCTCTCGTCGTGACCGTTACGGATGCCGGGAGCAATCCAGTGAGCGGAGTGGTGGTGACGTTTGCGGCTCCGACGAGCGGAGCCAGCGGCACCTTTGCGAGCGGCGTGAACACGGCGACAACGAATGCCAGCGGGATAGCGACCTCGGCGGTATTCACGGCCAATGCGACCGCCGGTGGTCCCTACACCGTGACCGCGTCAGTCACTGGCGTAACGACATCGGCGAGCTTCTCGCTGACCAACTTGCCTGGAGCAGCCTCCATCGCTTTTGTACAGAGCAACTCGGCGACTCTTCAGGGTGCGCAAACGTCAGTGCCAGTGGTCTACACGCTGGCACAGACCGCAGGGGACTTGAACGTCGTGGTCGTCGGCTGGAACGATTCGACCGCGACAATCAGTTCGGTGGTGGACTCGAAGGGGAACACCTACGCAGTTGCGGTCGCGCCCGTGGTGCAAACTGGCACGGCCACGCAAGCCATCTACTACGCGAAGAACATCGCCTCCGCGACGGCGGGAACGAACACTGTAACCGTGACGTTCAGCGTGGCGGCGAATGCTCCCGATATTCGCATCGCGGAATACAGCGGTTTGGACCAACTCAACCCGCTGGACGTCGCCGTCGGCGCTCAAGGGAGCAGCGTCAGTTCCAGCAGCGGTTCGATTACAACGACGAGCCCCAATGATCTCCTGGTTGGTGCGAATTTGGTGCAGACTCTCACCACTGGACCGGGCGCCGGATTCACCTCCCGTGGCATCACTTCTCCAGACGGAGATATTCTGGAAGACGAGGTGGTTACTGTCGTTGGAAGCTACAGTGCCACCGCCCCGGTGAACCCTTCGGGTCTATGGATCATGCAGATGGCGGCGTTCCGCGCCGCCGGTAGCGGCGGCACAACGCCAAGCATCACCAGCCTGAATCCTGCCTCCGGGCAGGTGGGGACTTCGGTAACCATCACCGGGACGAACTTCGGAAGTCCACAGGGAACCAGTACGGTGTCGTTTAACGGGACGTCGGCAGGAACAGCGACCAGCTGGAACGCAACTACGATTGTGATATCGGTGCCGACAGGCGCAACCACGGGCAATGTAATCGTGACCGTAGGCGGGGTCGCCAGCAATGGCGTGAAGTTCACGATCACGGGAGCCCCAGCGAGCGTCACGGCTACTGCCGGAACGCCGCAGAGTGCGACGATCAATACGGCGTTTGGTACGGCCTTGCAAGTCACCGTGCGAGACGCCTCGAACAATCCAGTAAACGCAGTGACCGTAACCTTTGCAGCCCCAACCAGCGGAGCCAGCGGAACCTTTGCGGGCGGGCTGAACACGGCGGTGACCAACGCCAGTGGTGTCGCCACCTCGGCAACGTTCACGGCCAACGCCACCGCGGGTGGACCCTATACCGTGACCGCGTCGGTAGCCGGGGTTGCGACGCCGGCAAGCTTCTCGCTGACGAATCTATCCGCGTCGCCCGCCAAAGTTGCGGTGACAAGTGGCTCCGGGCAGAGCGCCGTGATCAACACGGCATTCACGGCGCCACTAGTGGCCACTGTAACCGACTCGGGGAACAACCCGGTCAGCGGAGTGGTGGTGACCTTCACGCCTCCGGCGAGCGGGGCCAGCGGGACCTTTGCAGGCGGCGCCAACACGGCGACGACAAACGCCAGTGGTGTGGCGACCTCGGCAGTGTTCACTTCCAACAGTGTGGCTGGCGGGCCGTATAACGTGGTGGCCAGCGCGACAGGAGCGACCTCGGCGAATTTCTCGCTGACGAACACCCCAGGGCCGGCCTCCAAGGTGGTGGTGACGAGCGGATCGGGTCAAAGCGCCGCGATCAGCACGGCATTCGCAGCGCCATTGGTGGCAACAGTCACGGACGCCGGGAACAATCTGGTGAGCGGAGTAGTGGTTACGTTCACGGCGCCAACCAGCGGAGCCAGCGGGACCTTTGCAGGCGGGGTAACCACAGCAACGACGAATGCCAGCGGAGTGGCCACCTCGGCGACATTCACTGCAAATGCTACTGCGGGTGGGCCCTACACCGTGACGGCCTCAGTCGCGGGCGTCACGACCCCGGCAAACTTCTCCTTAACCAACCTGTCGACAAGCGCTTCCATCGCCCTGGTTCAACACACCAGCAAGGACGCGGGGACTACATCGTCATCTACTCTCGCTTTCCCCTCCAACAACACCGCTGGAAACTTCATCGCTGTTGTGATTCGTGCGGGGAGCTCTGGGCAGGTGTTCACGGTCTCGGATTCTCACGCGAATACCTATAAGCAGGCCGTGTTGTTCAACATGACCGTGGACTCCAACACCATCGGAATCTACTACGCCGAGAACATCCTCGGTGGTGCAAACACGATCACCGTCTCCGACACTATCTCTGGCACGTTGCGCTTTGCAATTCTCGAGTATTCCGGCGTCACCACTGCCAATTCTCTTGACGCTACGGTCGTTACTCAGGGCACCAGCGCCACTCCGTCCAGCGGAACTCTCGTCACTGGCCTCAGCGGCGATCTCTTGCTCGGCGAAATCGCCACCGGAGATGCGGAAACCTACACCGCGGCCACAGGCTACAAGATCGAGGAATTTGTTCCTGCGGAACCCAACTCGAAACTCATTGCCGAAGATCAGATCCAGGTCTCCGTTGGATCTGCCTCCGCGGCAGCAACTCTCGGCGCTTCCGATCCGTGGGCTGCGGCTCTCGCCGCGTTCAAGTCCGCAAGTGGCGCTCCGCCGCCACCGATCTCGGTTTCTGTCTCGCCGACGAGCGCGTCCGTGGGAGCCGGGAGCGGCTCGCAGGCCTTCACCGCCACTCTCCAGAACGACTTCCAGAATAGGGGTGTCACCTGGACGCTGTCGGGTGCAGGCTGCAGCGGAACTACCTGCGGCACACTGACGAACGTAACTACAACCACGGTTACTTACAATGGTCCGGCGAACGTGCCGAGCCCAGCCACAGTAACGTTGACGGCGACCTCCATCAGCGACACCACAAAAACGGCTACGGCAACGATAACCGTCATACCAGGGACCCTAAGCGTCTCCGTTAGCCCCAAACGCGCCGCAATTACCATGTCCGCTTTGCAAACGGTGCAATTCACCGCCACGGTCACCAATGATCCTTCCAATTCCGGCGTCACTTGGTCCGTCGACGGCAATAACGGAGGGACCGCAGCCAGTGGAACCGTTTCTACTGCGGGGCTCTACACTCCAGGTACTCTACCCGGCGTGCACACCATTACCGCTACCAGCGTCGCGAATGCTGCCGTGAGCGCCTCCTCTACGGCTGCAGTTACGGATCTAGCTGGCGTCTACATGCACCACAATGATCCGCAGCGCACTGGTCAGAACTTGAAAGAATATGCCCTGACGACAACAAGTGTGAGTTCTGCGGCATTCACCCAACTCTTCTCCTGCCCGACGGACGGCTATGTCTATGCACAACCGCTTTGGGCCGCCAACCTGACGGTGAATGGGGCGAATCACAACGTTGTATTCATTGCCACGGAACACGACAGCGTCTACGCGTACGATGCTGATTCTCCTTCCTGTGTCCAGCTTTGGAAGACCAGCTTCCTCGGCACCGGCGTGACCACCATGCCGTGGACCGATATCCCCAATTCCACCAACGACGTTTACCCGGAAATTGGCATCACCTCGACTCCTGTGATCGATCCAACAACGAACACGATCTACGTCGAGGCTAAAACGAAAGAGACCGTCGGCACTGGTTGCTCGACAGGTTCGCCCTGCTACGTCCACCGCCTCCACGCGCTTAATATTCTTACAGGCGCGGAGAAGTTTGGCGGACCCGTGGTTATCTCCGCATCCGGCTTTAACTCCCAGCGCCATTTCAATCGGCCCGCGCTGCTTCTCCTCAACGGGATGGTCTACATAGCTTTCGGCTCTCATGGAGACAATTGCAACTGGCAGGGCTGGATCTTTGGCTACAACGCGGCAACTCTAGCCCAGAATTGGTTCTGGTCCACCACGAGCCCGAGTGGTTGCGGTGGCGGCGCCTTCTGGGGTGGCGGTGCCGGTCCAGCCGCCGACGCCAGCGGCAATTTGTATCTCTCGACAGGAAATGGCAACTATGACGGCACCAGTAATTTTGGTGATACCACCGTCAAACTAAGCCCCACGGGAGCCCTGCTGGACTGGTTTACTCCGTTTAACCAGTCGACCTTCCAGTCCAATGACGTTGACCTGGGATCCGCGGGCGTTATCGTCCTGCCAGATTCCGTGGGTTCGACCGCACATCAGCACTTGGCGATGTCGACCGGTAAAGTTGCCATTCTTTATCTCTTGGATCAGACCAACATGGGCAAGTTCAATTCGTCTTCCAACAATGACGTGCAGGAAGTGATTCCTGTTCCTCCGCCCAACACCACCCAGTTCGACGGCGGCAATTACTCCATACCAGCCTACTGGAACGGCAACATCTACACGACAGGGCAGAATTTCCCGCTCAGTCAATTCCATATCGCCAACGGAGCTATGGCGACGCCGCAATTTGCCGAGTCCGCAAATATCTTCCCGCCTCGCGGGGGCGTCCCAGCAGTTTCCGCGAGTGGCACCACCAACGGCGTTGTGTGGGTCATTGATTACACCGCATGGCAGCCAACGCCAGCGTCAGGACCTGCCATTCTGGATGCCTATGACGCCACCAACGTCGGCACCTTGCTCTACAGCAGCCCACCGAGTGGAACGGCCGCGGCAGGTCCCGCCGTAAAATTCGCCGTGGCGACGGTTGCGAATGGCAAAGTCTATGTCGGCAGCCAGAGCCAAGTTACCGTGTTCGGTCTGCTCCCGAACTAGGAGCGAGGCCCACAGTCGGCACACTACATCTGTTAGTGAGGCAGCGGCAATCGAAGTGCGGCCTCCGGGCTTTCCTTACAGGCCAAGTTCGGGCTCCCGGGCGGGATACCGCGTTAGGGATCTACACTGAGATGGATAGCGGAGCACTCCGAAACTCAGGCGCTCGCTTATGATTCTGGTAAACAGCGCCCCTGGCGTTAAAGGCTGGGTTTTCGAAGTGAATGAGAATTGTCGCGCTAGCAGTACACTAAGTTTTCGCTCACACATCAGGAAGGCACTGCCTCATCTGCCTGAGCTTGATCAGCATGGCTCAATTGTCGAATCGCAAGGTTCTTCTTGCATGTGGGCAACACCAGTCTGTCGATCCTTTCCCTCCGAGCTGGCGTGACCTGTCCTAACGGCTCGCCAAGGCGGCCTGCCCCGCAGTAATGACTTGATAGATTCGTGCCTGGCCAAGCTGTGCCTCGAGGCGAAACGCGCTCGGGTATGCTCCTTGCACCATGTCAAAACAGACTTCGTCAGGCGGTAGATAGTAGCTGAAGTCTCGATCGACTACGATGATGTAACGGATGTTTAGTCTGCGAAGGCCTTCCATCACCACCTGGGGGTCCAGAATTGGAGCAAGCCAGATCACCCGGCGTTGAGAATAATGATAGACGAGCGGCACATGGCGGGCTGCTATGACCGCTTGGGGATCGGTATGCTCACGAATCCAATTCGCGGCTACGACATCTGGGAGCCGCCCATACCTCTCTTCTTCAAATGCAAGGTTTGCGCGAGTGATGGGTATGTCTTGCGAAATCGCTCTGGCCACCAGCAAACAAACCAGCGCGAGTGCGCCTACCTGTAGAAACGGAAGGGATAGTGGCCCGACGGAAATTCGCTTTGAGAAGACAGGGCGCTCCGGCAACTGGTTCAACGTATTCGGCAGCCGGTTCCTGTAGATCATCCATACCGAGAAGACCGATGCCGCGAACCAGAATGCGGCAGAGAGTTTCGATTGAACTCCCGAATCCCAGGATGGCCCCGTTACCCAGGTGTTACGAATCGCGATTGCACACAGGAATGTGCAGATTGGCAGGAGGCATGCCGCCACGCGGCGCGGGTACTGACGAATCCATGAGGTCACTTTCCTCGCTCCTCGATAGATGAAGAGGCAGGCGAGAGGCATACTTGGAAAAAGAAATCGAAACTCGAACTGCCAGGGCCACAAGATATAGATCAATTCAAATCCCATAAAATACCAGGCAAGGATGTCTTCGCCGCTTCCCGCAAGAAGTGAATCCGCCACCCCCGCGACCGTCAGAAGCAAGGGAATAGCGATGGCCAGCGTGGAGTACGAACGATGGATCCAGTGCGCCGTGAGCGTCTCCGCCAATACCGCCGTTCGTTCCCGGACATTCACCCGCACACGCTCCACCACATCAGCGGCACTGGCGAATCCCAACTCCGGATAATTGCCAAGTTTTAGTCTTAGCTGCGAGACATAGCTCTCCGGATACCCAGGCAATGGCCAATCCGGGGGATTTCTTCCCTGGTGCATCCACGCGAATTGCGTCAGAATCCCCAACAATATGGCGGGGAGAAACACTTTGAACCGGTAGAACGCCACGCCTCGATTCTTCAACCAGGTGCACGCGATGCAAGCCATCATCGCGCCCACCAACGCAACACCAGCGGATTGGATGAGGATCGAAAACGCGACGATAAATGCCAGCGCCGCGGAAAGCAGGTATCTGCGTGCTCGAGTTTGCGCTCTATCGAGCGCAAGGATTGTCCACAGCGCCAGCGCGCTCACGAAGAAATACGGGATACTTGGCCATAATCCACGTGTGACGAAGTAAAAGAGCCAAGGGGATGAACCCAGCAGCAGGCACGTGGCTGCTGCTATCCCGCGCCCCTCGGCTCGGCGAATAATCTGATACCAGAACAGAAACCCCAGCGTCATAAACACAGCCATCGAGCTCAGCAGAACCCCGTACCGGCAGCCTCCAATCTGGCAGATCACGGCCAAAAGTATAGGCAAGCCGGGAGGCTGAACCTTCTCCGGAACCGAGTTGAATCCGTAGTAGCCGCTGTGAAGTATGGATTTCGCTTGCTCGTAGTAAGCGACATCTTCAAACGGAAAATCAGGCGCACGCAGGTGAGAGTAGAGTTGAAACGCCCCTATCATCAAAATGGCCGCGCATATGAGCAAATCCACGGAAGCACGGCCATGCTCTTGCAAGCGACTACGCTTTCTATAGTTAATCGGTACAGCCGAGAACACTCATATCCTCACTCTCCCCCTCCGCACTCTCAAGAATATTGCGCGTTATTGTACCCCGGTTGCGCGAATTGCCATACGGCCCGCTGACGAATTGTGAATAAAAAGTTCAGATGGTGGACATTAGTGTTCCTGCTCGACACTGGCGCTAGCATCTTCGGAATGTTGAATTTTCTTCTTTAGAATTTCACAAGAATTTAAAATTACCAGGATGGGTAACTCATAGAACCAGGATCCGCTCCCCCCTAATGCCGCCAACAAATTGTTTCTTCGGCTGAACTGCATTCCACTTTGCTGTCAACTGGCCCACCCGACCCCTCAGAGAGGTGAGAGATAGTCCGAGTCGAAAACACCAGTCTCCAACAGATTTGGAACTTTCCCCTTGCTTGGGGGGAAGCAGGGGATTAGGAGGCAGAGCGAAACGTGCACCTCGCGCTGGGGCCATCCGAGTGTCTTCGTCACGTGCGGAAAGCCGAACTGCAGTTGTTTCGCTTTTGACTTGTCCACCCGATGCTACAAGACCTCAAATCCCAATCCTCCGGGCCGTTGCAAAGCGTATTGTCCCGCATGCTGGCTATCCCCAAACATGGTCTAATTGCGCTGACCTTGCTCGTTGGATTCGTTCTCCGGCTCTTTTGGATGTTGCGGATGGCCCCGGCGATCAGTTTCGAAGCGGAATACGTCCGCGTGGCAGAAAATCTGCGTGCCGGTCTCGGCCTCATGAGCAGTTATGGTGGCGCGGAAACCATGTATGCTCCCCTCTATTCGATATTGATTGCGGGATTCACGCTTGTAGCGAGAGACGCTGAGTTCGCGGCCCATCTGGTTTCACTCCTCTTCGGGACTCTCCTCATCGTTCCGGTCTATCTCATTACCTTGCGCGTTTACGGACAGCGAGCCGCTTATCTGAGCGCATTCCTCGTCGCCCTTCATCCTCTTTTGATAGCTCGCTCGGGCTCGATCTACTCGGAAGCCGTTTATCCGACGCTACTCATGGCCGCCCTCTATTGGGGAATCAAATCGCTGGAACTGGGCAGCGCCAGGTATTACTTCCTCTGTGGCGCTTTTTTTGGACTTGCCTATCTGACGAGGCCCGAAGCGTTCGCCTATCCTGCTTTCTTTGCCTTTGTTCTCTTTGCCATGCCGCTCTTAACGCGGAAGGGCTTTGCCACGGCCATCGTCGCTCCCGGCCTCGTTCTGGCTGGATTTCTGCTGATTGCTTTTCCTTATATTCTTTTCCTTCGCTCCCACACCGGACAATGGCGCCTCGAAGGCAAGTGGAACATGAATTACACCGCGGGAATGCGCATGCACGCCGGTCTCAACAGTCCCCAGGCGCACTACGGAATCGATCAGAACCAGCAAGAAGTGGGCCCGCTCCTCGACCCGGAGCGAGCCGCCGGCTACACGCCCTATCCTCATGGACTGCGCGATAAGCTGAGCTACATGCTCTTCTCCATTAGAAAGAACCGGGGAACGGCCTATGCTACTTTTCTCAGCACTGTATTCGGGCAACCCTTTCTTCTGATCCTCATCGCCATCGGCCTGTTTCGGTTTGTATGGAGCCCCCAGCGCCTCCTTCACGAATTCGTACTCGCGAGCATGGTCCTATCCGTTTTCATTCTTGTACTGACCGCTCATCATGTCGAGCTTCGGTATGCCGATCCCTGTCTAGTCTTGACTATCCCTTGGGCGGCCAAAGGCCTCGTGGAATTGGGGGCTTGGGCGCAGAGCACGGCGGAAAGTCTCATTCCCAACCTCGTGTCCCGCACAACTCTCGTCGGGATCGTCGCCCAACTCGCCATTTGCATCCCCATGCTTACACTCTCATTTGCGGACACGCGTTCACTGACAGAATTCACAATCGAGGGGGCGAGCTACTTGGACATCAAACAGGCTGGCCTGTGGCTCAAGAACCAGAAGCCGGGAGAGAAGCGAATTGCCGCCATCAACGCCGTCGTGCCCCTTTACGCCCAAGGCACTCTCGTGCAATATCCTTACGCCGAACCTGCTCAGACGTTTCGCTATCTCGACTCTAGAAATGTGGATTTCATAGCGCTCGAAGGCATTGGCTCGGACGCCTTTCCGACGATGGCAGAGTGGCTGACCCATGGCATCCCCAATCCCCGCGCCCGGTTGGTTTATGACAGCGGCGGTCCGGCAGAGACTAGGATCGAAATTTACCGGTGGCAGGAGTCTGGCGGCACGGCTGTCGGAAACTGAGCGAGCCACCCCACCTTCACACTGGAAGAGCACAGCATCTTCAGTCGCCATCAAACCGGCATTGCCAGGTGTTCGCAAAATCCGGCCTTCTGAAAATCCTCTTTAAGAGCGCGAGTGCGCCCCCGCGTAATCGCCTCCGATCGACAGCCAGGCGCGCATCCGGCAAAAGCACAGGCTGACTCCAGAAGCCATCTCAAAAACACGCAAGAACTCACATCCGCAAGTCGTTTCCATCCGTTCGCCACAAGAATGTGGCATTCTTTCTGGCAGTAGGACGCAAGGATGCCGCAGCGCCATCTGGAGCAGCGGGCTCGCGAAATCTCATTGCAAATCTAGATGGGGTACCTCGAAACTGAATCCACCTGCCCCCGGAGGGGATAGCAACGAATATGGAAAGCCTGAAGGATCAGCTCGCTGTCGTAACCGGTGCCAGCAGCGGCATCGGGAAGGCCATTGCCCTCTCGCTGGCCGCGCATAACGCTGAGGTTTGTCTGGTCGCTCGCCGGCAGGAAGTGCTAGAGGGCGTTGCAAAACAAGTTCAAGCGCTGGGCTCGCGCGGCCACTCCTGCCCGGCGGACTTGACCAAGGACGAAGAGATCCGCGCTCTCGGTGAGAAGGTCCAACGCGACTTCGGACGCGTGAACATCCTGGTCCTCTGCGGCGGCGCGATTTTCCACGGCACGTTGGAAAAAGCTTCGATCGCCGATTTTGATTTGATGTACCGTTCCAACCTCCGCGGCCATTACCTCCTGATTCAGACCTTGCTCCCGCTCTTGCGCAAGAGCGCCGGCCAAATCGTGTTCATCAATTCCTCCGCCGGGCTCCGCTCGCCGGCTGCCACAGGTCAATTTTCCGCCACGCAACACGCGTTTCGTTCCCTGGCCGACAGCTTGCGCGAGGAAATCAACCCGGACGGCATCCGCGTGCTCAGCGTCTACCCCGGCCGCACTGCCACGCCACGCGTCGCCAAACTCTTTGAAAAAGAAGCGCGCGCCTATCGGCCGGAGTTGCTCTTGCAGGCGGAAGATGTCGCGGAGATGGTCACCCACTCGCTCCGCCTCCCGCGAACCGCGGAAGTCACGGATATCAGCATCAGGCCGATGCAGAAGTCCTACTGAACCTCGAAGCAGGGCAGATACGAGTTGCGCGTGAGGTTAGGTAAGAGAAGACGTTTGCGCGAGCTTTGCGTACCACTTGCCGGAATCCTTGATCGTTCTTTTCTGCGTTCGAAAATCCACATACGTCAACCCATGGCGTTGCGTGTAGCCTTCGGCCCACTCGAAACTGTCCACCAGCCACCGGTGATGATAGGCCCGCACGTTGCAGCTGTGCAGCATGGCCCGCCCCAGTTCGAACAATTGCCCGCGCAGGAACTGAATCCGCCGCTCATCCCTGACTCGGCCGTCTTCCTCGGGTGAATCCAGATACGAACAACCATCCCCGGTAATCTCCATCGGCGTCCCTTTGTATTCAGCAGAGATGCGCATCAGCAATTCGTAGAGAGCGTGCGGCCAAACCTCCCATCCCGCATCGGTGAGCGGTCCCTCATGCGCATCAAATTTGTGCACACCCGTGGCAGACTTGCCCTCCCCGGGCGGAATCGCCGAGACCAGCTGCCTTCGATCGTAGTGAACGCCAATAAAATCAAGCGGCGCGCGGCACAGCTTCATATCGTCCGGCGCCACCCCCATCTGCTCCAGCGGGTTCGCTCCCGGGAATGCCGCGGGATATTCGCCCCTGAGTGCCGGATGAACAAACCACACATTCCTTAGAGCATGTGCTCGGTCCGCGGCCTTGCGATCCTCTTCCGAAGGGGCTGCCGCCTGGCAGTGCGACATGCTGACGGCCGTCCCAATCTGCAACTTGGCATTAATGGCCTTCATGGCCCGAAACGCTTGTCCTTGCGCCATGTTCACTACGTGCGTCGCCCGCAAACACTCCTGGAAATTTGTCCGCCCCGGCGCGTGAGTGCCCCGCGCATAGCCCTGCATCGTGAACGTCCAGGCATCGTTGAAAAGGCACCAGTGGGCGATGCGGTCGCCCAGCGCTCGCGCAACGATCTCCGAATACTCCGTAAAGCGCCCTGCTAGATCACGGTTCGGCCAGCCGCCGGCGTCTTCCAGCTTCTGTGGCAGATCCCAATGATAGAGCGTGCAGAGCGGCCGGATTCCTGCTTCGAGGAGCGCGTCAGCAATGCGTTTGTAGTGGTCCAGCCCCTTTGTGTTGGGTTCGCCGCTGCCGTTGGCTTGGATCCTCGGCCACGAAATCGAAAAATGGTAACTCTTCAAATTCAGTTTTTTCAGCAGCTCCACATCTTCTCTGTACCGATGATAGGAATCGCAGGCCATGTCGCCTGTGGCTGCGCCTTTCACCCTTCTCGTGGTATGCGAAAAGCGGTCCCAGATCGATTCCCCTTTTCCGTCCTCATTCCACGCCCCCTCGCTCGCATATGCCGCCGTCGCTGCTCCAAATAGGAATTCCGGGGGGAACTCGAACGGCTGATAGCGATTCTGGGGGCCGAGCAGGTCGCCAATCACGCGATGCCCCGGCGGCAAGACCGAAAAGGAAGCTGCCGTGGCAAGCGCGGAGGTTAGGAATTCACGGCGATTGAAGCTTTTCCATTGGCCCATCGAATTTTCCTCGGCTGAAAAGTTGAAAGTTTCTATTGAGATGTTTTGTCCTTCCAGGCGACTTTACCGCGGGACTCTCGCAATATCTCTGCGCGTAACTGTGGCTTGCAGTCTACGCACCGTTCTCGCCGGCATCCCCCACGGAAAAGTATGTGCAATCCGGATGATGGAACACCAGCGCGCTCACGCTGGCCTCCGGATCCATCATGAATCCCTCGGTCAGTTGCACGGCGATTTCTTCCGGCTTCAACAATTTCCATAGGCCCGCCTGGTCCTCCAGGTTTGGGCACGCCGGATAGCCGAAGCTGTACCGCTTCCCACGGTAACGCGATGTAAATCGCTGCCCCATGGTCAGCTCCGGCGGATCTGGAAAGCCCCAATCCTCGCGAATGCGCCGGTGCAGCCATTCCGCGCAACCTTCCGCCGTTTCAATCGCCAGCGCTTGCAATCCATGGCTCTTGAAGTAGTAGCCGTCGTTCTTCGCCTTCTCCCCGCGCTCGCGGACGCCTTCGCCCGCCGTCACCACGAACAGTGCCAGGTGGTCTCGCTTTCCGTTCTGCGGCGGCAAAACGTAGTCGCTCAAGCACAAATAATCGCCCACCCGCTGCCGCGGAAACCGGAACGTATGAATCGGCTCTTTTCCACCGGCTGAAAAAAGGTGCAACGCTTCGCCTTCCGCTTCGGCTTCGAAAAATTGCCAAACCGCGCGCACCTTCATGAACTCCGCCGCTTCCTTCTTCACCTCTTCCATGTTTTCGTAGAGTTCCACCGCTTTCGCGTCGCGTTCCGCGAAATGCTTTTCGAAATCCCCGCGGAAGCCCATGTGCCGCCCATACAGCATGAACGGATTGATGTAGCTCCACACTTCGCGCAAATCCGGCACCAGCCGCACCTTGCGGTCGAGATACTGCACCCCTGGAATCGGCAAGTCCGTTCGAACCCGCGGCGACCGCGTCACTTTCGGAATTTCCGCTACCCGCACTGTAGTGGTCACGTCCAGCCCATTGTCCGATGCCGTGTGCGCGCGCACCACCGTCTCCCGTGTCGCCGGGTCCATCAACTCGTTCATCAGCCGCAGCCCGGTCATGGCGTCCTTCGCGTAGCACACCGCTTTCCCATAGCTCGGCGCGATTTTCGTCTGCGTGAATTTTGCGGAAAGCGCCGCTCCCCCCACCAGCAGCGGAATCTCCACTCCCGCATCCTTCAAATCGCTCGCCGTGATCACCATCTGCTGCGCGCTCTTTACCAGCAATCCGGACAACCCAATCGCATCCGGCTTGTGCTGCAGGTACGCCTTGATCAAATCTTCCGGCGGCACTTTAATGCCGAGATTCACCACGTCATAGCCGTTGTTCTTCAAAATAATCTCGACGAGGTTTTTCCCGATGTCGTGTACGTCGCCTTTAACCGTCGCCAGCACCACCTTCCCGCGCTTCGCCGTATCCGCTTTCTCCATGAACTGTTCCAGATGGCTCACCGCCGCTTTCATGGCTTCCGCGGACTGCAATACCTCCGCCACAATCAGTTCATTCGCGTTGAACAGCCGCCCGACCTCCGCCATCCCCGCCATCAGCGGTCCATTCACGATGTCCAGCGGCGCTGCACCCTCCCCGCGTTTCTTTTCCAGATCGCCGATCAACCCGTCGCGCGTTCCCTCGATGATGTAATTCGAAAGCCGCTCGTCCAGCGGCAAGTCTGCCGCGCGCACCTTTTCTTTCTTCTTCGCCGTCCGAAAATGTTCGGTGATCGCCGCGATGTAATATTGATTCACCGCCGCGCGCTGCTCCTTGCGCTGTTCCCGCCAGTCTGCCGGAGCATTTCTCAGCAACTCCGCCTGCGAAAGATCCGCCGGCACATCCTTCGGCGGATGCGAAAACAGCAAATTCTCCGCAAGGTCTCTTTCGTGCTGCGGAATCGAAGCGAACCGCTCCAGCTTCTCCGTATTCACGATCGCCAGGTCCAGCCCCGCTTTCGTGCAGTAATACAGAAATACCGAATTCACCACTTCCCGCGCGCCCGGCGGCAATCCAAACGAAACGTTCGAAATTCCCAGGATCGTCCGCACATCCGGCAAAGCCTGCTTGATCAGCCGGATGCCTTCGATGGTTTCCACTGCGCCGCCGATGTAGTTCTCATCTCCCGTCGCGCACGGAAAGACCAGCGGATCGAAAATAATGTCTTCCGGCGCCAGCCCGTATTTCTCCGTCAGCAATTTGTACGACCGCTGGGCGACCGCCAGTTTTCGTTCGCGCGTAAACGCCTGCGCCTGCAGCTTGTCTTCGTCAATGCACCCTACAACCACCGCCGCGCCAAACTCGTGCGCAACCGGAACCACGCGTTCGAATTTTTCCTCGCCATCCTCCAGGTTGATCGAATTGATGATCGCCTTGCCCTGACAATACGTCAGCGCCAATTCGATCGCCGTCGGGTCGGTGGTGTCAATCATCACCGGCGCCTTCACTTTTCGAATCAGCTTCTCGTAGAACGGCGGAATGTCCTTTTTCTCGTCGCGCTCCGTGCTCTGCAAGCACACGTCCACAATGTGCGCGCCGCCGCGCACCTGCCGTCGCGCAATCTCGCTCGCCTCTTCCCACTTTTCTTCGGAAACAAGATTCTTGAACAGCCGCGACCCAATCACGTTCGTCCGCTCGCCAACCAGCAGCGGCCGCGTGCTGTCCTCCGCCTCGATCGTCTCAATCCCCGAATACACGGCGCGGTGCGCCTCCGCCGGCCGCACCCTCGGCTTCTTGCCCTCCACCATCTGCGCAATCGCGCGAATATGCTGCTCCGTCGTCCCGCAGCACCCGCCGACGATGTTCAGCCACCCGTTGCCAATGAATCTCTCGAGTTGCGTCGCAAGCGTTGTGGGAGTCGTGTGGTACGCGCCGTCTTCAGGGTCAGGC
This sequence comes from Acidobacteriota bacterium, assembly GCA_013289835.1. Lineage (GTDB taxonomy): Bacteria > Acidobacteriota > Terriglobia > Acidiferrales > UBA7541 > Acidiferrum. Next base: position 96,060 of record JABCZG010000015.1, on the reverse strand, counting down.
AGCCCGGCGTTTGGATAGCAAGAAATATACTCGCTGCTCAGCTGGCTAAGCGTTCTAATGTGGTCCGTCATGAGTTCCGGACCCGTGGCACAGTTCATTCCGAACGCAAGGGGCTTCGCGTGTCTCAGCGAAGCCCACATGGCTTCGATTGTCTGCCCCGCCAGCATCGTGCCCATGGACTCGATCGTGACGGAAATAATGAATGGGACCTCAGCGCCGATTTCTCTCGATATCTTATGGATGGCGAGAATCGCTGCTTTGATATTGCGAGTGTCTTGGCAGGTTTCAATCATCAAGAGGTCAGCGCCGCCTTCAATCAGCGGCTTTGCCAGATCGTAGTAGTCCTGACTCAAGTGATCGAAGCTAATGCCTCCTGTGACGGTTATCGTCTTGCGTGTCGGCCCCATCGCCCCCGCCACGAATCTGGGTTTCGTCGGGGTCGAAAATTCGTCCGCCGCTTGTCGTGCTAATTGCGCTGCCTTGAACATAAGTTCGTACGACTGCCCATCAACCCCGTAATCGATCAGGTCGCTCTTCGTCCCATTAAACGAATTCGTCTCAACAATGTCCGAGCCCGCCTCAAAATATTTCCTATGAATATCCAGCACCACATCCGGCCGCGTCCGCACCAAATTCTCATTGCACCCTTCGAGCGCAGCTCCGCCAAAGTCCGCCGCAGTCAAGTTCACTTGCTGCAGCATCGTCCCCATCGCGCCGTCCAGCACGAGGATCCTTTGCGAGAGCAGTTCTCGCAATGCTTTGGCCGATTCAGTCAGATTACGCATCCGTTCGAAGGTGACGCTCCTTGTCGATTTCCTACCGGAAAGCCAGACAAAAGCAAAAGAATCTACAGTTTCCGAACCCTTCTAGTTTACGCAGGTTTATCCCCAATGCCCATCTCCATGCAGCGAACGCGTGCTTTTCCTGCCTGAATGGTGGATAATCCGCCCCGAATTACCGGGCTCCAGGTGCCCGTTCCCGGAGTCCCGTATTCGGACCCCATGCACCTTAGGTGTCAGTAACAATTCGAGAACAACTGCGCCAAAGGACCTTGCCCCTTTGGCCAGTTTTTACTACGCTGGCGTACAGTGACTACGAAACGAGCGGCCTCCAAACTGACAGTCTGCATCCTCTCGCCTCACCCTTTGGTGTTGAGCGAGTTTGAGCGCATTCTCGCGAAAGCGCCCTTCAAGGTGATCTCCAAACAACTGGAATCCACCCTCGCGCCCGACCTCCGCAATCTCGAGCCGCCGCGCGCCCAGGTTTACGTGATTGACGCGCATGCCGCCAAGCCCGCTACCGGCGCGCTCTTGGCCAATCTTCTCGAACGCTATCCCGAAGCTCGCCTCATCGTCGTTGGCGAGCAGCACAACGACACGAACAGCTTCCAGCTCCTGCGCCTTGGCGTGAAGGGCCTGCTCACCTACGTCGAAGCCCGCGAGCAATTGATCCGCGCTCTTCCGCTCGTTGCCAGCGGTGGATTCTGGGTTCCGCGCCAGCTCTTGTCCGGATTCGTCGATTCCATCCTCACCGGCCAGGGCCGCCGCCTCAAAACCGATTCCGTCACCAATCTCAGCCGCCGCGAACAGGAAGTCCTCGATTCGCTCCTGGAAAATCTTTCCAACAAGGAAATCGCCAGCAAGCTCAACATTGCCGAACGCACCGTAAAATTTCACGTTTCGAATTTGCTCAACAAATTTGGCGTGCGCCGCCGTGCCGACCTGATTCTTCTCACTTTCCAGCGTCGTCTCTCGCAGGTTTGATCACGCCTGCTCTTTCTCTGCGCTTCTCCAAGTCTCTCCCTCATCGTCCTGATGTATGCTATTGGTTCCGGAATCGAACCGCTTCGTCGCTTGTTCATTCTAGGAGCCGAACCACGTGAATATTCTCGTTACCGGCGCCGCCGGTTACATCGGCAGCATCTGTGCCGAAGTTTTGCTTGCCCGCGGCATGCGCGTCATCGCCATGGATAGTTTGGTGGAAGGCCATCGCGCCGCCGTGCCCCCGGGCGCGGATTTCTGCCAGGTGGACCTCGCCGATCACACTTCTCTAGACCGTGTTTTTTCGAATCGCAAAATCGACGCTGTCATGCACTTCGCTGCCGAAGCCCTCGTCGCCAAATCCGTTCGCGAGCCCAGCATTTTTTACGCCGTCAACGTAGCCGGCGGCGTCAATCTTCTCGACGCCGTCACTCGTCACGGCGTAAAAAAATTCATCTTCTCTTCCACCGCAGCGACCTACGGCGAACCGGAAACCGTTCCCATCCCCGAAGACCATCGCAAAGCGCCCATCAATCCGTACGGAAAATCCAAACTCGTCTTCGAACAAATTCTTGCCGATTACCACGCCTACACCGGCCTGCAGTATGCCGCCCTCCGTTATTTCAACGCTGCTGGCGCTTCGAAGGAGCGCGGCGAGGCTCATCGCGTCGAAACGCATCTCATCCCCCGCGTCCTGGACGCCGCCGCCGGCGCCATCCCGCACGTGGATGTCTTCGGCACCGACTATCCCACGCCCGACGGCACCTGCGTCCGCGACTATATCCACGTCCTCGACATCGCCGATGCCCACCTCCGCGCCCTCGAAGAAATCGCCCGCGTCACCGGCGAAGCCTTCAACGTTGGCAACAGCCGCGGTTTTTCCATTCTGGAAGTAATTGATGCCGCGGAGCGCGTCACTGGCAAGAAAATTCCCCGCAAACTCGGCCCTCGCCGACCCGGCGATCCCGCCGTGCTCGTCGCCAGCAAGGAAAAGCTCAAGCGCACCCTCGGTTGGGAAGCCTCACATTCTTCTCTTGAGGAAATTATTGATTCAGCTTGGGCTTGGAAACAAAAACATCCGCAAGGCTATGCGGAAAGCGCAAAAGCGTAAATCTAATCGCTGAATGTGTATCGGATAATGCACCACAACGCGCTAAAGCCGTCTTTCCACGTGATTTTCTTGCCTTCTTCGTACGTGCGCCCCGCATACGTAATCGGCACTTCGTAAACGCGCCAGTCATGTTTCGCGATCTTCGCCGTAATTTCCGGTTCGAACCCGAACCGGTCGGACTTCAACTCGATCCCCTGTAGCACTTCCCTCCGGAACACTTTGTAACAAGTCTCCATGTCCGTGAGTTTCAGGTTCGTGAAAATATCCGAAAGCAGCGTCAGCATCAAGTTCGCCACGTAATGCCGGAAGTAGTGCACTCGCTGCGGCCCGCCCAAAAATCGCGAACCATACACCACGTCCGCGCGCCCTTCGATCAGTGGCTCCAGCAGTATCGGATAATCCCGCGGGTCGTACTCCAGATCCGCGTCCTGTATCAGCACGATCTCTCCCGTAGCTTGCGCAAATCCGCGCCGAAGCGCCGCGCCCTTCCCCTGATTCGGCGCCTGAAAGAAAAACCGCAAATCCCGCAACTCCACCGGGTCGCCGCCATCCTGGGCCGGCGCCGACGTCTCGCCGTTCGCCTGCCGCGCCGCCATGTTTTCCAGCATCTGCCGCGTCCCGTCCGTCGAGCAATCATCCACGATAATCACTTCTTTGCGCACTTCGGTGTCCAGCACGCGCCGCAAAATCTCATCAATCGTCGCCTTCTCGTTGTAAACGGGAATCACGATCGAAACTTTCGCGTTCTCCAGCGCCGACGGATTGTGCCTTCGATGTGTCATGGGTGTCGAAAGATTGTATCGGCCCAGCCTTCGGCGAGTAAAGATAAGTCCTCGCGCCCGATGGTTTTCAGTTACTCTCCCGCCATACTCTTCCCCAAACGCCCCTCCCGCTTGCCCTGCTCTTTCCGTGCTTCTCCAAACCCGCTATCCTTCTATCGCTGCCCGCCTCCGCGGGTGGCACGCTTGATGGAGTTGGCTTGAGTTACACCAAGGCATCGTCTCTTCTCTGTGCCCTCTGTGTACTCCGCGAACTCTGTGTAGAGTCTTTTCCTCGGTAGGATGGAATGTCGACCTTCTATATCCAACAATTCGGCTGCCGCGCTACCCAAGCCGACGGCGCCGCCATCGAGCGCCAACTCCTCGACCGCGGCTGCACCTCCGCCTCGGAAGCCGCTGCCGCCGACATCGTCGTCATAAACACCTGTACCGTCACCGCCTCCGCCGACGCCCAGGCCCGCGACGCCATCTGTAAGCTCCACGCGAAAAATCCCCGCGCGCAGGTCATCGTCACTGGCTGCTACGCCCAGCGCGCCCCCGAAGAACTAGCCGCCCTCCCCGGCGTCTCCTGGGTCGTCGGCAATTCCCACAAACCCCAAATTCCTAAGCTAGTCGAATCGCTCTCGTCCGCAACCTGTGCCAAAAATCCAAACGACTTTTTCCCCGCAGCATCGCTGCACTCCGGCAAGACGGCTCCGTCCGATTCCTTTGTAGTGGCGCGGCTTGCCGCGCCCGCCTCTTCCCCAATCCTCACCGGAAACATCTTCGAGCAAACCGCCTTCCTCTCCGCCCCCGTCCTGGGCGGCGAATCCCATCACACCCGCCCCACCCTGAAAATCCAGGACGGCTGCGACTCTCGCTGCTCCTACTGTGTTATCCCCTTCGTCCGCGGAAAAAGCCGCAGCCTCTCCCCCGAAACCGTTCTCCACGAAATCCGCCGCCTCAGCGATTCCGGCTTCCGCGAAATCGTCCTGAGCGGCATCAACCTCGGCACCTACGGCCGCGACCTCACCCCCCGCACCGACTTCGAATCCCTCCTCCGACGCATCCTCGACGAAACTCCCATCGAACGCCTCCGCATCAGCTCCATCGAACCCCTCGACGTCACCCAGGACCTCATCGATCTCTTCGCCGCCAACGACCGCATCGCCCAGCACTTCCACATGCCCCTGCAATCCGCCTCCAACCGCATCCTCGCCGCCATGCACCGCTGGTACCGCGCCGAGCACTACGCCCGCCGCGTCGAGCTCATCCGCGAACGCCTCCCCCACGCCGCCATCGGCGCCGACGTCATCACCGGCTTCCCCGGCGAAACCGAAGCCGACCACGCCACCACCATGTCCTTCATCGAATCCCTCCCCTTCACCTACCTCCACGTCTTCTCCTTCTCTAAACGCCCCGGCACCAAAGCCGCCTCTCTCCCGAACGAAGTCACGCCCGCCATCATCAAGCGCCGCGCCCGCGAACTCCGCGCCCTAAGCGAACGCAAATCCGCCGCCTTCCGCCACTCCCAACTAGGCCGGCCCCTCCGCGTCCTCACCCTCCGTCGTGACAGCACCGCCGAAGCCGACGGCGTCGCCACGGAACCCTCGCTCCGCGACACAACTCCCGCCCTCTCCACCAACTACCTAAAGCTCCGCCTCCGCGGCTCTTTTCCCGCCAACCTCTGGCTCAATGTCTTTCTTTCCGATGAAGTAGGGAACTGCCTAGTCGTTGATTCCGAATCCGTCCTCTGCGATAGCTCCGCGCTCTCAGCGTCTCTGCGTTAGACTTTTCTTCTCTGTGCTCTTTGTGTCCTCTGCGCCCTCTGTGTTAATTCTTTGTCTTTATCTTTTGACTTTCTTCAACTCTCAAAAATCACCTGCGCCATCGCCTGACTCTCCGTATGTGTAATGCTCACCGCAATATTCTTCACTCCCAGTCGCGCCGCAATCTTCCCCGCCTCCCCCGCCAGCTCCAGCGTCGGCCTCCCGCTCGCCTCCCGCACCACTTCCAAATCCACCCACCGCACCCCGCGCCGCCACCCCGTCCCCAGCGCCTTCATCGCCGCTTCCTTCGCGGCAAACCGCCCCGCATACCGCTCATACTTATTCTTGAACTGCTCGCAATACGCCCTCTCCCGCTCCGTATAAATCCGCCTCAAAAACACTTCCCCATGCCGCTCAATCGCCCCCTGAATCCGCCCCACCTCCGCAATGTCCACTCCCATCCCCACGATCACGCGGCCTCCCAGATTAGCCTGTAGAGGCCGGGCTTCAGCCCGGCCCGGTAGTGGCGGGTCTTCAGACCCGTCGGTTCTCCAATCGCCTACATTCGGCTCTTCACCCAACAAAGATTATACTGTTATCGCCGTGCCACCCACGAAATCACCAAATTCCAAGCGCAAAAAAGTAGGACAGACACTCCTGTCTGTCCCCGCCACCAAATCCAGCTCCACCTGGCACACTCACAAATCCAACAACGTCAGCATCCTCCAAGCCCCCGCCCTAGCCAAACTCCCCTGGCTCCTCCACGGCTTCAGCACCAAACCCGGCGGCATCTCCGACCTAAACAACGAAAAAATCCTAAACCTCAGCTTCACCGACTGGGACACCCGTGAAAACGTCCTCGAAAACCGTCGCCGCTTCCAATCCGCCCTCGGCGCCAGCGATCTCCAACTCGTTGCCCTAAAACAAATCCACTCCGACGTAATCCATCTCTTCCCAGCCGCCCCGAGCGAGCCCTGCAAGGGCCTGCCCGCCGTGGCGGGCGACGCCTCCATCACCAACCTCCCCGGCCTCCTCCTGGCCGTCCAAACCGCCGACTGCGTCCCCATCCTCCTCGTCGACCCCAAAAAACGCGCCATCGCCGCCATCCACGCCGGCTGGCGCGGCACCCTGGCCCGCATCGCCATCAAAGCCATCGGCCAGATGCAAATGCACTTCGCCACCAACCCCGCTGATCTTCTCGCCGCAATCGGCCCCAGCATCGGCCCCTGCTGCTACGAAGTCGGCACCGAAGTCGCCACCCAATTCCACTCCCAATTCCCCGAAGCCCCCGCGTGGTTCGACGAATTCCGCACCGGCGACGAACCCAACCCCATCCAGTGGCTAAACAGGATGCCCCCCGGCCACCAGCCCCCGCCCCAAAACGTCCGCCTCAACTTGAAAAAAGCCAACCGCGCCCAACTCCTGAGCGCCGGTCTCCGCCCCGAAAACATCTCCGTCAGCGACCTCTGCACCGCCTGCCGCCCCGACCTCCTCTTCAGCTACCGCAAACAAGGTGCCCACTCCGGTCGCCTGATGTCCGTCATCGCCCTCCGCCCCTGATCCCCACTGCTGGCACGGACTTCCGCCTGCCCCTCCGTTGGCAACTCGAAACGCGCCACCGCACCGCTCCCAAATCTGGCAAGGTAGTGCGCACTAGACAGTGTACACGGTATCGTGTACACTGTCTCTCATGAAGAACATCACCCTCAGCGCGGATCCCGACCTCATCGAAAAAGCCCGCGCTGTTGCCAAAGCTGAAAACACCACCCTCAACGCTGCTTTCCGCGAGTGGCTCGCCTCTTACATTCGCCAACGCAACCTTGAAGCCTATCAAGCGGTGCGAGACAGTCTGAAGCATATAGACGCTGGCGGCCCGTACACTCGCGATGAGATGAATGAGCGATAGATTTTTTCTTGACACCAATGTCTTCGTCTACGAGGACACTCCAACCGCCTCTGCGAAACAGGCCATTGCCACACGCTTGATAGATCGCGCCTTCATTTCGGGCAAAGGCGTCATTAGCTTCCAGATCGTGCAGGAATATTTCAGTGTTGCCTTCCGGCGCTTCCAGCCTCGGATGTCCATCGCCGAAGCACAACGCAAACTGGAAGCGCTTGCTCCTCTCCTGGCGGTACATTCTTCCTTCTCCCTCTACCAGCGCGCCCTCGATCTTACTCACCGCTTCTCCCTCTCCTGGTACGACTCCCTCATCGTAGCCGCTGCCCTCGAAGCCAACTGCCGCATCCTCTACACCGAAGATCTCCAGCACGGCCAGCAGTTCTCCAACCTGCGCGTCGTCAACCCCTTCCTCTGAAACGTAATCCGTCTCCCAATCACTCGGCCCCCAGCCATGTTCCGCCTCCTCTCCGTCATCGGCCCTCGTCTGCCCTGACCCGGCTTGAATATAGCTCTCCCCCTCGTCCCTTCTTCAAGGGAAGCTCACTTTCAAGCATCAGCTCAGTTTTGGATCAGGCAACTAACCAGGCGCTACCATTTCTTGGCGTCAGTTTAGACCACTAACCTTCACGGGGGTGACATTGTGGCTTTGGATGTCGAGCAAATAGAGTTCACTCTCGACCGGGGTGGCGTGACGGTCTGAGCGCCACTTGAGAAACGCGGCAGTTTTTCCGTCGGCAAAGACCCTCAAGTCGGTGGCGTAACCGTTCTTCTTCGTCACCCTCTCGACTGCGCCAGTTTCAAGGTCCAATCGGTACACGTCGTAGTCGTAAAATCGCCATCCTTCCGTCGCGGCCAAAAACAGAATGCTCTTTCCATCCGGCATAAAGTTGGGACAGTTGTATATCCGTTCGTGGCCGGGAACACGAGGGCGCAGCACCCGCGCCGGTTTGTCTGCATGCTCCAACAAATAAATGGCGATTGTTTGCGGAGTATCGAGGTCCTCCGTCATGACCACCATGCTCTTGCCATCGGGTGACACCGAGATTCGCGAGGCGTTGTAGAAACTCTCGTTGGTAAGTTGGCGAATGTTCGTGCCGTCCAAGTCAGCCGCATAGAAGTCCCACGCATGATTATGTGGCTGCGCGATGGGTGAGTAGTTGCCGTAAAAGCGTGAACGGGCAAAAATCAGGGTTTTGTTATCAGGCGAGAAAACCGGCGAAAAGTCCCTAACGTTTTCCGTCGATGCCAACCAAGCATGGAGGCCTGACCCGTCGGCGTTCCCGACCATGATTTGGGAGCGTTCACCATTCCCCGGAAAGTAGGAATAGGCGATGTGCTTGCCGTCCGGCGAAAAGCTGAGGTCTGATTCTTCTCCCTTATTGTCGTTGATAAGGCGAGTTGCGTTGCCGGTGGCCAATGCAACCAAAAAGATGTGCGATGTCTTACCCTTCTTAAAGTCCACTGCAATAGTCTTACCGTCCGGGGAGACGCTAACGGATTCCATCCGGCCTGGAGGAGTCTCGCTCCATGCTGTGAGGGCAAATAACACAACTGAGACCAAACAGCCTGCCAACAGCTTAGCCAAATACTTGGTCACCATTTCTCTCCTACGAAGTAACCGACAGTTCCGATGTGTCTAATATAAAGGAGTGCAGTCGTCATACCGCCGGACCGAGTCAGCAAGCCCTTTCTTTTGTTCGCTGTTTTCAAAAGGAAGTGCAGGACCAGGCAGACACTTCAAGCCTCTACACCTCATTCTATTGTTTTTGCTTGACGGATAGCCCCTGGTAAACGCCGCTAATCAGAATCTGGCGCCCTCCCGATTTTCCACTTGACCTTTAGTAACGCTTGAGGTAAAGTATATTTTAGGAATTACTGTCCGCCGCAGTAGACCCCAGGCTCTTTCTCCTTTGTTTTGATATCCTTACATGACTGTTAACTTTCTTGCAAGCTTTGGTGTTTGCAACCCATTTAGAATCATATTCTTGCAGATACTCTGCAACGATAGCAAAACAAACGGTTTATAAACCCTTTAGAATCACATTCTTTGCAACCCCCCACACCCTAAACTCTTTCCTTTGACATTCTTACAAAATGCCGGGGGTGGGGGGTGTCAAGCACTTACGAGTTTCGCCGGCTTTCGCAGTAGCATTGCCTGGGAGCAGAGGTGTCTTTGTGCAACCCCTTTACAATCACACTTATGGAACCTCCCGTAAGTGTTGAAAATAAAAGGCTTGCAGGAAATTTAAGTCCTTTAGAAGCAACACTTACGAAAAACGGGGGAGGGGCCTACCCTGCGTGCACCACCTTTGCTTGGCTCACCGCGTCACCGTCTCCCCGTTTCAATTCGCGGAAGACGATCGTCGAGAGTATCGTCATTCCGCCGAGCACAAAAAACGCCCGGTGGATGCCGTGAATGAACTCCAGTGGATTGGACCGGTACCGATCGGGAAGAAAGAACGCCGTTACCAGCGATGCCGCAGCCACCCCGAAGCTGACAGACATCTGCTGCGCCGTACTCGCAATCGAGCTCGCGCTGCTAGCCTGCTCCTCCGTGACTTCCGCGTACACCAGCGTGTTCATGCTCGTGTACTGCAGCGACGTGAAGAATCCGTAGCAAAACATTTCCCCCACGACCAGCCATATCGGCGTGCTCTTCCCGATGGTCGCAAAAAGCAGGATCTGCACGCCGATGAGCATCGTGTTGGAAACCAGCACGGCGCGGTACCCAAAGCGCGCCAGGATTCGCGGCATAAATACTTTCAGGCTCATGGACGCGATAGCCTGCGGCATCATCATCAGCCCCGATTGAATCGGCGTGAACCCCAGCCCCACCTGGTACAAGAGTGGAAAAAGAAACGGAATGCCTCCAATGCCCAGCCGGGTCAGGTAGCTCCCGGCCACGGCCGCTCGAAACGTGCGAATCCGAAATAGCGAAAGACGCAGCAAAGGATAAGCGGTCCTCGTCGCATGAAATCCATACCCCGCCAGGAGCACAATGGAAATGGCCAGCAGCCCCAGAATTTCGCGCCCATTCAGCGTGTGCTCGCCAAACACTTCCAGCACGTAGGAAAGCAGCGCCACGCCGGATCCGAAGAGAATCAGCCCCGCGACATCCAGTGGATTGGTGCGTTCGCGATAATCGGGAAGGTGCCGGTAGGCCATGTACAAACCCAAGAGACCAATCGGAATATTCACGAAGAAAATAAACCGCCAATGCAGGTAGCCAACGATTAGCCCGCCGGTAATCGGCCCCAGCATAGGGCCTACCAACGCAGGAATGGCCACAAAGCTCATGGCGCGAACCAGTTCGGACTTTGCAAATGTCCGCACCATGGTGAGCCGCCCGACCGGCACCATCATCGCTCCGCCGCAACCCTGCAAAATGCGGAACGCCACCAGCACATGAATGTTGGTCGATATTCCGCAGAGAAAGGATCCCAAGGTGAAGATGCCAATCGCCGAACCGAATACCCGACGCGTTCCGAAGCGGTCCGCCATCCACCCGCTGATGGGAATAAAAACCGCCAGGCTCAGCGTGTAACTTGCCAGCACCGACTTCATGCTTAGCGGAGCAACGTGGAGCGCCGCCGCAATTGTCGGCACACCAGTATTCAAAATTGTCGTGTCCAGCGACTCCATAAAAAACGCCACCGCGATCAGCCACGGCAGCAGCCGCGCGCTGGAAGCGGCCAGCGCAGTCTGTGGCGGTGGAATTTCGTTCGGACTTTGTGGGCTCACATTTGTGGGGATCGGCTCCATCGGCCTCCGTGATCGCGTTCACCGATTTTAAATCGCATCCTCACGGTGTCTCTTCAGCATTCTGCCGAGCGGCTCAAGAACGAAACAAAATCTGCTCGCTCCCGGGCTCCCAGTAACACGGCAGACTTTTGTATTCTTTACTGAGAACTGACCACTGACAACTGAGAACCATCAATTTGCAGCAGCGCGAGCTGCCCGCAAGCCGCCATCACGTCGCGTCCGCGCGAATACCTCACAAACGCCGGCACGCCGCGTTCCACCAGAATTCTGCGAAACTCTTCAATTCGCTCCGGAGACGATTCGCGGTAGGGAAGTTCCCCCGGATTCCACGGAATCAAATTGACTTTCACGCTCTTGAGCGGCGCCAGCAACCACACTACGCGCCGCGCATCTTCGGCGGCATCATTTAATCCGCCAAGCATCACGTACTCAAACGTAAGGTGCTCCCAGGTCCGCAGCGGATAATTCTTGCAAGCCTCCAGCAACACGGCCAGCGGATATTTCGTATTGATGGGCATCAACGCGTCGCGCTGCTCGTCATTCGACGCATTGAGCGAAATTGCCAGCTTCGGCCGCACTTTTTCTAGCCCAAGCCGCTCGATCCCCGGCGCAATCCCGCTCGTCGAAAGCGTCACATGCTTCGGCGAAATCCCCATCCCCTGCGGATCCAGAATAATCCGCACCGCCGCCATCACCGCCTCAAAATTCAGCAGCGGCTCCCCCTGCCCCATCAACACAATGTTGGTCTGCGGCGCAAGCTGCGCCTCGTGCTCTTCGAGTGGCAACAATACTTGCGCAAGGATTTCGCCCGCCGTCAAATTCCGGATCAGCCCGAGCTGCGCCGTCAAGCAAAAATGGCAATCCACCGCGCACCCCGCCTGCGTTGAAAGACAAATCGTCTGCCGCCCCTCGCTCGGCATAAACACCGCCTCTACTGAAGCCGGTTTTTGCAAGCGGCCTGTTTTTTCTTCCCTGCTCTTCTCCGCGAACTCTGCGTTCTCCGTGTCCTCTGCGTTAAGGTTTTTCTTCTCCTCGACGCTGCCGAGCCCAAACAAATACCGCACCGACCCATCCGAAGACGCAAACCGCTGCTTCACCTCCGGCAGCGTAATCCGCGCCTCTTTCGCAAGCCGCGCGCGCAGAGCCGCCGGAAGATTCGTGATCTGCGCCACATCGAATTTCCGCTCTGCATACAGCGCATGATAAATCTGCGCCCCGCGAAACGCCGGCTCCCCCAGCTCCACGCAGTATTCGCGCAATTCTTCTTTCGATTTGCCGAGCAATTCCATTTTGTTCAGCTACCAATCCTCGCTTCGCACCGCGGCGGCGCGCAAACTACAGAGTACCTCTTTTCGCTATCTCTTTACTTCGTTCCCTCATTACTTCGTCCGCGTTTCACGCTATAATTTGTAGGCAATCCCCGCGTTTTCAGGATTGCCATCTGGAGGCGCCCGATGCCGCAACACGTCGCAACCGAATTGCTGACTATCACCGATTGGGTGAGAGGCGTCGCCGCCATCCCCGAGCGCGACTTCACGCTCGAAAATATCCAGGACTACGTCATCCGCCACAACGTTCGCCCGGAGACGCTCGAGAAGTATTGCTATTTTTCCAAAGGAAATTACACGCGCAACCTGATTTTCAAGAATACCTTGTTTGAATGCATGACCGTCTGCTGGGAGATCGGTCAGAACAGCCGCATCCACAATCATCGCGATCAGAATTGCTGGATGTCCGTGCCCATCGGCCGGCTGCGCGTCCAGAACTATCGTGTGAAGAATCAGGACGCCTCGCACGGCACCTGCAACATTATTCCCACCGACACCTACGAGATGGACGCTGCCCACCCCGCCTACGTGAATCCAACTGAGCCCGTGCACGAAGTCATGAACCTGGCGGAGTTCAATCAACGCGCCGTCAGTGTTCATATTTATTCGAAGCCCTTTGACACGTGCGAAGTTTATCTGCGCGACCGGGGCACGTACTCCGACGTGCCGCTTTTCTACACCAGCGAATACGGAAAGCTCAAGGTCGACGAAAAACTCTTGTAGACGACGGGTCCCGGCATTTTTCTCGTTGTATGCTATTGTACAGCTCGGAATTAGAGAGCCATCCAGTTCCGTTTCTCCTTCCGCTCCGGCTGTGTCACAATTAGTCTATGGCGACCGAAACGCGTGACATCCAAAAGCACGTTTTGCCCAATGGTCTCGTGGTCATCACCGAAACCATGTCGCATGTCCGTTCCGTCTCCGTCGGCGTGTGGGTCCGCAACGGTTCACGCCGCGAAGTCGCCGAAGAAAACGGCCTCGCTCATTTCATGGAGCACATGGTCTTCAAAGGCACGGAGCGACGCTCCGCCGAAGCCATTGCGCGCGAAATGGATTCCGTCGGCGGCATGCTGGACGCGTTTACGTCCAAAGAGCAAATCTGCTTTAACGCCAAAGTTCTCGACGAGCATCTGCCGATCGCTTTTGATGTCATCGCCGATCTCGTTCTTCGCCCGAAATTCGATTCCGAAGATGTAAAAAAAGAACGCCAGGTCGTCCTCGAAGAAATCAAGATGGACCTGGACAATCCCGAATATCTCCTTCATGAAATTTTCACGCGCGGCTTCTGGCCGGGGCACTCGCTGGGCCGGCCGATTCTCGGCACTCCGGAAACGGTTCGCGCATTCAATCGCAACGCCCTGCGCATGCGTTTCCAGAATTGGTTCGCCCCGGATCGGCTGGTGATCACCGCCGCCGGCAACGTCACGCACGACCAGGTGCTCGAACTGGTGCTGCGCGAATTCGGCGAACTGAATCCGTCGGGGCTTCCGGAAAATGACGGCGCACCGCAAACCTGCGCTCCCATTCATCTGGAAACCAAGCGCGACCTCGAGCAGGTGCATCTCTGCATCGGCGTTCCTTCCGTGCCGCTCGGGCATCAGGACCGCTTTGGCATCGCCGTCCTCAACAATCTTCTCGGCGGCGGCATGTCCTCGCGCCTCTTCCAAAATATTCGCGAGAAGCAGGGCCTGGCCTACGCCGTCTTCAGCGAGCTCACGCCTTATTCCGATGCCGGCATGATGACCATTTACGCGGGCACCGCCGCGGAAACGGTCGGCCAGGTGATCGATCTCACCATTCAGGAATTTCGCGCGTTGAAAGAATCGCCGGTTACGGAAGAAGAGCTGCGCCGCTCGAAGAATCATCTCAAAGGTTCGCTGATGCTTTCACTCGAGTCCACTAGCTCGCGCATGTCCAATCTCGCGCGCCAGGAATTGTATTTCGGCCGCTTCTACTCGCTCGACGAAATCCTCGCCGGCATCGAAGCCGTCACCCGCGAAGAACTCCAGTCCCTGGCCCAGCAGCATTTCCAAACCGACCAAATCGCCGTCACCGTCCTCGGCCCCCTGAACGGCTTCACCCTCGACCGCTCGCGCCTCGCCTGTTAGTTTCAGCTAATCTTGAACGGCGTGGTCAGCGTCGATGACGGTGAATATCGACGTGAGGGAGCAAAGAGGGAAGGCAACTGCAAGACCCAGGTTCAAACTACGAACCTGGGGCACCCTCCGTGTTAGTTTGACTTTTGCGAGTGGAGGGAAGCTTGCTCGTTTGATCGATGGGAGTTTGACGGATTCGGGCACAGGTCAGTCGGGCCACCCGTCCCAGAATGCGGTGAATGACACAAATACTTACCTCTTAACGCTGCCCGGAGTTACTGAGCAGTGGCAAGTCGTCGGAGACCCGAATGTTAGAATTAATTAATAGCAAGCGTATGTCGATTTCGATTCTGGCTGGCTTTCTCCTTTTTATTGCGCCCGCGTTCGACCAGGAACCACTGGCTGCGGAGCGCAAGAGTGCGTTCACAATCCTTCACGAGGTCCTGCAGGCGTTCTATCCAGAGATATTTGGCAAAGACTGGTACGTCGCCTTCTCAACCGGACAAGGTGTGGATCACGATCCGTGGGGCGAAACCGGTGGGTTCCAATTTAAAGTCTCACGATTTGGCCCTGGAGTGTCCTGGAACCCAACGTCCGATTCAAAAACCGGTAGGATGATTCCGCCACCTGAGAACTCAACTTTTTTGGAGGGCTCATTCTGGGCGGACAAAAGCGGTCGAGTTATCCGGCTAATTTTGGAGGGCGACTTGGCCCATTCCAAACAAAACAAAGTTATCCGCGAACTTGCACAGTCCCATCCGGAATGGTCTGAGGACGAGGCGGTGCGCGCCTTGAAAGAAGCGGGTGCCCGCTATGGCCCTTCGGAGAAGGAGCAATTTCTTCAGGCGATTCACCTTGAAAAACTTACGAGTGTCCTTGGCGATTTGAAAATACGCCTCGTGGAGTTCCAAGGCCTGAGCCCCGATCATGTCGGCAGTTTCGCATCACTATTCTGGGTGGTCCAGGCTGAAGGGCGATTCCCGGACGGAAGCCACTGTGCCTACGGATTCAGTTTTGAGCCGTTCGATGGCAAATTGATGGGCGTGTCCCTTATAACCGACAAAACTTTTCCGTCTGAGAAGTAGTAATGCGTGGAACGGCGTGGGGAACGATGGGAGAAGGCAACTGCAAGCCACAAATCAACCAACGAAAAGCCGCTCCTCTCGCTTCTTGTTGGAGATCTTGTTCTCTCTAAACATCGCGCTGGTGGCGAAATTACTGGGAAACCAGAGGCCGAATTGGTTTTTTTCGCGATTGGAATATGGGGAAGCCAGCCTTGGGCCGAGGGTGAATGCCTCTCTACATCTGCATCCGCATAGCAACATAGGGGCAAACGCGGCATTCATTATGTATGGCATGGCCTGGGCCGCGTGCTTTTTTCTACTCCTCGAAATCTTTTCGGGAACTCCCTTGGCCCAGAGATTCCGGAGTTCCATGGCCGGCGTAGTTTCGCTTCTTGCGCTGCCGGTTTATTGGCTTTATGTTTCCCGCTTGTTGGGATCAGATTCGACGTTGCCCCGCCCGCCGTGGGTTTTGCTTTTTCTAGAGTTGGTCGCAGCAACCGTCTGCGCCGTGATGTATTCGCGCACCAAATGGTCGCTTCCTTCGTGGGGCGGCCTTATTTTGCTGGGACTGCATTTCGCCGTTTGGGATGCGGTGTGCTTTGGGCCCTATTTTTGGCGGGCGCCGTTTCAATCCATCTTCGCCGTCGCGGGCTTCTGCTCAGTAGTTGCCTGGGGATATTACGTTTCAGCCCAGAGGCAAGCCTATTCGGTGACGACGTTAACTCCTTCGACCTGAAGGCCTAGCTCTGGATGGCGTGGTCGGCGTTTACGGCGGCGCCGATGATGCCCATTTCGTCGGAGGTGGGGACGACTTCAAAGCGGCTGCCTTGCAGGGGGCTCATCTTGACCATTTCGAGGAGCAGGCGGTCGAGCAAGCCGACGTCGATGAAGCGCACTTCGGGTCCGGAGACGAAAAACGTTCCGGGGCCTTCCATGTGGATGCTGGTGGCGGTGGCGGCGGCCAGAGCGCGATGGCAAAGGGTGACAAATTCCTTGCAGCGAGCGTCGCCGGCGCGCGCATTTTCAAAAACTTCGTCGGGTTCGAGATCGAGGAAGCGTAAGCGCATGGAGCGGCGCCCGAGAATTCCTTCGAGATGGCCTTTGCCGCCGCAGCCGCAGAAAGTTTCCTTGGGATCCAGCGTGACGACGGAATGCCCGCCTTCCCAGATTCCTTCGCGGGAAGGGTAGCGGCCGAAGCCGATGCCGTTGCCGATGGTCCACACGCGGAAGAGTTTGTTGAGTTTGCCTCGCGTGGCGGCAATTCCTGCGGCCATCACATCGGCGTCATTAAAAACGCGGACCTGGGTTCCGGCGAGCTTTCCGGTCAGCGCGGAAGACAAGGCGGCTTGCAAGGCAAATCCCTTGGCCTGATGCAGGTTTGGAGAATCCTCGACGACGCCGTTTCGGACGATGCCGGGAAAGCCGATGCCGATCGCCTCGATTCTTGCTCCATCGGTTACTTTTTCGATTTGCTGGCGGATGCAATCCACGATGCCTTCGGCGGGCATGGATTGCAGCGGATCCACGGACTGGGGTTTCTCCGGATAGACGTTCAGCGCGCCAACCACCTTGTGGGCCTCAACGAGGCCCACGGCGATATGTTCCATGACCAGCACACCCACTGTCTTGCGCATCTCGCTCCTGCCAATCTTAAGTCGTCGAAACGCCGGGCAATCGACTCCTCACTTGAACGCGGCTACGTCCTGGTCAGTCGATTCAATCCATTGAACGCGGCCGCTTTGTAACACTCCGCCAACGTCGGGTAATTGAAAACGGTATCCACGAAATACTCGACTGTGCCTTTCAGGGCGAAAACTGCCTGCCCGATGTGCAACAGTTCCGAAGCACCTTCACCAATAATGTGTACACCCAAAAGCGCCTTGGTGGAGGGATCGAATAGAATTTTCAGGCGGCCGGTGGTGTCGCCGCGAATCTGGCCGCGGGCAATTTCGCGGAAAAAAGCCATGCCAACTTCGTAGGGCACGCCTTCATCGGTAAGTTGCTCTTCCGTTTTTCCGATGAAGGAGATTTCAGGAATGGTGTAAATGCCGTAAGGATAATTCGCGCGATTTGAATTCGTCGGCATGCCGAAAGCCCGGGCCGCGGCGATGCGGCCTTGTTCCATGGAAACCGAGCCCAGGCTTGGAAAACCGATGACGTCCCCCACGGCGTACACATGCGGCTGCTTGGTCTGGTAATTTTCATCCACAACGATGCGACCGCGCGAATCGGCTTCCAGGCCGCCCGCGGCAAGATTCAGTTCGTCCACGTTGCCCTGGCGGCCGACGGCGTACAGCAGCGCTTCACCGGAAACTTTCTTTTTGCTTTTCAGATTGGCGACGACGGCGTGGTCGGGAGTTTCCTCGACGCTTTCGACTTCTTCGTTCAGGCGCAGAGTAACGCGGCGGTCGCGCAGATGGTAGCAAAGCGCTTCGACCATTTCTGCGTCGGCGAATTCCAGCAAGCGCGGGCGTTTCTCGATCAAAGTTACGCGCACGCCCAGGGTGGCGAACATGCAGACATATTCGACGCCGATGACTCCGCCTCCGACAACGATCATGGACTTGGGAATGTCCGGCATCTTCAGAATTTGATCGCTATTGATGATGGTTGTGTTGTTGAAAGGGACCAGCGCAGAGACAGCGGGTTTCGTGCCTGTCGCAATGACGATATTCTCCGCTTCCAGCTCGGTTTGTCCGCGCGAACTGGTCACTTGAATGCGATGAGGATCCATGAAGCTGGCGGTTCCGGTGATGATTTCGATGCCGTTGCGGGAGAGCTGGGCGCGGAGGACGTCGATCTCGGTTTTGATGACGTTGAGGGCGCGGAAGGAGAGATCGGCCATGGTGATTGGTTCTTTGACGCGGTAGTTGACGCCGTAAATGCTTTGGTATTGATAGCCGGAAAGATGGAGAACGGCTTCGCGGATGGTTTTGCTGGGAATCGTCCCGGTATTGATGGCCGTTCCGCCGATTACTTCCAGCTTTTCGATGAGCGCGGCGCGCTTGCCGAATTTCGCGGCTTGAATGGCGGCGCGCTGGCCTCCGGGACCGGAACCGATGACGATGAGATCGTACTTTTCCATGGTGCGCCGCGGGAGTATATCACCGTTGGAATCGCGGAGTCCTTATTGACGGGCGCATGGCGCTCTGCCATGATGCTGAAAATTTGTTTTGTGGCTGTTTTACGCGAAGAGGTTGAGGAGTAAACGATCGGCTTGCGGGTTTCCATACTGGCGTCGGGCAGCTCGGGCAACCTTACCTTGCTCGAGACCGGGCGCACCCGCCTCCTCGTGGACGCCGGGCTGGGCAAGCGCGAAACGCTAGCGCGCCTCGCCGCGGTTGAAAAAACCGTTGAACACCTCGACGGCATCCTGATTACCCACGAACACACCGACCACTGCAACGGGCTTCCGCAAATGCTTGGCATGTGGAAAGCGCCGCTGTATGTGACCGAGCCTACGCTGGGGGCAATGCAGCGGATTCTTCCGGAAACGTTCGGCAAGCGGTTGAACCGCGTGGAAACCGTTCACGCGGGGCAGCATTTTACGATTGGCGATATTGATGTGCATGCGTTCGCGATTCCGCACGATGCGGCGGACCCGGTGGGATTCACGTTTCGTTCGAACGGCGCGAAGATGGCGATTGTCACGGATCTCGGCTACATGCCGGAGCTGGTGAAAGTGCATTTGCGCGGGGCGGATTGTCTGGTGCTGGAATCGAATCACGATCTGGATATGCTGAAGGTGGGGCCGTATCCGTGGGTCGTGAAACAGCGCGTCCTAAGCCGCACCGGGCATCTATCGAATCATGCGGTGAGCGAATATCTTTGCGACCCCGATGGGTTCGATGCCATCGCGCGTTACCTGGTGCTGGCTCACGTTTCGCAGGAAAACAATAATCCCGATCTCGTGCGAATCTCTGCTGAAGAAGCGCTCCGGAGGCGCCCCGCCGAATGCGCGTTTACGGGCGAGTTGCTCGTTGCTTCCCAGTGCGTTCCGCTCAAGCCGCTTGAACTCTAGTGTTTTGCATCCTCCCTTTCAGAACTCTCGTTGACACATCACCTACCGTTCTTCTAGACTTAAATTGTTCTTGATAGAGGTGCGGAGGCCATGAGTAGGCGGGTGCGCAGTTCCGAGCAGCTTCGGATGCCCGTGCGAAAGGGGCTCTCGATTCGACCGGTTGGTTCGCTGGCAGAGGGACCGATGAGGTTGAAGGCAACAAGTGATTGTTGTCCGCCGAAATCGCAGCGGTAGCTGAAGCCGCAGCGGTTGGGGGATAGGTCCAAGGCCTGTCCACTGTCGTCCGAAGTTCGCGGATCATTAGTGTTTGCGAATAAAACGGATGAAGCGCTATCGAGAGGCAGCAGCCTCGATTTGTATCTTCGTGGTTCCTTCCTTTCGTTTCGCTCATCCAGAAAAATCCGGTTGGGATGAATCTTTTCGAATTGACACGCGCGCTGGTGGACATCGAGTCCACGACGGGCCACGAGAAAAACGTGGGTGACTACCTGTTCGCGCATTTGTCGGCGCTGGCCGCGCAATACGGCGGGCGCGTGGAGCGCATGACCGCGGAGGCGAACCGCGACAATGTTTTTGCGGCGTGGGGTGAGCCGGTCGTTACGCTTTCCACGCACATGGATACGGTGCCGCCGTTTTTTGGTTCGCGCGAGGACGGTGAATTTGTTTGGGGGCGCGGGGCTTGCGATGCTAAGGGGATTATCGCGGCGATGATTGCGGCGGCGGAGAAATTGCTCGCTGCAGGCACGCGGAATTTCGGATTGTTGTTTGTGGTGGGGGAAGAGCGGAACAGCGTTGGGGCGAAAGTTGCAGCGGCTGCGCCGCGTGGGTCGCGATTTCTCATTAATGGCGAGCCGACGGAGAACCGGCTGGCGCTTGGGTGCAAGGGGGCGTTGCGATTTGAAATCACGGCGCGGGGGAAACTGGCGCATTCGGCGTATCCGGAGTTGGGCCATTCCGCAATCCACACGCTACTCGACGTACTTCAGGACATTCGGCGGATTCCCTTGCCGGAAGACGCGTTGCTGGGGCGTAGCACGCTGAATATTGGAACGGTGGATGGCGGGCGCGCGCCGAATGTGGTGGCGGATCTGGCGGAAGCGGAAATTATGTTTCGAACGGTGGGGGATCCGGCGGAGATTCGCAGAGCGGTTTTGGCGGCGGCGGGGTATCGCGTGGAGGCGCGCGAAGTGCTGCACACGCCGGCGGTGCAACTGGCGAAGTTCGATGGAATGCCGACAACCATCGTGGCGTTTACTACGGACATTCCGACGTTTGAAGGAGCTTGGGGAGAACCTTTTCTGATCGGACCGGGCAGTATTCATGTGGCGCATACGGCGGAGGAACGCATTTCGAAAAAAGAATTGGGCGAGGCGGTGGAACTTTACGCGCGGATGGCTAGGCAATTGATCGCCACGGGCCGGAGCGGCGCATGAGCGTGGGGATTGCCATCGTGGGCTGCGGGAAGATGGGGCGGCTGGCCGAGCAACTGGCGCCCGAATACGGGTTGGAAGTGCGCGCGAAGTTTACGCGCGGGAACAATTTGCATGACGCCGGAATCACGAGCGAGGCGTTGCGCGGCGTGGAGGCGGCTATTGAATTTACGACTCCAGAAGCGGCGCCGGACAATTTGCGGCGGCTTGCGTCGCTCGGGATCAATACAGTTTGCGGGACGACGGGATGGTTCGAACAGCTTCCGATGATTCGCGAAGCGATTCTCGGGGCCAAAACGGCTTTGGTGTATAGCCCCAATTTTTCCGTGGGGGTAAATGTTTTCATAGAGACCGTGGCGCGCGCGGCTTCGTTTTTTGCCAAGTATCCCGAATACGAGGCGTGGGGCTGGGAAATTCATCATTCGACAAAGAAGGATGCGCCTTCCGGCACGCTTAAGAAGCTGGCGGAGAAAATTCGCGCGTCCGGATACACGCGTACGCTGACGCTCACGGCCAACCGCGCGGGGGCGCATCCGGGGACGCACGAAATTGGATTTGATTCGGCGGCGGACACGATCACGCTCCGGCACACGGCGCGGAACCGCGAGGGATTTGCGCGCGGGGCGCTGCGGGCCGCGCGGTGGGTGGCGGGAAAGAAGGGCGTCTTCGAATTCCGGGAAATTCTTGGTGAATTGAGCTGACGGCTTTTTGTTTGTGTTGCAACGTGCGTCAGGAAGATTCGTGACGCGCACAGTTCGAGTTTCGGAAGTTGATGTTCAAGGAAGCAAGGAGAAACAAAATGTTTACAGGCACTGGCACCGCACTCGTTACTCCGTTTCGAACGGATGGATCGCTCGATGAAGGAACGCTGCGCCGATTAATCCAAAGGCAGATTGACGCGGGCGTGGATTTCCTAGTTCCGTGCGGAACCACGGGGGAGAGCCCCACGCTCACGCACGAAGAACACGTTCGCGTGGTGGAGATCGCCGTGGCGCTGGCCAAGGGTAAGGTGCCGGTGCTTGCGGGAGCGGGCGGGTACAACACCGCCGAAGTGATCGCCATGGCGCGCGAACTCGCGGAGCTTGGAGCGGATGGATTTTTGTCCGTCACGCCGTATTACAACAAGCCGACGCAGGAGGGACTTTACCAGCACTATCGCGCGATCGCGGAGGCCGTTCCGCTGCCGATTATTGTGTACAGCGTGCAGGGGCGCACAGGCGTGAACATCGAGCCCGCGACGGTGAAGCGGCTGGCGCAAATCGAAAACATTGTGGGCATCAAGGAAGCATCGGGCAACGTGTCGCAAATGGCGGCGATTCTGAATGCGGTACCGGAGGATTTCATCGTGTTGTCTGGCGACGACGCGATTACGCTTCCGGTGATTTCGATGGGAGGGCGCGGGGTGATTTCGGTGGTTTCGAATGAGATTCCGGCGGAAATGTCGCGGCTTACGCGCGCGGCGCTGCAGGGGGATTTCCAGACAGCGCGTGAAATTCACCGGCGTTTTCATCCGCTGATGGAAATCAATTTCGTGGAATCGAATCCCGGGCCGGTGAAGGCGGCAATGGCGGAGATGGGCTTGCTCGAAGCGGTGTGGCGCTTGCCGCTGGTGGGGCCGAAGGCGGAGAATCAAATGCGAATTCGGGCGGTTCTGGAATCGCTCGAACTCGTACAGAGGGTACATGCTGCCGTCGCGAATTGAGCGGCTGTTCGATGAAGCGCCTGCGCATTATGAGGAAGAAGATTTTTGGCTGTTCCGCGATTTCAAAGCGGCGTTGAATCGCGGTGAGATTCGCGCGGTGGAGCCGGATCCCACGACAAAGTCGGGATGGCGCGCGAACACGTGGGTGAAGAAGGGGATTCTGGTTGGCTTTCGAATGGGCGCGATCGCCGACATGTCCATTGACGCGACCAAGCAGCCTTTTTTTGACAAGTCCACGTATCCGGTGCGGGCGATTACTTTGGCCGATGGGGTACGCATTGTGCCTGGCGGGTCCAGCATCCGCGATGGGAGCTACATTGGTCGCGGCGTCATTTGCATGCCACCGATGTTTGTAAATGTTGGCGCTTACATTGGCGAAGGCACGATGATCGATTCGCACGCGCTGGCGGGGAGTTGCGCGCAGATTGGAAAGCATTGCCATATTTCCGCGGGGGCGCAGATCGGCGGCGTGCTCGAGCCTGTCGGTGCGCTGCCTGTGATTATTGAGGACGAGGTGTTGGTTGGCGGGAATTCCGGCGTGTATGAGGGAACCGTTGTAAAGCGCCGCGCGATTCTTGGTACCGGGACGATTCTCAATCGGTCGATTCCCGTTTACGATCTGGTTCGCGATGCGGTTTACACGGCGACGGATAGCGAGCCACTGATTATTCCGGAAGAGGCCATTGTGGTGCCAGGGTCGCGCGCGGTGACGCATGCTTCCGGCGCGAAGTGGGGACTGTCGCTGCAGGCCGCTGTGATCGTGAAGTATCGCGACTCGAAGACCGAGGGCCGCGTGCAGCTCGAGGATCTTCTGCGTTAGCGAATTACTGGGACAACACTTTTTCGAAAAACTGCAAAGCGCGCGGGTCCTGCGATTGGCCGAGCCAGAACATGGCTTGCTTGCGCACTTCGGGATTGCGGTTGGTCTGCGCCACTTCGATTAATTTCGGGACGCCTTCGTCTTTTGGCAACTGGCTGAGGGCGAAGACGGCTTTTTTCTTTACCTCGGTGTCGGGATCGTTTTCGATGGCGCCGGTGATGGTGCCGACGGCTTTCTTGCCGGCTTTTTGGGCGATCCAGAAAAGCGCCTGGCCACGCACGTGTGAACTTGTGTCGTCGTGGGCCATGCGAATCATTTCGTCGATCGCTCCGGGTTCATGACTCACCGACAACGCGAAGGCTACGTGAGCGCGCACGTCGGAACTCGGGTCGTTCTTCGCCATGCGCTGCAGAGCGGCAAAGCCGGCTGGTCCGCGCGCGGCGCCCATCCAGAAGGCGGCCTGTCTTCGCAGGCCTTCGCGCTGATCGGGCGTGACGAGGGATTCGAACGCGCGGTCCGCCGAGGCGTCGGCGTGCAGCGCAATCGCGGTCAGTGCTCCGTTGCCGATGCCGTGGTCGCCGTGACTTTCGAAATCGGAGCTACGCACGAAGGTCTCAAGAAGTGCGACGCTCTCGGCAGGTTTCACTCCCGTCAGCCAGACAAACGGCAGGCCGCCGACATCCAGAGTGCAATCGTCCGAGGCGACGCGAGTGCGGACGACGTGCTTGCCTTCGAGGCGTAGAAGCACGACGAGCTGGCGAGCGCCTTCTAGTTTGACAGTGCCATCGGAGTGCGTCTCGCTGGTGAATCCGTCGTGGTCCCTTTCGAGATTGCAGGTGCCGCAGCCCCCGCCGTCATGATAATTCCCGCAACAGACACCGCGGTCGCCGGCCACTTCCGCGACGCTGTAGCCGATCCACTCAGGTCTGTCTGCCTGTGCCAGCAGCCCGCGGAATGTTGCGTCCAGAGTTGCTGTCAATGCGCGGGTTTCGACCTTTGCGTTTTCGATACGCGGCATCGCCGCAGCCTGCGGTTCGCTCTGCAGTCGCGGCGCCAACAGGAGTGCGACAAGCAGGATTTGTCCGACGAGAATGGTTCGCAGTGTTCGCATGATCGGCCTCACTTTTGGAGAAGTTCCATCAGGTAGTCAGTGCCTTCTTTCGAATGCATGAGCGACAATTTCTGCACCGCGATTCGCTTCAGTTCAGGATCCTTTTCCGCTCGTGCAATAGCGACAAGCGCAGAGGCGTTATTTTGCAAGAAGAAAGCGTTCAACACTTCTTCACGCACGCTGCGGTCTGTTTCTTTGGCATAGATGGCTTGCAACGCCTTGCCGGAATCGTCCGAGTGGACCAGGCCGAGATTGCGGATGGCGGCGCGGCGCAGGTCCGGATCTTTTTCCGATTGCGCGGACTGCAGGAGCTTGCTGGAGTCGCCCGCGAGGAAGAACGCCTGAAGAATTTCGCGGCGGACCTCGGGCGAGGTTTCCGTTTGATACAGCTGCTCCAATTCGCTTGTGCCGTGGACCAGGCCGAGCTGGCGGATAGCTTCGCGGCGCAAGGATTCGTCTTTTTCACCCTTGGCTGCGACAAAGAGGTGCTCGCGATCGCCGCCGATCATGTAGCTGCGGAGAATGGCTCTTTTCACGGAAACATCGCTGCTTGAGGCGTAGACATCCGCCAAAGTCTTGCGAGCTGTCGCGCCGCCAAAAATCCCCAGATACTCGACCGCCTTGCGCTGCAGGTCCGGATTGCTTTGGCCCCGCGCGATCCGTCCAAGAATCTCGCGGGATTGCGGCGAGCCGCTCTGGGCGATGACGAAGAGCGCCTTGGACTTTTCCTTTGGCGTGCCCGTGCCGTTTAGGACTTTTTCGAGCAACGGCAGAGCTCGTTCCGGGTCGCTGTTCATCAGGCCCTGGATGGCGAGCATTTTGAGTTCGTCATCCGATTGCATTTCTGGATGAGAGGGCTGGCCGTTTGATTGCTGGACTTCGATTTCCAGAGCGCTGGCATCTTTTTGCCAGCGGCTTTGCGGGAATCTATGCTTAAGGTCGGCGATCGTGGCGAGCGCCGCGGCACGCCTGCCCAGGCGGTTATCTGCATACGCTTTCCAATAGAGAGCCGCGTCGGTTTGTGGACCGTTTAGATTCGCCAATTCCTGGAATTTGGCTGCGGCTTGTTCGTAGTGGTCGTCGTCGAGAGCTTCGCGGCCATCGTCGTACAATTCCTGGAGGCGGTCGAGTTTTTCCTGCGCGCGGTCGCGTGCTTCTTCCTCACGATCGCGTTTTTCTTCTTCCCTGTCGCGGGCTTCTTGTTCGCGGTCGCGCTTTTCCTGATCTTTGTCCTGGGCGTCTTGCGGGTCCTGGAGAGTGATCGCGGGTTGCGGGGGATTTGGCGCGAGACGATGCGCGCGCGCGCCTGTGGGGGCCAGCAGCAATGCCGCGATGGCAAGCCAGGTGACGCTGGACTTTCTGACTGAATTTCCGATGGTCATACTTTTCCTTCCTTTTTCGTGGAACTCGTTTGCTCCGGCGCGGGCTGCGTGGCCTCTTGCCGTTGTTGCAGTTCCTTGCTGACCACCCGAACTTTGAACAGAATTCCGCGGGCTTCGATTTTTTGCCGGATGGCTTCGAGTTGCTTCGGGGTGACTTCGTCAGGGCTGTGCGCCACGTCGAGGAGCACGCGCTCGAGGTCGTCGAGCACGCTGGCGAGACCCGTGTCGCCTTCTTGCAGGGCCGTCTGCCGGTAGAGGCGGTTTTCTTCGAGCAAATCTTCGGCGCGGTGCTGCTCGGCGGAGATGTTCACTTCTTTTTGAGCTGGGTTGCTCGGCTCGGCGTTCGAAAGCTCCACCAGCATTCTTTCGGAGTGGCCCAGGTGTTCGCCGACGGCCACGATCAGGATGCGCTCGCGGACTTGCTCCCGGCTCGCGACGTTGTCGCTCTGGCCGCCGTGTTTCGTATACCGTCCGGCGAGAAAAGCCGCGATGATCAGTGCCGCAACTGCTCCCAATGCTGCTAGACGGCGCGGTTCGATCCATGCCTGCCACCAACGTTGCCGTTTTTCCGGTAGGCGTGGCGCAATTTGTTGCCACACACGCCGGCCGTAGTCGGCGCCGGGGTCGGGCACCGGCAGAGTATCCAGCGCGGCGAGCACGGCTTCGAGGCGCTCGAATTCCGCGCGGCATTGCTCGCACCCGGCGAGATGTTCTGAAATCGCCGTGTGCCCTTCCGCGAGGCCTTCGCGGTAAGCAATCAATTCTTCTTCGGTCATGTGTTTCATGGTTCCGTTCCCATGGCGCGTGCTTGCGCCCGCGTTCCCACTAGAGGCTGAAGCGCCTGGCGAAGCTTTTGCACGGCGCGAAAAACGGTGTTCTTCGCGGCGCTCGAATTCGATTCCAGGACCGCGGCGATCTCCTCGATTCCGCAGCCTTCCCAATGGCGCATGACGAAAGCGGTTCTCTCTGCGTGCGATAAAGCCGCCAGCGCTTGTTCCATTTGCTTTCGTAGTTCCATGCTCTGCGTCAGGCGCTCCGGTGTCGGAGCTTCATCGGCAACGCGGCTCATGGGATCGTCTTGCATTCCATCCTTGCTCTCCGCGCTAGGCTGTTCGCGGCGTGATTCTTCCTTTTGCCTTTGGCGCAAGCGGTCAATCGCATAGTTTGCGGCGATGCGGTATACCCAGGTTCCGAAATTCGCCCGCGCCGCGAACTGCCCGAGTTTTTGATACGCGCGCAGAAAAGCCTCCTGGACTATCTCTTCGGCATCGTGCTGATTGCCGGTCATGCGGTATGCCAGCCGAAAAACGTTTTGGCTGTGCCGTTCGACGAGAACGCGAAAGGCATCGCGCTCGCCCGCGAGCGTGCGCTCGACGGCGAGCGCGTCGCTGTCTGCGATGGCCTGAGGGCTCTCGACGCTCGGTTGCATCCGATTCATTAGACAGGATTCGAGGGTTGCGGTTAGGTCAGCCGAAGCGCCTATCTGCCAATTAGATAGCGCTAGTTGCGTGGCTCAAGGGTACTACCGAGGCCGGGGGTGTAGAAGTTGGACTGAGCCAATGCCGGGATGTAGGGCTTCCCGCGTGGCCACTTCCGTCGTCGGCGGTCCCTCTTTTGCCAACTGCGATTTATCACTCGTACCGCAGCGCCGTCATGGGATCCACCGACGACGCCCTGCGTGCTGGCACGAAGCAGGACAAGCCTGCAGTTGCGACGAGAAGCAGGACAACACCGAAAAGGATCGGAATGTTGAGAGAGCTGCCCTGAATCCACCGCGCGAGCACGCGATTGAGAAGGATTGTCAGCACGACACCAGCGAGTACGCCGCCAGCCACGTTCACTGCAGCGGAACGAAACACGATTAGCAAAACGTCTTTGCCCCTCGCGCCCAATGCCATGCGGATGCCGAATTCCGCCGTTCGCTGCGCGACGGCATAGGAGATCACGCTGTAGAGTCCGGTGGCGGCCAACGCCAGCGCCAGCACTGCGAATCCTGCAAACAGAGTCGCTACCAAGTGCCCCGAGCCCCATTCCGGCTGAACTCTGATCCAGCCATCGAGGTCGCGAACGTCGCGCTCGGCCTGCTGGTCGGGGTCGATGGTGTGAATCTGCTCGCGGATGGAGTGGAGGGTGGTGAGAGGCGGAACCTGGGTGCGCACCAGGATTTGCGTGAAGACCGGCATGCTGATGGTGTAGGGCACGTATACGCCGGCCTTGATGGGTTTTTGCAATCCGTCATCGAGAGCATCGCTGACGACGCCTATTATTTGAAACCAGCTATCGCTTCCAGGAACTGCCAATCGAAACGGAGGCTCGCCTTTCATCTCGGGCATGCGCAGCTCGCCGCCGATGGCATCACCGTTCGGAAAATATTGGTGAGCGAGAGTCTGATTGATGAGCGCGAGCTTGGCGCCGCGCAACGTCTCGGTCTCGTCCCAGAGCCGTCCTTGTTGAAGCGGGATACGAAGGACGGAGAAATATCCAGAGCTAACGAAATTAATGCGCGCGCGCTGTTGTTCCGCGGCGGGCTTGCCGGAAATCTCGAAGCGCTGCTCCCAGCCGTTATTGGGCGGGGTAGCGTTGGTTGAAAGCCCAGCGGCGACGACTTCGGGCATGAAGCTGACTTTGCGCAGAAGCTGATGGAAGAACGCGCTGCGCGCTTCCCACGTGGTATAGGTGTTGTCGTGCACGGGGATGCCGACGGACATAACGTTGTGCGGATCATAGCCAAGATTCATGTTCACGATGCGCAAGAAGCCTTGCATGGCAACGGCTGCTCCGGCTAGCAGCAGAAGTGTTAGGGCGATTTGGCCGGCGATCAGGAAGCCGTGGGTCCGGCGGCCGTGAACGCCGACGGTCATCTTGCGCGTGTTGGACTGCATCACCTGTGCGATGTCCGGACGCGCGGACTGCAGAGCCGGGGAGATGCCGAAGGCGATGCCGGTTAGCAGCGCGAGGCCTACGCTGAAGCACAGAACCGGGAGGTTGATGCTGATGGCGGCCTCGTGAGGGAAGGAGAATTCCGGAAGCCAATTGACGATCAGCTTCACGAGGCCATTTGCCAGCGCTACGCCGACAATTGCTCCGGTAATCGAAAGCATCAGCGATTCGGTGAGCAGTTGCCGCAGGAGGCGCGAACGTTCGGCACCGATGGCGGAGCGGACCGCCAGTTCATGCTGGCGCGCGGTGGCCCGGGCCAGAAGCAGAATCGAGACGTTGCCGCAACCGATCAGCAGCAACAGAGCGACTGCGGCGAGCAGCAGGAACAAGGTGCCGCCGATGTCAGAGACGAACTGGTCGTTCAATCCTTCCAGCGTTACGTGAAAATGTTCAGGGAAGTGCGTCGGTGTTTGCTGCGCGAATTGTTCCAGCAGGGATTGAAACTCTGCGTTTGCCGCCGCGCGCGTCACTCCCGGTTTCAATCGAATCATGATGAAGAACGTTCGCGCGGGCTCGGCGGTTACTTTGAGTGGGAGATAGACTTCACCATCGCCCCAGGTGAAGCGGGGCGGGACGACTCCCACGATTGAATAGGTTTTATGGACCAATTGGATTTTCTTGCCGACGATGTCGGGATCGCCTTGGAAGTGCCGCTGCCAGAATTTGTATCCAAGCACGGCGACGCTTTCGGGATCCTCACCATCGGGGGCGTCGGAAGGCAGAAGGCCGCGTCCGAGGAGCGTGGGGACGCCAAAATGGACGAAAGAGTTGGAGGTGAGATAGACCGCTTGCACGTCTTCGGGGAGATCGCCTTCGGTGGTGGTGAGGTTCCACTCATCCATGGCAGCGGCGCTCTCGATGCAGCTGGCCTTCTGCAGTTGTTGCAATTGCGACCCATTGAGATTAACGAAGCGGCGATTGCCTGCGGTGTCGTGAGCCACCAGGTGCACCATGCGATCGGAATGAGCGTATGGATACGGGTTCATGAGCACTCCGTACACCACGCTGAACACCGAGGTGGTGGCGCCGATGCCC
Source organism: Acidobacteriota bacterium (assembly GCA_013289835.1). Lineage (GTDB taxonomy): Bacteria > Acidobacteriota > Terriglobia > Acidiferrales > UBA7541 > Acidiferrum. The sequence goes on along the minus strand of JABCZG010000015.1, from coordinate 66,071 downwards.
AGCGCTAGCGACAGAATGGCGACGATCGCGAAGCCAGGACTTTTCCGCAACACCCTGGCGCCGAAACGCAAATCCTCGTACAAATCTGCCAGCCAGCTCCAGCCCCACATTTCCCGCGTCACTTCCTTGACCAAGCCCAGATTCCCAAACTCCCGCCGCGCTGCGCGCGCTGCCTCGTTCTTCTCCTCGCCTCGCTCCATGCGCTCGCGCGCAGCCATCTCCAGATGAGTATGGAGTTCTTCGTCCAACTCTTGACGTTGCTTGCGGCTCCACCAGGGAAATCTCATGGCTCGTTCTCATCCTCGAAGGGGTTTAGCACTCCGGCAATCGCATCGGAGAGGTGTGCCCACTTCGAACGTTCTCTGGTCAGTTGCCTCTTGCCAGTTGCCGTCAGACGGTAATACTTGGCGCGTTGATTGTTTTCCGAGATTTTCCATTCGGACTTGATCCATTTTTGTTTTTGAAGACGATGGAGCGCGGGGTACAGCGAGCCCGTGTCTACCTGCAAGATCTCGCCGGAGCGATTCCGGATGGCCACGCTGATTCCGTAGCCGTGCTGTGCGCCCCATTGCAGGGTCTGGAGGATTAGTAGATCCAGGGTTCCCTGCAAGAGCTCGATGCGGTTCTGGTACCGTTCTCGCTTTTCGGCCATCACCCCTCCCGGTTGGTTGCCACCCCGTCGGACTACCGCGGACCCGTGTCCCTTGTCGCCAATGCGCTTTTACTTTGTTCAGACGACGGAGCCGGGATTTTGTCACGTCGAAGGCTGTAGAAATCCTACATCCAGGCAGTAGACCCTCTACGCCCATGCCGTCTGTAACTCTTGTGCATCCCGAAATGGCCGCCAAATCCTTTTCCCGCATGGACTTATGCAGAAATGCGCTCGGCACGCCGTCAACAGTTGGCCGATTCCGTGACCTTTCATCCCATTTTCGAACACTCGAGCCAGCCTCTACCGACCGCGCCGAGTGAGGCATCTGCGGTATCATGGAAGTCTGGTTGATGTGGAATTTCTGGGATTGTTGGTTTGCGCTGGAGGAGACGGAATTGATTCCACGCTACACACGCGAAGAGATGGGCCACGTCTGGAGCGACGCGAACAAGTACGCGAAGTGGCTGGAAGTGGAGCTTGCCGCCACCGAGACGCTTGCTGAGGCCGGGCAGGTTCCGAAGGAAGCCGCGGCGGCGATTCGTGCCCGGGCCAAAGTGAATGTGGCGCGTATCAACGAACTTGAATCGCGCGTGAAGCATGACGTGATCGCGTTCACCATGGCGGTTGGTGAATCGATCGGGGACCCTGCGGCGGCGCGCTGGCTGCATTACGGAATGACGTCGAATGACGTGGTGGACACGGCGCAAGCGCTCCAGGTGGGCGATGCTTCAAAACTAATCGAGCGCGGGCTTGTGCTTTTCGCCGAGGTCCTAGATGTGCGCGCCCATGAATTCCGGCACACGCCGCAGATCGGGCGCACGCACGGCGTTCACGCCGAACCCATCACCTTTGGACTGAAAATCGCGAATTGGTTCGCGGAGAACCAGCGCAACATCGGGCGATTCCGCGCTGCAGCCGAGCAAATGGCAGTTGGAAAAATCTCGGGCGCAGTTGGGAACGCGTCGCACCTCGGCACGGAGATGGAAGAGCGCATTTGCAAGAAGCTGGGGTTGCAAGCCGCGCCCGTTGCTTCACAGGTCATTCAGCGTGACCGGCACGCGCAGTACCTCAGCGCGCTTGCGCTGATCGCCGCGACGCTGGAGAGAATCGCGCTTGAGATTCGGCATTTGCAGCGCACGGAGGTGCGCGAAGCCGAGGAGCCGTTTGGAGGCGACCAGCGCGGCAGTTCCGCAATGCCTCACAAACGCAATCCCGTTAGCAGCGAACAAATCTCTGGGCTGGCGCGGCTGGTGCGTTCGAACATGCTGGCGGCGTTCGAAAACATCGCGCTCTGGCACGAGCGCGATATTTCTCACAGCTCGGTCGAACGCGTGATTCTTCCCGACTCCACCATTCTCGTGGACTACATGCTTTCGAAAATGACCGCGATCATTGGGCAAATGCGGGTGTTTCCGGAGCGCATGCTGCGGAATCTCGAGTCTACCCACGGGCTGGTGTACTCCGGGCAACTGCTACAGGATTTGGTGGAAAAGGGTATGCCGCGTGACGACGCGTATAAGGCGGTGCAAGAGAACGCCATGGCCGCGTGGGAGTCGGAAGGGAACTTTCAAGAGCGCGTGGCCGCCGATACGCGCATCGCAAAGTATCTGGATCCGAAGGCGCTTGCGCACACGTTCGATTTGCAGCGGCAGCTGCGGTATGTGGATGCCATCTTCGACCGCGTATTCGGCGCGCATCCTGCTGGAGAAAAGTCTGTCGCGGGTTCCGCGGGGAAGCACTGATCCATGAGAGCGTTTGCCGCGAGTCTCTCACGCCTTAAAACAAAAAGCGTCCCGGTCTGAACCGGGACGCCATCTGCCTCTTCTAATTCCGGCTTGCGCTGAAATTAGCTGCGGAGGCGGAAAACCAAAACCTGAAAATCGAAATTCGGAAAACCTGAAGTCGCAGCTTTCCATGCCAAGCAGGCGACCGTCAACTGAAAACTATTCGACGCGCTGGACGTAACGCGCTTCGGAGGTGTCCACCTTGATTTTGTCGCCTTCGTTTACAAACGGGGGTACTTGGACCACCAAGCCGGTTTCGAGCGTCGCGGGCTTCATCACCGCGCTGGCCGTGGCTTTCTGCAGCGTCGGCTCGGTCTGGATCACTTTCATGTCCATGGTGTCGGGCAAGTCCACGCCGATGGCTTTCTCCTCGAAAAATTCCACTTTCACCAGCGTGCTGGGAATCAAGTAGTAGACGGATTCGCCGAGCTCTTCGCGGCTCATCTGCATCTGTTCGTAGTTCTTGGTGTTCATGAAATGAAAATCGTCGCCCTCGTTGTAGAGGTACTCGAATTCGACTTCATCGAGGATGGCGCGGTCCACGAATTCCTCGGCGCGGAACCGGTAGTCGATGATCGAACCAGTGCGAAGATTTCTCATGCGGGTCTGCATGGAGCCGCGCTTGTTGCCGGGGGTGCGGTGATCCACGCTGAAAATGGTGAATAGCTGGCCCTCATGCTGGATAACCATGCCGGGGCGGAGTTGTGTCGCTTTCGTGCTGCTCATAGGCTCCCTAGAACGATTGCGAATTTCGGAAATTCAGGCGGGCCCGGAACACAGCCGCATCCAGAATGACTCGAGGCACGCTGGAGCGAAAAAAGCGTCCAGCGCGAAACTCCAGTATAAGGGCGCGGCTTTGCGGTGGTCAATCCACGTCAGCCACCCCGCACGTTTTACCGCGTCCCGAGAAGTCCCGTGCCGCTCAGAATCCCTTGCCTTGCTGCGTGGCGGGCATTCCGGAATAGTGAACGTGGATCAGGTGCCACCGGCCTTGGATTTTTTGGTAGAGCTGAGTTTCTCTCCCGTGCGTGGTAACGGCAGAGCCATCCTTCCTGAATTTGGCGGCGAAATCCCAATAAAACTCGGCCCATCCGGAGTCTCCGTAAACATGGACGGAAATATCATGAGGACTTAGCTTGCGTTCCGAAAACGTCTCGCCCATCAGCCGCGTGTAGACATTTTGTTTTATTTGTTCGAAACCGTGCTCGTGGCCCAGGGGGTGAATGAAAGTGACGTCCGGGGAATCCAGCCAGACCTCGGCAGCGAGTGCCGTGTCCGCGCCATCCACTGACTTCGCGTATTTTGCGATGAGACTGTTGATGGCATCGCTCTCGGCGTTGTCATCGCGCACTGATAAGTTTGCGCGCGCCCCGTTCGTCGCCTGTTGGGCCCGTTCCGTTGCGGCGGCGGCCATGATTTTTTCAATTTCGTCGGGATCGCGCGGAAGGCGTTCGCTCAGAAACTTGTAACCGGTTTCGGTGATTAACACATCGTCTTCGATGCGCACGCCGAGATTTTCTTCGGGAATGTAGACGCCGGGCTCCATGGTAATGACCTGGCCCGGAACCAGCGCCTTGCAGCCCTCGCCGGGGTCGTGCACGTCCAAACCGATGTTGTGGCTCAGGCCGTGGATGTAATACTGGCCTAGAGATTTTCCATGGAGATCCTTGCCATGGGAATTGATGTAGTCGTAAGAGATTTTGTAGACGCTTTTCTCACCCTTCCGGCACGTGTCCATGCCGGGTTTCAAGGCGGCGAGCGCGGCGTTTTGCGCGCCAAGAACAATGTTGTAGATATCGCGCTGGCGCGGCGTGAATTTGCCGTTGGCGGGAAGCGTGCGCGTGATGTCCGCAGAGTAGCCGGAGTATTGCGCGCCCACGTCGAGAACCACGATGTCGCCATTCTCGATCTTGCGCGAAAGCTTGTCGTAATGGAGCGCCGTGGAGTTCGGCCCGGCGCCGACGATGGGCGCGTAGCCTTCCGCTTCGGAACCGCCCCAGGCGTGGACTTCCACCATTTTTGCGGCGACCTGGTACTCGTAGAGGCCAGGCCGCATGAGCTTCATCGCTTCGAAATGCGCTTCGAGTGATACATCGATCGCCTGCTTCAGGAAGGCGAGCTCGCCGGGCGACTTGACCTGACGCAGGGCGCCGATCTGCGGGCGAATGTCCCTCAGCTTGGCCTGTGGCGCGGCTAGCTGCAGCCAATCCACGACGGCCTTTTCGTGCGGATAGCCGCCATTTTCTTTTTCATAGGGAAGAATCGTGTAAAAAGCCGGGTAATGCTTGACCAGGTTCTCGACGGTCGCGCGCATTTCCGAGAAGGACTTGACGGTGGCGAAACCAGTGCGCGCTTCGATCCCTGGATCGGAAGGCGACGTTCGAATGCCATTCCATTTTTCCTTGGCGGCATTTTTCGCAGGGAGGAAAAAAATCTCGCGCGGACCATCCCATCCATCGCTCACAGCGCCATTCTTCAAGGCAGGAAGAATCAGCAGGCCAGCGCCCTCTTCGTTGTGGCCGGTCAGGTAGTAGAAATTATCTTCCTGATGAAAGATGTACGCTTGCGAGGATTCTTCGCGGCCAGTGAAGCCCCAGAGGACGATGGGCGCGTCCACTTGCGCGGCGAGCGTTGCTCGGCGCTCGGCGTAGACACTATTCGGTTCCCGCTCGCGGCGTTCCTGCGCCTTGATGCCGGCGGCCAAACAAGCCAGGCAAAGCAATGTGCGTGCTGCTATCGCGCTACGACGCCAAAGGCCGAGCGGCCCCGGCCGACTTGGGCAACTCCTCATTTTTTCACCTCGAACCGCTAGTTGGTGGTTGCATCCACAAGGCATGCAGGTTTGCGGCATCAACTGTAGCCCAGCGATTGTAGCCGAAATTCGCTGCGCCCCGAAATCGGCACGAGGCGGTGAGCAAGCACATACCATTTTGGCAACTTAATGAATCTAATCTGGTATGAGAAGAAGAGCCGGAATTGCCACTTTTGTGACCGTCATTCAAGCCATCTTGTTCCTGACACATTTATTCATTTATGAGACCTGGACGTTTGCGCCTGCGGGGAGTGAATACCTTTCCTCTCTCTGGCTGAAGGTAACGGCGGCCGCGTTGTCGGTCAGCTTTTTGACCGCATCGCTGCTTGCGTTTCGATACTTCAATCCTGCGGTGCGAACGCTGTATCGAATTTCCGCCGTGTGGCTTGGAATTGTCAGCTTCCTGTTTTTCGCGGCGGGGGCGTCCTGGCTTGTTTTTGGCGCCGCATGGCTTGTTGGAGTAAATGTGAATTTTCACAAAATCGTGGAAGTTTTTTATGCCGCGGCAGCGCTCAGCGGGCTTACTGGAGTGCTGAACGCCGGTTGGACGAGGATCCGGCGAATCACCGTGCGACTTGAGAATTTGCCGGAAACGTGGCGTGGACGGACAGCGGCGCTGGTCAGCGACCTGCACCTGGGGCATGTGCGAAACGGCAGCTTTCTGCGGCGGATCGTGGCCAAGGTGATGAAAGAAAATCCTGACGCCGTTTTCCTGGCGGGCGATTTGTATGACGGGACGGCGATTGACGCGGCCAAGGCAGCGGAGCCTTTGCGCGCGCTGAGGGCGCCGCAGGGAACTTACTTTGTCGCGGGCAATCACGAACAGTTCGGCGACGATTCCCGGTATCTGCAAGCGGTGAGCAACGCGGGCGTGCGCGTGCTGCACAACGAAAAAATCGAAGCGGATCACCTTCAAATTGTGGGCGTTCCCTACAACCACGCTACGCAGGACGAGCATTTTCAGTCCGTGCTGCGGGAGATTGGGGTGGACCGCAATCGCGCCAGCATTCTCCTGACGCACGCGCCGGACCGGCCGCACATCGCGGAGAAGGAAGGAATTTCATTGCAGGTGTCCGGGCACACGCACGTCGGGCAGTTTTTCCCTTGGACGTGGATGGCGCGAAGGATTTACCGCCAGTTCGTGTATGGACTCAGCCGCATCGGGAAGATGCTGGTTTACACCAGCAGCGGCGCAGGGACCTGGGGACCGCCGCTGCGCCTGGGATCCAGCCCGGAGATCGTGCTGCTTCAGTTTGAGTGAGAGTAGTGAGCTACTCCCAGAAATTGGTCGGCGAAACCACCGGTCAGCGCCGGAAAAATTCAATCAACGATTCAGAGACGCGCGCAGGCTCTTCATGCTGGAGCCAATGCGAGGCATCGGCAAAAGTGAAAAGCTCGGCGTCGGTGCAGTAGCGCAAACTTTCGCGGGCCATTTCCGGCAAAAGGAAGGCGTCCCGCTCCCCCCACAGGATGCGGGTGGGGACGCGCACGGTGCGGTCCGAAAACTTCGCGCGGGAACGAAACAGCGCGCGATACCAGTTGATCATCGCCGTCAGGGCGCCAGGCTGGGACCACGCCACACGATACTGCTCAAGATCCTCGGAAGAAAATGTGCCGGGGCGGCTCGAGTGTACGAGAGATCGCGCGCCGATGCCGAAATTGAAGGCAGAGAACAGAGCTTCCGGCAGCCAAGGCAGCTGGAAGAAGAACATGTACCAGCTCTTCAGCATCTGGCGAGGTTGCGTCATGAGATAGCGGCGCATCACCGAAGGATGCGGAACGTTGAGCACGGCGAGCTTGGCCACGCGTTGCGGAAAAAACAGCGCCACGCTCCACGCGACGGCCGCGCCCCAGTCGTGTCCCGCAAGAAAAATGCGCTGCTGGCCTAGTTGATCGGCAATTGCGATCACATCCGAGACTAGCTGTGGGAGAGCATAAGAGGCGATTCCCGCTGGCTTGCTGCTCTGGTTATATCCGCGCTGATCTGGGACGATGACACGAAATCCCGCAGCCGCCAGCGGCTCCATCTGGCTGCGCCACCCATACCAGAATTCTGGAAAGCCGTGGAGCAGAACCACGACGGGACCGTCTTTCGGTCCATCCGCCATGGCGGAAATCTGAACAGCGCCGTTCCGAAAGCAGAGTGTTTCCAGCGAACTCGACCTCTCGTGGGATTCTACCTGCCTTAAGAGGAGCTTGCCTCACAAGAAGCACGAGTCAGAACCCCGGAGCGCCGGAGGTGGCCGGGCGCATTTCGGGAGCGTTGACGCCGAAGCGCAGGCGCGCGAAGTACGTTTGGCCGAGGGACATGAAGCCGGTGTAGAGATAGCCCCAAACGAAAAGCAGCAGGAACGGAACGGTGGCGTAGTTCTCGTTCATGATCGCGTAGACGATGGTCAGCGAGAAATAGAGTCCGAGAAGAACTTCCGCGTAGGGCATCCAGCCGGCTTTGTTCCTATAGGATTTCTTCGCAAACGTGCCTTGCTTGCCTTCGATATTGAACTTTGGAGTGCGCGCGAACTCGCTTTTTTTGCCGACGATGGCTTCGAGCACCGCCTGCGCATTGCGAACGGAAATACCGATGCCTGTCGCCATGACGAACGGCATATAGAGAAACGTGCGCCACCACGTCTTGGGGCGGAGCTCCCTTTGCGCTACGAGATAAAAACTGGAAATCGAGCAGGTGGATGCTAGAAAGAGCGGCAAGTCAATCAGCAGCATCTGAAACCAGCCCTGATAGAAGCGCACGATCATCGCGGGCAGCAGCATGGTGGAGAGCAGAACCATGAGCGGATAGCTGATGTTGGCGGTGAGATGGAAAAAAGCCTCGGCTTTGACGTGCCAGGGAGCCTCGGACTTGAAAACTCTTGGCAGGATTTTTTTCGCAGTTTGCATCAACCCCTTGGCCCAGCGCGCTTGCTGAGCCTTGAAGCCGTTCATGTCCACGGGAAGTTCGGAAGCGCACTCAATCTGCGGCAAATAGAGAAACTTCCAGCCTTTGAGTTGCGAACGATACGAGAGATCGGTGTCTTCGGTGAGCGTGTCGTGTTCCCAGCCACCGGCATCATCAATCGCCTTGCGGCGCCAAACTCCAGCCGTTCCGTTGAAATTGAAGAATGTGCCACGACGGGAGCGCGCGCCGTGCTCCACAACGAAGTGGCCGTCGAGAAGAATCGTCTCGACATTGGTGAGCAGCGAGTAGTCGCTGTTGAGATACGTCCAGCGCGTCTGCACCATCCCGATTTTGCCGCCGCCGTCCGGATTCATGAAATACGGAATCGTGCGGCGCAGAAAATTTGGTTCGGGGAGAAAGTCCGCATCAAATATGGCGATGAATTCGCCCTTGGCGGCCTTGAGGCCGTTTTCCAGCGCGCCTGCCTTGTAGCCTTCACGGTTCGTGCGATGGATGTAAACGACGGGCATTCCCTGCGCGGCGTGGCGCCCCACACAGGCGCGCGCGACCTCGCACGTTTCATCGGTCGAGTCGTCGAGAACTTGCACGTCGAGAAGCTCGCGCGGGTAATCGAAACGCGAGACGGCTTCGACCAGACGCTCAATCACGTACCGTTCATTGAAGATAGGAAGTTGAACAGTGACGCGCGGCCAATTGGTGACCGGCGGCGGATCCGGGGGAACATTCTTCGAGTACATGAAGTAGTCGTAGACCAGCCAGTAGCGGTGCAGGCCGTACAGCGCGAGGACGAACAGCACGATGAAATAGGGAATCATCATCGCCAGGTCGAACGCGTTCACGTGATAGATGCCGGCGAACGTGCGGTCGGTGACCCTGTGCCAGTAATGCAGGATGGGGTTCTGCGCCGCGAAAGATACCGGGAGTGAGGAGAAAAAGTGCACGATGAGAGTAATTTCGAAGCCCGCCACAGTTTTTCCGGTTCGATTTTAAGGCGGCTTCATTATAAGGCATAATCGCGCTCGAAAATGAATTCCGGACAGCAGGAAGAAGTCGCGCCGAAGGGCAATCTCGCCGAAATCTTCTGCCAGTTTTTGCGGCTGGGCTCCATCGCCTTCGGCGGACCCGCGGCCCATATCGCGCTGATGGAGGAGGAATTTGTCCGGCGGCGCGTTTGGCTGTCGCGCGAGCGTTTCCTGGACTTGGTGGGAGCGGTGAGCCTCCTGCCCGGGCCAAGTTCGACGGAATTGGCAATTTATCTCGGCCAGATGCGTGGCGGCCTGCCGGGGCTGATTGTGGCAGGTGCGGCCTTCATTCTGCCCGCGGCGTTTCTTGTCGTGGCGCTGGCATGGGCGTACTTGCGGTTCGGTTCCGTGCCGCAAGTCGCGGGGCTCCTCTTCGGCGTGAAGCCGGTGGTTGTGGTGCTGATCGCTCAGGCGATTTGGGCACTGGGCAAAACGGCTTTGCGAACAGTCTCACTCGCCGTTCTTGCGGCTGCGATCATCGTGCTCTCGATTCTGGCCGTCCCTCCGCTTGTCCTGTTAATCGGTGCGGGCGTCGTTTGGATGGTTGCGAAAGAAATCGGCGCGAGGAGATCGCGGGGCGCTGCGATGTTGCCAATTCTCGCGGGAGCCGCGAGTTCCTCGGCAGCCGCGATTCCCATCGGTGTTACGCCCGTGTTTCTCTACTTCCTGAAAGTAGGAGCGGTGCTCTTCGGCGGCGGTTACGTGCTGCTTGCCTTGTTGCGCGCGGACTTGGTCGTGGGGCTACACTGGTTGACGGAAGCGCAATTGCTGGATGCCATCGCAGTGAGCCAGGCGACGCCAGGCCCGTTTTTCACCGTAGCCACCTTCATTGGCTATCTATTGGGTGGCTGGCGCGGCGCCACGCTTGCGACCATCGGAATGTTTTTGCCGGCGTTCGTTTTCGTCGCCGCAACGGCAAAGTTTCTTCCGCGGCTGCGCCAATCCAAAGCGGCGAGCGCTTTTCTGGATGGCGTCAATGCCGCGGCGGTCGCGCTGATGGCTTTTGTGGGATGGCAGTTTGCACACGCCGCGCTGCTGAACGCGCCCGCCTTGGCGATGGCCGCTGTCTCGGCAGTTCTCGTTTTTCGCTACAAAGTCAATTCCGCGTGGATGATTCTTGGCGCGGCACTCGTTGGAGTGCTGCTTGGTTTCCTGCACTGGATCTAATTGAGCGTTTTATGCAATGCAGCGCCGCGCTGAGCTGTTTGCTACAGGATAAATTATATCTTAAGCGATCAGCACGATCTTGCCGGCGGCACCGGGCTCCAGAACCTCTTTATGCGCGCGCGCGGCTTCTGCCAGCGGCAACTCTTTGGCGACGACTGGACACAGTGTGCCATTTCGAAGTCCGGCAATAAGGCCCGCATGGATGTCCGCCTCTTCGCCGGGCGTGATTCCCCAAAGCGTAAAGCCGCGAGCCGAAGCGCGGCGCTGCATGAGGTCGCGCGGATTGATCGAAATCTCGCCGCGGTTCCCGATAATGATTACGCGGCCGTTCAAAGCGAGGAGCTTGAGATCGGCCGCCAGGTTTACGTTTGCGAGCATCTCCAGAATGATGTCCACACCGCGGCCACCCGTCGCTTTCATAATTTCTTCCTGATAGCCCGCTTTGCTGTGATCGAAAACCTGGTGAGCGCCTTCGCGCTTCACGAGATCGATACCCTTTTGCGTTCCGGCGGTGCCAAAAATAGTGAGGCCCATGGCTCTCGAAATTTGCACCGCTGCGCTCCCGACTCCGCCGCTTGCGCCGTGCACCAGCACTGTCTCCGAAGCATGAGCCTGTGCGGAATGATAGAGCGCATGATACGCCGTGCCATACGGAACCCAGACGCCCGCGCCCTGGCCGAAACTGATTTTTTCCGGCAACTCATGTACCTGCCCTTCCAAGGCCAGCGCATATTCCGCATACGCTCCCGTAACAGTTCTTGCGGTGTAAACGCGATCTCCAGGTTTCACTTTCTTCACGCTTTCGCCGATCGCTTCGATCACTCCGGCAGCGTCTGAGCCAGGCGTGTATGGCAGTGATGGCTTGATGGCATACGTGCCCGCGCGCATGTAGGTGTCGTAGGGATTCACGCCGGCCGCATGAATGCGCACAAGAACCTGCCCGGCGCCCGGTTTTGGCGTGGGGACTTCCTCAAGCTTGAGAACTTCGGGACCGCCGAATGCATGAACAAGAATGGCTTTCATTGATGTTCTCCAACAATCAAACGAACGAAAAAAAACGGGGTCTACGCGCCGGACGCAGTCCAGAAAGCCTAAAAATGGTCATCGACGACGACGGTGGCCACTTTTTTGTCTATGAGGCCCGCGGATTGCGCCCAGGCGGTGGTCTGCCAATTGTCTTTGCCTTTTTTCAGGGGAATCCATGGCGGCAGCGTCTGGTTGAGATAATTGGCCAGCGCATAGATGTAAGGCTCGTACATCGCGCGAAACTCCCCGAGCTTTTTGTCGGCGTCCTCGCCGTCATGCAGCTTCATCCCGTGCTGTGCAAGGATGTCCCGGATGTGGCGCAAATCCTGCTCGGGCAGGCGGTCGTGCGGCAGCGGCTTGGGCGCCGTGCCGAAAACTTGCGAAAGGTCTACCACGGCGTGCCGCGCAATCGCAAAGGTGAGCTCCGCCTGCTTTTCGCAGGCGCCCTCGACCCCAACCATAACAAGCGCGCAGGTATCCAGTATCGCCGTGAGCGAGGCGACCCACGATTGGTTATCGTGCTGCGAACGGAAAAAGGCAAGCACGGGATACGACAGATGGCTCTCCATCAGCTCGGCGCACCAGAGTTCCCAGTCTTTCAGGAGTTCGGCCAACGCCTCCTGGCCATACTGGTAACTATGACGGCGGAGCAGTTCCCCGGCCGTGGGCGGCGTGCCCGCGCGGGAATCGAGCAGCGAGATGTTCACCTCGCGCTTCGAAAACGAGCCGTAAATAAACGGCAAATATCCGATTACGGCCGCCAGAAATCCAAAGCCAAATCCTGCTTCCGTAACCACCAGCGCGCGCGACAATTCTGAGCGAGGTATGACGTCACCGAGTCCGAGAGTGAAGAACGTCGTGCCGCTGAGATAAACGTCTGTCAGGAATCCGGGTTGGCCGCCCGTTATCACCACGGCCGACCCGGCGCCATACTGCATCAGGCCAAACCCCAACACCAGGCCAACGGCCCAAACCCCGACGAGAACAAGCAGCGACATCGGGCCATAGAAACCCAGCATGGCTTCCCGGGTCTTGGGCCGGGGGATGAAGTGCATCACGAATTTCCAAATGCTCCACGTGAAGCGGTAAAAAAGGCGAGCGAGGCGGAACTTCCGCGTTACCCGGCGCGGGAGAATGATGGCCTCGAAGGCATCCCATATCACGATCAGAAAGATCGCCACGCCGGCAGCGAATGCGCCCGGAACTGGAATCATGTGCGGCATTGTACCTGTTTGCACCGTCCGAGAAGAATATGCGGTTTCAATAGCCTGGAGAATTTAGGATTCGAGTCGAGCGCTAACGCTGATCTCCGCTTTAAAAAGCTTCGAGACTGGGCAGCCCGTTTCCGCGGCTTTCACCGCAGCGTCGAACTTCGCTTGGTCCGCCCCGGGGACTTTCGCGACGACGTCCAAATGGCTCTTGGTGATGGCAAAACCGTCAGCGAGTTTCTCCAGCGAAATGGTGGCGGTGGTCTCCAGTTTGCTCGCCGTCAATCCCGCGCCGCCCAGTTGCGCGGATAGCGCCATGGTAAAGCACCCGGCGTGCGCCGCCGCCAGCAGTTCCTCCGGATTCGTTCCGACGCCATTTTCAAACCGCGTGCTAAACGAATACTGCGTTTGTTTTAGAACTCCACTGTCTGTTGAAATGCTGCCCTTGCCGTCTTTCAACCCGCCCTGCCAGACTGCCGATGCTTTGCGCTGCATGGTTATTCTCCTTATTTCTTCTTCGTGCGGTTCGTATGCAAAGAGTTCGATTCTCAAGCGTCCAAGAAGGGTATATTCCGAAAATCATTCTGTCGAGAAGCATCTCCGCCGACGGGCATCCGACGCCTCGCGCGTTCCAGCCCTACCACTTGTGGAACATAAAAAACGCCGCGACGACGATGAACGCGAAACCCACCGCGTAATTCCAAGTGAATTTGTCCCCGAGGTAAAACACAGAGAACACCGGAAAAATAGAGAGCGTGATGATTTCCTGGATGGTCTTAAGTTGCGCCGTGGTGAATTCGTACGAGCCGATGCGGTTCGCGGGCACCTGAAAGCAATATTCAAAGAACGCGATCCCCCAGCTGATCAGGACAACTTTCCAAAGCGCCGAGCTGCGATGCTTCAAGTGCCCATACCAGGCGATGGTCATAAAAATGTTGGACATCGTGAGCAGTAGAATCGTTCGCATGCTTGTGGGACGCTCCTTGCTTCCGAAATGAAACCATCCATCAGACGGAAAAGATTTCACTGAAGTTGCAGTTACGTCAACTCGTTAGTGCCGGATTCCGCACAAACGCACCTCGCTCCGGTATTCTATCTCTCGCTCCTCATCTAGCTTGGGGACATACAGTCCGGCCATTCTTACTCCATCGTCGGGGAACTTGGGACTCATTTCGAAAGTATTGAGAGGATACCGTGCGTTCGAATTCGCAAAATGTTCTTGCCACCCTTCTCGCCTCATTGTTTCTGCTCCCCGCGGCTAGTTCCGCGCAGGAGAGAACGGTGCTGGTGCAGACCGGCTCAAGCATGCCGGAGCCACTCTACAAATACTGGATTACGGAATACCACAGGCAGCAACCCGCCACGGACATCCGCTATATGGCCTCCGGAACAGGCGAAAGCGCCCGCAGCGTGCTTGCGGGTTCCGCCGATTTCGGCGGAGGCGATGCACCCATCCCGGAAGCCCAGCTACGCGAAGCGCCAAAGCCGATTCTGGAGTTGCCTTCCGTGCTGATCGGCATCGTCGTGATCTACGAACTCCCCGACGTGAAGGGCGAACTCAAGCTCTCCGGACCCGTGTTGGCAAATATATTTCTCGGAAAAGTTAAGGTTTGGAACGATCCCGCGATTGCGAAGCTCAATCCGGAGATGAGCTTGCCGGAGCTCCCCATCCAGGTATTCCACCGCAATGACGGCAAGGGTTCCAATTATGTTCTTTCCGATTACCTTGCGAAAGTGAGCCCGGAATTTCTGGCTGCCGCCGGACGCGGCGAATCGCCGAAATGGCCCGTGGGCCAGAGCTTCCAGCGCTCGCTGGATCTGGTGGCCAAGCTGCGCACCACGCCCGGCGCGATCGGCTACACAGAGCTGAATCTGGCGGCTAGCTCGGCCGTGCGCATGGCCAGCATGAAAAATGCCGCTGGCGAGTTCGTCAGGCCTTCCGCTAAGTCGATTGCTGCGGCAGCTTCTGCAAGCGGCAGTAAAATGAGCAACGATTTTCGCGTCTCCCTGACGAACGCTCCGGGAAAAGACAGCTATCCGATTAGCAGCTTCACCTGGATTTACGTGCCTCTGGTTGCGAAAGATCCCGAACGGGGTCGCGCCGTGGCGGACTATTTGAAATGGGTCTACATCACCGGACAGAAAATCGCCCAGGAACAGGGCTACGCAACCTTGCCCGACGACGTCCTCGAAAAAGTCGTGGCGAAAGCCGCCACCATCCGGTAGCTCGAAGCCGCTGATTAGTAAATCAAACGTTTAGGGTAAGGCTAACGAGATCCTGTCGCGTCGGCGGCGGAAGCGGCGGCATCTTCGAACGGTCCACCGGGTGATACAGCGTGTCGCGCTCGACGGGCACTCGCCCCGCGGCGCGGATGAGGCGCTCGAGCTCGTTGCGCGGCGTAAACTCCGACGTTTTCGCGCCAGCGTCGTGATAGATCTTCTCTTCCACGACCGTTCCGTCGAGGTCGTTCGCGCCAAACCGCTGCGCGATTTGCGCGATGCTCGGCGAAAGCATGATCCAGTACGCCTTGATGTGCTCGAAATTATCCAGCAGCAGCCGCGACACCGCGATGTTGCGCAGGTCCGCGTATCCCGTCGGTTTCGGAATGTGCGAAAGCGCCGTGTTGTCTGGATGAAACGCCAGCGGAATGAACGCCACGAATCCGTGTGTCTCGTTCTGCAATTCGCGCAGCTTGATCAAGTGGTCCACGCGCTCTTCTTCCGTCTCCACGTGGCCGTACAGCATCGTCGCGTTCGAACGCAGCCCGATTTCATGCGCCTGCCGTGCGATGTTTAGCCACATCTGTCCGCTGACCTTGTGGTCGCAGATGATTCTGCGCACTCGCGGATGAAAAATCTCCGCGCCGCCGCCGGGCAGCGAATCCACTCCCGCTTCTTTCAGCTTCAGCAGCGTCTCTTTCGTGGAGAGCTTCGCGATGCGCGCGAAGTAGCCTACCTCCACCATCGTGAACGCTTTCAAATGCACGTCCGGGCAGCGCTTCTTAAGGCCGCGAATCATTTCCAGGAAATATTCGAACGGCAGATCCGGATGCAGGCCGCCCACGATGTGAAATTCCAGCGCGCCCTCGCGCGCACCTTGTTCCGCGCGGGCGTAGATTTCTTCCAGCGAAAAATTGTACGCGCCCGGCGCATTGGGATCGCGCCCAAACGCGCAAAGTTTGCAGTGCGCCATACAAATGTTCGTCGGATTGATGTGCCGGTTGACGTTGTAATACGTCACATTGCCGTGCTTTTTTTCGCGCACGTGATTCGCCAGCCAGCCCACCGCCAGCAAATCCGGCGAGCGATACAGCGCAATTCCATCGTCGAAAGAAAGCCGCTCGCCAGCCAGAACTCTTTCGGCAATCGGCTTCAACCGCTGATCGGTGATCGTCAGTTCGCTCATTTTGAATCCGTCGAAAGCTTCAAACGCGCCAAACCGCAGCCGCTGCGCCCCAGAACAACAGGAACAACATACTAATATAACCGTTCACCGTGAAAAACGCAGCGTCCAGCTTGCTCAAATCATCCGCTTTGACAAGAGAATGTTCATAGCCGAGCAAAGACGCGACGACGGCGATCCCCGCCCACGCCGGCCACGGCAAGCCGAAGCTGAACGCCAGCCACGCCAGCAGTGCGATCACGCCAATATGCATCACTCGGGCGATCAGCAACGCGTCCGCAATCCCGAATCTTTTTGGCACCGAAAAAAGTCCCGCCTGCTGGTCGTACTCCACATCCTGGCAGGCATACAGCACGTCGAACCCGCCCACCCACAGCGTGACCGCGGCGCAAAGAATCAGCATGCGCAGGTCCAGGCTGCCGGTGACGGCAATCCACGCCGCCGCCGGAGACATTCCCAGCGCAAAGCCGAGAAAAAGATGCGACCAGCTCGTGAAGCGCTTGGTGAACGAATAGAAAAACAGGATCGCGATCGCTACCGGCGCAAGCTTCAGCACCAGCGGATTGAGCTGCCAAGACGCCGCGAAAAATACCGCTACGGCGACAAGCGTGAACAACCACGCAAATTGCAGTGACAGCACTCCGGTAGCTAGCGCGCGCTGCTTTGTACGCGGATTCTCGCGGTCGTATCGCAGATCCGCGATGCGGTTCATGGTCATGGCCGCCGAACGCGCCGCGACCATCGCCACCACAATCCACAAAATTTGTCGCAGCGAAGGCCAACCATGTTGCGTCGCCCGCGCGGCCAGCAACGCTCCCGTCAACGCAAACGGCAGCGCGAACACGGAGTGCTCGAACTTGATCATCTCGAGCACGGTTCTGATGCGGCTCGCCATTTCTATCTCACGCCTCTGCTTTTCTCGCCGCCGGAGTGCCCGCCCAGCGATACATCTCTTCCTGCGGCAGCCCGATTTGCGCCAGCACGCGGCACACGTATTGCGTAACGAGATCGGCGATCGTTTTCGGATGGTGATAAAACGCCGGAACCACCGGCATAATGACGGCCCCAGCCTGTTGTGCGCGCAGCATGTTTTCCAGATGCACGCGATTGAAGGGCGTATCGCGCACGCACAAAACGAGTTTGCGGTTTTCCTTGAGCATTACGTCCGCGGCGCGCGCCACGAGATCTTCGCTCATGCCGTTGGCAATCGCCCCGAGCGTATTCATCGAGCATGGAATCACAATCATGGAGTCGACCGCATAACTGCCGGAAGCGATCGAAGCGCCCACGTCTTTGTTGGGAAGAATTTCAATTCTCGTCGTTGCGCGGCCAAGAATCCGGCTGGGCAGCTGCTTCAAATCGCCGGAGGTAATGCCCAGCTCTTCCATCAGCAATCGTTGTCCCGCTTCCGTCACTACCAGGTGCACGCGCGCCACGCGCGAATCTTCCTCGAGCAACACCAGCGCCTTCTGCGCGAGAATCGCCCCGCTGGCCCCGGTCACACCTACGGTAACAATTTGTTTTTGCGTTTCAGCCATGTTTTCCGCGAGGATGAATTCAGTCTCTCAGTGGCGCTGGGGCAAGTCAAGTTAAGGCTATTGTCCCGCGCGATGATAGAATTCGCGTCGGTCGAAGATCATGAACCAGCTTGAATTGCTGAAACTTCTGGAATCCGTGAAGGCCGGCGAACTCGTCCCCGCCAAGGCCATTGAGCGCCTGAAGCATATGCCTTTCGAGGATTTGGGCTTCGCGAAAGTGGATCATCACCGCGCGCTGCGCCAGGGATTCGCGGAAGTGGTTTTCGGCAAAGGCAAAACGCCGCAGCAAGTCGCGGAAATCGTCAAGTCCATGCTGCGCCGGAAGGATTCGCGCCAGAACATCCTGGTTACGCGTGCGGATGCCAAAATATTCGCCGCCGTGAAAAAGGCGAACGGAAAAACAGCTCGCGCGGCAAAGCACCATGCACTTTCCGGCGTCATCACCATCGAGCGCAGCGCGGAAATTACCGGGAAGGGAACGATTATGGTTGTCTCCGCCGGCACCAGCGACATTCCCGTCGCGGAAGAAGCCTTGCTCACCGCTCGCATGATGGGTAATCGCGCCGAGCATTTGTACGACGTCGGCGTTGCCGGAATTCACCGCCTGCTCGAGCATCGCGAACGGCTGACGCAAGCCCGCGTCATTATTTGCGTCGCCGGGATGGAAGGCGCGCTGCCCAGCGTCGTGGGCGGCCTCGTCGCCGTCCCGGTTATTGCCGTTCCCACCAGCGTCGGTTACGGCGCCAGCTTCGGCGGCGTCGCCGCGCTCCTCGGCATGCTCAACAGTTGCGCCTCCAACGTCACCGTCGTCAACATTGACAACGGTTTCGGCGCCGCCTGCGTCGCCTCCTGCATCAACCGCCTCTGAGTATTCGCGCGAATTCTCCGCGAGTCTCTGTGAACTCTGTGTCTCTGCGTTATCCTTTTCCTTTCGTTTTTGACCAGCGCAATTCTTGCTCGCGAGCTAAGGCCTCAGCAAAACCTTCATGACTCCAGGTTTCTGCGCAAAAACGATGGCCTTCTGCGCATCTTGAAGCGGAAAAGTCCGCGTGATAAGCGGGCGAGGATCGAGTTTGCCTGAGCGCAAAAGCGCAATTGCCCTCGAAAACGGCCCGCAACGCGAACCTAGCACCGAGAGCTCCTTCACCACGATCGGCCACGTTTCCACCGGCGCCGCGCCGTGAAACGTGGATTTCAAAACCAGCGTCCCACGTGGCTCTGTCATGTGCTGCGCAAGTATCAATCCACTCGGTGAACCCGTCGCTTCCACCGCGAGCGCAAAGTGTTCCTTCACGCGTTTCGAATCCGATGCATCGCCCCGCACTTTTCGCGTGGCGATACCGACGCGTCGCGCCAACGCCAGCTTTTTCTCATGCTTGCCATACATCATCACGCGTGGGATGGCCGTGCCCAGCACAAGCGTAATTAGTTGCGCGAGTTTCCCGTCACCAAGAACAGCCGCGGACTTGAATTTCTTAGCGTCGACCTGCTCGAGGATTTCGCAAGCAGCCGCCAGCGGCTCCACAAAAACTGCCTGTTCGTCGGTAACGTGCGCAGGCACGACGCGCAGATTCTCCAGCGGCAATGCCAGATACTCCGCAAACGCTCCATCGTGGTTCACGATTCCGAGAACCGTGCGCCGCGCGCAATGTGTTTTCAGCCCCCGCCTGCAAAAATCGCAAACGGGCTTGTAACCATACGCGCTGCAACTGACATTGATTTCCCCGCAGATCCGCTCGCCCAGCCATTTTTTCTTCGTCGCCGTCGAAGCGCCGTGAACGTCCGCGACCTCGCCAACAAACTCATGCCCCGGCGTCCCGCGAAAATGGTGATACCCGCGCAGAATCTCCACATCCGTATTGCAAATCCCCGCCAGCCGCACGCGCACCAGCGCCCAGCTCCGCCGCAGCTTCGGCAGGGTTTTTTCCCTACTCTTCAATCTTCCATTGACTGCTTCAAAGGCAAGCACGTTTCGATCTTACCGCGATGCGGCTCCATGCGCTCTTGTGCATCGCACGAGGTAAGAGAAGTCTTTGGCGCCTCATTCGTACCGCAGCGCGACAATCGGATCCACGCGCATGGCTCGCCTCGCCGGAATGTACGAAGCCGCCAACGCGACCGCGATGAGCAAAACCGCCACTCCCACGAACGTCGCCGGATCGTATATCCCTACGCCGAAGAGCAGTCCCGTCAGAAATCGCGCCATAACCAACGCGCCCGCCAGCCCCAGCGCCACGCCGATCAGTGTCAATTTCAGTGTCTGCACGAGGATCATCCGGCGCACGGAACTCAATTGCGCGCCCAGAGCCATGCGCAATCCAATTTCCTGCGTCCGCTGGCTCACGGTGTAGCTCATCACCCCATAAATCCCGATCGTAGCGAGCAGGAGCGCCAATCCCGCGAAGATAGCCACCAGCACAGACGAAAACCGCCGCGGCGAAATGGAATCCGAAATCAAATTGTCCAGGGTCATCACGTGCGTCACCGGCAAGTTCGGATCGAACCGGTGCACCACTTCCGTGACAGCCGCCGCGATGCTCAGCGGATCGGACGCCGTGCGAACAATAAAATAGGGCGTCCATCCTCCCATAAAGTACACGTCATAGGTCGGCGCATGATCGAGCCCATACTGATGCACATTCCCCGCCACACCGATAATCGTATTCCAGCAAGGCTTGGGATCCAGCGAACAAAGATTGATGCGTTTTCCGACCGCGTCGCCCTGCGGGAAAAAGCGCCGCGCCATCGTCTCGTTGATCACCGCGCTCAGCTGCTTGAAATCATCCTCATTGAAAAAACGTCCCGCGCGGAGTGGAATTCCCACCGAAGAGAAATAGCCGAGGCTCACGGTACGAAATTCTGCAATCGGCCGTCCGCCGCTGTCCGGAATTGGCTGCCCCTCGATCACAAATCGCGTAGCCTGCCGCAACTCCGTCCCAAGCGGCAAATCGTCGATTCCGCCAACGGCCGTCACTCCGGGCAGCGTTCGAATCTGCCCGGCGATTTGCTCGAACAGCCGCGCCTGCTTCCGCCCATATTCGATCTGCTCTTCCGTCGTAAGCTTGTTGAAGTCCGCAAAGGAAATTCCCGGCTGCTGAATTTCCATCGCCAGCACGTAGTCCGGCCGAAAACCCGGATCGACTTCCAGCATATGCTGGAAACTTCGGAGCAACAGCCCCGCTCCGATGAGCGGCACCAGGGCCATCGCGATTTCCGAAATCACCAGCAGGTTGTGCGTGCGGTGATGGCCCGAGCTGCTCCGGCCTTTGCTTCCCTGTTTCAATACCCCGGCCAGGTTGTTGCGCAGCATGCGCAACGCCGGCAGGAATCCACACGCCAGTCCAGCCGCCAAGCAAACCACGATCGTAAATCCCAGCACCCAGCCGTTCAGCCCGGTTTCCCGCAGCACGGCCAAATCCGCAGGAACAAACGCCAGCAACGTTTTTAATCCGGCCACAGCCAGGAGCAGGCCAAGCGCGCCGCCAAACAACGAAAGCAGCGTGCTTTCCGTGAGCAGTTGACGGATCAATCGCCAAGGGCTCGCGCCCAATGCCGTTCGGACCGCGACTTCTCGCTCGCGCGCCGCATTCCGCACCAGAAGCAGATTCACAATATTCGCGCAAGCAATCAGCAGGACCAGCCCGACGGCTCCAAACAACACCAGCAGCGTGGTTCGCAGCGCCGCTGCCGAAGGATCCTGCATCGGCTCCACCATCACGCCAAAATTCTTGTGCGCGGCCGGATACGCCAAGGCTTCCTGCTCGTGAAGCCTTCCCACTTCATCGCGCGCCTGCGCCAGGCTCACTCCGGGCTTAAGCCGCGCAATCGCTGCGAATTGATGATGCACGTGCTCCGTCAGGTCGTCGAAGAGCTGCCCGATGGGCATCCACAAATCAGCGGAACGCGCGAACTGTGTTCCGCCCGGCAAAACGCCCACGACCGTGTAGCGCTGATTGTCGAGCGCAATGCTCCGCCCGACCACCTTCGGGTCGCCGCCAAAACGGCTTTGCCACAATCGGTGCCCCAGCACAACAACCGGCGCGCTTCCCGCCCGATCTTCTTCCGGAACAAAGGATCGTCCCGCGGCCGGTAGAATCCCGAGGATCGGAAAGAGCCCGGAGTCGGCATAACCCACTTGGACACGCTGCGGCTCGCCTTCGCCCGAGAGGTTGAATCCCTGGGAAACCTTTCCGTAAGCGCCCATCTCCGAAAAGCTTGCGTTCTGCCGTTTCCAGTCCGCGTAGTCACCGGGAGACAAACCCGCCTTGGGAATCTGCGGCAGATACGTATTCGCGATCTCTACCAGGCGTTCGGGTTGAGGATACGGGAGCGGACGCAGCAACAGATTTTGCACCACGCTGAAGATCGCCGTGTTCGCGCCGATTCCCAGCGCCAGCGTCAAGATGGCGACAGCTGCAAATCCCGGATTCTTGCCTAGAGTCCGGATTCCGTAGCGAATGTCTTGCAGCAAGTTTTCCATGGAATGATTCCTCAGCGCCAATTGAGCCGTAACTAACAGCGCTCTCGTGACACCCGTCCCGTCTCCCCCTTCGACGCAGCAATTCGCAGGAAGGATATCCAGGAACTGGCATCGAAGCTGGCCATTTAGAGAAAATTAAGTGGTGTAACGCCTGATTAGCGTAGGGCGGCGGCTAGCGTCTTGATCAGCAGTGGTTCCTGTTCAGGCAGGACGGTCCGCAAGTCAAGCACGAGGCGATCATCCTCGACGCGGGCAATCACGGAGATGCCTGCCGGCGCGCGACGAAGACGCTGCTCCAGCTTCGTGGCGGAGTATCGTGCGCTAGCGATTCGAATCACCTGGGTCGGCAGAGCTTGCGACGGGGTGGAACCCCCGCCCGCAAGCGAGGTGCCATCCGTGATTTCGATTTCCACTTCGTCGAGGGGAAGCTCAGGTCGCAGCTCGCGAAAGAGATTTTCGGCGCGGCGTTTCAGTTCTTGCGGAGTCGCGCGAATCATTCGAATCGCCGGAATTTCCTCCCACGCCGCGCGAAGGTATGCGCTGAGCGTGACTTCAAGCGCGGCAATCGTAAGTTTGTCCACGCGGAGCGCGCGAAAAAGCGGATGCCGCCGCACCCGTGCGATCAGATCTTTTTTGCCCGCTATGATTCCCGCTTGTGGTCCCCCGAGCAGCTTGTCTCCGCTGAAAGTCACAATCCCAACGCCCGCCTCCACGCTCTGCCGCACCGTCGGCTCGGTAATTCCGTATTCGGAAAGATCCACGAGGCAGCCGGAGCCAAGATCTTCCGCCAGCGGCAGGCCGCTGCGCTGGCTCAAAGCCGCGAGTTCTTCGAGCGAAGGCTTATCCGTGAATCCCGTGACCTTAAAATTCGAAGGATGCACGCGCATCAAAAGACGCGTTTTTTCGTTGATGGCGCTTTCATAATCGGAAAGGCGCGTGCGATTCGTTGTGCCCACTTCGCGCAGAATCGCACCGCTTTGCTCCATGATTTCCGGGATTCGAAAGCCGTCCCCGATTTCAATCAGCTCACCTCGCGAGACAATCACTTCGCCGCCGCGAGCCAGCGCTGCCAGCGTCACCAGAACAGCCGCGGCGCAATTGTTCACCACGATTGCGGACTCCGCGCCCGTCAGCCGGGTCAAAAGCTCGGCGGTGTGCACGTCGCGCTTTCCACGCCCGCCCGCTTCCAAATCGTATTCGAGATTCGAATATTGCGTCGCTGCGCGCCGGAATTCTTCCACAACTCCTTCCGCCAGCGGCGCGCGTCCCAAATTTGTGTGCAACACCACGCCGGTCGCGTTGATCACCGGCTGCAGCGAACGCGCCAGGATTCGTTCCACTAGATTCGAAATGGTTTCCTCAAGCGAAGCTGGATTGAACGTAAGTGCCGCAAATTCGGCGAGCACCGCGGATGCCATCTCGCCCGCGATGCGCGCGCGCAAATCCGTAAGCACGGCACGCGTGATTTCCACAAGCAGCCCGCGATCCACGCGCGTCGCGAGCGCGGCAAGCCGCGGCTGCGCGAGCAATTCGTCCACCGACGGAATCTGGCGCAGCAATTCCGCTTGCTCGTTCGAAACAGCGCGTTTGGCACGGGCATCCATGGGGACATTTCAGCACAGAGTAGAGCGGGGAGCAATGCCAGTGCCGCCGCAAGAGGGCCGTGATTGACTGCGGGCGGCAACGGTGCCGGATGCGCATCGTCACGCGTTCCTCCGGTTGACGGTTTTCCTCCGTGCACCTAGCATGGAGGTTCGAGGTAATCCTCCGCGCATGGCGACCATTGACGAAGAGCTGGGCCAGCTCGAACGGGACATCCGCCAGCTCAAGATCGAATACGACCAATATTTCGGCGGCGGCCGGAAGCGCCCACCCACCGAAATCGAATGGCGCATTGACATGCTCGTGAAGCGCTACGCGGAGCGCGGCGGCGAGCTAAAGTTTGCGCAGCGATTCCGCTTCAACAATCTTTCGCAAACCTACGCCAAGTACAAGGATATTTTCCGCAAGAAAGTGGCGCTGAAGGAAGAAGGAAAAGTGCAGCGGCACTTCGGCGCGGCGGCGAAATTGATTGAAGCCGAGCGTTTGAAAAAAGAGGCCGAAGAGCATGCTGCCCACCCGCAGGCGTTTCGCATGACATGTTCGGCGCCGGAGCGCGAAGCCGACAAAGTGGAACAGCTATACGAAGCATTCCTGCAGGCAAAACTATTGGCCGGCGAACACACCGGAAAGCTTTCGCGCTCGAGCTTCAATGAGTTCGTGCTGAAAAAAACCAAGGAACTCCAGAAGCAGAAGAATTGCAAGGAAGTGGAATACGTCGTGGAAACGGTCGAAGGCCAGGTCAAGCTGAAAGCCCTCGTCAAGTCATGATCAGTTGACGGTCGACAGTCCACCGTTGACAGTTCAGATTCAGAAGCGAGAAATAATCTCCTCCTTTGCTTCCAACTTTTGCTCCCAAGTCATTTTCGGGCCATTCCAAGTCTCTTTTCTGCGGCGGTTTTCCACATGGCGGCACTTTCCGAATAGCTGCGTCGCGCTTACACTGATGTGCTTTTCCTTTTGCGGAGGGCTTCATGGCCGTGGCGCGCGCGCTGATCAGCGTGTTTGACAAGTCGGGGATCGTGGAATTCGCGAAACGGCTTGCGGCACTGAAGATCGAGATTCTTTCCACGGGCGGAACGGCAAAGCTGTTGCGTCAGTCCGGCCTATCGGTACGCGACGTTTCCGATTTTACGGGCTGGCCGGAAATGCTGGGCGGGCGCGTGAAGACCTTGCATCCGAAGGTGCACGGCGGGCTGCTCTTCCGGCGGAAAAATGCGGACGACCAGAAGCAAGCGGTAGAGCATGGCATCCTGCCGATCGATCTGGTAATCGTGAATCTGTATCCCTTTGAAGCCACGGCGGTGAAAGCTGGGCTCACGGCGGAAGAGTTGATCGAGAACATTGATATCGGTGGGCCGACGATGCTGCGTTCGGCAGCGAAGAATTTTGAAAGCGTAACGGTTGTGACGGACCCCGCGGATTTCGAGCGCGTAGCGAATGAATTGGAGACTGCGGGAGAGACGACGCTGGTGACGCGACTGGAGCTGGCGCGCAAAGTGTTCGCCACCACTTCGCGATACGACGGAATGATCACGATGGAGTTGGAACGATTGGCAGCGGCTTCGGGGCATGTCGCGCTGGAAGCGAAGCCAGTTTTGCCGCAACGCGTGCACATCGCGCTGCGACGGCAGCAGGAATTGCGGTACGGCGAAAACCCGCACCAGGCGGCAGCGCTGTACGTTCCTGCGGGACGCGCGCCGGAAGGATTGGCAGCGGCGAAGCAGCTCCAGGGAAAAGAACTCTCGTATAACAATTTCGTAGATTTGGAAGCGGCGCGAAGCCTGGCCGCGGAGTTTTCCAATCCAGCGGCGGTGATTATTAAGCATAACAATCCCTGCGGAACAGCGGAGCAGTCGACGCTGCTCGACGCGTATTTGAAGGCGCTGGCATGCGATCCGGTTTCCGCGTTCGGCGGCGTGCTGGCGTTCAACCGCGTAGTGGATGCAGCCACCGCGGAAGAAGTCGCGAAACTTTTCGTGGAATGCATTGCCGCGCCGGGCTTCGAGGAGAAGGCCAAGTCTATTTTCGCGGCGAAGAAAAATCTGCGATTGCTTGAACTGCCCCCGGGAGGTTTGGATCCGGAGCGCGAGCTGCAGCTCAAACGCATACTCGGCGGCATGTTGGTGCAGCAGCCGGATCTCGGCGAGATCAATGACAGCGAGCTGCGCACGGTGACGAAGCGCGCGCCAACGCCGGAACAGATGAGTACGATGCGTTTCGCGTGGAAAGTCTCTAAACACGTGAAATCCAACGCCATCGTCTTCGCGAAAGATGGCGCGACACTGGGCGTCGGTGCTGGGCAGATGAGCCGCGTCGATTCCGTGAAGCTCGCGGTGATGAAGGCGCAGTCCTCGCTGGTGGGAAGCGTGGTGGCCTCCGACGCCTTCTTCCCGTTCCCCGATGGCGTGGAAGAAGCCGCCAAAGCCGGCGCGACGGCGGTGATCCAGCCGGGTGGCTCCGTGCGCGACTCCGATGTGATTGCAGCAGCAGACCGGTTAAATCTCGCGATGGTGTTTACCGGCATGCGTCATTTCTTGCACTGAGAGGCGCTGCGCCGCTACGGCTTGCTGCTCACAGGAAGCCCAAGCAGATCCTCACCTGCTCCGCGATTCTGGCAAATGTCGCAGTCGACAGCACCCCTATCGGCGGATACCTCAGCAATGTCTTTTCGAGAGTCGTCACCTGATCGCAATTAGCCCAGCAATTAAAATTCAGGTGAGCATCGCCTTTCTGAATGGGAACGCGCATGCTGAACGACCTGCGCTCGACCGTGGTAATTCCCACGACGCAAACATCCAAAGCAAACTTGTTGATGGGATCGATCGAGAACACGATCGCCGGGCGAGGCTTGTCCAGTTGCACGATGTAAACCTCGCCGCGCATGGGGTACCAGCCCACTGGTGCCGCCGCCATCAATCCCTGCCGAAGGATCGAAGCGAGGCCTTCTGAAACGCCCTGGCCTCGTCGCGGTCGGCCTTGGTGTCTCTGAAGAAGGCCGCTGCTTCCGTTTCCAGCCGGTCGTATTGCTCCTGAAGCATGGCGCGCCGCAGTAGTTCGTTGACGCGATCGCTGGCCGAGCGGTCGCCCTTTGTCTCGTCGACGTATTCGTTGATGTCCGGTTCAATCGTAAAGCTCTTAGCCAGCCGCATAGTCATCCTCGTATCTTTCATAGGATAGATGATACGAGTTAATGCGTCAAGCCGTCGCGCCTCGCGCTCACCGTAGGAACGCTCCGGGACGCCATCGGCGCGACACATCGGCCACCTCCGGGCGCGCCAAGGCCGCTACTTCACGCGGTGGTAGGTGACTTCAATCACCTTGGGTTGGCCGTTGGCGTCGGTGATGTCGCCGTGGGAAATGTAGGTGTCGGGGCTCACCTTGGTGAGGATGGCGTCTTTGAGCTGATTGACGATGGGGTTGTCGAAACGAAAGACGCCTGCGTCCGATTTGGACAAGACTAGATGGTAGGCCTCGGCTTCCTCCAGTGGCTTGAGCTCGGGGGAGAAGTGGCGGAAGTAGAACTCGATGCCGGCGGGTGTCTCACGGACGGTGAAAAGCTCGATGACGATGGTTTTCTCGTTGTCGGTGAGCCGGAAGAAGCCTTGCATGGTGCCGTTCTTCGGTGCCATCCATTCCTGCTCGGCGGTAAGCGGGCCGAGGGTGCCTTCCCAGTGGCCAGCGAGCCAGGAAAAATCGGCGAGCGTGGCCACTTTTTGCGGCGCAGGTGAAGCGGTCTGAGACTGAGGTGCGGCGCCGAGATACGGCACGCTGAGTAGAACGGCGCAAAGCACGGCGACAACGATGACGCCCGAACGGCGTGAGTGGGCCATGGAATCCTCCAGGAGTTCTATACAACATTTTGTTTCGTTCGTTTAGGAGAAAAGCAAAATCTGCGAGACCGGAGGGGAACGAAAGCCGGCAGACGCTGAGAACTCGCTCCCGTTCTAAGGTGAAAGTTACTTACACGCCTTCGGACAGAAGAAAAGCTCGCCGGAAGCGACACACAGGGAGATGATGCGAAGAGAGAGGGTGGGGGAAAGGCGGGCCATCATGGACGATACGAAAACAACGGATGCGGCGAAGACAGCGGAGCCGCGGGAATCTACCAACACCCCGGAAGTGACGAAACCGGCGGAGACATCGGAGCCGAGCGACGCCATGCGGATGACGAAGCTGGGCGAGGACATTGGTGAAGCAAGGACCTCGCAGGTGGGGGATTCTACGGCAGCTGCGGACGATCACCGTCCGGGCTTGCCAGCGGCGACTGCCGACGTCAGGCCGGCCACGAGGTCTACGTTTCCATTGCAGATGACGCAGCAGACCTGGCTCATTGCCGCAACTGTGCTATTGGGGCTGGTGGCATTGCTGATTTTCGGCCGGGGGTCAGCGAAGAACAAGGCCACCGCAGTGGCGCACGAGGAACAGGGCGTCGCATCCTTGACGCCAGAGAGCCTGATGGTCAAGTGCGGGCCGCCGGCGGAAGACACGACCAAAGATTTGTATCCCATGGTCAAGCGGACGATGAGCTACAAGCCCAGCGGGAAGGGGACACTCACGTTCGAATTCAGCCGAACATCGCAAGAAAAGAGTGACTGGCTGTTTTTGTCGATGAGCGATGAAAACGGCGCGACTTATGCCACGCCAGAGACGCAGATGGCCGCAATGCCGTGCCTGAAATAAAGAAGAGGCCGAGCAAAAAGCGATCTTCACTGCCGGCCGATGCCGTCGATTTCCTTCTTGATGGCCAGCTTGTCCAGGCTGGCAAGCGGCAAAGAGAGGAACAGGCTGATGCGGCGGTCGAGAACGACGAAGGTGTCGCGAAAGGCGCGCTCGATCTGCTCGGACGAGCCCGTCACAACGGCGGGGTCGGGCACGCCCCAGTGGGCAGTCATGGGCTGGCCGGGCCAGAGCGGGCAAACTTCCTTGGCGGCGTTATCGCAAACGGTAAAGACAAAATCCATTTGAGGAGCACCAGGCTTCGCGAATTCATCCCAACTCTTGCTGCGCAAATTTGCAACGGGGAGGCGAGCCAGTTCGAGCTGCTTCAGTGCGTAGGGATTGATGCGGCCGCTTGGAAAACTGCCGGCGCTGTACGCGGTGAAATTCGGCTTGCTTTTTTGGTTCAGGATGGCTTCGGCCATGATAGAGCGGGCGGAGTTGCCGGTACAAAGAAAGAGTACGTTGTAGTGCGCTGGCATGACCGCATCATTCCCTAAGGACAGCACGTTGGTCCGCAGCACGCCGCGGCTGAAGCGGGCTTGCTGGCGCGAACAAAGGCACTGATGAATTTGCCATCGATCTGCGGGCCCACGACGGCAGCGTCCAAGCCGGCCGCTTCCAGGAATTCGCGCGCTTCTTCGACCTTGTAAACGCGAGTTGGTTCCACGTCAATAGAAGTGAACCCTGCGCGGGCCAGCTTCTCGCGATACTCGTTCTCTTCCAGTGCGCCCGCAATGCAGCCGACCCACAGTTCCATGCTCTTGCGAACATTCGCGGGAACTTCGCCGCGAACGACGACATCGGAAACAGCCAAGCGCCCGCCCGGTTTCAGAACACGGAAAGCTTCCGCGAGGACGCGGTCTTTGTCACCGGAAAGATTGATCACGCAGTTGGAGATGATGACGTCAACGGTGTCGTCCGGCAGGGGAATGTTCTCAATTGCGCCCTTCAGGAATTCAACATTCTCGACGTCAGCCTTCTTCTGATTTTCGCGGGCGAGCGCGAGCATTTCGTCGGTCATGTCCAGGCCGTAGGCTTTCCCGGTGGGGCCGACGCGTTTCGCGGAGAGGATCACGTCAATGCCGCCGCCGGAGCCGAGATCGAGCACGATTTCGCCGGGTTGGAGTTTCGCGAGCGCGGTGGGATTGCCACAGCCGAGCGAGGCGGCGATGGCCTTCTCCGGCAGGCCGGCTTTTTCCGCTTCGTCGTAGAGGTTCTTTGTGATGGGGTCGCAGCCGCTGAGTTCGCCGCCTCCACCGCAACAGGCGGTGCCGCCGCTGGCGGCGCGCCTGGCCGCTTCGCCGTATTTTTGTTTCACTGCTTCTTGAATGTTGGGCTCACTCATGGACGAACTCCTTCGACAGAGATATCTTGCCGACGCGGACGCGGCGTTGCTGCGCCCCTACAAAGGCAATCGTTCAATAAAGTGCGGGCAACGCAACGAATGCTCACGACGTTCCCCTTGAAATTTGAACGACGGATTCGGCGGGGACCGCGCGGCTGCGCGTGCAGCACTCTTCATAGAGGAAGTTCAAGACTTCGCGCAACGCGTCGGTGTCCGCGGAATACCACAAATAAGTGCTTTCCCGGCGCACATTAACCAGGCCCACTTGCTTCAGCTTTTCCAGGTGGTGTGAAAGCGTCGAAGCGGGAATCGCCAGCTCTTCCTGGACCTCGCCCGCGACCATGCCAGTCGGGTGAGTAGCCAGGAGCAGGCGGAGGATCTGCAGGCGCGGCTCCGCGCCGAGCGCGGAGAAGCGGTCGGCGGAACGAGTAACAAGAAGCGGGTCGGGCTTCTTCATATTTCGATAATTGCGGAAATACGGAAGGATGTCAAGCGGAAACTTTGCGGGAACGCATTCTACTTTCCGCGCATCTCAGCTACAGGGGCTCCCAAGCTCTGGAAACGGCGGCTTTTTCGGTTTTGACCGCGTTTCGGCCGCATGGGATACTTTACGTTTCTGGGGCTACGATGAACCTACGACGGGTTACCCTTGTCTCAATCTTGCTCGGCATGGCCGGTACGGCGGCCATGGCGCAGGCACCACCGGATTCCGCGCCCACGAAGAACAGCGAATCTCCCCAAGCCACAGCGGCTCAATCGGTAGACTCTAAATCCGCTTCTTCCGCAAAAGACTCTGCACGCTCCGAGGCCTACTACAACTTCACATTGGGCCACATTTATGAGCAGCAGTATGAGGCGACCAGCCGGCCGGAATACGCGACGCAGGCGATCGAAGCGTACAAAAAGGCCTACGCGCTGGACCCCAAGTCGGCGGAGATCGGCGAGCGCTTGGCGGAAATGTATTGGAAGGCGCAGCGCATCCACGACGCAGTGACCGAAGCACAGGAAATTCTGAAGCGCGATCCCGACAATGTGCAATCGAGACGGCTGCTGGGGCGAATTTATTTGCGCAGCCTGGGGGACTTCAGCACCGGCAACGGGCAGTCGGAAGCGGTGAGCAAAGCGATCGAACAGTATCGCGAAATCAACCGTATCGATCCTTCGGATACGGAATCGGCGCTGTGGCTGGCGCGGCTCTACCGGCTGAAGAACGAGCACGAGAAGGCCGAACAAGTCCTGCGCGGCATCCTGCGAAGCGATCCGGAAAACGAAGCCGCCGTGGAGCAATTAACGCAATTGCTGATGGATGAGGGCAAGGCTGCGGAAGCAGTTTCGCTGCTCGAAGGAATCACGGCGCATTCGCCGACCCCGGTGCTGCTGGATTTGCTGGGAGACGCCTATACGCAGGCTCACGAGCTGAGCAAGGCGGAGGCAGCGTATCGCCAGGCCGCGGATCTCGATCCTTCGGAACCCAGCCACCAACGCGGGCTGGGGCAGACCCTGCTGGCGGAAGAAAAATACACGGAAGCGCTGGCCGTCTACGAAAAAATTTCCGACATAATGCCGGATGATTCGGATGTCTACCTGCGAATTGCGCAGATTTATCGCGAGCTTCACGAACTGGACAAGGCCGAGGAAAATCTGGTGAAGGCCAGGCAGTATGCGCCGGGTAGCCTCGAGGTGATGTACAACGAGGCCATGCTGTACCAGGCGCAGGGCCGCTATGAAGATGCCATTCGTGTGTTGTCGGACGCGGTGACGGGCATCAAGGCGCAAACGCCGCCGTTGCCCTCGAGGCGCAGGTCGCTCTCCATTTTGTTCCAACAACTCGGGCAACTGTATCGCGACACACAAAATTTTCAGGCCGCGGTTTATACCTACGAAGAACTGAGCCATTTGGGCGAGGAAGAAGATCGCCAGGCGCGGATGATGATCATGGACACCTATCGTGCGGCGAAGGACTTGCCGAAGGCGCTCCAAGAGGGCAAGGAATCGCTGGCGAAATATCCCGCCGATCCCGCAATTCGCGCGGGGCAGGCGCTGTTGCTGGGTGAGAATGGCCAGACGGACGAAGCGGTCAAGATATTGCGCGCGCAGCTTCACGGCAATGAAGGGGACCGCGAAATTTACCTGAACATCGCCCAAGTGTACGAGCGCGGGCGCCGTTACAAGGAGGCGGAGGAATCGGCGCGGGCCGCGGAAGTCCTGCCGGGGCAGCCGCGCGACAATGAGATGGTTTGGTATTTGCTCGGCGCGATTTACGAGCGGCAAAAGTTTTTTGACAAGGCCGAGGAACAGTTCAAGAAAGTGCTGAACGTCAACCCGAAGAACGCGCCGGTGCTGAATTATTACGGCTACATGCTGGGCGATCTGGGTATTCGGCTGGATGAGGCGGAGGCCCTGGTGCAACGGGCGTTGAAGGAAGAGCCCTTTAACGGCGCGTATCTGGACAGCCTCGGCTGGATTTATTTTCGAGAGAACAAGTATGGTGATGCGGAGACCGCGCTGCGGCAGGCCGTGCAGCGCGAAAGCCATGACGCCACGATTCACGCGCACCTCGGCGACCTTTACGCCAAGACGGGCCGCAGCGATTTGGCGGCGGCAGAATGGGAAAAGTCGCTGGTGGAGTGGAAGCGCTCGCTGCCGGCGGATATTGAGGCCGACAAAGTGGCGGAACTCGAGAAAAAGCTTTCGCGGTCGAAGCGCCGTGTGGCGCAGAAGTCCGTGGCGCCGGACGCCAAACCGCAGTAAGACGCATGCCTGAAGTCCGCATTCCCGCGTACGCAAAAATCAACCTGCGCCTGGATATTCTGGGGAAACGCCCGGACGGATTTCATGAGCTACGGACGATCTTCCAGACGATTTCGCTGCATGACGAATTGATGTTAGGGACTTCTCGACGACCGGGAATTTCGTTGAGGATTTTGGGGAATGAGTCGCTTCTGCGCGAACCGGTGGAGAAAAATCTTGCGTATCGCGCTGTGGACGCGCTGCGGCGGGAGTTCAAGATTGGCGGCGGCGTGGAAATCGAGCTGAAGAAAAAGATTCCCGCGGGGCGCGGCCTCGGCGGCGGATCGAGCGACGCCGCAGCGGCGCTGCTGGGCTATCTCCGACTGACTGGAAAGAAAATACGACAAGCGCGTTTACTGGAAATTGCGGCATCGCTGGGCGCGGATGTGCCCTTTTTTCTGTTGGGCGGACGTGCACTCGGAGCCAACAAAGGCGATGAGATTTATCCCCTGCCGGACATTCCAAAACTGCACGTGTTGGTCGTCTCGCCGAAACACATTCATGTGCCGACGCCGGATGCGTACCGCTGGCTGAAGGCCAAACCGCTGCGATTGACAAAATCGGCCGTAAACTCTAAACTCTTTGAGTTCTGTGCTCTATGCTGGAGCGCGCAGGGAAGCGGCCTTTCGAATGATTTCGAGGGGCCGGTTTTCCGGCGGCACCCCCGACTTGATCAGATCAAGCGGGCCTTGCTCCGAAGGGGAGCCGCAGAAGCCTCGCTGGCGGGTAGCGGTTCGGCGGTGTTTGGAGTTTTCCCGAGCCCAGCGATGGCGCGCCGAGCCGCTGTTGGGTTTCCGCACGACCAGACCTTCGTTTGCGAGACTGTTTCGCGCGAGAGGTACTTTCGAAGTGTGAAGGGCGCGCCCTAAAAGCGCGTACGTCGTTCGTCGAGCCGCAGCGTCTCCTTGTGTCCATCTAATTTACGGAAACCAGCTGTTGGGAGCGGTGCCTGTACGTGTGCGATTGCTAAGCGATCGCACGGAGCGCGAGCGTCGTGAACGACGACCGGTTTAAGATTTTCTCGGGGACCGCGAATCCGATTCTGGCGGAGAGTATTTGCAAACATTTGGATGTGCCGCTGGGCAAAGCGCTGCTGGGGCGGTTCAGCGACGGCGAGATTTATTTTCAGATTCTGGAAAATGTGCGCGGCGCCGATGTGTTCGTGGTGCAGCCGTGCCATGCGCCGGTGGACAACCACCTGCTCGAGCTATTGCTCATGATTGACGCGTTCAAGCGCGCGTCGGCGTGGCGGATTACGGCGGTGCTGCCGTATTACTGCTATGCGCGGCAGGACCGCAAAGACAAGCCGCGCGTTCCGATCTCCGCGAAGCTGGTGGCGGACTTGCTGGAAACGGCGGGGGCGAGCCGGGCGCTGACATTGGATTTGCACGCGCCGCAGATTCAGGGCTATTTCGACGTGCCCGTGGATCACCTGTATGGTTCTCCGGTGCTGGTGGAACATTTCCGGCACTTGAACCTGCCGAACTTGACGGTGGTTTCGCCGGATGCGGGCGGCGTGGAGCGCGCGCGATTTTTCGCAAAACGGCTCGACGCTCCGCTGGCCATCGTGGACAAAAGGCGCGTGGACGTGGACGTCAGCGAAGTGATGAACCTGATCGGCGACGTGCGCGGGCGCAGCACGCTCATCGTGGACGACATCATTGATACCGCGGGGACGCTGGTGAAGACCGCGGAAGCGCTGATTCGCGAAGGCGCCACACAAGTTTATGCCGCTTGCACGCACGCGGTACTCTCCGGGCCGGCCGTCGAGCGGATTGAGAAGTCGCGGATCGTGGAAGTGGTGGCGACGGACTCCGTGCCGTTGAGCGAAGCGGCGAAGAAGATGGGCAAGATCAAGGTATTGAGCGTAGCGGATTTGCTGGCGCGCGGGATTCGCTCGATTCACGAGGAGACGTCCATCAGCGAGCTCTTTATTTGATTTTGTAGGACAGACATTCTTGTCTGTCCGCTTAGTTTGACGCGAATTTAGCAGCCAGAGGACAGGCAAGAAGGCCTGTCCTACAGCGAAGGGAAGAAGGCCATGGCAGAGAAGATCGTAGTGGAAGGCGCGCCGCGCTCATCGCGCGGAAAGAATGAGGCCCGGCGGCTGCGGCAGACCGGCAAAGTGCCCGCGGTGTTGTACGGCGGCAAGGGCGCGGCCATCACGCTGGCGGTGAACGCCAAGCAGGTTGGCGCGATTCTGCGCTCCGAGAGCGGCCACAACACACTCTTTCAGGTGGACCTGGGCGGGAAGCACGAACCGGCGATCCTGAAGGATTGGCTCGTTGATCCGATTACCGGCAACTTGCTGCACGTGGATCTGCTGCGCGTGGCCATGGATGTTCGCATGAAGGTCATGGTTCCCGTGCACACGTTTGGCGAGCCTTCCGGCGTGAAGGTGCAGGGCGGCGTTTTCGAAGTGGTGACACGTGAAGTCGAAATCGAATGTTTGCCGGCGGACATCCCGACGGAATTCAGGGTGGACGTCAGCGGACTGATGCTCGGCAAGCAGCTGCGCGCCAATGAATTGCCGCTCGACGCGCAAAAGATGAAGTTGCTTACCGAACCGGAGCGCGTTCTCGCGCACGTCGTGGCGTTGAAGGTCGAAGAAGAGAAGCCCGTGGAAGCCGTGGCAGCGGAAACGGCGACGCCGGCCGAGCCCGAAGTCATCAAGAAGGGCAAAAAGGAAGTGGAAGGCGAAGAAGGCGCCGAAGCGGAAGCCAAGCCGAAGGCGGAGAAGCCCGAAAAAACGGAGAAGAAAAAGTAGTCAGTCGTCAGTTTTCAGTTTTCGGTTCAGCCATCAACGAAGAGCCAGAACCTGTATTTGGTAGTCAGCTGCTTTCAATTCTTGGTTGTCGGTTTTAGTGAACCAAGAGCATGGAGTCATGAACAAAGTTTCAGCCGTCGGCAGTATTTTAAGTTGTTTGGTTTTAACTGGGAACCGAAGACTGACAACTGAAAACTAAAACAGGTGGCGATGCGGCTCATTGTCGGACTTGGGAATCCCGATCCGGAGTATCAGTGGACGCCGCATAACCTGGGTTTTATGGCGGTGGACGAACTGGCGAATCGCGGCGGGATTCGCGTCGAGCGGCCCGAGGGCAAGGCGCTGGTGGGCCGCGGAAAAATTGCCGGGGAAGACGTGGTCCTGGCAAAGCCGCAGACGTACATGAATCTCAGCGGCATCTCCGTGCGGGAGCTGCTGGGAAAGTACGAACTGGAAGCTAAAGACTTGCTCGTGATGTGGGACGAGGCGCAGTTGCCGCTAGGGACGATTCGAATTCATCCTGATGGCAGCGCAGGAAGCCACAACGGCGCGAAGTCGGTAATCGGTTCGATTGGGACCATGGAATTTGCGAGACTTCGGCTCGGTTGTGGGCCGGATCATCCGCTGAGCAGCCGCAAAGAATATGTGTTGCGGCCGATGAAGAAAGCGGAATTGGAAGTAGCGGCGGAAATGATCGGCGAGGCCGGCGACGCGGTAGAGATGATCCTGAAGCAGGGGCTCGACGCCGCGATGACGAAGTACAACCGGCGAAAGCTTCCGCCAGCGGAAGAGCCGGACACGAAGTAGCAACGAATTTGCCGGGCGATTTACCCGGGGGATGATTTGAAGTGGCTCCGGCACAGCCGGGGCCGACAGGAAAAGAGGACGTTATGGAAGAGCGTTTGTACGATTTGATTTTCATTGCGCGTCCGGCAACGCCGGAAGACGAGATCAAGAAGATCCTCACGCTCATCGAGCACACGTGCGCGGAAAAGGGCGGCAAGATCGAAAAGACCGAACACTGGGGCACGCGCAAGCTGGCGTACCGCGTGGCAAAGCATCGCGAGGGCATCTACGTGTATCAGCAGATTCACACCACGCATGCCGAGCTGATCTCTGAGCTGGAGCGCCGCCTCCGCGTGCAAGACACGGTCATCAAATATCTGACGGTGCGCCTGGACGAAGACTTAAAGCGGCAGAAGAAACTCACGCAGAAGCGCGAGAAGCGCGCTGCGCGGCGTCCGCGCCGCACCACACCGCCGACGCCCTCACCGGCACCAGTGGCAGCTTCGGAGCAAGCCGCCGCAAGCTGAACCTGCGCGCGGTGAACGAGTTTTTTGATTCGAGAATCGCCTCTGGATTTTTCGGAGTGACAACGGAATGGAGCGCGGCCCGGCCGCGATCACCCTTGAAAGGCAGGCAGTCATGGCAGAGGAACAGAAGCAAGCACCAGCGCCCGGTGGAGCACCGCGGCGGGAAGGCGGGCACGGGGGAGGTCACGGCGGCCCCGGCGGCGGGCATGGCGGTCCGCGGCGCGAGGGCGGACCGGGTGGCGGTGGTCCGGGAGGTCCCGGCGGACGTCCGCGCGGGAAGCGCCAGTATTTCCGCAAGAAGAAAGTTTGCAAGTTCTGCGTCGAGAAGATGGACTTCATTGATTACAAGCGCGCGGATATTTTGTCGCAATTCGTCCAGGAGCGCGGAAAGATTCTGCCTCGGCGCATGACGGGCGTTTGCTCGCGTCATCAGCGTTGGCTGGGCGTAGCCATCAAGCGCGCGCGCAACATTGCGTTGCTGCCGTTTGCGGGTAGCGCCGCGGGCACGCAAGCGCCGCGCGTGGTCGTGCCGGGAGCGCCGGTTCATACCGCGCCCGCGCACACGACTCCCGTGACACCAACGCCGGCTCCGGTAACACCGGCGCCCGCCGCGGAAGCGCCGAAGGCATAAGCCCCCACGGGGGTAAAGAAACAGGAGCTTAGAGAGAAGACATGCAAATCATTCTTCAGGAAGACATCGAAAAGCTTGGACATCGCGGCGACGTGGTCACGGTGAAGCCGGGCTACGCGCGTAATTTTCTTTTGCCACAGAAGCTGGCCGTCGAAGCGACCGCGGGCAACTTGAAAGCCATCGAGCGCATTCGCACTTCACTGGCCAAGAAAACCGCCACGGAGCTGGAGGCCGCGCAGAAGCAGGCCGAATTGCTCAACGGCGTTTCGATCAAGTTCACCCGCAAGACCGGCGAGAACGACCAGATGTTCGGTTCGGTGACGACCGCGGACGTCGCGGAGGCGCTGGCCGCGCAGGGCTTCAAGATTGATAAGCGCCAGGTGCAACTGGCCGAGCCGCTCAAGACGATTGGTGAAGCTCCCGTGACCATCAAGGTGTTCCGCGATGTAACCGCGCAAATCAAAGTCAGCGTGGAAAAAGAAGCGTAGTTTTTTTCGGCGCAACACATTTATTGCAATTCTACGGGCATCCGCTGCGACGGATGCCCGTACTTTTTTGTGCTGAAAAAGTTTTGCAGAGATTTCCGACACGATGCACAGGCACTCCGGTTGACGCGCGCGTAAGTCCCACGCACAATGCGGCATCACTTCGAACAAGCAAAAATTTGTAACGGCATGAAAATTTCTACGCTTGCTCTCTGGTGGAGCTTGTGCTACAAAAATGACTATAGGCGAATATAAAGCGAACGCACATGCCGGTTGATACCACACTTGAGAATCCACTCCCGAATAATCTGGATGCGGAGCGTTCCGTGCTGGGCGCGATTCTGCTTGATAACCACGCGCTGAATCCGGCGATCGAACATCTGCGGCCGGAAGATTTTTTTCTGGACCAGCACCGGCGGGTGTTTACGCAGATGATCGTGCTCGGGGAGAGCCAGCAGGCGATCGACCTGATTACGTTGACGGAAGAATTGCACCGCAAGGGTGAACTCGAAGCATCCGGGGGCGCGCCGTACCTGGCGTCGCTTGCGGACGGCATGCCCAAGGTTTCGAACATCGAGCATTACGCGCGGATCGTCAAAGAAAAGGCCATCCTCCGCAACCTGATTCACACCACGCACAACATCCAGCAACGCGCGTTCGAAGGCGAGGATGGCGCCGACGCCATTCTGGATGGAGCGGAGTCCTCGATTTTTGCGCTGGCGGAAGACCGCGTTCGCGCGGGCTTGCTCCCGATCAAAGACATCGTCCGCGACAACTTCGAGCGGCTGGAAAAAATATTCAAAGAAGGCAAGAGCATCACCGGAATCCCGACAGGCTATGCGGAGCTGGATAAACTCACGTCGGGCTTGCAGCCGTCGGAGCTTTTGATTCTGGCGGCGCGGCCTTCCCAGGGAAAAACGGCGCTGGCGCTGAATTTGATGGAGAACATTGCGATCCGCGGCGGACACCCGGTGGCCATGTTCAGCCTGGAAATGTCCAAGGAATCGCTACTGCAGCGGCTGGTGGCGTCCGTGGCGCAGATTGACGCGCACAAGTTTCGCACCGGGCATTTGAGCAAAGAAGACTGGCGGCGCATGACGGAATCGCTGGGAACCATTTCGTCCTCACCGCTGTGGATTGACGATGCGGGCTCGATCAGCGTGCTGGAGATCGGAGCGAAGGCACGGCGACTGAAGCGCGACAAGGGGTTGTCCATGCTGGTGGTGGATTATCTTCAGCTCATCACCGCGCGAGGGCGTTTTGGAAACCGGCAGGAAGAGGTCTCCAGCATTTCGCGCGGGTTGAAAGGACTTGCCAAGGAATTGCAAATCCCCGTGCTGGTGCTGAGCCAGTTGACGCGCGCGCCGGAACGCGATGAGCGCGGGCCGCAGCTTTCCGACTTGCGCGAATCAGGCGCCATTGAACAGGACGCCGACATGGTGATGTTCATTTACCGGCCACATTTTTTCAAGGCGGGCGCGACTCCGGAGGAACGGGAAGAGACGGAGCTCCGGATCGCGAAACAGCGCAATGGGCCGACTGACCTGGTGAAATTCGTGTTTCGCAGCCGGTTCACGCGCTTCGAAGAAGCCGCGCCGGACGCCTTCTCCCAATTCACCCCTGAAGATATGTAATTGCTGCACACCTGCGGCGTGCCAGCCACAGCGAGGGCGTCTGACCACACCAACGACGGCGGGGCGCAGCTTGAGCGAAACGCGTGGTACATCATTGCTCCTCCTAAGTCGATGTAGCAGCTAACTTTACCTTTGCTTGACGCATTCTGGACTTTGAGCGGAGCTTGGGCCAGCTCTGGTGCTCCACTTGCACATACGAACAGGGGTTGTCTTTCACGCTGCAGCCAATGTGGCTGTCGGCGGATGCCGTTTGGATGGCGTACACTATTTTTTTCGGAAGGCACATGGCAGGCACACAGAAGAGTCCCCGCAAAGATGTGAGGCGCCCGGTATGGGCGGAGGTTTCGCTCGGCGCGCTGACGCACAATTTCCAATCGATTCGGAAGTACGTCAATCCGCCGGAAGAAAAGCGCAAGACGCCGCGCAAGATTCTCTCCATCGTGAAGGGAAATGGCTACGGGCACGGCGGCCCGGAAGTGGCCAAGGCGCTCGAAAAGGCGGGCTCGGACTGGTTCGGCGTGACCTGCACGGATGAAGGCATTGCGGTGCGAAAAGCTGGCGTGCGGAAGCCGGTTTTGATTCTCACGAGCTTCGTGCCGGGAGAAGAAATGCGTCTGGTGGAGCACGACCTGACGGCGGTGCTTCACCGCTGCGAGCAACTGGCACTGCTGGATCGGGCGGCGGGGCGCCGCGGCGGCAAAAAGCGCGTTCCGTTTCATCTGAAGATTGATACGGGGATGAACCGGCTGGGCATTGCTGCCAGCGACGTGGAATGTTTTGCGCGGCAGCTCGGGAAGTGCAAGCACCTGGAACTCACGGGAATTTTTTCGCATTTTGCGTCTTCGGAAGTATTCACCAACACTGCTGTTGGCCAGCAGACGCGCGAGCAAGAGGAGCGATTCTACGGCGCGGTGGAACGGCTGCGCGCGCTCGGCGTTGATCCGGGCATCATACATCTGGCGAACAGCGCGGCGATTGTGACGCGTCCAGAGACCTGGGCGGACATGGTGCGGCCCGGAGCAATTTTGTATGGCTACCACCCTGGCTACGATCCCATGGAAATGCGCGAAGAAGCGGAGAAGCGGTTGCCGCTGAAGCCGGTGATGAGTTTGCGCTCGCGGATCATCAGCATGCGCAATGTGCCGGCGGGCGCGGGAGTCGGGTACAACGCGACCTTTGTGCCCAAGCGGCCTTCGCGCATCGGCGTGCTGGCGGCGGGGTATGGCGATGGAATTCACCGCTCGCTGGGAAATCGCGGCAACGTGCTGCTGCGCGGGAAGCTGGTGCCCATCGTTGGTATTATTTCGATGGACGTGACGATGATTGATGTTACCGATGTGCCGGACGCAGAGATCGGCGATGCCGCGACGATTTACGGTACGGACGGGACAGCATCGCTGCTGGCAAATTTCGTGGCGCGCAGCATCGGGACGGTAACCTCGGATCTGCTTTGCGCGGTGAGCCAGCGCGTGCCGCGGCTTTACGTGCTCTAAATCGCTATACCGTCGTTTCGCTCCTTACCCTTCCTTGAGGTACACTCTGAAGTTTGCGAATCCCCCCTTGACGAGACAGGGCCGGAACCGCTCCAACGATGAGCCGAATCGCCGCCATTCTTCCCGCCGCTGGGCTTGGTACGCGCATGGGCGCGGAGACGCCGAAGCAGTTCCTCGAACTGGATGGGACTCCGATCGTGATTCACAGTTTGAGGCGCATCGCGTCTTGTCCATTGGTGACAGACATCATTGTGGCCACGCGGGCGGATGAGGTGGCGCGGTTGCGAGAACGCATCGCAGAGGAAAAATTCAAGCAAGCCGTGCGTGTGGTGAAGGGCGGCGACTCGCGGCAGGATTCGGTGGCGGAGGCGCTGCGCGAGGTTCCGAAAGACACGGAAATTGTTCTGGTGCACGACGCGGTGCGGCCATTCGTGACAGCGGAGCAAATTACGCGCGTGATTGAAGAAGCGCGGCGGTGCGAGGCGGCGATTCTGGGAATTCCAGCGATGGACACGGTGAAGGAAGTGAAGCGCGCGAGTTTGCCGGAGGACGTGGCGTTGATTATTGGAACGATTCCGCGGGAGCGCGTGGTGCTGGCGCAGACGCCGCAGGCGTTTGCGACGAAGCTCCTGAAAGAAGCGTTTGCGCGGGCGCAGGCCGATGGCGTGAGTGCCTCGGACGAGGCGGGGCTCGTGGAACGCATGGGACATGATGTGCATGTGGTGCTCGGGTCGGAACGCAACATGAAAATCACGAAGCCGGCGGATATGGACCTGGCGAAATTTTATCTCGAGCGCGAGCGCAAGAAATCGTGAGCACGCGCTGCGGCATCGGGTACGACCTGCACCGGCTGGCGGAGGGGCGGAAGCTGATTGTCGGCGGGATCGAACTGCCGTTTGAAAAAGGGCCGGTGGGCCATTCCGACGGGGACGTGTTGGCGCATGCGCTCTGCGATGCGTTGCTGGGGGCGGCGGGGCTCGGGGATATCGGGACGCATTTCCCGGACACGGATCCGAAGTGGAAGGGCGCGAACAGCTTGCTGTTTCTGGAGCACGCGCGGAAACTCCTGGAAGAAAAACATTTTGTGATTGAGCACGTGGATGCCGTGGTGATCACGGAGAAACCGAAGCTTGGTCCGCATTTTCCCAGGATGCGCGAGGCGCTGGCAAAATCGCTCGGCGTGCCGGCGGAGAAGATTCACCTCAAAGCCAAGACCAATGAAGGCGTGGACGCCATCGGCCGCGGTGAGGCCATCGCGGCGCATGTTGTGGCTACACTTGTCTCCCGTTAAACAGTCCATCCGTATTTAGAATGGGATGCGAATGGCATCCCGCTACCCCCCACCCCCTCCCCCGTTTTTTTGTAAGTGTTGATTCCAAATGAGTTAGCGTTTCTGTAACTGGTTTAGAATCAACACTTGCGGACAATCTTGTAACTGTTGCTCCTAAAAGACTTACAGGTTGACATAGTTCGGGGGCAGCCCTATGTGATTGGGTGCAGGGGAGCCTTACTTGTCTGCGGTAAACCCAGGGCTGAAAATGAAAAAGCGGCAGCAGAGCTGCCGCACTCCACACTTTTTCCTGAATAAATCGTAGGCTCAAAATGAAGGTCCGTCAAGGAAAAGTTGCCGAGCTGGAAAATCGGCGGCAGGGCGAAGAGGGGGACGCTAGGCTACAATCCCCCTCATGCACGCTGGCGATGCCCCAGAGGAGTCTACATCAGCGGTAAACCCGTATGGCGCGGCTGACGTTCTGGCGATTCTGCGGGAACGGGTATGGCTTGCGACTGA
Source organism: Acidobacteriota bacterium (assembly GCA_013289835.1). Classification (GTDB taxonomy): domain Bacteria; phylum Acidobacteriota; class Terriglobia; order Acidiferrales; family UBA7541; genus Acidiferrum. The sequence goes on along the minus strand of JABCZG010000015.1, from coordinate 23,497 downwards.
GCCGACGCCGGAACAGGTGGCTTGGTGTGACCGCGCTGCGGCGCTACTGGGCGGACATGCGGCGGATCGTACGGCACTGAGCGAGCTACTCGCGCTTGTTTTTCATTATGATGCGGGGGAAATTCTCGGCAAGGTGGAGAGCCATGCTGTGCTTTCGCGGTATGCGGCGCGTGAGGTGATTCGGGAGGTGGCTTTGCAGCTGCTCGAGGGTGGGGCGCTGGATTCGGAGCGGTTAAAGGAGATCGTTACGAGGTTGAAGGAGGGGATGGATTTGCGGGGGCGGGAGCTGTTTCATCCGATTCGATTGGCGTTGGCAGGGCGGGCGGGGGAGGGGGAATTGGATCGGGTGATTTTGTTGCTGGATGAAGCGGCGGGGTTGGGGTTTGCGGTTGGGGTGAAGTCGGCGCGGGCGAGGATTTTGGAGTTTTGTTTGGCGCTGGAATAAGTGTGCGAGGCGGATGCTGGCGACTTGCCTTGAGGGGCGGGAACAGGCAGGAGTGCCTGTTCTACCAATTCCTTTTAACGGCGGGCGGGCGCCTGTAGACTGATTTCTCTATGGACCGATTGACGGGGATTCATGCGGTGAAGGAGGCGCTGGAGGCGCAGCGGCCGATTGACCGTATTGCCATCGCCAAGGGGCGGCAGGATACGCGCGTTGAGGAGATCGTGCAGCTGGCGCGGAAGCAGGGCGTTCCGGTGCGCTTTGAAGATCGCGCGCAATTGGACCGGATAGCGGATTCGAAAGATCACCAGGGAGTGGTCGCGCTAGCCGCGGCGCGCAGGGCGGCGACATTGGAAGACATTCTGGCGCGGGCCAATGGGAACCACGGGGGAATGGGATTGATCGTGCTGCTGGATGGCGTGGAAGATCCGCACAATCTGGGGGCGATTGTTCGAACGACGCTGGCGGCGGGGGCGCATGGCGTGGTGATTCCGGAGCGGCGCGCGGCGGGATTGACGGATACGGTGGCGCGGGCGTCGGCGGGGGCGCTGGAGCACTTGCCGGTCGCGAAGGTGACGAACCTGGTGCGCACGATGGAGGAATTGAAAGAAGCGGGCTACTGGCTGGTGGGGTTGGATGAAGACGGGGACAAGAATTACACGGAAGTGGATTACACCTCGCCGACCGGTATCGTTCTCGGCAGCGAAGGCAAAGGCCTGCACGAGTTGACGCGCAAGCGGTGCGATTTTGTGGTTAAGCTGCCCACGACTGGCCCAGTGCGGTCGCTCAACGTATCCGTCGCCGCAGGCGTTGTGCTCTTCGAAGCCATCCGGCAGAGAAGAAGTTCCTCACGCAAGGTCTGAGATGAGGAACATCACTCTAAGGGCGCTCGCTGCATGTTTTGACCAATGTGAGCGAAAATCAAAGCGCCATTCCCAGTGGATATCGTTTAGGGCTGCGCCGCTCTTCAGAAGCTTCAGCGCGTCCTTCAGATCAAGATAGATTTCAGCAATATCAATGGCGAGAGAGCAAAAAATCGGTTTTTCCTTTTGAGTCGGGTCAAAAACTTCCCAGTAACCGTCCAAAGGTCCAAGGATCTGCCGAAGACTACCTGATAGCTTTGTCCATTCCTCTGTGTGGGCTGCGACGATTTCAGGCGCGTGGGCAACTCCGTTTGTAGCAGGATCCACCTGCGGTAAGCGTACCGCCACTTCGCATAGCCTCGCGAGATGCATTGCGAGCTCCCGCACAAGCTGTTTGCGATTGGCGTTGTCGCAATCGTCGATCAAATGACAGAATTCTTCAGCGATGACCGGGAATCTCTCGATAGCGTTAAGCTCATCTGCCGTCATTCCGCCTACCCATTCCAGTGCCACGTCCTTGTGGACTCAATTGTCCTACTGAATCAGCGAGAAAACATCAAGACCATTCATTACTTTATCTTTCGGCTATTGAGGAAAGTGAACTCAAAGGCAAAGGCGGGGACTTCCACCGTGCCGTCAAGTTGCTCGATCAGTTTCACTGCCGTGGCAGCGTGGCCGCAAGTAGGATTTATACTTCTTCGACGTCGGCGGACCAGGTTACTTCGAAGCCTTTTTTGATGCTCATGTGGACGGGGCAAGAGTTTTCGTGATGCGCGAGAGCGCGGTCGGCTTCGGCGCGCTTGCCCTTCGGGATCTTCAGTTTGTAGCGCAGGTTCACGGCGGCGATGCGGAAGAGTTTGTCATCGGCTTCGATGCGGCCTTCGACGTCGGCTTCGAGATGATTTGCTGCGGGGATTCCGCGCGCTTCCAGCGCGCCGGCAAGTGTGCCGGTCAGTCAACCGGCGAGGGCGGAGATGACGTGATCGATGGTGGTGGGCATCGGCTCGCTGTCTTTCACGCCGTAGTACTTGGCGTAGCCGCCGTGCGTGCCGAAATGCAGCGGCTCTTCAAACCCTTCGATGTATGCGTCGCGGAAGGGGCGCTTCTTCTGCACCAGGCGGATTCGAGCGGTATGAATCACTTCTCCCATGATGGCCTCCCGACTCGTGAGATGACGTGCGGAGTGAAAAGTTACAGCGCGAGAACGATATCCTAATTGTCGTACTGAATCAGGGAGAAAACGTCCAGACTGGACAGTTTTCTGCGGCCGTTGAGGAAGGTAAGTTCGACGGCAAAGGCGGCGCCTTCCACGACACCTCCAAGCTTCTCGATCAGCTTGGCCGTGGCCACAGCGGTGCCGCCGGTGGCCAGTAGGTCGTCGCAAATGATGACGCGCTGGCCGGGCTTGATGGCGTCCTCGTGGATTTCGAGCGAATCCTTGCCGTACTCCAAGGAATAAGAAATGCTGGCGGTCTTGGCCGGGAGTTTATTCGGCTTGCGAACCGGAACAAAGCCGGCGTTGAGGCGATACGCCAAGGCCGGAGCAAAAATAAAACCGCGCGCCTCGATTCCCGCGACGATGTCAATGGTGCGGCCATCATAGTGGCCGCAAAGCTGGTCGATCAGGGAGTGAAAGCCCTGCTTGTCCTTCAGCAGGGTAGTGAGATCGTAAAAACGAATCCCGGGTTTCGGGTAGTCCGGGACTTCGCGAATCAGCTTCTTCAGTTCGTCCATGCAAACGTCTCCTGTTCGCTGACTGAATTTCAATTGACCGGTTTCAAGCACTTGGAGCGATCAGAAATCCATTGGCAAATTCGGAGTCCGGGACGGAGTCTTCTTCCTGGACTTCGCTGACGCTCGAAAAGCGCGGCCCGCGTTCGAGTAGCGTACGAAGCTGGGCGTGCTGGTGCGGCGTGCCCATGGCAAAAACTTCCACGCGGCCATCGCGAAGGTTCCGGACATAGCCGGTGATGCGCAGTTCCTCGGCGGCGTCCTGGGTGAAATAACGGAAGCCCACGCCCTGGACCATGCCCGAGACGAAATAGCGTTTCGCTTGTTTCGGTTCGCTCACAAGCCCCGAAAATTGTAGCAGAGAGCTTGCGATTCTTCTTCGACCGTCTCGTGTCGCGTGTTCCTCTAGGGACGCTTGCGGCAAATACGCTAGACTCTTGCATCGCCAGTCCGCGGCAAGCTGCCCGGCGGGGAGTTACACGCATCCAATTTGACATGATCCAGGGCAAACCATTTTCATTCGGCAAATGCCTTTCCTTCCTTCGGAGGGGAGCCGTTCTTGTCTGCGCGATTCTCGCCGCAGGATTGCCGCTGCGGGCGCAAGATGCGCCGCAAGGGCCGCTGGAGCCTCCGCCGGAGCATCACGTTTCGCGTATAGGAAATGAGCCGGAGCCTGCGGCGCCGCCGTCGCTTCCGGAAGCCGAAATCATCAAGCGCTTTTCGGAAAAAGAAGACGAATATCTGCAGGCGCGGACGCGCTACATGTACCGGAGAACGGTGCGCATTCAGGAGTTTGGCCCCGATGGAAAGCCATCGGGAGAGTTCCAGATGGTGACTCAGCCGGCGCGGGATGTGGACGGAAAATATTTCGAGAAAGTCATCGAAAAGCCGGTGTCCACGCTGCAGCATTTTTATATACGCCCGGAAGACCTGGAAGGATTGCAAAAAGTTCCGCCCTATCCGCTCACCACGGGCCAGCTCAAGAATTACGACCTGAAGTATCTCGGCAAAGAACAGGTGGACGAAGTCGATTGCTACATATTTCAGGTGAAGGCCAAGACCGTGGAGCGGAAGCGAGCCAATTTTGACGGGATTGTGTGGGTGGACGACAAATATCTGGAAGTGGTGAAAACGTACGGAAAATGGGTGACGGATCAGGGCGACATGCTGACCGTCGCGGCATTGCCCTTCAGCCTGTTCGAAACGTATCGCGAGAACGTGGACGGAAAATACTGGTTTCCGGACTACTCGCGGTCGGATGACACGCTGCGCATCAAGGAGTTGCAGATCCCGGTGCGTATTGTGATCAAGTGGACGGATTTCAAGCCACTGGCCGCGATGCCGTTCGTTCCGTCGCCGTCTGCAACAGAAACTCCTGTCAAACCATAGACCCGAGAGAATTCAACTGCAGCGCGGTTACAGAGCCAGGCGCTTCAGCGCGTCCGGGAGTTCTTCGAGCGATTCGAGGAGAAAGTCCGGACGGGCGGCGCGCAGACGCTTTTCGGTGGGAAACGGACCGAGCACGCCGATGGCGCGCACGCCGGCGCGCCGCGCCATCTCAATGTCCTGAGGCGCGTCGCCGACATATACGCAAGCAAGCGGATCCAATTGCATTTTGCGCAGGGCCAGGCGCAGAGGCTCGGGATGAGGCTTCTTCCGCAGCGTATCGCCGCTGCAGACGCGCGCGGCGAAGATGCTTGTGAGCCGAAATTCGTGCAATTGCTTGGTGACGCGGTCGCGATCGCCGCTGGTGACCAGGCCCAGGTGATGCGCGTTAGCCAGTCTGGCCAGGATGCGGCGTGCTCCGGCAATCAGCTTCGGGCGGTGCTTGGCGTAATGCGCGCGCCAGGCGCGGTCGGCGTCATTCCAACGGCTTCGCTGCAGTCCCGCGGCGCGATAGACGTGATACCAGTTGGGTGAATAGTGTTTCTCCAGCTCCTCGATTCCCCAAGCGATGCCCATTTCCTTGAACATGGCCAAGTATGCGGAGGAATCGGCGTGGTAAGAATTGATTAGTGTGCCATCCCAGTCGAAGAGCACGCCTTCGATCGGTTGTTTTTGTCTTGTGGACATCGGCATCTAGAGTAGCAGAAGTATTTCACGGGCTTGCGCCCGCAATGAACGCGCAGGGGACGCAGAGCAAGGCGCAAAAGGCTTCTGTTGTTCGGTGAAGGAGTTTTACGGTTTCAGAAAGCGGGAAGGAACGCGGTCGTCGCGGTCGAACTGAACGTCATCGAATGACGCGGCAATGCCGTACCAACCGGGCATGGAAGCGGGCTCCGTCCGGCACACATGCGCCATGGTGGCAGCGACCACGTTTCCGAGTCCCATGGGCTTGCTTACGAGAACGATTTCGAGCTCGATGGAGGTGCCGGTGGCGAGCTGCTTGGGAGAAAGAAAATAAACGCCGGTGGAACTGATGTCGCGCGTGACGAGCGTAATCGGAAAGTCTTCGGGCACGCCGCCGACTCCGCGAAGGCGCAGAGGAAGTTTGAGCGTGGCGCGCGGGTATTCGCGATGCTCGGGGTGCACGCCGACCGCGTGGGTGGGGACGCGAACGAAACGCCGAGGTGCCGGGGAGGCCAAAAGTGGCGTGAGCCGCAGCGCAGGCTTGGGCAACGGGTCGGCTATTGGCTGCTGTTGCGGCGAAGGTTTGGCGTCGCGTGGCTCTGCAGCCGGTTTGGCTGGCCAAGATTCCAATGGAATCGCGTGCTTCCTCGCGCTCATGTCGCCCTCAGAGACGCCACTTCACCATCGCTGGCTCTGGCCCGGCAAACGTAACTGCCAAACTGACTTTCTGGAATTGCCCCGTCCGCACCGGTGAGGTGTGGAGCGATACAATGTCATTAGAAGGGACGAACGTCAACCTGTGGAAAACGCAGGAAGTGTCTTAACTTCAAACACTTAGTTATAGTACCCGCAGTTCTACACAACATTCTGTGGATTCCAGCGCGGAGGACTCAACCAATATGGTTCTCGACAGTCTAAGGTTGCGAGGCTACTTGTAAGAGGGCAGGGCTGAGCGATGGGTACGACAGAATCCAGCGAGTCGAGCACCGCGGAGAGTTCAGCGCTTCCGACGCACCCTGCTGCTCGCATGTCGCCGATGGTTCTGCTCGCGTTTGCCGCCGTTTACATCGTCTGGGGCTCGACGTATCTCGGGATTCGGGTGGGGGTCGAATCGTTCCCGCCCCTGATTCTTGCCGGATTGCGGCACCTGACTGCAGGGATCGTTTTATATCCCATCTTCCGGTGGAAGACCGGCATCCGACCTACTGCCGGGAATTGGCGGACGGCTACGATTGCTGGGGTTCTGCTGCTGTTCGTGGGGAATGGGGGAGTCTGCTGGGCGGAACAGACGGTGCCCTCGGGGATTGCGGCCCTGCTGGTGGCGACGGTCTCGCTGTGGCTGGTGATTGTGGATTGGCTGCGTCCTGGGGGCGTGCGGCCGGTGGCACGGGTGGTGGCGGGACTTGCGCTTGGATTTACAGGGCTGGTCTTGTTGGTCGGGCCGGCGCACTTGGGAGGTTCCGGCCGCGCGGATCCACGCGGTGCCGGCATGCTGGTTTTCGCTTCGTTTGCGTGGGCGTGCGGATCGCTTTACTCAAAGCATGGTGGGATGCCGAGTTCGGCGATGTTGGGGGTAGCCATGCAGAGTTTGGCGGGAGGCGTCACACTGTTGATTGGTGCATTTCTGACGGGGGAATTTCACGCGCTTCATTTCGCGGCGATTTCATTGCGTTCCTGGCTGGCGCTCGGGTATTTGATCGTGTTTGGTTCCGGAATCGGCTTGAGCGCGTACATCTACATTCTACAGAAGAGCACAGCAGCACGAGTGGGGACGTATGCGTTCGTCAATCCGGTGGTGGCGCTGTTCCTGGGCTGGCTGCTGATTGGTGAAACGATTACGCTTCGGACGGTGCTTGCTGCCGCCGTCATCCTCACCGCGGTTATCCTGGTGATCAGCGCGCCGCATCCAGTGCGGGCGCGCGTGAAAGCGGGTATGCCTGCGACTGGCGAAGCCTGATCACCTTTCTTTTTGAAGGAATCCGTCTATTTTTTTTTGTTGAACCTTTCCGGATAGATTTGCTTTCCTGCCTGCGTTATTTTGGACGGGTCGAACATGAGCCAAACACAAACAAGCATCGGACAAAACATTTCGGCGTACGCCGCGGCGCGCTACTGGCAGGCTGCGCTGGCGCGGGATTCGCGCGCGGACGGCGCCTTCGTGCTGGCGGTACGCTCGACGCATATTTACTGCCGGCCATCGTGCCCGGCGCGGCGGCCGCTGCGGCGCAACGTGGTTTTCTTCCGCACGCGGGAAGAGGCAGAAAAGCAGGGGTTTCGGGCGTGCCTGCGCTGCAAACCGAATGAGATTTCCGGGCCGGTTGCGCTGGTGCGGCGGGCGGCGGGGCAACTCGCGGAGTCCAGTGAAGAGAGTGTGCGGTTGGGAGCTCTCGCCAAATCGCTGGGGACGACACAAGCGACGCTGAGGCGGGCGTTTCTGCAGGTGACGGGACTTAAACCGCGTGAGCTGGCGGAAGCGCTGCGCGTCAAGCGCTTCAAAGCGATGCTGCGCGCGGGAAAGAACATCACGGATGCGTTGTACGAAACTGGTTACGGATCATCAAGCCGCGTCTACGAGCGCAGCAATGCGCAGTTGGGGATGACGCCGGCGACGTATCAAAAGGGAGGAAAGGGTATGAAGATCGGATACACGATTGCGAAATCGCCGCTTGGGAAAGTTCTGGTGGCGGCTACGGAACGCGGCGTTTCGGCGGTTTATCTCGGTGACGCGGAGAGCACGCTGATTTCAGAATTGCGCGAAGAATATCCGCGGGCGGAAATTGCGCCGGCGCCGGATGCGTTTCAGCGCTGGGTGAGTGAGATTGTCCAGCGCATCGAGGGCAAGCAGCCGCGGATGGAGCTTCCGCTGGACTTGCAGGCAACGGCGTTCCAGCGACGCGTGTGGCAGGAGTTGCAGCGGATTCCGCGAGGCCGGACGCGGACGTATTCGCAGGTCGCGCGGTCGCTGGGGCAGCCCAAAGCGGTGCGAGCGGTGGCACGGGCTTGCGCTACCAATCCGGTTTCAATCGTCGTGCCTTGCCATCGGGTGATTCGCGAAGACGGCGCGCTGGCGGGATACCGGTGGGGGATTTCGCGCAAGGAGCAGTTGCTCGCGCAGGAGCGCACGGCCGCTAAATAGACGGGCGCAGCATAAATACCTACCGTTCCCGCACAGCAGTGTGCCAGTGGAATGCTTTATGGCGGGCCGCCGGCCAGAAAAATTAGGCGTGGGGCTTTACGCGGCTGACCCCTTTCGGCCAATCCTGTTTGAACTTGGCGTCGGGAATTTTCAGGTTCTTTAGCTCGTTGAGGTAATGAAACTGGAAGTAGTCGCCGGTGCCAGCTTCAAAAAACTTCTGTTGAAGCGGCATCCAGGAAGCCTGGTCAATCCACATGTGGATTTTGATGATCTGGTTGCGAACCTGCTCGGCTTTTGGGGTCAACTCCAGGACCACGGTCTTCTTGTGGTCGAGTTCTTCTTCGCCGACGAGAGCCACCAGATAGCTTTTCTTGAGGTTTTCAATCCTCGAGCCGAAGCCCAGAAGAACGTATTGATCCACCATGGAGCGGTTCTTGCCCAGGTCATACTCTTCGACGCGGTTGATCTTGGGGTTGAAAACGAACAGGGAATCGCCCGTTCGAAGGATGGTGCGCGGATCGGGCTGTAGAATTTCGATGCGCATCTTTTCATCCCGGCGAACGAAGATGTGGCCCGTTTCGGTGGAGGAATCTTTCACGACGGCAGTGTACTTGGTGTGCTCCATGTCGGCGGTGAGGGTGTGGAAGTCCTGCGCGGAGCGATCCATCATGGCCAGGACGCCATCGATAGACCAAGCTGTGGTTGCCTGCGAGGCGCGGGCTCGATAAGTCCCGGCGACGCAACATAGACTGAGTAACGCGAAAAAAAGTGGTAAACGCTTCAAACGCGGCCCCTGTGGAATGCAGAACTAACGGTTCGTCCAGTTCCTCGGAATCCTAACACACACAAAGAGATGCGCACACAAGCCCCCGCGTTACCAGGGAATTGTCCGGAGCGGCCATGGGGCGGGTGCTTACTCGTGGATTTCCACCTGGTAAGCAATAACGTCGCCCTGGTCATCCCGCAGCGGTTCGATTTTGGCAATGGAGAAGTTCCCTTTGTGCAATTCCGGCAGGGCGTCTTGCAAGGCAGTGTGCAGGTCGTTCTGCAGCGCGAGTTTGGTGGGCGGCGCGAGGACGCGCACATCCACGCGATAGGTAGCGTGGTTTCCTTCCTGAGAAATCTTAAGGATCTGGCCGGGGGCGACCGGGCCGCCACTCTCGGGTTTGTCATGAAACCAGTTGCGAGGGGTGGCCAGGACGAAAGCGAGGATCAGAATGACGGCGAGATCGAACTGCCAGGTGCCACGCTCATACGACCAGAAAAACGTTCTCGAGAGGATTTGTCCGAGGCTGGCCATATTAATCCGCGGGCACTCCGTCAACGATGATGCCGTCGCGCATGTGCACGACGCGATCGAAGTAGGTGGTGGCTTCCGGATTGTGCGTGATCATGACGATGGTCTGGCCCAGGTCTTTATTGAGTTGGCGAAGCATTTGCAGCACGACTTCCGAATTCTTGGAATCCAGGTTCCCCGTGGGTTCGTCCGCGAGCAGAATTTTCGGCTCGTTGATGATCGCGCGGGCGATGGCCACGCGCTGCTGTTCGCCGCCGGAGAGCTCGGACGGCTTGTGATGAAGGCGGCCGGCGAGGCCGAGCATTTGGGTGACAACATCGAAGCGATGCGGATCGAAGCCATCGCCGTGAATGAATTGCGCGATGGCGATGTTGCCCTTGGCCGTCAGCGTGGGGAGCAAGTTGAAGCGCTGAAAGACGAAGCCGATTTTGTGGCGGCGGAGCTTGGTACGCGCGCCGTCGCTGAGGGAAGTCAGGTCGTTGCCGTCCACCAGGACTTTGCCGCGCGAGGCTTGCGCGAGACCGCCGATCACATAGAGGAGGGAAGACTTGCCGCAACCCGAGGGGCCCATGACCGCCACGGATTCACCGGGCTGAACTTCGAAATTGACGCCACGTAATGCTGGCACTTCGACTTTTCCGGCGCGGTAGAGCTTCCACAAATTTTCTGTCTTGAGTATCGGCTCCACGCTCTTATTTCCTTGGAAAATCAGCCCTTTGGCAGGTTCCCGTATTGTAGCTGCGATTCCCATCTGTGCCTAGCTATCCCTCGTTCTTAGCGATCGTTATTTGCGAGCATTACGGCCGTATTTTTCTTAGCAACCCCGCATCACGTCCAAAGTTTCTTAGTCGTACGACAGAGCTTCGACGACATCCTTGCGGCTGGCCATCCATGCCGGATAGCTTGCTCCCAAGATCGCTCCGAGGAGCGCGATACCTGCGGCTCGCAAAACCCATCCCGAGGTGATCAGAATGGTCAGCGTCGGGAATTTCCAGATGAATCCGGCGCGGACCACGTAACTCAGACCAACGCCGGCGGCGACTCCAAGCAGGCAGAGCGCCGCAGATTCCGAAAGCAAAGCGCGCACGACGAACCAGTGGTTGGCGCCGAGTGATTTCAGAACGCCGATGTCCCGGGTGCGCTCGATTACCGTGGTGTACATGGTGAGAAAAATGACCAGCAGGCCGATGGTGATGGCCAGCATGATCATGGCGTTGATAAAGGTCTCCAGGCCCGGGATATTCGTGGAGGTCATCAAGGAAAGGTAGTCCTTGAGGGGCCGGACGGTATAATTGGGAAGAACGTGGCGTATATTTTCCATCACATCCTCGGTGTGTTCGGGGCGCGTGCATTTCACAAAGAAGACACTGGCCTTGTCCCGCGCACCCACCAAATCCTGGAGCGTGGCGAGAGGCACAAAAATACGCGAGCCTTTGCCATGCTCGACGATGCCGGCGACATGCCAGTCGTGCTCGAAGATGCGGTAAGTCTCTCCGGCCTGTATGTTTTTCGTCTTCGCCGCAATGTCATCCACAAGAATATCGTCGGGGCCCTCCAAATCGTGCCCCTGGATGAAGACAAATCCGCCTGAAACAGCTCGAAAGCTTTCTTGCTCAATTCCGTAAACGATTTCCACACCTGAGGTGTTGAACTGAAAGAGCACAGGCGCAACCGATTGAACGTGTTTTAATTCGGCAAGCTTGTCACCGATCTTGACGGGCATGGGTGCGCTGCTGAAGGCCAACATGTAGGACGAGCCCGGTGGCTGCAGCATAATGTCGGCGCCGATGCCTTCTATTCGTTTTGCAGTTTCGGACAAAAGGCCACTGGTCAGTCCGACGATCAGGACCACCAGGGCGACTTCCACGGCGATGCCCATGGCGCCGATGAGCGTGCGCATGGGGCGGTGCACCAGATTGCGGAGGATTAGCTCACCCATCATGGCTGCTTGTTCTCCGTGGCGTCGCCGACTTGCACCAGTTCCGATCCCTCGGGCTGTTCGAGCTTGAAGCGGTCGGCTGTGATTCCTTCATTGAGCGTGATCTTCGTGACTTGTAAATCAAGCTGGTAGTCATCGTGCGGGCGACTGATGCGAATCGCTCGCGGAAACAGAGCCATACCATTCGCTGCCGGTGCTGGAGCGCCCGGGGACGCAGGATTATCCACAGGCTGCCAATCGGAGAAATGAACATCCGAGAGCAGAACTCCCTTCGGACCGAACGTCTGCAAACGCGCGACCTGCAGGTCGGCGCGATCGAACCAGATTTCGCGCAGGACTTCAGTTTGATAACCGCCGCGCAAAACCGTCAAGACATAGTACCGCGCCGATTCGTCGTTGAATTCTCGCAGGTACGTTGCTTCTTCTTTGCGAATTGCCGGCCACAGCAAAGCATCCAGCAAGTGCTGGGGGCGGAGGTTTTCGATGGGCTTGCTGCTCGTGTGATCCGTCGCTACGGGGCCGACCATGAATTTATGCTTGGGGGGAATCGAAACGCGAAACGTTTTTCCATCGCTGGTCATGTCGAAAACCGTGGTGCCGACCACGGGGGCTTGCCCGATCACGCGAATCTGCGCAGGGCGCGCTATGAGGAGAAACGCTTTCACTTCATGATATTCATCAATGACGCCGCTGTATTTCGAGCCCGCCGTGGGCTTCATTTGCACGGTGGCATTCAACGATTGCGTGCCGTACACAATGGCGTTGTAGCGGTCCAAAAGCTCTTCGCGGGTGGCCTCCTTGGCCACTGGCCGCTGTGTTGGCGCGACTACGGTGTGGCCGGTGATTGCTGCACCACCGCCGCAGCCGCAGGAAATGGCCGCCACTGTCACCAGGATCAGGCATGTTTTTGCGCGCTGGATCAATCTATTCCGCCCTTGCCGCACTGGAGATGCAATCGAACAACCAATTGGACGCCCGGACCTCGTCGTGGGTCGCAGCCGAGGAAGACATTCAGTTGGGCCGCGCAAGGTGTATGTCAAACGGCTGGACCGCGGGGCGCAGTCGCCGGATGACTTCACTGGGCCAAAGCGATTCGCTCAAGAGCGTAACCCAACCGTCCTCGGGCTCGCAGATGGCACAAAAGGTGTAGCGAGCGTAGGCCGGCTGATAAGCGTCCAGACCGCGTTTGGAAAGGTCGCCCTCGAGAGCCACGTCAGCGGAGTTTGCCGCGGCTCCCGCGCGGATCCCAAACGTTTCCCCTTCGAAGCGTTCAAAGATTTGACGCAAAGGGTCCTGACTCGGTTGCGGTAGCACGACGCACCGTTCCGCGGCCTCGCGCAGGGTGATTCCACGTGCTTTACAAAATTCCCTGACGCGGTCTAGGTGGCTGAAAAAATCCAACACATACGGCTCGCCTGCGACCAAGGCAGGGAAGACCGCCGACCAGATCTCTGAAGCTTGCTTGCCGCGCACCGGCTCGCGATTCTCAGTTTCGACTAGTTCGAGTCCCACCGCTTTCACGTCCGCGCCAAGATTCAGGGACTCTATATCGAGCGAAAAAGGCGGAAGTTCCAGGGCGTCGCCGCCGGGGACGGGATTGCCCGTCGCGCTCATTCCTCGTCCTCCATTTGCGGAAACTTGGCGCGAAATTCCGGCGACTGTTTGCGCACGTCCAGCCAGTCAAAGAATGCGTCCGGCGTCTCCAGCCAGATGCGGAACCAGTTGGCGATCTCCACTTTTTCGTCGCGCTTGTGCGGCTCCACTTTGTGATTGCGCGAAATCATCTCCGCGCGGCGCTTGCCGAGACGCGCCACGTTGAGAACGCGTTCCACGGCCGCGTGCTCGTTTTGCTCGCGGAATTTGCGCATCAGCTCGTCCAGACGCATGATGCTGACCTCGGCGTCTTCCAGCGTTTTGAAGTGCAGCAGATCCTCGAACTCTTCCTCGTACTGCTCTTCGGCTTCTTCCTGCAAGGTCAGCAAGACGCGGTGTCCAGCGTCTTTCAGCACTTCGGCGATGTAATCCGGACCGGTCTTGCCGGCTTCGCCATACTCGGCGACTAGCCGGCGCCGCAATTGATCGATTTCCGCGGGTGTCCACTTTTCCACTTTGATCTCGCGGGCGGTATCGAGGATTAACGTTTTTTTCGTTTTCAAATCTTCGGTCATCGGGTCGCGACTCGGTGCTTCTTGGCGTGCTGCTGGTTCTTCTTCGGGCTGGGCGGAGGTGGCGGCGGAGGCGGTGGATCCGCCGGCAGTCCAGCCAGCAGCCGACGGTACTTCACCACATTTTTGTTGTGTTCCGCCAGTGTGGCGCTGAAAAAGTGGCCGCCCTGGGTGTTGGCCACAAAATACAAATAATCTGTATCGGCTGGATGGAGAGCCGCGCGCAGGGACGCTTCGCCGGGGTTGCCAATCGGACCGGGTGGCAGGCCCCCGTGCTCATAGGTGTTGTAAAGAGAATCGAAGCTCAAATCTTTTCCCGTGAGCGTTCCATTGTACTGCCCCAGCCGTTCCATGCCATAGATGACGGTGGGGTCGCATTGCAGGCGCATGCCTTTTCGCAGGCGGTTTTCGAACGCGCCCGCCACCAGCGGCCGCTCTTCCGGCTTGGGCGTCTCACGCTCGACGAGCGATGCCAGCGTCACAACACGGGTCACGGCTTGACGATCGCTTTCGTCCATACGCGCGGCCGTGGCTGATGGGGCGATCAGTTTCCACTGTTCCTTGAACTTGTGAACCATCTCCGCGGTCAATTCGCTGGCCGCCGGATGCCGGGGAAGCTCATACGTGGCGGGGAAGAGGAAGCCTTCGAGCGTCTGTGCGCCCGGCGCGAAATCGCGAATCAGCGCAGTATCGCCAGCAGCGTAGAGAAAATCTCCGGCGGGCATGAACTTTGCGGCTTCCAGCTCGCGGGCAATATCAAACATGGTCTCACCTTCCCGCACGGTGAAGGGCTGCTGATACACCTGGCCGTTGGCGAGCTTCCAGAAGACGTCTTTGCCGGTCATAGCGTGATCGAAAAAGTACTCGCCGGCCTGCAACGTGCGTTTCGGATGGCGGCGGGCGTAAATTTCGAAACCCAGTGAGCTGCGCACGACCCCATTCTTCTGGAGTATATAAGCCACGAAGCGGCTGGAGGCTCCGTGCGGCACATCCACGAAGACGCCCTCTTTCGCAAATCCCTGGTACGGGTTGGTCAAGCCATACCACAGCCAGGCCGCAGCGGCACCGGCGACCAGCACGAGTATCAACAAAATGGCGAGCAGGTACTTCAATTCAGCTCCTCAGTTTGCTTCGCTTACTTCGCTCCGATTTTCTCGGCCGCTTGCCCCTGTCGATCCAGATATTCCTTCAAGATCACGGCGGCGGCCACGGCGTCCACCGTCATTTTCGCTTTCACATTCTTCTGCTTTTTGCCGCCAGACAGCTTTTCGTTGTGGATGAAGCGTCCCTGCGTTTCTTCCAGCATGCGCTCGGCTTCCCAGCTCGTCAGCCGCTCGTCCACCAGTTCCACGGGGACGCCGATCTGCTTCCGGAGGCGCTGCGCGAAGCGCTCGACTTCTTCCGCCATTTCGCCGCGCGTGCCGTCGAGCCGCAGAGGCAGCCCCACGACGATCTGTTTCACGCCGTGCTCGCGCACCAGCTCACGCAGTCTACGCATATCCTCGTTGCGGTTGACGCGCTCCATGGTGCTGAGCGGCTGCGCCATCCGAGCCTCCGAGTCGGCGAGGGCAAGACCAATCCTTACCCGTCCATAATCCACCGCAAGGATGGAGCGGCGCTCAAGCCTGTTCCGTTCAACCTGGTTGTCAGCCACACATCCAGTATACCGGGAAGCTCTTCCGAGAAAATGTGATGCTTCCAAAAGGGGTGCTGGTTCTCGGATGGACGACAGCCCTGGACTGGCTGGCGGTTTACTACGGTTTGCGGCCGCGTTGGCCGCTCTGCCAGGCTTCCCAATAGCCGAGCGCTTTTAATTGCTGGTCGAGGCCGGTTTCTTTCACGAGAACGTCGAGTTCGGCGCGCGAAAGGCGCTTGCCGAGCGGTTCCATGCGGTCGGCGATGCCCCAGGCGGTCAAGGCTGCGAGCACGGTGTCCAGCTTCAATTCGCGGATGTCTACTTTGTCCAGTGTGTCGGAAGCGGCGTGATAATTCGGCAGATAGTTGGCTTCTTCCTCGTTGGCGTCGAGCGTAGGAACGCCTTCAAGCAGGAAATCGAAATTGTCCGAGCCGAAGGAAGCGTCCAGGGTGTGATTATTTGCGCCCCACGATTCGAGTGGTTTCAAAATCTCGCGCAAACCCGCTTCGGTGTCGCGGCGGCCACCGAGCGAATAGCCGGTGACGCGGCCGATGCCGCTGTCGAAATTAATCATCGCGCGGATTTTGTCCAGTTCGGCGCGGTGCGCCTTGACGTATGCGAAGGAGCCAAGCGTTCCTTGCTCTTCGCCGCTGAAGAGCACGAAACGGATGGTGCGCCTCGGTAAAAGCCCGGTGGCCTTGATGGCGCGCGCGGCTTCCATCACCAGCGCCGCGTTGCAGCCGTTGTCGAGCGCCCCGGTGCCCAATTCCCAGGAATCGAGATGCGCGCCGAGGATGACGGCTTCGTCGGGTTTCTCGTAGCCGCGGATTTCGCCGACGACGTTTTCTTGTTCGATAGGCCCGCCAATTTTGTTGGGCATCTCGAAGCGCGCGCGCACTTTTCCCGGATACGCGGCGATGGTCCGTGCGAGACGCAAGCCGTCTTCGCGCGCCAGGATGGCTTGCGGGATCTTGTCAATCTCTCCGGAAAAGGAATTCGTGTGGCGATAGAGGAGCAGTCTTTCGCGGGAGCCGATCCAAAGAATGGCTGCAGCGCTTCCCTTCAGAGCGTGCGCAATAATCGCTGGAGGCCGCAAATATTCGTTGTAGAGGTCCGCCCAGGTCGAACTAACGTCGCTGTGAACCAGCAGGATCGCGCCTTTGATGGACGCGCCTGCTTTAGCGAAGTCGTGGTCGGTGCCGTAGCCCACGTCAACGACGGCGGCCTCAATTCCGCCCGGCTGCGTGGAAGGCGACCAGCCTTCTGCTTTCAAACGCACGGGGAATCTCACCGGGCCAAGGAGGTCGAGCCGCGTGTTCCCTTCGCTCCAGGTGACCGGCAGCGTGTACTTCTCGGTGTGCACATCCACGCCTGCGGCGCGAAACGCTGCGACGGCCCACTCCACGGCTTTGGCCATTTCCGGGGTTCCGGTGACGCGTCCGCCGATTTCGTCCGTCAGGCGACGGAGGTTTTCCTCCATCGGCGAGGGTCCCATCACGATTGGCAAAATCTTGGCGGCGGCCTGGGCGCAGGCAGATGCTTCGGTCAAGGAACATCCGACCTGCGCCGTTGCGCCCTGCATGGGGCTCAAAGGGTCTTTCGTGGCCTGTGGCAGCTGCGCCTGTGCCGGCACAGGGCATACGGCGAAACAAAGAAGTGAGAAGGAAAGAAAAATCGAAACACGCAGCATGAGTTGGCTCATTTCCTGAATTCTTGGCACGAAGTTCGCGCGACCCTTTGGGCGTGCGGATTATACCCAACTAAACGTGGCGCCAGCATCCGCCTGACTTATCCTCTGTGGTCTCCCTGTCTCTGCGTTCAGTTCTTCGGTCTTTGATCAGGATCTAGCAGACAGTCCGCGACGCGCGCCACTTGGACCATTTCGGCCACGTCGTGAACGCGTACAATGTGCGCTCCGTTCAGAATGCTGGCCGTCACCGTAGCGGCTGTGCCCCAGAGGCGCTCTTCCGGAGGAGCAGGCTTGCCGTCGCGGGCCAGCGTGGCGCCGAGAAACCCTTTGCGCGACGTGCCGACGAGCAATGGATACCCCAGTTTTGCCAACTGCGGGAGCTTTTGGAGCAATTCGTAGTTCTGTGCGTAGCTCTTACCGAAGCCGATGCCAGGGTCGAGAATGATCTGAGATTTTGCAACTCCGGCTTTGCGCGCAATCGCGACGGACTTGCGCAAGCCTTGCATTACGTCTTTTACGACGTCGCGCGCGAACGGGCCTTTCTCCATGGTTCGGGGATCGCCGCGCATGTGCATCAGGATGAGCGGAACGTGGTTGCTCGCCGCGACCTCGGCGATGCGCGGGTCACTTCGCAGGCCCGAAACGTCGTTGATGATTTGCGCGCCGGCCTCAAGCGCGGCCTCCGCGACCTCCGCCTTCTGGGTATCGATGGAGATGGGGATGTTCAAGAGCCAGCGGAGACCGCCAAGCACGGGCAAGATCCGTTTTAGCTCTTCCTCGGCGGAAATCCCTTCTGACCCGGGCCGCGTGGACTCCGCGCCGATATCGATCAAATCGCCGCCGGCACTTTCCATCTGTAATGCGTGGGCGATCGCTTCCTCTTCGGTATAGAACTTATTCCCGTCCGAAAAACTATCTGGCGTGACGTTCAGCACGCCCATGATCAGCGTGCGCCTGTCCAGAATCAGGTTTCTGGATGGGAGCTTTAGTCGAAAAAGTTTGCGCCGGAGCATTTGTAGAAATCATTTTAACGCGAGGGAAAAGAAAAGGATAACGCGGAGACGCAAAGACCGCAGAGTCAGCGCTGAGAACATCAGGCACGGGCGGGAATGGGAAGTGCGCTGCTAGTCTAAGTCGAAATCGCGGAGGGGTTTGCCGGCGGGAGCGTCTTTGGCTTTTTTCATGGCCTCTTCAAATTTCTTGGCGAGGATGTCTTCTTTGTTGGTTTCCTGGAACCAGGAATTTGCAAACTTGTCTTCGCGCTGGCGATTTTGTTCGGCGAGAATCTTTTGCGCGTCCGTCAGGTCAACGTCGGGGCCGGGCTTCACGGGCGCTTCGTGCGAAAGCACTGCGCCGAAAACAGAATCCACCACGAGCTTTGCCTGGCAGCACGGGCAGATTACGTTGAGGTTTTCAGCGCTGCGGTTTCCCATGGGGCTATTGTACTCCTGCGGGGCAAAAAAACAGGGGCACGATAGCTCATGCCCCTGGGAGAAGAGAATCTAGGTTAAGGTCAGCGCGACCGAAGAGATCCTCAGGCCTTGGCTGGATTTTCGCCGCGCGTGAATCCGGCGGCGGGACGCAACTCGGGGCGAACCAGCTTGGGGTCCGTGCCCGGCGCAGCCTGCGGCGGCGGCGTAGGAGGCGTGCGCGGCTTTTCCGGAAGCGGCTTGCCTTCCATCAGGAGTTTCACTTCGTTGGCGTCAATGACTTCGCGTTCGAGCAGCGCCTGTGCAATGCGCTCGAGGGTATCGCGATTGTTGGCGAGGAGATTTTTGGCCTTTTCGTAGCCGCCGTTGACAATGCGCTTCACTTCCTTGTCAATCTGGATGGCGGTGTCTTCCGAATAGTCGCGGTGCTGGGCGATTTCGCGGCCGAGGAAAATGGCTTCGTCCTTTTTTCCGTAGGCTAGAGGGCCGAGGTCGCTCATGCCCCATTCGCAGACCATGTTGCGTGCGATTTCGGTGGCGCGTTCGATGTCGTTGCCCGCGCCGGTGGTGATGTGCCCGAGGAAAATTTCCTCCGCGGAACGGCCGCCCATCAACACAGCCAGCATTCCTTCGAGATAGCCCCGCGTATAGGTGTGCTTGTCGTCTTCCGGCAACTGCATCGTAAGACCCAGAGCCATGCCGCGCGGAATAATCGTCACTTTGTGAACGGGGTCGGCTCCCGGTGTCATTGCTGCGACCAAAGCATGGCCCGCCTCGTGATACGCGGTATTCCGCTTCTCTTCGTCGGACAGAATCATGGACTTTCGCTCGACGCCCATCAGGACTTTGTCCTTGGACATCTCGAAATCCGCCATCATGACGAACTTGCGGCTTTGCCGCGCAGCCCACAACGCTGCTTCATTGACCAGGTTTGCCAGGTCCGCGCCGGAGAAGCCCGGGGTACCACGCGCGATGATGGACAAATCCACATCGTCGCCGATGGGCACTTTTCGCGTGTGCACGCGGAGAATTTCTTCGCGGCCCTTCACATCGGGGCGCGCGACAACCACGCGGCGATCAAAGCGGCCCGGCCGCAGCAACGCTGGGTCGAGCACATCGGGACGGTTGGTGGCCGCGATCAAGATCACGCCTTCGTTCGATTCGAACCCATCCATTTCAACGAGCAATGCGTTCAGCGTCTGTTCGCGCTCGTCGTGACCGCCGCCGAGGCCTGCGCCCCGGTGGCGTCCCACAGCGTCGATCTCATCAATGAAGATAATGCAAGGCGCATTCTTTTTGCCTTGCTCGAAAAGATCGCGGACGCGACTTGCGCCCACACCGACAAACATTTCCACGAAATCCGACCCAGAGATGGAGAAGAACGGAACGTTTGCTTCGCCCGCAATCGCGCGCGCCAGCAAGGTTTTGCCCGTGCCTGGAGGTCCGACCAGCAGGACGCCCTTGGGGATGCGCCCGCCCAGCTTTTGAAATTTCTGCGGATCTTTCAGAAATTCGATAATCTCCTGTAATTCTTCCTTGGCTTCGTCCGTTCCGGCAACGTCCTTGAAGGTAGCTTTCTTTTGCTGCGCGGAAAGCAGCCGCGCACGCGACTTCCCGAAGCTCAACGCCTTGTTTCCCCCGGCCTGCATCTGCCGCATGAGGAACAAGCAGAAGCCCACGAGGAGAATTAGCGGCGCGGCGTTGAGAAGAATCAGTACCCAGTCGCCGCTGCGCACTTCCTTGACCTTAAGCTGGACGGCCTTGTCGCGCAGTTCCTTGGTGACCGCCGGCGCGTCTTCCTTCGGAATAGTGACCTGGAACTTGCGGTTCGCCGGCTTGTTGTACTCGCCCTGAAGATCGTAGCTGTTGGGCGAAAGGTACATCGTCACTTCCTTCACATCGCCCGCGTCGAGCTTGGCCATCCATTCGCTATAAGTTGGCGTATCCTCGTGCGCCTGCGCGCCGTTGGCGGAGACCAGCTTCCAGAGCATCACGCCCAGAAAGATGATCGAGATCCAGAAGAGAATTGTTTTTGCCGTGGAACTAGAATTCACGTTGTCCTCACAAGTCCTGATGCCAGCCGGAAGAATTTAACGTTCGCTTACTTCTTCCGCCCCTTACTGCGTTTTCTGGGCGCGGCCTGCACTCCGGAAGAAAGCTGCCGCAGGTTGCGCCCCGTGCCATTCGCTGCCGCCAGACCGTACCCCACCCATACTTGGTTAGATGCATTCCGGAAGCCAAAGTAATCGGGCTCCAGCGCTACGCGGCGATTGGCGGTCTTATCCAAAAGCACCGCGAGCCGAATCGAACGCGGCCCGCCTTCCCCCAGCCGCCGCAGAAGAAATTCCTGCGTCACGCCGCTTTCCAGCACTGCATCTACAACCAAAACGTCCCGTCCCTTCAACTCCGGGTGGGAACCGAAAAAAACTTCGCGCCGGGCGTGCCCACCGTGATCCACGTCACGCACTTCTTCGCGAACGAAGTGGCAAACCATGGGGGCCTCAATTTGCCTGACCAGGTCGGCAGCGAAAACGAAAGCGCGATCGAGCGTTACAACCACATCCAGGCGCCGGCCCCTGTACTCCCGCGAAATGTCTTTGCCCAGTGCCGCGACGCGTGAAGCGATGCGCGCGGCGGAATACGCCGCCCCTCTTTGCGCGCTCAACTTTTTTCCTCGACGATTACCACTCCTGCTCGAGTCCTTTCATTAGCAGCAAATTCCGCGGCGACGGGAAAGCCGCGGGCCCACACAACATCTGCGCCGCTCGTCAATACCGGCCAGCCGTCGCGATCCCAGCGGCTGACATGCATCTCATTCAGCAAACGCTTCAGCTTGTGCGCGCTTCGGTGACCCACAGGTTGTAGCCGATCCCCAGGGCGCCAATTGCGAAGCACAAGCGGCAGCCGCAGCTGGTTACGGTCCAGGACCGCCCACTCCTTACTAGTTTCCGCTCTATTGGGAGGCCAGTCAATCACCCTGAAGCGGAATACGCACTCAAGTTCCGGCACGGGCACCTCTTGCGCACCGTTCGCAAAATCGATGTTGTACTCGTATTGTGCATTTTTTTCGCGCGTTCTTTCGAGTTTCGAATTTCCAATCGCATGGAACACGAGTTCGTCGCGCTCCCGGCGCACTTCCACACCGCCCGGCAGTTCGAGGGAACTTCCGCTTTGTCCGCTTCGCGCAAATTCCAGCACGGATTGCACATGTTTCGCGCCAAGTTGCCCGGCGCGCGGTTTGATGCTTTCAACAATGTGCCTCACCATTCGTTTTTGAAGAGCTGGAGATGCACTTGCAAATTCCAAGTCCGTTTTGCCTACTTTCTTACGGGCACCCTGTTCCGTTCGACACTCCGTGAAGGCACACAGCGGAACGCGCACGTCGTCTTCGCTCTTCTTGACGAACGCGAGCACTTGCATTTCGGCCGCGTACTCCAGGTACGCATCATCTTCCTTCGCGAGTTCCGCAAGCGTCGCCAGGTGTTCAACGATGGCGTGCTGGAATCGTTTCTGTAGAAAGGGAAGAAGCTTCTTTCGAATGCGCGCGCGCAGGCGAGTCGTGTCCTGGTTCGTAGCGTCCTCGCGCCAGGTCTGTTTCTTGCTGCGCAGATACGCGCGTAGCTCCGCCCGCCGTGCATTCAACAAGGGTCGGATCACCGGGCCGACGACCGGATGAATCCCTCCGAGTCCTGCCAGACCCGTTCCGCGCATGAGATGAGCCAGCACGGTCTCGGCTTGATCGTCGGCGGTGTGGCCAACTGCGATGCGCGCGAGCTCGCCCGATTCCACCAGCGAGTGAAAATAATCGTAGCGCGCGTGGCGCGCGGCATCCTCAAGGTTGGCACGCTGCGCTTTAGCCTTCTTTGCCACATAGACAGAAGCCGTGTGGAATGCCAGTCCATGCTTGGCAGCCAGTTTCGCCACGAATTTTTCGTCCGCGTCAGAGGCTTTGCCGCGCAGCTTGTGATTGAAATGCACCACGCTGAGCACGATCCCCAGCTTTACGCGCAGCTCCAGCAAGAGGAGCAGCATTGCCACCGAATCCGCCCCGCCCGAAACCGCCGCGCCCACGCGGTCTCCCGGCCGCAGCATTTCATGCCTAGTCAAAGTGGCGAGAAGATGCGTTTGGAGAGGAGAGAAATCTCGGTGGCTTTTGCGTGTCTTTTCTTTTCCACCAGTCACGAGTCACCAGTCACGAGTCACGGGCCTGTCTATCCTTCGCAGCGGTACCTGTTGCCCCAATGCGCGCATCGTAGCATGGGATAAGGGGTTAGCGGCGCGGCTGAGGATGTCTGTGGAAAAGCAGAATTCCCCGTAAACGGCTGTTGACAATCAGGACACCCTCTGAGATACTCTTTGGGCTGTGGATGTGCCTTTCTGCAAGACAGGGGGGCTTTGCTCTTTGACAACCGATACGATGTGCCAGAATCTGTTCGAAGCCATTGGAGCTTTTCGAGCGCCAATGGTCTGAGTAAATTCGAGCGACAATAATTTGCTTGGTAGGCTGGCTCCGATGCAAATCGGAGCATTTTTTTTTCGCCAAGCTACCAGTTTCAAACGAGAGTTTGATCCTGGCTCAGAACGAACGCTGGCGGCGTGCTTAACACATGCAAGTCGAGTGCGCGGTTGTAGCAATACAACTGGCGCACGGCGCACGGGTGCGTAACACGTGGGCAATCTGCCCTTCGATGGGGAATAACTCCGGGAAACCGAAGCTAATTCCGCATAACATTCCTTGGACCCCGGTTCGAGGATTCAAAGCCGTAAGGCGTCGAAGGAGGAGCCCGCGCACGATTAGCTAGTTGGTAGGGTAACGGCCTACCAAGGCTTTGATCGTTAGCTGGTCTGAGAGGATGGCCAGCCACACTGGAACTGAGACACGGTCCAGACTCCTACGGGAGGCAGCAGTGGGGAATCTTGCACAATGGGCGAAAGCCTGATGCAGCGACGCCGCGTGGGGGATGAAGCATCTCGGTGTGTAAACCCCTTTCGACTGGGACGAATGCCTCGCAAGAGGAGTGACGGTACCAGTAGAAGAAGCCCCGGCTAACTACGTGCCAGCAGCCGCGGTAAGACGTAGGGGGCCAGCGTTGTTCGG
>JABCZG010000014.1 GCA_013289835.1 Acidobacteriota bacterium | reverse complement strand
TGGCCGCTCTCCGGTCGCCTACGGCTCCCTGCGAGCGGCCATTCGAGGAACGGAAAGAGACGAAAGTCATGAATTCAGGAGAACTTGGTGTCGTATGATCCCGTGCGCGGAGCTAGGGGGCAGATCAGATTTATGGGGGCTATCTGTTGGCAAGAGAGTAACGACGTTGGATGGGGAGATTGCGAGAGAGTGAGAAGCACTACCGGGCAGGCGGGGATGGGATTCGATATACACGGGAGAGGATAGCATGGGAGTGGCGAGGGGCTAAGTGTTTTGCAGGGAATGGAGAGAATTGAGGATTGAATGGTTGCGGAGGAGGGGTTAACGGTAGCCATGAAACAAGACAAAGAAAAGAGTGGCCCACCCTTCATAAAAACCATGAAGGGCTAGGCCACCCCAGAAATAAAGATAAAGTCAAAATCATCCCGCACGTTAAGGGTGTTCCACCCGCCCGATTGAAGATTGACCCACCCGCCCGCCCATCAGCCCGGCCTAGACTTTTCTCGGGGAATATTCGATCGAATGAGCAGCAGGTTAAACACATTATACAACATGTTCACGGAGAGAGGAATTAGGACGGTGCCATAAAGTACGAAAAGTGCACCAAGGGCGAGCCCGACAGCCAGGTCCCAAAAAACCTCTTCCCGGAGACCTAGAGTACGACCTGGGATTCCAAGTAGGTGGCAAAAGGCAGCTGCTGCAGAGGTCGCTAGAAGGACGAGTAGCGAGTTAAAGCCCTTTTCGGATGAAGCGGACAGGGTGAGGGCTCTCCAAGACTCTTCAACTACCCCGCCGACAAAAATAATTGTAATCCAAGTTAGAAAGTGTCCACGTGAAAGACCTTGATCGAAGAAGAGCCCTCTGACGCGCTTGAAAAGGTAGAGGACAGATATGTGGCCCGAAAACAGTATTACCGTTGAAGCGAGCGCAATTCGACCAACGTGTTGCCCGGGCTCGACGTGACCTAGGAAGGCCCACAAGTTAACGCCGTGGACATTAGCCCATGCAATCAGGAAAAGTGCTACAACAAGAAATTTGACGAAGTACAAAAGTCTTCCGTTTTCCTCTAGGGGCAACTGTACAGATTGCGGCATCGGCGAAAATCCATGAACGCGGGCATATCTCAGCGCGGCGGGGTCCTTGATGAGGAAAAAAACTACCGGGTAGATAAGGAGCGCGGTAAGTGCTTTCAAAACAGCCCTTTCTTTTTGATTTCTGAAGTTCAGAAACCGTGGGAACGCTTTCCAAAACCATTTGCAGAGCCGGAGCCTTGCGCTTGGGGCATCCAAGGCTGCTGTAGTTTTAGTTCACGTCACCATGGTGTGGGAAAGCCGTACTGGGCCCATTCTACCAAAGCGCCGGCACCGAATCCGATCCACTGTGTTAAATTCGAGGGATAACCCGGTATTGCGTCCTCCCATTTTGCATATCCTGTGCCGAGGTCATTGGCAAACTGCACCAGACCGGGTTCGGCGGCCAAGAACGTGCTAACCCCCACCTGGATGCCTATCAAGACCGCTCTCGCCTGCGTATAGATCACTGGAACTGCAGGGGACGTAAATACGCTGACAATACCCACCGCGTCCCAGATTGCTCCGGCTGTGACCCAATCGCTGGCGCTACTGAAGATTTGAAGGTCTTGAGGGGTCATTTGCCCCAGCATTGTGTTCTGGAGGCTATTGTCGAACGGGGATTCGCTGCACCCCTGCTGCACGCCGCCTACCGCTATGCAGGTTTGTAGTGTGGTCGGATTGGCGGGTGGAGCACCCTTAACGCGGGGGGTGACTTTGACTTTATCTTTATTTCTGGGGTGGCGGGTGGAGCACCATTAACGCGCGAGATGATTTTGACTTTATCTTTATTTCTGGGGTGGCCTAGCCCTTCGTGGTTTTTACGAAGGGTGGGCCACGCTTCGCTTTGTCTCGTCCCATGAACACCGTTAACCCCTCCTCCGCAACCATTCAATCCTCAATTCTCCCCATTCCCTGCAAAACACTTAGCCCCTCGCCACCCCCATGCTATCCTCTCCCGTGTACGTCAACACTGAGCTTCGAAGTGCCAAACTCCAGCCCCGCCAGCCCATCTCTCCCGCGCGCCTGAGCTCCTTCTCTTTCTGTCCCTCCCAACCTTTCAACCTGCTAACCTTCAAACCTTGCAACGATCTTCGCTCTAACTCCTTTCCCCACACATCCTTAGCAGCCCCCCATCCACTAACCCCCATCGAATCACATCCTTACAAAAACCATAGGGGGGCACTGCTTCTCGCGTGCTCCGAGCGGCTCGGAGAGGGGTCGCACTCATCATTTCCCCAAAGTCACCAAACTCCCGCCCACCACGTGTTTTCAGTCACTTACAAATTGCCCATCTTCTATCCCCTTTGTTTTGACATTCATCCATGTAATGGGGGGGTGGGTAGGGGGTCTCCAGTGGAATCCCTAAATAATTACTTTAACTTTTCCGAAGACTCGCCACGGATCGTTCGCCAATCACAGAATTTTTCGTCGTTTGCTTTCACGCAGTTACAAACTCTTTCATTTTCCGTATCTTCTAAGCCCTGTATTTGCCACTCTTACGAAGGCAACAATATACTTGACAAATCAGAGCGGCTAGGCTACTATTTGGCTTGTGAGGGACGCCATGAGCACCAAGCCAAAGACTCTCCAGCAAGCCATCGTTCACTTCGCCAACCCCGATAACTGCCTCAACTTCATGGTCAAGTTGCGCTGGCCAGATGGCGTTGTGACCTGTCCCACTTGTGGCCGCGAGGATGCCGTGTTCCTCCTGAATCAACGGAAGTGGCAATGCAAAAGCGTCCATGACCATCGGCAGTTCACCGTGAAGGTCGGGACCATCATGGAAGATTCTGCCCTGCCTCTCGACAAGTGGCTCGTCGCCATTTGGATGATTGCCAACTGCAAGAACGGAATCAGTTCTTATGAAGTGGCCCGCGCTCTCGGCACCACTCAGAAGTCCGCATGGTTCATGCTCCATCGGATTCGGCTGGCGATGCAGACCCGTTCTTTTCTGAAACTCGGCGGTCCCGGTAGCGAAGTGGAAGCAGACGAAACCTTTGTCGGTGGTGCGGCTCGCTTCATGCACGCTGACAAACACAAGCGCCGGATTACCGAGACTGGCACCAAAGACAAAATCGCGGTTCAGGGCATTCTCGAACGTGGTGGCGAAGTCCGCGCCGCTGTCGTGGGCAATCGCAAAAAGCACGCGCTTCAATCCAACATCCGTGCTCACGTGAAAGCGGGCAGCGCGATCTACACCGATGCGCTCATGTCCTATCAGGGGCTCAAGGAAAAGGGATTCGAGCACAAGGTCATTGACCATGCCGAACGCTACGTTGACGGACAGGTTCACACCAACGGACTCGAAAACTTCTGGAGCCTGTTCAAGCGGCAACTGAAAGGCACCTACATCAGCGTTGAGCCGTTCCACCTGTTTCGGTATCTCGACGAACAGGTGTTCCGCTACAACTTCCGCGAACTGGCTCACGATGGTCTGCGATTCGAGCACGTTGCCTCTCACATCCTCGGAAAGCGGCTGACCTATGCCGAAGTGACTGGCAAGGTCGGTGCGACGCCTAGCCTGCCCAACTAGATTGCCTCGCGGCCCGAAGCGGAAGAAGCCTTAGATTTCTTCCGCTTTTTGGCTTTATTTTCAGCATCCAGCTTGGCTTTCACTTCGCTGTGCGGGACATTGACTAATTGCCGCGCGAGATTCTCGAAATTTTTGTATTCCTTCGGTTTGCTCATAGTCATTTCCACTCAAGCGCAGTGTACTGCCCCTCAGCTATTTTTGTTGCCAGTGTTTTGAGAAACCTCTCGACGTGACCTGTTAGAGCGATAGCTTCATCGCTTTCCATAGCAATCTGAGATTTGCGAACATGGGCGATGTGCCGCCGCCAGCCATCGTTGAATGCGCGGATTTCCACGACCGCGCGATTATAAAACCTGTGTGCTTCTTCCTTGAAAGGATTAGTGTTCGGCCATTGCTGGATTTTTCTGACTTCCTCTTCGAGTTCTCCAATGATGCTGCCCCATTCCATTGATTCAATCTTTGCTACAGAGGGAATGTTGCGGTCTCTGCCTAATTCCCAAAGACCTATCTCCGCTGCCCTCATTAAGTGAAAAGCGACGGCTGAATCAAGGCCACAGGCCAGAGAATCGCCAGCCTGTGCGAGGTCAAAGCGAGCACTTGGGAACGCATCATAGACTTGTTGCCCGAACAGTTTTTCCTGCGCAAAATATTTGATTCTTTCTGGAGGAACGTATACGAATCGCCGTTTCGCGAGTTCCATTTCTATGGTCTTCCGAAGCGATTTCAGATCACGCGCTATATCGGCACTAGGATTTGGAGTATTGGCTTTCAAAAGGCGGACTTTTTCGAGTGCGGCTTTGATGTTGTAAAGCGGGAGGAGAGCGGTATCTTGAAATTCAAAAGTCCTGCAATGTATCTCGGCGAATGAAATGACCGCAGTTATATCAGCAGCTAATCCGGCAGGAAAATCACCGATGGGGGAAGCTGTCACGACTTGAACTGTTCCGGGTCCGCCCTCGTCTTTACGTAGCAAATACTCAAGCCGCAGCAATTCGTGTGAGAGCCACCAAAACTGAACGGTCGGATATTCGGTAATCATCTGCCACAGGCTGATGAGCCTGCTTCGACTCCACAAACTTGCAAAGGGCATTGCCAAATCCACCTTTCTGGATTTGGCAACAACATGGTGACGCTACCGCTTTGATTCGTCAACTATATTGTTGCCCTTACGAAAACACCGGGGGTGTGGGGCGATTCTTCCCAATTTGGAACACCGAAATCGGATGGAACGCACAGGCCGCATCCTCCACAATCGCTCACGTACGGAGCTTATGGGCTCTGAGTCTGAAAGAAAACGTGAGGTAACGACATCATGCAGCCGATTCGCATTCTAGCCATTCCCACAGAAACCGCCGAGCAGGTGCGTTCGACCATCCGCGCACCGCGCTACGGCTTTCCGGCGCACGCGGAGGTCGGCGTCGATGCCGCTCCTTGCCGTCATTGCCTGCGGTCTATTGATCCGGGCCAATCCGGAAGGATTCTTTTTACCTATGATCGCTTTGCGGGGGTCGAGCAACTCCCGCAACCGGGTCCCGTTTACATTCACGCTGAGCCTTGCCCACGGTACGAGGAGGCCGGAAGAGCTCCGCGGAAGCCCGCGCACGCTGGAGGCCTACGCACGCGGCCGGCGCCTGCTTGCGCAGGAGCACGTTTCTGACGGCAAATTCGAGCCTGTCATCGAAAAACTCTTCGCGCACCCGGAGGTGGACTACATTCAGGTGAACAGCACCACGGCGGGCTGCTTCACGTTTCGCATTGAACGCGACAATCGTCCAGGAGGGCGAGAGCAGAAATCGTCTTGACGGCCCCCTGGCCTCAGTTGTTACGCTGGGTCCATCTCTCGGGAAGCAGGTCCAGTTGGCCTCAAGCGATTTTATTCTGAAACATAGGCGCAGGGAACCGCGTAAATAGAGATATGGATTTCACCACTCCTCGCCCGCGCCTGCCTGCGTTGACTTCGTTGCGGTTCTTCGCGGCGCTGCACGTGGTCTTCTTCCATCTGCAAGCCATGAAGATCATGACCAACCCCGGCTGGTTTCACGACCTGGCCTCCATTGGCTACGTCGGAGTCAGTCTCTTCTTCGTTCTTTCCGGGTTCATCCTGGTGTATACGTACGCCGGCCGCACGACCACGCTGGGAGAATTCTGGCGCGCGCGATTTGCCCGCATCTATCCCGCCTACCTGTTTTCGCTGGTGGTCACGGCGCCGTGGTTTTTCATCGCCGTGCTGAAATTTGACATCCCGTTTTTTCTCTGGGCAAAGACGCACTTGAAGCTGGCTGCTTTTCTGGAAGTGACGCTGTTGCAGTCCTGGGTACCTCCGGCTGCGTTGGTGTGGAACATAGTGGCCTGGAGTCTTTCCGTCGAAGCGTTTTTCTACCTCGTCTTCCCGTTCTTGCTGAAGAGCTATGCGAAGCTATCGCGCGCCCAGCTCTTTTCCGCCGCGGTTTTTTCCTGGTTTGTGACACTGGCCATTTCCGGCGGGTACGTCTGGCGAAAGCCCGATGGACTAGCCTATGTGGATTCGGACACTCTCTCCGCGTTCTGGCTCAACGCGGTGAAATTTCATCCGCTCGCGCGGTTGCCGGAATTCCTGATGGGCATGGCCTGCGGATTCCTTTTCCTTCGCACGCGCGCAAATACCAAACTGGCTCTTCCTCTCGTGCTCGGCGGTGTCGCTAGCTGCGCCGTGGCCAGCCATTTTTCCGCTGTCATTCCGTACCCAATCCTGCACACCAGTCTGTTGGCACCCGCATTTGCCGCCATCGTATACGGTCTAGCCTTGCAGCCCAGATGGGTAGCAATTCTCAACGTGCGCCCGATGGTGCTACTCGGCGACGCCAGTTACAGTCTGTATCTGCTGCATTCGATGATCCTGGCGATTTATTTCTTCGACCAAAAGGGTGGAATTCGCCATAAAACCCCTGCGGGCATCCTGATTGGAATTGTCATCATTTGTACGGTTTCGATCCTGGTCTACCGCTTCATTGAAGAGCCTTCACGCCGCAAACTCCGAGGCAAACCAAAAGCGCGTCCAGCCGCGGAGGCGGGACAACCTCCCATCGAACCCGCTCTGGCTTGATTTCGCCCAGACGAAGTCACTGGTTATCCTTGGATCGCGGCGGTTTGGCGTAAGCTAAACTTCGCGTTGATCCGAAGAAATCCTCCCGACTTGGAGCCTTGCCAGAACCGTTGCGTCTTATTCGTAGTCCCTGGCTGCCGCCGAACGCGTTCGGCGCATGTAGGCCACAACCGAGCCAGGCCAGAGAGTGGTGTTCTCGCCGGTTTTCTGGTCTTGATACCAGCTTCGGCAGCCTCCGGTTTGCCAAACGGTGTGGCTTAAGCGCTCGACCACTTCGTCGACGAAGCGCTTCTGGGTTTCCGGACGCAAGTTCATGACCTTCTGGCCGCGGCGGCGCATCAGCTTCAGGCAGCTCATCACGTAGCGAACCTGCGCTTCGATCATCAGCACGACGGAGTTGTGTCCCAGGCCGGTGTTCGGGCCGAGCAAGATGAAAAAATTCGGAAAGCCGCTGACGGTGACGCCGAGAAAAGCGCTCATTCGTTCGCGCCAGGCGTCATGAATCTCCACGCCTCCACGGCCGACGAGGCGAACGGCAATCATTGGCTCCGTGACGCGGAAGCCCGTACCATAAATCAAAACATCCACAGGCCGTTCCACGCCGTCCTTGGTGACGATGCTGTGCTCACGCACCTCCGCGATGCCTTCGCTCACCAGCTCCGCATTCGGCCTTGTCAGTGCGGAATAAAAATCATTTGAAAAAAGTACGCGTTTGCAGCCCAGCGCATAGTTCGGTGTAAGCGCGGCACGCAGTTTTGGATCCTTGATGCGTTTCTCAAGGTTTTTCAGTGCGATGCGTTCCAGAAATCTTCCCATCCAGCGGTGGCCGAGAAATGCCAGCACGCGGAACTCATGCTGCCAAAAAAGAAACTTGCGGAACGCCCACATCACGACAGGGATTCGCCGGAAGCGCTGTCTCCATTTTTCGCTGATCGAAAAATCCGGCTTGGGCACGATCCATGCCGGCGTGCGCTGAAAGACGTACAGCTTGCCCGTGCGCGGCGCGATTTGCGGAACGAACTGAATGGCACTTGC
The DNA here is from genome assembly GCA_013289835.1 of Acidobacteriota bacterium. Taxonomy (GTDB): domain Bacteria; phylum Acidobacteriota; class Terriglobia; order Acidiferrales; family UBA7541; genus Acidiferrum. The sequence goes on along the minus strand of JABCZG010000014.1, from coordinate 110,806 downwards.
CCCGGTTCCGATTACGGCGACGCTTTTACCTTCAAGCTTTACATCCGGATTCCATGTGGCCGAATGAAATGACGGTCCGGCGAAACGCGCGAGCCCCGGCAGTTCGGGATAACTGGGCACGTGAAGAGCGCCCATGCCGGACACCAGCACGCGAGCGTCTATCGTAAGGCCTTCGCCCGCGAGAACGTGCCACACGCCCTTGGCTTCATCCCACGTCGCTTCGCGCAGCCGTGTTTTCAGACGAATGTGCGGGAGGACGCCGTACCGCTTGGCGCAGGACTTCAAGTATTCCCAAATCTCGGCTTGGCCGGCATACATGCGATTCCAATCCGGATTTGGCTCAAAGGAGAAACAGTAGAGATGCGAAGGGACATCGCACGCGCAGCCGGGGTAACGGTTCTCATGCCAGGTCCCGCCGATGTCGTCGCCCTTTTCGATGACGAGAAACGATTCGGTGCCAGCCTGCTGGAGCTTGATGGCTATGCACAAGCCAGAAAAGCCTGCGCCGACGATCAAGACATCGACGGTCACTTCGGGAGAATGGTGGTTGGTAGTTGCCTGTTCCGTCATGCCGGAGCCATCCTGCTGCGGACCGTAAGTGGATTGCAAGTCAAACTTTTTGGGAGTACGCTCTCCCCAGCCTCACCCCTCCCAGCAAGCGAATCCCATCATCCGTGAGGCCAGGCCCATCTCCGAGGATACCGGATCAGTCCATCCGGAGGAGGAGGACGGATCGTATGACAGGCGATAGCAAAGCCATTGTTCGAACTCTCTATGATGAAGTCTGGAATAAGCGGCGGCTCGAACTTGTAGACGAGATCATCTCCACGAGCCACGCTCTCCACGATCCGAACGTATCTGGTTCGGCCGTCGGCCCGGAGGCGTACAAACGTCAAGTCACGCGCTTCATCATGGCTTTTCCGGATCTCCGCTTTTCCATCGAGGACATCGTTGTGGAGAAGGAAAAAGTAGCGGTCGCCTGGAGCATCACTGGTACGCACAAGGGGGAGTTCCTGGGGATTGCTCCCACAAGCAAGAGAGTGTCCGTCGAGGGGATCACCATCAGTCACATCGCGGACGGCAAGATTATGGATTCTTACATCAGCTGGGACGCCTTGGGAATGATCCACCAACTGGGCGCCCCTCCCAAGGGACAAGCGAAAGATGCTGCCGCCCGCTGATCATTCGGTCCGCGGGCCTGTCGAATAGCAGTGTGTATCGGGCCGACGGTGAACTTCCAAATTGAAACGATTCTCAATCCTCCTTCACTACTCAATAGGAGGTAGTGCATTATGGCGGGACGAGTTTCCTCACTCACCCCTGCGAAGGAGCCCACCTATGACATCCTCATCGAGGACGCAGACGGCCGGCGCCTGTGGTTGGAGAGCACACACGACCTGGCGATGGCACAGAAGCGTCTGCCCTTTCTAGCTGCGGAATACCCCGGTGTTCGGCTGATTCTTTGGAATCATAAAACACGCACCATTCTTGCGCAGACCGACGGGTACTGAGCCCCTGGAAGCTAACGGAGGCGAAACAGCGCGGGGTCGCAGACGACGCATCGCTACAATCTGGTCGAGGGTCCTTAGGGGGCGCGAGCACGAACCGCGCCCCCTTGGATTGCATCCCTATTTAGCCGGAGCGTAGAAGTAGTAGTCGGCCGAGTATGCGCTTTTCGATTCCGTACCGGTCGCCGCTGCGGTGCAGCTGGTCGCGTTCGGTGGGAGACCACCTTCGGTATGGATGCGTTGAATTGTTGTTACGCGGCTGAGGATTCCGGAGCCGGTGTGCGTGGCCGCGGTCAGCAGAAGCCAGGCGACGGCATCGGGTTTTGGCGCATCCTGCTTCGCCACGACCCTCCCGGTCACTTCGCTTCCGTCGTTGTGTTTCCAGGTTGGTCCTGCGAAGTGGTGGATGATTTTTTTGCCTTGCGCGTCCACCAAATCTGCTTCGGGCCCTTTCAGGGTCCACGAAATTTTTTGGTCCGCTCCGGCTTGGCAGACATAGATTTGCGAGCCGGTCGCGTGGCCCACGAGAATCACTTCGTCGCCTGCGGGCGCTTTCAGAGAGTCCGGCACGTCGGGCCGGGCTTGCATTTGAGCAGGCGGAGCGAGCAGCAAACTGATCCACGCCAGAGCTGGAAAAAAGTGATTCATGTGGCCTCCTTGAACTTTGAAGGATACCTTACTTCAGGTGCAATCTCGCGCGCGGTTGCGTCCTCCTTTTCGAACAGAAGCTGGCAGCCGGTTGCGGTGGAACAGGAATGCTGCTGCGCGGTTTCAATCCTTGCGGCGCTATTCGAGATTCGATGCGGACTTCATGTAAAGTAATTGTAGCGCCGGAAATAAAGTACGCGAGGAATGGGCGTGGTTGCAACAATTCCGGGAACTGGGTTCTAAATGGCCAGCGATACCAAAGTGTCTGCGGTTCAAAACACGGCTCCCGCGGAAGTTACCGAAGAGACCGTGTTTCAAACTGCTCCTCCCGCAGGGGTTGGAGAGCAGACGGTCTTCAAGATTCTCCTGACCATCAGTTTCTGCCACCTTTTGAATGACACGCTGCAATCGCTGATTCCGGCCATCTATCCATTGCTCAAAGTGTCATTTCATCTTGATTTTGGCCAAGTGGGACTGATTGCGCTCACGTTGCAATTTACGGCCTCGCTTCTTCAGCCTCTCGTGGGGCTTTACACCGACCGGCGGCCGCAACCGTACTCGTTGGCGATCGGGATGGGATTCACTCTCGTCGGGCTGCTGGGCCTGGCGATGGCCCCGAGCTACGGCACAATTCTGGCTGCCGCGGCGTGTATGGGAATTGGCTCGGCTGTGTTTCATCCGGAATCTTCTCGGGTTGCACGATTGGCTTCCGGCGGTCAGCACGGCATGGCGCAGTCGCTTTTCCAGGTGGGAGGCAATGCCGGGTCGGCGCTGGGCCCGCTGCTCGCTGCGTTCGTACTCACCAAAGGGCAGTCGAGCATCGTGTGGTTTTCGTTTGTGGCTCTGCTCGGCATCGTCCTGCTTTCGAATATCGGGGCGTGGACCAAGAAACATCATTTCGACAAAGCGAAACTCGTTTCTGCAGGTTCTGCCACCCTGAGTTCCGCGTCGGCAGTCGTTCAGCACATCGTTTTGTCGCCGAAGAAAGTCGCGTTTTGCCTGGCAATCCTCGTGGCCCTGATGTTCTCGAAATTCTTTTATCTAGCTAGCTTGATCAGCTACTACACCTTCTACCTGATGAACCGGTTTCATATGTCGGTGCAAAGCGCGCAGATTCACCTGTTCGTGTTTCTCGGCGCCGTGGCAGCAGGAACCATCATCGGCGGCCCCGTTGGTGACAAGTTTGGCCGCAAGTATGTGATCTGGATCTCCATTCTTGGCGTTTTGCCGTTCACCTTGGTTTTGCCGTACGCCAATTTGTTCTGGACCACCACACTCAGTGTGGTGATCGGTCTTATCCTGGCATCTGCTTTCTCCGCCATTCTGGTTTACGCCCAGGAACTTATGCCGGGAAGAGTTGGCGCGGTCTCCGGCCTTTTCTTCGGATTTGCGTTTGGGATGGGCGGCGTTGGCGCCGCGCTGTTAGGCAAGCTGGCGGATATGACGAGCATCAACTTCGTGTATCACGTCTGCTCGTTCCTCCCGGCGATTGGCATACTGACGGCGTTTTTGCCTAATTTGGAGCCGGAGAGACTGCGAGCGTCACGGAAGTGAATGACAATCGCCCTTCGCAAAACGTATCTCGGATGTTCTAACTTCGTTTATTGCGCGTCCGGCGGTTTCGCGTTCGCATTGCCGTTCAGATAGCGGTCAAACCAATAGATCTGCCAATTCAAGCTCTCTACTAAATGCTTGGGCTCGCCCGTGCGAGTCAGGTTGTGATTTTCTCTTGGGAAGAGCACTAACTCCGACGGCACGCCGTAGTGTTGCAACGCGCGGAACCACTGTTCGCCTTGCTCGATGGGAACGCGGAAATCCATGTCCGAATGGAGGATGAGCGTGGGCGTATGAACGTCACGTGCATACTTGAGCGGCGAGGCGCTCCAGTATTGATCGAAATCGTCGAACAGGTTTCCCTTGAAATACTCCTCGTGGCCGTAGCCGCCATCGCGTGTGCCTTCGTCGCTGATGAAATTTGAAACCGAGCGAAGCGTGACCGCGGCTTTGAAGCGGTTGGTGTGACCGACGATCCAGTTGGTCATGAATCCGCCGTAGCTGCCGCCGGTCACGCCCAAATTATTTGCGTCGATCCAGGGATACTGTTTGAGAGCCGCGTCCACGCCGGCCATCACGTCTTGATAGTCCATCCCACCCCAGTTGTTGATGATTCCTCTTTCAAATTTTTCGCCGTAACCGGTTGAGCCGCGAGGATTGCAGAAAAAAACCGCCCAGCCCTTCGCTGCGTAGACCTGGAATTCGTGGTACCAATCCACGCCGAACATGCCGGCCGGACCGCCGTGGATGACCAGGACCATCGGATATTTCTTTCCGGCTTGCCAGCCGAGCGGTTTGACGAAGAAACCGTCAACCGGCCAGCCGTCCGTGCTTTTGTAGGGCACGCGCTCGACAGGTTGGAACGCCAGTTGCTTCCAGAGGTCGGCATTCAGATGGGTAAGCTGGCGTTCGCCGCTGCCATCTATTTTCGCGACGTAAAGATCGTCCAGGTGTTCGAAATCGTTCGAAAGATAGACCATCAGGCCGGCCCTGGCGTTCAGGTCGAAGCCGTGGACGGAGCGCGGCCCAGAGGTAACGCGGGAAAAGGTGTGCGCGGCAAGATTCGCGCGGTAAATGTGCGTTTCCGCTTTCTCGCCAGCAGAAAAAAGCGGCTCACCGGCGGCGGCCCAGTGAAGCTCACCGGGGATTAGATCAAGATCTTTCACGGCGAGCTGCGAAGGCGCGCCACCGGACGACGGCGCCACATATAACTTCGCAAATTGATGCCGTTCGGTCTGGCCTGTAAAGAGAATTTGATTTCCATCCGGCGACCAGCGCGGCTCTTCGTCCTGAAAAGGGTGATCGGAAATCCTAGTGAGCGAGCCGCCGGCTGCAGGAATCACCCACACATCGGTGTTGTCGCTATCATCGTAGGCCTTGCCGCTGCGATCGGACACGAACGCGATGCGTGTGCCGTCGGGCGACCACTGCGGGTCGGTATCGTTCCAATCCTGGCCGTCGGTAATCTGTTTTGCCTCGGCGCTGGCGACGGTGACAACCCAGAGGTGACGGCGCTTATCGTCGAACCAACCAGTGTCGTTGAACTTGTAGCGTATGTGTTTGTAGTGGCGCACGTCGCTCTTGCGGTCGGCGGGCGCGACCGCATCGCTTGGCCCGGAGAGAGCCACGCAGACGAGGCGCGCGCTGTCAGGTGACCACTGAAAGCTTTGCACGCCGTTCTTGAGTTTCGTCAGCGGGAGCGCTTCGCCGCCCGCGGTCATCGGGAGCAAATAGATCTGGGATTTTGGAGCGTCAGTACCGGTGGCATCCGAACTGCGAGTCGAGAGAAAGGCCAGAGTTTTGCCGTCCGGGCTCCAGCGCGCAGCGTTCGAACTGAAGCCCTCGGCGCTCAGTCGGCGCGGCGGCGCGGAGCCGTCCACCGGCAGGAGCCAAATGGCGGATTCGCGACGATTTTTCTTCTGGTCAATCGTGGTCACCACATAAGCGACAAGCTTGGCGTCCGGCGAAAGATGCGCGTCGCTGATGAATTGGAAGGAGAGGTAGTCTTCAGGCGTGACGCCGCGTCGATCGGCCGCTTGCGATGTGGCGCTGACCGTCAGGAGCAAGGCGAGACAAAGCAAAATAGTTTGGAATTTGCGCATAACGGCGTGAACTCTAGCACACCGGAAAAAGCCGCACCACTATTTGCATCTTTGAACCGTGCCTTGGAGGATCAAACCTGTCCGAAAGTGCAGGTATCACGGCGAGGGCTGACCCGCGTATTACCTACGTCCAGACTGATTCTTTGCCGCTAGAATCTAAGAATGACCGGGCCTTCCAAGGGCGCCGCAATCTTCCTGACCCTCTTTGGCCTTCCGTTCCTGGGAGGAGGGCTTTTCTTTCTTTACGTGCAGATTCTTAGCCGCGGAAACTTCAGAACTTCAGACTTCGTTACGGGCGCGATGATTGCTTTGGCATTCGTCTTCGTCGGCGGAGGGTTGATTTACGCGGCGATCTCCGGCTATGGCCGGTTGAAAAAGCAGGCAGCACTCGAGGAAGCAAATCCGCTTTCACCCTGGGCTTGGCGGCAAGACTGGGCGTCGCGCCGGGCGGAGAGCCAGCACAAAAAGGGCGCCATCGCGAAGTGGGTCTTTGCCATTCTCTGCAACATGTTCACGGTGCCGTTTCTCTTCCGCCTGGTTCCGCAGTTATTGCGAAACGGCGATCTGCGCGTGATTATTTTGCTGGGCTTCAACGTGCTTGGAGCGATTCTGATTGTCATTGCAGCGCGGGCCAGCATCCGGCACAGCCGTTTCGGCGGCACCTACTTTGAGTTCAATTCGCTTCCGTTTTCTCCCGGCGAGCGCGTCGGCGGAAGAATTCACCTGAAGCTCGATACTCGGTTGGAGCACGGCGTTGATGTGCGGCTCTCCTGCGTGCGAAAAGTCGTTATCGGCACCGGCGAAGACAGAAGCACGAGTCGAATCGTGCTTTGGCAAGCCGATCAGAACGTTCCCGCGGGAGCGATCGGCCCGGGTCCACTCGGGCGCGCGATTCCAGTGGATTTTCCGATTCCCCCGGAGAGTCTCCAAACGGATCACGACAATCTGAGCGATCAGCTTGTGTGGGAGCTTCATGCTCAGGCCGATGTGCCCGGAGTGAACTTTTCGGACGATTTCGAGATCCCGGTGTTCAAGACGGCTGCTTCGGTCGCGCGCGTCCGCGAATCCGAATCGCCGACTTCATCCCGCGTGGATGCCGCTGGATTTGCATCGGCGCCTTCCGGCAGTGAAGATGTGGGCTTCGTAGCAAAGCCGGCTCGAACGAAGGTCATTGTCGGGATCCATGACGGCGGGACAGAGTTCTATTTTCCGGCACTGCGCAATCCCGGGCGCGCCCTCCTGCTTTTTGTCGTCATGGTGATCTGGAGCGGGGTGGTGTACATGCTGTACCATTCGCGCGCGCCGTTCTTTTTCACTGTCGTTTTCGGTTTGGCCGATTTGCTTTTGATCTGGGGATTCCTCCATGTGACGCTGGGCAGCGCGCGCATTGGCGTCAGCAGCGGCGAAATTCTTTCGCGCACAGGAATCTTTGGCATTGGAGCCACGAAGCGAATCCCGGTTTCGAATGTGGATTCGATCGTTCCGGTTCTTAGCGCACAGCAAGGTAACAGCTCGTGGGGACACGCTTACTACGCTATTCGTCTGCGGACCAAGGATGGGCGAAAGCTCAGGCTTGCGGATGAAATTGACAACCGGCAGGAGGCACGTTGGATCGTTTCGCAGATCGAAACGCTGGCCGGACTGAAAGTGGACACGCACGTCGAAGTGGAAATGCCGCTCGGAATATCTGCAATGCCTCCGCAACCGGGAACGCTACGGCCGCAACCGCGCATGTCCGCGGCTGCTTCCATCGCCATCTTTGTTTTAATGGCGGGCGCTATGTTTGGTTGGGTCACGTGGCGGAGGGCTCCCAGCGGGTCGCGGAGAAATAGCTCTCGCACCGCGGCCGCATCGCCCGCGAAATCGAGTGCGCCGCGCGTGTTCTCGGGACCCATGACAGATGCGGACGTCGAGCGCGTGCTGGCTTCGCCTGCGCAGAACCAGGCGGAGGAGCTGCTGGAACGCGCGATTGGCCACGACGAGCGCGCACTGGAATTGTTTGAACAGAATGTCGAAAGCTGGGTCGGACACATCAACGAGAGTCCTCGGATGAAGCAACTGGAGCGGCGCTCGGAGTTTTCCAAGGATCTTCGCGTGCGCTACGCCAACGCGGACATCAATCTTACTCTGGACGGATGGCAAAAGAACGAGCACGCTGCCGAGTTATTGATCGAACGCGCGCGCACGGATGAGCAGTACCGGGCCGCAGCGGTTTATTTCCTCGGCATGCTCGCAGGGCGCGGTGTGGATTACGATCGCATTCATCCGGTGCTCCTTGACTATGCGCGGAACAACGGAGATCCCACTGTGCGCCAGTGGGCCGTCGAGGGAATGCGTTATTTAGGCAAAGACGAAGCGCTCGATGATTTGTTTATTTCCTTCACGGAAGACCCTTCCCCGAAGGTCCGAGAACGCGCCGGCTGCAACATCTCCGATTGCGGCAGTTTCACTCGCAAGCAGCGCATGAGGATGGTTCCCAAGCTGATTGACCTGGCCGCCAATTCCAGCACGTCGCCACAGATGCGGAACTGGTGTTTCATGGCGTTGAGCGGAATCACTGACGTGAATCTTCCCGCGGATGCCCAGGCTTGGAGCCGGTGGTACGCGGAACACGGCGGGGAAAAACTAGCCGAGTTCGAACGCCTCGATTGGTGGCAAGTCCGCGGCGACGAATAGAAGGTCCTCCGCTTCACATCCCGCGAGTCCCCTTCAAAATTTACGAAACCAGCCAAGCTTGCCACATCCGCTCGCAAGGTAGAGAATCCCCACGTCCTTTGAGGGGAAATGAGCGATGCCTGTTCCAACTGACGAGCGCATTCGAATTGGCGTGGATCTGGGTGGGACGAAGATCGAGTTCGTCGCGCTGGAGCGGGACGGCAGGGAATTGCACCGGCATCGCGTCGCGACCCCGCGCTTTGATTACGAGGGTACGGTGCGCGCGGTGGCGGGTGCGGTCGAGGGCATCGAGAAAGAACTTGGCCGACGTGCCACGGTTGGCGTGGGAATTCCGGGAACCGTTTCCGGAAAAACTGGCCTGGTAAAGAACGCAAACTCGACGTGGCTGAACGGAACCCCGTTTGACAAAGATCTCAGCCGCGCGCTCGGGCGCGAAGTGCGTTGCGCCAACGACGCAAACTGTTTGGCCGTTTCGGAAGCCACCGACGGAGCGGGCGCGGGACAACACGTTGTTTTCGCCGTGATTCTAGGGACCGGCTGCGGCGGGGGAATTGCGCTCGATGGCCGCGTGGACAGCGGCTTGAACGGCGTCGCCGGCGAATGGGGACACAACACACTGCCGTGGATGACCGTAGAGGAATATCCCGGCCCGCCGTGCTATTGCGGGCGAAACGGCTGCCTCGAAACTTGGATTTCAGGAACCGGGCTGGAGGCGGATTACCGGCGCGCGACGAACGAGTCCGTTCGAGGTCCTGAGATCCTTGCGCGGAGTGCCGCGGGCGAACCCGCTGCGCTTGCGGCGCTCGATCGATTTGAAGACCGCCTCACGCGCGGGCTTGCGCAAGTCATCAATCTTCTCGATCCCGACGTGATTGTCATCGGCGGAGGCGCTTCGCAGATCCAGCGGATCTATAAGAATGTTCCGGGGAGATTGAGAGACTACGTTTTCGGCAAGGAAGCGGAGACGCCCGTTCTTCAGTCCAAGCACGGGGATGCCAGCGGCGTGCGCGGCGCGGCATGGCTTTGGCCACTTAAATAACAAACGCGAGGCGTCAGCATGAAGCAACATTAGCCGCCGGAACCGTGTGGAAAGGTGGACGTATATGCGATACGACTTCCTGATTGAAACCTACGAGACCGAACGGGTCAAGGTAGTGAGCGTCTGGAGCGAGTTCCGTGACGAAGATCTTTCCGTGCGCCCTCGTGCGGGCGACCCGCGCGGTCGCAGCGCACGTGAACAGATGGTGCATCAATGCGTAAGCGAAAATCTGTGGTTCATCAACATGCTGGGGATAGACGTTAGTGCGCCGCCACTGCCGGCCGCGGAGACGCGGATGGAATTCATGAAGCGTTATGCCGAGGACAGCGGGAAGCGCCTGGCGACGTTGCGCGGGAAAGACGATTCCTGGTGGGAATCCGAAACGAAATTTTTCGACGTGCCGCGATCGCGTGCGTGGGTGGTGGTGCGGCGGATTGCGCATACCGCACACCACCGGGGCCAGCAGATGGCGATACTGCGCATGCTGGGGCGCGACTTGCACAGCAATTACGGTCCCACCGCGGACACCGGGGGGCTGATGCAGGCGCACGCGCCAACGATCTACGGCTATCCCAGCTTACCGGCACTGCTCGACGCGGAAGCAACGGGAGGCGCAAAGTCACCCCTCCCCGGTGCCGCCGGCAAAGCAGTGACCGAGCGCCCGGATCAAATCAAATAGACAAAAGAGCCTATCCCGGAATTACTCCGGCTTGGTGATGATGCCGCAGGCGATGCGCGGCGGAGCTCCGCTACCAGTGCCGCCAGCCACTGCATGGATGACAATGGCTGTGCCACCATTGCTGAAAACGGAGTGCGCGTCATCACCCAGGGTGACGTTGGGCGCCACAGTCGAGGCGTGCGCCGTGCCGTCCGCGGCCACAAGCAGCGCAAAGTCTGGGATGTCCCCCGCAGGCATGCCTTCATGGGAATGACCTCCCATGGCATCAAAGTGAGGGCCTGCAGATTTGAAATCGGGCGGCTCGCACTTGGCGACCTGATGGATGTGGAGGGAGTGCTCGCCCGGCGGAAGATTCTTGATGTCAATTGTGATTTTGACGCCTTTGGGAGCGGGCGTCAGAACGGCAGTGCCCACGCTCTGGCCTTGGGCGTTCTTGATGTCCACGGTAACGGGTTTTCCAGCAGGATTCGCAGAGCTTGGCTGCACAAAAACTGTACTGGCCGCTGACAACAACAGCGCGGCGCAAACGAGACCTCTCATAATGGTTCTCCTCTTGGCTAATCGATCTTTAGGATATGGATTCTCTCAGAAAAACGCCCCAACACAATCTAACCCATGGCCCGTCAGTGTGGCACAGGGTGTTCTCAAATAGATAGCCTGAGAATCAAAGGCAACTGTGAACGGGTTCAATTTCCCATACGCCGGCAGTCATATCCCTGAAACGATGGGAGTACCCCATTTGTACGCAGAAGAACTCGATGGATTTAGGGGCGATAGAGGCTTGGAAAGGCCTTCTTCAAGTTGTCCAGCTTGGGAAGATCGTTGTACATGATGTACGGATCATTCGGATTGTTCTTGAGATAGTCCTGGTGATAGCTCTCGGCAGGATAAAAGGCTTGATAGGCCTCCACCTTCGTCACGATGGGGCGAGAGTACACCTTCGCAGAATCGAGCTGGGCGATATACGCCTGGGCGATGCGCTTTTGTTCTTCGCTGGTGTAGAGAATCAACGAGCGATACTGAGAACCGGTGTCGGGACCCTGGCGGTTCCACTGCGTGGGGTCGTGCGCCACGGAAAAGAAAACCATCAACAATTGGCCGTACGTAATTTGAGAAGGGTCGTAAGTAACACTCACCGATTCGGCGTGGCCGGTGACTCCCATACTGACACTCTCATAGGAAGGTGACTTTACGTACCCGCCGGCGTAGCCCGAAGTCGCCGAAGTGACGCCCTTGAGATGTTCGAAAACAGCCTGCACGCCCCAGAAGCAGCCACCGGCGAAAACAGCGTTCTGCTGGCCAGAAACGCCAGCCAAGGCCGCGTCAAGCGCAGGCGCAGGGAATGGCATCCTGGGAGGTTCCGGGGACCGCGCACCCAGAGCGCGCACAGCGGTCCAAGCAACAAGGCCAATGATCACAGCGAGTGCGATGCCACGGCCAATCGATGGGCTCTTCATGGTCTATCTCCGCAAATGCTTATCTCAGTTTACTATTCCCAAGCCTTATTGGATGCGGAGGAGTCCCTTTTGGATTGCGAAGGATCCCATTTCGGTGCGAACTTCGTCCAAATCGGGAAACCCCGGCAATACAGCTCAAGGCCGCCTACATACGCTTTGGCTCGGCGCTAATTCACCGTCAGCGTCAGCTGAATAGGTTGCAGCTGGATGGGCTTTCCGGACGCGGACATCGCAGTAAGTGTGACCGTGATCGCCGAGGTCCCTGATGGCGTTACCAGGGGTGCAGGAACTACTGCCGCCGCTCCCGAGCTTCCTCCGCCGCAACCCGCCAGTGGAACTAGCATGCAAAGTGCAATCACCGTGAGAACCGTGGTCTGCGTCCAGCAGCTTGTAATTGTTGGGCCCGGGGATGCCCTAAGGATGTTGGCGAAGAAGAGCAAGACGAGTGCTGTCAGTGCGACGCCAAAAACACGAAGGCCCGTGTTGGGAGTGAATCGCAAGGGAATCTGCGGCGGAATACTGGCGGCGCCACTCGTTGTCACCATAACGGCAAACGGCAGAGCCCCTCCGTTCGTGACGGAGAGGGTGGAAGGGACCTGGCACGCCGCGCCAACGGGCGCTCCGCTGCAAGCAAGGGAGATGCTTCCGGTGTAGCCGGGCCCGGGTATCAATTGCAATTGGTATTGTGCGGTTTGACCGGCCGAAACGGAGGCCGTTGACGAACCTCCAGGAGCAGGTCCCGCGGTAACAGCGGGATTGGCGCTGCCGCCGATACTGATGACTTGCGGAGAATTGGGAGCATCATCCGAGACGGTGATCGTGGCCGCGCGAGACCCAGTTCCCAGCGGTGCGAACATCAAGTTTATCGCGCAGGTTGCGTTTGTTGGGTACGCTGCGGCGGTGCATCCGTTCGTCATGCTGTAGTCGCTGGCGTTTGCTCCTCCCAGAACGACCGAAGAAATGTGGAGGGGGGCTGCGCCTGAACTCGTTACGGTCACCGTCTGCGGCCCGTTTGATGTTCCTTCCGTAATTGTCGCAAAGGAAACGTTTGCCGGGATGAGGGATACCGCTGGATTGTTTGACGGGGACGAGGAGGCCGTGCCACTAAGCGGAATCGACTGAGGGGAATTTGGGGCGTCATCCGTTATCGTGATGGCGGCCGCACGCTGGCCTACAGCGAGTGGCGCGAAGGTCACGGCGATAGAGCAACTGGCGTTCGCCGCATAAGCTCCACTGCAAGAATTTGACATGCTGAAGTCGCCAGGATTATTGCCGCCCATGAGCACCGAAGAAACGTGAAGCGTAGCTGTGCCCGAGTTTGCAAGCGTAACCGTGATTGGACTGCTTGCGGTTCCTTGCGTTGTCGTTGGAAAGGAAACACTACCCGGTATAAACGTGATCGCAGGCTGTGGCGGAGGCGGCGCAACTCCAGTGCCGCTAAGTTGCACCGCCTGCGGGCTTCCGGGGGCGTTGTCCGTGGCCAACAAGGTTGCTTGCTGTAGGCCGCTGGCGGTGGGCGTGAAGGTCACGGAAATCGTGCAGGACTTGCTCGGCGCCAGAACCGTAGGCGCGCCGCAATCATCCGTTTCGCTGAATTCGCCAGCATTTGCTCCCGTGATTGCGATGGTATTTAGACTTAATCCCTGACCACCGGTGCTTGAGAGGACGGTCATTTGTGCAGGGCTGGGCGTGCCGATCGTGATGCTACCCAGGGAGAGAGTGGTGGGAGTCCACGTCGCAACCGGACCGGAGATATTCTGTTGGCCGGGCACAATACTAAACACAAAATTCCCATTTACTCCGGGGGCGGAGATGGACGTTCCGGCAACTGGCGTGAAGTAGCCCGTTACAGGATCCGTCATGTATGCCTGGATGGAGGTACCAACAAGGCCGTACATGAAGGGTCCAGTTGGATCTCCCATGAAGGTGGGCACCGACGTATAGCCTGGCAAGGGAGAGCTGGTCGTTTCCGTCAGTGCCTGCGTCTGCGGGTCGATCGCGAAAATGTGAACCGGCGGAGAGGGAATCTCGGCATCGGTGAGATATAGAAAATTTCCTGTCACCTCGGTGAACAGCCCGATGGGAAAGACGCTTGTGACCAAACTGGTGATTGAACCTGCCCCGAGTGCTCCCGAACTCGCCGCGATGGGAAAAACGCCGACTTGACCTTCAAACTGGCCCTGTCCGATCGCAAGGAATCGTCCCTGGGAATCGATCGCGAAACACCGGCCGACGTTACCCGGCTGCGTGCCATTGAAAAGACTCACCAGACCCGTTTGTGAATCCAAAACGTAGTCATTCAATTCGGAGTTTGTCTGCAACTGCTGGTTGGCGCTGGACAGATTCGGGCCGAGGAACGCGTAGAAATGGCGATTTTGCAGGTCGGCTCCGGCACCGATCACGCCGGAATCTAATTCCAGAAATGATCCCGGAACGGGAACAAGCGCGAGATTGGCGGCGTTGATTTGGAAGGTTTCGATGGAGCTCTCCCCGGGATTTTGACCAACCTTGTTGATAACGGCGATGTATTGCCCGGTGGACTCGACAGCGATGAACAGCGGCTGGTTCGTGTTGGGAGACGCGAATGGGGAAGTGGGAACCTCGGAGAAAGCTCCCGTCGACGAGTTGACCTGGTACATGTGGACGCTGTTCGTGCCAACGCCAAACAAGAATCGGCCCTGAACGTCCAGCGTTTGGAACTGTGCTGCCGCGTACGGAGAGCCCTGCTCGGGAGTCAGCACGCCCGTCTGGTCGTTCCTCGTCAAGACGGCGCCGGCGGTGGAAAAGACAAAAGGCTGTTGAAACTGGGCATGTGCCGAAATGGAACAAAAAAGGAGCGCCGCTAACGGCCAAAAGGACCGCAACACGTTCGGACGACTGAGCATGCGCGCGGAACACACCAAGGGCGAAGGGGAATGGAAATCGGCTTGCCTTGCCATAAGTCTTCCTTGACCGTCACTAAAGCGGTGCTTTGAGAATTCTGAGAGGGAAACAATGCCGATTTCACGGTAACGCCGGGGAGCGGCGGCGTCAACGAAAATTATCAACTAAGATATTTTAAGCTATGGTGCATATAGAAGAGAGGATGAGACTCCCGCCGCGATCGTCGAAGGAGGGATTGTTAAAGAATTGTAATGTTCGAAGGTAAATTCTGGGTTAGTCTCTACGACTTATGGAAACAGTGCGTCTGGACCTCGAGAAACTACCTGTATCCGATGCAACTCACCTGGTCACAAGACTTAGCGGCAAACTCGGGCTGGAAACCGTGCACAATTTTATCCAGACCTTGCGTCCCGAGCCTGCGACTCACCTGATTCTGGACATGAGCGGTGTGTCTTTCCTGGATTCTGCAGGAGTAGGCGCGCTGGTGCAGCTCTTCGTCCATCGCAGGAACCTGGGAAAGACCTTCGCCCTCACAGGGCTGACGAAACAGGGAAACGCAGTCATTCAGGTGGCGGGGCTGACAAAGCTGCTGCCCATCCACGCATCGGTGGAAGAAGCGCTGGCGCAGCGCGCTTAGGCGGGACAACTCCCGCAGCCGGGTCGCGTTGTGGCTGGCCGCTGGTATACTCCCCTTCATGAAAGAACATCCGCGATTCACCGCTTCCGATGCGGAGTATGAAAGCCGAGTACGAGAAAGTTTTGTGCGCCAGGGATTGATGAAACACCTGGGCGCGGAGCTTGTAAAGCTGGAGCCGGGCCACGCGGAGATTCGCGTCCCGTTCCGTCTCGAAGTGACGCAGCAGCACAACTATTTTCACGCCGGTGTTTCCGGAGCCATTGCGGACAGCGCGTGCGGCTACGCGGCCTACACGCTGATGCCTGCGGATGCCTCCGTCTTGACCGTGGAGTATAAGATGAACCTGCTGGCGCCCGCCGATGGTGAAGAGCTGATTGCGCGCGCCAACGTGTTGCGGTCCGGGAGAACGCTCAAGATCTGCATGGCGGACGTTTACGTCCGGAAAGACGGCGCGGAACTGCATTGCGCGACGATGTTAGCGACCATTATGTGCCTGCCGGGCAAGTCCGACCGCCCCAGTTGAAAGTAAGCTGGCGTCCATCTCGCGCGCGTGAAATGCAGCCCCTTGGATTCTCGCGGTGTTCTGGCGCGCTCGTGAGAGGAACCGTTCACCCAATTCAGGAGGCCCGGATATCAATCTTCTCGAAGGATGCGCATGAACTCCGCCGCGGCATGCGGCAGGCGCGCGCCGCGCCGTGAAACGAGGTAAAGGTGACGCGGCATGTTCAACTGCCGCACCTTCACTTCTTTCATCCAGCCATGCTCGATTTCCCATTGCACGCACATGCGCGGCACGATGGCCACGCCCATGCCCATCTGCACGAAGCGCTTGATGCTTTCAATTGTGGGCATTTCGATGGGCATGTTCAGGGCAGTACGGTTGCGCGCAAAGAGCTCGATGACCCGGCGGCGGAACGGCGATTCGACGATATGCGCAATGAAGTTCTCGTTCCCGAGTTCGGCTACATCCACTTCTCGCTTCTTCGCCAGGTTGTGTTTGGCAGGAACGACCAGTGTCAACTCGTCCTTCAATATTTCCGTGGCCACCAGCTGCGCATCGCGTGGCACAAACGAAACCGCTCCAAGATCCAGGCGGTAATTCAGCACTTCATGCGGGATGTCTCGCGAGAACATGCGGTGCACGCGTACCTGGACGCCGGGATGCTTCTCGCGAAACTTGGCAAGGGCGGGAAGAAGGGCGTGGATGGAACTCTCGTTCACACCCAGCGCGAGCTCGCCGCGTTTCAACCCTTCCAATTCGGTGAGTCCCTTCTTGACCTCATCCCGGAGGTTGATCAGTCGTTCGGCGTAATCCTTTAAGAGCGTTCCGGCGTCCGTTAGGCGGACAGGCCTGGATCCCCTGACGAACAAGGGCTGTCCGAGCGAGTCCTCCAGCTTCCGAATCGCCAGGCTGATGGCGGGCTGTGTACGGTAAAGGCGCTCCGCCGCACGGGAGAAGCTGCCCTCCTTCGCTACCATCAAAAAGACCTGAAGTTCGCCGAGATCCACGGGTTTCCTCCGCTGGCAAGTATAAGGCAGAATTATCAAAAGCAGAATAAAGATAAATTGGACCAGAGGGCCTTAAACGTGCGTTACTAGACCATGGGAGACCCTATGGACGTTGTACGCATTTTTGACACTACGCTCCGTGACGGCGAGCAATCGCCAGGCTTCTCGATGAACACAGAGGACAAGATTCGCCTGGCGCGGCAGCTTGCGGCTCTGAATGTGGATGTGATTGAAGCTGGATTCCCGATTGCGTCGAAGGGCGACCTGGAAGCAGTCAAGAGAGTGGCGCTCGAAGTCCGGAATGTGCCGATTGCGGCACTCGCGCGCGCCAAGAAACAAGATGTGGATGCGGCAATCGAGGCCCTGAAGCCGGCGGCTGCGCCTCGGTTGCACGTGTTCCTCGCAACCTCTGATTTACACCTTAGCGCCAAGCTGAACATGACACGCGAACAGGCTCTTGAAGCCATTGGCTCGATGATCCGCTACGGCAGGCAGCATGTCGGCGAAGTGGAGTTTTCCGCGGAAGACGCGGGCCGCACGGACATTGATTTTCTTTGCCAGGTCTGCCGCATTGCGGTGAATGCGGGAGCCACCGTCCTGAATCTGCCGGATACCGTGGGATATGCCGTGCCGGAAGAGTATGGAGCCATGTTCCTGAAAGTGCGCGAGTTCCTCGGCGACCCGCAGGGAATCACGCTCAGTGCGCATTGTCATGACGACCTCGGGATGGCGGTAGCCAATTCTCTGGCGGCTGTCCGAGCGGGAGTCCGCCAAATCGAGTGCACCATCAACGGAATCGGCGAACGCGCCGGGAACGCGGCGCTCGAGGAAATTGTGGTTGCTTTGGCGGTGCGAAAAGAAAGCTTCGGGGTTTCCACACAGATTCGGCTGGAAGAGCTTTTCCCCACGAGCCGCATGCTCACGGAAATCACTGGCGCACAAGTGGCGCCGAACAAGGCGGTTGTTGGCGCCAATGCCTTCGCTCACGAAGCAGGGATTCATCAGGACGGAATCATCAAGAACCCACTGACGTACGAGATTATTTCGCCGCAGACCGTCGGCGTGCCGGCGCGCTCTTTGGTGCTTGGGAAACATTCGGGCCGTAACGCGCTGCGGTTGTCCTTGCGGGATTTGGGTTACGAAGCGAGCGATCAGGAGCTTGCGGAAGTCTATACGCGCGTGACCGCACTAGCGGATCAGTCCAAGCAGGTGCGTCCACGTGACATTGTGGCCATCGCGCATGAGGTCATCCGCAGGCGTCCGGCGGCCATGGCTGCGGAATCGTCGTCGGCAGCCTGACCCCTCTGCTTCCGACGAGATGGCTACGAGGGAAGCCTTTCGTGCGAATTGCTCACTCGAAACGCAAGTGGCACGCTAGAATTTTGTAGTGACTCGGGGACCGCTATGAAGAAGACCATCGTTCTGCTGCCCGGAGACGGCATTGGCCCGGAAGTAACGAGAGCCGCAACAATTGTCCTGCGTGAAACGGCTCACGAATTCAATCACGAGTTTGAGTTCATTGAACTTCCGGTCGGTGGAACGGCCATTGATGCTGCCGGGACCCCGCTTCCGAACGAAACACTGGATGCTTGCCGAAAAGTTGACGCTGTCTTCCTGGGTGCCGTCGGCGGACCGAAGTGGGATTTGCTGCCGGTTGGGAAGCGACCGGAAAGCGGGCTGCTCGATCTGCGCAAGGGCCTGGGCCTCTACGTCAATGTGCGGCCGGTAAAACTACTCGAACCGCTTCTCGGAATCTCGCCCTTGAGGGCCGATCGCCTCGGCGATTTGGATCTCGAGATTGTCCGCGAACTCGCGGGCGGAATGTATTTTGGGGAGCGTGGCAACGCGACCGAGAAAGGCGCGGAGCGCGCCTGGGACACCGAGTCATATTCTACGCCGGAGATCGAGCGCATCGCCACATTTGCTTTTGCTCGCGCGGAGAATCGCTCGCGGCGGCTTTGCTCTGTGGATAAAGCCAACGTGTTAACCAGCTCGCAGCTCTGGCGGCGCACGGTTACCGCCATGAGCGCCGTGTATCCGTCGGTGAAGCTCGAGCACATGTACGTGGACAATGCCGCGATGCAGCTGACGCTGCGGCCTTCGCAGTTTGACGTAATTCTTAGCACCAACATGTTCGGTGACATTTTGAGCGATGCGGCCGCGGCCCTCGTCGGTTCGATCGGGCTGATACCGTCGGCCAGCTTCGGTTCGACCGCGCCGCTCTTTGAGCCCATCCACGGCTCCGCTCCGTCACTGGCCGGAACCGATTCCGCCAATCCCATTGGCTCGATCCTGAGCGCCACGATGATGCTGCGCGATGCCTTTGGGCTATCCTTGGAAGCGGATTGGGTCGAACAGTCTCTGCTGCGCGTACTCGCGGGCGGCTATCGTACGCCGGACATCAGCGAACCCGGCGCTCGCGCTGTAGGGGGCTCGGTCTTCACCGAGATCCTTCGCGAAGAAATGCAGCGTACCCTCGAGCATGCCGAGCGCTACGGCTGGGGCGTATAGGCCGTATTTTCCTAACGCACGCCCGCAGTGCGCATTCCTTTTTGAGCTCGTGTTCGTCCCGGATGGCGTGAGTTTTTCTGTTCCAGGACGGCTCGCATCTTTCGCGCACCGCCAGCCTTCCAAGGCCGGGCCCTCCTTGCGAGAAGCTGCTGACAATGCTACTTTTACACTTTCTCAAGCGGCTCGCGGTCAGGGGAACCGATGGCTGCTGGCATTGGCAAGCGGGCAGAGAATCCGTTCCAGACTGTTTTCGTCAGAGGGTACGACTCATCGTTATGCAAAGTCAGCTTCTTGAGCCTTTTCCCGGCGACTAGGCCGTCGCTAATCTTGCGCCTGTCATGGCACACTCTGGTTCCAATTCGAAGAACGCCACATCCGCGACGGAAGCTCGCGAAGCCACCTATTGGCGTGTGGAAGGCTCGTTGCTCGAGCTTGGCGCCATGCGGCCCGTGGGTTTTTTCACCTGGAATTCCCAAAGTTTTTCGGAGCGCTGGGCGCGTCGCGCCGGCATGGCCGGCATGGCGCTACTGCGGCCGTTCGCTTATGCCGCGAACCGGACGTTTGCGACAAGATTCCTGCATACGCTGCTCCGCGGAGTCAGCCGCGATCGGCTCGATCTGCTTGGCGAAGAGTATTTTCAGTACGTTTTGAAGCCACAATTGCGCCGGGAGGCTGCGGAGAAGCTCCTCGGGGCCGTTCGCAATGGCGAACGCGTGGTCCTGGTGGGGCAGCTGCTTGAAAGCATCCTTCGGCCGCTGGCTCATCACTTCGGAGTGGAATCGTTCATCTCCAATCGCCTGGAGTATCGCGACGGGAAAGCCACTGGACGGTTGCTCGATCCGATCGTTCGGCCGCGCGGACCCTTCGCGTGGATAGCGAGTGGCTCGACGGACGGCCGCGTTTCGCGCGAGCGACTTGTCTCCCAGCTTGGGTGGGACAGCAAACCATCGCGACTCGAAAGCGCGTTGCAAACAGTCGCGCGCTCCGTGTCTGGCACAGAGAAGCCCATCACCCTTTTTGGCGATGGACCACGAGTCGAACGGCTCTCGGTCCGGGAAACTCTCGCAAAGCGGCATCTGCTACTGATTGGCGTGACTGGATTCATCTGCAAGGTCTGGCTCGTGGATCTGCTCGAAAAGACTCCCGATATCGGGAAGATCACGCTATTGATTCGCCGCAACCGTACGACCAGCGCGCAGCGCCGCTTCGAGAAAATCGTCGAGGAGTCTCCGACGTTCGACACTCTGCACGAACGCCATGGCCGGAAGCTCGCCGCGTTCCTGAAGGAAAAAGTGGAAGTGGTGGAAGGGGACGTCAGCCTGCCCGGGCTGGGGCTGACTGAAGCCACGCAAGCTCGCCTCGCGAAATCGCTCGATCTCATCGTGAACAGCGCAGGCCTGACGGATTTCAATCCCGACTTGCGTGATGCCGTTTCCTCCAACGTGGATTCAGCGCTCCATCTGCTTGAATTCTTGCGAAAGTGCGATCACGCCGGACTGATGCATCTCTCCACTTGCTACGTTGTCGGCATGCGCGATGGCCGCGTCACCGAGGAATTGCAGGAGAATTACAGCCCAGCGAACGGCGCCGATTTCGACGCGGACCGCGAAGTCGAATCCCTGCGAGAGACCATCCGCTGCGTCGAAGCCCGCGCTGGAAGCCCAGAACTTACCAAGGCTCTTCGGCGCCAGGCGCTGGGCCGCGGCGGCGACGCATCTTCCGCGCCGGCTGCTGAACTCGACGGCGTCTTGAAACGCAATCGCGCACGCTGGGCAAAAAACAGACTTGTGCGCGTGGGCATGCGCAGGGCCCAGCATTTAGGCTGGCCTAATACTTACACCTTCACAAAAAGTCTTGGCGAGTCCCTGCTTGCGCGGCGTGGCCACGATCTTCCCATCGCCATCGTGCGGCCATCGATCGTGGAAAGTTCGGAGCGCTCACCCTTCAGCGGGTGGAACGAAGGCATCAATACCTCCGGACCGCTTTCGTATCTGCTCGGCACGAATTTCCGCCAGCTTCCTTCGAACGAGCGAAAGTGTCTCGACGTGATTCCCGTTGACATGGTCTGCCGCGGCATGACGCTCATCGCCGCGGGAGTGATTGCTCGCCGCCACGCTCGGCTGTACCAGTTGGCGACTTCCGCGATCAATCCGGTCAACATGGGCCGCAGCATTGAACTCACCGGCCTGGCACATCGCAAGCACTACCGAACGACGCAGAGCATTGATAGCTGGCTTAAAGTAAAGTTTGAGACCATTCCGGTGTCGAAACAGCGTTACGAACAGCTCTCGATTCCGCGGCAGAAGGCCGTCGTCTCCGGCATCAACCGTGCAGCCGTCACGCTGGGCATGAAGAAGCCGCCGCTCGCCCGCGCGGAGCGCGACCTCATCCGCGCGGAAAAACTTATCGAGCTCTACGAGCCGTTCATTCTGCATAATGAACATGTCTTCGAATGCGAAAACGCGCGCTTGCTCTCCGCGGCGCTGCCTCCTGAAGAGCGGCAGATTTTCGACTTCGCTCCCGAATCCATCGATTGGTGGGATTACTGGATCAACGTGCACATCCCGGCGCTTCGCCGCTGGTGCTATCCCTTGATGGAGGGCCGTCCGCTCGAATCGCGCGAACGGCGCGAGCTAGACTGGCCCGCTGACCCTCCGCGGGAAGCGGCACTCTCCAAAGCGGCAACGCCGTCCGACCCTTTATGGCGATCTTCGTAACCGGCTCGACCGGCTATCTTGGGAGCTATCTTGTCGCGGGACTCTTCACCGAGCACCGCGACACGCTGAACCTTCTGGTTCGCGCGAAATCCGACCAGGAAGCGCACGAACGGCTCTGGACCTCGCTGCAGCTCCATTTGGGATTCCCCGAGTTTCTTGAATACGTCAGAACGCGCGTTCGTATTTTTCGCGGTGACCTGACCAGCGATTGTTTCGGACTGCCCGATGATGAGTATCACGCGTTGGTAGACACCACGGATTCGTTGATTCACTGCGCCGCTTCGTTAAATCGCAAATCCGAAAAACAGTGCCTCAACGTGAATTTGCGCGGCACGCTGGAGGTGATTCAACTGGCGCGGCGCGCGCAGAATCGCCACGGCCTGCGGAGGTATTCGCACGTCTCGACGGTGGCCGTTGCCGGGAAGAGGCAGAACGAAGTCGTAACGGAAGACGCGGCGATTGACTGGTCGCGCTCCGACTACGATCCCTACGCGCGCACCAAAAAATTCTGCGAGCACATGGCGAATCAACTGTTGCCCGACGTTGAAAAAACGATTTTCCGGCCCGCCATCATCTTGGGCGACAGCCGGCGCGGCGATACCTCGCAATTCGATATGGTGCAGGCCTTTCACGTTTTGGCGCAGATGCCTGTTCTTCCTTTGCGCCCTCAAGATAAAATCGACATCGTGCCGGCGGACTACGTCGGCAAAGCGGTCGTGGCCATTCACCAAAAAGAGGCGCCCGCGCATGGGATCTATCACTTGTCGTCCGGAACCGGTTCGCAAACGTACCTCGAATTGACCGAAGCCATCGCGCGGGCAAGCGGCACGCGGCGGCCGCTGTTCTCGTCCTGGTTGGGCGGACCGTTTTCTCGCACCGTGAATTGGGCTGCGAATCGCGGCGGCGCCGTGGGCCACGGCGCATCGCTTCTCAAAGTCTTCTGGCCATACTTGGACTGGAACACGGTTTTTGACAATTCGCGCGTCGTTGCGGAACTCGGCGAAGTCCCTGCGAAATTTTCAACCTACGCCTATCCTCTTTTGAAGTTCAGCCGCCAGAACAAGTTTCACTATCCTGCAAAGCCTTGGCCGTCGGGCGCCGTGGTCGAAAAGATCTCCGCGGTGCGGAGCGCCGGCTCATGACGGACTTTCTGCTCGTCGCGTGGGTCAGCGCACTCATCGAAATCCGGCGCTTCGGCTGGATGCTCGGTCTCGGCCAACGTTGGACTCCCGGCGAAAAACTGAAACTGCTCTTCGCGGGCTACAACGGCACGCGCAACACCGGCAGCGACGTGCGTGTGCAGGAGATGTTGCGGCAGGTCCGCCACATTTTGAGTGCGGACAAAACAGACTTCAGCGTCATGACGCAAAGCTTCGATCGCACCAAGGGCTATTTCGAGGGCACGCGCCAGGTCTATCTCCCCGACGTCTATCCGCCGTTTCTTTTTCGCGAAGTGCGGGACAATCATGGTGTCATCGCCTGCGAAGGTTCCATGTTTAAAAGCAAGTTTGCCAACGCGCTCACCACCATGATGATTGGATCTCTGGGGTTAGCATCGGCGGAGAATAAGCTTTCTCTCGCCTACGGTGGAGAAGCGGGTCACATGGATGGCCTGATCCAATCCATGTGCGAGCGTTACGTCCAGGATTCACTGGTCATCACGCGCAATGTAGAGTCGCAAACGCTTTTAAGCTCACTGGGCATTCCGACGGAGCTTGGCACCGATACGGCATGGACCTTTGAGCCGCATCCTCTCGAATACGCCCGGAAGGTACTGCGCGGAGCAGGGTGGGATGAGAAGACGCCCATTCTCGTGCTCTGTCCGATTCACCCGTTTGTCTGGCCAGTGAAAGCCTCCATCGCCAAATATCTTGCTCGCGTGACGACGGGCGCCTACAAAGACAGCCAGTACCGCACTGTCTATTTCTTCGAATCGGGAGCCGAAGTGGACCGGAAGTATCAACATTACATTTCCGGATTTACCAAAGCGGTGCAGGCGTTCGTTCAGCGTCATCGTGTTTTTCCCGTCCTCGTTGCCATGGAACGGCTGGACGCGGTTGCCTGCAGCGATATCGCTGCCCAAATTCCCGGCACGCCGGTCTTCACCTCCGACGACTACGACATGTTTCAACTCGTTTCGATCCTGCGCGCCTGCACGTACATGGTTTCCTCGCGCTACCACGGCATTGTGACCTGCATGCCGAGCCTCGTGGCTTCCGCAGGCGTCACCATGGATGAACGCATCCGCAACCTCATGCGCGAGCGCGGTCATCAGCATCTTTTCTTGACGGTGGACGACCCCGATCTGGAGCCGAAACTTCTTCAAATCATGGAGACGCTGGTTGCTGAAGCCGAATCGGTGCGCGAAGGCATCGGCCGTACCGTCATCCGCAACTTGAAAGTCATGGCGCGCATGGGCACATTCCTGGAAGATGCCATGCGCCGGACGTATCCCGAATTTCCCCTGCGCTCCGGTGTGCTCACCTGGGAAGACTATCTCCCGCCGCTCGGCAATACCCTGCTCCAACTCGCTGAGCGCTATGACTCTGCACCGGCCGTGCTCGCGGCGTCGCGCTGATTCTTCATGCCGAACTTTCTGGAAAATATCTTCGCCCACCTCAAGCACGCGGAAGGCCGCGTCGTCCTTCGCGAAATTCACGGCGAGCAGTTTGTCAGCTTGACGGGCGGGGAATTGCTTGATCAAGTCCATCGTGTGCGTGCGTATCTGCGCCGCTCGGGCCTGCAGCCGGGCGATCGCTGCGCGCTTCTCGCGGCCAACTCCATTCGCTGGGCGGCATTCGACTTGGCGCTTATGGCCGAGGGCGCCATCGTAGTGCCGCTCTATTCGCGCCAGGCGCTTGCCGATCTTGTTGGCATGATGAAGGACTGTCAGCCGTGCCTGCTTTTTGTGGGTGATACCGCGCTCGGCGACGGCGTCGCCCAGGCCTGGCCGGAGGCCCCGCGCCGCGTTCTTTTCGAGGAAGTCCTGCAACAACCAGGGTCCCCTCAACGGTTGCCAGATACTCCCAATTCGCGGCAGGATTCCGACATCATCACCATCATCTACACCTCTGGCACGTCAGGCGAGCCCAAGGGCGTTTGCCTCAACGTCGGCAACGTCACGCACATGATTTCCTGCACCACGGAACGTCTCGATCAACTGATGGGGGAAACGCACGAACCGGACCGCGTCTTCCACTATCTCCCGTTCAATTTTGCCGCTTCCTGGATTGTGCTGCTCACCTACCTCACGCGCGAAAGTATCCTCACGCTCTCCGCCGACCTCAACAAGCTCGCTGACGAAATCCACTTGGCTTCGCCACATTATTTTCTGAACGTTCCAACGTTGCTCGAGCGCGTGCGTCGTGGGGTGGAAGAGGCTCTTGCGAAGCGCCCCGCTATGATTCGGTCGGTCTTTGCGAAGTCTCGAGACGCGTGGAAGCGCCAGCACGTGGGCCGCGGCCGTGCGCTCGACGGTTTTTGGCTTGGCTTGGGGCGAAAGCTGATTTTCGGCAAGATCAAAGAGCGTTTTGGTTTGCACCTTCGAACTCTGATTTGCGGCTCCGCGCCACTTTCGCCCGAGACCCAGCAGTTTTTCCTGATGCTCGGCATCCCTGTGCTCCAAGGGTACGGACTCACGGAAACCACGGGCATTTGCACGCTGGACGACCCGCGCGTACCCGTGGAGCCCGGTTACGTAGGTTCGGCCATTAGCGGCATCGAGATGAAGACCGCCGAGAACGAAGAAATCGTCGTGCGCGGTCCCCACATTTTCCCCGGCTACTGGAATCGGCCAGAGGAAACCGCGCTCGTTCTGCGAGACGGCTGGTTCCACACCGACGATCAAGGCGAAGTGAATGTGCGCGGTAATTGGCGCATCAGCGGGCGCATCAAAAACCTGATCATTCTGAATTCCGGGCACAACATTGCGCCCGAGCCGATTGAAGATAAAGTCGCCCGGCTTCTGCCGGCGGCGCAGCAAGTGGTGGTCGTCGGCAATGGACGCGGTTATCTCTGCGCTCTCGTTACCGGTACCGTCGAAGCCGCAGCGGCTCAAACCGTTTTGGACTCGGTGAATCCCGAACTCCCGCACTACCGCCAGGTTCGCAAATTCACCCTGATCGCCGAGCCTTTCACCATCGAAAACGGCTTGCTCACCGCCAACGGCAAGCTTCGCCGCGCCGCCATCAATGCGCGCTATGCTTCTGAAATAAAGGCCATGTACGATGTTGCCGGAGTGCGGGAAGCCGCCAGCGGGAAACACGCATGAAAAGCTTTAACGGTAAAACGCTGCGCTGGGAATCCCGCGAAGGTGTAATCGATTTGACGCTGGATCATGAACCGGCAAATGAAATCGGCACGGCCATGCTTGCGGAGCTTGAGGAATTTGTTGCCGCGTTCGGTGCGCTCGCGCCAGAGACCTCCGCCTGCATCATTTCCAGCGCGCGTAAGTCCATTTTTTCTGCGGGGGGAGATTTGCGCGAGTTGTATGCGACCGCGGCGGCTGTCGCGGCGAAGGATCGGCCCGCAGGCGTGCGCGCTTTTCTGGAACGCATCCACGCGGTGATGAATGCGATCGATGAGGCGCCGTTCGTCACCATTGCCGCCGTGCATGGAGCTTGCCTGGGTGGAGGGCTTGAACTGGCGCTCGCCTGTGACATGATTATCGCCGACAAGATGGCGCGGTTTGCGTTTCCCGAGCTCCGGTTGGGATTCATTCCCGGTTTCGGGGGAATTCCGCGGCTGAAACGCGATCTCGGCAATGCGTTCGTGAGGGATTTGTTGTTTACCGGGCGAACGATGAACGCCACTCGCGCGCAAGCAGTGGGGCTCGTCGCGCAACTGGCTGGGGAAGGGGAAGCCCTCCGAATCGCACGTTCAACCG
Organism: Acidobacteriota bacterium; assembly: GCA_013289835.1. Lineage (GTDB taxonomy): Bacteria > Acidobacteriota > Terriglobia > Acidiferrales > UBA7541 > Acidiferrum. The sequence goes on along the minus strand of JABCZG010000014.1, from coordinate 84,001 downwards.
CCGCGCAAATCACCAAATACGACGCGGTGGCGCGCGCCGCCGCCAAGAAATTCATCAAGCCGATTCCGCGTGAAGAGTTGCGCCGCGAGATCGATCTCTTTTGCGAGCTCTTCACGCGCCCCTCTGTGATGGCCGCTCTTAAGAAATTCGTCGAAGACTCGGGGCCTATGCCTTATCTACCCTGACGGAAGCGGCACTCTCGGAATTTTCTTTCCTGTGGCAGGGATGATAAATTTAGCCTTCTATGCGCACGCTGGAACAAACAACTCAGGAAGTCCTCGCCCTGGCAGCAACGCACTTTCAGTTGCCTGTCGGCTCGCTCGCGCCCGGGGACGATTTTTTCAAAAAGCTCGGCATTGATAGCCTCCAAACCCTGGAAATGCTCTCCCGCCTCGAAAATCATTTCGGCATCGAACTTCCCGACTACGAAGTCCAGGGCGTCAGCGATTTCAAAACCCTGGCTGAGCGGATCCAATCCCGCCTCTAATGCTGGACCTTTCCAAATATCAATCCATTGGCGAAGCGCTGAAGGATGCGGTGGACCAGTTTGCAAATGAAGTTTGTTTGATCGAAGCCGACCGCGAGCGCGAGAAAGAACGCCTGACATACCGCGAATTCAAGGCGCGCGCGCATCCTCTAGCCAAAGCTTTGCAGGACGCCGGTTTCGCAGCGGGCGATCGAGCCAGCATCATCATGACCAATCAGTCGAAGTGGCTGCTCTCCGCTTACTCCGTTTTTTTCGCGGGCGGCACGCTGGTTCCGCTGGACTACAAACTCACTCCCGACGAGCAATGGCAACTCCTCAAGCATTCCGGTGCCAGCGTCCTCATCACGGAACATCCCATCTGGCGGCAGCTCAGCCTATCTGCCGGTCGAGCAGCCGCGGCCAAATTGCAAACAGTCCTGGTCACGGAGGCGCCTCCCAACGCCGACCTCGCTGGCGCGCGTCGCTGCGAAGACTTTCGCGGCGAGGGTGAGCCTGCGTTCGTTCCACGCCAACGTAAGGACACCGCGTGCATCGTCTACTCTTCCGGAACCGGCGGCCGCCCCAAAGGCTGCATGATGACGCACGAAAATTATCTGGAGCAATGTGTCGCGCTCACTTCCATCTATCCCTTCTGGCCCGGCGTGCGCTACCTCAGCATTCTGCCCACGAATCACGCCATCGATTTCATGGTCGGATTTTTCGGCCCGTTCACTTGCGGAGCCGCCGTGGTGCACCTGCGCACCTTGCGCCCCGAATACGTCCGCGAAGCTTTTCCGAAATACAAGATCACCTACGTCAGCCTCGTTCCGCTGGTGCTGAAGAACCTGCAGAAAGGTCTACAAGCGCGTTTCGATGCCTTGCCTCCCGGCAAACGAAAAGTTTTCAACGCGCTCGTCGCCATCAACAAAGCGCTGACAAAAGGGCGCCCGCGGCCGGGCCTTAGCCGCCGCTTGCTCAAGCAAGTCCATGAAGCGTTTGGCGGAGAGCTACGAACCATCATTGTCGGTGGCGCGTTCACCGAGCCGCAAACGCTGCAATTCTTCTACGACCTGGGAATTCCCGTCGCGAATGGCTACGGCCTCACCGAAGCCGGCACCGCCATCACCGTCAATGACTTGAAGCCCTTTCGTGCCGACACCGTTGGCAAGCCCCTCCCGGGCATGGAACTGCGCATCCTGAATCCCGCTCCCGACGGCATCGGCGAAGTTTCCGTTCGCAGCAAGACCGTCATGTCCGGCTATCTCAACGAACCCGAGCTCACCGCCGAAACCATCGTCGATGGCTGGCTGATGACCGGCGACCTTGGCCGCCTCGACGAAACCGGCCACTTACAGCTCGCCGGCCGCAAGAAAAACATGATCGTCACCGAAGAGGGGAAGAACATCTATCCGGAGGATATTGAAGCAGCGTTCGAAAGTCTTCCGGTGAAGGAGTTCTGTGTTTTCGCTGCCAACTACATCTGGCCAAAGCGTTCCATGGTCGGCGAACAACTCGTCCTCGTTCTTCATCTCGAGCAATGGCAGCAGCTCACCGATCAACTGCGCCAGGACATCAACGCTCGCAACAATCGCCTGCTAAACTACAAACGCATGCACGGGATAGTCCTCCTCGACGAGGACTTCCCCCGCACGGCTTCCCTGAAGATCAAGAGAAATGCTTTGGCGGAACGTCTCGCGAAACTCGACAACGCCACCGCGATTCTGCCGTTATGAATTTATTTTGAAAATCGTTTTCTGATCAGGAGTGGATATCTCCGCATCGTTCGAATCGAAAATGGATCGTTTCTTCGCCATCGTCAACCCCGCCGCCGGTGGCGGCCGCTCGGCAAGACTCGCCGCGCCGGCCCTCGCGCGGCTTCGTGAAAAGGGATTGCAAGTGGACGTAGTCGCATCCACCGGCCCCGGCCATGCCATTCAACTCGCCCGCGAAGCCTACGATCAAGGCTACCGCCGTTTTCTCGCCGTCGGCGGCGACGGCACCGCGCACGAAATTCTCAACGGTATTTTTGCCGGCCGCACTTCCGTCGAACGCATCGCGCTCGGCTTTCTTCCCCTCGGCACCGGAAATTCCTTCTTGCGCGATTTTACAAAAGACGGCGCGGAAGCTTCGATACAAGCCATACTCGAAAACCGCAAGCGTCCGATTGATCTGATTCGCCTGACCCATGCTTCGGGCGAAATCTATTCCTTCAACCTCCTAAGCGTCGGTTTCACCGCCGACGTCGCGGCCCTCACCAATCGCATCTTCAAGCCCTTCGGCCATCTCGGCTATCTACTGGGAGTTTTTGTCCGCGTTGTGCAGCTGCGCCGCCGTGCCTTCGCGCTGCGTTGTGACGACGATAGCGAATGGGATGAGCGCCGCTCGTTGTTCCTGGCCTTCAACAACAGCAAGTACACTGGCGGCACCATGCTCATCGCGCCCAACGCCGATCCCGCCGACGGACTCATCGAATTCGTCCGCTGGGGCCCCATCGGCAGGTTCGGTTTGCTGCGCACGCTGCCCCGGCTCTACGACGGTACACACATCACACACCCTCTCGCATCCCGCCGCGCCGTGTGCCACGTCGAATTCAAAACGGGCGCACCCGCGGACGTCATGATTGATGGGGAAGTGGCCACGCTCGAGTGCCGCTCTCTCGATATTCTTCCCGCAGCCGTAGAAATCTACATATGAAGCGGGCCTGGCTGGCATTCCGAAGCGGAATTCTCTGGATCCTCAGCGGCCTGCATTTTTTCATTGTTGTGCCAGTGCTCGTCTTTCTCGGGATTTTTCTCGATCCCCACAAGCATGACTGGCTACAGCGCGGCCTTTGCCGCCGCATCGCGTTTCTTTCCGGCGCGCAGGTTGAGGTGCGCCGCTCTCCGGACTTCGATCCCAGCCGGACATGCTTCTTCATGTCGAACCACGTCAATCTTTTCGATCCCTTCATGCTCTACTGCGCTATTCCGCAGTTTGTCCGCGGCTGGGAGCTGGAATCGCATTTCAAGATTCCTGCCTATGGCTGGCTGATGAAGCGCTTCGGAAACGTTCCCGTCCCGGACATTCGACGCCCGTCGGATTTGAAACGCATGTGGCGCCTGACGCAGGGTGCCATCGCCGACGGCACGAGCCTGATCATTTTTCCCGAGGCCAAGCGCACGCGCGACGGCCACGTGGACCAATTCCAGGACGGCGGCTTCCGCGTCGCGCAGCAACTCGGCATTCCCATCGTTCCCGTCAGCCTCGTTGGCTCCTTCAAGCACCATCGCACCGGCCACTGGATGCTCTGGCCGGCAAAAATAACCGTGTACCTGCACGACACCATTGACACCAAGGGATTCGCCAAGGACGATGTCCCGGCCCTGCGCGACCGCGTCCACGCAATCATCTCCGCACCAGTCGAGGAATTCTTGAAACGCGAGCAGGGAATCCCTCCCTCCATGAAAAGCGCCGGGAAGTAATCTCGCTCCTGGATGCTCTTTCGATTTGTGGATTTTTTCTTCCGTTGTGATCCGCGAGGAGTTGTTCGAGGCTTTTCGAAAACTAGAGCGAAAGCTTAATCCCTGGAAGCGTGCGCCCCGCACGCGTTTCCTGCCACGTGTAATAGATGCGATGAATAACGGTAATCGTCGAAACCACCGCGATCACCCACAGCACCGGCCCCATGCGGTTGAACAGCCCGCCGATAATTAGCAGCACCAAACGCTCCGGGCGCTCCATAAACCCAACCTTGCACAACGGAATCAACGACTCCGCCCGCGCCCGCGCATAGCTCACCATCACCGAACCCGCCGTAGCCACGGCCGCCAGCACCACATACGGCGTGCGTCCGCTTACCGAGTAATACACCAGCAGACCCATGTACAGCGCCATGTCCGCGTAGCGGTCCAGCGTCGAATCGTAGAACGCACCGAACGCCGTGACGCGGTTCTGCTTTCGCGCCACCTGCCCATCCAGCATGTCCAGGAACCCGGCAAATAAAATGATCAGCGCACCCGTGAAAAAACTTCCGACCGCAAAAAAAGCCGCCGCGATGAAATTCACTACCAGCCCGAGAAACGTCAAAAAATTCGGATTGATCCCTGTAGCGGCAACCGCGCTGACAATCTTGTCCAGCAGCCACTTGCTGCCGCTCCCAATCATCCCTGTAAACGTAGCCATAACTCTATAAGTGTCTCAAAACGCGCTATTTTCGCGAAATCGAGAGGAGGCCTCTGATTCTGCGGCATCCTACACTAGCCTCGCTTAACATCGCAAACACCCTGCCACTTTGTGTCGGCTTCCATAAATCTTTTGAATCGCTCGCATCGGCCAATTCTTCTTGACGCCGCGCTCCCTTCATCCTACAGTCCCAAAGTTTAGAGATTCTTCACCGACAATGACCACCAACGAGCTTTCTCGCCGCACATTTCTTTTGCGTGCAGGAACTGGCATCAGCGCCGCATGGGTTTCCGCCCACTGGCCTGCCCTGCTTTCCGCCGCAACGCACGCGCGCCAGGCCGCCAAGGCTGCGGCGCCGCCCAAATTCGAATTCTTCACTCCAGACCAAGTGGTGGAAATCGATGCTATCACCGCGCGCATCATTCCAACCGATGACACCGCCGGAGCTCGCGAGGCCGGAGTCGTCTATTTTATTGACCGCGCCCTGGTTACCTTTGACACCGAAAATCAAAAAACCTATCGCGAAGGCCTGCCAGAACTTCGAGCAAGAGTGACCGAAATGTTTCCCGCTGTCTCGAAATTTTCCGCCGCGACCCCAGAAGAACAGGATGAGATCCTCCACTCATTCGACGAAAACACCAATTCCGCACGGCGGCCTCGCCGCGCGTCTCCCGGTGCCCAAGACTTTTTTGAAACGCTGCGCCAGCACACCATCGCCGGATTCTTGATCGATCCCGATTACGCCGGCAATAACAGCGGCGCCGGCTGGAAGGTCATCGGCCGCGAACGCGAGCACATGTTCCAGTCGCCCTTTGGCTACTACGACAAAGACTATGTAGGCTGGCAGCCGGCCACCAAGGACGCCAACAAGTCATGAGGTCCGACCTGCCCAAGTACAAGACTTCCGACGAAGTCGATTTTGTAATCATCGGTTCCGGCGCAGCGGGCGGCATCCTTGCCAAGGAACTTTCGACCAACGGATTCCGCGTCGTCGTCCTCGAACAGGGCCCCTATCTGACGGAATCCGATTTCTCTCACAACGAAATCGAAATCCTGGCGCAGGACAAGCTCACCAACCACCCCAAGCTTCAGCCCAACACGTTCCGCAAAACGCCCGACGAAAAAGCCAAGCCCCAGCGCGCCCTCGTCTACGGCCGCTGCGTCGGCGGCACCAGCGTGCACTTCACCGCGAACTTCTGGCGGTTCCACGAAATCGATTTCATCGAACGCAGCAAGATTGGCGCGATTGCCGGAACCACGTTCACCGATTGGCCCATCACCTACGCGGACATCGAACCCTATTACACCAAAGTCGAATGGGAAATCGGCGTCTCCGGCCTTGCCGGCGCCAGCCCCTTCGATCCCCCGCGTTCGAAACCATATCCCATGCCGCCGCTGCCCGTAAAATCTTCCGGCGTAATTTTCGAGCGCGCCGCAAACAAGCTCGGCTGGCATCCATTCCCCGCGCCCATGGCCATTCTTTCCCAGCCGCGCCCCGGCCGCAGCGCTTGTATCAATTGCGGTTTCTGTCTCGCGTTCGGCTGTGAAGTCGGCGCCAAATCCAGCTCGCTGGCCACCGCGGTTCGCATGGCGGAGAAAACCGGCCGCTGCGAGATTCGCCCGAATTCCTACGTGCACCGCATCGAAACGGACGCCAATGGCCGCGCCGTCGGCGCCGTCTATTTCGATGAGCAGCGCAATACGCATCTTCAGAAAGCCAAAGCGGTCGTGGTCTGCGCCAATGGCGCCGAGACCCCGCGCCTGCTCCTGCTCTCCCCCAACAAGCAATTTCCGAATGGCCTTGCCAATTCCAGCGGTTTTGTTGGCAAGAATCTGATGCTCAATTCCGGCGCGATCTCCATGGGTGTCTTCGAGCACCCGCTCAATGATTACAAGGGCTTCGCCGTCAGCCGCATTTTTCATGACTTTTACGAACTCGACGCCCAGAAAGTCGGCTTCTACGGCGGCGGCGGCATTGATGCGCGTTTTGACATGACTCCCATCGGCTTCGCCATGGGCGGCCTTCCGCCGGACACGCCGCGCTGGGGCAAGGGTTTCAAAGCCGCGCTGAGCCACAACTTCACTCGCACCATGGAAATTTTCTGTCACGGCACGTCGCTGCCCCTCGAAAACAACAGCTTCTCGCTAGACCCCGATCTGAAAGATGCCTGGGGCCTGCCCGCTCTTCGTTTGACTTACAAGGATCACCCCGACGATCTCAAACTCGTGAATTGGCTGAACGTTCGCGCACAGGAACTCCTCGAAGCCGCGGGCGCCGAAAAGAAATGGAGCTATCCGGCCCAGGAGCAGCAATTCGCCGTGCATCTTCTCGGTACCTGTCGCATGGGCAATGATCCGAAAACATCCGTGATCAACGCGGACCACCGCACGCATGATGTGAAGAATCTTTTCCTCTGCGATGGCAGCAGCCTCGTGACTTCCGGCCGCGGCCAGCCCACCATGACCATCGAAGCGCTCGCCTTCCGCGCCGCCGACCGCATCACTGCACTCGCCAAGCGCGGCGAACTCAGCGCCTGAGCTTGCGCCGATCGCACGAACTCCAGTAAATTCTCTCTGGCCGCAAAAGAGTACGTTCGTCAGTTCAACTGCGAGGGGTGAATTTGTGAATGGCAATCGTCTGAGTTTCTGGTTTTCTCTTGGCGCGTGCGGCTTAGCTGTTCTTTTTGCATTTACTGGAGCAAGAGCGCAATCCACGCCCCCGCAAGCGTCTGCCTCCAATGCGGCTGCGCCGAAACTTGCCGAGCAGGAATTCAAGAACATCCAGGCGCTCAAGGGCATCCCCTCCGATCAGCTCATCCCCGCAATGCAGTTCATCGCCGCCTCGCTCGGCGTCGAATGCGAGTACTGCCACGTCGCTCGCGCGTTTGATAAGGACGACAAGAAGCCCAAAGTCACCGCGCGCAAAATGATCGCCATGATGATGGCCATCAACAAGGAAAACTTCGAAGGCCACCGTGTGGTGACCTGCTACTCCTGCCACCGCGGCTCCGCCGCGCCCGTAGGTATTCCGATCATCACCGACGAAGAACCAAAGCCTGCAGCCGCTGAAGGCAAGCAGCCCGGCGAGGAAAAACCCGTTCTGCCCGCGGCAGACCAGCTCCTGGACAAATATCTAAGCTCCGTTGGCGGCGCCGCAGCGCTCCAGAAAATTACCACTCGCGTTGAGAAGGGCTCGCTCACCATGTTCGGCGACCGCCACGTTCCCGTCGAAGTTTTCGCGAAGGCGCCCGACAAACGCTATTCGGTAATGCACCTTCCCGGCGGCGACAGCGTCACCGCCTACAATGGGAAGGTCGGCTGGCAATCCATCAATTCCCAGCCTCCCCGCGTCCGCATGTCCACTCCCGCCGAAAACGCCGCGGCCAGCATCGACGCCGACATCTACTTCCCCGCGCACCTCAAATCGCTCTACGAGAAATTCCAAGTTCAGCCCGGCGAAAAAATTTCCGGCCGCGACACCTACCTCGTTATCGGCGAGCGCGAAGGCCAGCCCCCCATTAAGCTCTATCTCGACACCGAATCCGGCCTCCTGCTCCGTCTCGTCCGCTACGCCGAAAGCCCCCTCGGTCGCCTTCCCACGCAGGTGGATTACGCCGACTACCGCGACGCCAACGGCGTGAAAATCCCCTTCCGCTGGACCCTCGCGCGCCCCGGCAATCGCTTCACCATCCAGGTCGACGACGTCCAGCAGAACGTCCCCGTGGATGATGCCAAGTTTGTGCCGCCACCACCTCCGGCCCCGCCACCACAAACAGCACCAGCGAAGCCCTAGCCCATCGTAGCTTCCGGGAACCGAGCGAAGCTGTTCAAATTGATTTGAATTATGAACGTTGAAGAGAAATGGTGGGCCTGGGTGGACTTGAACCACCGACCTCGCCCTTATCAGGGGCGCGCTCTAGCCACCTGAGCTACAGGCCCACACCGAAGAACAGCTTCAAAATTCTAGCAGGCCGAGCACGGCCCGCACAACTCCAACCTCGCCGGAGTATTCCGCGGAAAGCGGCTTTCGTTACTGCACGAACCCCACGTTCGGCGGAGGAATGTTGCCCTCCGGCGCTTCCTTGATGTTCCCGAACTGCGCCTCGTACCGCGCCAGGTTCTCCCCCAGCGCCCGCCAGATGCGCTTCGCGTGCCCCGGGCTCACAATCGTGCTGGTCAGCAGCTTTCCCTGCGCGCCGTTGGGAAAAATGTAGATGAAATTCAGCGTGAACTCCTCCAGATTGTGGTGAATCATCACCAGGTTGCTGTACTGCCCCTGCAGCTCCTTCTCGTCCGCCTTGATCTGCACCTGCCCCTGCACCGGCTGCTGTTGATCCATTTCGTTCCTCTCCCGGAATACTGCTTCGAACTTATCACATGCCCTCGCGATTCGCTCACCCACTCCTCTCCACAAACAGCTCATTAACTTTGTTCACAAAGAACCATCCTGGTCCCATTGACATTCGGCCTCGTTAAATGTAGTTTAGAATGGATATTTAGCATAGTTAACCTAATCCATGGCACGCTCGCTCCCGCCACAACTCGAAACCGATCCCCCTGCCACCCGCGAAATCTCCGAAGATTCGTCTTCTGCCTCGGCAACCTCTGTTCGCGTCCTCTCGCCTTCCTTGCCCGAATCGCACCGCACCATCCCTTTTTCTTCCGGCGCCTCATGGATCCGAAAAGTGCTGGCCTTTGCCGGCCCCGGCTATCTCGTCGCCGTCGGCTACATGGACCCCGGCAACTGGGCCACAGACATCGGCGGCGGCGCGAAATTCGGCTACACGCTCCTCAGCGTCGTCCTCATCAGCAACTTGATGGCGATGTTCCTGCAAGCTCTTTCGGCAAAACTCGGCATCGCCACCGGCCGCGACCTGGCGCAAGCCTGCCGCGAACACTATTCCCGCCGCACCGGCATTTTTCTTTGGGTCATCTGTGAAATCGCCATCGCCGCTTGCGACCTGGCCGAAGTCCTGGGTTCTGCCGTCGCCCTAAAGCTTCTCTTCGGTTTGCCGCTTCTCGCCGGCGTGCTAATCACCGCATTCGACGTCTTGATCGTCCTCGCGCTCCAGGGTCGCGGCTTCCGCCTGATTGAAGCCTTCGTCGTCACCCTCATCGCCTCAATCGCCGCCTGTTTCGCCTACGAAATCTTCTTCGCGCATCCGCTCTGGCGCGAAGCCGCCATCGGCTTCATCCCGCGCGCCGAAATCCTCCGCAACCGCGAAATGCTCTACATCGCCATCGGCATCCTCGGCGCCACCGTGATGCCGCACAATCTCTATCTCCACTCCAGCATCGTCCAGACGCGCGCCTTCGGCTCCTCTTCCCGCGATCGCCGCGAAGCCGTGCGTTACGCCATTTTCGATTCCACACTCGCCCTTGGCTTCGCGCTGTTCATCAACGCCGCGATCCTCATCCTCGGTGCCGCTGCCTTCCATACCCGCGGCATGAGCAACGTCGCCGAAATCGCCGACGCCTACAAACTCCTCAGCCCCGTTCTCGGAGCCAGCCTCGCCAGCACGCTTTTCGCCTGCGCCCTGCTCGCCTCCGGCCAAAACTCCACTCTCACCGGTACCCTCGCCGGCCAAATCGTCATGGAAGGCTTCCTCGACATTCGCCTCAAGCCCTGGCTCCGCCGCCTGATCACCCGCTCCATCGCTATCATCCCAGCAGCCCTGGTCATCGGCATCGCCGGCGAAAACAAAGTCACTTCGCTCCTCATCCTCAGCCAGGTTGTGCTTAGTTTTCAGCTGCCCTTCGCTGTGATCCCGCTCATTCAATTCACCGGCGACCGCGCCAAAATGGGCGAGTTCGCCAATTCGCGCCTGACCACCGTGATCGCCTGGTTCGTCGCCGCCGCCATTCTCTTCTTCAACGGCGAGCTTCTCTGGCTCATCTTCCGGGCGTCGTAAGAGTTCAGGTAGTCGTAACGCTGCATCCTGTACCTCCGCCCTCGAACTTCGCTTCCGTTGTCCCCTTCACTTATGCGAGAATTTTCCTGTCCACCATGGCCCCACAAAAAAACATGAAAGCGCGCAAGATCCTTCTCGCTTCGCTCCTTTTGCTCGCCTGCATCTCGGCGGTCTACGCCACCTATCAGCAGAAAAAAGTCTGGGCTGTCCCCGAAGACGTCAAGAAACTCAAGAACCCCCTCCAGCCCACGCCATCCAACCTGACTGCCGCCACGCAGATCTTCAACGACGACTGCGCCGAATGCCACGGCGACCACGGCAAAGGCGACGGCCCCGAAGCCATGATGCACGATCCTCCGCCCGCCGATCTCACCGACCTCCAGCACATGAAAACCGTCACCGACGGCGCAATCTATTACCAGATCACCGAAGGCCGAAAGCCCATGCCCTCGTTTAGAAATCGCCTGACCGAGGATCAGCGCTGGCAGCTCGTTCTCCTTGTCCGCACTTTCTCCCAGCCTGCCGTCGTTCCAGAATCCAAGCACGTCCCAGCGCCATCTTCAAATCCGGAAGTGCCCAAGAAGCCAGCCCAATCGCCCAAGAATTAATCGCTTCATCCATACGCAGTGTTTATCCGTCGCGAGGCCCATCCTAGACTACACTCGTAGTCACTCCTTCACCCTGGTCTAGCGGTTGGCGCCGCGCTTCCCAAACCCTGCGCACCAGATATATCCTCCTCTTGCTCTTTTCATCCTTCTAAGGAGACTCATGCGTCATTTCGTTCTCGCGCTTCTCTGTGCTCTCTTACTTGTGCCGCTCGCTCATTCAGCTCCCGGCGCAGTCCGCTGCGGCAAACTCCTCGATGTCCGCTCCGGCAAAATGCTCATGGATCAAATCGTCCAATTCGATTCCACCGGCACCATCACCTCTCTCGGCCCCGCCTCCTCCGCAAAACTCCCCTCCGGCGTCACGCCGCTCGATCTTTCGAATGCCACCTGCCTCCCCGGCCTCATCGACGTGCACACGCATCTCACCTTCGATCCTTCCAACAACGGTTACGCGGGCCTCGGCATTTCGGTCCCGCGCGAAACCGTCACCGGTGTGAAAAACGCGCGCCTCACCCTTCATGCTGGCTTTACCACCGTTCGCAACGTCGGCGCCAGCGGCTACACCGACGTCGCTCTCCGCGATGGCATTGACGCCGGCGAGATTGAAGGTCCTCGCATGCGCGTCTCCGGCCCGCCACTCAGCATCACCGGCGGCCATTGTGACAACAATCTTTTGCCCTCCGAGTATCACTACAAAGCCGAAGGCGTCGCCGACGGCCCCTGGGCCGCTCGCGCCAAAGTCCGCGAAACCGCCAAGTACGGCGCCGACGTCATCAAGGTCTGCGCCTCCGGCGGCGTTCTCAGCAAAGGCGACCAGCCCGGCACCCCGCAATTCACTTTCGAAGAGCTGCAGGCCATCGCCGAAGAAGCCCACAAACTCGGACGCAAAGTGGCCGCCCACGCTCACGGCACGCAATCCATCAAGGACTCCATCCGTGCCGGCATCGATTCCATCGAGCACTCCAGCTTGATCGACGACGAAGGCATCGCCCTAGCCAAAGAGCACGGCACCTATCTCGTCTTCGACATCTACAACGACGACTACATCCTTCAGGAAGGCGCCAAGGCCGGAATGCTTCCCGAGTCCATCGAAAAGGAAAAGAAAATCGGCCGCCTCCAGCGCGAAAACTTTCGCCACGCGTTTCAGTCCGGCACGAAAATGGCCTTCGGCACTGACGCCGGCGTCTACCCTCACGGCGACAACGCCAGGCAATTTGGCAAAATGGTCGAGTGGGGCATGAAGCCGCTCGACGCCATCCAGGCCGCCACCATCAACGCCGCCGATCTTATCGGCTGGCCCGATAAAATTGGCGCTCTCGAACCCGGCCACTACGCCGACCTCATCGCTGTCAGCGGCGACCCCACCTCCGACGTCCGCCTCCTCGAATCCGTCAAATTCGTGATGAAGGGCGGCACCGTCGTCCGCAACGACTTGGCCGCCAAAGGGGCAGGGAACTAGTCTCCTCGCATTCTGTTTCTAATTCGTCCCGTCCAAAAGAAAAAGCGGGCCGCCAACCGCGGCCCGCTTTTTCTTTTCTCAATTTCCTTACTTCCTCTTACGCCGTCGCCGCCTTCACCTGTGACAGCGCCGCCGCCACTTCTTCCAAATCCGGCACCACGGGAATATCATAGTTCTTGAACCACGCCACTTTCCCCGCCTTGTTCACAATCGCGATCGCCCGGCCCGTAATCCCTTTATCCGCCATGTACACGCCATACTTCTCGCTCATCGCCCCGCGCGGATGAAAATCCGCCAGCAGCGAATACTTAATCCCCATCTTTTCCGCGAACGCCTTGTGCGACCACACGCTGTCCACACTCACGCCCAGCACTTCCGCGTCCAGCGTTTCAAACGCCTTCATCTCATTCACGAAGCACACATGCTCATTCGTGCACGTCGGGCTCCAGTCCAGCGGATACCACACCAGCACCACATTCTTCTTCCCCGCGAAATCCGAAAGCTTCACTTCCTTCTTTTCCTGATTCAACAGCATAAAATCCGGCGCCGTCTGTCCCACCGCGATACTCATAGTCGTTCCTCCTGTCCGTCTCAATTCCGCCCATCATCTTACCCAATCCCCGCCGCGCGCGCCAAACTCCCCAGTCTCATTCGAATTCACTCCGTCGGCCGGTTCGCCAAAATCTGCAGCCACCGCCGCGGCGCCGACGCCACGCAGCTTCCCACCAGCCCCGCGCTGCTGAACTCGTAACTCCGCCCCCGCAATGCCGCCTGAACTTGGGGATACGCTTCCCAAAACTCTTGCGGCGACTCCTCCATCAAGTCGATCCTTCGTCCGTCCGCCAGCGTAACCACAAAGTTGTAGGAAGTACTTTTTCCGCGAAAACAGCCTGTCTCAATCCGTCTCACGCTGGCCCAATCATAGCTACGCGTAGTCACCGAGAACATCGGCCGGTAGTACATTCGATCCGCCGTTAGCGCAAACAGATTGCTCGCTCCCAACAAGCTCACCGGCAACGCAATTCCTGCAAGAACGGCACCGAACTTGGCTAGCCCAACCTGCGACGCTCGATAAACTTTGTCCGCTCTGCCCGGCAACTCCAGCTCTGACGCCGCTCTCGCCGCCGGAATGCACCAAAAAAGAAAGTTGCCCACAATCAGCCCAATCGGCAGCGAAGGAAATCCCGGCGCGACATGCATAAAAATGTTCCCCACACGTGTCCCGCTGAACAAAAATGCATCGGGCGGGCACAAGAATCCACGTAACTTCAGGAGCGCCAGAACAATCCCGATCCACGCCCCCGCAATTCCCACAACGCAAAGCGGCACCATCAGGAAATGCCACGCGCTCCTCGGATGTCTCTCCCTCATTCCGTCCTTTCCTTCTCCCGCTCTGCTTCCTTTCTATCCCCTCCCGCTGTACACTCGCTTCGATTCGAGAGCCCGCTCCATGTCTGCGGAAGCCACGCGCCACGCCCTTGCCATGACCCTGCGTGAACTTGTTGACCATTATCGTTCTCTTGCCGGCGCTTTCGGCAAGCCCGTTCCGCTTTCGTCCTTTCCTTTAACGCCCCAGGAAACCGAGTGCCTCTTCTCCAGCTTCGACGAGGACTACCACATCAGCCGCTTCTTCCACTTCTCCGAACTCGACGGCCCCCGCTTCACCATCGACGGCCTCCCGGCTACCCATGTCTCCCTCGACCCCGAAATCGAATCCATCCTCTGATTCGGCCCTCCTTCCGGCGCCGATAAATTTCATTTGAAAAAAACCGGATTTTGACTACCCTAGCCCGCCAGAGGTACCCGCCGCATGGAATATCAACTAAAATCCATCTCCAAAGCCAGCATCCCCGAGGCTCTCGACAAAGCCGAGCTCTACCGCTACATCAACGAGCCCGAAGAAGCCGAATCCATCTGCCGCGACATTCTCGCCCTTGATCCCGAGCACCAGCTCGCCCTCCGCCTCCTGGGTCTCGCCATCACCGACCAGTTCATCGGCGCCTCCAGTGACCGTTATCCCGAAGCTCTCGCGATTTTCCAGAGTTTGCACGATCCCTACGAGCAGTCCTACTACACAGGCCTGGTATTCGAACGCCGCGCCAAAACGCAACTTCTCGTTGGCTATGATGCCCGAGCACTCCTCCCTCTTATAGAAGAAGCCATGCGCTGCTTCGCCGCTGCGGAGAAAATCCGCCCGCCCCGCAATGACGACAGCATCTTGCGCTGGAATCGCTGCGTCCGGCTCCTGCAAAGCCGCCCTGATTTTCATTTTGAAAATGGACCGGAAGCTTTGGACGCCGAGGATTCATCTCCCTCGGCTCGCCGCGCCGGCGGTACAAACTAAATTCTGCGAGCCATTCTTACGCTGTAACTACTTGCTGAAACCGCTTCGCCAGCTTCTCGTGTTCTTCCCGAATCTCCCGCGGCAGCCGCTCGCCGAACTTGGCGAGAAACTCCTTCGAATCTTCCATCTCCACTTCCCAATGTTCCGGATTCACGCGCAGCAACTCGTCCACTGCCTCATCCGAAATCTTCAATCCGTCCAGCGTGAGCCCGTTTTTCGCCGGCACATATCCTATCGGCGTCTCTTGCGCCGCGCCTCGCCCTTCCACCCGCTCCAGAATCCACTTCAACACCCGCACGTTTTCGCCGTACCCCGGCCACAAATATTTCCCATCCGCGCCCTTCCGGAACCAGTTCACATGAAAAATCTTCGGCGGCCTCGGAATTTTCTTTCCCATCTCCAGCCAGTGCCGGAAGTAATCCGCCATGTTGTACCCGCAGAAGGGCAGCATCGCCATGGGGTCTCGCCGCGTCACACCGACGTCGCCCGTCGCCGCCGCCGTCGTCTCGCTCGCCATCGTCGCGCCCACAAACACCCCGTGCTGCCAGTCAAACGACTCGTACACCAGCGGCGCTACTCGCGCGCGGCGCCCGCCAAAAATAAACGCCGAAATCGGCACGCCCTCCGGCGCCTCCCACTTCGGCGAAATACTCGGCGCCTGACTTGCCGGCACTGTATACCTCGCATTCGCATGCGCCGCCGCGCCCTTAGACGAATCCCAATTTTCGCCCTTCCAATTGATTAGCCCCGCTGGCGGATCGTCTCCAATCCCTTCCCACCACGGTTCCCGCTCTGGAGTCATCGCCACGTTCGTGAACAGCGTGTTCTTGTGCAGCGCGCCCATCACGTTCGGATTCGTTTTCATTCCCGTGCCCGGCGCCACGCCAAAGAAACCCGCCTCCGGATTGATCGCGTGCAAATACCCGTCGTCGTCAATCTTCATCCACGCAATGTCGTCGCCCACTGTCCACACGCGGTACCCCTGGCTCTCCAGCGCGGACACCATCATTGCCAAATTCGTTTTTCCGCACGCGCTCGGAAACGCCGCGCCCATGTACGTCACTTTCCCGCTCGGCGATTCCAGCCCCAGGATCAACATATGCTCTGCCATCCAACCCTGTTCGCGCGCCATCACGCTCGCGATGCGCAGCGCAAAACATTTTTTCCCCAGCAGCGCGTTCCCGCCGTACCCCGATCCCACGCTCCAGATCAATTTCTCCTGCGGAAAGTGCACGATGAACCGCCGCGTCGGGTCCAGGTCCCCCAGCGAATGCAGCCCCGGCACAAAATCTCTCGACGATCCGATCCGTTCCATCGCCGCATTCCCCATCCGCGACATGATCCGCATGCTCGCCACCACGTACGGACTGTCCGTCACCTCCACGCCCACTTTGCTGATCGGCGAATGTACCGGCCCCATGATGTACGGCACCACGTACATCGTCCGTCCGCGCATCGCCCCTTCCAGCAGCGCGCCCACCTTGTGTTTCGCCGCGCCCGGGTCCATCCAGTTATTCGTCGGCCCAGCGTCCTCTTTCTCCGGCGTGCAGATGTACGTCAAGTGTTCCGTTCGCGCGACGTCATTCACGCTGCTCCGGTGCAGATGGCAATTCGGATACGTCTTCTCATTCAGCGTCAGGGTATCCCCAGCGCGCAGCATCTCCGCGATCATCCGCTGGTACTCCGTTTCGGACCCGCTGCAATACACCACGCGGTCCGGCTTCGTCAGCGATGCCGCCTCATTCACCCAGGTTTCCAGTGGAGTTGCCAAGCTATTCTCCCTGCCAGTTGGCCACTTCGCCGCCACTCATTCCACAACGCCACGCTCCGGCCGCTGCCACTGCCGTCGGTGCTCGGAATGCAAACCCCGGCCGCGCCGGGATCGTCGTGCGAATGGATTCAGCCCAGCCGCCAGGCCCATACAATGGTGGGAACTTCCGGCCCGGCTGGCAGGCGTTTTGCTCTACCCGCCTCAGTCTATGTTACCCCTCGCCGCCTTCGCAAGCGCCGCCAGAAAGGAGAACCTCCCCGCGGTCTTTCTTATTTCACTGAAAATTTATAAATCGTCTCCGCGTGAAATACCTCGCCCGGCCGCAGAATCGCGCTCGGAAAATTCGCGTGATTCACCGCATCCGGATAGTTCTGCGTCTCCAGGCAAACCGCGTCAAATCTCTTGTACGCCACTCCACCCTTCCCCTTGATCGTTCCGTTCAACCAGTTTGCCGTATACAACTGCACCCCCGGCTGCGTCGTCCACACTTCCATTTCCCGCCCGGAGATAGGATCCACCACTTTCGCCGCCATCCTCGGCTGCCCAATCTCCCCATCCACCGCATAGTTGATGTCGTATCCCCCCGCTTCCTTGATCTTCTCCAGTTCCGCGATGCGCGATCCAATCGTCATCGGCTTCGTGAAGTCATAAGCCGTCCCCTTCACCGGCGCCAGTTCCCCCGTTGGAATCAGCGTCGAATCCGCCGGCGTGTACCGGCTTGCATTCAGCGTCAGCGTGTACCCCAGCACGTCTCCTTCGCCCCTCAGGTTAAAGTACGTATGATTCGTCAAGTTCACCGCCGTCGGTTTGTCCGCCTTTGCCGTGTACTCAAGTTTCAATTCGTTTTTTTCCGTCAGCGTGTACACCACTGTCACGGTAAGCGTCCCTGGAAAATGTTCTTCCCCGTCCGGGCTCACGTACGTAAACCGCACCGCCGCACCCTTCCCATCCGGAACCGCTTCGCCCTTCCACACTCTGCGATCATAGCTGACCGTTCCACCGTGCAGCGTATTCGGCCCGTTGTTCGTCGCCAGCGAATACTCCTGCCCGTCAATGCTGAATTTTCCCTTCGCAATCCGGTTCGCAAAGCGCCCGATAATTCCCCCAAAATGCGGATGATCCCCCAAATAACCTTTCAAGTCGTCAAACCCCAGCACCACATCTCCCTCGACCCCCTTGCGGTCCGGCATCCACAGATTCGTCAGCGACGCCCCATACGTCATCACCCTCGCCGACGCGCCGCGCGAATTCCTCAGCGTGAACGCCTCAATCACCGTGCCATCCTCCAGCTTTCCAAACGCCGCGTGTTCCACCCCAGCCTTCGCCGCCATCTGCGCCTCTCCCCATGCCGCCACAATTCCGATCAACGCCACAACGCACGCGGCCCCAATCGCTCCAATCCTCATCCAGCCGCGACCAGTATCACGCCTCACCTTAGTCCTCGCGTCCATCGCACCCTCTCCTCGACAAGCATCTCTTCGCACCACCCCATCCAGCGCCGTCCATTCTGCCACCATTGCCATTCCGCGCGCCCCAAACTTTTCCAATCAACCTCTTCTCCGTGAACTCTGCGCTCTCTGTGTCCTCTGCGTAAATTCCGTGGAACACAGCCTCGAACGGGCCGACGGCCCGGACGAAAACGTATGTACGATTTTGGGTATTCTCGGTGGGCGTCTACCCCGGCCAGATCGGGGAGGGGAGTGTTTTTCCTGGCTTGGCCGGCCGAGCGGCGCTTTCGCGGATGCTGGCACAGTCCGATTTGGCGGCTACGCGACTTGTGCAGCAAAATGCTTGGTTTTACTTCTTCGAAAGTTCGCCCTTGAAATGGCGTTCAACATCCTCGCGTTCGAGTGGATTTCGTACTTCCGTCAACACCACTGAATAGACCACCTCATTCGCTTCCAGCTGCGCGGTAATAAATGCCCCGTCTTTCGGGAGTTCCTGGTAGCTGAACTTCACTTTCCTGCCGTCTTCCAGTTTCTTGATCCACTCGTCGTCTTGCATTTTCGTTTCTCTTCATGCCAGATCACTGTTCTCTAGCAGTCTTCCCAGTGTTCCCAAAATGGTCCTTCTTTGCCGCCGCAGTCCGCAGACCTCCTCGCCTTCCGCAGAACCCGCTCTGGTTGTTCGTTTACGGTTTACCCGCTGCGATTCGCGCAGCGGCTATATTTTTTTCCCCTTCGCGTGCCGACTTGGCCATGCGCGGCTTCGCCATTTCTCTCGTGACACTGGCGCGTGTCGTTTCGTTGGATTCCTTCTTGGTTTTCTTCTTCATCGGACCTCCACCATGACATCGCCACCAACGCAATGCAGTTCAATTCAGGACGTTTCCGGCAATCCGCGTCAAATGCCGCCACAACTCACTCGGCCGTCCTCCTCGCGCTCCCCGGCCAAACTCAAAGCTCAAGCTGACGCCGGAGAGTTGGCTCGAACGCGGACCTCCCGGATAGCTTTGTCCCGGGGAACGCACCACGCCCATGGCGCCAGGCTGCATGTTCTGAATATGAAATGTGCTCTGAAAGGCGTCCAGTTGCAAACGTCCACCCCAAAGTTGGATCAGCGGCACGCTCGTCTGCGTGAAAAGCAAAGTCTTAGTCTCTTCGGGCTGAGGAAACCCTTCCAGGCTATGGCCTCCTTCATAACCACCCGCGAACAGGACACCGAAACGCGCAGGAGATTTTCCGGCATCCAGGTTCACCATCGAGGGGGCGCTCAGCAAAGGGATCGCTACCGTTCGGACTACCGACATGCTCGGCGCAACCCGTTCTTGCGCCGCGACGATCGGTGGCAGGGGCGCTTGTGCCACCGCAAGTGTGTGGCTACCCAGAATCATTCCGAGCAGCACGATGAACCGTTTGTACATCACCAGAGTTTTCTTCCATCAAATTCTTGCTCTCCTCCTCTATAGCGAAGGAATAGCCTCGCCACGCCTCCAGATTCGTCTGCCCACCCCCGGGAGAATAGTGGCCGGACTTCACTTGGAGAGGAACGTGATTGCTGCGAGTGAACTTAGGTTTACTAGGTCGGGATTCCTGAATCTATCCTTATACGCACACAATCAGATCTGTTCCTTTTCGCACAGACGCTCTGCTTTCCACGCCATTACACTGTTTGAGGATCCCGATTCTCCGGGATCTCCAGTTAACCTTGAATCAAAATGGAATTTCTGGCTAAATCCCGAATCGGAACTCTTCTCGCTCTTCTCGCTGCTTCACCCGCCCTCTTCGCTCAAAACACCACCCGCAAAGATTCGAATCACGCCACCGTCTTGGACGTTCGCGAGATCGTAATCCAATCGATCGCCGCCACCGAGCGCAGTTGGCAAGCCCGTGACTCCTACACCTTCATGGAGCGCGACGAGGATCGCCGCCTCGACGATCTCGGCAAAGTCAAATCCGAGGATGTGGACGTGACCCGCATGATTCTCGTCAACGGCGCTCGCTTCGAACAGCTCATCGAACACAACGGCCAGCTTCCATCTCTCGCCGTGCAGAAGAAAAGCGACGCGGATCTCGACAAGCTAAAGCATGAAACGCCCGACGAGCAGTCCATCCGTCTTCGCAAGGACCAGGAAAACAGGTCCTTCCTCCACGACCTCCTCGACGCCTTCGACTTCCAGCTTCTCGGCGAAGAGAACGTCGACAATCGCCCGGCCTACGTGCTTCTGGCTACCCCGCACCCTGGCTATCGCGCTCACGGCAAGTACGCCAAACTCTTCCCAAGGATTCAAGGCAAGCTTTGGGTGGACAAGCAGGACTTCGGCTGGAGTAAGGCCGACGGCGAAATCACCCAGTCGTTCTCCATGGGATTATTCGTAGCCCGCGTGCTGCGCGGTTCGCACATCCTCATGGAACAATCTCGCGTCGCCGACTCCGTCTGGGTCGTCAGGCGCGTCGAAATGCGCGCCAGCGCCAAAATCCTCTTCGTGAAAAGCCTCGACGTGCAGAGAATTCTCACCTACTCCGACTATCGCCCCGCCGCCGACGGCCCCTATTCCGTCAGCAAATAACGCTAGCCGTTTTCGACTCGTTGGTTCTAATTGTCGTTATCTGGAAGCGCCTTCACCTTCGCGCAGAACTGTCCTCTTTCAAACCCTCCGGAAATCTCCCGCGCAGAATAATCTCGAAAATAATCTCGTTTCGTTCCAAGGTTGCGAAAACAAGGTCCCTCGTGGAAGAATGCCGCCATGCCCAAAACGAAAAAGTCTCACCTGCTTCACCTAATCCTCGGCCTTTTCCTATTCTCCAGTTCAGCCAGCGCCCAAACCACCCGCCCCGCACCCGAGCGCCAACTCGCCCACGACATCTACAAAGAATTCATCGAAATCCAATCCGGCTTCACCACCGGCGCCACCACTCCCGTCGCCGAAGCCGCCGCCGCTCGCCTCCGAGCTGCCGGTTTCCCCGACTCCGACATCTTCCTCGGCGGCGCCAGTCCCAAAAAATCCAATCTCGTCGTCCGCTATCACGGCACCGGCGCCCGCAAGCCCATCCTCCTTCTCGCGCACATCGACGTCGTCGAAGCCAAGCGCGAAGACTGGTCCATGGATCCCTTCCAGCTCACCGAGCGCGACGGTTTCTTCTACGGCCGCGGCACCGGCGACGACAAAGCCCAAGCCGCCGTCTGGATCGCCAACCTAATCCAATATAAAAAAGACGGTTTCAAGCCCGACCGCGACATCATCGTCGCCCTCACCGCCGACGAAGAAGGCGGCGGCCCCTACAACGGTGTCGCTTGGCTCCTCAAAAATCATCGCGAGCTCATCGACGCCGATTTCGCTCTCAACGAAGGCGGCTGGGGCGAATCCTCCGCCGGCAAAAAAATCTCCAACGATCTCCAGGTCAGCGAAAAATACGTCGTCAATTTCCGCCTCGAAGTCCACAACAAAGGCGGCCACAGCTCCTTGCCCGTAGCCGACAACGCCATCTACCGCCTCGCCGCTGCGCTCCAGCGTCTCTCGAACTTCGGCTTCCCCCTCAAGACCAACGAAGTCACCGCCGCATACTTCCAGCAAATGGCCAAAATCGAAACCGGCCCCATGCAAGCCGATCTCGCCGCCGCCAAAGGCTCCCAGGAAGCCATGCAGCGTCTAGCCGCCGCCACTCCCGCATTCAACGCCACTCTCCGCACCACCTGTGTCGCAACCCTGCTCGAAGGCGGCCACGCCGTGAACGCCTTGCCCCAGCTCGCCGCCGCCACCGTCAACTGCCGCGTCCTCCCCGAAGACTCCGTCGCCTACGTCCAATCCACCTTGCAAAAAGTCGTCGCCGACGACCAGGTCACCGTAAATCTCCTCGGCGATCCCGCACCCGGCCCCGCCTCAGCACTGCGCCCGGATGTCCTCTCCGCTGTCACCCGCGCCACTGGCTCTCTCTGGCCCGGCGTCCCCGTCGTCCCCATCATGGTCATGGGCGCCACCGACGGCAAAGCCCTCCGCATCGCCGGCATCCCCTGCTACGGCATCCAGGGCTTCTTCTTCGATCGAGACGACATCCGCTTCCACGGCCGCGACGAACGCCTCGCCATCCCCTCCTTCTACGAAGGCCAAGCCTTCCTCTTCCAACTCGTCAAGCTGCTCTCCTCCCCCGCAAATTGAGCCGCGGGCTGTCCGAACGACCCGCTCCCAAATCTGTCAGTCTCCGATCGATAGCGCGAGGAAGATCTTCCCCGCTCACAACTCAAACCAGCACGAAGGGTGCCCCAGGTTCGTTATTGGAACTGGGTCTTGCGGTTGCTTTCTCTTCTCACTCCCCACGTCGTCACTGATCGGGATCAATCACGAGAGGAAACTTCATTTAATACGCCCACATTGACTTGGCTGTCGGTGATACCTAAGATTGCGCCTAACTCTGACCATGATTGGCCAAAACATCTCCCATTACCGCATCCTCGAAAAGCTCGGCGGCGGTGGGATGGGCGTCGTCTACAAAGCCGAGGACATGCGTCTCCACCGTTTCGTCGCCCTGAAATTCCTCCCGCCCGACGTCGCCCGCGATCCTCACGTCCTCGCGCGCTTTCAACGCGAAGCGCAGGCCGCTTCCGCCCTCAATCATCCCAACATTTGCACCATCCACGACATCGGCGAGCAAGACGGCCACTCCTTCATCGCTATGGAATTCCTCGACGGCGTCACTCTCAAACACCGCATCGCCGGCCGCCCCTTGCCGCTCGAAACTCTTCTCTCTCTCTCCATTGAAATTGCCGACGCCCTTGACGCCGCCCACGCCAAAGGCATCGTTCATCGCGACATCAAGCCCGCCAACATTTTCATAACCACCCGGGGCACCGCCAAGATCCTCGACTTCGGCCTGGCCAAAGTTTCCGGCAATCTCGAAGCACCCAAAGACGCTACCGCCGCCACTCTCGACCTTCCCGAGCATCTCACCAGCCCCGGCGCCGCTCTCGGAACCGTCGCGTACATGTCCCCCGAGCAGGTCGGTGGTAAGGAATTGGATACGCGCACGGACCTGTTTTCTTTCGGTGCCGTACTCTACGAAATGGCTACGGGAACGCTGCCGTTTCGCGGCGACACGTCCGGGGTCATTTTCGAATCGATCTTGAATCGCACGCCTACGCCCCCAGTGCGGCTGAATCCGGACCTGCCGGCCGAACTCGAGCGCATCATCAACAAAGCGCTCGAAAAGGATCGCGACCTCCGCTATCAGAGTGCTGCGGAATTGCGCACCGACCTCAAGCGCCTGAAGCGCGACACGGACTCGGGCCGGCATTCATCTCTCTCGGACTCGACTGCCCTTCCTGCTTCGCCGCCTCTGGGTTCAATCGAATTCCGATCTGCTCGGCCGGAAAGCTCCGCTGCAGCCTTCCGAACTCCGTCGCAAGCCTCTGGCTCCTCGTCTGTCGTCGCCGTCGCGCGCCAACACAAGTTCGGCGTTGCCGCCGTCAGCTTGTTCGCGCTCTTTTTCGCCGCTGCAGCGCTCTACGGCCTCTATGCTTTTCTCAATCGCTATCGCCCGCTGCCCTTTGCCAACTTCACCGTCAGCAAGATCACCGATACCGGCAGAGCAGGCCCTACCGCCATCTCCCCCGATGGAAAGTTCATTCTGAGTGTGGAAAAGGGCAACGGCGAAGAGAGCCTTTGGCTCCGCAACATCGCTACCGGCAGCGCCACTCAAGTGGTTTCGTCCACCGGTCAGACCTTTGCCACTCCCGCTTTCTCTCTCGATGGCGACTATTTGTACTTCCGCGAAACTTCCCCGGGCGCAGGCCAAAGCTTTGATCTCTTCCGCGCCCCCGTCCTCGGCGGCAAACCTCAGCTCATCGCCAGGGACGTTGACACCAACGCCGCTCCCTCTCCCGATGGCCTGCACATCGTTTATGCTCGCGACAATGACCCGGAAGTCGGCAAATGGCGACTGCTCCAAGCCAACGCCGATGGCACCCAGGAAACGGTCCTGCTGATTCGCCCTTTGAATCAGCTCCCGGAGACCCTTGCCTGGTCGCCCAACGGAAAAACCATCGCCATTTCCTTCATCAACCAATCCGGAACTTCCCGAGGCGAGATGGACCTGTTCGACGTCGCCACGAACAACTTGAGCCTGCTAGCCAACTTCTCCGACAAGCTGGTTTTCGCCATTGTCTGGGTACCCGACGGCCGGTGGATTTACGCCGTCTATATCCCGGAGGGTGGACACGCCTCACCGAATACTCTGCAGATTGGCGCATTTTCTTTTCCGGATGGCAAGTTTCGGACCGTCAGCAACGATGCTAACTCCTATGCCTTGCTCACGGCCTCCGCGGACGGAAAAACCCTCGCCACCATTCAGAGTCGCCAACAAAATGAGATTGACTTGCTTCCCGCCTCGGGCGGAGATTCCCCTTACGTTCTTCCCGGCATCCCGCCCCAGCAAACAATAAACAGTTTGGACTGGACCTACGACGGCAATCTTTTACTTTCTCAGGGCTACCGCATCGTGCGTATTCCTCCGGATGGCAGCAACCTCTTCACTTTTCTTTCAGACCCCGGCGCGTACATTAACCAGGTAGCCGAATGCGATGGCGGCCGTTCCGTTCTCCTGACTTGGTTTTATCGAGGCGGCAAGAACACCATTGGAATCTGGCGTGCCGCCAACGATGGTGCTGAGCCTGCCATGCTCACTTCCAGCAATAGCGCTGTTACTTGGAGCTGCTCTCCGGATGGTAAGTGGCTTTACTACCATGAGTGGGATAGCCGCGGCGTTTACCGCATGCCCCTGGCCGGTGGCAATCCCGAGTTGATATCTGGAACCACATTCGACAATTCCATCATGCGCGCCATGGCTCTTTCGCCCGACGGCCGCACTTTAGCGCTCTTTTTCGAAAATTTTGCGCCGGAAACGCGCATCTACTCCAACAAGATTGCTCTGGTGGACTTGCAAGACGCTGCAAAACCTTCCCTTCGCGTCCTCAACCTGCCTGTCGTCCCTGCTTTCGTTTTCCATTTGACGAGTCCGCCATCGAATTCTGCTTTTCACTTCACGCCTGACGGAAAGTCGTTCGCGCTGGTTTCCGAAACGAAAGGCGTGGACAACCTCTGGCTTGTGTCTCTCGACGGTTCCAATGGCCATCAAATTACCAATTTCAAGTCCGAGCTCATTCCGGAGTTCCGTTTCTCCCACGACGGCAAACAACTCGCCGTCCTCCGCCACCACACCGAGTCCGACGTCATCCTCCTCCGCGACTCCGTCTCCGCTTCGCAATGATCCCGGCAAACGTGACGCGCGGATGGCCGGATTAACCCGCCCCCTGAATATGCCGCACTCCATTCGATCACCCGAGCAAGTTTTCCCCCTCCCACAAATCAAACCAACGCGGGGTGCCCCAGGTTCGGTTTGTGAACCTGGGTCTTGGGGTCTCTTCTCGTCTCAGTCCCCCACGTCCATAGCCAAGAGCCCGGCCTCTCCTGCCCGGTAAAATCCCCAACTACTCCACGCCAATCCTTCGGATGTTCCACCAATCCGCGAGTCACCGGATTCGGCGGGTGGCTCTGACTAATTCCGCTCCCGAACGCCTTAACCTCGCGTTGACCACGGGAGAGCCTTTCATCCGCTCACAACTGAAACCAACGCGGAGGGTGCCCCAGGTTCGGTTTGTGAACCTGGGTCTTGGGGGTTCTTCTCGTCTCAGTCTCCCACGTCCATAGCCAAGCCCCCCACCTCTCCTGCCCAGTAAAATCCCCAACTACTCCACCGCCAATTCTTCGGATGTTCCACCAATCCGCGATCACAGGATTCGCATGCATATAATTCAATTTCTCCGTCTGCTTCCCCGTGCTGTACACATTGAAATCATAAAACCGCGCCTGCCAAAACGCCCGTCGCGGTTCTCCCGTCTCTGCAAACAGCAATCGCAATTGTCCCTCACTCACCGCCCTCTCGCGCTTCCGCAGTTTCCGCGCTACGCGCAGTTTCAACTTGTGCAGCGCGGTTGAGGGCGTCCCCTCCCTCGGCTCGCTCATCAAGAGATGCACATGCTCCGGCATCACCACATACCCCAGCAGACGAAACCCCATCTCCTCGCGCACCTTCCCCAGCTCTTTCACAAAAATGTCCCGTGCCCGCACCGTCTTCAACAGCGGCAGCCGCCGATAGCAACTGAACGTAAATAAAATGCAAATCACCTTTGCCATAGTAGCGCTTCAGCCCCGCCGGCATCGCCAACCCCACCGAAAGAAACGTCAACCCCAAGACCCAGGTTCACAAACCGAACCTGGGGCACCCTCCGCCTCTCTATACTTTCCCTAAAAGTGCCGCAGTGATATTCTCTCCGTGATCCCCATGTCCACAAATATAAATCTTCCAGTCCCGGGCCACCCGCCGCAAAAGCTGCCCTTGCGTCCTCCATTGCTTCATTCCGAGTAACTGCGGGCTTTATTGCGAGAGTTGTTCCCTCACAACTCGCAGCAGGACTTCGGAGCTTCCTTGGCACTCTTATTTTGTGCGTGAATTGTGATCACCCGAGAGAGGAGATTAAAATCAGGATCATACCTGGGCCCCCGCCAGCCTGATGAGATACACTTCGAGACCCAGCGGAGCCACGATGCTTTACCCAATTTCCGAACCGATACCCGATTCAGTTAAGGATCGATTCGGCTATATAGACCACCGAGGGAGCGTTGCTATCCGACCTTCGTACTCCGCGTGCTCACATTTTTTCGAGGGCAAAGCGTCGGTCATCGACGAAACCGGAGAAACCGGATTTATTGATGGTAAGGGAAGGCTGATGATCCCCCATCAGTTCCGAGGACTGGGAAGATTCCACAACGGTCTCTGTCTTATCGGCGGCGGATATATCAATCACCTCGGCGATTGGGTGATACAGCCAATGTTTTTAGCCGCCAGTGCTTTCTCGGAGGGTCGAGCCATGGCCTCGACCGACGGCGAGAATTTCGGGTTCATCGATTTCACAGGCAGCTTTGTGATTCCCCCCCGCTTTCGGCCGTGTACCCCGTTCAGCGAAGGTTTGGCCGCTGCTTGCCTAGATGACTGCTGGGGCTTCATCGACCGCGCTGGGAAGCTGGAAATCCCGACAGTATTTGAAGGGCCGACCCCGAAACGCTTTCGAGATGGAATTGCCGGAGTTCGCATCGACGGTCGTTGGGGCTTTATTGACCGCTCCGGCTCCTTTGTCATAAAGCCTGAGTACGAAGAGATTAAATCCTTTTCTGAAGGCTGCGCTTGCGTGAAGCAAAATGGGAAGTGGGGAATGATTGATACTGACGGTCGGCTAGTTCTCGCGTGTCAATTCGACGAACTTGGAGGACTCAATGCAGGCATGGCGCCAGCAAAGACGGATGGCAAAGCGGGTTTCTTATCAGCCTCGGGTAAGTGGTTGATCGAGCCGAAATTCGATAGGTGTCTCAGTTTTTTCGGGGATCTAGCGGCTGTGAAACTCGGAAAGACCTATAGTTATATTCAGCGAGACGGACAAACAGTGTGGACCTCGCAACCGGGGGCGCAAATTCAATATCCTCCCCAACCATTTTTTATTTAAACTGCTGACTCAGGACGTTTGCCTCAGCCCGTTCTTCGAGTTGCAGCGCGCAGGGAGCCGTAGGTGACCGCAGCGCTGCTGACCTGCCCCCTGGCTCCGCGCACGGGATCATACGACAGCGAGATCTCCTGAACTCATGACTTCTGCCTTGCTCCGTTCCTCGAATGGCCGCTCGCAGGGAGCCGTAGGCGACCGGAGAGCGGCCATTCGGCGGGTGGCCTCGCCTTGATTCCGAGCTTCGCCTTTGGGTGCCGCATCCCTGCGGTTTTCAGGGTGCGGATTTTGACCCTCGATTCCCATTTTTGATTTTCCAATTTCGCCTTTTGGCTCTTGTAACTTTTTGACCCGTCGACCCAACCACCCCCAACCACCTCGTTGTAAACGCCTTACAACTTTTTATTGACAGCCACCGTACCTATATGGTAATCTCAGTCGTGATAGTCAGCCCCATCTCCGGACCACGCCCCTCTTCTCCGCGCATCTCTGCGTTCTCCGCGTCTCAGCGTTATCTTTTTCCCCAGTCTTTTCTCTCCCCGTCCTCCCCATCCACCAAATTCCACCAGCCCCTTTATTTTCTTTCACTTACAAATTGCCCATTTTTTATCTCCTTTGTTTTGACATCCATACGTGTAATGGGGGGTGTACCCCCCTCAGTCACACTTCTCCCTCACTCTTTTCGCTCTTTGCCCAAAGAGTGTTTCACAATCCCTTTGCAATCAATTCTTTCCGCACTCTTTCTAAAAAATGCCGCGTGTATGGGGTCCGCTTCCACCGTTTCTTGAAGCTTTACTTTAACTTTCCTGCGAACTCGCCACGGATCATTCGCCAACCGCCGAATTTTTCGTCGTTTGCTTTCACGCAGTTACAAACTCTTTTATTTTCCGTATCCCGCAACTCCTGTATTTGCCTGCCCGCCGTGGCGGGCCACTCTTACGAAAATCACCGGGGGTGTATACCAACTCTTCCCATTCTGAAACTCGTCCCGCCCACCTCGCCGAACCTACCGCGGTGGCGCATCTCAACCTTCAAATGCGCTTTTTGCATCCCGGACGAATCTGCGAGACCTACCAACCTTCAAACGTTCATGCTGGCGGGCGATGGGCGATCTCACTTGCTCTTCTTGGTGCGGGGCCGGATGGCGGGCCAGCGCGCGAAGACGGAGGTCGAGAGGCCGCCGCGCGGAGTGAATTCCCCGCGGACGACGCACCATTCGGGATCGATAGCATCGACGATGTCGCGAAGCATCTTGTTGACGGCGTTTTCGTAGAAGATGCCGAGGCTGCGGTAGCCGAGAAGATACATTTTCAGGGCTTTCAGCTCGATGCAGTCTTTCTTGGGCATGTATTGAATGGTGATGGTTCCGAAGTCGGGCAGGCCGGTTTTTGGGCAGACGGAGGAGTATTCGGGGAATTTGGTGGTGATAACGTAGCCGGGGAACTGGTTGGGCCAGGTTTCGAGTGCGGGCAATTTTGCGTTGACGCCGGCTTTGGCGTGCTCCGTGGTGTAGTTGGGCATGTGCGCTCCTCGATCTATTGTATCGTGTCGAAGCGGGCACTGCCTCTTGTCGGAAAAGGTGGTTTGGCCTATTCTTCCCGGGGAGACCGCTCATCGGAACCAGCCCGATCACTTGCCCGGTCTGTCATACAGCGAATGCGCGGCGGTCGAAGCGCCGGTCGGTGCAGGACCATCTGTTTGGGCTTGTCGGAATTTTGCCGTGGCGCTGCGGCGTGTGCGAGGCGCGGTTCCGCGCGCGGGTCGAACCGCTGCACAATCTTCTGTATGCGCACTGCGGGATTTGCGGCAACCTGGAATTGCAGAAGATTTCGGGCGAGCATGTTCCGGGCATGAGTTCGATCTTAGGGCGGATGTTCGGGATTCCCGCGCTGCGCTGCGAGCCATGTCGGAATAAATTTTTTGCGCTGCGGCCAGTGCTGCGCGAAGAGCGCAATGTGGCCGCCGCCGGCAGCGACTAGCGCGCGATCGAAGCGCGAAGATCGCAACGGCAGCGACTATCGCGCGAAGCACGCGGCTGGAGCTTCACGGGAGCGAATCGCGCGCCACAGGAGTTCGAATAGTTTCCGAAAAAATCCCGAGCGCAGCTCAACACCAAAACAGTAACCAGCAAGTTCCAAATTCTTAGGTACCTTCCTTCCACTCCGTAGTACCACGACTCCCGTACCCTTTCCAGCCTGTCGCTATTCTCGAATTGCCTCTAGTGTGTGCACTCCATCGGAGGCTCCATGGAGACCAGCGTCCGCGTTCTAGTCGCCAATCGACCACGGCTGTTACGCGAGCTGGTGCTATCCACGCTCACCGGGCAGGAGGGAATTGACGTGGTGGGAGAAGCCGAGAACGAGCAGGACGTGCCCTTGCTGGTGGCGAAGACGAAACCGGATTTTCTGCTGATTGGATTGGATGAGTCGCGGCCCCGTCCTCCGCTTTGCGATTTGCTGCTGCGGGATTTTCCGGCGCTGCGCATTATCGCGGTTGCGCCCAACACAAATGTGGGAATTTTCTACTGGGCCTCGCTCGAAATCCATTCGACGACGATGGAGGCGAGTGAAGAGGCGTTATTGGGAGTGATGCGCAAGAGCGCGGTGCCGCAGAAGGGAAGTGTGGCTTGAGGCGCGCGCGGATTTCTCTACTGGCCGCGATTTTTCTGTGCGCGGGCGCGGCGCATGCGCAACAGCCGGAAACAAAAGACGAGCGCGGGCGCGCGGAGCAGCCGTACGGGGGAGCTTCCGCACAAAAAGGAAAGCATCAAGACACCTGGCGCGGCGGGGACCTCGCGGCGGACAACCTGGATCGCGTGGCGGCGACGGCCGAGCAGATCTCGGAAGTGTTGAACCGCGACCCCGGATTGATGGTGGAGTTGAAACGCATGCTGGCGCAAGACGCCGGCGCGAGCGGGCAATTGCTCGAAGAGTCGGACTTAAGCGACGCGGCAATTGCAGAGCGGCTGCGCGAAGAGTTGCGCACACGCGTTCTGGCGACGCGTCTTTTACAACGATATGGATATCTTCTCCCGAAACTGAATCCCGATTCCGATCTGGCGCAAGAACAAAAACTATTCCTGCAGGAGCGCGCGCAGCAGCTGGTGCGCGCGGGAGAACGAAATTACGAGCCGGGGGATTCTTCCGCGGAGCGCACCGCGGCATGCCGTTCGAATGAGCAGAGCGACTGCGAATGGCCGGACGGCGCGGCGCAGCAAATAAGAGGTCGTCAGAACGAGCGCGGCACGAACAAGCTTCCGGCTGGCCAGGAGCCGCAAGACGACGAAAACGCGCCGAGCGCGCGGCCCGAGAATTCGAATTCCCCCAGCCTACAGCGGACAGAAGCAACGGAACAGGGTTCGGGGGAGATAATGCAGGCTTCCACATCGCAAATGGGCGCGGGAGGAAATTCTTCACCGAATCGCGGTGCTACCCGGGGTTCGGCGGAGGGATCGTTTCCGGCGATGCTGGGTGCAAACGACGATCCGTGGGGCCGCAGCAATGTAGGGGAGCGCGCGGGTAGCGCCGGCGTGGTGCCAGCATCCTCGCGCGATTTCGACCACCACAATTCCGGGCGCGAGGTCACGGAAGTTTCATTCGCTGATCTCGAGCCAGTGCGCATGGTGCACCGCGCCAGCCCGTATGCGGAGGCTCCTTCGCTGTATGACTTGTATGTACAAGCCGCGGCACCAACCCAGCAAACAACGCGATTCGGGATGGAGGTGTTCCGCCATAGGAGCGTGAACGCGGACGCGCTTCCGATGGATCTTCCCGTGGGCGCGGACTATGTGCTGGGTCCGGGCGACAGCCTGTCCATTGAACTCTGGGGCGGCGTCTCGCAGCGGCTGTTTCGCACCGTGGACCGCGAAGGGCGTTTGCTGCTGCCGGAAGCGGGACCGCTGCTGGTATCCGGGAAATCACTCGGAGAAGTGCAAGACGCGGTGCAACGGCTGTTGCGCACGGAGTTCCGCAACGTTTCCGCGGACGTCTCGCTGTTGAAGCTGCGCACCGTGCGTGTCTACGTGGTGGGAGAAGTCGCGTCACCGGGCGCCTACGACGTCAGTTCGCTTTCGACACCGCTCAACGCGCTGTTTGCCGGGGGCGGAATCACCGCGCGCGGATCGCTGCGGCGATTGGAACATTACCGCGGCCAACAACTTCTCGAAGAAGTGGATGCGTACGACCTGCTGTTGCATGGCGTGCGCCGCGGCGTGCAGCGGCTGGAGAACGGCGATTCGCTGCGAGTGCCGCCGGTAGGTGCTTCGGTCACGGTCGAGGGCATGGTGCGCCGTCCGGCTCTCTATGAGCTGCGCGGCGAAAAAAATCTCAACGAAGTGCTGGAACTGGCGGGCGGAATTCTGCCGGCGGCCGCGCTGCACCACATCGAAGTGCAGCGGCTGGACGCGCACGAGAAGCGCACCATGCTAAGCCTCGATATTGGAGAGAGCAGCGACAAAGAAGCGTTGCGCGCCGCATTCGAGAAATTCACCGTCCAAGACGGCGACGAAATCCACATCTTCCCAATCGCTCCCTACAACACCAACGCGGTGTATCTCGAAGGCCACGTCCTGCGCCCAGGACGTTACTCGTACCGCGAGGGAATGAAGCTGAGCGACTTGATTCGCTCGTACAGCGATCTTTTGCCAGAGCCGTCGGAGCGCTACGGCGAAGTCATCCGCATTGTCGCGCCCGAGAACCGCCCGGTGGTCGAGAGTTTCAATTTAGCTGCCGCGGTCGCGCACCCCGAAAGCGCACCAAAGCTCCAGCCGCTGGACACCGTGCGCATCTTCGGCAAATACGAACTCGAAGCCGCGCCAGTGTTCACGATTCTGGGAGAAGTGCGCCATCCGGGAAATTACCGCAGCTCCGGGCAAGCGCATCTGCGCGACGCGATTTACGAAGCCGGCGGAACCACTCCCGAAGCGTGGGAAGAATCCGCGCAACTCTTCCGCGCCATGCCGGACGGCAGCAGCAAAGTGTTCAGTATCTCGCTGCATGAAGCGCTGGCCGGCGAAGCGCTGAACAACATTCGCATCGAGCCGGGAGACCGCATCCTAATTCACCGCCAGCCGGAGCGGGTCAATCCGCCAAGCGTGTTTGTGCGTGGCGACGTCGCCCGCCCAGGGCGCTATCCGCTCGCCGCCAACATGCACGTGTCCGATTTAGTGCGCTCCGCCGGAGGTCTGCTGCGCAGCGCGAATCCGACGAGCGGCGACTTGACGCAGTACGCTGCAACAAGCGGCCCGACCGTGCAAGCCTCCGAGTCGCGACCCGTAAACCTGGCAGCAGCACTGAGCGGCCAGGATGGCGCGGACCTGGCGTTACGCGACGGCGATGTTCTGACCGTGCCTCAACAAACCGGATGGAAAAACCTGGGCGCGTCCGTCACCGTCCGCGGGGAAATCACAAAACCTGGCGTGTACGGCATCCAGCCGGGAGAACGATTGAGTTCGCTATTGCGCCGCGCGGGCGGCCTCTTGCCGACAGCGTATCCGCAAGCCGCGGTATTCGAACGCATTGACGTGCGCGAAATGCAGCAGAAAACACGGCAGGAGCTGATTCAACGGATGGAGCAAGAAACGCCAGTCGTAAAGTCCGCGGTAACGACTTCCGGGTCGGAAGAAGCCGCGCTGCAGCAAGCCGCAGTGCAACAGAAAGAACGAATGATCGACGCGCTGCGGCGTACGCCGGTTTCCGGGCGTCTGGTCGTGCACATCCGCGCCGGGCAAAAAGATTTCCAGGGCTCGGCGGACGATATCGAACTGCGCGCCGGCGACTCGCTCGAAATTCCGAAGCAACCGGGGTTCGTGGTGATCGTCGGGCAAGTCTATAACTCGAACGCCATCACGTATTCCCCAGGAAAAAACGCCGGGTGGTATCTCTCGCACGCCGGCGGAGCCACGGGATTCGCAAACAAGAAAGCCATCTTCATTATCCGCGCGAACGGATCGGTCAGCAGCGGCGGCGGAGACGCGTGGTCCGGCGGAATCCTGAGCGCAGCGATCGGCCCGGGAGACACGATTGTAGTGCCGGAAAAATCCTCGTTCGGCAGCAACACGTGGAAGAACGTTGTGGCTATCGCGCAGATCGCCCAGGCCGCGGCGGTCGCTGCCGCGGTCGCGATCCCCTGAAGCACGAGAAAGAGGGCAGAACGAAATGGAACGACCAAGGGAGCAGCGCCAGCGGAAATGAAGGAGCAAACTTCGCGTGAGTGAAACGCAACGAGAAGCGAGGACGCAGGCGGCGTTGAGCGGCTCGCCGACGCCGCGCGCGCAGATGGTCGAACAGCTGCGCGTGCTGTGGCACGGCCGCAGTCTGCTATTCCGCGTGTGCGTCCTCGGCGCGCTGCTTTCGCTGGGGTTCGCGCTGCTCATTCCCAATCGCTATGAAGCCACGGCGCAGCTAATGCCTCCAGATGGCCAGTCAGGTTCCGGCATGGCCATGCTATCGGCGTTGGCAGGACGCGCCGGAAGTTTCGGCGGGTTGGCGGGCGACATGCTGGGGGTGCGGAATTCCGGCGCGCTGTTCGTCGGAATTCTCGAAAGCCGCACGGTGCAAGACTGGCTGGTCGAACAATTCGATTTGCAGCGAGCCTACAGCACTCCGGGAGCGGAAGATGCGAGGAACACGCTGGCTGCCGAGACGCGCATCACCGAAGACCGCAAAAGCGGAATCATTTCGATCACCGTCACGGAGCACGATGCAAAGCGCGCGGCAGCACTGGCGCAGGGTTACATCAACGCGCTGGATTTGCTGGTCGAGCAGGTCAGCACATCATCGGCGCGGCGGGAGCGGGTGTTTCTGGAGGAACGCCTGCGCGCGGTGAAGCTCGATCTCGACAGCGCCGCGCAAAAGTTCAGCGAATTCGCGAGCAAGAACACGGCGATTGATATTCCGGCACAAAGCAAAGCGATGGTCGAAGCCGCAGCGACGCTGCAGGGCCAGCTGATCGCCGGGGAATCGGAACTGCGCGGGCTGGAGTCCATGTACACGGATCAAAACGTGCGGGTGCGGGCCGCGCGCGCGCGGGTGGCAGAACTTCGCGCGCAACTGGGAAAGCTCGGCGGCGACGGGACATCGTACGGCGGCTCGAAAAGCGATTCTTCGCTGTATCCGGCGATCCGGCAATTGCCGCTGTTGGGAGTGACCTACGCCGACCTGTACCGGCAGACCAAGATTCAGGAAACGGTCTTCGAGCTGCTGACACAGCAATACGAACTGGCCAAAGTGCAAGAGGCCAAGGAAGTTCCGAGCGTGAAAGTCTTGGATGCGGCAGTGGTTCCAACGAAGAAATCGTATCCGCCGCGGCTGGTGTTCACCGCCGGAGGCACGGCGATGGCATTTCTCGGCGCGTGCGCCTGGATTCTAGTGAAGCACGGGTGGAACGGACTGGATTCCGAGGATCCGGGAAAGCAATTCGCGCGGGAAGTTGCCGGAACGGTCCGCGGAAAAGTGCTGCGTCTGGCGGCCGCAAGCTCGATGTTGCAGCAGGTCTGGGCACGGCGATGGAAAGCGGGCGCCAAAGAGGCGGAACAAACTAGCGCGCAAGTCACAGCAGCCGATAAAGAGAAGGAAGCGCCGGAGCTAACGCGGGCGGCGCGAAACAGCTTGGATAGCACGCCGAAGGAAACGAAAGCGAGGAAGAGCGAGATGAATTGGACGCACACAAAAGCACTGGTTACGGGAGGGGCATCGTTTATCGGGTCGGTGCTAGTGGATGCGCTGGTGGCGCGTGGAGCACAAGTCCGCGTGGTGGACAACCTATCCAGCGGCAAGCGGGAAAATCTGCTCCAACCGCTGGAAGAAGGCGCGATTGAATTTGTCAAAGCGGATCTGCTGGAAGACGGCGTAGCGCGGAAGGCGCTGCGGGGAATGGACGTGGTGTTCCATCTGGCCGCTGATCATGGGGGAAGAGGCTACGTGGATTTGCATCAAGCGGCATGCGCGGGGAATTTAACGCTTGATGGGCTGGTGTTTCGCGCCGCCGTCCAGGAGAACACCGGCAAAGTGGTGTACGCGTCTTCCGGCTGCGTGTATCCCAACTTCATTCAAGGCAACCCCGACGAGCTTCTTTTCCTGAAAGAAACGCAGGCGGGTCCGCCGTACGACTCCGACAACATTTACGGCTGGGCCAAATTGATGGGGGAGATGACGTTGCGAGCGTATCACCAGGACCACGGACTAGAGGCGGCGTCGTGCCGGTATTTCACAGTGTATGGCCCGCGGGGGCACGAGAATCACGCGGTGATCGCCATGATCGCGCGGGCATTCATCGGCCAGAACCCGTATGTGGTTTGGGGGGACGGCCGGCAGATCCGCAACTGGACGCATGTGGACGACATCGTCACGGGAACGATTCGCGCTGCCGAGGTGATTGAGGACGGCACGGCAGTGAATTTGGGAAC
Source organism: Acidobacteriota bacterium (assembly GCA_013289835.1). Lineage (GTDB taxonomy): Bacteria > Acidobacteriota > Terriglobia > Acidiferrales > UBA7541 > Acidiferrum. The sequence continues at coordinate 47,893 of JABCZG010000014.1, read as the reverse complement.
TACGGAGCGCACGCGAGTCATTGATGCAGTGAACGAAGTGCTGCGCTACACCGGGCACAAAGCCACGATCGAGTTGCATCCGGAGATGCCCACCGGTCCGATGAACCGGGTGGCTGACAACTCGCTCGCAAAGCAGTTGCTGGATTGGGAGCCAAAAATGAAATTCATGGGCGGGCTGCGGCAAACGACCGATTGGTATTTTTCAAAGAAAGACCGCGCGCAAGTGGCAGCCACCCTCGAACGGCTGCTGACCGAGCGCACACACTCCCCAGCCATCGGAACGATGGAGCAAACGGCAAGCGTAGCGGCGAACTAAAAGGACCTGAGCAGCCAACGCGGACTTCATCCAATGGATGGAACAGCGACACGCCGAGCAGCCGCACCACCCGTCTCCGAGTGGATACCGGGCATTGCTGTGGATACGTGGCCGCCAGCGGAACCGGCGCATGCGGCGCGCGCCCGAAACGCCAGCGCGCGCGGGGGGCTAGCGCGGCAAGCGGCGTATCTCGTGATGGATTTCGTGCTGGTGTGCCTTGGCGGAGCGTGCGCGTTCTGGGTGCGGTTCGGATTTGCGAATCCGTTTGGCGCGGCAACGCTGTCGCTGCATGAATTTTCGCAGCAAATGACAGCGCGAGCGTATCCGGGTTTTCTGGTTTTGTACGGCGCGATGATGGTGCTGGCGTGCATCAGCCAGGATCTGTACCGCACGGCGCGGGAACAAAGCGCGCTGGAAGAAAGCACGAGGGTAGCGAAGGCCGTGGTGCTGACGACAAGTTTACTTGCGTTGTTCATTTTCACTTCGGGAAACAAGGAGATTTCGAGGATGGTCGTGGCCGGAGCAGGCGCGCTCAATGTCGTGACGCTCGCGGGATGGCGGTATGGCAAGCGGCGGCACGTGCTGCGCCGCGCGAGGCACGGCGTGGGCGTTTCACGGGTGTTGATTGTTGGCGCCGGGAAGATGGGGAAGGACTTCGCGGCCTGGCTGAGTGAGAACCGCCAGCTGGGATTTCATGTGTGCAGTTTTCTGGACGCGTATCCGAATGGCGACCCGCGGGTACTGGGGTCGTTTCAGGAATTGCGCAGCGTGGCGCTGGGGCAGTTCGTGGATCAACTGTTCATCACGCTGCCGGCGGACCGCGAAGTGGTGAAGGAAATGTTTCTGGAGGCGCGGCAGCTGCGGCTGAACTTGAACGTGGTGCCGGATTTGTACGACGGATTGGGGTGGCGCGCGCCAGTGCAATCCATCGGCGGCTTCCCGGTCATTCAGCTGCATGGGCAGCCGATTCCGATTTTTGGACTGGCGGTAAAGCGCGTGATGGATGTAATGGGCGCAACGCTGGGGCTGGCGGCGACGGCTCCGCTGGTGGCGCTGGCGGCGGCGTGGATCCACTTCGATTCGCCGGGGCCGGTGTTTTATTCCGCGCTGCGCGTCGGGCGGAAGGGACGAAAATTCCGCTGCTTTAAGCTGCGAACGATGGTGGCGGAAGCGGAAGCGCAAAAAGAATATTTGCGGGGCGCGAACGAGCGCAGCGGGCCATTTTTTAAAATGGAAAACGATCCGCGCATTACGCGCTGCGGCCGATGGCTGCGGAAATACAGCGTGGACGAGCTGCCGCAACTGGTGAACGTGTTGCGGGGCGAGATGAGTTTGGTGGGGCCGCGGCCGCATCCGGTGGACGATTTCGAACGCTACAACATCGAGCATTTGCGGCGGCTGGATGTGAAGCCGGGCGTGACGGGGCTGTGGCAAGTGACGGCGCGGCGCGATCCATCGTTTGAAGCGACGATGACACAGGATTTGAAATACATCGAGACGTGGAGCTTGCGCCTGGATGTGCAAGTGCTGCTGCGGACGGCGGCCGTGGTTCTCGAAGGAGAAGGTCAGTGAGTTTTTCCGGAGCGGCGGGGAACACGGTGCCAACATTTCTGCGCGCGATGCTGCCGAAGCGATGGATGCAGGCGATTGAGGAGCATCCGCTGCTGGCGTCGCTTTTGCCGCTGGTGCAGCAGTCGGCGATTTATTTGATGGGCGCGGCGCTGGTGGGGCTGGGAAATTTCGTGCTGGTGCCGTTGTACACGCGGTATTTGTCGGCGGAAGAGTTCGGGGTGTACGCGCTGGTGGAGATTAGTTTGTTCATGGCGGTGACGACGACGCAGCTGGGATTGGGCACGACGTATGTGCGGTGGTATGCGGAAACGGAAGCGGGGCGGCGCGGGGAGCTGCTGGGATCGTGCGGCGCAGCGGCGTTGGTGGCCGCGCTGGCGGGAGGGGGATTACTGGTAGCGCTGGCGGGGCCATCGGGATTGCGGTGGTTCGCGGCGTTGCAGCAGTTGAGATGGCTGTTGCTGCCGGTGGTGGTCTTCCGGAATTTGCAGGGGCTGCTGTTTTGCGCGTTGCAAGCGGCGCAGCGCGCCACGGCGTATGTCACTGCGGCGGTGGCGCGGTTGGTGTTTCTTTCCGGAAGCGGGATTTGGTTCGTGGTGCTGCATCACCGAGGCATCGCGGGAGTCTTGGAGAGCTGGCTGGCAGGCGATGCGGCGTGCTTCGCGGTGCTGCTGGGATTTTGCGTGCCGGGGCAGCGTCTGAAGATGCGGTTGGCGGCGCTGCGGCCGATGTTGAAGTACGGCGCGCCGCTGGTGTGGAGCGCGTTCATGGCGTTGCTCTTGGATGCCGCGGGACGATTCTTTCTGGCGAGCGATAAGAGCCTGGCGGAGGTCGCGCTGTATGTGGTGGGAATCAAGATTACCAACATTATTTCGATGGGATTTTTGCAGCCGTTTGGGAGCGCGTGGGCGGGGATCGCGTTTCCGATCGCGCACCGGCCGCACGCGCCGCTGACGTACACGAAGACGCTGGGGTACGCGCTGGTCGTGCTGATGCTGCTGATTGCGGTGATGATTTTGTTCGGGCCGTTTCTGGTGGTGCTGTTTGCGGGACGCGCGTATTTGGCGGCGGTGCCGCTGCTGCCGTGGCTGCTGCTGCCGGTGGCGTTTCGTTTGTTTGAGTATTGGAGCAGTTTGCCCCTGTACCTCACGTACAAGACGCACTGGATTGGGGCGCTGGCGACGGTGGGGGTGTTGTCGTGCGCGGGAATGAATGCCGTGCTGGTGCCGCGGCTGGGAGCGCTGGGAGCGGCGCTGGCGTGGGCCGGGGCGCTGGGAGTCAACATCGCGCTGATGGCGGTGGTGAGCCGGCGGTACTACGTGCTGCCAGTGGATCTGAGGACGATGGGTTTTGCGGCGAGCTTGTGGCTGATGGCGGTAGGCGGCAGCCGGATGATCGTGACTTTGACACCCCCGCTGGGCTGCGGAGCGGCAGCGGCGATGTCGGCGGTGCTGGTGGCGGCGTGTGCGTGGTATTTCCAGCGGGACGTGCGCGCGACAAAGATTTTGTTCACGGAAGAGGCTTATGCCGATTGAGATGCCGGTGTACGTGGGAGCGCGGCTGGCGCAGTGGCACCGATCGTATTCGTCGTTTACGTTTGGGGAGCTGCTGGCGAAGGCGCGGCGGCGGCTGACGCGGCCGCTGTTCCTCGCGTACCGGCACGTTCTGGTGGCGGCGTTTCATGCGCGCAACATTTTGAAACGCTCGGCGCCAATCCACGCGGAAGCCGGAACGGTGTCATTCCGGCTGATGCCGCAAGGCGCGGTGGCGTTCGATATTTGGTCGGGGTTGCGATTCGAACGGCCAGAGCTGGAATTCATTTTGAAAATGCTCGAGCCGGGAATGACGTTTTTCGATATCGGGGCAAATGTGGGCGTGTTCAGCGTGGCCGCGGGAAAAACGTTGCAAGCGACGCAAAGTCGGATTTACGCCTTTGAGCCGTGCCCGGCGACGTTTGCGATTCTTGAAAAAAAATCTGCACGAAAACGGGCTGACGAGCGTCCGCGCGTACAGCATGGCGGTTTCCGAGCGCAGCGGCGAAGCGAGCCTGTACGTGAATGCGGCGATGAAAGACGGATTGAACTCGCTTGAAGATCCGAGCCACGGAGACGCCGAAGTAGTCGGAACGGTGGCGGTACGCGCCACAACGTTGGATGAGTTCATCGCAGAACACGACATTCCCGGCGTGGACGTGATGAAGGTGGACGTGGAGGGAGCGGAACTGCTGGTGTTTCGCGGCGCGCGCGGGCTGTTGGCGCGCGAGGATGCGCCGCTGATTTTGTATGAAGGCTACAGCTGGTGCACCGCGGGGTTTCACTACCATCCGGTGGAAATCATGTGGCTGCTGGAAACTTTGGGATACGAGATTTTCGTTCTGGATGCGGCTTCGAGGCGCGTGCGGCAGCGGAATCCGGGAGAAAGCTACGACCAGATGGTGGTAGCGGCAAAGCCCACGCACCGGCGATACGCGGCCGTCGCAGCTGAGGGACCAAAGCGATGAAGGTCGCGATCGTCAAGCAGCTTCTGGATACAGTGGGACCGTGGACAAGCTTGCGCTGGGAAGAAAGCGGAGCCGAGTCCTTGTTCCGTTTCTGGCCATGCAGGGGGCTGCACTGGGAGATGACCACACTGCTGGAGGCGGACTGGTACATTGTGCCGCAACAGATAAATACCGAATTCACCTACGACTCCGTGCTGAAGCATGCGGGCCAGGCGGAAATTCTGCGGAAGCACACGCGGCGGGTCACCTCGCCCGAGGAGATTCCGTTCGATTCCTACGAGCTGGTGATCACGCTCGATCCCATCCTGAAATTTCCCGCGGGGCGCGACACGCTCTTTGCCTACTTCGTGGACGAGCACTGGGACTGGCGCTACCGCAAGTCGCTCCGGCGTCCACTGGCGAACGCGGATCTCTTCCTCGCACACATGCTGGACGCCCCATTTGGACTTGGCAGATTGCCGCAGGCGATTGCGTTCCCCTACGTCCGCGACATGCGAACAATGCGAGAAGTATTTCCAGTGAAAGAGCGCTCCGACGCAGTTTGGGCGGATTGGCGGACGCTGGCGGCGTTCAGCCCCGCAAAAAACGGCCAGGACCATCCGGCACCGCAGCATGCCGCGCGGCGGCTGGAGGGAGCGCTGGGACTCCCGGTCGCATTCCGATCGTTTTCGATGGGCTTGTATCACGGAGAAGATCCGCCGCGTTGGGGCGATGCGGCGGAGTATCTGCGGGAACTGGGAAAGCAGAAATATTACCTGTGCCTGGGACGAGGAGCGGCGGGGGCCAAGGCCTCGCGGACGCCGCGTGCCTCGGTTGCCTGTGCTTCGGCGAGCAGGACAAGGCCTATCACCGGCTGCTGTGCCATCCGGAAACGCTTTGCGGCGACCTGCAGGATTTGCCGCGCCGTCTGCGCCGTGTGCGCGCTTCGGAAGACCTGCAAAAAGAAGTTTGCGCGTGGCAGGAAGAGAAACTGCGGCGGCATTTCATCGCGGAGCCGCTGAACCTGCTGCAGCAAGCCATGCGGCTAAAACGCGGCGAAGTTTTCTCGATCGGAGACCCAGCCGCACGCCGGGAGAAGCAACCGCTGCACCGCGCGGCGGCAGGCCGATAGCAGGAAAAAGGATATCGCCAGATGCTCACACTGTTCACCATTCCGAAAGCGTTTCGTGACGAATTCGGCCCCATCCAGCAAAACGCCATCCGCAGCTGGGCAGCGCTGCGTCCCGCCTGTGAAATTCTGCTGGTGGGCCACGACGAAGGAACGCGCGAGATGGCGAAAGAGGTGGGAGCGCTGCACATTCCGGCGGTGGAGTGTAACGAGGTGGGCACACCTCTGCTCAATAGCATCTTTCTCCAAGCCGAACGGCATTCGTCTTCCACGCATCTCTGCTACCTGAATGCCGACATCGTGTTGTTAAGCGATTTCCTTCCCGCCGTGAAGGAAATCTTTGCGTGGAATGCCGGCAGTCTGATCGTCGGCCGGCGGCGTGATTTGGATCTCGAGGAGCCGCTTGCCTTTGGCGAAGCCGGCTGGGAGCAACACTTTCTAGGCCGGATCAACCGTGAAGCCCGGCTGCACGAGATCACCGGACTGGACTACTTCGTCTTTCCACGTTCCTTCTGGGGCGAGCTCCCGCCATTCGCGATTGGCCGGGGATTGTGGGACGAGTGGCTGCTGTATCGCGCGCGCACGCGGGGCGCGCCGGTCGTGGATGCGACCGAGCGGATTACCGCGGTCCATCAAAACCACAGTTGCGGACATCATCCCGGCGGGGAGCGCGGCGTTTGGCACGGCCTGGAAACGCAACGCAATATGATTTTAGGCGGCGGGCTGCGCCACGCGTACACGCTGCGCGACGCCACGCATCACTTGAGGCGGCGGGGCGTGCGGCGGCGCGCGATTCCCTTCGATCTGCGGCGCTGCTTCATCCAGCCCATCACCACGAACCGATTCGTGCAGCCTCTGGTGCAAGCGGGCAAAGCCTTACTGCCGGGGCCACAGCCGGAAGCACGCGAGGAGAGGCCTCAGGTCTAGATCTTCATTGCCGCTTTTGGGAGCGGCATAGCCAACAGTAGGAAATCACCCCTTCCAGAGGAGAACGGATGGAGACACGGGTGTCTGTGATCGGATTGGGGAAGCTGGGCGCCTGCATGGCGGCGGCAATGGCGTCGCGAGGCGTGCCAACAACCGGGGTGGACGTGAATGCCGCGCCGGTGGAAAGCCTGCAGAAAAAACGGGCGCCGGTGTTTGAACCAGGACTTGCGGAAATGATCGCGAGCTGTGACGGCTTGCTCGGCGGAACGCAAGACCTCGAATCGGCCGTGCAGAATTCGGAGATCAGCTTCGTAGTGGTTCCCACGCCCAGCAACAGCGCAGGAGCATTTTCCCTTGAATACGTCAGCCAAGCGATGCAAGCGATCGGCTGCGCGCTACGAACCAAGTCCGCATATCACTTGCTGGTGCTGACGAGCACGGTACTGCCGGGCTCGACGGAATTTTTCGTGAAGCCGCTGCTGGAAGAATCTTCGGGAAAACGGTGTGGGCCGCAATTCGGACTGTGTTACGGGCCGGAATTCATCGCGTTGGGCAGCGTGCTGCGGGATTTTCTGAATCCGGATTTTCTGCTGGTAGGGGAGTGCGACGCGAAGGCGGGGGAACGGCTGACGACCTTTTACCGGGACGCCTTGCGATGCGAAGCGCGCGTGGCACGGATGTCCGCGATCAACGCGGAACTCGCAAAAATAGCGTTGAACACGTACGTCACCGCGAAGATCACTTTTGCCAACCTGCTCGCGGAGCTTTGCGAGCGCTTACCGGGCGGGGACGTGGACGCCGTGACAGGCGCGCTCGGGATGGACCAGAGAATCGGAGCGAGGTACTTGAAGGGCGCGCTGGGCTATGGCGGTCCATGCTTCCCGCGCGACAACCAGGCGCTGGCCTGTCTTCTGGAAGAGCTACAAGTTTCGGCGGAATTGCCACGCGCGGTGGACCGCGTCAACCGCAGCCAGGCAGGACGCGTGGCGACGCTGGTCAACCGCGTCACGGAAGGAACGCCGCAGCGCGTAGCCGTACTTGGCCTAGCGTACAAGCCCGATACCAACGTGGTGGAAGAGTCGCAGGGCATCGCCATCGCACACGAACTGGTGCACAGCGGCCATAGCGTCGCGGTGTTTGACCCCGTGGCGCTGGACGGTGCGAGGCGTGTTCTGGGAGATACCGTCCATTACGCAGCAAGCCTGGCCGAGTGCGTGCGCGGAGCAGCGGCAATTGTTTTGGCCACGGACTGGCCGGAATTCCGCGCGGTGCTGCAACAAACGGCAAGTTGCGCGCCGCGTCCAGTAATTGTGGACGGCTGGCGAATGCTGCGCAGGTCCACCGGCATGGACGCGATGTCGTATCGCGCCGTGGGCCTTGGCAATCCGGATCGCGAGACGCAAGAGCGGCTGCGTCGTTTTGTGAAAGGGCTGGCAGGAACACAGCCGAGCGAAGAGGGGCAACAAGCAGCGGCGAGCTCCGCCGGGAGTTCGCGGTGATCCGTTTCGCGGTCTTGCGGCCGCAGCACGCCAGGCAAGGCCACAGAAAATACGGCCGGAAGAGCCGACCGTGGCGTACTCGATGCTGATAGCAATTCCCATCGTGGCGCTTTCGAGCGCTGTCTTTCTGTTGTGGATTGCCGCGAGCCCCTCACGGCTCGTCTATCTGCTTCCGGTTCTACTCGCGTTCGAATATCGCGTGCGGCCAAGCCTTTTCAGCATCGACCTCGCCGAATTGTGCGTGGTGGTAGCGCTGGGAGTCTGGCCGATTCGCCGCTGGGAACAAGCGCCATCCGCAACCCTGCTGGAAACGCCGCGCGAATCGATTTTGATTCTCGCGCTGGCGGTGTGCGCCGCTCCTTCCGTTTTGTTCGAATCGAACATGGCGCACGCCGCGAGCGTGTACCGCGATTTGATTGTGCCGTTCCTATTCTTTCTTCTTCTGGTGCGCTGCCGGCTGGATCGGCAACAAGTCCACGCACTGATCAAACTGGCTTGCGCGCTAGCGCTGGGGAACGCCTTACTGGGCCTTCTGCAATATGAGACGGGGAACTTCCTATGGTTTGCAGGAGCGGGCGAGGCGGAATGGCAAGAGTACAAGATCGGACTGGCGAGACTCTCCCTTTTCGGGGAATCGCTTGCACCCGGAAACGCGCTCCCCATTGGGATGTACACGGGCGCAAACAATCTCGCGTGCTTTCTTTCGTTGCCGCTGTGCCTTGCGACCACGTCTGTATTTACACACGAAATCGGAAGGTCACGTAGACTTCTTTGCCTTGCTGCGAGCCTGCTTCTCTTCGTGTGCCTGCTGCTGACCATCTTTCGATCGGGGCTGGTGGTATTCACAGCCTCCATGACGCTGGTATTCCTGCTGCTGCATCCTGAAAAGAAATTTGCGCGCGTGGCAGTGGTGGCGGGCGTAGTCGCTCTACTTGGCTTTCTTTTCCTGACGCAGGGAATTCTGGACTGGGATCAGTTTGGATCGTTCCAAGGGCGGGAAGAGATGGTTTCGTCAGCGATACGGCTGGTCAAAGCGCACCCGGAAGTCCTTTTAACCGGCGGTTTTTCCGATCTGTATCACGCGCAATCGCGGGAGACGCAGGAAATCCACAATCTGGCGCTCTACTCCGTGGTGCACTACGGGCTCCCCGCGACGATTTTGCTGTTCGCGTTTTTTATCCGGCTTTTCCGGAGGGCCGTGGCAACCGCACGGAGCATGCAGGGGCTGGAGCGCAACATCCTGATAGCCACGTGCGCTTCGATCACCGCCACGTTCATTTTGTATGGCGCGACGACCATGGTCATCGACTCGATACAGACCTCGATCTGGCTGATGTTCTGGGTGGGAGTGAGCGAGTACCTCATCGGGTTTCAACAATGCAAGAGCATCGGCGTGCGGGAGAAGGCCGCTTCGTGTGCCATCGCTCTTCCCGCCCAAGGGGAACCTGCATGAATCTCCAGAGCCAGTTCCGGAAGTACGTTCGAAGCTATCCGCAATGGCACTTTGCACTGCCGCACGTGCAAGTGCAGCGACGGCTGGAACGATTCGGGACGGAGTACGGCGGATATTACGTTGCGCCATCGATGATGAAATCTGACGCGGTGGTCTACTCGGTGGGAATTGGAGAAGACATTTCCTTCGACCGATCGCTGATCGAGCACTTCGGCGCGGAGATTGAAGCGTTCGATCCAACTCCCAAGGTGAAAGAGTGGCTAGCCACGCAAGCGCTTCCGGAACAATTCCATTTCCACGCAGTGGGGATTGCGGATTCGGATGGAGAAGCGGTGTTCCATCTTCCGCCGAGAAATGACTGGGTGTCGCATTCCATGATTTCCGCGCGGCAATACAGCCGGGAGACCGCGAGGTTTCCCGTCATGCGCCTGGGCACGGCGATGGAGCGGCTAGGGCACTCGCACATTGACGTACTGAAAATGGATATCGAAGGCGCGGAATACGGAGTGATCGAAGACCTTGCGCGGACGCAGATTCCGGTCGGACAGCTGCTGGTGGAGTTTCATCACCGGCTTTCTGCGTTTGGAACGGGCGACACGCGAAGGGCCATTTCGCTGCTGGAAAGCTGCGGGATGAAGATTGGGCACGTTTGCCCGCGGATGGAAGTGTTCACGTTCATCCAAGCGGGTTGAGAGAAAGCAGGAGAGCGTGAGATTTCCAGCGCGAAGCAGGAAAGCGCGCGTGTCACGGCAAAAAATGAAACGAGTCTTGATTATCGAAGCGCAGATGAAGCAATACCGGCCTCCGTTTTACGCGCGGCTATACGAAAGCTTGCGGTCAGAGGGACTGCAACTTCGAGTGGCGTACAGCGGGCCGGCGCAGGAAGAGCTGGCGAAGCAGGACAACTGCGAGTTGCCGCGCGAGTACGGATTGAAGGTGAAAGGTTCGTGGTTTTTCGGAAAGCGCATGTTGTACCAGCCGCTGCTGCGGGAAATTCACTCGGCGGATCTGGTGATCAGCGATCAAGCCAACCGGCTGGTGCTGACGCACTATCTGCTGCTGCTCTCGCGGATGGGAATTAAACGCGTGGCGTTTTGGGGGCACGGAGAAAACAAGCAAGGAAGCTCTTCTTTTTTTCTGGGGCGCTACCAGAAGCGGACGCTGCATTGGGTGACCTGGTGGTTTGCCTATACGGCGGGCGCGGCGGAATATTTGCGGCGCCAGGGCGTGCCGGAATCGAAGATTACGGTGGTACAGAATTCCGTGGACACGCGGCAAATCAGCGAAAGCTTGCAGAGCTTTGACGCAAATGCGAGAGCGGCGTTGCGCGCTTCAATGGGAATTCCTGCCGCTGCACCGGTCGGCATCTTCGTGGGCACGCTTCAGAAAATAAAATCGCTGCCACTTCTTTTGAAAGCCTGTTGGAGAATTCGAGAAAAGGCGAAGGATTTCCATCTGCTCGTGGTGGGCGGAGGGCCGGAGGAAGAGCAAATCCGGGAAAGCGCGCGCGGGGACACGCGGGTGCATTTTACCGGGCCGAAGTTTGGAGAGGAAAAAGCGAAATTGCTGGGAATCGCCGATCTGTTTCTTCTTCCCGGGGCAGTGGGGCTGGCGATATTAGATGCGTTTGCGGCGGGCTTGCCGCTGGTGACGACGAGGGTGGCGATTCATGGGCCGGAGATGGAGTACTTCGAGCAGCACGTCAATGGCGTGATGACCGCGCACGATGTGGATGCGTACGCCGCTGCTGCCATTCGATTGTTTCGGAACCCGGAAGAGCTTTGCGTTCTACAGGAAGGGGCGCGGAGCTCCGCGCGGAAATATTCCATTGAAGCGATGGCTGAGAATTTCCGAAAGGGCATCGGGCGGTGCCTCGCAGGGCCGCAGCGGGGCGGACTTCGAGCCGCCTGGCGCGGGGAAGAGCGGGCGTCATGAGCGCAGCCAGCAACGGGGCAGGCGGCAACGGCGGCAAGAAATTTCTGATGACCACAAGCTGGGACGACGGGCACCCACTGGATTTTCGCATTGCGGAGTTGCTGAGGAAGTGCGGGCTCACGGGAACGTTTTACGTGCCGCCCAGTTCGCAGCGGCAAGTTATGACCGCGGCGCAGGTGCGCGAGTTGAGCGGCACATTCGAAATCGGCGCGCACACTTTGGATCACGTGCGCATCGACCGCGTGCCGGATGCGGAAGCGAGCCGGCAGCTGCTGGGGTCGCGCCGCTGGGTCGAAGAAACTACTGGGAAAAAGTGCAGCGCTTTTTGTTTTCCTGGAGGGAAATTTAATGGCCGCCAGCTTCGGCTGGTGCGGGAAGCGGGCTTCCGCGCGGCGAGGACCGTCGAGCTTCTTTCCATTGAGGAGCCGCGGTGCGTCAGCGGACTGTGGATTATTCCCACAACCATCCACGCGTTTCCGCACGGGCGGCTTACGTATGCGAAGAACGCGGTGAAGCGGATGAAGGGTTCTCACCTGTTGAGCTTGCCTGCGGCATTGTTTGCCAAGGACTGGGTGGCACTTGCCATGGAAATGTTGATTCGAACCTCGGAACGAGGAGGAGTGTTTCACCTCTGGGGGCATTCCTGGGAAATCGAGGAAGAGAAGCAGTGGAAAAAGCTGGAACTGCTTTTGGGGACTATAGGTGCGTGGCGCGAGAAATGGAAGGGCGTCACGAACGGCCGAAATGAGCACGGCAGCTTCACGCGTTGTGGAGAAACGAAAAGCAGACGGTGAGGCGAGTTGCTATTGCGACTGCTCGCTGGCGGAGCTCTCTAGTGAGGCTCGCTTGCGATTGCGGCGCTGGCAGGCGAGTGATTGGATGAGCACGCTGGCGTTCGCGGAATCGTACTGCGATCCTCCCGCGCAGCGGGTGAGTTATGTCATGGACGGTGACGGCGAAATCGGTGAAGCCTGTTTTTACAGGGAAGAGAAGTGGGCCGGGATGTTCAAGAGCATTTCGCTGATGGGCCGCGTGGAGCCGTCGAGCAAGATCCTGCAGAGACTCTTTTGTGATTGTCCTGCGGACCTGATTCGAATTCCACTTTTGCTAACCACAACTGTCACAGCGCAGCCCGGAGAGTGTCGGGAAATCCATTTTCGGCGGAGTGCGGATGATTACTGCATCGAACTTCCCGCGAGCGTCGAGGAATATTTGAGCCGACTAGGGAGCAAGACCCGCAAGCACCTGCCGTACTACCTTCGGCGGCTGAAAAGGGAATGGGAGAAAGAGTGGCGTGTGGAGCAGACTTCGGGCCTTCGAATAACAAAGGAGTCGTACGGCGATTTACTAGCGCTGAACCGATTGCGCATGGATCGAAAAGGACGGCGGAGCCTCTGGACGGAGAAGCTTGCGGAACATCGATGGGGGCTGGCGAGTGAATTTGGTTCACTAAAATCGATTCATTATCGGGATCGGTTTGTCGCGGGAACTCTGTCTTTTGTCTATGGCAAAGATGCTTTTCTTGTGGTCATCGCGCACGATCCGGAGCATGACCGGCTAAATCTGGGAAACGTTTGCTTGTGGTTGACGATTGAAGATCTCATCGCACGAGGAATCACCCGCTACCACTTGCTGTGGGGCAATTCGCCGTATAAGGAACAGTTTGGCGCGGTGGCGCATCCGCTTTACGAGGTGACTGTTTTTATGAATCCGCTGGCGGCCCGAGTCTGGCGCGGAGCGGAACTCTTGCGGATAGAAAAAATATGGGGACTGTCGAATTCCGCGACTCAAAAAATAGCGTGGTTCTTCTCCGCGGCCAGGCGAGATCATCCGGGACAAGGCGCTTCGAGTCGAGAAGGCCTGACATGAGCGAACATTTCGGAGGCGCGCTGGTTGAAGAGCAAAACGATTCCGGAGGATATGGCTTTCCGGCTGAATTAATCGACCGAGTCTTATGCCCGGCAGATTCCGGGCGGCTTGCACTGCGTTTGACGGAGCCCACGCCATTCGTCCGGCAAGGCTGGGTACATTGCGACAGATGCACTGCTCGCTATGAAATACGATCGGGGATTCTCCGGCTGCTGCCGGGGCAAGAGGAGATTGAGGCGCTCGTTCGAACCGAGCAGGAAGCGAGGGATCGGAGCGCGGGGCAGTACGACGCGCGATTCAGGCCGTGGGAAAACACGATTGAAATGTCCGCCATCCGCGCGGCGGAGAGTTTCACGCGCTGCTCGACCATGTTGGATCTGGCCTGTGGAACCGGGAGACTGACGAGTCAGATGGCACCGTTCGCCGGAGCGATCATCGCAGTGGACTTCTCCGAGAAATCCCTCCGGATTCTGGCAGGGAAATTAACTCCTGGCGCAAAGGTGGGATTGATCTGGAGCGATGCAACGCAGCTGCGGCTGGCGCCCGGCTCGATTGATGTGGCCGTAGCGACGCAATTACTCGAACACATTCCAAATAGAGCGCAAAGGCTGCGCTTTTTCTCGAGTGTTTCCGCGACACTCCGCGATGGCGGCGAGTTTGTCCTCACTGCGTACTACTACAGTGCGTTGCGCGCGCTGTTAGGCAGGAAAAGGGAGGGAGTCCACTCCAACGGCATTTTCTATCATCGATTCACGAGCTCCGAGCTGAGAAGTGAGATGGCAGAGCTGTTCGATGTGCTTTGCACGCGACCCGTGCAGATTGATCCTCGTTTGCTGCCCCATTCGAATCGCGCCACGACGCTCATCGCTCGAGGCCTGGAGAAAATGAGAATGCCGTTTTGGATCGGGCAACTTTTGTTAGTGAAAGCTCGCAAGCGGAAGCGATTCTCGAGCTTGCCGGCAGAGACTTGAACCGTCCGCCCTACGCCTCGAAGCAGGACTTTGCAGCGAAAGAGCCAAACAGGACGTACCGGGAAAGATAGGGAATCGAAATGATGCAAGAGGCGTTGTGAAAATTCTCTTGGCCCATGCGGCGTATCAGAGGCGCGGCGGGGAGGACGCCGTTGTGGAGGCGGAGGCGCGGCTGCTCGAAGCGCACGGGCACAGCGTGGTGCGGTACCGGCGGCACAATGATGAGCTGCGCGGCCGTGGGCCGATGGGCACCATCGCCGCGGGAATCCAGACGGTATGGTCGGGACGTTCGGCGCATGAAATTGCGGCGCTTGCAGCGAGGGAAAGGCCGGATGTGGTTCATTTTCATAATATTTTTCCGCTCATTTCGCCGGCGGCATATTACGCGTGCGCGGACGCCGGTGTGCCGGTGGTACAGACGCTGCATAACTACCGGTTGCTTTGTCCGGGGGCCAATTTTTTGCGGGATGGGCGGGTGTGCGAAGAGTGCCTTGGACGGAGCGTGCCGTGGCCGGGGGTAGCGCATGGATGCTATCGCGAGAGCCGCGCGGCGACGGCTGCGGTCGCGACGATGATCGCCGTGCATCACGGGATGAATACCTGGCGGGAGAAAGTCGCCGTGTACATTGCGCTGTCCGAGTTCGCGCGGGGGAAATTTATAGAGGGCGGGCTGCCGGCAGAGCGCATCGTGGTCAAGCCCAACTTCGTGGATCCCGATCCTGGGCTGAAATGCGGAGCCGGTGAATATGCGCTTTACGTAGGGCGACTCTCGGAGGAAAAAGGATTGCGCGTGCTTCTCGAGGCATGGAGCCACGTAGGAGAGAGAATTCCCTTGCGTATCGCGGGTGACGGACCATTAAAGGAAGAGGTTGCGGCGGAGATTAAGACAAGAAAGCTATCGAGCGTGGAGTTGCAGGGGCAGCTTCCGCCCAGCGAAATCGTTTCGCTCATGCTGGGCGCGCGTTTTCTGGTGCTTCCGAGTGTTTGCTACGAGAACTTTCCGCTCGCGGTGGCGGAAGCATTCGCCTGCGGATTGCCGGTGATCGCTTCGCGATTGGGATCAATGGCCGAAATGATTACGGACGGCGATACCGGTATGCACGTCACTCCGGGTGACGCGGCCGGATTGGCGACTAAGGCCGATTGGGCCTGGAGGAATCCCGGCAGGTTACAGCAGTTGGGCAAGGCCGGACGCCAGGAGTACGTCTCGAAATACGGGCCGGAACAAAACTACAAGCGGCTGATGGGAATTTTTGAGCGCGTCATGGAAGGGAAGAGATGAATGGTGAGCGTGGAAAATGTTCGAAGCAGAGTTTTGCGGTACGTGAAACCGATTCATCGGAAGCTGCGCGGGCAGAAGGCCGATCTTTTTTTGCGCATGGTGGGAAACGGCACTGCGCCGGGGAGGCTGCTGGACGTGGGAGGAGGGCTTGGAATTGACGGTGAATTCTTGCAGCTGTATAGCCGGTTCAGCGAGGTCGTGGTCGTCAATCTTGATGCGGAATGCATGCATATGCCTCCGGGTGTCACCGTGAAAAGAATGGTGGCCGACGGCCGGGATTTACCGTTCGAAACGAATTCCTTCGACTGGGTGTTCTCGAATGCGGTCATCGAACACGTCGGACGGTGGCAGGACCAGGTTCTCTTCGCGAACGAGGTGAGGAGAGTGGCTTCGCGGGGTTATTTTGTCGCGACTCCGAATAAATTCTTTCCGGTGGAGCCGCACACGCTCTTGCCTTTCTACCAATTCCTTCCGGTTCCCCTGCAGAGGAGAATGGCGCCATATTCTCCCGGCTATCTTCGAAAATATGAACTAATCCGTTTGCTTTCTGCGGGAGAAATGCAGGAGCTGTTTCCGGAGGCTACCGTCAGAGCAATGGGCTTCCCCGTTCTTGGCAACAATTTAGCGGCTTACTACCGGAGAGGCGCACCGGCATGATGCCGCTGACCGAAACGATGCGCGAGCCGGGCAGCTATGGAGTGTTGGGAATACCTGTCGCCGCGGTACAGATCCCGGGCGTGATCGTGCGGATGGAGGAATGGATCGCGCGGCGCGACGTGTGCCGCTTTATCGCGGTCACGGACATGCACAGCGTGATGGAGGCGCAACATGACACCGATTTCAAACGCATGCTGACGGGAGCCGATCTCGTGGTGCCGGATGGTTTTCCATTGGTGTGGATGGGCCAGCGGGAGGGATTTGCCCTGCGGCGGCGCGTGTATGGGCCGGAATTGATGGCCACATTTTGCGAACAGACGGCACGGAAGCGTTACCGCCACTACTTTTATGGTGGCGCGCCGGGAGTTGCGGAGGATCTGGCGGCACGGTTTTCCGCGCGATTTCCGGGCCTGCGCGTAGCCGGAACGTGCTGCCCGCCGTTTCGTCCCTTGTCGGCGGAGGAAGATCACGAGCAAGTGGCGGACATCGAACGCTCGCGCGCGGATATCGTGTGGGTTGGCCTCGGCGCGCCGAAACAGGAGCGCTGGATGTTCGAACACCGCAAGCGGCTCAGCGTTCCGGTGCTGATCGGCGTCGGCGCGGCGTTTGATTTTCACACCGGACGTGTCCCGCTCGCGCCGGTCTGGATCCGTGAACACGGGTTCGAATGGCTCTTTCGGTTGTCTGTGGAGCCGAGGCGCCTGTGGCACAGGTATCTCGTACACGGTTCAGAATTTGCGGTGCTGGTTGCGCTGGAGTTGTCGGGTCTCAAGAAGTTCTCGTGAGTGGAATGACCGCCTGGAGCCCTAGTATTTCTCGCCGTCGTGGATTGCTCTGCTTGATCGTGCTGATCGTACATGCGAAAATGGCTGGAAGCGCTGCGTGTTGCGGCGACGGCCCGCAGAAGCACGGCTCCGGCGATATCGTCTAAGGGTTAGGACGTAGCCCTCTCAAGGCTAAAATCCGGGTTCGAATCCCGGTATCGCTACCAAAATTTGCCCCATCTCCGATATTTTCCCACACAATTTGCGCAAAATTGGACGGGTTCTGGTTCAATTTCTTGAATCCATTGCATCAGGTCTTTCGATTGACGGTCGGAAGAACCACGCGATACCCTATTGCCGGGCCGGCCGTCCCTTGCCGGCAAGAGTTTGCCCCAAGCTTGAGCCTTATCCCACTTTGAGGAGATTCATGTCGAACGAACTGCGCAATTTTCTATCCCTTCCCTATGATGAGCTGGAGGAGTTGAACCTAAAAGCCAAGGAACAGCGCAAGAACCGCGTCGCCCCCCACAAGGTCCAGGAAGACCGTATCAAGTACCTGACGGATGAAAAGCGCATCAAGGCCGTAACGGTGCTATTCAGCGACCTGGAAGGCCGCTTGCACATGCTGGACTACGACAAGAAGTTTTTGATCAAGAGCTGGGACAATTTGACGTTCGACGGTTCCTCGATTCGCGGGTTTACGGCGCAGCGGGAGAGCGACCTGCGGCTGGCGATGGATTGGGGCGCGTTCTACTGGTCTCCGTCGGATGTATTTGGATCCGGCAAAGTTCTCGTCTTCGGACACGTCATTGATAAGGATGGTTCGCCGTATTCCGCCGACATTCGCGGCGTGCTGAAGGGCTACGCCGACGGTCTGTTCGACAAAAAGGGCTACACGTTGAACGCGGCCAATGAAATTGAAGGATTTCTTTTCGCCGGCCCCGACGCCGAGCGCCGTTACCACGAAACCGGCAAATTCGACTACGTCAATACCGGCGGCTATTACCATTCGCTCCCCGGCGATCCGCTTCGTTCGTTTATTGATACCACCGCGGAAGTGCAGCGAGCGATGGGCTTCCAGAATGAAAAGGATCACCCGGAAGTCGCCCCTTCGCAATTCGAAATCAACTACGGCTATGGCGAAGTCGTTTCGGCCGCCGACCAGATCCAGCTGTATAAATTGATCTGCCGCCAAGTGGCCACCAACATGGGTTTCACCGCCAGCTTCCTGCCGAAGCCAGTCGTCGGCGTCAACGGCAGCGGCATGCACACCAACGTGTCGGTGAGCAAGGCCGACAAGAACCTGTTCTGGGATCCCAAGGGAGAAGAGAAACTCAGCAAGTTCGGTTGGGAGTTTGTGGACCGCATTCTTACGCACGGCAACGACATTTGCCTGCTGATCAATTCGAGCGTCAACGCCTATCGCCGCCTGGACCCGCACTTCGAGGCGCCGAACCAGCTTAACGCCTCGCCCACCAACCGCGGGGCCATGGTGCGCATCCCGATTGGGAATGAAAAAAGTATGCGCACGGAAGTACGTGCGGTGGCTCCCGATTCCAATCCGTATATGGTGATGTATTCCATTTTCAAGACCGGCCTGGACGGAGAAACGGCCAAGATCAAGGATCTGCGTTCAGCGAAACGGTTTCTGCCGGACAATATTTACACGGCCATTGAAAACTTCGAAAAAGCCGAGTGGACCACCAAACTCTTCGGCGCGGATGTCAAAGGCCGCTATGCCGATTTGAAGCGCGCTGCCGCGGACCGCTGCCCGCGCACCCTGGGCACGATCGTGAAAGCGCAGGAAGTGCAATTCCACCACGAGGTGTACAACCAATACCTCTGGAACCAGTTCTAGGGATAAATCTTTGAACCAAAACAAACGCCCCCAGTGACTTGGGGGCGTTTGTTTTTTGTATTGGATGTTTTGCCGGGCGTTCAGTTTTTCTTGCCGTAGGCGCGAGACACGGTGATGCCTTTCCCTTCGGTCACGGTGATGGTTTGGCTTGCGGCCACGTTCGAAAGCCTATCGACTTGTCCGCTCGGCCAGCGCAGTTCGATGGAGTCGGCTTTGTCGTGCTGCGCGAGGCCGAATGTCAGAACAAGCTCGCTTGCGGAGAGGTAGCTGGAGCCGCTGCGAAGCATTTCCGTTTGCGTTTCTCCACCGGACGTAAGCTTGACGGATGTTCCGATGCCATCGCGGTTGGATTTTGCGCCGATTAGTTTGATCCGCAAGCTGCGATTTGGCGCTGCGCTGCCCTGCGCTTCGTTTTGGAAGAGATACGCGGGTCCGCCATTGGTGGAGAACAGCAAGTCCACCCGGCCGTCGTTATTGATGTCGGCGTAGGCGGCGCCGCGACCGACGCGTGGCGCTGCGAATGCCGGGCCCAGTGATTTTGTCACTTCCTGGAAATTCCCTTTGCCCATGTTGCGGAAGAGATGCGGCGGCATGGCGTATTTCACGTTGGCCTGCACGCGCTGAATATCCTCGTCAATGTGGCCATTGGCTACGAGGACGTCGGGCCAGCCATCGAGATCGTAATCAAAGAAAAAACAGCCGAATCCCAGAGTGAGAAGAGAATTGCGGCCGATCTCCGAGCGCGGAGCCTCATCGATAAAGAGTCCTTTTCCTTCGTTGTGATAGAGCGAGAGCATTTGGTTGGCGAAGTTGGTGATCAGCAGGCTGGGAAGGCCCGAATGGTCGTAGTCCGCGGCATCCACGCCCATGCCCGCGCGGGCGATTCCGTCTTCGCTGAAGGCGACGCCGGCGACGACCGCTTTTTCGGTGAAGGTGCCGTTGCCGTTGTTGCGGTAGAGCTTGTTGGGTTGCGTATCGTTCGAAAGCAGGAGATCGGGCCAGCCGTCGTTGTCGTAATCGAGCATGGCGATGCCGAGAGTTTTTGAGGTCGGGTCGCCGAGGCCGGCTTTTTGCGTTACGTCTTCAAATGTGCCGTTGCCACGACTGTGCCAGAGGCGGACGGAGGTGCCTTTGTAGGATTCCGGCGTGCAATAGGACTTGCTCTTGCCGTCGAGCGTGCAAAAGAGATCGGTTTC
Organism: Acidobacteriota bacterium; assembly: GCA_013289835.1. Lineage (GTDB taxonomy): Bacteria > Acidobacteriota > Terriglobia > Acidiferrales > UBA7541 > Acidiferrum. The sequence goes on along the minus strand of JABCZG010000014.1, from coordinate 27,989 downwards.
CGGAGTCCACTGCACGTAGTTGCCGACGACGAGATCGAGATGGCCATCCTTGTCGTAATCCACCCACGCCGCGCTGGTGCTGAATTCCTGCGGTCCGAGCAGACCCGATTTTTGCGTGACATCCGTAAACGTGCCGTTTCCATTGTTATGGAAGAGATGGTTTTGTCCGTAGGCGGTCACGAAGAGATCGTCGTAGCCATCGTTGTCATAGTCACCCACGGCCACGCCAAGTCCAAACATTTCGACGTCCAGGCCTGCTTTGTGCGTGACGTCAGTGAAAGTGCCGTCGTGATTGTTGTGATAGAGCTTTGGCGTGGAATGTTTCTGAACGTGGCCGGGCCAGTCCATGCCGTTGGCGAGAAAAATATCGGGCCAGCCGTCGTTGTCATAGTCGATGAAGGCCACGCCCGGTCCCATGGTTTCGGGAAGATATTTTTTCCCGAAGGCTCCATTGTTATGGACGAAGCGAATTCCAGCTTGGCGAGTAACGTCGCGAAACGTCACGGAAGGGGCGTCGGGCGCCGCCAGAACGGACTGCTCGGCCTTTTGCAGAAGGAGAATTGCGGCGGAGACGCACAGCAGAAAAGCCAGGAGAGAACGCTTCACTCGGGCCTCGCGATTGGGTCGCGCCCGACGCCAAGAGCGTCGGCGACCTTGTTGATGTAGTTGAACCATGCGGCGATTAATGTGATCTGAAGAATTCCTTTGTCATCGAAGCCGGCCGCGCGCAATTTGAGATGGTCGTCGGGCGAACAACGCGTGGCATCCTTCGTCAGTTTCACGACGTAGTCCAACATCACGCGATCCTGTTGACTGATCGGCGCAGTGCGATAGTCCTCGCGAAGTGCGTCCACCATGCTTTCATCCAACGTGACCCGACGCAGAAACTCTGCGTGAGATTCGATTCAATAGTGGCATCGGTTGGCGACCGAGACGACGGTGGCGATCATTTCGTGCTGGTGCCGTTTCAACGGCAAATCCGGCGACAACATGGCGCCATACGCCGAAAAGGAATGGAACAGCGCATCTGGGATGAGCGAGTGCGACGACGTGATGCTGTTCTCCTCGCCGCGGTCCACCGTTGGCGCGGGCGTGCGATATTCGGGCGGATAGAGCTTGCGCTCCTCTTCCATCGCGCGCTTCACCAGCGGGTCTTCGTCCATGCGAAGAGTTTTGATCCAGGTCATCGGGTCCCTCGGTTTTGATAGAAATGGCTGCGGATGATTATTGTCCACTGCCGGGCTTCACACTAGCGTGCTCTGCGACTTTTGCGGCAATACTTGCCGCCGCAGGTTTCTTTAGCGGGGTCGGGGCAAGCGCGATGCTTACATGTTCGTGAATCGCCTGTCGCTCATTGTTGTCCTCGGGATGAATTTGGCGGTACGGCCCGGTAATGGCTTGCGCGGATTCATCCGCTTTGAAACGCAGGTAGCGCGCTTTGTGCTCTTCGGCTTTCGCGTCGTTGCCCAGGCCGTTGTAGCAGAGCATCAGGTTGTAGTGCGCCTGCAAATCTTCGGGATCGATGGTGAGCGTCTGTTCGAATTCCTTCACCGCGTCGGCATAGCGCTTCTGGAGGAAGAGCACCCGGCCAAGTTCATTGTGCACGACACGGTCGCGCGGGAATTGGGCAAGCACGATCTGCAGGTGTTGGATGGCGCCGTCGTAGTCGCCGTCTTCTTTAAGCGCACGCCCGTAAAAGTAATTCGTGCGCGCCAATTGCGGGCTAATAGCCAGTGATTTCTCAAGCACCTTGCGCGCACCGGCGGTGTCGCCCTCTTGCAATAAGGCGCGGCCGATATTGGTCCAACCATCGGGATTCTTCGGGTCGGCTTCTGTAATTTTCTCGAACGCGGCTGCCGCCGCTTTCAAATCGCCTTGCAAGAACAGGCCAATTCCGTAATCGTTCCAGCGCGTCCAGTCTTCCTTGGTGCTGACCGTTTTAGGCTGGGGGACGGGAGCGGATCGTGCAAGGACGCGGAGCGTCTTGGTGTCCTCGGCAATGATGGTGATGGGAAGATCGGGAATTGCTTTGAGATTGCCGGAGACGTGCGAGGTGTCGCCCGTGAAAGCCCACTTGCGATCGTCGTAGTCTTTTGTGGTCACCGCGCCGCTGCTAGCCGGCGCACTTTGCGCCGCATCAACGCCCGCAAACGAGAAGTGGGTATTGAACCAAGTGAATTTGCGATAGTTGAGCTTGGCGTGCAGCGTGATTTTGTCGCCGGCACTGTCCGGAATGTGGAGCCGGTAGTGCACCGTGTCTGCAGCGCCCGGCGGGATCAGCCGAACGTAAACGACGGAGCGTGTGGCCCATGCGTTGCGTTTGTTGACGGGATTGCCGTGCGCGTCAATTTGCAGCGAGCGATAGAAGTGCGCTCCCGGCTCGACCGGGCCCTTGCCGCCGCCCTCTACTTTGCCGCTCCAGAAAATCGTCTGGCCTTTTTCGTCCGTGGCCTCCAGTTCGATCCACACATCGAACGCGTCCACCGTTCCGCCAGGGAAGAAGTGGCCGACTTTGCGCGTGCGGATAACGACATCCACGCGTTCATCATCGCCGCGCCGCACGGTCGCGTCGGCGCGATCAATTGGAGCAGTAATTGGGCGGACTTCGCCGGCCGGACCTTTGGGAAGTGAAGATTCGGATTCTTCGCCAACGGCAAAGGTCGTCGAAAGTTCCGGGGCTCCCGATGCGCTCCGCACCGGAGCATTGGTTTCCTTCTCTGCTGGAGAAATGGCAAAGATATCCACGCTCAGTTGTTTGTCCTGAAGGAATTTCTTGGCGAACTCGTATTGCGCCTGATCTTGATTTGCGGTGGGCACGGCGGTGTTCGCGCCAGGGAAGCGATGAGAATGCACGAGACCGTTGGAGTTTCCATCGTCATTCGAAGGCACCTGCGGCATGTGGCAATCGGCGCAATTCATGGGCGACTTCGGATAGTAGAACGCGCGCGCGCCCTGTCCGGAGACGCCACTTGCTTGCCAGTTGTCATATTCATTGAAGCCGCGAATCCACCGGTAGCTATTCACGGGGACATCCAGATGAACTTTGTGGCACGAAGAACAAAACTCTGCGGTGTCCGCGCGCATGAACGGTTTGAGGAAGGTGCGGCGGTGCGGCTCGGGGTTCAGGCGAACCATGAAGTCGTGCAACTTGCGCACGAGCGGATTTTCACTGGCTGCGAGTTCATGCAGCTTCGGATATTCCAGGAAAAAATCCCCCTGGCCCATGGTGCTTTTCACTTGCACGATGCTGTGGCACATCAGGCAGCCGAGGCCGGCGCGCGCTTCGGGGCGGTCAACGATTTGCTTGATAGGAGTATCGAACAAGCCGCTGTAAAGGAGCGCGGGATCGTGGCATCCGGCACACCACTTCGAAGAGCGCACGCCGGCGACATCCTGCATGTATTCGATGCTCTTGCGGTACCACTGATTGTTGAAGGAAGAGAAATGGTGCATCGAGCTGTCCCACTGTTTATAGATGTCGGCGTGACAGCGCTGGCAGGCATCGGACTTCATGAAATATTGCGAGGGGATGTTGCCGCCGTGCTTCGTTTGCGCGGAGCTGGGGAAAAACTTTCCCTGAGGGCCGTCGCCTTCGCTGTCCATGGTTTCGGGCGGCATCAGGGGGTTGGTGATGCGATTTGCTTTTTTCCAGGTGACCTCGCGGGTCCACCAGGCGCCGGCGGCAATTCCCGCGGTCAAAAGCGCCAGCGCGGCAAATCCCAGTCCTCGCTGCACGATGCCGTGGCCCAGCCAGCCGCGCGACGCGAGCCAGGAGGTCGCCAGGAAAAGTGCGCCGACGACGCACAGCGCAATATGCGCGAAAAGCCAGGATTTCAACCGGATGGGTGTGCCGACTTTGATCAGCACGATCCCGATGCCTCCTCCGACAGCCAAGAAAATCCAGCCCAAGCGGGCAAGAAGCGTTTCATTCGGAAGCAAACGCAACAGGTAGTAGACGAGGAGAATGGTGAAGAGGATTCCGAGGACGATATGGAACAAGTCGGCGAGCGCATACGTGATTGTTGCCGTGGGGTATCCATACAGATAGAGGGCGCTGATCGTCAGCGCAATCAGGCTTCGCGATAACCACCGATTAACGGAGCTCATTGCCATCGTTTCCATTCAGCCGCGCGATTGTGTCTATTACGACAGCGACCGGATGCTTAGAAACATCCGGCCGCAGTTCAGTTTGGGTTGCCCCGAAGCAAGCCAAGCCTGGCTCCTTTGGGGGCGGTGGCGCTTTGTGCGTGATATATAGTGCGGGGGGAAAAGGGTGGCAATACTCTAAAAGCATTAGAAGCCTGGCTGCGGCTGTATCCCCTTTGTTTCCAGACAGTCATAGGCCTTTCCTGCGACGAGGTCCTTGAATTCCTCGGTACGACCGCTCGGCCAGTCGATGACGGCGCGATCGATCTTGTCCCGAATTCCCAGGCCGAAGGTGACGGGCAGTTCGGACTGGGAGAGATAGCTGGAGCCGCCTCGGACGATCCGGGACTGGGTTTGTCCGTTGAGGAAGATGCGAACGGTCGCGCCAATGGCGTCGCGGTTCGATTTTGTGCCTCGCAACTGGAATCGAATGCTGCGGCGCTTGGCCAACTGATCGTTTCGGTAGAGATAGGCCGGTCCGTTGTTTGTGGTCATCAGCAGATCCAAATCTCCGTCACGGTCGAAATCGCCGACGGCCAGTCCTCGGCCGACTTTCGGAGCTTCAAAGCCTCCGCCCACGCCTTGCGCGACGTCGTGGAAATTTCCGCCGCCCAAATTCAGGAAGAGTTGGGGCGGCTGCGCGTAGCCGACGTTTCCACGGATATTGCGAACCGTTTCATCGATGTGGCCATTTGCAACGGCCAGATCGAGAAGGCCGTCGAGATCGGCGTCGAAGAAAGCGCATCCGAATCCCAGCGTGTTCCTGGAGACGGCGCCGACCCCCGCTTGAATGGCGACGTCGTCGTAAGCGGTGGCACTGACCGAACGAAACAGTCCGATCATTTCATTGTCGAAATTTGTGATGGCCACGCCCGGTCGGCCTGAATTGTCGAAGTCGCCGGTGTCCACGCCCATTCCGGCGCGGGCTTTGCCTTCCGTGCTCAAGGCCAGTCCCGCTTCCACGGCTACGTCCCTGAATTTTCCATTGCGTAAGTTTTTGTACAGCTTGTTCGGTTGCGTATCGTTGGCGACCAGAAGATCGGGCCAGCCATCTTGGTCGTAATCGAACATGGCCACTCCGAGGGATTTTGAGCTGCTGTCGAAGATGCCGCTGGTGGGGGTTACGTCTTCAAAGGTGCCGTCCCCGCGGTTGCGAAAGAGCCAGCAGGTGTCGCCGCGATACGCTTCCGGCGTGCAGTAGGATTTGTGAGTGCCGTCAAGGCTGCAAAAAACGTCGTGCTCGGGAGACCAGCGCACGTAGTTGCAGACGAACAGATCGAGCAAACCATCGCGGTCATAGTCAAACCACAGCGCGGAAGTGCTAAAGCCCTGGTGATTTTGCAGGCCGCTCTTCGCCGTCGCGTCCACAAATGTGCCTTTGCCTGTGTTGCGGAAAAGCCGGCTCTGGCCAACACACGAAATGAAAATGTCCGGGAATCCGTCGTTGTTGTAGTCGCCGACGGCCACGCCCATCCCGTACATCTCGAGATCGAGGCCCGCGCTTTTGGTTACGTCTGTGAACGTGCCATTGCGGTTGTTGCGATAAAGTTGCAGCGTGCTTCGCTGGCGCTTGTGCCCCGGCCAATCCATGCCATTGATTAGCAGGATGTCTTGCCAGCCGTCCGCGTCGTAATCCAGAAACGCGCAACCGGAGCCGAGCGTTTCGGGGAGCAATTTCCCGCCGTACGCGCCGCTGTTGTGCTGAAAATGGATACCGGCGGATGAAGTGACGTCCGCAAAACGGAACGCGAGTCCCGAGTTCGAATTCGTTTGCGCGCGCGCGGTGGGAAGGGTCGCGGCGATGCCGGCGGCGCAGGTGCCCCGCAAGAACTCGCGCCGCTTCAAGGCAGATTCACCAGGCCGTTTCGAATGGCGTAGACCACAAGCTCAGCGGTTTTGTGAATTCCCAGAGTGTCCATAATATTTGCCCGATGGACCGCCACCGTATTGGCGCTGAGATTCAGATCAACGGCGATTTCCTTGTTCGATTTTCCGGCCACGATGTGTTGTAGGATTTCCAATTCACGCGGCGTCAAGCCTCCGCTCCGTTCGCCCTTCAAATTGGCGGGGAGGGACACCTGCGGGTCCAGCACGGTCATGCCTGACGCGATACTTTTGACCGCGCTGACCAGATCGAGATCCATCGCGTTTTTCAGAACGTAACCGCGCGCGCCGGCATTCAAGGCTTGCCGCACCAGAGTTTCCTCGGAATGCATGCTCAGCATCAGGATCTCGGCTTCGGGAAACGACTCTAGAATTTTTCGACTGGCTTCGATGCCGCTCAGTTCCGGCATCGCGCAGTCCATGACGATTACCTTTGGCCGTAATTCGAGGGCGAGCCGCAAGGCTTCTTTGCCGTCGCTGGCTTCGCCTACGACGGAAATTCCTGGGTCGTCTTCCAGCATGCGGCGGAATCCACGGCGCACCAGCGCGTGATCGTCCGCAAGCAATACGGTTATTTTAGGAGCCATGAATCTCCGCTTTTTCCTTTGGAATTTTCAGGCGAACCGCGGTGCCGCCTTGCGCCCGCGGCGCAATGACCAAGGTTGCGCCAATCAATTCTGCCCGCTCGCGCATGGCCACCAACCCGATTCCGCGCTGCATCTTCTCCGCCACAAAACCTGTGCCGTGATCTTCCACTTCCAGCTCCAGCGAATCGGGGGAAAATTTAAGCCGGACCCAGGCCTCTCGCGCTCCAGAATGGCGGCCTACATTATTCAATGCTTCCTGCGCGACGCGATAGATATGCACGCCTGCGCTTGTTTCCACAGGAAAGGATTGCCCACTTTTCTCATAATGCAGCACGAGACCAGTTTGCCGCTCCACTGTGGGAATATACCAGGCGAGCGTGCTTTCCAGGCCGGCTTCTTCGAGCAGAACCGGATGGAGCGCCTGCGAAAGAGTCCGGATGTTGTTCAAGGTTGCTTGCGCGATCTCCTGCACTTCCTTCAAATCTTCTCGCGGAGGCGATCCTTCAGGGATGTAATTGCCCGCGCGGCGAAGCATGGAGCCGATAGCCGTCAAGACCTGCCCGAATTCATCGTGAAGCTCGCGGGAAATGTGCCGCAGGGTAGATTCTTGCGTGGAGATCAGCTTTTGCGCCAAGTCGCTGCGCTGCTCAGAAAGTTCCGCGAGCCGTGCGAAAATCTGCCGGTTGCTGCGAATGAGATAAAGACTGGTCAGGACGATCGCGATCAATGTCGCTGCAAGAAAAATATAAAGTTGCCGCTGAACGCCGTCATAAATCTGCGCAATTCGCGCCGCGGCTTGCTCTTCGCCTTCGTTGTTCTCGACAAGCAGCCGTGAAACGGCCGTACTGAGCGCTTGCTGCCGCGCTTGCAGCGACAATCGAATCTGTTCTCGCGCTTCCGCATCCTTGCCGCTTTCCGCCAGCGCGAACATTCGATTTACGGCGTCCCAGAACTGCGCCACCGATTGCGTGAGATATTGGCGCTGCTCCGGCGTGCGATTCACCACCGCCAGTTTTTCTTCCAGCTTCAGTCCCGCATCCAGGTCCTGATGAATACGATCGAACTGTGCTGACCATGCCGTTAGCGGATAACGCTCCGTGGTATCAAGCATGTCCCGCATCGCCAGCGCGACGGAGTTCAAATCGTTCTGAATTCGCAAAAGCTGCAGCGAATCTTTGCGGTTCCGGTCCACCATTTCGCTTTGAAGTTTTCGCAGACCCGCGAGTTGCACGGTGATGTAGGAGGCATAGGCCACGACCGCTGTCAGCGTGATTACAAGTCCCAGCAACAATCCAGTTGTCGGCGAGCGTTGTGAGGATGCGGCATTTGGCACGGGCTAAGAATACCTCACGCCGCCGTTTGACGACGCAGTAGCAGCACCAGCCAGATCATTATGATCGCGCTAGCAAGTGGCACCAGCAATCCAAGGCGCAAACTGCCGGAGTACTTGGAGACGGCTCCGACCAACCAGGGTCCAGCTGCTCCGCCGAGGGAAGCAAGCGCGAACAGCACGCCTCCAACGCGTTTTGTGCGGGCGCCATACCACTTCGACAACCATGCGATATAGATGGGATAGATGCTCGCGCATCCCAGCCCGGCTAAAAACACCCCAAGTATGGCCGTGTTGAAGGTGTTCGAAGCCATCACGATTGATGTTCCCGATGCAGCTAAAACGAGCGCACCCAGCACTAACCGTCTTTCATTCACGCGCAATAGCACAAGCGGTGCGAGCGCGCGTCCCGACGTCAGCCCCGCATAGAAAAACATCGGGGTTAATGTCGTAATGCCACTTGACCCATGCGCCAGGCGCTTGGCGATTTCCGCAGACCATCCTCCCACGCTGGTTTCCATCCCGACATAAATGAAAAATAACGCGGCGAGGGCAATCGTGACGCCGCGCCCAACGTCTGCCACGCGCGATGCCGAAGCGTTTGTACTCTCTCTCGGGTTCTCCCCTTCGAACGAAGCAAGAGCCATCCCCAGAGTCATCAGGCCGCCAGAGACTCCCAGGCCGAGGAGTAGCACAGGTAGCCGCATATGCTTCAACGCCAGCAGAACCAGCGGAGAGCAGGCGATCGCTCCGACCCCCCAGGTGAAATTCAAAAAGTTTAGTAAAGAGGCGCTGCGCTTTCCTCCTGCCTCTGCTACCAAGAGGTTGGTTCCAGGAATCACCAGGCCGTAACCGCACCCAAACGACGCGGTGGCCACAAGGGCAAACAAATGACTGCTGGTGTTCAATCCCGCAAGCCCCGCTGCAGTGAGCGCATAGCCCAGAATCAGCGCGGGCCGGTATCCGCGCCACGCCGAAAGCGCGCTTGACAGGCCTACTCCGATCATCGCCGCCGTGAACTGGACGGTGAAGAAAAAACCTGCTTGCCTGTCATCCAACGACCATTTTTGAATGAACATGGGCAGCAAAGGCCCGACAATGACCGTCGCTATTCCAACCGGCACGAACCCGACGAACAGCAAGATCAACAGGTTGCGATGTCCCTTTCCTTCGCTGACGGTTGAGTTTTGTCCATTCATTGGCAATCTGCCATTCTGCGGTACGCCGAGCTTTCAGGCAACTTTGCGGTTCCGAAAAATCCTTCTGCGGGGAATCGAAATGTTCGATATTCTTTAGCGTTTGCGTTCGAGGAAATATCGTTTGCCATGATTGAAGTCGGCCTCATTGGATTCGGTCTTGCCGGCCGCGCCTTTCACGCGCCTGTGATTCGCGCGGTACCCGGCCTGCACCTCGCTGCCATTCTTCAGCGTAGCGGGAGCGAGGCTGCTGAAAAGTATCCTGACGTTCGAATCGCTCGTACTTTGGATGAATTGCTGGCGATCCGCGAGATTCGCCTGATTGTAATTGCCACGCCGAACGAAACACACTATCCGTTCGCGCGGCAATGCCTGGAAGCAGGGCGCGACGTGGTTGTGGACAAGCCTTTCACCGTCACTCTCGAAGAAGCGGCCTCGTTAGTGCAGATCGCAAAAAATGCGGGCCGTCTGCTGACCGTCTATCAAAACCGCCGCTACGATGGAGATTTTCAGGCTATTCGGAAGCTGGTGGCTGCTGGAACGCTCGGCCGGATCGTTCGCTTCGAAACCAGCTACGACCGCTATCGCCCGCAACTCAAACCGGGAGCCTGGCGGGAAACCCGACGCCCCGGCAGCGGAATCCTCTTCGATATTGCTCCCCATCTCATCGATCACGCGTTGGTGCTATTCGGTCTTCCGGAAGCGGTGGCTGCTGACGTTCGAATTGAGCGCGAAGGCGCGGTCGCTGACGATGCGTTCGATATCATGCTTCATTATCCGCACGGCATGCGCGCGGTGCTGCGGTCAAGCATTCTCGCGGCCTCACCGCGCCCACGATTTGTTCTTCTCGGCACGCAAGGCAGCTTCGTCAAGCAATCCTTTGATCCCCAGGAAGGTAATCTTCGACGCGGATTCATCCCTACTGACAAAGCCTGGGGCGCAGAGCCGGAAGAGAATTGGGGCGTTCTGACCGTCCTTTCCGGCGACACGTTTACGCAGCAGCGCATTCCCTCGGCGGCCTGCGACTTTCGCGACTACTACGCGAATGTGCGCGATGCGCTTCTCGGAAGCGCTGCGCTCGCTGTCACTCCCGAATACGCTTTGGACGTGATGCGCCTGCTCGAACTCGCGCGCCAAAGCAGCGAGCAACGCCGCACGATCCCTTGGTGATGCGCAAACTGTCGCCCAGACCACACTTTTCCGCGAGCCTCGCGGACGTTCCGCGTATAATCTCTTTCTTCAAGGCAGGAGGAGCGCCGGAAGCCTATGGCGATTGAACTGGCACCTTCGATTTTGTCCGCGAACTTCGCGCGGCTTGGCGAGGACGCCAAAGCTGCGCTGGACGGCGGGGGCTCCGTGCTTCACGTGGATGTGATGGATGGCCACTTCGTCCCAAATATCACCATCGGTCCACCCGTCGTGGCCTCCCTCCGAAAAGCGCTTCCCAACGCCATTCTCGATTGCCATTTGATGATCGAAAATCCCGACGACTTCATCCCTGCGTTTGCGGAAGCCGGCGCGAACTGGATCGCCGTGCACCAGGAAGCCTGCGTGCATCTTAATCGCACCCTGCAGCTCATCGAGTCGCATGGCTGCAAGCCCGCAGTGGTGATCAATCCCGCCACGCCGGTGCACACGCTGGATGAAGTGCTGGACCTGGTTCACCATGTTCTGGTGATGTCCGTGAATCCGGGATTCGGCGGGCAGAAATTCATTCCCGGCGCGCTGCACAAAATCAAAACGCTGGTGGAGGTTCGCGAATCGCTCGGGCTTGGATTCCGCATTGAGGTGGACGGCGGCGTTTCGCTGGAAACCGTTGGCGAGGTGGTGCGCGCAGGGGCGGAGCTGCTAGTCGCCGGCAACGCTGTTTTTGGCAAGGGCGACATCCGCGAGAACGCTCGCAAACTCTTGCAAGCCGCGCGTTCCGCGGCACTTACTCACGCATAAAAAAACCTCCAGTGTGCGAAAATCCTCTCCGTGCCGCGGACAAGTCTTCGTCATTTTCTACTGTTCCTGATGATTCCACGTCAGGCCGCCAAAGAGCCCTTCGCCCCCACGGCGCCGGTGACTCAAGTCTCGCAAACAACGCTCGGCGCTCAAGACAAGCGCATGCGAGAATGAATGTGCTTTCTAGAAAAAAATGCTCGCTCGCCGGATTTTCGCGTTCGCCGCACCCACGGTCGCCCGCGGCCTGCGCCGCTGGATTTTCCACCTCGGTGGATTGGGCTTTATCCCACTGGGACTTCTGGACAGTTCGGTCATTCCACTTCCGGGAAGCATGGATGTTCTGACCATCGTCTTATCCGCGCGCACGGCGGACCTATGGCTTTATTACGCATTGATGGCCACGATTGGTTCCGTGATCGGAGGCTACGTCACCTATCGGCTTGCTCGCAAAGGAGGCAAGGAAACGCTGGAACGCAAGTTTCCCGCCAAGACGCTAAAGAAGGTGTACAAGATTTTCGGGCAATGGGGCTTTGGGGCCATCGTTATCGCCGCGTTACTGCCGCCGCCCGTGCCTTTGGTTCCATTTCTCTTTGCCGCGGGAGCGATGCAATATTCCGTGAAAAAATTCCTGCTAGCGATGACGCTCGGGAGAATTGTCAGATACTCTCTCCTCGCGTTCCTGGCTGCCCGCTATGGACGGCATGTACTTACGATCTTCTTGCAGCATGGACATCCAGCGCTCGTTGCAGTTGTCGCCGTGATTGTAGCGGTGCTCACTGCCCTCATTTTCATTTTCGTGCGCAAACGCAAGAAATGAGCTCTAGGCGACGGTGACCTCAGGACTCAGGTAAACATCTTGAATGGCGTTCAGGAGCTGCACGCCTTCTTTCATGGGGCGCTGGAAGGCTTTGCGCCCGGAGATGAGGCCAGTTCCGCCGGCGCGCTTGTTGATGACGGCGGTGGCCACGGCTTCTTCAAAGTCGTTGGCTCCGGAAGCGCCGCCGCTGTTGATCAAGCCGGCGCGGCCCATGTAGCAGTTGGCGACCTGGTAGCGCGTCAAGTCAATGGGATGATCGCTGCTGAGTTCGGTGTAGATGCGCTTGTCGAATTTGCCGTAACTGGAATCGCCCATATTGAGCGCCTGATAGCCGCCGTTATTTTCCGGCAGCTTTTGCTTGATGATGTCGGCCTGGATGGTCACGCCGAGATGATTGGCCTGGCCGGTGAGGTCGGCGGAGAGATGATAATCCTTGTCCTTCTTGAAAGCGTTGTTGCGGAGGTAGCACCACAGAACGGTGGCCATCCCGAGTTCGTGAGCATGCGCGAAAGCTTGGGAAATCTCCACGATCTGGCGTCCGCTCTGCTCCGAGCCGAAATAAATCGTGGCGCCGACGGCAGCCGCGCCCATGTCGAAGGCCTGCTGCACCGTGCCAAAGAAGATTTGGTCAGCCTTGTTGGGATAGGTGAGCAGCTCATTGTGATTGATCTTCACGATGAAAGGAATTTTGTGGGCGTATTTACGCGCGACGGAGCCAAGCACGCCAAACGTGGAGGCCACGGCGTTGCAGCCGCCTTCGATAGCCAGCTTGACGATGTTTCCGCCGTCAAAGTAGTCGGGATTCTTTGCGAAGCTCGCGCCGCCGGAGTGCTCAATGCCCTGGTCGACGGGTAAAATCGAGAGATAGCCTGTCCCGTTCAAGCGGCCGTGGCCAAACATCCGCTGCAGACTCGTGAGGACGCGGAGATTGCGGTCCGTCGAAGCGTAGACGCGGTCGATAAAATCCGGCCCGGGAAGATGCAGCCGCTCCTTCGAGATCTTGGGTGAGTTGAATCCCAGCAGCGAATCCGCCTTCGCACCCAGATACGTTTCAATCTTTCCAAGACCTGCTGTGATTGCCATTTCTTTCTCCTCGTTTCACCAGTGGCCGCTCAGCGGCCAACTCACGCGAGACTGCTAAGTAGTCTCACGATTCTCGAATTCCTATCGAAAGCATGCCGCCCGCAGCCGTGTCTACCAGCCACAATAGTTTCCCATCCCTCGGCTGGAGAAATTGCGCGGGCAATTGCTCCGGCTCGTACGGCCCTTCCAGCACAGCCTTCAACGCCAGCGCTTTGTCCGCGCCCGTCACCATGAATAGGATTCGCGCGGCATTGCTCGCCCCCAGCACAGTGAGCGTGATGCGCTCGGTGTAAAGCTTGCCCACCCAGTTTCGCATAACCACTCGCCCATTGGCATGCAGCGCTTTCGTTCCGGGGAAGAGCGACAGCGTGTGACCCTCGTTACCCATGCCCACAAGAAGAAGATCGAAGCGCGGATACTCTCCATCCTTTAGTTTGAAATTTTCGCGCAGAGCCTTTTCGTATTCGAGCGCGCCCTGCTCCGCATCCGGGTATTCGCCTTTAATCCGCGTGACCTGCTCCGGCTTCAGAGGCACCTTGGAGATCATCGACTCCCTGGCCATGCGGAAATTGCTGTCCGGGTGCTCGGGCCCTACGTGGCGTTCGTCGCCGAAGTACAAATGCGTTTTATCCCACGGAACTTGCGAACGCAGCGATGGATCGGTGGCCAGCAGGTTATACAGCGCTTTAGGTGTTGAGCCTCCAGCAAGCACCACATCGAAAGTGCCTTTCTCGCGAACTGCGGAAGCGCCCGCTTGCACGAACTCCTGCGCGGCGCGCCGGGCAATCGCCGCTCCGTCGCTCAGGATTCGAATTTCGCGCTCCACCTCTGCTCCTCTCAGGTGATGATGCCTGCCCGATCCGGGATGGCAATCCGGCCGCGCTTATCCACTTCTTCTTCGCCGATGCGCCGCCAGGAGCGCCCATCGCGCTCCAGTAAATCGTCGGCTTCAATCGGCCCCCAAGACCCTGCCGCGTAATTCGGAAAACCGCGGGCAGGCAACGCGCGCCATACATCCAAAATGGGTTGAATCACATTCCAGCCGGCTTCTACCATGTCCGCGCGCTGGAAGAGTGTGGGATCGCCCGCCATGCAATCGCGCAACAGGCGCTCGTACCCCGTGCTGTGTTCCAATCCGAAATACGTGCCGTAATCGAAATCCATATTCACCAACCCGAGCTTCATGATTGAGCCCGGAACCTTTGCGCCGAAACTCAACGAAATGCCTTCTTCGGGCTGAATATGGATGACCAGCCGGTTGGTTTCGAGATTCTTGACCGTGGTGTTGCGGAACAGCACGAAGGGAGTCCTGCGAAACTGGATCACGATTTCCGTGGTGCGCTGCGCCAGCCGCTTTCCTGTGCGCAAATAGAACGGCACGCCTGCCCAGCGCCAGTTGTCGATCTGCAGTTTCAGCGCGACAAACGTCTCCGTATTCGAATCCGGTGAAACATCCGGCTCGCTGCGGTACCCGGCGACGCGCTGGCCGTCCACGGTGCCCACTCCGTACTGGCCTCGCACCATGTTTTTCAGCACGTCTTCGGGACTGAGCGGCTGGATGGCGTGCAGTACTTCTGCTTGCTTGTTGCGGACTTGATCGGCGTCGAAGGAGATGGGCGGCTCCATTGCCGTCATGGTCAGGAGCTGGAATAGGTGATTCGGCACCATGTCGCGAAGAGCGCCGGCCGTTTCATAAAAACCGCCGCGATGCTCCACGCCGACGGTCTCCGCCGCGGTAATTTGCACGTGATCCACATAGTTGCGATTCCACAGCGGCTCGATGATGTTGTTGGAGAAGCGAAAGACCATGACGTTCTGCACGGTCTCTTTGCCCAGGTAGTGATCGATCCGGTAAATCTGATTTTCCGTCAGGACCTGCTGCAGATCATGGTTGAGCTGTTTCGCCGATTCCAGGTCGTGGCCGAACGGCTTTTCGACGATCACGCGCGCCCAGGAATTGTTTTCCTCCTTCGTCAGGCAGCACTCGCCGAGCTTGTTGACGATCGGAGAAAAAAATCGAGGTGCAACCGCCAAGTAGAAAAATCGGTTTCCAAGCGTGCCATGGGTCTTGTCCGCTTGTTCGATCTGTTCCTTCAGCCGCTTGTAGGCCTCGGAGTCCTGAAAATCTCCCCGAACATAATAAATCCGCTCGGAGAGCGATTCCCACACTTTTAGGTCCAGTTGAGCAGGGGCAAATTTGGGGATTTCCTCGCCCAGCATCTTTCGGAAGGTCTCCGTGGTGTAGTCGTTGGTTGCATAACCGACGATGGCGAACTGCTTTGGAAGAAGGCCGTCCTGGGAAAGATTGCAAAGCGCGGGAATCAGTTTCCGTTTTGTCAGATCGCCGGTGGCGCCAAAGATAACCATGATGCAGGGCGCGGCCGTGGGATTCGAATCCGGATGGTTTGGGATCATCGCTAGAATTTCCTGTCTTCGAACCTGGCAGTGTTTGCGAAATTTTTAGTGTCCGGACTTTTTCTCAATATGTCCGCCAAATTGAAAACGCATCGCGGACAGCACTTTCGCCGCGAAGTCATCTTCGCCGCGCGAGGTAAAGCGCTGGAACAGAGAAGCGGTGAGCACCG
This sequence comes from Acidobacteriota bacterium, assembly GCA_013289835.1. Lineage (GTDB taxonomy): Bacteria > Acidobacteriota > Terriglobia > Acidiferrales > UBA7541 > Acidiferrum. The sequence goes on along the minus strand of JABCZG010000014.1, from coordinate 12,414 downwards.
GCGCGGGCGCCGTCGATTCGATCGCCGCAAGAATGGTCCAGCGTCCTTCGCCGGAATCCGAGACGCGCCCGGAGAATCGCTCGAGCGTCGGCTGCTCCAACAGGGAAATAGCAGTTAGGTCGAGCAGCCACGAAGCCACCACACTTCCGCGTCGCCAGACTTCGGTGACATCCGCCAGGTTGAAATCGTATTGATAATGTTCCGGATTCCGCAGTGGCGTGGTTTCCGCGTCCGCTTCGCGGTGAGATTTGCCGGCATTCGCGTGTTTCAGGATGTTGAGGCCCTCTGCGTACGCTGCCATCAAGCCATATTCAATGCCGTTGTGCACCATCTTGACGAAATGCCCCGCGCCGGACGGGCCGCAATGGAGATAGCCTTCTTCGGCGGTTCCGGGAACCTTGTCGCGCCCAGGCGTGCGATCCACGTTATCGCGGCCCGGCGCCAGCGTCTTGAAGATCGGATCAAGGCGCTTCACGACGTCCGTTTCGCCGCCAATCATCTGGCAATAGCCACGCTCCAGTCCCCAGACGCCGCCGCTGGTGCCCACGTCGCAGTAGTGAACGCCCTTCGCGGAAAGCTCCTTCGCCCGGCGGATGTCATCAATGTAGTAGGAATTTCCGCCATCAATGACGACGTCATCTTTCTCCAGCTTGCCGACCAGGTCGTGCAGCGTGGCATCCACCACCGCCGCCGGAACCATCAGCCAAACGGTGCGGGGCTTCTGCAATTTCTTGACAAAATCATCCAGCGACGTAGATCCCGTCGCGCCCTCACCTTCCAACTGTTTTACAGAATCGGCGGTGCGGTCATACACGACGCACTTGTGCCCGTTTTTCTGAAGGCGCCGCACCATGTTGGCGCCCATCCTGCCGAGTCCAATCATACCCAGCTGCATCGTGTCCGCTCCTCTGCGTCGTAGGTGAGAAAAATCCTGTGCGCTGCTCTAGACGATCGCCTTTTGCACGGCTTTGGCGAGCGCGGCAAGTCCCGCCTTCACATTCTTGCCAAGATGCACGCGCAACGCCCGGCGGCCGCGTTCGGCAAGCACGGCAAAATCGCCGCGAGCTTGTGCCGCCTTCACAATTCCAAACGTATATTTTTGTCCCGGAACCGGCAAATCCTTGGCGTCATCGCAGGTAATCTGCAGAAACACGCCGCTGTTTGGGCCGCCTTTGTACGCCTGTCCAGTGGAATGCAGGAACCGCGGCCCAAAACCAAGGACACTGGCAACTTTTTTCTTGTCGCGGACCGCGTGACGGATGGCCTGCAACGCCTTTTCATGCGCGGGGTTCATGGTGACGTAACCTAGCACCGCGAAATAATCGCCCGCCCCGGCCCGCGCAAGATGGGCCTTCAAAACATCAACTAGATTCGGGCCATGGACAGCCACTGCATTTTTTTCATCCGCGAAAAGTTTGATCCCGCTCGCTTCGAAAAACGGCACTTCCGGCGGAAGGCTGCCCGTCGCCTCGTATTGGCTCGTCAGTTTTTTCGTTTCGATCTTGCTGGCTTCGACGTCCGGCTGATTAAACGCGTCGATGCCGATGATGGAGCCGGCGACGGCCGTGGCAATCTCCCAGCGGAAAAATTCCTGGCCGAGGTTGTAAATGTTTGGCACCGCAATGCGCACCACCGGGTGTCCGGCTTTTTCGAGCGCAGCCACCGCCGCATCCTGCGCCTTGTTCGGTTTCGAAGACAGCCGCAGATACGCGAAAACGCGATCGTTTCCGTAAACCGCCGGCTTGCCAAGGCGTTCGCGGTCCACGGGAATAATGCCTTTTCCGATTTTCCCCGTGGATTCGGCGATCAATTGCTCGAGCCAGGCCCCGAGATCGAAAATGCCCGGCGAAGTAATGATTGTGAGTTTGTCCCGGCCATGATTCGCGGCGGTGCCCAGAATCGTTCCGAGCAGGACGCCCGGATTCGAATCGGCAGCACTGGATGCGCCGCAAGCCTTGACCATCTCTTCCGTATTTTTCAGGAATTTCTCGACGTTCACGCCCATGATGGCCGCGGGAACCATGCCGAAGTTGGAAATCGCGGAATAGCGCCCGCCGATGCTCGGCACTCCGAAAAATATCTTGCGAAACTTGTCCGCTTCCGCGACCTGCTGCATTTTCGAGCCGGGGTCGGTGATGGCGATGAAGCGATTGCCAACTTCCTTCTCGCCCACCTTGGCTTTCACGCGTTCGAAAAAGTACTGCTTGTAAATGTTCGGCTCGAGCGTGCTTCCGGATTTACTCGACACGATACAGATGGTGCTCTTGAGGTCTACTTTCGCTTCGATCGCTTTGATCTGCGCGGGGTCCGTGGAATCCAGGACGTGCAGCTCGGGATGGCCTTTGATTTTTCCAAAGGTCATGCGCATCACTTCGGGGCACAGGCTGGATCCTCCCATGCCCAGCAACAGTGCATGTTTGAATTTAGCCTTCTTGATATCCGCGGCAATTTGCTTGAGAGCCTCAATATGCGCGATCTGTTCTTCCGTGATGGTGAGCCAGCCCAGCCAGTTGCTTTCGTCCGTGCCCGTCCACAGCGAAGCATCCTTCTGCCACAGCCGCGCGACTTTGTTGTTCTTCTTCCAATCCTCGACCGATGCGGCCACGGCACCCGCAAGCGACTGTGGCAATTTGTAGGTTAGTTTGTTGACGCTCACGCGCGCACTCCAGCGCTTTTGCCCGTCGCTGCCAACAGTGTCGTGAACGCGTCCGCGAACAGCTTGACTCCGTCCTCCAGAAGTTTTTCCGTCACTTCCTTCATGGAGATGCCCGCCTTCTCCAGGCCCGCCATGGTCTTTCCCGCGCCCTCGACGTCTTCCGTGAGGCTCGGCCGCAACTTGCCGTGATCGCGGAAGGCATCAAACGTCGCCGGTGGAATGGTGTCCACGGTGTCCGCGCCGATCAACTCTTCGACGTACAGCACATCGCGGTAATTGGGATTTTTCGTGCTGGTGCTGGCCCACAGCAGTCGCTGCGTCTGCGCGCCCTTAGCCGCGAGGGCCTTCCAACGCGGGCCGCCGAAAAGTTCCTGATACTTCTTGTAAGTGAGTCGCGCATTCGCAATCGCAACCTTGCCGCGAATGCTCTCCAGCAGTGCCTTCTGGCTGGCGTTTGCCTTCTTTAGTTTTTCATCGATCTTGCTGTCCACCAGCGAATCAATGCGGCTCACGAAAAAGCTGGCAACACTTGCAATGTGGCTGATGTCCTGTCCCTTTGCAGCGCGAGCTTCAAGGGCCGCGAGAAATGCCTCCGCCACTTTTTCATACGCAGACTGTGCGAACAGAAGGGTGATGTTGATATTGATCCCCTCTTCGAGCAGTTGGCGAATCGCCGGCAGCCCTTCCGGAGTGCCCGGCACCTTGATCATCACATTCGGCCGCGCCACCGCGCCCCACAGGCGGCGGGCTTCTTCAATGGTCGCCTTGGTATCGCTCGCGAGGTTTGGCGAGACTTCCAGGCTGACGTAGCCGTCGCGCCGTTTCGACGACGAATACACGGGTTTGAAAATATCGCACGCGTCCTGCACGTCACGGATGGCGATCTTCTCAAAAAGCCCCTTGGCCGTGAGCTTCTTCGCCTCGGGCGAGGAGAGGATATCGTTGTACAGCTTGCTGCCGGTGATGGCTTTCTCAAAAATGGCGGGATTCGAGGTCATCCCGCGGAGGCCGTCGTTATCAATGTACCGGCTCAACTCGCCGCTGGTCAGCAGGTCTCTTCGGATGTAGTCCATCCAGGGCGATTGCCCGTAGGCCAGCAGCCCCTTCAGCGGATTCGTTTCCTGCCCGGCGCCGACGCTCGGAACTGTCGTTGTAGTGGTCATGCCATTTCTCCTTCTCACTGACAAATCTTCCAAACTCCATTGTACGCCTGCGGAAGCTTGGAGCGCCTGCGCCATGGACCTCATTAAATTTTTTTAATGTTTGAAGCTAGCTCCAAACTTTGCTTCCAGCGCTCTTACTTTTCCTAGGCGCCTTACGTGCCGCTCCTCGTTCGTAAACTTGGCGCCAAGGAACGCTTTCACCAGCTCTTCCGCCAGTTTCTCGCCGATCACGCGCGAGCCCAGCACCAGCACGTTGATATTGTCGTGTTCCACGCCCTGGTGCGCAGAATAAGTGTCGTGGCACATCCCCGCGCGAATCCCAGGCAGTTTGTTGGCCGCCACGCTTGCGCCTACGCCACTGCCGCAGATGAGCACGCCGCGCTCCGCTTTCCCATCGAGTACCGCCCGGCCCACCGCCTCGGCAAAGTCCGGATAGTCGGACGGGTTTTCGTTGAACGCGCCGACATCCAGTACCTCGTGCCCCAGTGAGCGCAACAAATCGCCCATGGCCACTTTCAATTGAAATCCCGCGTGGTCCGAGCCAATCACCATCTTCATTGCCAGCTCACTTTCCGAGAACTTCCTTTGCCGCCGCCACGACCTTCTCGACTTCGAACCCAAATTTCTTCAGCAGATCCTTGAGCGGCGCCGATGCGCCAAAGGTTCGCATCCCGATCATTTTGCCTTTGAGGCCGACGTAGCGCTCCCACCCAAATGTCGTCGCCATCTCCACTGAAACGCGCGCCGCCACGCTTGCAGGGAAAACGCTTTCTTTGTAAGCGGCATCCTGTTGCTCGAAAATTTCCCACGAGGGCATGCTGACGACCCTCGCCTTGATGCCCTCCGCCTTCAGTTTTTCGTAAGCCTCGATGCACAGGGACACTTCGCTCCCGCTGCCCATTAGGATCACATCCGGTTTTCCGCCAGCCGCGTCAGCCAGCACGTAACCGCCTTTGGCCACGCCCGAAGCCGGCGCATATTTCGTGCGGTCAAATGTCGGCATGGCTTGCCGCGTCAGCACCAGCGTGGAAGGTCCATGCTTATGTTGCAAAGCGATCTTGTACACCTCTACCACTTCATTCGCATCGCCCGGCCGCAGCACCAGCATATTTGGCATCGCGCGCAAGGACGCCACTTGCTCGATCGGTTGGTGCGTCGGCCCGTCTTCTCCCACGCCAATCGAATCGTGCGTGAAAATATAAAGCGACGGAATTTCCATCAGCGCGCCCAGCCGCATGCTGGCGCGCATGTAATCGCTGAAGTTGAAAAACGTCGCGCTGAACGCCCGCAGCTTCGAAAGCGTCATGCCGTTGACGATCGCTCCCATGCCGTGTTCGCGCACGCCGAAGTGCACATTGCGCCCGCGATACTGATCCGGATAGAAATCCCCCGCGCCTTCAAACGTCAGGTTTGTCTTGTTGGATTTCGCCAGGTCCGCCGAACCGCCCATCAGCCACGGAATATTTTTCGCCAGTGCATTCAGCGTTTTTCCCGAAGATTCGCGCGTGGCCATGCCCTTGGGGTCCGCGGGGAAGCTCGGCAAATCCTTGTCCCAGCCGTCCGGCAATTGTCCGGCCTGCATCCGGTTCAGTTGATCGGCCTGCTGCGGAAACTGTTTCTTGTACTCCTCGAACTTCGCACTCCACGCCGCGTGTGCTTCCGCGCCGCGCTTGCCTACGCCATTCTTAAACTGATCGTAAACGCCGTCCGGCACCAGAAACTTCGCATCTTCCGGCCAGCCATAATTCTGTTTCACCAGCTTGACTTCCGCCTCGCCCAGCGGCTCGCCGTGCGCTTCGTAGGAATCCTGCTTGTGCGGCGATCCATACCCAATGTGGCTGTCCACCACCACCAGCGTCGGCCGGTCTTTCGTTTTCAAAAACGTCTCGAAGCCATGACCCAGCGTTCGCAAGTCGTTCGCGTCCGCCACGCGCGTCACGTTCCAGCCGTAGCCCACAAAACGCGTCATCACGTCTTCGCTGAACGACCATTCCGCAGGACCATCCAGCGTTACGCGGTTGTTGTCGTAAATCCAGCAAAGATTCGAAAGCTTTAGATGGCCCGCGAGTGACGCAACCTCCGACGCCACTCCCTCCATCAAGTCTCCGTCTCCACAAATCGCGTAGACATTGAAATCAAAAATTTCAAATCCGGGCCGGTTGTAATTTTCCGCCAGCCATTTGCTCGCAATCGCCATCCCCACGCTGTTTCCAGCGCCCTGTCCAAGCGGTCCGGTCGTCGTCTCCACACCGGTGGTGATATGCGACTCCGGATGCCCAGGCGTCTTGCTGCCGATTTGCCGGAAGCGCTTGATCTCTTCCATCGAAACCGCGGGTTCGTTAGTAACTTCGCCCTTCGCATTGACGGAACGAACCCCTGTGAGGTGCAGCGTGGCGTAAAGCAGCATCGATGCGTGGCCCGCAGAGAGCACGAAGCGGTCGCGGTTGAACCACGTCGGATCCGCCGGGTCATAGCGCAAATACCGTTGCCACAGCTCATACACCACCGGCGCAAGCCCCATCGGCGCACCGGGATGCCCGGAATTGGCCTGCTGAACCGCATCGATTGCCAGCGTCCGTATGGTATTGATGCTTAGTTGATCGAGGTCCAGTTGCGTTTTCGCCTGGCTCACATTCGCTCCTGTGGCGGGCAGGAGGACACCCGCAGGTCTTGGACGAATCTTAGATGCCCCGCGCGACAGAACGGGTCCAGGGATTTTACGCTAAAACGGACTTGGGTGGTTACTAGGATGAACCCTGCAGGCGGGCTGGCGTTGGGGAGATTGGAAATTCCCCGGCCGTTTCCGGCATGGGCCTGCACCGCACTGCAGCAAAACCAAAATCGCCTGTTCGACCCGCAACGCAACCACGGTCAATAAGTCCTGGACCGGAAATATTCGTGCACCCACTGGGAGAGGAGGATCATCGGAAGACTTAAGTACTCGCAAGCATAGGGTGGAAGTTTGTGTGGACCACCCACGGAAGCCCGTAGTCACTCATATTCAGCGAAGAGAGGCTTGCCATGCCAACGACAAAAATAGCGAACATCATTGTGGAAACGCTCGCTTCCATTGGCGTGAAACGCGTGTATGGCGTCCCGGGCGACTCCTTAAACGCAATCACCGATGCCATTCGAGCACACCCTTCGATTGCCTGGATCCATACGCGCCATGAAGAAGCGGCCGCATTTGCGGCGGGCGCTGAAGCGCACTTGACCGGCAAGCTCGCCGTGTGCGCCGGCAGTTGTGGACCAGGGAATACGCATCTCATCAACGGCCTCTACGATTGTCATCGCAATCGCGTCCCCGTGCTGGCGATTGCCGCACAGATTCCCAGCAAAGAACTCGGGAGCGACTATTTTCAGGAGACCAAACCCGACCATATCTTTAAGGATTGCAGCCACTACTGCGAGTTCATTTCCCATCCGAGCCAGATGCCCAGGGTGCTCGAGATAGCGATCAGGACTGCAATCGCCAAGCGCGGCGTGAGCGTGATCGTAATCGCTGGTGATACGGCCCTCCAGGAAGCGACACTTCGCCGCATCAAGCTGACCCTCGATTCCATGCAGCCGATAAGCATACCGGATCCCGCCCTGTTGGCGCGCGCAGCCGAAATGCTAAACGCGTCCAAAAAAGTGACCATCCTCGGCGGTGCGGGATGCGCGGGCGCCCACGCCGAGCTGCTCCAGGTCGCGGAGAAACTGAAGGCCCCGATTGTCCACGCCCTCCGCGGAAAAGAATTCATCGAATACGACAATCCTTATGACGTCGGGATGACTGGACTACTTGGATTTACCTCGGGCTACCACGCAATGGAACATTGCGATCAACTGCTCATGCTTGGCACCGATTTCCCGTATCAGCAGTTCTATCCGGCGCACGCAAAAGTAATTCAGGTTGATTCGCGCGGCGAGCAGATCGGCCGGAGGACGGCCGTCGATCTGGGTTTGGTGGGAACAGTGCAGGATACGCTTCGAGCGCTTTTGCCATTGCTCCAGCAGAAGACAGACAGCGCTCATCTCGCCGATGCCCAGGCGCATTACAAAAAGGCTCGCAAAGGGTTGGACGAACTGGCAACCGGCGAACCCGGCCAAAAACGGATTCATCCGCAGCACGTTACCGCTGTGCTCGACCGCCTTGCTTCCGAGGACGCGATTTTTACTTGCGACGTTGGAACGCCAACCGTGTGGGCTGCCAGATACCTCACCATGAACGGCAAGCGCCGCCTCTTGGGCTCTTTTAACCACGGCTCGATGGCCAATGCATTGCCGCAAGCCATCGGAGCGCAGGTAACCTTCCCGGGTCGCCAGGTCGTCTCTCTTTCAGGCGACGGAGGGCTTGCCATGTTGATGGGCGAATTGCTTTCCTTGCGGCAGCTCAAAGCTCCCGTGAAAGTCGTTGTCTACCAGAACGACGCACTCAGTTTTGTCGAACTCGAGATGAAGGCGGTGGGGATCGTCAGCTTCGGCACCGACCTCGTCAATCCAGACTTTGCCAAACTCGCCGATGCTTCCGGAATCTTCGGCCGCAATGTGGATGACCCGGAAGATCTTGAGGAATCTGTCCGCGCTGCGCTTGCCCATCCTGGTCCAGCGTTGGTCAGTGTTAAAGTTGCCAAAAACGAGCTTTCTTTTCCGCCTACCATTGACTTCGAGCAGGCGAAAGGCTTCGGAATCTATCTCGTAAAAGCCATGCTCAGCGGCAAGGGTGATGAAATCCTGGATCTCGCGCAAACGAACCTGAGGGCATTGTTCTAAAGCAATTCCTCGCGCAATAGCAACGCTCTAAGCCAAGGTGCAGCATAACCTTCCGCAAGGAAGCAGCGCCTGCAGACGAGCTAAAGAAAATCCCCCACCCTTCGCGAGGCGCGAAGGGTGGGGGATACGTGCCGAACGAAACGTCATTGATAACGCCGCGAAGCCGAGCTGGTTATTGGTTGTTATTGCTACCCACCCTATTTGTCGCCATCCCAATTGGGCCCACCGTGGCAGTGGCCGACGCCCTTGTCGGTGAAAGTAGTCGGTGTCCCTGCAGGCGCCACAGGAGCTTGCAGTGCCGACTCGAAATTCCACTTGTAGCCGTTCGGATCAAGCGTCAGTGCCATCACACCCCAGAAGTTCCCAGTTGACCCCGCCTCGAGATTCAAAGCGTTGAAGCTCGGGTTGCCGGTAGGATCGGCGGTTGTCGTGTTGGTTGTGACGACCGGATCGAGGGTCTCGCCGCCGGTACCCACGATAAATTCACGGATGCCATTTTTGGGGTCGTAATTCCCCGAGGGGTCAAGGGGGCGATAGTGGGCATAGAGGTGGTCGTGTCCGTTCAGCACCAGGTCGGCTTTGTGTTCGTAGAGCAGTTGCCAAAAGGCCTGAGCGGCAATGCCCTCTGGTGTGATGCCGTTAGTGGCGCTGAACGTGGGCTGATGCCAGTAGGCGGCTGTGCACGCGGAATGATTCTCCTCGAGATCCTTTTTCAGCCATGCGAGTTCGGCTCCAAACCAGGAGCCTGTGTTCGAGCAGCCGCCCGGCTGCGTCGAGCACTCTATATTGAGCGAGATAAGGTGCCACGTGCCCAGATTGTAGGAATACCAGCCATCTGCGACTCCGCTCTGCTCCTCGAAGTGCCCCGCCTGTCCATCTGCCCGCGGTATGGGTTGGGGGTTGGGAGTGGTAAGGCCCGGAAAGTTGCACGCCGCCGCCAAAGCTGGTGGGCACGGGTCTTGGAGCGTAGTCGTGATCGGGTTCCCGTTGGTATCGACCTGGAAGCCGTTGTAGTAGGAGAAGTAGCCGTAGCCTGCAACGCCGGTCTCGCTATGCTCGTCATAAAACTCGTGGTTGCCGGGCGAGGGCCGGTGGAGAAATTTGAAAGCGCCATAGGTCAAATCGAACGAGTTCTTAAAGTCTGAATATTGGCCTACCTGGTATTGCAGATCCCCAGTGATCGCGACGGCGTCGGGCTTCATGGCCTCAATCTGATTCGCGGTGGCCTCCTGGGACTGCCACAGAGACGTGCTGGTGTATGGGGACTTGGGGTTGATGCAGAGTTCATGCCCAGCTTCACCTGTCGGCTCCGCCTCGCCTGGCTGGCATGCGATATCGCCTACCACCGCAAGCACCGGCGAGCGCCCCGTCTTTGCGTAAGGCCATGTGTTGTCCTTGGAATGTCGATCCCCCTCGTGGTCGGAGTCTCGATTCTGTGCCCGTGCCCCAGCTGCGAATGCCAGCGCCAAGGCAGCTGCGCCAATGAGCGCTGCCGCTCGGAACCTTCTCCCGATCGTCTTCATGCCATTCCTCCCGTTTGGACTTGCGTTGGGACAGTTGCCAAAGGGGCGATTTTCATCACTTCCATATTTCGTGTGTATCACTAATTTGTGAAAAGCTCGTGACTGCAATTCTTTGCATATTATCAGTCAGGCTTTCGCAAAAGCTTGCCGTCCCCGCGGCAGGTAAATCCTGTGTTCATTTTCACCGTCGCCGCATCGCCGTTTTGCACGCGACGCCGTGCTCAGGCGTAGCGAAATAGCGCCCTGAAGCCAAAGTCCATGTGCTGTTGGATATGGCAGTGAAAGAGAGTCAGGCCCGGCTGGTCGGCAACCACATCCACCGTGGCGCGTCCAAATGCGGGAACGATCACCGTATCCTTCTTGATGCCGGCACTCGGCTTGCCGTTGATCTCGACGATCTCGAACAGGTGCCGGTGCATGTGCAGCGGGTGAGAATCGTCACTGCGATTGTGAAACACCAGCCGGTAGCGGCCCCCCTGCCGGAACATGAATTCCCGTTCATGCGGATATTCCTTGCCGTTGATGAGCCAGTGATTGATCCCGCGGGGCCCACCCGGCACTTTTTCGAAGACCATGTCGATGGTCTGGTCTGGCGCGGGGTGCGGCGCGGTCTTGCCAAAGATGGTGTAGTCCCAACGCCGCTTCGCAGGCGGAAGCCATTGCGGGCGCGGCTGTGCCTGATTGGCGTACTCCACCACGATACCCATTCCGGATTGCCGGGCGGCATCGCGCATCTCACCTAAAATCCAAACGCCCGGCAGGCTCATCTCCACGATCGCATCCACGCGCTCGCCTGGGGCGATCTCAATCACATCGACCGGCTGAGGCGTGGGCACGGGATTGCCATCGAGAGCGATCACCTGAAAATGGTGACCGAAAAGACCTATTCGATGAATTTGCGAAGCGCTGGCATTGAGCAGGTGCATCAGGACGCGCTCACCTGGCCGCACGCGGAGGGGATCCCCCGCGCCTAGGATTTTGTCGTTAATCGAGTAAAGAGGAGCGCCTACTTCCAGCCCGTTGGGACGCGCGTCCGGAATGGCAGGTTTTTCGGGCATCGGATCGTTGGGATCCCGCTCCTCCTGGTCCGGGTCCGCCGTGGTCAGAAAAGGCTCCCATTCACGCAGCGCCAGAAAGACCTCTTGGTCGTAAAGCCCCGGGGCATTCGCGGCATCGATCATGAAAAAACCGAACTGCCCGGTGTAGGAGCCCCGATGCAGGTCCAGCATGGCTGCGGTATGCGAGTGGTACCATCGCGTGCCCGCCGGCTTGGCCACGAATTCATACCGCCTCCGGCCGTGGGGCGGGACCGCGGGCGTGCCTTCTTCCTCCGCCCCATCCACTTCCGGCGGAATCAATAGCCCATGCCAATGCACGTACTCGGGAACGTCTGTCTCATTCACAACCTCGACGCTGACCGGCTGGCCCTCGCGCACCCGCAGGAGCGGACCGGGAACCTTGTTGTTGTACCCGGTCGTGCTGATGACCACCTGCGGCGCCAGCTCAACGATCGTGGGTGCGATGCGCAGGGTGAAATCCGCCCCGCGTCCGGTGGCCTTCGGATCCGGCTTCGCCATCTGCGGATGCTGTGGCGGCGCCGGAACGTGCCGGAGCGCTAGCGACTCCGCGCATGCGGGCCGTAGCTTTCCTGCCCCCACCCCGATCACCGTGGCCCATCCAAGCCGTACAAAATCCCTTCGGTTCATCGGATCCTCGTCTCGCCCGCAATGCCAGCCCAAAGAGCACTGCCCTTATGAAAATCCCCGGGTCGTCTTGCTATTTCTTCCCCCTGCAGCGTTTGGTCGAACGGTTGGGAAACCGCCACCAACACACAAAGACGAGGCGTGAGAACTGGCCTGTTTTCTCTTCCGCGTGAGTTGCAAGAGCTAACTGATTCTTGCCCACCGCAACAATTTGCTCAAGCCCTGATTAACGTGGCCCTTACAGGACAAGCGCCGATCCGGCGATTCTCAATGTCCGGTTAGGCGGGTGGTCTCAATAGGTCGACGCAACACTCAAGTCGCACCCGGCTTGCATTGAAAACAAAGGCTAAATCGCTCTCTAGGGTTAGATCAGCCGAAATACTACCCTGGCTAGGTTTTAGGGGAGGACAGCCAAACAGATCACTCTTGCTGGGGAAGCGTTGTCGAATCAACGCGTTGGATGATGTTGCATAGACCGGTTGAGCCGGCACGACGCAATATAAAAGGGCGCCCCTTTTGGAGTAGGGTTTTGAGTGTTCGGCTCGAACCCCCTACAGAAAGGAACGCCCTCAATGGATAGCAAAAAGTATATCGGCATGGATGTGCATAAGGAA
>JABCZG010000013.1 GCA_013289835.1 Acidobacteriota bacterium | reverse complement strand
AAGCCATGCCGGTAGTTTCATATTGTAGTAGTGCATCACAGTCTGGACAATGAAAAGTAGCTATTCCCATCCGCGACGACTTTCCCGGACGAAAGCGTGAACCGCAAACTGGACACGTAACCGAATAACGAGAAAGCGATAGGTTTTTGTTGGACATTAGACACTTCCTAGTTTAGTCCGAGGCGGGTGGGGCAGAGAAAGTTTTTGTTCGTTGGGAGAGCGCACTAGATTAGCATACCACTTCCGCACTTCACCGAGGTTGATACGAGGGGGGTGGCCTACCCTTGCGGTTTTTGCAAGGGTGGGCCACTCTTTTGGTTTGCGCTATGCCGAAAGGTTTGAAGCGCCACTACGGGCAAGGCGACCTTCATTTCGTTACGTTCTGTTGCTACCACCGGCGGCGCTATCTGGAAACGGTTCGCGCGAGGAATCTGTTCCTGAAAGTACTGCGGGAAGTCCGAAGCACCTATCAGTTCCGGCTGATTGGGTACGTCCTCATGCCGGAACACGTGCATTTGCTGATCGGCGAACCGAAGAAAGGGAACGTATCGCGGGTATTGCAGGTATTGAAGCCAGCGCGTATCGCGAGCGATGCGGGGAAAGAAGAGGCGCGCTGCGAGCGGGCAGCTTTCCTTGAAGTTCGGAGATGCCATGACAGAGGACCGGCGATTCTGGCAACGGCGATTTTACGACTTCAATGTGTGGAGCGATGCGAAGAGGAAAGAAAAACTGCACTACATGCACGCCAATCCTGTGATGGAGCGGCTGGTGAAGCATCCGAAGGAGTGGCCGTGGAGCAGTTTTTCGTTTTATGCGAAGGATGAGCCGGGACTGATAAAAATCGATCCCAGTTGAATAAGACAGAAGCAGGGCGGAGAGTGGCCCACCCTTTGCAAAAACCGCAAAGGGTAGGCCACCCCGGGAAAAAACAAATTCAAGATCAGTTCGGCGTGTTAAAGGTTGGCCACTTTCGCGAAGAAGGAATGGGCGATTGACCGGGGCTGGATACCAAGCCTCCTCTCCCTGGAAGGCTGGAAGTTCCAAGGGCAGCCTGGTGGATTACTCCTAGCCCTCTACTCATTCGAGGGATAAAATGCCGACTAGGAGGCATAGCATATGGCCAGCTTACATCGTACTGAAGCTCTGAGTTATGAGGCCATGCGCGACCTAAATTGGTCGCCCAAGGAAAAGGCTGTTGCCCGAAAAGCCTTCAACCAAGCACTCCAGCGCGAACTCGAAGCGGTTATGGTCGAGGCCAAGAAGCGGGCTGCAAGGATTCGACAGCCCTCCGAGCTCTGGGAGCTGGAACGCTTCTTAGCGGAGCGCCGCGTTCAGATCGACCGCGAGTATGAATACAAGTATTCCGTTCTGATTCTCGTTCTCGGAAATCTCGTGCGGGAAGGAATGCTCAGCGGGCAGGAGCTGCAGGGCTTGAATCAAGACAAGCTCGACTCGATTCGGCGGTATGCCTTGCTCTGAGTCCCCCCGGGCTGACACGAAGTTAATATCTGGGTCTGATTTTTAATCGAACCAAAACTTAGTATGCGGCGCGGTGAGACGAATCTTGTGGATTTCCCGGGATTGTTTCTTCTGGGCAGTTTACGGGTGTGAAGGATACACAGGCATCACCCAACGATGATTGACTAGAGGGCGAACTTGTTCGAAGGTGGGACGGGCAATCCCATTACCGGGCAATTTGGGGCGAAATCTGAGCTGGATATGTTTGTAAGTTATTGCAATAATGAGGCTTACGGAAGGGGGAGCAGGGCAGGCGAGTTGCGCTTTGCAATGCGACCTTATATATATGGACATCCAACGACCATCGAACGCACGAGCTAAGAAAATACGCAGGATTCTCTACGCGACCATCGCCATTCTACTGGTAGCGGGGGTGAGCTATGGGCTGTCGCGGCTGCGGCCGGCGGCTCCCACGGTGGACCGCGCCACGATTTGGCCGGACGAGGTGAAGCGCGGGCCCATGGTGCGGGAGGTCCGCGGGCTGGGGACGCTCGTTCCGGAAGACATTCGGTGGATTGCGGCGCAGACGGATTCGCGGGTGGACCGATGGGTGCTGCGGCCGGGGGCAATCGTCAAGCCGGAGTCGGTGATTATGGAATTGAGCGACCCGACGCTGCAGCAGACGGCGCTGGACGCGGAGTTCCTGCTGAAGGGCGCGGAAGCGGACTATGCGAACCTGCGAGTGCAGGTTAACAGCGAGCTGATGAATCAGAAGGCGGCGGAAGCGGGAGTGCGGAGCGACTACGAGCAGGCGAAGATTCAGCACGAAGTGGATGTGAAGCTCTACAAGGAAGGGATTGCCTCGGATGTTACGGAGCGGCTGTCGCGAGTGAAGGAAGAGCAGCTGGCGATACGCGTGGAGTTGGAAGGCGAACGGACGAGAATCGCGACGGATTCGGCGAGCGCGCGGCTGGCGGCGCAGCAGGCGAAGATTGATCAGCAGAAGGCGCTTTATCAACTGAAAAGGAGCCAGTTGGATGCGCTGCATGTGCGAGCGGGGATCAGTGGCGTGCTGCAGCTGGTGCCGGTGGACGTGGGGCAGCACATTACTCCGGGGACGAACCTGGCGCGCGTGGCTGATCCGAAGAAGCTGAAGGCGGAAATCAAGATTGCGGAGACGCAGGCGAAAGACGTGGCGATCGGGCAAAAGGCCACGGTGGACACGCGCAATGGGATTGTCGGGGGGCACGTTTCGCGGATTGACCCTTCGGTGGTGAATGGGACGGTTACGGTGGACGTGAGTATTGACGATCCCCTCCCTTTGGGCGCGCGGCCGGATTTGAGCGTGGATGGGACGATCACGCTGGAGAATCTGAAGGATGTGCTGTTTGTGGGGAGGCCGGTGCATGGGCAGTCGGACAGCACGGTCGGGATTTTCAAGATTGTGGATGACGGAGCGGAGGCGGTGCGCGTCAATGTAAAGCTGGGGCGCAGCTCGGTGAACACGATCGAAGTGCTGGATGGGTTAAAGGTGGGGGACAAGGTGATTTTGTCCGATATGTCGGCGTGGGACAATTTTGACCGGATCCGGTTGAGGTAGAGACTTTAGGGACCCGCTGTCGTCGAAGGAAAGAGTTTGCACCGCGAATAATCGGGAACATTTTTGCTTTTTCAGCGTAAAAGAATCAGTGTCGGGGAAGCGTGTATCAAAGCCGGATACGAGAAGGAGAGAACATGGCGGACGCAAATGGAACGTTGATCAAGATGGAAGGCGTGAAGAAGGTGTTTCTGACCGATGAGGTCGAGACGCACGCGCTATCGGAGATTCATCTGGAGATCAAGAAAGGGACGTACATTTCGATTGCGGGGCCTTCGGGCTGCGGCAAATCCACGCTGCTCTCCATTTTGGGATTGCTGGATTCTCCGTCGGACGGGAACTACTGGTTGAACGGCCAGCCGGTGGCAAAGTTGACGATCAGCGAACGCACGCGCATCCGCAACCGCGAGATTGGCTTTATCTTCCAGGCGTTTAATTTGATTGGCGACCTGACGGTCTACGAGAACGTGGAGCTTCCGCTGACATATCGCGGCACCAGCGCCGCCGAACGCAAGCAGAAGGTGCAGCACGCGCTGGAGCGCGTGGGCATGGCGCACCGCTTGCGGCATTACCCCTCGCAGCTTTCCGGCGGTCAGCAACAGCGCGTGGCCGTGGCGCGCGCGTTGGTTGGCGACCCGCTGATCCTGATGGCTGATGAGCCGACTGGAAACCTGGACTCGAAGAATGGCGAAGCGGTGATGGAACTATTACGCGATCTTCATCGCAATGGCGCGACCATTTGCATGGTTACGCACGATCAGCGGTATGCGAATTTTGCGGAGCGGACCATTCATCTGTTTGACGGCCGCATCGTGGAAGAAACACAGGAAGCGCACGTGGGAGCCTGACCAGGGGAGACAGTTCATGGAAACGATTTGGCAAGACGTTCGATTCGGCTTGCGAATGTTGATCAAGCACCGTCTTGCGACGATCGTTTGCGTGGTGGCCCTTGGTTTGGGAATCGGTGCCAACACCGCGATTTTCAGCCTTGCGGAAGCGTTTCTGGTCCATCCGGTCCCGTTCGAAAATCCTGATCGCATCGTCGCGCTGGTGGACGCACGCGTAAACAGCCAGGGCGGGGCAGGGTTCGGCCCGCAGGACTTGAATGCGGTCGCCCCCGCGACGTATCTCGACTGGAAGAAAGAAGTTCGTTCGTTCGATGACCTAGGGGCATACGCGTGGGATGAAGTGAGCCTGACGGGCGACCGCGAGGCGCAGAAAGTTCAGGACTTCCAGATTTCCGCCAATTTTTTCTCGATGATCGGCGTGCAGCCACTGATGGGCCGCACATTTCTTCCGGAAGAGGAAGAACCGGGCCGCAATCAGGAAATTATTTTGAGCTATGGGCTGTGGGAACAACGTTACGCGTCCGATCCTAACGTGTTGAAGCGCGTGATCAAAGTGGATGGCAAGAGCTTTAACATTGTCGGAGTAATGAATAAGGGTTTTGATTTCCCGATGGCGGCGGAGGCGTGGATTCCGCTGACGCTCAGCACGAAGGAACGGCTGCGGCGCGACAATCGCTGGCTGTGGGTGCTTGGGCGGCTCAAGCCCGGCGTTTCTTTTTCCGAGGGCGCGGCGGAGATGCGCGCCACCTCGGAACGCGAAGCGCAAGCCTATCCCGATACCAATAAAGCATGGCGCGTGCATCCACTTCCGCTGCGGGAATTCATCACTGGACCGCTGACGCGTCAATACACCCTGCTGCTGATGGGCGCAGTGGCTTTTGTGCTGCTCATTGCGTGCGCAGACGTTGCGAACGTGCAGTTCGCGCGGATCACTGGGCGCACGAGCGAATTCGCGGTGCGCACGGCGCTGGGGGGCAGCCGCTGGCGCGTTGCGCGGCAGTTGTTGATCGAGAGTATCTTGCTGTCGCTGGCGGGCGCTGGAGTCGGCTTGTTCCTGGCGCAAATGGATATTCAGATGATTCTGGCGCACATGCCGCCGGACGTCGCGCGATTCGTGGCGGGATGGAAGACGATACGCCTGGACGGCAACGCGTTTCTTTTTGCGCTGGGCATCGCGGTGCTCAGCGGATTGATCTCCGGGATTGCGCCTTCCCTGCTGGGTTCGCGCGCGAATATCGCGGAAACGCTGAAGGAAGGCGGGCGCGGATCTTCCATAAGCCGCACGCGGCATCGACTGCGCGGAGCGCTGGTTGTTTGCGAAGTGGCGCTGGCGCTGGTTCTTTTGATTGGCGCGGGACTGCTGGTGAAGGGCTTCCAAGGATTGCTGAGCGTAACGGAGAACTATGCTCCGCAAACGCTGCTGACCTTCCATTATTCGCTGCCGGAAGTACAGTACAACCAGCCGGCCGTGCGGTTGAACTTCACCGAACAAATCGTGCAGCGGCTTGGCACAATTTCCGGCGTGCAAGCAGCATCGCTGGTTACGAATGTACCGTACGCTAACGGCGGAGGGATCGACGAAGACGAATTCTCGATCGAAGGGATTCCGTTGACAGAGCGCGGCGAAGTGCGCAGCGCCATCGTCGAGACAACCGCGCCAAACTACTTCAACACGATGAACATCGCGCTGCGCGATGGGCGATTGCTGAGCGACACGGATGGAGCGGAATCAGCGCGAGTCGCGGTGATCAGCGAGAGCCTGGCGCGGCGTTATTTTCACGGAGAGAAAGCGCTGGGCCGTCATGTCAAGGTGGGAAAAGCGGAAGCCGAAGGCGAATGGATGACGGTGGTGGGCGTAGTGAACGACGTACATTATAGCTGGATTGTGAAGGAAGCGGTGCCCACGATTTACCGGTCGTTCCGGCAGGCGCCTCCGAATCACACGACCGTGGTGCTGCGTACGGAGGGTGATCCTCAGAAGTTCGTCTCCGCGGCGCGAGCGGAGATTGCGGCGGTGGATCCGAATTTGCCGCTGTACGAAATCAAGCCGATGGACAAAGTGATTACCGAATCGATCGTGGGCATCGCGTATGTTGCGACGATGATGGCGGTGATGGGAGCGATTGCGTTGATATTGGCATCGGTCGGTGTGTTCGGGGTCATGTCCTATTCGGTGAGCGAGAGGGCGCACGAGATCGGAATCCGGATGTCCATGGGCGCGCAGACACGCGACGTCCTGACGCTGGTGCTGCGAAGCGGGCTGTTGCTCACGGCGCTCGGACTGACCATTGGCCTTCCTATTGCCTTTTTGATGGCACGAGCTCTTTCATCGCTGCTCTTCGGAGTGGAGGCGGCCGACCCAGCCTCGTTCATCGGACTGCCTTTGCTGCTGCTCGCGGTCGCGGGACTGGCGTGCTATCTTCCGGCGCGACGGGCAGCGAATCTCGATCCGCTTCAGGCTTTGCGACACGACTAACGTCTGGCGCGGCGCCATCCGTGGGCGCATTGAAGGAACGCGCCGCTTGCGCTACAACATAGAGATGGGCAGCACCTTAGAGTGCTACCGCTCAGATTCCCTGCGATGAGTTGAGGAGAAATTGTGGAACCTTTGATTCAGCTGCGAAATATGGAAAAAGTGGTTGAAGCTGGTCCGAATAAATTTTTCTTGCTGCGCAGGATCAATCTGGATATTCAACCGGGCGAATTCGTGACCATCATGGGGCCGTCCGGGGCGGGAAAATCCACGCTGCTCAGTATCATCGGAATGTTGGACGGCGCGTGGAGCGGAGAGTTCTACTTCCTTGGCGAAGCCGTCCACAAACTCAACGTCAAGAAGCGCAACGAGCTGCACAAAGCCAACATTGGTTTCGTTTTTCAGAGCTATCACCTGATCGACAATCTGACGGTCTTCGAGAATCTGGAAGTGCCGCTGTCCTACAAAAATGTTCCGCACAAGGAGCGCGTGAGTTTGGTCTGTGACACCCTCGATCGCTTCCACATCGTGGGAAAGAAAGATCTTTTCCCGAACCAGCTTTCCGGCGGCCAGCAGCAACTGGTGGGGGTGGCGCGCGCGGTAATTCTCAGTCCGAAGCTGATTCTCGCCGATGAGCCGACGGGGAATCTCCATTCCGCGCAAGGCGAGGAGATCATGGAGCTGTTCAAGAAATTGAATGACGGTGGCACGACCATTATTCAGGTGACGCATTCGGAGCGAAATGCGGCATACGGAAATCGCATCATTCAACTAAAGGACGGCTGGGTGGTCAGCGACGGCTTGGCGGCTGGGACTCGAGCCGGCGCTACCCAGTCCGCCTAGCCAAAGTCTTCTCGCTCTGACAGGAGGCTGTGCCATGGCGACATTCTTTCAGGATCTTCGCTACGCCCTGCGCATGTTGATGAAAAGTCCTGGCTTTACGGCCGTCGCCATCCTGACGCTGGCGCTCGGCATCGGCGCAAATACGGCGATCTTCAGCGTGATCGATGCCGTCCTTCTTCGCCCGCTTCCCTACCCTGAGGCAAATCGTTTGGTCTTTCTCGGCGAGTACTCCGAGCAGGTGCCGGAGATGAGCATCGCGATGGCCAATTTCAACGATTGGCGTGCGCAGAACAAAGTTTTTGAGAGCATGGTCGCCTATCAAAGTGACAACACTGTGCTGACGGGCAGAGGCGAAGCGGAACGGTTGCGCTTGCGGCGGATCACCGCGGGATTCTCGCCCACCATGGGAGTCAATCCGATCCTCGGGCGCACGTTGGGGCCGGAAGACGACAAGGTTGGAGCGCCGCGCGTTGTTCTACTAAGTGAAGGATTCTGGGAACGGCGGTTCGCGCGCGACCCGAATGTTCTCGGCCAGGAACTTACACTGGATGCCGAGCCGTACACCATCATTGGAGTTCTGCCCGGGCGGCTGCACAGCAGCTGGCGCAAGACGGACCTCTTTACTTCTCTTTGGCGCCTGGAAGACGAACTTGGCGGAGAGAAAAATCGCGGCAATCATCCGGGCATATATGCGTACGCGCGGCTTAAACCGGGAGTCACAATCGCGCAGGCAACCAGCGAAATGAAAGCGATTGCGCAACGGATCGATGAGCAGCATCCTTCGACCAATGCCAAGGACAGCGTCACCCTGGAACCACTCTTAGACGCGATCGTTGAAGATGTACGTCCGTCGCTGATCGCTCTGGTGGCTGCGGTGGGCTTCGTGCTTCTGATTGCTTGCGCCAACCTCGCCAATCTGCTGCTGGCGCGGGCTACCGAACGGCAGCGCGAACTGGCTGTGCGCATGGCGCTTGGAGCGGTGCGAGGACGGCTGGTGCGGCAAACGCTGACGGAAAGCGTGCTTCTTTCGCTCCTCGGCGGGACGCTTGGTTTGCTCCTGGCAGTTTGGATCACCGCGGCTCTCGTTCATGCGGCGTCGGCGGGCGTGCCGCGCTTGAATGAAGTCACGGTAGACAGTCAGGTTCTGGCCTTCTCTCTTGGTCTATCGATTTTCACTGGCATTTTGTTCGGTATTTTTCCAGCCCTGCAAGCCTCTCGGACGGACGTGCAGGAAGCGCTGAAGGAAGGTGGACGCAGTGGGAGCGAAGGCGGAAGGAGCCTCCGGCTTCGGGACGTATTGGTTGTGGCCGAGGTCGCGATTTCTCTCATTCTACTGGTCGGTGCGGGGCTGATGGCCAAGAGCCTCTATCGCGTTCTCCGGGATGATGGCGGCATCCATCCGCAGCATGTTTTAACAGCCTTCTTTTCGTTGCCAGATGCCAAGTACAAAGACGATGCGTCGCGGCGCGTTTTTGTTGAGCACCTCGTTGCCAAAGTCGAGAGGCTTCCTGGAGTAAGCGCGGCAGGATTCAAGAATCCGCTTCTCGGCGGCTGGCAAACAGCCTTTGCAATTGAGGGGCGCCCCCTGCCTGCTCCGGGGCAGGTACCTTCGACGGACATGGGTAGAGTGACTCCAGGCGCCATGCCGGCGATGGGCTTGCGGTTGCTTCGCGGACGGCTGTTTGACGCCCATGACAATGAAGAGGGGCAGCGGGTATGTATCATTGACGAGATGTTCGCGAAAGAAAACTTCGCAAACGAGGATCCACTGGGGAAACGGGTTTCGACCGACTTTCCACCGAAGCCCGGGGATCAATCGAGTTGGATGACCATTGTTGGAGTGGTGGGACACGTGAAGAATTATGGGGTGGATCAGCCCTCGCGTGTGGAGACGTACGTTCCCCAGGCACAATTACCCTCGGGCGGAGGCGCTATCATTATCCGCTCGCATGTTGATATCGCCACGCTTGCCGCGGGGGTGCGTGGCGCACTTCATTCGCTCGATCCCGACGTGCCACTGTTTGATATTCGCCAATTAGAAGAAATCGTCAGCGAGAACACCGCGTCGCGGCGTCTTTCTGTGATTCTCTTTGGTTCGTTTGCTGCGCTTGCGCTAGTGCTTGCCGGAGTCGGAGTTTATGGGGTTATGGCGTATGTGGTTACACAACGATGGCATGAAATTGGAATCCGCATGGCGCTTGGCGCGAATCGGGGAAACATTCTTGAGATGATGCTTCGACAAGGATTGCGGTTCGCGGTGATTGGCGTGATGTTGGGCCTGGTTGGAGCTCTCGTGTTGACGCGGCTGATGTCCAGCTTGTTGTTTCAGGTGAGCAGCCTGGATGTCGCTACGTTCGCGTTTGGCGCGGCGACGCTCAGCGCCATTGTCCTGCTGGCCTGCTATTTGCCGGCGCGACGCGCTACTCGCGTGGATCCGCTGGTCGCTCTTCGGTATGAGTGAGGCATGCGGGGACTGACGGTTCCCCGGATGCTTCCTGCCGTGCCTCGGAAACAACAGTAGGGTAAACTCCGTCTACAGAGTGGAATGAAAACAACTACTGCGCAGCCTTTTCGAATCCTCATCGCCGACGATCAAGCGGACATCCGCGACGCTCTCCGTTTGCTCCTGAAGCGCGAGGGCTACGAGATTCAGGCAGTCACTTCTCCCTCTGAAGCATTGAGCGCGATCGAGACACGCGAATTCGATGCGGTCCTGATGGACCTCAATTACACGCGAGACACCACGTCCGGCCAGGAAGGGCTGGACTTGCTGACTCGCATTCAAATGCTGGACAGCACATTGCCCGTCGTGGTCATGACTGCGTGGAGCAGCATTGAAGTCGCCGTCGAGGCTATGCGACGGGGCGCGCGCGACTTCGTGCAGAAGCCGTGGGAAAATACGCGCCTGCTCTCGATTCTGCGGACGCAGATTGATTTGCGCCAGGCGCTGCGGCAGGCTTCGCGACTCGAAGCCGAGAATCGCATTCTTCGCGCGGAGTCGCGGCCGACGTTTCTCGCGAAGTCTCCAGCAATGGCTCCGGTTCTTGAGCTGATTGGGCGCATCGGTCCTTCGGAAGCCAACGTCTTAATCACGGGAGAACATGGAACCGGCAAGGAAGTCGTCGCACGAACTCTTCACGCACTTTCCGATCGCGCGTCAAAGCCCATGGTCACAGTCAATGCGGGTGGGCTTTCCGAAGGCGTGTTTGAAAGCGAACTCTTCGGCCATGTGAAAGGTGCTTTCACGGATGCACGCTCGGATCGCGTGGGACGATTCGAACTCGCCGATGGCAGCACGCTGTTCCTGGACGAAATTGCCAATGTTCCGCTCAACCTGCAGGCGAAACTTCTCCGCGTTCTGGAAACGGGCGACCTCGAGCGCGTGGGCTCTTCCACCACGCGACGCGTCAACGTGCGCGTGCTTGCGGCAACGAACGCGGATGTGAACGCCGAAGCGGCTGCGGGCCGCTTCCGGCAGGATTTGCTCTTCCGGCTCAACACAATTGAGATCCAAATTCCGCCGCTGCGGGACCGCCGCGAAGACGTGGACCTCCTGGCTCACCATTTTCTTCATGGCTACTCGCAGCGTTACCGCAAGAACATTTCGGGCTTTGATCCGGCGGCACTCAAGGCGCTTCACGAACATCCGTGGCCCGGAAATGTTCGCGAACTCGATCACGCGGTCGAACGCGGTGTGCTGCTATCGTCTGGCCCTTCCGTGCACGCGGCTGACCTCGGTTTGCGCGTACAAGCCGCTAGCGGCCCAGCGAAGCTGGAGGAGATGAGTCTCGACGAAGTGGAACGCTATCTCATCCAGCGCACACTTTCCCGCCACGAAGGAAACGTCAGCCATGCGGCAAAGGCTTTGGGATTGAGCCGAAGTGCAATGTACCGCCGGTTGCAAAAACACGGCCTGGAATGAGGCAAATGACTTATGAGCGCCGCATCCAGCTCCTCGCGCTGGCCGCGGGCTTTCCAGGTTCGCTGCTTGCACTCATCCTTCTTTGGACGGGGACGTTTTCTTCCAGCACCGTCTGGACTTTGACCTTCCTCATTTTTTCTCTGTGGCTGGGTTTTGCCCTATCGCTTCAGCACCGCGTGGTCTTCTCTCTGCAAACGCTCTCGAACCTTCTGGCCGCATTGCGCGAGGAGGATTTCTCGTTGCGCGCCAGAGGAGCGCGTAGCGACGACGCGATGGGCGAGGTCATGATCGAAGTCAACGCTCTCAGCGAGACGCTGCGGCAACAGCGCCTCGGGGCGATGGAAGCCACGGCACTCTTGCGCACGGCCATGGAGGAAATTGACCTCGCCATATTCACGTTTGACCACGAATCGAAGCTGCGCCTCGTCAATCGCGCGGGCGAACGATTGATGTCGCGTCCCGCGGAACGTCTGCTAGGTTTCACGGCGGAGGAACTGGGACTGGCTCCTTGCCTGCAAGGCGACCCGGCGCGCACCATGGAACTGAGCTTCCCCGGCGGCTCCGGCCGTTGGGGACTGCGGCGCGGGACATTTCGCCAGGGAGGCTTGCCGCATCATCTGGTGGTGCTGAGCGACCTGAGCCGCACGTTGCGGGATGAAGAGCGCAAAGCGTGGCAGCGACTGATCCGCGTTCTGGGACACGAACTAAATAATTCGCTGGCACCGATTCAGTCCGTGGCGCAAGGCCTCGAAAGCGGGCTCATCACCGCAGCTAAGTCTCCCGAATTGCAAAGTGGATCCTCGGCAGCCATTTTGGACGATTTGCGACAGGGGCTGTCTATCATTCGTTCTCGTACGGAAGCGCTCGGGCGATTTATGGCTGCCTACGCGCAGTTGGCGCGTTTGCCGCAACCGAAGCTGTTGCCCGTAAAAGTATCGGAATGGATCTGTCGCACGGTCAAACTCGAACCCCGCGTGAAAGTGGAAGTTGTGATCGGCCCGGAGGTGGTCATCTCCGCGGACGCCGATCAATTGGAGCAGCTGCTGATTAATCTCATTCGCAACGCGGCGGATGCGACCCTTGAAACGGGCGGAGGTGTTCGAGTGGGTTGGTCCCGGCATGGTTCGCAACTCGAAGTGTGGGTTGAGGATGATGGCCTGGGCCTCCCGCAGACGACGAATCTCTTCGTTCCCTTTTTCACGACCAAACAGGGTGGATCGGGGATTGGGCTCGTCCTCAGCCGCCAGATCACGGAAGCTCATGGTGGCGAACTCTCTCTGACAAATCGAACCGATGCTCGAGGTTGTGAAGCGCGGCTTCGGCTCCCCGTCTAGTCAGGCAAGTTCCCAGGTCATCATACGAGCCACTCCAGTCCGAACTCCGCGTTTCATTTTGGGAATCGTATTCGCTTTTTCTTCAGCGTTCCATTTGCCAACCGATAGATTCCCATGCCTTTACGGCACGCATCGGATTCTACGATTGGCAGTGTTCGTGCCCAGTAGCTCGGCGTGAACCATTTCGGCAAAACCAATAGAGCGGCGCGATGGCCTACGCGCTTCTGTACAGTAGGCTTGGTCTCCGTGATCAGCTTGGCTTGCGCGAGTCTCACCCGGGTTGAAGCGCAAGAGGCTTCGCAGGATTCCTCTTCAAAGGGGATAGCAGCCAGGGCAAATCCGGAAGAAGCAGCAAATGAATCGCATGAAAATGAACTTGGGCTCCAGACCATCCGAAACATCGCCCGCGATCAACGCGAAATCTGGGCAAGCCCTTCTCATCTGCGGCTCGGACATGCTGATTGGTTTGTGCCATTTATGGGGCTCACCGCCGGCCTGCTGGTGACCGACCATGATGTGAGTCTCCATCTTTACAACTCTCCAGGTACGCTAAAGAACAATCGAGATTTCTCGAATTATGGAATCGCAGGAATGGCCGGCGCCGTTGGCGGCATGTACCTGTGGGGAAAGGCGACCCACGACCCGCATAAGCGAGAAGCGGGAATCCTCAGCGGCGAAGCGGCTGTGGACGGACTGCTGGTTTCGACAGGGCTGCAATATGCCATGGGGCGAGAAAGGCCGTACGTGGACTCGTCTCACGGCAAATTTGGGCAAGGTGGCAACTCCTTTCCCTCAGACCATGCGACCGCTGCATGGGCCATTGCCAGCGTAATTGCGCATGAATATCCCGGGCCTTTCACGAAGATTCTGGTCTATGGCGCGGCATCGGCGATTTCTATTGCGAGAATTCAAGGCAAAGAGCATTTCCCATCCGATGTACTCGTGGGGAGCGGCATCGGTTGGCTGGTTGGCTGGCAAACGTATCGAGCCCATCACAATCGAGATGTGGGTGGCGGCGTTGTGGGAAATCTCTCGGACTCGCCGGTAATCCCGACGGATCGAACGCCGAGTGCCATGGGATCGCCCTACGTTCCCCTGGATAGCTGGATCTATCCGCTTTTCGATCGGCTGGTGGGCATGGGAGCGATGAACGACGCGATTCTGGGAATGAAGCCGTGGACGCGATTGGAATGCGCGCGTCTTGTAAACGAAGCAGAAGAAGAGTTTGCCGATGCTGCTGAGGGGGGAGAGGCTTCCAAGCTCTACGATTCCTTACGCCGGGAGTTTTTGCCGGAGCTGACGCTGCTTGGGGGCGGAAGCAATCGCGCCATCCAACTCGAATCCGTATACACGCGCTTCACAGAGATTTCCGGCCCGCCGCTCACGGACAGTTATCACTTCGGCCAAACACTCTTCAACGACTTCGGCCGGCCTTACCAGGAGGGATTTAACGACGTGTCTGGATTTTCCGGCTGGGCCACCGCGGGACGATGGGTTGTGTACCTGCGCGGGGAATACCAGCACGCGCCGTCAGGGCCGACGAATTCGCCGCAGGTACAAAATGCCCTGAATACGATTGACGACAATGTTGGACTGCCCGCGAGCCCGCAGCCCGCGCGGAACCAGGCCCGACTTCTCGACACTTACATTGGAATGAATGTTGCCAACTGGCAGATCTCCTATGGCCAAGAGAGCATGTGGTGGGGGACGGGAGAAAGCGGGCCGCTGCTGCTCAGCGACAATGCGCCGCCGGTGCAACTGTTCCACATCGATCGGGTGTCACCGTTTCGCTTGCCTGGCCCACTCAAATTTCTCGGGCCCATGCGATGGGATGCTTTTTTCGGCAGGCTGCAGGGACATCAAATTTCTCCAAATCCATTCTTTCACGGCGAAAAAATCAGCTTCAAGCCCACGCCAAATCTTGAGTTCGGATTCACGCGCACGGTCGTGGTCGGAGGCGAAGGCCGTCCTCTGACACCGTATCGTCTTTTCTTGTCCTACTTTAGCGCGACCAGCTACGTCAACAAGCCTGCGGCACAGGACCCCGGAAAACGTGATGGGGGATTCGATTTCAGCTACCGCGTTCCATTGCTACGCAAATGGCTCACCATCTATAACGACTCCATCTCCGCCGACGACCCTTCCCCTCTTGCGGCGCCGCGTCGCGCTGGAATTGATCCGGGACTTTATCTGACGCATTTTCCTGGCTTGTCGAAGCTCGACCTGCGGGTCGAGGCGCCGCTCACGGATTCTGTCGAGCAAGATGTTCCGGGGCGCTACATCTACTGGGACAACTACTATCACGATTTGTACACCAATCGAAAAATCTTGATGGGCGATTGGGTTGGACGCGACGGATCTGGAATTCAAGCTTGGAGCCGCTACTGGCTGAGCGCCCGCAATTTTCTTCAATTCGGGTATCGCCACGCCAAAGTTGACCCGCAGCTCATCCCCAGCGGGGGGACCATAAACGACGCATCGGTCCGCGCCGATTTCTGGGTCAAACGGGAGTGGACGGTTTCGGCCTTCGTGCAGTACGAACAATGGAAGTTTCCCCTGCTCGCGCCCGCCCTGCAGAAGAATATGACCACCTCGCTGGAGCTCGAATACTGGCCCAAGTCCCGCATTCACTGAAACTTACGGACAGCGCGCCAGCCGATTTCCTCCTCACAAAATCCTTAGGTACAATTCATCACTTTCTAAGGATATATTCCTTAACGTCGATAGGGAGATAAATGTGAACGACATCGTTTTCGTCGTGTTGACGGCAATCTTTTTTGGCGTGGCCATCCTCTATCTTCGCGCTTGCGAACGCCTGAAGTAAGACGGAGCAATTTTATGCTGGGGAATATCGTACTCATCGTCATTTGTGTGCTGCTGCTCGGGTATCTGCTGGTGGCGCTGCTGAAACCGGAGAAATTCTAGCTATGACTGCGAATGGATGGTTTCAGATTGGGCTCTTCATCGCGGCCATTTTTCTCATTACCAAACCGCTGGGCATTTTCCTGGTTCGCGTGTTTGAACGCGAACGTACATTTCTCGATCCCGTGTTGCGCCCGGTCGAAAAAATTCTCTACCGCATTTCCGGGGTTGATGAGCAGAAGGAAATGTCCTGGATTGAGTATGGCGTCAGCATGCTGCTTTTCAGCGCCGTTTCAATGTTTCTGCTTTACTTCATGGAACGCCTCCAGCATTGGCTGCCGTTTAATCCCCAGAAGCTCGCTAACGTCACGCCCGATCTGGCGTGGAACACCGCGGCATCTTTCACGACCAATACCAATTGGCAAGCGTACACGCCGGAAACGACGATGAGTTACCTCACGCAAATGGCGGGCCTTGCGTATCACAATTTTGCGTCCGCGGCCGTTGGCATTGCGCTGGCCATCGCATTGATCCGTGGCGTGGCCCGGCATGAATCAAATTCCATCGGCAATTTCTGGGTGGATCTCACGCGCTGTTTTCTATGGGTGCTGCTGCCGGCGTGCCTTGTCGGCTCGCTCGTGCTGGTCTCGCAGGGCGTCGTTCAGAACCTGAAGCCCTATGCCACCGCGCAATTGGTTGAGCCTCAGGCGGTGCAGACGCAAGGTCCTGATGGAAAGACCACGACTCAAATCGTGACGCAACAGACGATCGCTCTTGGTCCGACCGCGTCTCAAGAAATCATCAAAATGTACGGCACGAACGGTGGCGGCTTCTTCAATGCCAACAGCGCGCATCCGTTCGAGAATCCGACACCGTTCTCAAACTTCTTCGAGATGGTTCTGATTTTTGCGATTCCCTCGGCGCTGACGTACACGCTGGGCCGTATGACCGGTTCGCGGCGCCATGGCTGGGCCGTCTGGGCCGCTATGACGGCGCTGTTCCTTGTCGGGGTGAGCGCCACCTACTGGGCCGAAGCCAAGGGCAATCCTCAACTTTCCGGCGTCAACCAAGTTGCCAGTGACATGCACTCGGGCGGAAACATGGAAGGGAAAGAAGTCCGCTTCGGCATCGCGAATTCAGCGCTCTTCGCCACCACCACAACCGATGCGAGCTGCGGCGCTGTAAATGGCATGCACGATTCGTTCACGCCCTTGGGCGGCATGATTCCGCTCGTCAACATCATGCTTGGCGAAGTTATTTTTGGCGGCGTCGGATCTGGTTTGTACGGCATGCTCGTCTTCGTCATTTTGGCCGTCTTTATCGCCGGCCTGATGGTGGGTCGCACGCCCGAGTACCTCGGCAAGAAAATCGAAACCTTCGACGTGAAAATGGCCATGTTGTCGGTGCTCATTTCTTCGTTGACCATTCTGTTGTTTGCCGCGATCGCAGTGGTGTCGAAGTTCGGCACCTCGAGCATCAGCAATCCTGGTCCTCACGGTCTTTCGCAAATCCTTTATGCTTACACTTCTTCCGTCGGCAATAACGGCTCGGCGTTTGGCGGCATCAATGCGAATACGCTCTGGTACAACACCAGCACGGCCTTTGCCATGCTTCTTGGAAGATTCTTCGTTGTGATTCCCATTCTCGCGATTGCAGGCAATCTCGCAAGAAAGAAAACCGCGCCGGCGTCGCTCGGAACTTTTCCCGTGACTGGCCCGCTGTTCAGCGTTCTGCTGATCTCCACGATTCTGATTGTGGGGGCGCTTACGTTTTTCCCAGCGCTGAGCCTGGGCCCGATTCTTGAGCATCTGTTGATGCTTTCCGGGAAGTCCTTCTAAGGAATATATGGAACACGTCTCACAAGCAAAGGCAGCAGCACTGGCGGATACGAGAATCCTGAAGACCGCCATCGTCGACTCGTTCAAGAAATTGCACCCACGCACCATGATCAAGAATCCCGTCATGTTTGTCGTGGAGGTCGGGGCGCTTCTCACCTCGATTCAACTGGTGCGTGATACATTGCGGCACGCCGGACAGTTTGGCTTCGGCTTGCAGATCACGCTGTGGCTTTGGTTCACCGTTTTATTTGCTAATTTTGCCGAGGCCATGGCGGAAGGCCGGGGGAAGGCTCAGGCGGAAACCCTGCGGAAGGCACGGGCGGAAACGGAAGCGCGCCGCCTGCGCCCTGATGGTTGTACGGAGATCGTGTCCAGCTCGAAATTGCGCACCGGGGACATCGTCTTGGTTTCTGCAGGAGAATTCATTCCCGGAGACGGTGAAGTCATTGAGGGAGTTGCCTCCGTGGATGAGTCCGCTATCACCGGCGAGTCCGCTCCGGTCATCCGCGAATCGGGCGGCGACCGCTCGGCCGTCACTGGCGGGACGCGCGTGCTCT
Organism: Acidobacteriota bacterium; assembly: GCA_013289835.1. Lineage (GTDB taxonomy): Bacteria > Acidobacteriota > Terriglobia > Acidiferrales > UBA7541 > Acidiferrum. The sequence continues at coordinate 111,557 of JABCZG010000013.1, read as the reverse complement.
CGGATGAAATCCGCGTGCGCATCACTTCGAATCCCGGAGAAACGTTCCTCGACCGCATGATCCGCCTGGTGGAAGGCGCATCGCGTCAGAAAACGCCCAACGAGATTGCTCTCAACATTCTGCTGGCAGGCTTGACGATCATTTTTCTTCTGGCCGTCGCCACATTGCAGCCTTTTGCCATCTACTCCGGCGCTCCGCAGACAATCTTTGTACTCGTGTCCCTCCTCGTCTGCTTAATTCCCACTACGATTGGCGGCCTCCTGTCGGCCATCGGCATTGCCGGCATGGATCGGCTTATCCAACGCAACGTCATCGCCATGTCTGGGCGCGCCGTGGAAGCTTCCGGTGACGTTGATGTGCTGCTGCTCGACAAAACGGGAACCATAACCCTTGGTAATCGTCAGGCCACTTTGCTGTATCCGTGCCCGAGCGTGAAGGAATCGGATCTGGCCAGCGCGGCGCAGCTCGCGTCCTTCGCCGATGAAACACCCGAGGGCCGCTCCATCGTTGTACTGGCCAAGGAAAAATACGGCCTTCGCGGCCGCGAACTGGCTCCCCACAATCCGACCTTTATTCCCTTCTCCGCGCAAACCCGCATGTCCGGTGTGGACATGGACGGCTTGGAGATTCGCAAAGGCGCTCCCGAAGCCATCGAGAAATATGCCGCGGAGAGAGGTCAAGCGGTGCCTCCGGAGATCAAGCAAATCATCCGGGAGATCGCCAACGGTGGCGGGACTCCTCTTCTGGTTGCGCAGAACCACCGCGTCCTGGGCGCGATCGCCCTCACGGACATCGTGAAAGGCGGCATGCGCGAACGGTTTGACCATCTTCGCGCCATGGGCATCCGCACCATGATGATTACCGGAGACAACCCGCTCACGGCTGCCGCCATTGCCCGTCAAGCCGGGGTAGACGATTTTCTCGCCGAGGCCAAGCCCGAAGACAAAATGGCGCTCATCAAACGCGAGCAGGCCAAGGGCAAGCTTGTCGCCATGACCGGCGACGGCACCAACGATGCGCCTGCCCTCGCGCAAGCCGACGTCGGCGTGGCCATGAATACCGGCACACAAGCGGCAAAAGAAGCCGGCAACATGGTGGACCTCGACTCCAATCCGACCAAGCTCATCGAAATCGTCGAGATCGGAAAGCAACTACTCATCACTCGTGGCGCGCTGACCACGTTTTCCGTGGCCAACGACGTTGCAAAATATTTCGCCATCATCCCGGCTATGTTTGCCGCGGCGTTTCCCCAGCTCGAAGTTCTCAATGTAATGCACCTTCACACGCCCCAGTCCGCCATTCTCTCGGCTGTGATTTTTAATGCCATCATCATCATTGCTCTTATTCCACTGGCGTTGCGCGGCGTCCGCTACCGTCCGGTGGGGGCCGCGGCGTTGCTCCGGCAGAACCTTCTGATTTATGGTCTGGGCGGCGTGGCCGCTCCCTTTTTTGGCATAAAGCTGATCGATTTGATGATCACGTATTTGCATTTGGCTTGAGGCACCCGATGAAACAAAATCTGCGAATTGCGATCATGATGACTTTGGTAACGACGGTGCTGCTCGGGCTGCTCTATCCACTCGCCGTTACAGGCCTCGGACAACTCTTCTTCCCTGCGCAAGCTAACGGTGGATTGATCACGAGCGGCAACCAGGTTCTCGGCTCCCATCTCATCGGCCAGCCATTTTCTTCGCCAGCCTATTTCCACTCCCGGCCGTCTGCGGCTGGCAACGGTTATGACGCGGGCTCTTCTGGCGCATCGAATTTTGGCCCAACGAATCACCAACTCATCGATCGCGTTAAGGCGGACGTGGAAAAACTGCAGGCGGAAAATCCGGGCACGCCGATCCCCGTGGACCTCGTCACCTCATCCGGATCGGGGCTCGACCCGGACATCTCACCGGCCGCCGCGGAGTTCCAGATTCCGCGCGTCGCGCGCGAGCGCGGCATGAGTACCGAAGATGTTCTCGTACTCGTCGCCAAGCACACCATGGGAAGGCAGTTCGGCATTCTTGGCGAGCCACGCGTCAATGTGCTGGAACTAAACCTGGACCTGGACGCCACGCATCCAAGGCGATAGGAATCAGGTTTTTCGAGAAGAAGTTTTTGCTGCGCTCGGGCGCGGCGGCTGAAAGCGATATCCCACCCACGGCTCCGTTCGAATATATTTCGGGTGCGCTGGATCCGTCTCAATCTTTTTCCGCAATTGGTTGATGACCACTCGTAAATTTTCTGTTTCCTCGCCGTAATCCGGTCCCCACACGGATTGCAGGATTCGCCGGTGCGTCAGCGGTTTGCCCTGATTGCCGATCAAATGTTTTAGGACGTCGAATTCCTTTGGCGTCAGATGAACTTCCTGGCCGCGCACCGTTAGTTGCCGGCTCTCAAAATCCAGCGTGAGCTCTTTCGAGACGTAGGGTGGCATCGCGTCTCCCGGCGCGAATCGCCGTAGCGCCGCGCGGATGCGCGCCAGCAACTCTTCAATTCCAAATGGCTTGACCACATAATCGTCCGCGCCGGCGTCCAGCGCGGAGACCTTGTCGCGCTCGGCGTTGCGAACCGTCAGCATGATGATCGGCGCCTCCGACGACCTGCGAATCTCGCGGCACGCCTCGACTCCTCCCATGCCCGGCATATTCACGTCGAGCAGCACAAGGTCAGGCTTGTTTTTCCGCACCGATTCCACAGCTTCTTCGCCAGTCTTGGCCTCCGTAATGACGTAGCCCTGGCTGGACAAGGTGGAGCGCAGGACGCGCCGGATTTGGGGCTCGTCGTCCACCACCAGGATTGTGGCGCTGTTCATCGTAAACCTTCTGTCTCTCTTGCAATGGGCAAGGTAAACGAAAAAACCGAACCATGCCCGAGCTGGCTGGTCACGGAGATCGTCCCGCCGTGCGCCGCTACGATAGCCTTGGCGATCGGCAAACCCATTCCGGTTCCCCGCACGAGGTAGCGCTGATCTTTTCCACGGTAAAATTTGTCAAAGATCATCCCCTGCTCGAAATCTTCGATGCCCGGCCCGCGATCCGCCACATGCGTCGTCACGCAATCGCCGGTGATTTCCGCCGAAATGGTGATGGGTTCCTCCTTCGGCGAATACAGATTGGCGTTATCGATTAGATTCACCAGTATGTCTTTGGTTCGATCCGGGTCGGCCTTCACACGCGGCAAATCCGGACTGAGTTTCACATGCACTGCGCGACCCGCAAGCGAGGACTTCATCTGCGCCAAAGCGTCCTGAACAATCTCTTCGATCGGCGTCGGCGCAAAATGCAATTCGATCTCCCCCGCTTCCAGCCGCGCCATCTCTGAAGCCTCTTCCACCAGGTGGTTCAAGCGGTCGCACTCTTCGTTGATAATGGTGAGCAATTCATGACGCTGCTCGGCGTTTGTCTTGGCACTGGCAAGCAAACTGGTCACTGCCGCTTTCATGGAAGTCAGCGGCGTGCGGAAATCATGCGTGACGGAATCCAGCAGGGCGGATTTCAGGCGCTCTCCTTGCCTCTCCGCCTCTGTCTGGCCGAGCTGCTCCACCGCGCGGGCACGCTCGATGGCAATCGCGACCAGGCTGCCCACCGCATCGAGCGTCTGCCGCGAAAGCCGCGCTCCGGAAATTCCCAGACTCGCGATCGCCCGGACTCCAAGCCGCACTGGGATGAAATAAAGACTCTGCTGCGTCTCGATCGTCGACTCATCCCTTAGGAAGGTCGCTTTCATCTTCTCTTCGTCCAGGTGGGAGGCCCCGAACCCAGACCTGTAGAACTTGTCTTTTTGAGGCAAAAACAATTCCGCTGCGCCGGCCTCGAAACTCTCTACGACATAATTGGGAATCGCATTCATCAGCTGGATGACGTTTCCCTCTCCCAGCAATTTCTGGCTGAACTTGTAGAGCCGCTCAATCTCCCGGCGCCGGCCATTCGCTTGGTCCGCTTCTTTCCGAATCCGAGCCGAAAGCTGGCTGCCCATGATGGATGTGACAAGGAACGCCCCGAGAGCCACCCAATTTTGTGGATCGGCGATGGTTAGCGTTCCGATCGGTGGCAGAAATTCATAGTTGAATACCAGCATCGCCACAATGGACATGAACACCGAGACCGCCATTCCCCAAACTGCCGAAACTGCTAGAATGGCCAGAAGCAAACTCAGCGCGACGGTAGTCTGATTTACGACCAGGACATGGCGGTACAGAAACGCGATGCCGGCAATGACGATGATGGACAGTGCAGACCCAAAGGCCCGGCTCGCGAGGAATCTCTGCATTTCCACATTCTAACTCAGGCGCGCGATTTGCCGCGGAGAAGATAATCCTTTGCCGAAGAAGCCGGAAGACTGGTTGGAGATTGCCTCTCCGTCGCAAAAGCCGCGCGGCATCTTTAAGCTATTTCTCGGCTACGCCCCGGGTGTAGGCAAAACGTTCAGCATGTTGAGCGAAGCCATCCGCCGCAAGAGCCGCGGCGAGGATGTCGTGATTGGCGTCGTCGAAACCCACGGCCGAAAAGGGGTTGAAGAGCTCCTCAAGCAGATTCCGTCCGTTCCCAGGCAAAAGATCGAATACAAGGGCACTATCTTCGAGGAGATGGACGTGGACGGCATCCTCGCGCGCCGCCCACAGGTTGTTTTGGTGGATGAGTTAGCTCACACGAATATCCCCGGCAGCAAACACCGCAAACGCTATGAGGATGTGCAGGAACTCCTCGCGGCAAAAATAGATGTGGTCTCCACGCTCAACATCCAGCACATCGAGAGCATCGCGCCGATTGTGCGCTCGATTACTGGCATTACCGTGCGCGAAACCGTTCCCGATTGGGTGCCCCTCACGGCCACGGAAACCGTCATGGTCGATCTCACTCCCGAGGCCCTGCAAAACCGCATGAAGCGGGGTGACGTCTACAGCACTGAAAAAGTCGAGCGCTCGCTGAAGAATTTCTTCCGCCGCGGGAATCTAATCGCTCTTCGCGAACTCGCTCTTCGCCAAGTCGCGGAACAGGTGGACCGCAGTCTCGAATCTTACATGGAAGCCCAGGACATTCGGAAAAACTGGGCCGTGCGCGAGCGCATTGCGGTGTGCATCTCTTCCAATCCCACGGGGCAGTATTTGATCGCCAGAGGCGCGCGCATGGCCCGCCGCATGGATGCCGAACTCTATGTGGTCCATGTGGATCGCGAATTCGGCCTAAAAAAAGCAGACCATGGCGCTCTCACTGCTAATTTGCGGTTCGCGGAAAGCCTCGGTGCAAAAGTGATTCGTCTGAAAGGCCGCAGCGTTGCCGATAGCGTCGCGGAGTTCGTCCGCTCCAAACACATCACGCAGGTGATTTTCGGACGCGCCGCCATACGTGACTGGCGCAAGTATCTTTACCTTTCGGCCGTGCACCGATTCTTGCGTGAATCGCCCGCCGTGGACGTCCACATCGTGACCCAGGAATCGGAAGAATGACGCGGGATTACGGCGCGCCTACTCTTTGCAAGCTGCCTTTCAGTTCCAGTTCAACTTCCACAACATGATCCACTTTTAATAGAAAGTTGCTCGGATTCTTCAAACCCCAGTCAATGAAGGGCACGCTGAACTTCGCGCTGCCCGCCCAATGGTCCGCAGCAAGATCCGCTTGAACCGGCACCGTCAATTCATGCTCTTTGCCGAGCAGCACAAACACCCCGTGCACCTGCACACTGCAAGTTCCATGATCGGAAATCTTCCCTTCCACGCGGTCTGGCCGAAAAACGATATCCCCGTGATGCGCGCTATCGAGGACCTCCCTGTGCATTTTCTTGTCGCGAGAATCATTGCCACTGTTTCCGCTGGTGGCGTCCACGACGATTTGGCCACTGGCTTTGCCGCTCTTAGGTTCCAGCTGAAGCGATCCTTGCTTCAGGGCAAACGTTCCATGCACCGTGTGGACCGTGCTCCCAAGCGACCAGCGCATTTGGCTCTGCGCGGGATCCAGATTAAGTACAAGCTCCCCCGCAAACGTCTGTGGTGCCGCATGCTGGGGCAATGCACTGAGCACCAGCAGCGCTGTAATCGCGAGGATAGAGGCCGGGGACAGCGACGGGGCCCGGAGCCGGAGCAGATGCATGATCATCCCTTTTAAATTAGGCGGTCAGAAATTGCCAGCCAAGCCGCATGCTCGTTGTCGCGAACTGTCTCGGCGAACTTTCTCCGGCGTGGACTGCCAGCAGCCGGGTGAATAGCTCCGGATCATTCGCCAGCGCCTTCAGGGCTCGGCGCCGGACTGCCGCGCTCCGACCAAGCCACAGGAGGAGACGGCCCATAGCCTTTAGCCGCTTGGCCAGCCGGCGATGCGCCTTTTGATACATCTCCAAATCTTCCGCTTCTAGAGCTTCCGCCAATGCCATTGCTTGCTGGAAGCCCAGTAAAAGCCCCTCACCCGTGATGGCGTCCACGCTCCCAGAGGCATCTCCAATCAACGCGACGTTCCCTCGGTACACGCGCTCCAGACTGCGCATTTCCGTCACGGCGCCTCGCTCGGCGCTGTTCAATTCCCCGCCTTCCAGACTGCTGGCTAGCCTTGGAAACTCCCGCCTGGCTTCTTCGAATCGCGTTTGCGGATTGTCCGCAATCAATACGACGCATGTTTCTTCGTTTCCGATTGGGGTCACGTAGGCCTGCATCCCTCTTCCCCAGTAAATCTCCATATAATCTGTCCAGGGCTTCACTCGATAATGGCGCCTGTGCCCGAAGCGCACGGCGCCCTGAGAACTTGGATCCAATCCGCGCCAGCGCCTCACCCGCGAGCGGATTCCGTCTGCACCGATGACCCACTTCGCTGTCAACTCGGTTCCGCCAACCACGGCACCATTGGGCGTGAGCCCGGTCACCAATGTGTTCCACAGCAAAGAAATCCCGCATTCTTCCGCTCGTTCCACCATTCTCTGGTGAAGCACTGTCCGGCGGACTCCGATGCCGGGCGCATCAAGAAGACTCGTTTCCGCCGAAATCGTTCCGTCGAGAAACCGAAGGCCTCGATACCTCTGCCCCTCATCCGCATGAATTCTGATCCCCAGCTCGCCAAGCGCCGAAACCGTATCGGGCATCAACCCTTCCCCACACGCTTTGTCGATCGGCGGTTTAGCGCCGTCCACGACGATCACTTCAAGTCCTTTCTTTCGCACAGCAATCGCCGCAGCCAACCCAGCCGGCCCTCCCCCAACAACTAGCACGTCCGTCTCTCGCCCCATGATCTCTCCTGACTTTGCCTTCAAGCTTGCTCCCGCAAACTCACTCCTGTTAGATGTCGCGACGCGGAGGAAGATGTCCGCCACGTCGCGATGACCGGAAAGCGCAGCCTCGGGGAACGAGCGGCAGTTTCAAGTTGGGATTCAGCCTGTATAACTTGTTTTTATTTGATTCAGCATAACTATTAATTTGACTCATTGACTTTCTACCTCCATGCTGCTAGTTTGATGGCGAACACTTATGTCGACCGTTGCCATCGCGCTGAACCGCATTGCAAGAGGGGGCGTAATGATCCCTTGTGTACACCGCGTCGACGTACGAAATATTTCCGTCCCTGTACGGGGGACCACAGGCGGATGATGGCGGCCTAGTAGAGCATCTCCGGAAGGTTTCGGGGCCATCATCCAGACCAGGATGATGGCCTGAGTTGTTTTTGGGCCTTGGATTTTTGGATGGCAGCAGTTACTGGCCATCGAAGGGATTCGGAAGTGAGCGAGAATTCTTCCAAACCGCGCAGCCACACTCTGACCGACGGCGCCCATCGCGCCCCGGCGCGCGCCATGCTCCGCGCCTCGGGCCTGTCCGACGATGATTTCAAGAAACCCCTCATCGGCGTGGCGAATACCTGGATAGAGATCGGCCCCTGCAACTTCCATCTTCGCGAACTCGCGCAGCACGTGAAGGACGGCATTCGCGCTGCCGGCGGCACACCGCTCGAATTCAACACCGTGTCCATTTCCGATGGCATCACCATGGGCACCGAGGGCATGCGCACGTCGCTCGTCAGCCGCGAAGTGATCGCCGACTCCATCGAACTGGTTACTCGCGGCAATCTCTTCGATGCGTTGATCGTCCTCGTGGGTTGTGACAAAACCATCCCCGGCGGCGTCATGGCTTTGGCTCGTTTGAATATTCCTGGACTCATCCTCTATGGTGGCTCCATCGCTCCTGGCCAGTTCGAGGGACACTCTGTCACCATTCAAGACGTCTTTGAAGCTGTCGGCATGCATGGCCGCGGCAGAATGACGGATGCACAGCTCCGGTCGCTCGAAGGCGCTGCTTGTCCCGGGGCCGGTGCCTGTGGCGGACAGTTCACCGCCAACACCATGGCTTTGGTCTGCGAGTTTCTCGGAATCGCGCCCATGGGCCTATCAAGCGTTCCCGCTACCAACGCGGCGAAGGGCAACGCCGGCCATCGCGCGGGCGAACTGGTTCTCGAACTTCTCCGGCGCGACGTCACGCCTTCCAAAATCATTACAAAAACGGCGATCGAGAATGCCATCGCGGGCGTGGCCGCCACCGGCGGCTCGACCAACGCCGTGTTGCATCTTCTCGCCATCGCCAACGAAGCGAAGATTTCTCTTTCCATTGATGATTTCGATCGCATCAGTTCCCGCGTTCCGATTCTTGCTGATCTGAAGCCCGGTGGCCGTTTTGTCGCCACCGATCTCTATGCAGCAGGCGGCACTGCGCTCATCGCAAAGCGCATGCTTGAAGCAGGACTGCTCCGCGGTGACGCCATCACCGTCACCGGACGAACGCTCGCCCAGGAAGCGTCCGCTGCGAAAGAAACGCCGTCGCAGCAGGTCGTCCGCAAACTTGACGCGCCGCTCAAGCCCACCGGCGGGCTCGTCATCCTGAAAGGAAATATTGCTCCAGAGGGCTGCGTCGTGAAAGTTGCCGGCCACGATCTCCAGAATTTCCGCGGCCCCGCTCGCGTCTTCGATGACGAAGAAGCCGCGTTCGCCGCGGTCGAAAATGGCGCCATCAAAGCTGGCGATGTTGTTGTCATTCGCTACGAAGGCCCCAAAGGAGGCCCTGGCATGCGTGAAATGCTCGCGGTTACTGCGGCCCTTGTAGGCGCAGGCCTCGGCGATTCCGTTGCGCTGGTCACTGACGGCCGCTTTTCCGGCGCCACCCACGGCCTCATGGCCGGCCATGTCGCTCCGGAAGCCGCCAACGGCGGCCCCATCGCTGCGATTGCGGACGGAGATTCCATCGTTTTCGACATTCCCAAGAGGCAACTAAACGTGGAGCTCACTCCTGCGCAGATCCAACAGCGGCTCGCTTCGTGGAAATCGCCTGCTCCTCGCTTCTCGAGTGGCGTCATGGCCAAGTACGCTTTACTAGTCTCCTCTTCCTCTTTGGGCGCGGTCACAGCCGTTCCCACAACCTTTTCTTTGCCAGTGCAACCTGGCTCCCCAGCGAGGACTCTATGAAGCTCACGGGTGCGGAAATTCTCTGCGAATCGCTCACGCGTCTCGGCGTGCGCGAACTTTTCGGTTATCCCGGCGGCGCCATTCTTCCGGTCTACGACGCGCTTGGCAAATCGAAGCTGCATCACATCCTGGTGCGCCACGAGCAAGGCGCCACTCACATGGCTGACGGCTACGCGCGTGCCAGCGGCGGCGTCGGCGTCGCCATGGCTACCTCCGGGCCCGGGGCAACCAACATGGTCACTGGCATCGCCACCGCCATGCTGGACTCTTCACCGGTCGTTTGCATTACCGGCCAGGTCAGCAGCAAAGTGCTCGGCTCCGATGCCTTTCAGGAAATCGACATCACCGGCATCACCATGCCCATCACGAAACACAATGTCGTCGTAACTCGCGCCGAAGACATCGCGCGCACCATCCGCGAAGCGTTCATCATCGCCAGCAGCGGTCGCCCCGGCCCCGTCCTCGTGGACATCACCAAAGACGCGCAACAGGCCTCTGCGGAGTTTGATTGGGAAGCCTCCGCGCCAAAACTGCCCCCAAAGCGCATACGAAGCAATCACGACAAAGTGGAATTCGATCGCGCCGTGGAACTTCTGAACACCGCGAAGCGCCCGCTTATTCTTGCCGGCCACGGAATCATGGTTTCCGGCGCGATGCAGGCCTTCGAGCAATTCGTCCGCGCCGGCAACTATCCCGTCGCCATGACCCTCCTCGGCATCGGCTGCTTCCCTGCCAAGGATCCCTTGAATCTGGGCATGATGGGAATGCACGGCGAAGCCTGGGTCAACAACGCTATTCAGGAAGCGGACCTACTGATCGCCGTGGGCATGCGCTTTGACGACCGTGTTACCGGCGACCTGCGCACCTATGCAAGGAACGCGCGCAAAATTCACATCGAAATTGATCGCGCGGAAATCAATAAGAACGTCCAGGTCGACGCCGCCCTGGTTGGCGATGCGCGCGAAGTCCTCGAAAAACTAACTCCGCTCATCGAAAATCGCGACCATGGCGCATGGATTCAGCACATTGCCGAACTGAAGGGCGACTCCGCCGTGCGCGATATTCAGAGCCTGCCGGACACGGGCCATCTCTACGCCGCTCACGTCATCAACGACCTCTGGAAAGAAACGAACGGCGAAGCCATTGTCGTGACCGACGTCGGCCAACATCAAATGTGGGAAGCGCAGTACTATCACCACAATCGCCCGCGCACGCTCATCACTTCCGGCGGCCTCGGCACTATGGGCTTCGCTCTGCCTGCTGCCATCGGCGCCAAGTTCGCCAAGCCCGATAGCGAAGTCTGGGTTGTCGTCGGCGATGGCGGTTTTCAAATGACCATGAGCGAGCTCGCGACCATCGTCCAGGAAAAGATCAACATCAAGATCGCCATCATCAATAACGGTTTTCTGGGCATGGTCCGCCAGTGGCAGGAATTCTTCTACGACAAGCGTTACGTCGCCACGCCGCTCGTCGCGCCGGATTTTGCTGCTCTCGCAAACGCTTTTGGCATTCGGGGCGAACGCATCACCAAGCGCGCCGAAGTCGTGCCCGTCATTCGTTCTGCCCGTGAATCGGCCGAAACCGTGCTCATCGACTTCCGCGTTGAGCAGGAAGATTCCGTGTATCCGATGGTTGCCGCCGGCGCGTCCCTGAGCGACATGATTCGCCGCCCCAATAATCCGCTCGTCGAAACAGCAACCGAGCCGTAAGAAGAGGACACCATGCAAACACTCATCGCCTATGTCGAAAACAAACCTGGCGTCCTGAACCGCGTGTCTTCCCTGGCGCGCCGCCTCGCTATCAACATTGATTCGCTCACCGTCGGTCCGACCGAGAATGAAGAAATTGCTCGCATGACCATCGTCGCGCATACCGATGAAAAGGGCGCCCACCGCCTCGAAGCCAGCCTCGAAAAATTAGTAGATGTCCTCCTCGCGGAAAACATCTCCAGCCGCGCCTTGCTGGAACGCGATCTCGCTTTGATCAAAGTCTCGGCCGACCAGCAAAATCGCCCGCACCTCATGGAATTGATCAAAGTCTTTCGCGCGCGCGTTGTGGACGTCGCTCCCGAATCGCTGATCATCGAAGTCTCCGGCACCGTGGACAAAATCGACGGCCTGCTAGAAGTCCTGCGCCCCTTCGGCGTTCTCGAGATGGCCCGCAGCGGCCGCATCTCCATGACCCGCGGCGGCGACCTGCTCCGTCCCCCCATCGCTCCACCCGAAGTACCCGAAGGAGTCGCCGTGAAGTCCCAGTAGGACAGGCATTCCTGCCTGTCCTCTTGAAGCGCAGAAAAAATTCAAAAGTTCGCCAAGTATTTCAACAACAGAAAATCTTACGACCGCAAACCGGTCCCGAGAGGAAGCAAATGGCAAATCTTTACTACGACAATTCCGCAGACCTTTCCCTGATCCAAGCGAAAAAAGTCGCCATCATCGGCTACGGCTCCCAAGGCCACGCGCATTCGCTAAACCTGCGCGACAGCGGCGTCTCCGTCCGCGTTGGCCTCCCCGAAGGCAGCGCCTCCCGCGCCAAAGCCGAAAAGGAAGGCCTGACCGTAAGCACACCGTCCGAAGCTGCGGCCTGGGCCGACGTCATCATGATTCTCGCCCCGGACACCAAGCAGCCAAAACTCTATCACGACGCCATCGAGCCCAATCTCAAATCCGGCAAGACTCTCATGTTCGCGCATGGCTTCAACATTCGCTTCGGCACCATTAAGCCTCCGAAAACCGTTGACGTCTCCATGATCGCTCCCAAAGCTCCTGGCCATCGCGTTCGCGAAGTTTTCACCGAAGGCGGCGGCACGCCCGCTCTTCTCGCAGTCGAGCAAGATGCCTCTGGCACAGCCAAAGCCCTCGCACTGTCCTATGCCAAAGCACTCGGCTGCACTCGCGCCGGTGTCCTCGAAACCACTTTTACCGAAGAAACGGAAACAGACCTGTTCGGCGAACAGTCCGTTCTCTGCGGCGGCGTCAGTGAACTCATCAAAGCAGGATTCGAAACGCTCACGGAAGCCGGCTACCAACCCGAAGTCGCCTATTTCGAATGCCTCCACGAACTCAAGCTCATCGTCGATCTGATTTATCGTGGCGGCCTCAGTTACATGCGCTACTCCGTCAGCGATACCGCCGAGCAAGGCGACTACTCCGCCGGCCCTCGCATCATCACCAAGCAAACACGCGAGGAGATGCGCAAAATCCTGGCCGAAATTCGCGACGGCAGCTTCGCCAAGAAATGGATCGAAGAAAACGAAAAGGGCTGCCCGAACTTCCTGGCCACGCGCCAGCGTGAGCAGCATCACCCCATCGAACAACTCGGCCCCAAGCTACGCTCCATGATGCCTTTCCTGCAGCCCATCATCGCACCCGGCCTGGAAAGCAAATCAGCGGCCTCGAAAAAATAGCGCCCGGCTTGTGTTTTTGTTTATCGTCACGTTAAGAATACGGTCGGGTTGACATGCGCCCGGAATTAGGCAATCCTCTCGCGTGATGAAACGCAACGAGGTTTCTTCCAAAGACCCCACCCCGCAGCTAGCAGAACGTATTGATCTCCTAAGCATCAAGCGGCAGGAAACTATTCGGCCAATCCTGGAACACCCGCGCGAGTACGTTCTGCTTAGCGTGCGCGCCATGGCCAAGCGCCTCAAGACTGACCCGGCGACGATTGTCCGGATCGTCCGCGGGTTGGGCTTTCCGAGCTACCGCGAGTTCCAGCGTCATTTGCACGAACTTTCCCTGGCCTTCGCCACCGCCCTGGACACCATGCAGTCCGGCGGAAGTGACGCCAGCATGCCGGCTCATGTCCGCGATTCACTCGAACAGGATTTGAAAAATCTACAGGGCCTCAAAAACAGCCTCGATGCCCGCCGCCTCGTGGCCTTGGCAAAGCGCTTTTATGACGCGCGCCGCATCGTTTTGATCGCAGGTGACTTGGCGTCCACACTGGCCAGTCATTTTGAATACCAACTCAGCGCATTGGATCTGCCGATCATTTGCGCCACTTCGACGGGAAGGATCACGCACATCGTGCGCGTGGTGAACAAACAAGACCTGGTCATCGCCATCAGCTTCCGCCGCGGCCTTCGGCAAACGGTAGAAGGTGTACAGCAAGCCCGCATTCGCGGCGCCTACTGCGTCGGTATCTCCGACACCTACGTGTCTCCTCTCGCGCGGGATTGCGACGAAGTTTTCCTGGCCTCCATCGAATCCACTTTCTTTGGCACCTCCTACGTCGCTCCCATCGCCCTGGTCAACGCCATCCTCGCGGCCGTCGGCCAGTATCGCCGCTCGCGAACCCTCGCCCTCGCCAAGGAAATTTCCGAGGAACAACGCAAAGGCCCTCGCTGGTACAGCGCCTGAGACCAACGTCTGCCTCGTTTAAGCGCCGCCCTCGCCCGGACTCGGCTATCATGTCGTTTGCCAACCGATCAAATCAAACGTTTAGCGATTCGAGGGGTGTTCCGGCGTGAACGATAAATTCGACTTTCTCCTCAAGAAACGCGCTGTCGCGGCCCTCTTTCTTGGCTTCTTCTTCGCCTGGGTTTCGTTCGCCCAATCGTCTAACGCTCTCCTTCCAGGCCCAAAACCGGCAGATGCCCCAGAACGATGGAAGGACTTGATTGGCATTTACCGAGATGAGGACTCCAAGAAAACGCTTTACGTTTTGGAAAGCGACGGACAGTTGGCGTTTCAACTGGAGGACTCTTCCAAACTAGCCTCACGACCGACTCAGCTCACAGAGGATGCGCTGCTCGGAGATTTTTTTGAGATGGGCTCGGGCAACAGAATAAAAGTTCAATTTGTCCGTGACGCTTCCAGAAAAGTGAAGGGATTCAATCTGCCTCCGCTTTTCCACCGCGTCTCTACTCAGGACGCGACTGCAGGTTCCAAGGGTCGCCTACGGACTATCGAGCAACTCACCAAGGTTGCTCTCACGGCAACTCCACCGGTCGAGCCCGGCCCATTCCGGAAACCCGACCTCGTCGAACTCGCACCTCTCGACTCCAGAATTCATCTCGATATCCGCTACGCCACCTCAAACAATTTCCTCGGCACTCCCCTCTATTCCCAAGCTCGCGCCTTTCTTCAGCGCCCAGCCGCCGATGCCCTCCTTCGTGTCCAGCAAAAACTAAAACCCCTCGGCTATGGCCTGCTCATCCACGACGCTTATCGTCCCTGGTACGTCACTAAGATTTTTTGGGACGCCACGCCGTCCGAAGGCAAAATCTTCGTCGCCGATCCGGCACAAGGCTCCCGCCACAATCGCGGCTGCGCGGTAGACCTCACGCTTTACGATCTCGCCATGGGAAAACCCATCGAAATGCCCGGAACCTACGATGAAATGTCCCCGCGCTCTTTCCCAGCTTATCCCGGCGGCACTTCGCTACAGCGCTGGCATCGCGATCTCCTCCGCCGCGCCATGGAATCCGAAGGCTTCACCGTCTACGAATCCGAATGGTGGCATTTCGATTACAAAGACTGGCGTGAATATCCGATCCTGAATGTTCCCTTCGAGAAGATCGGCCCCGCCCTTGCCTCAGAGACCAAGGAAGTCAGTTCCGATGTGATTTCCCGCGCTGGGCAAAACGAGGTCAGTCAAAGCGAGCGCGTCGACGTCAACTCAGGCCAAATACAAATAGGCGGAAGATGACGCCACACTAGTCGCGTCGAATCTCTCCGCCTGAATATGCGTGTGAGTAAGTTTCTTAGGCCTGTTCAAACCCGGAAGGAAATTTTCTTAAATCAGCGCGGTCTTCCCAAGCTCCGCCACCCGCCGTTCATACACCATTTCCACCAGGCCGTGTTTGCCATAGCATCGCAACACAATCTTGTGGCCCGGCTCAATCTTCGCGCGCGCCTTGATCAGCGAATCCGATAGCTCCACCCACTCGCCGCTGACCAGGTAACTTCCTTCCCACCCGCGCAATTCAAATCGCCCGTCACTCTTCAGGATCAGAGGCGCCCCCGTGCACGGAACGTCCTTCCCATGCACCTTCGCCTGTGCGCACTCATACCGGCCGGAAACGTTCACGGTCTGCGCATGGCTCGACGGAAGAAATACAAACGCTGCAGCTGAAATTGCCAGAAATCGTACCAGACTCTGAGCGGCTCGAGCGTGCCCCATTCGGGTCTCCCCATCCAGGTCGCTTGGCTGCGGGCGGCGCTCCCTGGCCATTGGTACAGGTGCAACTGTTGGGCCAAGCCCGGCCCTCCTAACCTACACATTCCACTAACTTTACTCCAAGACCATACCTGTCCTTCCGGCCCTGGAGGCAGAATTATGCACAACTAGAACCCTTTTAGGGAAGTCTCTGGGAGCGTTCAAAGCCCCGAATTCGCCGGTTTTTGGCACCAAGAGCCCTATTCAAAAGGTACTTCCGCCACCGCCTGTCCATCTTTTCGGGGGTCCGAAGCCCCATAATTCACCCCCGCCGCGAAATCCCGCATAACCGCCTGTCCCCCGCCCACCACACTTGAAAACGTTCCCTTCAAATCAATCTTGTGCCCCTTGGCCGTCAATTCATTCCGCACATTCTGTCCGAAGCGGTTCTCCATCATCACGTCGCAGCCGTTGAACGTGATCTTGCTGAACCGCGGCGCTTCCATCGCCGCCTGAATATTCATCTTGAAGTCCACCAGGTTCGCCACAAATTGCGCGTGCGCCTGAGACTGGTTCCAGCCACCCATAATCCCAAAGGCCACGCGCGTGTCGCCCTTCTGCGCAAACGCCGGAATAATTGTATGCAGCGGACGCTTCCTCCCGGCCAGCGCATTCGGCGACGACGGATCCATGCTGAACAGCCCCCCGCGATTGTGCAGCACAAATCCCGTCCCCTCCGCGACGATTCCCGATCCAAACGACGAATAGTTGCTCTGAATCAAAGACACCATGTTTCCGTCCCGGTCCACCACGCTTAAATACGTCGTGTCGCTTCCCGCCGGCATTTCTCCCGCGGTCGCATCGCAGTTGGCATGGTCCGCGTCGATCAACTTGGCCCTCTGCGCCGCCCATTCTTTCGAAAGCAACGTGGTCACCGGCAGTTTTTGTTTTCGCGGATCGCCGATGTACTTCACCAAATCCGCGTAGGCCAGCTTCTTCGCCTCGATCATCGCGTGCAGCGCCTTCGTCGAGCCAAATCCCCAATCCTTCTGCCCCAGCGGAAACGTCTCCATGATGTTCAGCATTTCGAGCGCCGCCATTCCCTGCACGTTTGGAGGCAACTCGTAAACTGTCCAATCCCGGTACGTCGTGGAGATCGGTTCCACCCATTCGCCGGAAAATTCCGTCAGGTCCTGCGCCGTCATCGTCCCGCCATGCCGCTTCATGGACTCAAGAATCTTCGCCGCAATCTCTTTTTTGTAGAACGCATCTTTCCCATGCATCGCAATCTGTTGCAGCGACCACGCCAGATCGGGATTGCGAAAAATCTCCCCTACTTTCGGCGGGCGATCCTGTGGAAGGAAAACCTTCGTCGCCGTCTCATCCGTTCGCAGGTGATCCACTTCCATTCCCCAATACGCCGCAGCCCATTCCGGCACCGGAAATCCGTCCTGCGCCGTTCGAATCGCCGCCGCCAAATCCTCCGCCAGTTTCTTCCGCCCAAATTTATCCGCAAGTTTCTGCCAACCCTCCACCGCTCCCGGCACCGTGATCGCATTCACGCCCTGCTGCGGCATGCTCTTCAGGCCCAGTTTCTGTAAATACTCGATCGTCAATCCCTTCGGCGCCCAGCCGCTCGCATTCAATCCATACAATTTGTTTCCCTTCGCGTCATACACAATCGCGAACAAATCGCCGCCAATTCCATTCATCATCGGCTCGACCACGCCCATCATCGCGTTCGTCGCAATCGCCGCGTCCACCGCGTTCCCGCCGTGCTCCAGAATCTTCGCTCCCGCCTGCGCCGCCAGAGGTGACTCCGCCGCAACAATTCCATTCCGCGAGATCACCATCGACCGCGCCTGTGACCGGTCCTGCGCCTCGCTCACGTAACTCGTCATCACCACTGCCACCCCGCCAATAACAATAAATAAGACGCGCAGCCCGAGGAATATCCGCATGGTCATGGTCCGCTCCTTCTTCGCTTCTACTAATCTCCGCGTTCGAACAATCGTTGCGCGATCTTCCCGCACTCTATCTCCTGTGCCGCACACCCGCAAGCCTCTTCCTCCCTCCAACTTCAGCCGGCGCAGACTCGTCACGCATCGTTTGGCATTTCTCTCCCAACGCCATAGAATGCAAGGGACGTGGGGCAGAGTTCAGGGGGATGTTCACAGCTCCGCTCCGCGCTGCATTCGCCGGTTCATGGAGATCATCCTCGTGTCCGAGCAACGCCCAGCTATACATCCTGCAGCGCCAGCAGAGTCCGGCGACCCGCGCCTCAACGCGCAAATCACCGCCATCCTCGCGGCGCGCAACGCGGATCCCTTCGGCCTTCTCGGCCCGCATGCCGTGAACGGCAACTGGGTCGTCCGTTTTTTTCTCCCCTGGGCCGCTGAAGCCTCCATCTCCCTCAGACCTCCCGCGATTGAAGGCGCCACACTCGCTCCCGCGAAAGTCACCGACGCCGTTAAGCTCCGCCCCGAAGGATTCTTCGAAGCCACCTGGCCTTCGAACCAAACTACAGCCCCCGCTCCCGGCAGTTACAAAATCCAGGGGCGAACCCACTACGGCGACCCCTTCGAAATCTACGATCCTTACGCATTCCCCTGCGTGCTCAGCGAATTCGATCTCTACCTCATGGGCGAAGGCCGCCACTACGATACTTACGAAAAACTCGGCGCACACGTCATCACCCTCGAAGGCGTCCGCGGCGTCCACTTCGCCGTCTGGGCGCCCAGCGCTCGCCGCGTCAGCGTCGTCGGCGATTTCAATCATTGGGACGGCCGCGTCCATCCCATGCGCGCTCGCGGCTCGTCCGGCCTCTGGGAAATCTTCCTTCCCGAGCTCAACGAAGGCGCCATTTATAAATATGAAATCGTCGGCCCCAGCGGCAACATTCTTCCGCTCAAGGCCGATCCCTACGCCTTCCGCTCAGAGCTTCGCCCCAATACCGGCTCCGTCGTCACCCGCCTCGATCATCACCAATGGAATGACGCCGCTTGGCTCTCCCACCGCGCGCAAAAAAATTGGTTCGAATCACCCGTCTCCGTCTACGAAGTCCATCTCGGCTCCTGGCGTCGCGTCCCCGAAGATCACAACCGCTGGCTCACCTACCGCGAACTCGGCGACCAGTTAATTCCTTACGTCAACGAGCTCGGCTACTCCCACATCGAACTTCTTCCCATCATGGAGCATCCCTTCGATGGCTCCTGGGGCTACCAAACACTCGGCTATTTCTCCGTCACCAGCCGCTACGGCACGCCCGCCGAATTCATGGAATTCGTCGAACGCTGCCATCAAGCCGGAATCGGCGTCATTCTCGATTGGACTCCCGCGCATTTCCCCCGCGACACGCACGGCCTCTCCCAATTCGACGGCACGCATCTTTACGAACACTCCGACCCACGCCAGGGCGCGCATCCCGATTGGGGCACGCTGGTCTACAACTACGGCCGCAACGAAGTCCAAAACTATTTAATCTCCAACGCGCTCTTCTGGCTCGATAAATACCACATCGACGGCCTCCGCGTGGACGCCGTCGCCTCCATGCTCTATCTCGATTACTCCCGCAAACCCGGCGAATGGATTCCCAATCAATTCGGCGGCCGCGAAAACCTCCATGCCATTGATTTCATCAAGCGCATGAACGAAGTGGCTCACCAGAAATTCCCCGGCATCCTCACCATTGCCGAAGAATCCACCTCCTGGCCCGCCGTCTCTCGTCCCACCTATCTCGGCGGTCTCGGCTTCAGCTTCAAATGGAACATGGGCTGGATGAACGACACGCTAAATTATTTCTCCCACGATCCCGTCCACCGCAAATACGAACACAACAAACTCACCTTCTCACTCCTCTACGCCTTCACCGAAAATTTCCTGCTCCCCTTCTCCCACGACGAAGTCGTCCACGGCAAAAATTCTCTTCTCCATAAAATGCCCGGCGACCTCTGGCAGCAATTCGCCAATCTCCGTCTGCTCTACGCCTATCAATACGCCCATCCCGGCAAGAAACTCCTCTTCATGGGCCAGGAACTCGCCCAGCGCCACGAATGGAGCGAAGCCCACAGCCTGGACTGGCATTTGCTCCAGTGGGATTCCCACCGCGGCGTCCAGCATCTGGTCGCCGATCTCAATCATCTGTACGCCGCCGAGCCCGCCCTTCATCAAGTGGATTTTGACTGGCACGGTTTCGAATGGATTGACGCCAACGATGCGGACAATAGTGTTCTCTCCTTCATCCGTCGCGGCAAAACTCCCCAAGACCTGATCGTCGCTATCTTTAACGCCACCCCCGTTGTTCGCGGCGGCTATCGCCTCGGCGTTCCCAAATCCGGCTACTACAAGGAAATCATGAACACGGACGCCGCGCACTACGGCGGTTCGAACGTTGGGAATAGCGGCGGCCAGGACGCCGTGGATCAGCCCGCCCAAGGCCGACCCTACTCCCTCGTTCTCACTCTGCCCCCGCTCGCCGCTGTCTTTATGAAGTGGATGCCCCCTCAATAGTCATTTTTCATGTGACGGAGAATCGGCCCGTTGCATCCAACCGCCAACTGAAGCAAAGTAGAACCGTTTGCGATTTCCAGGCCGCGCCTGGGCTCACTTCTGTGGTGGATGTTCCTGAAATTCTTCGGAGGCGAACGTGACTTCCTTCTTCTTGAACGGAAAATCCGTAACCGTGGACGACGACCCCTCAACGCCCCTGCTCTGGGTCATCCGCGATTCCCTGGGACTCACGGGCACAAAATTCGGCTGCGGCATGGCCCTCTGCGGTGCCTGCACCGTCCATCTGGACGGCGCCGCCATTCGCTCTTGCGTGGCACCGCTCTCTCGCGTCGCCGGCAAGCACGTCACCACCATCGAAGGTCTTTCCTCCGACTTGTCCCATCCCCTCCAGCGCGCCTGGATCGAAGTGGACGTCCCCCAGTGCGGCTATTGCCAGTCCGGACAAATCATGAGCGCCGCCGTTCTCTTGAAGGAGAATCCCAAACCCACCGACAAGGATATTGACGAAGCCATGTCCGGCAACATCTGCCGCTGCGGCACCTATTCCCGTATCCGCCGCGCCATCCACCGCGCCGCCGAGCTTGGCGTCGAAAAGAGGACGTCATGAGCGCTGCATCCACCAGAATTCCTCGCCGCGATTTCCTGAAAACTTCCGCCTCAATCGGCAGCGGCCTCTGCATCGCCGCCTACATCCCCGAACTCGCCGCTCGCACGTTGGAAAATCCGCTGGCAAGTAGCGCTGTCTTCGCGCCAAACGCCTTCGTCCGCATCTCCCCCGACGATTCCGTCACCATCATCGCCAACCATTCCGAAATGGGGCAGGGCGTCTACACCAGCCTTCCCATGTTGCTCAACGAAGAGCTAGAATCCGACTGGTCTAAAATCAAAGTCGAACCCGCGCCGGTGGACGCTGCCTACAACCACACCGTCTTCGGCCTCCAAATGACCGGCGGCAGCACCACCACACCCTCCGAATGGGAACGCTTCCGCAAAATGGGCGCGATGGCGCGCCTCATGCTCATTGACGCCGCCGCGCAGAAATGGAACGTCCCCGCCTCCGAATGCACCGTCGAAAAAGGCGTAGTCATTCACAAGGCCTCCGGACGCAAAGCCACCTACGGTTCCCTCGTCGCTGCCGCATCGCAATCGAAGCCGCCAACAGATATTCCGTTGAAGGATCCCAAACAATTCACCTTGATCGGAAAATCCGTCCGCCGGCTCGACACGCCCTCAAAAACCAATGGCACCGCCCAGTTCGGCCTGGACGTGCGCATTCCCGGCATGCTTTTTGCTCTTGTTGCACGTCCGCCCGTCTTCGGCGGCAAAGTAGTGAGCTTCGACGCCACCGAAACGCTCAAAATCAAAGGCGTCCGCGCCGTCGAGCAAATTCCCTCAGGCGTC
Organism: Acidobacteriota bacterium; assembly: GCA_013289835.1. Lineage (GTDB taxonomy): Bacteria > Acidobacteriota > Terriglobia > Acidiferrales > UBA7541 > Acidiferrum. Next base: position 90,128 of record JABCZG010000013.1, on the reverse strand, counting down.
GCCGTGATCGCCACTGCTTTCTGGCCCGCCAAACTTGGCCGCGAAAAACTAAAAATCACCTGGGACGACGGCGAGAACGCCAATCTCTCTACCCCACAAATGCTCGCTGATTTCTCCAAACAATCCGCCTCTCCCGGAAACATTGCGAAAAAAACCGGCGATCCCTCCGCCGCCCTGGCCTCCGCCGCAAAATCCATCACCGCCGAGTACGATGTTCCCTATCTCGCTCACTGCATGATGGAGCCGCTCAATTGCGTCGTCGACCTCCGCGCCGACAGTTGCGAACTCTGGACCGGCACGCAATTCGAAACCGTCGACCGTGCCAGCGCTGCCCGAGTCGCCGGCCTTCCCCCGGAAAAAGTCAAACTCAACACCACGCTTCTCGGTGGCGGCTTCGGCCGTCGCGCCAATGTCGCCTCCGACTTCGTCGTCGAAGCCGTGCACGTCGCCAGGGTCGCCAAAGCTCCGGTCAAAGTGATCTGGACACGGGAAGACGATCTCGCCGGCGGCTGGTATCGTCCTATGTGGCACGATCGTTTCGCTGCGGGCCTCGACGCCCAAGGCAATCCCGTCGCGTGGACGCACACCATCGTCGGCCAGTCCATCCTCACCGGCACTGCATTCGAACCCTACGGCGTCAAAGACGGAATTGACTCTGCGTCCGTCGAAGGCGCCGCCGATCTCCTCTACGGCATTCCTAATCTCCAAGTAGATTTGCACTCGCCGAAAATCGGCGTCCCCGTACAGTGGTGGCGCTCCGTCGGCCACTCCCACACCGGCTTCTCCGTCGAAGGCTTTTTCGACGAAGTCGCTCACGCCGGCGGAAAAGATCCCTACGAACTCCGCCGCACGCTTCTCGCCAATCAACCCCGCATGTTGGCTGTACTGAATCTCGTCGCCGAAAAAGGCGGCTGGGGAAAGCCCCTCGCACCAGGACGCGGCCGTGGCATCGCCACTCACTTTTCCTTCGATACTTACGTCGCGCAAGTCGTTGAAGCGTCCGTCGAGAAAGACGGCACCGTCCGAGTCCATCGCGTCGTCTGCGCCGTGGATTGCGGCCGCACCATCAATCCGGACATCGTCAAAGCCCAAATGGAAGGCGGCATCGTCTTCGGCCTCACCGCCGCGCTCAAGACTGAAATCACGCTCGAGAACGGCCGCGTCCAGCAGCACAATTTCTACGACTACCCCATGCTCCGCATGTTCGAATCCCCGGAGATCGAAGTCCACATCGTCCCGAGCGAACAGAGTCCCACGGGCGTCGGCGAACCCAGCGTACCGCCCGTGGCTCCTGCGCTTACAAACGCCATTTTCGCCGTCACTGGCAAGCGCATCCGACGCCTCCCGATTCGCGCGAGCGATCTGGCCGCTGGAAGTGAGACCAAGTCATGAACGCCACAAGCGCAGGTCGCAAGAATATTTTCTCATTTTTGATTTCCGCGCTCATTCTCGTTTTTTTGTTCGCCGTCTGCAAAATCGCTACCATTCACGCCGCGCCTCCAAACCCAAAACCGGACGCCGCCGCTTCTCGCGAAGCCTTCTTGCAGGTCTACAAAGTTTTCACCTCGCCCCGCTGCCAAAACTGTCACCCCTTCGGCGACTCCCCTCTGCAAGGCGATGACAGCCACGTCCACCTCCAAAATGTCGTGCGCGGCAAGGACGGCCACGGCGTCTACGGCATGCGCTGCAACACCTGCCACCAGTCCGCCAATCTTTCCGGCGAACACCTGCCTCCCGGAAATCCCAAGTGGTCTCTCCCCGCTCCGGAGCACAAAATGATCATCGTCGGCCGCACACCCGCCGAACTCTGCCGCCAACTCAAAGATCCCAAGCAAACCGGCGGCCGCAGCCTCCCGCAATTGCTCGAACATGTCTCCACCGACGATCTCGTCGGCTGGGCCTGGAATCCTGGAACCGGGCGTACCTTGCCTCCGCTCTCGCGCGCAGACACCGTGGCCCAGATGAAGATCTGGATCGACGGTGGCGCCGCCTGCCCTCAATAGTCAACCATCGTGAATAGCTTAGAATCAGGCTAGAATCTGGCGAGTTCAATCATGAACGAAGAAACACAAAATCCCGCTGAGCTATCTGCGTCCACCGCCGCAACGTCCTCGGCAAAGATGCCGCTCGTCAACATCAAGCTCATCAACTGGTCCGCGTTGCTCTTCGCCGTGCTTCAAAGCGTCTGCAGCGCCTTCATCGCTCTCAACGGCGTCCGTCTCTTGATTGGAATCGGCGCTTTCGCCGCTGCCTCGGGCGCATTGAAGTTCGCCGACCGCATGCACATTGCCGCCATCCGCATCCCCATGATGCTTCTTGCGCTGATAGGCTCTGTTCTAAACCTAATTGTACTTTGGCAAATTTGGAGACTGCGGAGACGCCCCGCTTCCGCCTGGCGTCAGCAACCGGTATCCACGCAAAAGAAAACCTCAGAATTTTTCCAATTCACTCTCTCCGTGCTCACTCTCGCCCTGCTCGCCACCGAATTCCTCGCCCATCGCTACCTATTCCCCGGCCGCTGACCTTCCGCTCCCACACCTATTTCTTTCGCGGTTCTTTATCCGCTTCCTCTAGCTCCTTCGCCAGCCGCGCATGCAACCTCTCGCTATATCCAACCGGCAATTCAAACGTCCGATCATCCGCCGTCAACACCAGAATGTTCCGGGTCGAATCCAGAATCGCCGAGCAAATTTCGCAGTGTTCCAGGTGCCGTTCAATCTCTTCTCGCAACTTGGCATCCACCGCGCCGTCAATGTATTCGGAGATGTGCTCCCAGACGTGTTTGCACTCGAGTTTCATAGCGCCCTCCCGAAGAAGCCCCTGCGTGCGGGAGCAGTCGTTTTCAGGTATGGCACAAGTCGTTTTTGCAGCATGATGCGCGCGCGATGTAGCCGCACTTTCACCACACTAACACTGATTCCCATTGCCTGTGCCGTTTCCTCGATGTTCAGTTCTTCCAGGTCTCTCAAAATAAATACGTGCCGGTAGAGGTCGGGAAGCTCCGCCACCGCCGTCCGCAATGCTTCCCTAAGTTCCTTCCGCTCCAAAGCCTCGAGCGGCACCTCGCGCCAGTCTGTTAGCGGGGCCGGAGTGTAGTCCCCTTCCTGCCCCTCCACCTCTTCTTCAATCGAGTCTTCCGCCGACGCCTTCGCCTTCCGCAGCCGCTTGCGCCCTTCATTTATCGCAATCGTCGTCAGCCACGTGCTGAACTTGGCGTCCCCCCGAAACGACCCCAGATGGCGATACGAACTGATCACCGCTTCCTGCGCCGCATCCTCCGCCTCCGCCTCGTTCTTCATGATGGCCAGTAACGTCAGATAAACCATCCGCTCGTAAGGCCGGATCAACTCATGAAACAGTTCTTTCTCCCCCGCAAGAATCCGCGCGATCAGTCCAGCCTCGGTTGTCGCCTTCGTTTCCATAATAACTTTGCAGTGGCCGCCTTCGGAGGCCGGCGCCTTTCAGTTTTCACCGCTCCCTAAAACTTCTCCAACTTCGCCACTCCAAAAATCGCGTGAAACCTCTCGCAATAAATCACCACCGCCTGATACTGATTCAAATCCGCCGCCGCTGGCAAATCATAATTCTGATCGCCCTGATTCCCCTTCAACGTTCCAAGCTCCACGCTATCCAAATTCCCTTTCACAATCTCCTGCACCAGCGTCTTGTCCTCCGCCTTCGCCAGCAACACATGCACGTCCGGCCCATTCGATGTCGTGAAATCGGAAAGCCTCAGGTACATTTTCCCGTCCGAGGTCTTATAAATCGTCGCCCGCCCGCTCGTCTGGTGAACTTTCCCTTCCAGCCGTCCGGTATAAAGCGCTTCGGGCTCCGAACTCAGCGCGGCCGGCGCCGCCTCATTCACTTTCTGGTTGATGAACAGCTTCTCCGGCCGGAACGCCCACCATGCGCCCAACAGCACGGGAATCCCGATCGCCGCAAAAATCCATTTGTTACGCGACACCCACGATCCTGCATTCATATTCATCGTTTTTCTCCAAAGAAAAAATCGGGCAGTTTCACCTGCCCGATTCCTTCTTTTTCGATTCCTTAGAACTTCTCCAGCGGCGCCGCCCCAAAATTCGCGTTAAACCGCTCGCAGTAAATCGAAACCGTCCGATACTTCGACAGATCCGTCCCCGCAGGAATCTCATAATTCTGGTCGCCTTCATTCCCCTTGAGCTTCCCCAACTCGATCCTTTCCGTGTTGTCCTTGAGGAAGTTGGCATCGTCCATCGCGTCCTTCGTGGCCACCAGGATCACGTGGACATCCGGCCCGTTCGAAGTCTTGAAATTGGTCAGCCGCAGCACCAGTTTCCCATCCGCTTCTTGATAGACCGTGGCGCGGCCCTCGGTCTTGTGCACTTTGCCATGGAACTTTCCCGTCTCCAGCGTCTTGGCCTTGCCGTCGTGCATCATCTTGTCGTCCTGCATCTTGTCCTGCATCTTGTCTTGCTTCATGTCGTCGTGTTTCATGTCATCTTGCTTCATGCTGTCTTGTGCGCGCAGCGTCGGCTGAAGCGAAAGCGCCCCCGCCAACCCCGCAAATGCCAAAGCTGCCTTGATCGTGCGAATCATTCGAATCTCTCCTCTGTTTTTTTAATATTGGGGAGCCCCTCTGGGCTCTCCTCCCGTTCACCCATGCGAGTCTCCGACCCCCCAAAAGTTACAGCCCGTAAGCCAATTCGAATGCCCGCCCCCTGTCCGCTCGGACGGTTACTTTTCGACGAAAACCTTCCCGGCCGCCGTTCTGCTTCCCTGCCCAACGGGTATGATGGGAAATTGTGGGGTTTCTCTATGCCTAGAAATTTTGCCGTCCGGCTTGCGTGCCCACGCGGGGATAGCGACTCCTGGGTCACGCTCAAGGATCGCGAGGAATCCTTTGAACAGGTCCTCGGCCAATCCTGGGAATTCAAATGCCGTGAACACGGCCTCCAGCGCGGCATTCCCAGAGAAGTCATCGAAGTCGCCCCGCTCGACGACATCAAGCCCAGGAAAAAAGAAACGCCATCGCTCCCCGTGCCCACTTGGGCCGCTCCCAACAAAAAAGTTCAGCGTTCCAGCGAGCGCGTCTCCATGCGCGTTCCCGTCGTTATTTATGGCTTCGCCAAAGGCAGCGGCGCGTTCCACGAGGACACTGAAACGGTCGTTGTCAACGCCAACGGCGCCCTCGTCATTCTGAAATCCAAGCTCGAAATCGGCGATACCGCTTTCCTCATCCATAAAGGCAGCCGCCAGGAGCAGGAAGTTCGCGTTGCCTATCTTGACCCGTACTCCGACCGCGAAACGCGCGTCGGTCTTGCCTTCAAACAGCCCATTTCCGATTTTTGGCGAAAGAACCGCAAGAAGCCTCGCGTTCCCAAGGCTCTTCGTGTCACCGTCAAAGGCACCGATCCCAAGGGCCACAATTTCGCCCAAACCGCCTACACCGTGGATCTCAGCAAAGATGGTGCGCGTTTGGACGGCATCGGTTTCCTGACCACTCCCGGCCAAACCATCGAAGTCCGCCGCCGCTGGCGCACCGCACGTTTCCGCGTTGTCTGGATTGGCCACGTGGGCACCAGTGAATCCAACCAAGTGGGCGTCTTCGGACTGCAGGCCGAAAAAGACATCTGGGGCGTGCCCCTCCCGGAAACCGATCCGGGCAAGCCCGACCCAAAATCCAAGTCGCCGAAAAAATAATTTCTCCTTCTTCTTCAGAATTTCTCCGGTAAACTCTGCCTGTCCGCTATGTCTAAACTGTCCCGCCGCGCCGTCCTCAAAACCGCTATCTCAGGAGTCACCGTCGCATCTCTCCCGGCCGTTTCCTGGTCGCAGCAAGACGCTCCGGTCAAACGCAAAGGCCGCATCCGCCAATCCGCCTCTCGCTGGTGTTATCGCGAAGTTCCCCTCGACAAGCTCTGCGCCTACGCCGCTCAAATCGGCTTGCAAGGCATCGATCTCTTGAATCCGGAAGAATACGAAGTTCCGCCCCGCTATGGCCTCATCTGCAGCATGGCCTATGCCGGAGGCGGCGAAATCCCCAGCGCCATGAACCGCCTCGAAAATCACGCCAAAATTGAAGAAGGTTTTCGCAAATATATTCCGCTAGCCGCCAAAGCAGGCGTTTCGAACGTGATCACCTTCTCCGGAAACCGCGGCGGCATGTCCGACGACGAAGGCGCCAAAAACACCATCGCGGGTCTCAATCGCGTGAAGAAAATCGCCGAGGACCACGGCGTCACCATCTGCATGGAACTTCTCAACAGCAAAGTCGACCACCACGACTACATGTGCGACCACACCGCCTGGGGCGTCCAAGTCGTTCAGGCCGTCAACTCCCCTCGCGTCAAATTGCTCTTCGACATCTATCACATGCAAATCATGGAAGGTGATCTCGTCCGCACCATCCAGAAAAACATCGAGTGGATCGGCCACTTTCACACTGGCGGCGTTCCCGGCCGCCACGAACTCGACGGCACCCAGGAAGTCCAATGGGACGGCGTCATGCGCGGCATCGCCGCCACCAATTTCCACGGCTTCGTCGCCCACGAGTTCGTCCCCGCGCGCGACCCGCTCACCTCCCTGCGCGAAGCCGCTGACCTGTGCGACGTCTAACGCGGTTCGCGCAATCGGAATCTAATCGCGTGAGTTCCGTATTCGCGAAAGTAAGAAAGCGAGGACCAATGAAAGTTTCTCGGCGACAACTTCTGCTCTGGATTCTCTTTCTCCTCGCGTGCCCCTACTCGCTCCGCGCGCAAAACGCCACCGTCAACCGCAACGCCATTCTTCGCCGCGACCCGTCTGCCGCCAGTCCCGTACTCGAGCATCTCCCCGCGAGCACGCGTGTAATGCTCGTGGATGAAAAATCGGATAGCGGTTTCTATCACGTTCGAACAGAAGACGATCAAGTCGGTTGGATCACCACAAAAGCTGTCACGGTTTCGAACGCTCCGCCGAAACCGACGCCACCCTCGCCGCCGGGCCCTCTCCCGCCACCGGCCACAGGCTGCGACTCCAGCTTGGAAGCACACGTCTACCATCCCACACGCCTCATCGTGAAACTGCAATGCATCGCCGTAACTGGAACGTTTGTGGACGCCACTGCCGGCAAAGAGCCCGACGGAGTTCGGCACGAGCCTGATGGCGACACGCACGGCTGGCTCAAGCTCGACCCTGAATTTCAAAATTTAGTGAACGCCGGAAACATCAGCGATGAAGGCGGGAATCTGGTCTTCGAAATTGTCTGCAAATACACCGTCACTCAGTCCGACGCGAAATCCGCCTGCCAGGGCTACACCAACCAAGTCAAGCTTCCGCCCGTCGGCTCTCACGTTCGAATCTTAGGCGTCTACGTCCAGGACACCTTCCACGCCCAATGGATGGAAATCCATCCGGTCACCAGCATTACGGTCGTTCCCTAAGAAGCCCTGAGAGGGCGCGGCGCGATTTGTCCCGCCCGGGCGGTCAGGCCAATTCTGCCCGACATTTAAGGTCTTCCCCCGATTGTTCGTTACCCGTTCTCTAGCTAACCTCTGCCATAGCCTTGCGTGGAGTCCTTCGTTTCAGAAGGACCTGCCCAAGCCCGCACGGCCAAAGGAGATTCGTGGCAACCGCATTTGCAAAACTGTCCTATTCCCGAAGAATGATTTCTCGCGCCGAAACCGCCGAGAATATTTGGGTCATTTGGCGCTGTGAAGGAAGGCATGACATTTCCCGCGTTTGTGACCTCAGCGTGGGCGGTCTGTTCGTTTCCACGCCAATCCCGCCTCCCGTCGGCGCAAAAGCCAGGCTTGATTTCCTTGTAGAAGAAGGCCAGATCAGGGCCGAAGCCGTCGTGCGATATCATATTGCCGGCGGCGGGCTGGGCCTGAAATTCACTGCCATCACCGACCAGGACTGCCCCCGCCTTGTAGCGCTGATCAACAGGATCCGCGCTTCATCCCGCAACCCACGCCCGAATCCTTGCGTTGTCTCGCTCCCGTAGCCCGCATGTTTCTTTGGCAGGTATCACTAGGGGACGCGTAGATTCTTTCCGGCATCTTAGCGTTGTGGTTGAATCATTTTCGCCAGCCTCGCCGGCCCAGGATCCTGCACCGCGATGGGAGTGTCGAAGAAACGATTCATGGCAATCACATTCCCTGTGGACCCGGTCTCCTTGAGAATGCCGATTGCCGCCTCCGTGATGACGTTGTCTTCCAGCACGTTGTTGTTTCCCATCACGAAAATGCCGGATTCGGCCCCGTTAAATACGCGGTTGCGCCGGACCTGCGCCTGATTGCCTTCCACGCGAATGCCATCGAACACGCTCGCCGCAAAAGTCTCATTTCGTTCGACTGCCGCACCATTTCCATCCACGAAGATGGCCACCTGGCTAATCCCTGCCCGATTCCCGGAGACCTCCACGCCATCGGATTGCGTGACGAGAATATTTGTCGCCACGGCTGTGCAGGCTGCCACCGCGCTGCACGCGGAATACACGTTGTTTGTCACCACATTTTTTGCAATCGCTCCCCCGGCGCCAAATCCGATTTGAATGCCGTTTTGCGCGATCGCCGGAGTCGGCCCGATTCCCGTAACGACGTTCCGCCGAATGATCGCCGTAGTGCCAATCTCATTCGCGGTAATTCCGTTCTTTTGAAAATCGTGAATCGTGCAGTCTTCGATTTCCACTCTTGAGACTTTGCCTCCGCCGCTCTGCACAAAAAATCCCGTCCCGGATTGACAGCCTCCCAATCCCGCGCCCAGCTTGAAGTTCCGAATTGCCGCTCTCTCGACTCTTCCCGATGCGTTTTGGAAAGTTATTCCTTCCAGGTCCGGCGAACACTCCGACACGCCGCTATTCGCACCATCCACTGTCAACCCACTGATCGAAACACCCGTAGTATTTGCAACGAGAATAGCCGTGGCGATCGGCGTTCCATCGAACAGGCTTGTAGTGTTCTGCAGCATAGCATTGGGCATCAACACCGCTCCGCTGTCCGCGTCAATGTCCAGCGCTTTCGGGATGGAAAGCTGCTCCACATAGGTGCCCTTGCAAATATGGATCTGATCGCCCGGTGAAGCCGCATTAATGGCGTCTTGAATGCGCGTGAAACCAGCATTCGGACATTCCGCCTTGTTGTTACTCACCACCAGCCGCGCTCCGCTCGCAGGACTGACCAGGCAAGACAGAAGCAACGCCAGCGCGAACAGCAACGAAATCTTGCTAACCGTTGAAAAGTTGGCTTTCATGGGAACCTCCATTGCACAGCAAGGCCGCTACCGGAAATCTCGGCGCGCACATCGTTTCGAAAGCGCTTGCGCGACGCGGAAGATTGCGACCGGTCGGGTCTTTAGAGGTTGAGAACTTGGCTCGCACAATGTAGCAACTGCGTTATCCGGAGGCAATAGTACGAGTTCCTTCAACAGTTCACTTTCCGCTCCCGCCGAACTGCGGTCTTACGATTGGAAAATTTGATTTTGCGTTTGATTTTCGCTTCTCAACGCGGTCACGCGTGCAAGAATTTTGCACAATCGTCCACAGATTTGCACAGTGTTTCATTCACTTTTCGATTGACGCAGAAAACAGGAAGATTTATCTTCCGCACCAGATTGAACCGGGAAGCGTAAGAACTTTACGGCTCAGTTTAGAAGGCGCAGCAAGCCTAACAGCGGTTGCGCCGCGAACTTGAACTGCAAAGCTCGAAGCCTTGAAGGTTCCACTGAGAAGGCGCGACAAGCCTCACGGCGGGTTGCGTCCCCAGATGGAATCGGCAAGGTGAGTAGCTCTGTTGGTTCCGTTTGGAAGGCGCGACAGGCCTCACGGCATTTCGCGCAGCCAAAGGGGATCAGCAAAGTGAGAAACTTTCTAGGTTCCCTTTGGGAGGCGCGGCAAGCCTCACGGCTGGTGGCGTAGCCAGAGGGATCGGCGAAGTGAATTACTTTCTAGGTTCTCTTTGGAAGGCGCGGCAAGCTTCACGGCTGGTCGCGTAGCCAGAGGGAATCGGCAAAGTGAGAAACTCTTACGGTTTAGTTTAGAGGGCGTCCACCGCGGTGGACGCCCTCATTTTTTGCCATCGACGTCTTGCGGCGAATTTTCATTTTCACTCTTCCAATTTCGATTTTCCGTCGCTATCTCTTCTCCATGTACTTCGCCACCACCCCCGCGCACGCCTCCACAAACTCCTGCTCCGCATTCGTAAACGTGTCCGCGAAATAGCTCTCCGCATCCAGCTCCCCGGCCAGCTTCTTGTTCGCAAAAATCGGCACTACCATTTCCGACTTCACCAGCGATGACCCCGCCAGATACCTCGGATCTTTCGTGACATCCTGCACTACCACCACTTTCCCGCTGGCGGCTGCCGCTCCGCACAAGCCGCTGCTAAGCGGAATGCGTACGTTGGGCGTAAAGCTCCCCTTGTACGGTCCGACGATCAAGTAGTTGGAATCCGCGGGATCCACCAGATAAAAACCCACCCAGTTGTAGCGCGTCATCTTCTCGTGCAGCTGGTTGACCATTTTCTCCATCACGGCCTGCGCCGTCGGAGCAGTCTGGGCAAAACTTTCAAATTCCTGCAGAAGTTCTCGCTGGGCTGGCGTCATCGGTTGGGCCTCATGTTGAGAGTCATTTGGCAGTCCTGACGCAAGACATTTTCCTTCATACTCGCGCCTTTGCCCCGCAGAATCCGCGAGGAGTGCGCGAAAAACAAAACTGCGGCAATAGGCCAGCCAGGATGTCGCAACGAATCCAGGCTGGCCCATTTTCCTTCTCGTTAAAACGACAAGGTCACGGCGATCGCCACGCCCGGGTATGCCCGGTCATATAGGTAATATCCATCGTCGGTGTAATCAATGTATACGTCGTCGTTTTCGTACCACGTTGCCGCCCACCCTTCCGGCCACGGATCCACGAACGTCACCCAATACCCGTCATACTGGAAGCGCGGATACCCGCCAACAAACAACATCGGTAGCCGGCTGATGCGGAAGAAATGTTCGGCCCCAAAGTACTGCCGGAAGCGGTCATCCGGCACGCGGTACCCGTTGTATCCGCCGCGTTGCGCCCACGTACGGTGCTCCTTACTCCATGATTTGGCGCGCGATTGGGTGAACCCGCTGTGCACCTGCCCAACGTGTTGTGGCACGCCGCTCGGATGCACGCCTCCGTGGGTGGCTTCGGTGGGCCTGACGCCCGCATGATATGAGCCACCGTATGCCGGCTGCGGGCGTTGTGCCGGTCGTTGCGCCGGCTGCGGATGCGCTTGCGGCGCCGGTTTCTCTTGCTGATGTTGTTGTTCCTGCGGTGCTCTCCCCTCTTCCTTCTTTTCCTGTGCATAGCCCGTGGTGATGCAACCAGCAAACAAAAACAAGGTCCCCGCGCTGACAGCTCTTTTCATGTGCATGCGTCTCTCCTTTTGGTTATTTGGCTGGGAATTCTTTTTACTTCGACAACGGAAGGTCTTGCATGTGGCTTGCTATGGAAGCGCTTGTTCAGGGATCTTCTTGGATCAGGACGCGCTCCATGAGCCGGCTGCATTCTCCCACTTGCCCGCCGATAAGCAAAGCACTTAGTCCCTCGCCGGGCTCCCTCAACTCCGGTCTGGATAAGTTCCGCCACGGCCCTACACCCTTTGAACCGGAGGTCATCGCCGGTCATGGTGGCAGCCTACCTCTTTGCGCCGGGGCGCATGGGTTGGAGGTCGGTGAAAATGGGATGGGAGGGTGGGGCGTTATAACGTTCGCCGTGCTCATTCGATACGGGAGACGTGGCGGCGACATCGGGGTTAGGCGCTTGGGGCGATTGAGAAGATCGAAGGGGAAGTCGTACTCGATGGCTACGTCAAGGCGCGGACGTCCGCGCCTGAGGTGGTGAAACGGATCACGGAACTGGAGAACTGTCTGCAGCGCGTGGCGAGTGCTGTCTTGTCTTCCAGCGACCTCGATCAGCATCCGGAATTGCGCGCCGCCGCCGAGGAGGCAAAGCTGGTCCTCAAGAATCGCCTCGAGGTCGAAGACGCCAAGCATCGCTTCCACAGTGAATTGGGAGTGTTCCAGGACGACTTGCGAATCATCAAGGATTAATGCTTCGGAGTCGCCGACACTTGCAAAAACCAAAACCGCAGGTAGGCCCCCTCAACCTTTGAGCGGGAAACGGCTGGCGCACCCCCCTCACGGGATGCGCAGCTTCGCTAACTATTTGCGTTTAAACCACCAGCTCTGGTTGGTATGAATCTCGTCGCAGTCGGAGGTTGGGGTTAGCGAGACGTTGCGCCAGGTTTCGCCGTTGCCCCACTGGAGTTGGCCCTGCCAGGAGCTGCCTTCGCGGCGAAACTTGCCGGAGACGAAGCGATCGGTTCGCCAGATTTCCAGATTGTCGCCGCGGACTTCGAAAATCCAGCGGAAGGGATTGTCGGTTTGCTCATGCCACTGGCCGGCGATACACCGGGAGTCGAGAGGCAAAGGCGCGGCTTTAGTGTCGCGAGCCGGGGGAGTTGCGGCGGAAGTCTCCAGTTGAGCGGAAGCGGGAAAGGCGATCAGGATGTATACGAGAAAGAGCTTGCGCGCGTTTCGCATGGGTGGCTCCTGTTTTTAGTGGATGGAAGTCTTCCTTTCGGAGTTCGAACAATGGCGGATTATACCGCAAGGTATGTGGTGGCAGGCAAGAGCGCAAAAGCGTAGAGAGGAACAATGTATCCTGCTCCTACTCAGAGAACAGCGCACAGACAGGAATGTCTGTGCTACAAACGAAAAACGTTCAAGAGGGAGATGCGGGAGAGGTCAGAAGCCACATCCTCCTCACAATTGTCCGGAGAGCGCAATTCGGGCTTGCAAGCAAGGGGTGCGGGACGCGGCTGATAGAGCATGTGCGAAGCAGCGTGGCCGGATTATTTAGACCTTTGCGTTCCTGGGTCGAGGGTGTTCGGCGCAGACATGGGCGGCAAATTCTTTGTCGCGGTGCCGCTCGTAGATTTCCTTCATCTCGTCGAGGGAGTCGCCGGTGGGTGGCCCCGACGGATTGAATATCCATGCACATTCGGAGCAGCCACTACCTTGAATACGCGAGCCTTCAATCCATATCTGCTTGCGGCGCGTGGCCACCATGGGACGCCTCTCGGGGTGTGAGTCGTTGGCGGTTTCGGACATTCGTGGTCCTTGCCGGCCGGGTTGCCTTAGGTTTGTGAACCGACCAGCGGAAAAAACGAAAGTCGCATTCTTCGCAGCGATACGGCCGAAACCGCAGGAAAGCCAGCAGGGACTCCACAATCCCCCTGGTTCTTGATCTATGAATCAGTTCACCCTGACAGTCGGGGCAGGAAATCGGCACTGCAGCGCTCTTCAAGGAAGGCCGGAAAGACGCGTCAGACGGTAGCCTGGGATTTTGGATCGATGTCATCCCTTACTTTCTTTCAGGCAACAGACTCGCGGCAGGGGTTGTCCCTGTCTATCCGGTAAAACCCCTAAAATCCCGTCGGGTGAATCCTGAGCCGGCGGTGAGGGGCAGCGAACGGCGGGAGTTTGGGGAGGAAAGCAGAAACTAGAAGGTAGAAACTAGAAAAGGGAAACAAGAAGAGGGCAGGGCCGGCGGCGGCGCGGCCGCGTGACGATAAGCGGAACATTTGCTGCGCCGGTGTCCAGAACGGGACAGACATGCAGCTTCGGAGCGGCTAGCCTCCTGCTGAGGTGCTCACATGCACCCACAACGGCAGCAAAAAGTGGCGCGGGCTTATCGGGTCGAGGGGTCTATCGTTCTGTACCGGCCGGCGGCGAGAAATCAATTCAAGGCGGAACGAGCGCGTGCCCCCGCGGAGCCGTTGTGGAATATGGTCCTCGGGGTTCCGCTCTTTCTACGGACGCTGCTTCGTCTTGTATTTGTCTGTCTCCACCGGCACAAGGGCCCTCCGATCACACTTCGCGAGCCAATTCCATCAAACCTACCCGGATGGCGATCCGTCCGCGGCGGAGGAAGCTACATCACTTGCCTGGATTGCGGACAAAAATTCGCATACAACCACAAGACCGGGGAACTGGTAGATTTCTGGGGCGTTCATGATGCAGAAGCGCTGGCGGGAGTGCGCCGGAGAATGGCTGAATTGTTTTCGCCGCTTCGAGGTCTGAGTGCATGGATCGGCAGGATCCCTTCGGCGTTGCTCCCTTCGGCGTTGATCAGGACAGGCAGGACCAGGAGAGTGGTACGCCTGCAGTAAGAAGGGCGTTTCGAGGTGAAGACTGGCTTACTTCCAGCCGCGGATGGAGGCAGGGCTTATCAAGCTGGGGTGATGACTCTCGGCTAGGTTGCTCATGCTAAGCGAGTAACCGTTCGCAAGGTAGGAGGGGATATCGCGGTCATCGGAAATGGGGATATAAGGGCCTTCTTTTCCCAAGCTGACGTGGTAGCGGTTGTCCTGATAACGATGTGGGAGCAAACGGATTCCGGACTTCCTCCCGCGGGAGACAATGGCGAACAGCATGTGAGTACCTCCGTGCGTCGAGCGTGGGCCAGGTGGCGCCAATATGCGCGTTTGCCCTGAGCGGCACAAGAGGATGGCGGCAGGCAACTGTGGAAATGATGAGGAAGCATGAGGATTTGCTGTGGAATAGGTGGTGGCCCTAGGAGAGCATTATTTTAGGAAACATTACGTGAAGCAGGTTCGTACCTATCCTCAAGCACCCGGCTGGGGCTCATGTACGAGACTCTGGCGGGCCAGGAGGCAGGGGTTATGTCCAGGCTTACACAGAGTTTCTTTGCAAAGACTGCTATTACGACTGCTGCTGCACTTCTCTTCCTGCCGCTAGGGGCTTTGGCGCAAACGGCCGCCGCTCCGGCGAGCTCAAGTCCAACAAGCACTGAAAAGACAACAACTTCTAGATCGAAGGACCGCTGGCTGCACGTGCGCGTGATCAGCACGGACGCCAAGGGCGAAACCGTGCGCGTGAACGTTCCTCTGGAACTGGCGGAAGCAGTGCTGCCGACCGTGAATCGCGACCGCATGCACGACGGGAAGGTCAAGATTGACTGTGCGCACGTGAACGACGTGGATCTAAAGGCGCTGGTGGCGGCCGTGCACAACGCCAAGGACGGGGAATACGTGACCGTGCAGGGCCGCGATAACGACGTGCGCGTGGCCAAGCAAAACAACTATTTGATCATCCATGTGCTGGATAAGAGCGAAAGCAAGTCCAAAGGCTCACAGGTGGAGATCAAGGTGCCTATGAAGGTGGTGGACGCGCTGTTCTCCGCGGGCAAAGATGAATTGGACCTGGTCGCGGCGCTTCACGTCCTCTCCGGGCAGGGCGATATGGAACTCGTGTCCGTCAAAGACAGCGAGAACACCGTGCGCGTCTGGATGGACTCGAAAAACGTGACCGACTGAGGAGTAGTTGGGTTCCTAGCAGAAAGATTTGCAGGAATTTGGCCTTCAAAAAGTTCCGAGGAGTTGAAAAATGCTACTACTCGCGAAAGCAGCGCTGGGAATTGGCGGGACGCTCGTACTGGCAGGCGCATACACGTTTCATGAGGGCGTGGTCCGCGTGGACGTGGACGAATATCGCGATGGCGGCTCGCATGTGCACTTCTGGGTGCCGGCCGCGGCGGTGCCCATGGCCATGCATTTGACTCCGAAGCGAAACATGATGCATGGCGCGGAACACGCGCGGGAGTTTCTGCCGGTGGCGCGCGCGATCGTACGCGAAATGAAAAAGTATCCGGACGCCGAGTTCGTCGAGGTGACGGACGCAACGCAACACGTGCGCGTCCGCACGCACGACGGGAAATTGCAGATTGATGTGGACGCGCCGGGCGAGAAGGTCCACGTGCTCTGCCCGCTCTCCACGATTGACGACGTAACGCGCCAGCTCGAGGCCAACGCCCCCGCGGCATGATGCGTTAAGCGGGATTGACGATCAGCAAAGAAGCACCACGCTTCTCCTCGATGCTCCTTGCAAGCAAAAGCGGGCCCTGGAAGATTTTTCCGGGTATAGAGACCGACAATTATTTATTCGAACGGCTGATCAGGCGCGGGATCAGATGCACCGGCCGATCCGCCTTTTGTTTGCGGAAAATAAACTTCTTCGAAGATGGCGTCTTTTTTCCAGCGGGCGCGTTCCAGGATGCCGCGGCCGTTTTCCACCATGTTGGGGTGGCCGCAGAGGTAAACTGTCGTCGAGTCTGGCTGCAAGCCCCAGGCGTCCGCGTACTTGCGTAAGAGATCATCGACGCGTCCCGTCTCACCGGCCCACGCGGGATCCTCCCAGGGACGGCTCACGGTGGCGGCAAATTTGAACCACGGCGTCTCCGCGGCGTAACGGTCCAACTCGTCGCGATAACCAAATTCCCACGACCTGCTTCCACCCTGGAGGCAAAAGAGTTTGTGATTTCCGGGCATCGGCGTGCCGCCGTTTTTCCAATCGCGATAGAGCGTTCGAACGTAGCTGACGAACGGGGCGATGCCGGTGACGGTGGAGACCAGCAGATGATTCGAACGGCCACTGCGCAAGTCGAGAGTGAATCGGCCTTTGGCGATTTTGCGGCAGGAGAGCGTGTCGCCTGCTTTTAGTTTGTAAAGATGCGGCGTGAGGCCACCCTGCGGGACGAGCTCAATGAAAAATTCGAGCGTTTCCTCGTATGGCGAGGAGACGATGGAGTAGGCGCGTTCGATTCGAACGCCGTCGACTTCGAGGCCCAGCGTAGCGTACTGCCCGGCGAGATATTTGAACGGTCCGCCGGGATCGACGCGCAGGAGCCACAAGTCCGGCGAAAGGTCGCGGCGCTCCAGGATGCGCGCCACGTAATGCTTGTCCGAGGAGGGGGCCATGTCAGTCTCTCCGCTGACGATTCATTCGAATCTGCAAAAACGTTCCGGGCGGAGCCGTGTGCTGCTCCGCCCGGAATTCAATACCTTGCTGCCATTCAAAACTTTGCTGCCATCCGAATCTCTAGTGCGATTCGAGGCTTTGCCGCAACCGAAAGCTGATTTCCAAGGTGATGAATCCCAGGATCAGGGCTTCGGGGCCTGCTGTTGCTGCTGCATCCTTTCCATCATCTAGTGACGAAGCGCCTGTGGATCAAATTGCTGCACGGGGCCGGTGATGCGGTCCTTGGCTTCGCTGATGACCTTGGTAAGGGTCATGGTTTCGCCCGAGCTGACGTACTTGACCATGCCGAAGGGAGACACCTTGTCACTGACCCAAACGTCTCCGACGCCCTGGTCCTTTTTCCAGTGCTGGCAGGAAAATGTGCCGGCTGGGACCGTTATACTTTCCGTGCCGACCGAGTGCCATTTGTCCAATTCCTCTTGCTGGCGCTTCTGCGCATCATTCGGGCGCATGGGCATTTCCATGGCGGGTTGTCCGGGGCGCTGGACGACCATTCTGTGGAACTGAAAATCGTCCCTGGTGACAAGCATTTTGGCGTACAACATAGCGCCCGACCGATCGTCCAGGCGGCCGAATTCCAGCCAGTAGGCATCCTTGCCGTCAACGGCTTCTTTGCCGACGACGGTCATTTCCATGGGCTGTTTGGAGGCGTTCGCCGGATCGGTCTTCTGCGTCTCGTATACGCTGCCGGCGCCAACGACGGGCTTGAAGATGTCCGTGATGTTGGGTTTCTTGAAAAAATCCATGCGCATCTGGGAGCGCGCCGGCGCTGCCAAACATAGGCAGGCGGCCATCGCAAGCCAAATCCATTGCATCCGCTTCATTCCATTGCTCCTGTGCGCAGCTTTCAAATGACAGCCAAGACGTAGAAGAATCTCGCCGGGACCCGTTCGAGATGGACAAGAAGCTATCAAGTTCTTGGGCAGAGAGCAATGCCAAGCGCGGGTGCGCGTGCTATTCGTAGGCGAGGGCGACGACGGGATCGTAACTGGCGGCGCGCAAGGCCGGATAGAGGGCACCAGCGGAAGCGCCGACAAATGCCAGGAGAACGGACGCGAAGATCCAACCAACGGAAATAAGGATCGTCAGACCGGGATTTGTTTGCTTCAGGATCGTCTGAGTAAGGAACGTAAGGGCGATTCCTGAACCGGTTCCCATCAAAGTGAGAATAAACGTTTCGCCCAAAAGCATGCGGACGACGTCGAAGCGGGAAAAACCAAGAGCCTTGAGGATGCCGACCTCGCGAGTGCGCTCCATGACCATAGTGTGCATGTTCAGGAGAACCACGAGAAAGCTTACGACGATGCCGAGCGAAACCATGGTGCGCGTGAACGGGCGCAATTGCGGCAAGTTCGAGGAGTTCATGAGGGTCACATATTCGGACATGGAGCGGACGCTGTTGTCGGGCATCAGCGCCAGAATCTGCGCGCGCGTCGCCTCCGTATTTCCCTTGCTCCTCACGTAGAACATGGAGACGCGCTTCTCCGCGCCAGCAATGTCCTGGGCGGTCTGGATGGGAATAAAATAGCGAGCGCCCTTGCCGTGAGCGACGATGCCGCAGACCGTAAATGGATGATTCAAAAGAGTGATCTGGCTTCCCACTTTCAAGTGCTGGGTTTGCGCGATGATATCGTCAGCGATCACTTCGTCCGGAGCTTCGAAGGGACGCCCGGCACGGAAGAGAAAACCTTTGCTCAAGGCATTAAATTTTTTGAAGTCAATCCCATAAACGATCACTAAGTTCTTTGGCTCCGTGAGGATAACGGTCGGCGCGACTTCGTCGACGCCGCTGAGTGCTTCGAGCTGCCCGCCAAGCGATTCCTGCATCACGGCGCTGGAGAACGCAAAGAAAATAGAGGAGTTCGGCGGCTGAACAAGGATGTCGGCGCCAACTCCCTCGACACGCTTGCCCCACTCGGAAATTACTCCGGAAGTCAGACCAGCAATCATGAGGACGAGAATGACTTGAATGGCGATGGCCACAACGCTGAGGGCGCTACGCAGAGGCCGGGCAATGATACTGCCCCAGAACATCTGGAGAAGAGAAAAAGGGCCGTCGTAGGTTTCAGTCATGAAGAAATTCCAGAAAGCAACTGTATCATCGCAGTTTGTTGGCGGTCAAAATTACAGGATTGCGCCACAGTGCAAGACGAATGCCGATTTGCCATTAAAATATTTCTTCTCCGTTAAGATTTCAACACAAGTGTTGATAAGCATGTGGAAATCTCTGCTCCGGCGCCAGCTAACTTCCCGTTCTTCAACACTCTTCTCCGGTTTGCACAATTCCGGTGCAGGACTATTTCTTCCACACGCATTTTGCTGCATTTCAAAGTTCCAGCGGTGCAAAATAAATTTGCCAGGCCCATTTTTCGTGACGACGAGGGCAGGAATTCTATTTCCGTATTATTTCAAAATGGGAAGGAGCGTGCTGCCAGCCATCCGCCCGTATCAGTACCACTTCGGCGGTCGCTCGAGATGTATCTTGATGATTTGCTTGGGGTCGTTGATGTCGTACCATCGTCCGTAGGTCTTCCATCCGTCAGCGACTACTTGAATCAAAGCTCTACCGAAAGGTGTATCCGGAACGTGCGCAACGCCGTCCTGATTTGTTTTCACATTGATTTCCAGCTTCTTGTCCTTCTTGATCGCGTGTTGTTCGATGAACTTCACGTAGACACTGGCATTCTCGACGGGAACTTCCTTTTCACCGCCGGAGACTTCAATGGTGATGCGCGTCTGCTGCACGGAAGTGGTTTGGGGTGTTTGGGGTTTGGAGTCGGAGGGAGGTGGGTTCTGAGCTGCAGCGAGCTGCACGAGCAGCGCTATCAGCACAAGAGACAAAAAACTGGGAAACTTACGCTCGAATTTCATGGGTGCCTGGTTCCATCCTGTACGGAACGAGGTGCTGGGGTCAAGTCTCTCCGTTTCTCCGTTCGATGCCAAAGTGGCACAACACGATGCTCGGCACAATCGCTTGCGTGGAAACTTCCAGAATCGCGCAATTGACGGACTCCCGCGGCTCCTGTAACTTCTCAGGAATCTGCACGGCAGGCAAGGCCAGAACCGTTCCCCTGCGGAAGCTACCCACCTCTGACTCTCGCCGTTCGTGCTGTCTGCTGATATTCTGTGCATTCCCGCGCGCAGTGTACGCCGTGCCACAGACTCACTGCCGAGGCGAGCAAAACGCGAGCGGGCAGGAGTTTTCACCGGAACGGACCGCTTGGCGGTTCAGCAGGAAACGGTAAGGAGAGAACGATGGGTTTTGCCACCAACGCCATTCATGTCGGGCAGGAGCCGGATCCCGCCACGGGAGCAATTGTTGCGCCCATCTATCAGACTTCGACGTATGTGAACGAAGAGCTTGGCAAGAACAAAGGCTACGACTACGCGCGAACGAATCATCCGAACCGCAAGGCTTTGGAACGGACGCTGGCGAAGCTGGAGGGCGGCCACAGTGCGTACGTTTTTACTTCCGGGATGGCGGGGATCGATGCGGTTTTCCGGCTGCTGCGGCCCGGTGATCACGTGGTGTTGTCGGAAGCGGTGTACGGCGGCGTGTTCCGGCTCTCGACGCAGCTCTTGGTGCACTTCGGACTGGAATTCAGTTTCGTAGACACTTCGTCACCGGATGCAGTACGCATGGCGCTACGTCCCAATACAAAAATGCTTTATGTCGAGACGCCAGCCAATCCCACCATGGGCGTGGCGGATATCGCGGCGCTTTCGAAACTTGCGAACGAACGGAATGTCACCGTGGTCGTGGACAACACGTTTCTGAGTCCTTACCTGCAACGGCCCATCGAATTGGGAGCGCACATCGTGGTCCACTCCATGACCAAATACTTGAATGGCCACAGCGATTCGACGGGTGGCGCGGTGGTGCTCACGCGGCCTGCGGACGCCGAGAAAATCTATTTCATTCAGCGCTCCGCCGGAAGCGGACTGGCTCCCATGGACTGCTTCCTGATCTCGCGGGGGATCAAGACGCTGGCGGTGCGCATGCTGCAGCACAATGCCAACGGGATCAGCGTGGCGCGGCATCTGGACGCACATCCGAAAGTCCGCAAGGTGTTTTATCCGGGACTTCCCTCCCATCCGCAACACGATATCGCGCGCCGGCAGCAAAAGGGTCCGGGGGCGATGCTCTCGTTTGAACTCGGAACCCTGGAAGCGGCGCGGCGATTTCTGAACCACGTGAAGCTGTGCTCTCTTGCAGAAAGTTTGGGTGGAGTCGAAACGCTGATCTCCCTTCCGGCGGTGATGACGCACGCTTCGATGCCGAAGGAGGTTCAGGATCGTGTGGGCATCACCGAAGGGCTGGTGCGACTTTCCGTGGGCATCGAGGATGTGGAAGATATCATCGCGGACTTGGATCAAGCGTTGCTATACGTTTGATGCACAGACGCACGCCTCGCCGAGGCTTTAGTTTACGGAACTCGCCAGCCATTGGAGATAGCTCTTCGAACCGCCTACGATTGGCAAGGCGATGAATTCGGGCACGTCATAGGTGTGGAGGCGTTTCACTTCCTTTTCCAATTCGGTTAATTTTTTTGTGGTGGTCTTGATCACTAGCAAAAATTCGCGCGCCGCTTCCAGTTTTCCTTTCCAGGTGTAATACGAATCGATGGGACTCAGCACAACGTTGACGCACGCCGCGAGGCGTTTGCTAACTACCGAGCGCGCGATGCGCCGGCCTTCGGCCAACGTTCGGCACGTCACCAGCACAATGCGATTCTTTCCGCCTGCCTTCATCGGATTTCTCCTTCGATCCTGCTTGGGCGCTGCGAACTGCTTTGGTCTTTTGCGAACTGGGACTAGAATACCGCTCCATGAGCTCCCAATCATCTGCGGCCGCTGGACGGCCGAGTCCCATCAAGTTCGGCACTTCCGGCTGGCGTGGGCTGATCGCCGACGATTTTACGTTCGCGAATGTGCGGCTGGCGGTGACGGCGATTGCCGAGCACGTGAAAACGAAGGCCGAACGGCCGACGATTCTGGTCGGTTACGACACGCGATTCTATTCCGAAGAGTTTTCGCAACTGGCGGTGGACATTCTCGAGCAACATGGCGTTCGAACGCTGCTGTGCGAAACGTTTACGCCGACGCCGGCGGTGGCGTTCGAAATCATGCGGCGAAAGCTGGATGGCGCGGTGAATTTCACGGCGAGCCACAATCCGGCGCAGTACCACGGGCTGAAGTTTTCTTCGGCGGATGCGGGGCCGGCTCTGCCTGACGTAACCAAGGACATAGAAGCGCGCGTGGCAAAAATGATTGCGAAGGACGGACCGTTCCCGATGGCGCCGCCAGGGGGCTACGAAAAGCATGCGGCCAGCGAAAAGGTCAATCTGCGCGAAAATTATTTGAAGCGGATCGAGGAGCTCGTGCATTTCGATACGCTGCGCAAAGCGAACTTGAAATTCGTCGTGGACGCGCTACATGGATGCGGCGCGGGCTATCTGGACCGGGCGCTTGCGGATCATGGCGTGACGGTGCAGGCGCTGCGGACGAATCGCGATTGTTTGTTCGATGGCACGGGACCGGATGTTTCGGAAGAGAATCTTGCTCCGCTGCGGAAGGTTGTTTCAGATTCGAAAGCTACGGCGGGGCTGGCGACGGATGGTGACGCGGACCGCTTCGGGATCGTGGATGGTGACGGCACGTGGATCCAGCCGAACTTGATTCTCGCGCTTGTTTACGACTACCTGGTGGAGACGCGAAAGTGGAACATGCCGGCGGCGCGGAGCGTGGCCACGACACAAATGGTGGACGCGGTGGCGAAGTCGCACGGGCAGAAAACGCATCAAACGCCGGTTGGATTCAAATACATCGGACAGCTGATTCGGGAGGACAAGATCGCGCTGGGCGGCGAGGAGAGCGCGGGGCTGACGATTCGTGGACACGTGCCCGAAAAAGATGGAGTTCTCGCTTGCCTGCTGGTGGCGGAGATGATGGCGGCGCGCGGGGCGTCGATCGGCGAGCAGATTCGCGCGATGTTCAAGAAGTTGGGGCGCGAATTTTGGCCCGTGCGCGAAAATCTGCATCTCTCCGACGAACAAAAAGCAAACGCGGTGAAGAAGGTGGCGGTGGATGCTTCGACACTCGTAGGCCGGAAAGTCGTATCCATAGACCGCACGGATGGCGCAAAATTTGTATTCGACGACGGCTCGTGGATGCTTTTGCGATTGTCGGGGACGGAGCCGTTGCTGCGGCTCTACGTGGAGGCGGAAAGCGCCACGGCTTCGGCGAAATTAACGCGGGAAGCGACGCAATGGGTTCTAAGCTGAAGAACATGGACACCAACGAAAAGTTTCAGTCGTTATGGAGACGGCATGGCCGCGGCTTGCTGGGGCTGCTGGTCGTGCTGCTCTTTGTTCACGACATTTTCGGAACGCATGGCTTCCTGGCGATGCGGCGGACGCAGCAGGAAATCAAGAAGGTGAATGCTGACCTCGAGCAGTTGAACCAGGAGAATCTGAAGCTGGAAAAGGAAGTCATCGAGCTGAAAACCGATCCCCACAAAATCGAATCCATCGCGCGCGACGAATTGGGATTGGCCAGGCCGGGCGACATCATTATTAAGATTCCGCAGTCACAGCAGTTGCCGCAGGACCCTATCACGAAGCCTTAGCGGTCCGCTTTTTCCACGAAGTTCTCAGCAAAGAAAGCAAAACCATTGCTACGAAAATGGTGAGAAGGCCTCCGGTTGCTTTCAACCCGCTGCACCGGCCTTTTGGCAGAATTGAAAACCGGCCGTAGACGAATTCGATGTGCACCCAGTAGACGAGCAACGACGTCTTGCCCAATTGAATGATGGGGCTGAAGCCTTTTTGCGCGAATCCCCAGCGGCACCATGCGTACACGAGAAACAGAATCACCAGCAGGATGCCGCAGCGCATCAGGAAAAAATTGGGACCGGTGTGCCAGTAGTCGTACACCGCGTAGAGACGGATGGGAGACGAATCAAAAAGGACGGAAAGAATTCCCGCGAGGATTCCTGTGCCGCCTAACGCTGCGAACATCAGGCCTTCTCTGCGCTTGGTTACATCGGTGAAAAGAAAAAAGCCGACGGCGAGGCCTGCAAACGCGAACGCCGACCAGGGAAATAAGGGAAAAAGCCAGGGCTGCGGCTGATTGAAAATGTGCACGCCGTTGATGTAGGACTCCAGCGGCCACGGCAAAAACGTCGGGCGATGCGTGGTCCAAAGTGGCGGCGTAATCATGGCCACAGTGGCGGCGGCAAAAAGCCCGGTGACGAGCGTGCGGGCTCTGGCCACGGCAACAGCGCCGTCTCCGGTGGCCCAGCACAGCACGCCCATAAGCATCATCGAGAGACCCAGGATGTTGAGAACGTCCACGCGAAGCAGATCCGTCCACGGCGACCAAGGGTAGCCAAGCGCGAATTCTTGCACGCGAAAGAGCAGGCCCATGCCGAAGATTTCCGCACCGCGACGAATGGTTTGCCTGGCGATGGCGCCGCGCTCGATTCCCTTCTCGCGCAAACGCTCGGTCATCAGTGCGAAGGAGACCCCCGCCAGAAAAATAAAGAGCGGCGCGGGCAGTGTGCCTCCGAGGCGCGACCAGGCAATCAGCGACGAGGATTTTTTCGCCTCGGGGCTCATCCATGAGTCGTAGGCGTGTGTTTGAAACATCAGCACACACGCGAGGCCGCGCATCCAATCGATGTACGCGAGGCGCTTCATCGCGGGTTGAATTTGGTCTGCCATCTCACTGCGTTACAATCCTCGTTTGACTGCCACTCGCGAACTCGGCCCGCTCTCCATGCTCGGCCTATGGTCCGCGCTGACGCTCACCGGCGCGCTCTACGCGTCCTGGCTCGGCTACGGCGGCCGCGCCTTTGCGGCTACGCTGACGGCGTTCACGTTTTTCTTTCTGGTGATGCTGCTTTTTGCCGCGCGCGGTTTTTCGGACTGGATCGCGGCGCGCTTCGGCGCCGGCAGCGGCTACCTGCTGGGCGTCGCAGTGTTCCTTGTTTATCTGATTTACGCCCTGGGAACAAATAGTTTCGGGGTCACGCGTGCCGTGGCGGTGGCGGGATTGGTTTTTGTGCCGCTGGCGCTGGCCGCATCTGCGCAGCGGCGGTCGCCGGGCGCTTGGCAAGATTTCGTGACACTCGCGGGCATCTGGCTGGCAGTGAAGCCGCTGCCGAATCCATGGGGCTGGTCCTTGTCGCACTGGCTGTGGTCTTATCCAGGCGGGCGATTGGCGTACGTGTTCACCGTGGTGCTTTGCGTGAATGTTGCGCTTGCGTCGTTCGTCTTGCTGCGCAGAGTGAACGGCATCGGATATTCGATTGCCTGGGGACGCCACTGGAGTTTCTTCATCCTGGCGAGCCTGCTCGTTTTCAGTTGCATCGCAATCCCGCTCGGCACGGGCATGCACTTCATCCAATTCTCGCCGCAGTGGGGGCAGTGGAAGTCGCTCCCTCTGGTCTCGCTGGGCATTCTATTTTTCACCGCGTGGCCGGAGGAATTTCTGTTTCGCGGCCTCCTGCAGAACATGCTCTCGCGGGCCAGCAACAGCGAGCTGGCCGGCTGGTGGACCGCCTCAATTCTTTTTGGTCTCTCGCACATCACCAACATGGGCTTTCCGAATTGGAAGTACGTGATTCTGGCCTCGATCGCGGGATTTTTCTACGGCTGGACGTGGCGCAAGACCGGCTCGATTTTCGCATCCGCGCTCGTTCACGTCGGCGTGGACACGCTGTGGCATTTTCTCTTCCGCACAGTGTGAAGCACGAAGCGTGTCTTGCATCGCTGATTATTGCCGCGTTTGCAGAAAAAATCGCGGATAGCCCTCGACCGAAACGCGGAATACGATATATTGTCCGCGAAACGCAAGACCATTCCAGCGGACCTCCACAGGTCACGGGAGTATCCCAATCACCATGTCCCCGCCGTTAGAGCTCGAATTCGTGCTCGTGTCGAACGACTATGTGCTTGCGACTGCCGTTTCCGGTGGCGTCAAAAAATACGGAGCCAAGTTTAGCCTGGTACCCTCGGCGGAAACCGCGCGTGAAAGCTTTGCGCGGCGCAAGGTTGACGGAATTTTTGTGGACGTCGCGGTACCTGGGTCGCTCGGGCTGATGGAAGCCGTGCGCAAAGGAACCGCCAACGCCAAGTCCGTGATCTTCGCATGCATACAAGGCATGAAGGAATCCACGGCAGCACTCAGCGCGGGCGCAAATTTCGTTCTTCGCAAACCGATGACGGCGGAGGGCGTGGCCATGCACATCACCATCGCGAAGGAGCCTTTGCTGCGCGAGCACCGGCGCTATTTCCGCCACGCGACGCACCTGCCGGTGGTTTTGAAAGACGGCGAAATCGAGCACCATGCCCGGATGACCAATTTGAGCGAAGGCGGAATGGCGATACGCACGACAAAACCGCTGAAGCATTCTTCCGTGGTGGACTTCGCGTTCGAATTGACGCTGGGCGCGAGCATCAGCGGAAAAGGCCAGGTCGCGTGGACAAACACGGAGGGAATGGCAGGAGTTGTTCTCCAGACATTTCATGGCAAGGGCCGCGAACAACTGGAGGCGTGGCTAACGTCTCAGGAGCAGCTTTCTCGTGAAGAGGGCCCCTCAAAGAATCCTTCCCCTGAAGCCTAGGTAGAATCGCGCAACTCTTCAAAGGCGCGGACGGCGAGAAGAGCGCGGCCAGCGACCAAACAAAAGCTGGTTTCGAACGTCTAGCATTCCAAGATATCAGGAACATACCGGCCCTTTTAAGCGTACCTTTTGCGAGCGGAGGTGTGGCGTGCAAACCCTGTTGCAAGACATCCAGTTCGCGCTTCGCATGATGCGCAAGAATCTGGGCTTCACGATCGCGGCGGTGCTGTGCCTGATGCTGGGGATCGGGGCCACCACCGGGATTTTCACGGTGGTGAACGCAGTGCTTCTTCAGCCGCTGCCCTACGCGCATCCCGAACAGCTCGTGCGCGTTTACACCGAGTTTCCGACATTTCCGAACGGCGGCCTGCACCGCTTCTGGACGTCCGGGCCGGAATTTCTGGATCTGCGTCGTGATGCGCACTCCTGGGCTTCGCTGGACGCGTGGGTGAGCGGCGGAGTGAACTTGGCGGGCACGACGCAGCCGGTGCGCGTCACGGCGGCGTACGTGAGCGGCGGTCTTCTGGAGTCACTGGCCGTGACACCAATCAAGGGGCGATTGATTTCGCCAGCCGATGATGTTCCCGGTGTGCCAATGGTGGCCGATATTTCCTATGGCATCTGGCAGAGCACATTTGGCGGCGACCCCAACATTCTGGGCCGCGAGACAAGATTGGACGGACTCAAGTGCACGATCATCGGAGTTATGCCCAAGACCTTTCAATTTCCTCTCGGTGAACAAGATCCCGCGCAAGTCTGGGCGGCGTTGCAGTTGGACCCGGCCAAGCCGGGAGAACGGGGCAGCCACAATTACTACCTCCTGGGCCGGCTGAAACCGGGCGTCAGCGGCGGGCAAGCGCAGGGTGAGCTGGCGTCGCTGGTGCAAAGCTACGGCGAAAAAAAAGTGCCGAAGGTCCATAGCTTCGACCCGAAAAATCACACCATCGTCAGTTTCCCGCTACAAGCGGAAGTCGTTTCCAGCGTTCGACCTGCTCTCCTGATGCTGCTCGGCGCTGTGGCCTTTGTTTTACTCATCGCCAGCATCAACGTAGCGAACTTGCTGCTGGCGCGCGCGGAGGCCCGCCGGCGCGAGATTGCGATTCGCGGAGCGTTGGGGGCAGGCTTGGGGCGATTGGCGCGGCAGTTCGTAACCGAAGGCGTTTTGCTGGCATTTTGCGGGGCCATCCTGGGCGTGGCACTTTCGTTTGCAGGCGTGCGGCTGGTGCAGCTCACGAATGCAGGCGGCATTCCTCGCGCGGATGAAATCACCATGGACTGGCGCGTGCTGCTCTTCACGCTGGTAACGAGCTTGATCACCGGCGTGCTGTTTGGGCTCGCGCCGCTTGCGCCGCTGCTGATCAGCGGGATTTCCGAATCGCTGAAGGATACGGCGGGGAGCACGACGGCCGCCGCCGGAGCGCAAATTTTTAGGCGCGTCCTGGTGGCCGGTGAACTGGCGATGGCTCTTGTTTTGTTGATTGGCTGCGGGCTGATGCTGCGAGCGTTCTGGAAGCTGCAGGAAGTCCATACCGGTCTTCATGCGGACAACGTGATCACCATGCACGTCTCGCTGCCCACCGGGACCTACACGGATAATACAAAGATTACGGATCTCTGGACGCGGCTCGATGCCAGCCTGACCAATCTTCCCGGCGTGCAATCAGCGGCGCTGGTTTCCGGTTTGGCACCGATGCGCCCGCCCAATATGAACGACACGGACATCGAAGGATTCGTGCAAACAGAAGGCGGCCCGATTCAAAACGTGGATTTTTATCAAGCGGTTAGCAAAGACTATTTCTCGACGATGGGCATTCGCTTGGTGGACGGACGATTGTTCGACGAGCGCGACGCCCAAGGAGCGCCCGAAGTGGTCATCATCAATAAGACGATGGCGATGACGTTTTGGCCGAAGCAGAATCCCATTGGCCGGCGCATTCGTCCGGGCGGAGCCAAAGACTGGAACACGGTGATCGGGGTCGTGGACGACGTGAAAAATGCCGGCCTCGACCGGCCAGCCGGTACCGAACTGTATTTGCCGTACCGGCAACCGGCGGGCGGAAGCAGTACGGACATGTACGTGGTCATGCGGGCGCAGGCAGGTGATCCGCGATTGTTGGCCGGCGTGGTGCGCGAAAAATTGAGCGAGATCGATCCGTCGCTGCCATTGGCGGACGTGCGCTTGATGGAAGACGTGCTCTCTCGCGCGCAGGCGCGGCCGCGGTTTCTTACGCTGCTGCTTTCGCTTTTCTCCGGCGTGGCGCTGGCGATTGCGACGGTCGGAATTTATGGCGTGGTGTCCTACTCGGTGGCGCGGCGGACCAAGGAATTTGGATTGCGAATGGTGCTCGGCGCGCAGAGCGGCGATGTGCTCGGTTTGGTGATGAAGCAGGGTGCGGGAATGATTTTGAGCGGAGTGGCGGCGGGCCTGGTACTGGCCTTTATTTTTACGCGATTGATGACCAGCTTGTTGTTTGACGTGACCGCGACGGACCTTCCCACGTTTGCAAGCGTAACGGTTGTACTGTTTGTCGTGGCGCTGGCGGCTTGCTACATTCCTGCGCGGCGAGCTACGCGCGTTGATCCCATGCAGACGCTCCGGTACGAATAACGAAGATCGGATTCGGTGCGACGCTTGATCCACCCTGGAGTCTCGCACCCGGGATGGGGTTATACTTGTGCCCGGTGTGAAGGAGAATGAAATGGCGAACCCAATGACAGCGGAGCAGGCAGTCTTCCTTTTGCAGGGCATTATGCTGCCCGTGCTCAAGACCGAACAGCGTGCAACGAAAGCGGTGCTCGAAGCGGTGCCGGCGGAGAGAGCGGACTACCGGCCGGATCCCAACGCGAAGTCGGCGATGGAGTTGGTCCGGCACATTGCGGCGGCGGAGAATCGTTTCTTGGAAACCACGATCAATGGCGTGTTCAATACGGCGCCCGCGGCGTTTCCCGAGGGCGCGAAAACTCCGTCTGAATTTGCGGCGTGGTATTCCCAGCAGTTCGAGAAGAATTGCGAAGCTCTCAGCAAAATGAGCGGCGAACAACTGATTAAGATGGTGGATTTCCGCGGAATGTTACAGCGGCCCGCCGTAATGTTCTTGCAGTTCGGGCTGAACCACACGATTCATCATCGCGGGCAGTTGTCCACGTACTTGCGGCCGATGGGCAGCAAAGTGCCGGCCATCTACGGCGAGAGCTACGACAGCGCGCTAGCCAAAACGGCAGCTAAAGCGTAAGCGAGCCCCAATCACAGAGGATTCTTTGGCGACAAGTAAACGCGGCGGTCACTGCCCGTGTGTTACGCTTTACTCTCCCTGACGTTTACCGGAGGCAAACCATGAAGCGATTTCTACTGGCAGTAATACTGGGCTTGGCATTCGCATCAGGCGGCGCGGCGCAGCAGGCTCCTGCTGACGCTCCGGCAACCAAAGAAGACATTCAAAGATATATGGAGGTGATGCATTCGCGGGAAATGATTGATCGAATGATGGACGCGATGGCCAAACCGATGCATCAGATGATCCACGAACAATACCTGAAAGATAAAGACAAGCTGCCCGCTGACTTCGAAGCCCGCATGAATAAACTGACGGATGATATGTTAAAGGGATTCCCCTGGGATGACCTGTTGCAATCGCTGGTGCCGGTGTTTCAAAAGCATTTGACAAAGGGCGACGTCAATGCGGTTGTGGCATTTTATTCTGCGCCGACCGGTCAGAAGCTCCTCAAGGAAATGCCTGCAATGATGAGCGAAGAGATGGAAGTGATGATGCCGCTCCTCCAAAAGCAAATGGCAAGGGTGACGGAGCTAGCGCAACAACAAGTCGCGGAAATGCTCAAAGATTCCGGAGCCAAGCCGGAAGCGAAACCACAAGCCTCGCCGAACTGACAGATTCAATTGGTGCCATGCGGCTAACAAGAGCCGCCGAGAGCGCAACTCTGCCATGCCTCCTGGTGTTGTATGAAGTGCATGGCCGAAGAGCCCGGCGGTGCGTGCGTCAATTTGCAGGGACGCTTGCATCGTTCGAACCGGGCACATCTTATCGGCTGAACTTCAGGAGGATCGAGAGATGCTTCGCATGAACCGCTTTTTCGGGCCCTTGCTGCTTGCTGCTGCCATGCTTGCGCCGCTGGCTGGAAGTGGTTGCGCAGCGCGCGTACGTTATTACGACGAATATCACGCCGATTACCATCGCTGGGATGACGGCGAAGTTCGCGCGTACCACGTGTGGTTGGGAGAACGGCACTACGAGTGGCGGGAGTACAACCGGCTGAATCGCGAGGAACAGCGCGATTATTGGAATTGGCGCCACGGCCATCCTGGACGATACTAATTGCAGACAAAACTGTGCATGGAAAAAAGGCCGCTCGGGCAGTCCGAGCGGCCTTTTCTTTTTCAAAGATGTGCGCGACGCTGGCGGTTCAAGCGCGCATTCAACGAACGACGCCGGAGAGTGGCGAGGACGCAGAAGCGTAGAGGCGCTTGGGCATGCGGCCAGCGAGGTAGGATTTGCGCCCGGCGATGACCGCGTCGCGCATGGCTTCGGCCATGAGAACAGAGTCGGCGGCCTCGGCGATCGCAGTGTTCATGAGCACGCCGTCGGCGCCGAGCTCCATGGCCACGGCAGCATCGGAGGCAGTCCCGACGCCGGCGTCCACAATCATGGGAACTTCGGTGATGCGTTCACGGAGGATGCGGAGATTGGCAGGATTTTGCACGCCGAGACCGGAGCCGATAGGCGCAGCAAGGGGCATGACGGCAGCGGCGCCGGCGTCAATCAGTTTGCGAGCGGCGATGAGGTCGTCGTTCGTGTAGGGCAGAACGACGAAACCTTCTTTCACCAATACGCGCGTGGCTTCGATGAGCTGCTCGGTGTCCGGAAAAAGAGTCTGCTGGTCGCCGATGACTTCGAGCTTGACCCAATTCGAAAGGCCGACTTCTCGGGCGAGGCGCGCGGTTCGAATGGCTTCGTCCGCGGTGTAGCAGGCAGCCGTATTCGGCAAAATAAAAATTTTCTCGCGGTCAATGTAATCGAGCAGGGATTCCTTGGTGCGATCGGTCAGATTGACGCGGCGGACGGCGACAGTAACCATGTCCGCGCCGGATGCGGCATGCGCGCGAGCCATTTCCTGAAAACTGCGGTACTTTCCTGTTCCGACGATGAGGCGGGAGTTGAACGCGCGGCCCGCAATGACCAGATTGTCCGGCATGATGACCTCGATGAGATTTTAGACCTTCACGCCCGCGGGGACAAATGGGACCAAGAGAACCTAACCCGGAAGCGCAGAGAGAGTCGGGAAAATGACTTTCTGACGCTGGGGATGCGGTGTAGACTTCCAACCGAGAGACCAGGGGATAGGCAGAGCTCGTTGACCGGCAAAAATTCCACGTACAAGTAAGTTTCCTTGAGCTGCGGCCGTCGATGGCGGAGTTGGCGGTGCGCTCATCGGAATTGCGTGTGTGTCGAGATTGAGGTCGAAATCTTAGCGGAGGATTTTTTCAAATGAAGATGCGAGTGGCGCTAATACTTTTTGTTTTCGCGATGCTAGGTGGCAGGGCGTTCGCGCAAAGCGCGAACGTGGATATTCCTTACCAGAAATTTGTACTGGACAACGGACTGACGGTAATCGTGCACGAAGATCACAAGGCGCCGATTGTGGCGATCAACACGTGGTATCACGTGGGGTCGAAGAACGAGAAGCTGGGCAAAACCGGATTCGCGCATCTGTTCGAACATTTGATGTTCGGAGGTAGCGAACACTCGCCGGGGCGCTACATTGACGCGATGGAGAAAATTGGCGCGACCGACCTAAACGGCACGACCAACAACGACCGCACGAATTATTTTGAAAACGTCCCGACGTCTGCGGTGGACTACACGCTGTGGATGGAATCGGACCGCATGGGATTTTTGCTCGGGTCGCTGGATCAAAAAACGCTCGACCTTCAGCGCGGCGTAGTGCAAAACGAAAAACGGCAAGGCGAAAACCAGCCCTACGCCGTTTCGCGACAGCTCATCACGCAAAACACTTATCCGGCGGGCCATCCCTATTCGTGGACGGTTATTGGAGATATGGGCGATCTCAACGCTGCGTCCATGGACGACGTGAAGGAATGGTTCAAGACGTATTACGGGCCTTCGAATGTGACCATCGTTCTTGCGGGAGACATCGACGTAAAAACGGCCAGGGAAAAGGTCGAAAAGTATTTTGGAAATATTCCCGCGGGGCCGCCGGTGGCGCATCAAGAAGTTTGGGTGGCCAAGATGACGGGATCGCACCGGGAAATCGTGCAGGATCGCGTTCCCCAGGCGCGCATCTACAAGGTCTGGAACATTCCGGAATACGGCAGCGCCGACGCCGACTACCTCGACCTGGTAAGCGATGTTCTGAGCGTTGGAAAAACTTCGCGCTTCTACAAGCGCCTCGTCTACGACGATCAAATCGCCACCAATGCAAACGCGTTCGTGCCCTTGAATGAGATCGCCGGACAGTTTTACGTGCAGGCGACCGCTAAGCCCAACGGCGACCTGGCGCAAGTAGAAAAAGAATTGGATGAGGAGCTCGCGCGATTCCTGAAAGAAGGTCCCACTGCGGAGGAACTTGCGCGCGTGAAGGCGCAATACGAGGCCAACTTCATTCGTGGCATCGAGCGCATCGGCGGGTTCGGCGGAAAATCCGACAGGCTGGCGCAGAGCCAGGTGTTCCGCGGCAGTCCGGACGCCTACAAGATTTCACTGAAGCGCGTACAGGAAGCAACCGCTGAGGATTTGAAAGCAGCGGCGAATCGCTGGCTTTCCGACGGTGTCTTCATCTTGGAAGTGCAACCGTTCCCGAACTACAAGACGGCAGCTACGGGAGCAGATCGTTCGAAAGCTCCGGACACTGGCACGCCGCCGGAGTTGAAGCTGCCCAAGCTGCAGCGCGCGACGCTGAAGAATGGACTCAAGGTAATTCTGGCGGAGCGCCACGAAGTTCCGCTCGTTAGCTTCTGGCTTGATGTTGACGCCGGATACGCCGCGGACCAATTCGCCTCACCGGGAACGGCCAGCATGACCGCGGCGCTCTTGAACGGAGGAACGAAGACGCGGACAGCGCTGCAGATCAGCGATGAACAGGCGTTGCTGGGCGCGCAGCTCAGCGCCTCTTCCAACCTGGATTTGTCGATCGTGCAGCTTTCCGCGCTCAAGTCCAAGCTAGACCCTTCGCTGGATCTCTTTGCTGACATCATTCTAAATCCCGTGTTTCCGGAATCGGACTTCAAGCGGCAAAAGAATCAGCAGTTTGCAGCGATTCAGCGCGAGCAAGTCACGCCGGTGCAGATGGGACTCCGCGTGTTCCCCGGCCTGCTGTACGGTCCCGGACATGCCTATGGGAATCCGCTGACAGGATCCGGAACTCCGGCCAGTGTCGACAAAATGACGCGCGAGGATCTGGTGAAATTCCACGAGACGTGGTTCAAGCCGAATCACGCAACTCTGGTTATCACCGGTGACACTACTCTCAGCGAAGTGACGCCGAAGCTCGAAAAACTTTTCGCTAACTGGAAGCCGGGGCAGACGCCGGAGAAAAACGTAAAGAACGTGCCGATGCCGCCGAAGTCCGTCGTTTATATGCTCGACAAACCCGGTGCCCTGCAGTCCATCATTATTGTGGGGAGCATCGCGCCACCGACCGCTAATCCGAGTGAAATTGCGATTGAAGCGATGAATGACGGCTTGGGTGGAACGTTCTTTTCGCGCATCAATTCCAATTTGCGCGAAGACAAACACTGGTCCTATGGCACAAGGACTTTGCTGTGGGGCGCGCGTGCGCAGCGGCCATGGATAACGATTGCACCAGTGCAGACCGACAAAACGAAAGAGTCGCTGGTGGAACTGAACAAGGAGTTCCGCGGCATCGTAGGTGACCACCCGTTGACGCAAACGGAGTTGACTGCGATCCAGGATAGCGAAACGCTCAGCTTGCCCGGCTCGCGGGAAACTCAGGATGAAGTTGGGGTTTCCATCATCGACCTCGTGCAATTCGGCTTGCCGGACGATTACTACGAAACGATGGCGGGCAAAATTCGTGCGCTTAAGACCTCCGATTTGGCGAGCGCCGCAAAGACCATCGTGCATCCAGACAATTTGATCTGGGTAGTGGTCGGCGACCGCGCGAAGATCGAAGCAGGAGTCAAAGAGCTGAACTTGGGAGAACTGAAGTTCCTTGGCCCGGACGGAAAGCCAATGTAATCCGGTACACTTGAAACAGAATCAGTACTGAAAGAAATAGGCGGCGCTTCGCAACGAAGCTCCGCCTATTCTCTTTTTGGCTTGCTCGTCGCGCTGCGGCCTACTGCAAATGCGCTTCGAGAAACCAGAGATCCTTGTCCAAATCGCGCGTCAGTGTCGTGAAGAGATCCACGGTGATGTCGTCACTGAGATCGCCGGCCTCTTGCACCGCGGTGCGCATCGCATTGGCGTGATGGGCGACATTGTGCACCAACCACTTCAACTGCGCCGCGCCATCGGAGGCACTGAGATCGGCTTCCTTCAAGCCGCTTCTCGCGGCAACTTCGCGCGCGGTGCCATTGGCCACGCCGCCAAGAGC
Source organism: Acidobacteriota bacterium (assembly GCA_013289835.1). Classification (GTDB taxonomy): domain Bacteria; phylum Acidobacteriota; class Terriglobia; order Acidiferrales; family UBA7541; genus Acidiferrum. The sequence continues at coordinate 55,078 of JABCZG010000013.1, read as the reverse complement.
CACGATGCGCTCCGCGATGGTGTCGCTCTGGTCGTCGACGTGCGATGAAACGGAATCAAAGAGTTCATGGAGCTGAATGAAGTGCATGCCCTTCACGTTCCAGTGTGCCCACTTGATCTGGCTGCGAAGGTTAATACTGTCGGCCAGGCGCGAGTTGAGAAGCGCGATCAAAGCCTGGCGATTTTGTTCCGGTACACCGACATTGCTTTTATAAGTGCGAGCCGCAGAAGTTCCTGTTGCCGCCATGACGTGCATTCTCCTTTTTCCACCAAATCATTTAACGAGAAACCAGCCTGTGCAGAAATCCATGTCCACCAATGTAGATGCTTTTCGCAACGGGATTGATTCATGAAAAAAGCCAAAAGTGGACCAGCAAAGCCGCGCTAATCCTGGAGAATGGGGCGAGACTCGGCGACATCGGCATATAAAGATTCGATGACGTCGCGAAATTGCTCCTCGACGACGCGGCGCTTGAGCTTGAGCGTGAAGGTAAGGCTGCCGTTGTCGAACGTGAAATCTTCGGGGAGCAAGGCGAAGCGTTTTATGCTTTCGTATTGCGCCAGATTGACGGTGAGGCGTTTCACTTCCGCGTCAATCAGGGCGCGGACCGCAGGGTGCAAAATCATTTCTGCGTTCGAGCTGAAGCGAATTCCCTGCTCCGCCATTTTTGCGGACACCGTCGCGGGATTCGGAACGATCAGCGCGACGATGAACTTGCGTTTATCGCCGATCACCACGGCGTTCAAAATGTAGGAGCTGGTTTTCAGGGCGTTTTCGATGGGCTGCGGCGCAACGAATTTTCCAGCCGCTGTTTTGATTAAATCTTTCTTGCGATCGGTGATGTAGAGATAGTTGTCTTTATCCAGGTAACCGATATCGCCGGTGCTGAACCAACCGTCTTCCGTGAGCACTTCGCGCGTGGCTTCCGGATCTTTGTAATAGCCCTGCATGACGCAAGGGCCCTTCACAAGTATCTCGCCATCTTCCGCAATGCGGACTTGCACATCGGTGATCGGCTTGCCCGAACTGCCCAGGCGATTATCGGGAAAGTTGTTGGAAACAATTGGAGACGTTTCCGTCAACCCGTAGCCCTGATAGATAGGAATGCCGACGGTCCAGAAAAATTCGGCAAGAGCTTTTGAGAGGGGCGCGCCGCCTGAGCATATCAGGCGCAGCCGGCCGCCCATGCCGAGACGAATTTTCTTGTAAACGAGAATATCCGCCAGTTTCCACTGGAGCTTTAGGACAGGGCTTGCGGCTGCTCCGATGCTGCGCCAGGGCGTGGCTTCTTCGGCTATTTTAATCGCCCAGTCAAAAATCTTGCGTTTGACGCCGGTATTTTTCGAACCTTGTTCGACGAGTCGCACGTAGATTTTTTCAAAGACGCGCGGGACCGCAGCGGTAACAGTAGGGCGTACTTCCAGAAGGGCCTGAGCGACGGCATCCACGGATTCCACGTAGGCGAGCGGTGCGCCTTGAAAAATATAAATGTAATCCACGGTGCGGCCGTATACGTGCGCGAGAGGCAGAAACGAAAGCGCGATGTCCTCGGCCGGGTTGATCTGAAAATCCTGGCCGACGCCGTTGACGTTGGAGCAAAAATTGTTGTGCGTAAGCATGACGCCCTTGGGCTCGCCGGTGGTGCCGGAAGTGTAGATCAGAGAAGCGAGTTGCCCCGGGAGCACATCGGAAGCGCGCAAGCGATACGAGGAAATATCCGTTGCGCTTGCGCCGGCAATGAGGGTTTCGTAGCGAAGACAGTCGCCGGGAAGCTCGGGCCCCACATCGGCGGCGATGATTTGCTCGAGCTCGGGCAGATTCGCGCGAACCGCGAGGAGTTTCCGCAACTGAGGTGCGCCGGCCGCGAAGACGACCTTGGCGCCGCAATGTTTCAGGATGTACGTCATGCGCTCGGGCGATTCATTAAAGTAGACGGGGACGGTGACGCCGCCCGCGCCGGTAATGGCGAAGTCCGCGGTGTGCCACTCGGGCCGGTTGGCGGAGAAAAGGCCAACTCGGTCCCCAGGCTTCACGCCAAGTTCGACAAACGCAGAGGAAAGACCCGCGACGCGGAGAAGAAATTGTTGAGAGGAAATAGACTCCCAGCGGCCGTCGCGGCGAAACATTTGCGCGCGCGGGCTCGGCAGTTTGTCTACCGCATTCAGGAAACGAGAGGGAAGCGTGCCGTAGTTCATGGTCCAAATTTCACTTTACTCTAACGGATTTTGTGGTGCAATGTGACGCAAGAAAAAGCGAGCAGCGAACTTTTTCCCGTTCCTTGTGTTTAGTCTTATGTAGGTGTATTTCGGTTATCGCAACTTGGGGCGTCCTGGCAGGGGTAGGCAGTGGAATGGGCCATTTGGCGATAACAAAGGTTGAAACTCAAATGGCGTTTGGAACATCTGAGTGTGATGGAGGGCTCCGGCGATGAAGGTACATAGGAATTTTATGAACGTGATAGCCTTCGGATCTGACATAGGGTTCTCGATGCCCCGACTGGGCAAACAGATTTGGGCTGGCTTATTGTCGTGCGGTCTATTGTTCGCGACCTTGCCAGAGAATGTGTCGGCATATCAAGACGCGCCGCCAGCGGCGGAGGGGGCGCAGGCTCCGGCTTATCAGCAACACACTCCCGAACAGTTGCAGCAGATGGTGGCGCCGATTGCGCTGTATCCGGATTCGCTGGTGGCGCAGATTCTGGCGGCTTCGACTTTTCCCGAGCAAGTCGTCGAGGCAGACCGATTTGCGCAAACGCACCCGGATTTGAAGGGCGACGCTCTGGCGCAAGCCGTGGATCAACAACCATGGGATCCCAGTGTCAAGGCGTTGGCTGCTTTTCCATCCGTGCTGGGGAATATGGACAAGAATCTGTCCTGGACGTCTTCTCTGGGCGACGCCTATTACAACCAAGAACAGGATGTTATGGATGCGGTGCAGGTGATGCGCCAGCGAGCGGAACAAGCTGGCAATCTGAAGAGCACGCCGCAGCAAACCGTGACCACGCAAGGGTCGACGGTGGTCATTGAGCCTGCGCAGCCAGATGTAGTTTACGTCCCGGCCTATGATCCGTGGGTGGTTTACGGAGGTCCGATAGGGCCGTGGCCGGGATGGTATCCGTATCCCGGAATTTGGTATGACGGCCCGTTCCTCTCGTTCGGACTTGGGTTTGGAATCGGCTTCTTCGGCGGGTATGGGTGGGGCTGGGGCCATTGGGGATTCGATTGGCACAACCACTACGCCCTTTATAACCATGACAGGTACTACTCCCGGAGCAGGACGTTTTATAACCGCGGCAATTTCTACCGCGGCGGTGGCCCGCGTGGGGGAGCGTTCAATCACCCGGGAGTAGGAGCCAGACCGTTCGAGGGAAATAACCGTGCGGCGCGCGGATACGCGGCGCCTCGCGGCGAGAGCGGTACTCGCTCGGGGGCGTTTAGTGGCTACGACCATGGCGGTGAGGCCCGGAGTTATTCGTCCCGGGGCCAATCCAGCTTTGGTGGAGGTGGTTTTCATGGCGGGGGAGCTCGCGGTGGCGGTGGGGGGGGCAGGCACCGGTAGTCGATGATTCGTAGTGTTCCGAGCCATTTGCAAAATTTAGAACTGGAGAGATGCACTATGCGGCGAACGAAGCTGAACTTCGACAAATCGCAATGGGCTGGCCTTTGTAAATTAGTCGCGGTCGCCCTGCTCTTGACGGGAAGTGTTGCTGGCGGCGCACGGGCACAACAACCTGGTCAAAAAACATTTTCGTCGCCGGAAGAGGCTAGCAAAGCATTCGTTACGGCGGCGCAGAATAACGACGAAAAGACATTGATGGAGATTCTCGGACCCGCTGGAAAGCAAGTTGTATACTCCGGCGACGAGACCGAGGACTCCAACAGCCGCGCCAATTTCGTGAAGCGATACGAAGAACTGCACCGTCTGGTGAAAGAACCGGACGGAACGGTGACCCTGTATATCGGGGCGCATAATTGGCCCACGCCGATCCCGCTGGTGCACAAGGGCAGCGCCTGGTATTTCGATACCGAGGCCGGAAAAAAGGAGATCCTGTACCGACGAATTGGGCGTAATGAGATGTCGAGCATTCACATATGCCGAGGGCTGGTGGCCGCAGAGAAGGAATACTACTCTGCACAGAACAGCGGGTATGCTGCAAAAATCTTCAGCGATGAGGGACAGCACAACGGCCTGTATTGGAAAGCAGCAGATGGCGAGCCGCAGAGCCCCATCGGGCCCCTTGTGGCGGCTGCCGTCGCGCAGGGCTACGTCAAGGGCCAGGACGGACCCCCGACACCTTATCGCGGCTACTATTTCCACATCCTGACCGGTCAGGGTAAAAATGCCTCGGGCGGAGCGAAAAGCTACGTCGTGAACGGCAAGATGACCGCGGGGTTCGCGTTCGTGGCGTATCCGGCGGAGTATAGGTCCTCTGGCGTAATGACCTTCGTGGTGGGCCAAGATGGAGTGGTCTATGAAAAGGATCTTGGCGCCAAGACCGAGGCTCTCGCCAAAGCCATGAAGGATTACAACCCCAATTCCGGCTGGCATAAGGTGGAAGAGCCGATGGAAGAAGCTGCTGGCGGGGCGAAAGCTAACTAAGGTCCTTGGTCAGAGGTTGAGGAATGCCTGGGTGCGAGGAGTGGGCCCTCCCCCCTATTTTTGTAAGTGCGGATTCTAAACGACTTACCCACTCCGTAAGCCATTTAAAATCAACACTTACGAGCTCTCCTGCAAGTGTTCATTTTAAAGCACTTATTGGTTAACATAATTTAGACGATCAATCTGCCCATGCGTGGGGAGGTGGGGGCCTCTATTATTTCGGAAGATCCAGAGGCTGAAAACGAAAAAGCGGCAGCAGGGCTGCCGCACTCCAAATGCAGTTATTTCCAGGAGCAGAATACGCCAAAGCGAAGGAATCGTCCAGAAAAAATAGGGCCACCCTCTTTGGAAGCCGGACTCTGGCTCTATTTGCGCTGCGCGCCCAGAAGCGTGACGGCGATGAGGCAGTTGGCGGAGGAACGGTTGTGCCAGGCGTGGCGGGTGCCGTTCTGGATCACGCAATCCCCTGCTTTGAGGAGAACTTCGGCGCCGCCGTCCAATTCGAGAACTACTTCGCCGGAGACCACCACGTCGAAATCCACGGTGTCTGTGGTGTGCATGCCGGGATGATCGCGTTCCAAGACGTCAAGCATGCCGGGCAACTTTTGGTGAATTTCTTCGATGGCAGAAGCGGTGTTAAGGCGCTCGATGCGCGTCGTGGTGTCCGGGGGTATGGTGAAGAAGCCGAAGCGGAAACCTTGAATGGAGGGGAAATAGCGAGGTGGCACCGGCAGGGTGCCGTCCGCGGGGAGCTCGGGGGCGGCATCGCTTCCCCAGAGGCGATGGAATTCGTAGCCGGAAAACAAGGCAAGGGTCACAGGCTTTACGGGCGTATCGCGGACGAAAACGGACTTGCCGGAAGCATTTTGGCCGGTGACGATACAGCGGATGTCCATGTGAGCTCCTTTAGGCGGTGCGGATTATAGACCATTGCCTGCGGATTCAGGGGACCTGACAGAGTAAACTCGGGCCATGGTATTTACGAAGCGGCTGCGCGAGGGCGTAAAACGAGGCGAAATCACCTGCAGCGTGCGGTTCTGGCTGCATCCACACGTGCGACTCGGCGCGCGATACCCGATGGGAGATGGCGAGGTCGAGATCGATTCGATTGAGCCGATCGGATTTCCGGATATCACTCCGGAGCTGGCGCGCGAATCGGGATTTCTGGGAGTGCTCGATCTCCTGAAGGTGGCGAAGCACGGGAGGAGCGAGAAGATTTATTTGGTGCGGTTCCACTACGTTCGGCCGCGGGGCAAGCCCGCCGGCAAGCGGAAGAAGGCGGCCTCCCGCCACAGAGTTCTGTTTACACCGAGGGATGAGACGCGAGCCTAGCCTTAGTCTCGAGGAAGTGGTCCGCATTGAATGCCTGCTCGAGTAGATGAAACCGAGGTTCTAGCAACTGTCCCCAAATACGCCAGCTACCATCCAGCATGGCGAGTTTTGTGTTTGCCGTGGGATCCACAAGATGCACGACGTCGAGCAGGTTGAAAAACTCAGTGGGTGCAAATGTCGCGGCCACTTGGACTTCATAGTTCTCGCGGCGCCACCGGCAAAATTTGAAAATTAGAGACCCTGAAGCCAAGCATAGGTAATCCATATTGCTGTCATTTGTCTGGGACTTCGGGTCCGAGATGACCCTTCCTCCATGCAGGTCGAACAAGGTCGGAATTGCCTCCTTGATCTCCTGCGCAAAACGATTCCGAATCCAACGGTCAAACGCCGGATTCAACCACCAAGAAAGAAGCACTTGGTAAATCAATCGCAGAACGAATCCGATCAGTAAGAGAATCGGTCGAAAAACATCGACCAAGAAGAACAAAACTCTTACTGACGTCGTCGGCCGTCGAGTTTGCAAGCTTATAGATTTATGCATCACTGACAATACTACGACAAATGCCTGCTGCGAGTGCAAAAGGGAGTGGCGTGGGTTAGTATGGGCGGCGGAGAGGGAATTTGATGAGTGTGACCATACCAGGAACGGCGCTAGGGACATTGGCGGAGGCAGGCTAGAAAAACAGCATACGACTGGTACAATCAAGTTTGGAAGGGAATCCGAAACGAGCAGGGTATGCTGCGAAGGATAAGGAAGATATGGGGTCAACTATAAGAGCGCGGTATTCCCATGGCACTTTGAAACCCTTGGAAGCGGTCGAACTCAGAGAGGGCGACGAAGTTACCATCACAATTGTCTCTTCACGTCCCGGGTCTGGGGAAGATTGGCTGGACCGCACTGCTGGCGGGTGGGCGGGTTTAGTTGACGCCGAGGAACTCAGACGAACCATCTATGACAGCCGTTTGATCGCGACGCGAACCGAACCGCGGCTATGAAGTCGCTTGCTTTCCTCATCGATACGGATTGGGTAATCGATCATTTCAACGGCGTCACGCATGTCACTCGGCGGCTCAAGGAGCTGCAGTTGAATGGGCTGGGCCTAAGCGTCGTTTCCGCTGCCGAGCTGTGGGAAGGCGTGCTCTATTCACGAGACCCAAAACGCAGTCAAGAAACGCTCCAGGGGTTTCTCTCGGGCGTGGAGCTTCTCGGTCTTGACGAGGAGATTTGCAAACAGTTCGGACACCTTCGTGGGTCCATGCGCAAGCGTGGGCAGACAATTGGAGATTTCGATCTTCTCATTGCGGCTACCGCATTGCGCCACAGCTTGAAACTCTTAACCAACAACCGGAAGCATTTTGAGGGTATCGCTGGACTGGAGATTGAGAGCAGATGAGTGTGCTAAACACGGCGGTGGAGGCGGGATTGTCCAGGGGGCCGTATCGGGCGCCGCGGGGGATGGAGATTTCGTGCAAGGGGTGGCAGCAGGAGGCGGCGCTGCGGATGCTGCTGAATAACCTGGATCCGGAAGTGGCGGAGAAGCCGGAAGATTTGGTTGTTTATGGCGGGACGGGCAGAGCCGCGCGGAATTGGGAGTGTTTTCATGCGATTGTGCGGTCGCTGAAGGCGTTGGAGGCGGATGAGACGCTGCTGGTGCAATCGGGGAAACCGGTGGCCGTATTTCGAACGCATGAGTATGCGCCGCGCGTGCTGCTGTGCAATTCGAATCTGGTGGGGCATTGGAATAACTGGGACCGGTTTCACGAATTGGACCGCGCGGGATTGATGATGTACGGACAGATGACGGCGGGGAGCTGGATTTACATCGGGACGCAGGGGATTTTGCAGGGTACGTATGAGACGTTTGCGGCAGCGGCGAAGAAACACTTTGGCGGGAGTTTGGCGGGCAAGCTGGTGGTGACCGGCGGCATGGGCGGAATGGGTGGAGCCCAGCCGCTGGCGGCAACGATGAATGGGGCGGCGTTTCTGGGGATTGATGTTGATCCAGAGCGGATCAAACGGCGCGTGAAGACCGGGTATTGCGATGTGATGGTGACTTTTCTGGATGAGGCGCTGCGGATATTGAAGAATGCGGTGCGCAAGGGCGAGGCGACGTCGGTTGGATTGGTGGGCAATTGCGCGGACTTGATTCCAGAATTGGCGAAGCGCGGCGTGGTGCCGGATTTGTTGACGGATCAGACGAGCGCGCACGATCCGATCGGCGGGTACGTGGCGAATGGAATGACGCTGGAAGCGGCGCTGGAGCTGCGCGGGAAAAATCCTGATGAGTACAAGAAGCATTCGATGGCGGCGATGGCGCAACACGTCCAGGGGATGCTGGATTTGCAGAAGCTGGGAGCGGTGACGTTCGACTATGGAAATAATATTCGAACGTTTGCGTTCGAACAGGGCGTAAAAAACGCGTACGACTTTCCGGGGTTTGTGCCGGCGTACATCCGCCCGCTGTTTTGCGAAGGCAAGGGGCCGTTCCGGTGGGCGGCGCTATCGGGCGAGGCTTCGGACATCGCGCGGACAGATCAGCTGGTTTTGGAAATGTTTCCGCACGACGAGCATTTGAACCGCTGGATCAAACTGGCGCAGAAGCGCGTGAAGTTTCAAGGGCTGCCGTCGCGGATTTGCTGGCTGGGCTATGGCGAGCGCGACAAGTTCGGGCTGGCGTTGAACAAACTGGTGGCCAAGGGCGAAATTAAGGCGCCGGTTGTGATGGGCCGAGATCACCTGGATTGCGGGTCGGTGGCGTCGCCTTACCGCGAAACGGAATCGATGAAAGATGGGTCGGATGCGATCGCGGATTGGCCGCTTCTGAATGCGCTGATCAGCACGGCGAGTGGGGCGTCATGGGTTTCGATACACAATGGGGGCGGCGTGGGAATCGGTTACTCACAGCACGCGGGGCAAGTGACGGTGGCGGACGGCACCAAAGAGATGGCCAAGCGCATCGAGCGCGTGCTAACGAATGATCCGGGAATGGGCGTGGTGCGGCACGTGGATGCAGGATATCCCGAGGCGATCGCGTTTGCGAAGAAAACGGGCGTCAAGGTTCCGATGCTGTAGTACCATCAAGCTCCCCCAGTCCCATGAAGTAGTTTCAGGCAGTAGCTTCCTCTCAGCCCTGCATCTGAGTTCACGCCTGCAAGGAGGGCCAATGTACGTCATTCTAGGAGCCACCGGGAACACCGGGTCCGTCATCGCCAACGTGTTGCTGGATATGGGGAAAAAGGTGCGCGTCGTAGGTCGCGACGCCAAGAAACTCGCGCCGTTTGTGAGCCGCGGCGCGCAAGCGTTCGCTGCGGACGTACTTGACAAGGAAGCGCTTTGCCGCGCGTTTGAGGGAGTAGAAGCGGCCTATACGTTGACGCCGCCGAACCTGGCGAGTAATAGCTACCGCGTGTACCAGGATCAGGTGACAGACTCTGTGGCGGGCGCGTTGGAAGCCACCGGCGTGAAGTATGCGGTGACGCTGAGCAGTTTCGGGGCGGACAAGCCGGACAAGACCGGGCCAGTCCTCGGCCTGCACTATATGGAAACGAGATTCGCGAAAATCTCCGGGCTGAATGCGTTGCACTTGCGGGCGGGATATTTCATGGAGAACACGCTTCCCCAGACGGGGATCATCCAGCAATTCGGGATGATGGCAGGGCCGGTGAACGGGGACCTGCACGTTCCTATGATTGCGACGCGCGACATTGGCGCGGCGGCGGCGGATGCGCTCCTACGCCTGAATTTTACGGGGCAGCAGACGCGCGAGTTGCTGGGACAGCGGGACATCTCCTACAACGAGATTGCGCGCATCGTTGGCGCGGCGATTGGACGGCCCGCGCTGGCCTACATTCAGCTTCCTGCCGAACAGGTGATTATGGCGATGGCGCAGATGGGAATGTCGAAGAACGTGGCCGGCCTGCTCTGCGAGATGTCCGATGCGCTGAATAGCGGTTACATGAAACCGCTCGAAGCCAGAACAGACGCGAATACTACGCCGACTTCGTTCGAAACGTTTGTGCAAGAGGAGTTTCTGCCAGCGTTCCGCGACGCGAAGACCGCAAGCGCGTAGTCGAACGATCTTTGGAGCGGTGGCGATTGCACCGAATCCACGAATCAGTTTAGTTTTCTGAAGAAAAGCTGCGACTGTGCTAGTGGCGTGCTTTTCGGCATAATGAAGTAACCTTGCCGAGTCCCCTTCTTATCACCGGAGCATCGCAGTTGCTGACGTTGCGCGGGCGCGGTCCGCGGCGGGGCAATTCCCTTTCCAACCTGGGGCTGATCAAAGATGGCGCGGTACTGGTGCGCGATGGCGTGATTGTGGCGGTGGGAGCGCAAACGCAAGTCGAGGCGTTGCCAGAGGCGCGAGCGGCGGAGAAACTGGATTTAGGGGGGCGCGTGGCGCTGCCGGGATTCGTGGATTCACATACGCACCTGATTCACGCGGCGAGCCGCGCGGAAGAGTACGAACTGAAAATTGAAGGCGCGAGCTATGAGGAGATTGCGCGCAAGGGCGGCGGGATTCTGAACTCGGTGAAGAAGCTGAGGGCGGCGACGGCCGAGGTTTTGAAAAAGCGGGCGATGGCGGCGCTAAAGCTTTTCGCTGCGTATGGCACGACGACGGTGGAGGCCAAGAGCGGGTACGGGCTGAGTATTGCGAGCGAGATGAAGATTCTGGGGTTACATAAAGAATTGGCGGCGGAACAGCCGTTGGAGGTCGTGTCCACGTTTTTGGGCGCGCATGTGGTTCCCGCGGAATTTCGCAAGAAAGCAGACGGCGCGGAGAAATACATCGCGCTGCTGATCGACAAAATGATGCCCGAGGTGGCGGAGAAAAAGCTCGCGGAATTTTGCGACGTATTTTGCGATCGCGGGGCGTTCACGCGGGGGCAATCGAAACGCATTCTGGAGGCTGGAAAGCAATATGGGCTGGCGCCGCGGCTCCATGCGGAACAGCTAACGAGGACCGGGGCGGCGCAACTCGCGGTGGAGATGGGTGCAGCGAGTTGCGATCACCTCGAACAGGTGAACAAGAGCGATATTCGCGCGCTTGGAAAATCGGAGACGGTGGCAACCTTGCTGCCGGGATGCGATTTTCATCTCGGACTGAAGAAATATGCGCCGGCGCGAGAGTTGATTGAGGCCGGTGCGATAGTGGCGCTGGCGACGGACTACAATCCGGGAACGAGTCCAACCTTGAGCATGCCGATGATCTTGTCGCTGGCGTGCACACAGCTCCGGATGACGGCGGCCGAAGCCATCGTTGCGGCCACTATAAATGCAGCTTATGCGCTGCGGCGAGAAGCACAAATCGGGTCGCTGGAAGTTGGCAAACTAGCTGATATCGGGGTATTCGAAGTGGCCGACTACCGGGAAATTCCTTATTATTTTGGTGTAAGCCATTGCTGGATGACCGTGAAGCGTGGTCGCGTGATCCATGGCAACAAATAAGCCTAAATCCCGGTATTCGCCGGGAACAACAAAGAAGTTGCGCCTGCCGAAAATAGGGAGGCCAAAGAGGAAGAGCCTCTTCGAAGAGTATTTTTACGCGTTTCTGGTGATCATTTTCGTGGTTGTGGCGGTGCTGGGAATCGCGGGGGGGATGGAAGGGTACAACGCGGTCGTCGCGGGGCTGTGGTTCGCGGTCTTCACATGGTTCGCAGAGCAATTGCGACGCTATTTCAATGAGAAATCGAGTCCTGCAGCCGCAAAGCAGCAGGCACAGCAGGCCAAGGCGGCATTGGCGGCGACGAAAGTGCCTCTCTCCCCGAACTTGAAGCCGATGATCGGTCCGCAATGGCCGCTGAAAGCGGATAAGGGGCCAGCGCAGGGTGGCGGGAAGCCTGCGCCGCCTGGGAATAAGCCAGTATTTGTCTATCAAAGACCTACACTGCCCGATCGCAAGCCGAGGCTGCCGGCGAATTGGCCCGGACGACAGGATAAAAAACCAAAACAATGAAACGCCTGATTGAATGCGTGCCAAATTTTTCCGAAGGGCGCGATCCCATAAAAGTAGATGCCATCATCGGTGCCATGAGCAGCGTGCCGGGAGTGTACGTGCTGGACCGGGAGATGGACGCGGATCATAACCGGTGCGTGGTGACGCTTGCGGGCGAGCCCAATGCCGTGGCCGAGGCCGCTCTGCTGGGCGCGGGCAAGGCGATGGAACTGATCGACCTTACGAAGCACAGCGGCGCGCATCCGCGGGTGGGCGCGACGGATGTGGTGCCGTTCATTCCCATCGAGGGCGTGACGATTGAAGATTGCGTGGCGCTGGCGCGGCGTGTGGGGCATGAGATTTGGAAGCGCTACCGGATTCCGGTGTTCTTCTACGAAGCGGCAGCGACGAGGCCGGAACGCACAAACCTGGAAAATATCCGGCGAGGTCAATTCGAAGGGCTGCGCGAAGAGATGAGGACGAATCTCGACCGTCAGCCGGACGTCGGCGAACCGAAGGTGCATCCGACGGCGGGCGTGACCGTGGTGGGGGCACGGAAATTCCTGATCGCGTACAACGTCAACCTCAATACCGCCGATATCAGTGTCGCGAACAAAATCGCCAAGGCCATCCGATACTCGTCGGGCGGATTGCGGTATGTGAAGTCCATGGGAGTGGAGTTGAAGGCGCGTGACCTGGCGCAGGTTTCCATCAACCTGACCGATTTTGAACAGACGCCAATGCACCGTGTGTATGAAATGGTGAAGCGAGAGGCGGAGCGCTACGGCGCAATGCCCGTGGGAAGCGAAATTGTCGGGCTGATTCCGAAAAAAGCCATTGAGATGGCGGCGGACTTTTTCCTGCAGCTGGAGAACTTCTCGCCCGCGCAAGTGTTTGAAAATAAGCTGGAATCTGCGCTGACTGGGGCGCCGCTGGAGACCGCAAAGGACGGAAAGCTTGCGGGACTCGCGCGGCCGTTTCTGGATGCGGTTGCAGCTCCTACGGCGACGCCGGGCGGTGGGAGTGTTGCCGCGTTCGCGGGAGCGCTGGCGGCTTCGCTTGGGCAGATGGTTGCGGGGCTTTCGCGGAAGAAGAAGTCGCAGGCGAGTTTTGTCGATGAGCTTTCCGCTGCGCTCGACGAGTTGCGGCGCACGGCGGATGAATTGACGCAAGCGATCGACCGCGATGCGGCTGCGTTTGACGCGGTGATGACGGCGTTCAAATTGCCGCAAGGAGACGCGCAAGAAACACAGCAGCGCGAGGAAGCCATACAGACAGCTACGAAGGGTGCGGCCGAGGTGCCGCTGCAAGTGGCGGAGAAGAGCGTTGCCGTTTTCGAACGCCTCGGACAACTGGAAGCGATCGCGGCGGCATCCATGCGATCAGACTTGCAAGTGGCGCGGTTCATGGCCGGCGCGGGCGCTCGAGGAGCATTGGCGAACGTGGAAATCAATTTGGATGGGATTGCGGATGCGGCGTACGTCGCGTCCCTTCGAACGAAGATGGCGGCACTACGGGAACGCCTGGGCGATGCGCCGCGCGCAACAAGCGCGTAGAATAGAAGTTCCCACGGCCTTTCCGAAAAGGAGCATTTGATGAGATTGAGCACGAATTCAGGTTTGGGCGCGGCACGACCGAGAGTAGCTCTCCACAGACTCGTGGCCGTTGGCATCCTGGTGGCAATGGCGCTTGCGACACCGAAACCGGCGCGCGCCGGGCGGCTGGGCCCGGACGTGATCGCGCTATTCCCAAAGGACATCGGCGAGTTTGCTTACGCGGATTTGAAAAAAGCGCGGACGCTGAAGTGGTTTCCGCAGCTGCAGGAACAATTGTTGCCGGAACGCTTCCGGCAGTTCGAAAAATTCCTGGCCACCGCGGGAGTGGATCCGAATTCGCAGGTGGATGAGCTCGCGTGGGCGCTGGTTGCGGACGGAATGAGCGCGAAGACGGATGATGCTGCTGCTGCGGCGGCCTCTTCGTCTGTGCCCACGGGGGAGCAGGTTGTTGGCGTTGCGCTGGGAAATTTCAACCCCGGCTCGACGGAAGGGTACTTCAAGCAGCAAAAGCTGCCGACCTTCAAGGCGCGCGGCTACACCATGTATGCGTTCGGGACTGGCTCGGGGCCGAACGATCTCTTCTTCTTGTTCATTGATTCGAACACCGCGGCATTTGGCCATCGGTCGTTGCTCGAAAAAATGATTGAGGTGCGGTTTGGAACTGAAGAAGGATTGATGAGCAACGACAAATTCTTCCCCCTGATCAATGAGGCGAATGGAAGCGGCACAGTCTGGGCAGTGCTGAATCCTGCTTATACGCGGCTGGCCATGCAGCAACTCGCCCCGGAAGTGGAGCAGTTCCCGGAAGCGGCGAAGCTCGTCGCGCGGATGCAGAATATGATCATCAACGTGGATGCCAGCAGCGGCTTGGATGGAAAGTTCCAGGCGGTGTGCGGATCGACGGAAGATGCGAACACGCTTGGGCAATTGCTGCAGGCGGGTTTTCTCTACAAGAAATATCAGGCGCAGAAGGATAATCCCGACTTGGCTCAATTGCTCGATGCAGCGCGGGTTACGCCGACGGGGGATCGCGTAATGCTGAGCATGTCTTTGAGCGATGATCAGATTACGGCGCTGATTCGCAAGAATACGTTTGCGCTGAAGATGTAGTGCGGCGCGAAATTCATTGCCATACTAAACGAAGAGCCAAATCTGCAGACGGTTTGGCTCTTTTCCTTTTTGCTGGCAGTTAAATGCGAGGAGTGACTTCGCCGATGTATTTCGTCAAGCGAGTGACGGCTTCTCCGCCGTGCGTTTCGTACTGGACGCGATCAACGCCCTCAAAAATGCCTGGCGTGGCACCGCCGCCGGCGACCCGTCCAGCAAATCCGGCAATCCTATCAAGGCCCACGGCGGGCAGAGCATCGCCGCGATGGCACAGCGCAACTTCAATGCGATCGGCGTAGCGCGTCAGGGTGACGTGCAAATGGGGAGCATTTTCCGTCAAGTCTTCGAATGCTTCCCGGCAGGCGGCCACGACCGAAGACTGCAGGTGCGAGATCGCGTCAGTTTCCATTCCGGCGGAATCGGCTAGGTAGCGGGCGGCTCCGCCTACCGCGGCGGCCAGCCGAACATCCGCGTCGAGTTGCACGTCAAAGCTTCTGGGTTCAGTGGCCACGGCTGCTGGCGACAGAGACTTCGCAGGCTTCCCGGCAATCGGGGCAATAGTAAAGACCGTCCATGCAAAGGCGCACGTTATGCTGCCCTTTGCAAATGGTGCAGTAGCGTTCACACGTGCAGCGTTCTTCCGGCAAATCACACTGGGCACAGACGGTGGGACCTGGCATAGGGGCCTCCCAGAAAACTGTACCTGAGCGCTCACGGTGCGGCAAGATGAAGGTCGGGAGCGTACGCCGTGTCGTTTACCTCCATTCGACGCGCTTCCGATTCCCGCTTGTTAGAGACCAGTACGTTTCCGACTATCGGGGCTAATCGGGGAGTCAGAAATAAATCGCTAAATACGATGGCGTTGCTCGCGGCATGTTCATGGCGTGAGGCCGACGCCGAACGATTTCAGTATCAATTGAGGAGGTGCGCCAAGTTTAGGCGCGAACAAAGGTGCCTTATAGACAACGATGTTCAACGTGATTCCTAGAGCGCCTTGCTGAAACTCCGCCGCCGATAGTGTCTGACTGATCGTGCCGGGAATACTCGGCATGCTGAAGAGGAACGTCATATTGCCGTTCGCGTCCAGATAATTGGCGTTCGGATTTACGGCCAACGAGCCGGACAAGTGTCCGCTCGTGTCGACCGAAACGGCACCGGCGATCACGTTTCCCGCCGCGCCCCATTGTTGGACATTGATCGGGCCGACATAGACGATGCTTTGATCATCGAAAAGAACGCTGCTCGCATTTGGGGATAGGCTGTTGATCAACAGCTGAACATTCGGCAGGGACGGCACGATCGGAACCAGTTCAATCGCGTCGATCTTCGGGTTGTTCGCCGCGCCGTGGTCAAATTCGATGGTGACTGTTCCTGTCGATGTGACAGGAAACGTTTGGATGTTCGCCGTGAGGGGAGCGCCCGCCGCCGCTACAATGTCAAAGTTGGTGAGCACGGTGGCGCCGTTGACCTTAACGTTGAACTCGCGCTGCCCCTTGGAAGTGAAGTAGGTCTCCGCAAAATAAAGATTCAGAGAATAGTTACCCGCGACCGCAGGAATCTTGTACGTGAGGGCGGGCGTGTCGTTCTGGGTGTAGCGTTCGCCCTGGTAGAGCACCGGGTCAGTCGTGCTTTTAATGCTGGATGTGACGTCAGCGACCGCGCCAGCATTGAAATCTACGTCGGCTGCCCATACGCTGCCGTGCGAATCGGTATAGGCCTTCGTCGTTCCGCTCACAATTCGAACGGCGACAGGAGCCTGCGCGTGCGTCACGCTCACAAAAATCAAACAGATGAGAAGTATCAGAGTCTTCATAGAGCCTCATTTCCGGTTTGGCACTGCGCCTGTGAAGGGTCGGGCAGGCATTATAAATCCACGAAGGGGATCATCAGCGTCACATAAAACTGCGCACCAAAGCTGTCCGGAAAAGAACATGAAGATTTCTTTAACAATCGTTAGAACTTTTTAATGTTCCATAGATGCGCGACCACTTTATTTCACATACATGCACAAGAGGCTTTCGATCGGTCAGCAGGCATACGCTGGAATTCCGCTGCCGAACGTCTGTTGAACGCGGCAATCGAGGACTGAACCGCTACCTTTGAACGAGCTTCTTTGACCGGTGTGTGAGCGCATGTTAGTATGAATTTCTTCTGAGCACAGAGAATGGAATCCGTCTCAACTCCTCCCATTAGCGCGCTTCGCAAGACGCCACTGAACGCGTTGCACCGGCGGCTGGGCGCCAAAATGGTGAATTTTGGCGGCTGGGATATGCCGGTCGAATATCCGTCGAGCGGCGGATTGATTGCGGAACACAAGGCGGTGCGCGGCAGCGTTGGCGTTTTTGATGTCAGCCACATGGGAGACATTCGCATTCGCAGCAGCAGCAAGCCCGGAGGCGCGCTGGCGGCGGTGCAGCACATCAGTATGAACGATGCGTCGAAGCTGGCCATCGGGCAGGCGCATTACTCGGCGATGTTGTATCCGGAAGGCACGTTTGTGGATGACGTGATCGTGCACCGGCTGGGCGAAGATGATTATCTGCTGGTGATCAATGCGGGCACGCGCGAAAAGGACATTGACTGGGTGCGCGCGAATACAAAGGGCTTCGACTGCGTCGTGGAAGAGCTGAGCGACGCGTATACACAGCTGGCGATTCAGGGACCGCGCGCCGTGGACGTTATGCGAAAGCTCACCGACGTGGATTTGAATGGGATCAAGAATTATTGGTTCACGCACGGAACAGTTTGCGGACTGAAAAATACGCTCATCGCGCGTACGGGCTACACGGGCGAAGATGGATTTGAGATTTATGTGCCCTCGGATGTGGCGACGAGCGAAAAGGTGTGGAACCAAGTGATGGAAGCGGGGCGCGAATTCGGAATCATTCCGTGTGGCCTGGGAGCGCGAAATACGCTGCGGTTGGAATCGAAGATGGCGCTGTACGGGCACGAGATCAGCGACAAGATTAATGTGTGGGAAGCAGGGCTGGATCGCTATTGCAAGATGGAGAAGGGCGATTTCGTGGGACGCGCGGCACTCGAGCGCGCGAAGGCGGCCGGATTGACGCGGACCCTCGTGGGATTGGAAATGATTGACCGCGGAATTGCGCGCGATGAGTATTGCTGCTGCAACGAAGCAGGCGAAGCGATTGGCGTGGTGACCAGCGGCTCTCCTTCACCGACGCTGGGGAAAAATATTGCGCTTGCATATGTGCCGCCCGCGTATTCGGCGATCGGCACGATTGTGAACGTGGAAATTCGCGGTCAGAAGTGCAAAGCGCAAGTGGTTCCCACGCCGTTTTACAAACGGCCGAAAAAAGCAGCGGTACCAAGCGTAGCCTGATTTCGAACAAGACGATTCGAAGGAGCAGTCCGATGGCGTATCCGAAGCAATTCCGCTACACGAAGGAGCATGAGTGGGTTGATGCGAAGGGCGATCTCGCGACGATTGGGATTACCGACTACGCGCAGCATGAGTTGGGCGACGTGGTCTTTGTGGAACTGCCGAAGCATGGAGCAAAGATTGAGGCAGGAAAATCGTTTGGAACCGTCGAATCGGTGAAGGCTGTGAGCGAAATTTATGCGCCGGCCGCAGGCGAAGTGCTCGAGGCCAACCCAGCTCTTCACGATACACCGGAGAAAATCAATACCGATCCGCACGGAGCCGCGTGGCTGATTAAAGTGCGGCTTGCGAATCCTGCCGATCTCGCCAAATTGATGGACGCGGCGGCCTACGAAGCCTACGTCGCGGAAAAGTCCAAGGAAACCTCGGCCTAATGCGCTATCTCCCGAAGAGCCCTGCGGAACGGCAGGAAATGCTCGCCGCCATCGGCGCAAAATCCATTGACGAATTGTTTTCCAGCATTCCGGAACGCTATCGCCTGCGCGAAGCCCTGAACATTCCCGGCCCATTTTCCGAAACCGAAGTCATTCAGTATTTCAAAGAGCGCGCGGCAGAGAATTCGAACGGCTACACGAGTTTCCTGGGAGCGGGTGTTTACAACCACCTGCGCTCGGTGGTTACGGACGCGATCATCCAGCGCGGCGAATTCCTCACGTCGTATACGCCGTATCAGGCGGAAATCACGCAGGGCACGCTTCAGGCCATCTTTGAGTTTCAGACGCTGATGTGCCAGCTCACCGGGCAGGAAGTCGCGAACGCCTCGATGTACGACGGCTCGACGGCCACGACGGAAGCGGTGCTGATGGCGGAGCGGCTCACGGGGCGCCAGCGCGTGCTGGTGGCGCGGTCGGTGCATCCGGAATACCGCGAGGTATTAAAGACCTACGCGAAGAATTCCGGATTGCACGTGGAAGAGATTGCGTTTACGGCGAGCGGCACGGTGGATGCAAAAGCTTTGCAGGTCGCGATGAAGGATGACGTCGCGGCAGTGGTGGTGCAATCGCCGAATTTTTTTGGCGTGATCGAGTCGCATGCTGCGCTGGCGGGGGCCACACATGCTGCGGGCGCAATGTACGTTGTCGCCGTGGCGGAAGGCGTTTCGCTCGGGCTGGTCCGGCCGCCCGCTGAGGCGGACATTGTCGCGATGGAAGGACAAAGCTTCGGCTTGCCGCCGAGTTACGGCGGACCGTTTGCGGGTGTGATTGCTTCGCGCGATAAATTCGTGCGGCAGATGCCGGGGCGGCTGACAGGACAAACGACGGATTCAGAAGGCAAGCGCGGGTTCGTGCTCACGCTGGCGACGCGCGAGCAGCATATCCGGCGCGAGAAAGCCACTTCGAATATTTGCACCAACCAGGCGCTCTGCGCGCTGGCCGCTACTGTGCATTTGACGCTCTTAGGCAAGGAAGGCTTGCGAGAGATGGCGGAGCAGAATTTGTCGAAGGCGCAGTTTGCGCTGGCAGAATTATTGAAAATTCCTGGAGTGAAGCGGATGTTCGACGGGCCGTTTTTCAATGAATTTGTGGTGGAGCTGCCGCGCTCGGTAAAGTTGGTCAACAACCATCTCTTGCGCGAGAAAATCGTCGGGCCGTACGCGCTGGGCACGGCGTATCCCGAACTGACGAAGCGCGCGCTGGTTTGCGTCACGGAGACCACGTCGCGCGCGGAGATTGAGCGATTCGCGAAGGCGCTGAAGCAGGCGCTCGAACAGCCAGTTTGATAGGACGCATTCATCGTAGGGGCAGGATATGCCGTGCCTCTACGGTGTGAACGGAACACATGAACGAAAAGATAAAAAAAGCAACGCGGCACACGAATCAGAACGAAGGGCTGATCTTCGAGAAGTCCTCCCCCGGGAAGCGGGCGTTCGAATTGCCGCCTCTGGATGTTCCGGCGGCGGATCCGGCGAAGGCGCTTGGCGCGAATCATCGTAGAGAAGGCATCGAAGGCTTTCCCGAAGTGAGCGAGATCGAAGTGATTCGGCACTTCACGCGGCTTTCCACCTGGAATTACGCGATTGATCTGGGAATGTATCCGCTGGGCTCCTGCACGATGAAGTACAACCCGCGCGTAAACGAATTCGTCGCGCGGCTCGATGGGATCGCCACGGAACATCCCTACCAGCCGCAAGAACTCTCTCAGGGCTGCCTGAAGATTTTGCGCCTGCTTGAGAAGTGCCTGCTGGAAATCACCGGCATGGACGCCATCACGCTGCAGCCTGCAGCGGGTGCGCAGGGCGAAATGACCGGCCTGCTGTTGATTCGCGCGTACCTGGAGAAGCAGGGGAATCCGCGCAAGAAAGTGCTGATCCCGGACTCCGCGCACGGAACGAATCCGGCGACGGCAGTGATTGCCGGGTATGACGTGGAGAACATCAAGTCCGAATCGCACGGCCAGATTGATGTGGAGAAGCTGCGCGACCTGGTGACTCCCGACGTCGCGGCGCTGATGATCACCAATCCTTCGACGCTCGGGATCTTCGAGCAGCGCATTCCGGAAATAGCGGAGATTCTGCACGCCAAAGGCGCGCTGCTGTATATGGACGGCGCGAACATGAACGCGCTCACGGGCGTGACGCGCCCCGGAGACCTTGGCGTGGATGTGATGCATTTAAACCTGCACAAGACATTTTCGACGCCGCACGGCGGCGGCGGCCCCGGCGCAGGCCCCGTGGCGATGAAGAAAATTCTTGAGCCGTTCCGGCCCGTGCCGATTTTGGTGGAAAAAGAGGGCGGCCGGCTGGCGCTGGAACCGGTGCGGCCGGATTCCATCGGCAGAGTGAAAGCCTTCGCGGGAAATTTCGGCGTGCTAGTTCGCGCGCTAGCGTACATCCTGGCGTATGGCCCTGGCGTGCGCCAAGCCACGGAAGATGCGGTGCTCAACGCGAATTACATTCGAAAGAATCTCGAAGGCACATTCGATTTGCCCTATTCCCTGCCCTCGATGCACGAAGTGGTTTTTAGCGACGCCATCCAAAAGAAAAATGGCGTGAACACCATGGACATCGCCAAACGGCTGATTGACTACGGCTTTCATCCGTACACGACGGCGTTCCCGCTGATCGTTCCCGGCGCGCTGATGATCGAGCCGACCGAATCCGAATCCAAAGAAGAATGCGATCTTTTTATTGATGCGATGAAATCCATCGCCGAAGAAGCCGCCAAGACTCCAGAGATTGTGAAGACCGCGCCGCACACCACGCGCGTACGGCGCCTCGACGAAGTCGGCGCGGCGCGGAAGCCCGTTCTGCGCTGGAAACCCGCTCCCACACGCAGCGAAGCCGCGGACTAGGCGAAATACATGTGGCGCCTTGCGGAAGAATTGCTAACGATTCCCGATTCATCGCTGGCTAGAATTGCCAGTACCTTACCTCCTTGCCTGAAATTTCTTTCAGATTCAGGCGTTTTGCGCCCTGATTCACCAAAGCAACACGGGGCGTTCGCTATCCTGTAACACTCAACGCCTACCTTCTTGTCCGGGACATTCGTTCCCATCCGCTTGTCATTCAAAGGAGATTCACTTGAAACAAAGATTGTTAGCTGTAGCACTGTCTATAGGATTGATTGGCACCACTCTTCCAGCACCAGCCCGCGCCAACGATGAATTTGGCGACGGACACAAAATCAGGCACGTTCTCCTCATCAGCATTGATGGGATGCACGCGGTTGATTACGAAAACTGCGTGGCATCCAACACCTGCCCGACCTTGGCCGCCTTGGGCAAGACGGGTGTGAACTATACCCGTACGACTACTTCCCGGCCCTCCGATTCCTTTCCCGGCCTGCTGGCACTGGTGACGGGCGGGAGTCCCCGAACGGTCGGCGGGTTCTACGATGTGGCGTATGACCGCGTGCTAGCGCCGCCTGCGGTGGCTACAGGCAACGGTCTGCCGAGCGGAAACTGCAATGTAGGACACATTAACGGGACGCAGACCGAATATGAAGAGGGCGATGAATTCGACCAGACGCAGCTCAACGGCCGCCCCGCTCCTGCGAAGAGCGCATTAGATCTCATCGACGGCAACGTCACATCAATCAATCCCGCCAGGCTGGTACGCGATCCGTTCAACAACTGCCAGCCCGTATATCCTTGGAATTTCATTCGCACGAACACCATTTATGGCGTGATCCACGCCGCAGGCGGCTACACAGCCTGGTCCGACAAGCACGCTGTTTACGCTCTTGTTTCGGGCCCCACGGGAACCAATCAGCCCAGCAACGTGGATGATTACTATTCCCCGGAAGTCAACTCCAATAAGATTCCACTCCCTGGCCTGACCACAGCGGGAACCAACTACAATTGCGCCAACGTCGTAATGAACGGGAATGACTGGACGACCGATTTCGATTCCATCAAATGCTACGACCAGTTGAAGGTCAACGCGGTGGTAAATTGGATCAACGGCAAAAACCACCTCGGGACGCGCAAGGCTCCGGTCCCTGTGGTCCTCGGCATGAACTTCCAGGCGGTCAGCGTCGGCGAGAAGCTTATTAGTCCCGCAGCCTTGCCCCCAGCCCGAACCGACAGCAACTCAGGTGGTTATGAGGACGCCCAGGGTACGCCCAGACCCCTGATGATGAAGGAAATCGTATTCGTGGATGCAGCGATCGGACAGATGGTCTCCGCGCTCAAAAATGAAGGCCTTTTGGATTCGACCACCATAATCATCACTGCAAAACACGGGCAGTCGCCGATCGACCCGAATCGCTTCTTCCCGATTCCTGGGAAGACCAACAATGGTGAGCCGCCCTCCGCAACCCTGCTACCCCCTAATCCTAACCTTCTCCCTGCAGTTTATAGCGACCCAACGAATGGCCTCGGACTGGCTGAGGACGACATTTCCCAAATCTGGTTGGCGGATCCAAGCACCACTGCGGCCGCAGTAACGGCTCTGGAGAATAACGCGACAACGATCGGACTGGGCCAGATCTACTATGGCGCCTCACTGAACGCGCTCTTTAACCCACCCGGCCTTCCCAACGTTCCCGGTCCCTGCTGCAAGCTTCGCGAAGGGGGCGACCCGCGTACTCCCGATATCGTAGTAATTCCAAACGTCGGCGTGGTCTATACCGGTGGCGACGCAAAGCAGTCCGAACATGGCGGCTACGCATGGGATGACACCAACGTGATGCTGCTTGTCTCTAACCCGCACGTTCGCCCCAAGACCCTTCACAGCTTTGTGGAAACCGCGCAAGTGGCTCCCACGATCCTGCAACTGCTGGGACTCGATCCGGATGCACTGGATGCCGTGCGCTCGGAAGGCACGCCGGTTCTGCCGGGCCTAGACACGGACCGATAGGCACGGGAGCCGGGAAATAGCAGAGTAGAACTGAATCGGTTATACGGAGCGGGCACTGGTGGAGCGCCCGCTCTTTTTTTTGCCGGCCAAATCGCGCCCGCAGGCCAGACAGAGACGTGAACGTTCGCGGGCCAGGTTCGTCCGATTCCGCCCATTCTTTCTAGTGGGCGAATCGGACGCTGTCCAGGATTGTGGAAAACGTCTTGTCGTAATTGCCGTAAGCAGACAGCGGAGCCACGCACACGAAAGAGACCACGCCCTCGGGGCGCAACGTGGTGATGATCCAGTCCGTTTCCTGGCCACCGGCGGGAGAATCATTACTCAAGTAGGTTGAAAGGCCGGGCTGGCCGTTTAGTCGCACGCGCTCGGATGCGTGCGTGACCTTCATATTGGGATTCGCTTGCTGAAGCTCTTCAATCACTTTCCGCGTGGCGTCTTGCAGAGCGTTCGCATCAGCCGGATCCACTTTCGTTTTCGTCACGCTCACAATCAATCCGTACGCGAGAGCACTGTGGCCACTGCCGTCATCGAGGACTCCACGTTCGGGAGCGAAAGAAACGCCGCCTCCATCGCTATCCGGATACTTCTTCCAATTGTCCGGATATTTTAGCGAGTAAGCGCCTGCCTGATAGGCAGCGAAGCTGCCGGATGGGGACGCGGGAGCAGCGGCCACGCTCGGCTCACCGGGAACTGGCTTTTTCACGATCGGCAGCGCCAGGACCTCACGTTTGATGGCTTCAAAGTCTGCCGAATCCCGTTTGGCATTGCTTGGGACGCCGCCAAGCTTGTCGATCTCCTCGTCGACGCGCTCTACACGGTGCTCCGGACTCGGGTGATCGGAAAAAAACTCCGGAGGATTTTTCCCTTTGGTCTCCGCTTCGAGTTTTTCGAAGAACTGCGCCATCGCGCGCGGATCGTATCCTGAATCATAGAGAACCTGCGTTCCCATGATGTCGGCCTGCGATTCCGCCGCTCGGGAGTAACGCAGTAGCACGCCACCGGCTGCGAACACACCGAGCTCCGTCAAGAGCGTCCCACCTGTGGTATCCCCAAGGATGCCGCTGGCAATACCCAGAACACCCTGAGCAAGCTGCGCCTTTGTGGCTTGGGTAGTGCCGTGGCGAAGCGCTACGTGAGAAAGCTCGTGAGACATGACCGCAGCAAGCTGCGCTTCATCGCCAGCGACCTCGATTGCACCTCGGTTCACAAACACGAATCCGCCGGGCAGTGCGAATGCATTGATCGCCTTATCGTTTACGCAGTGGAATTCAAACGGATATTGCACGCTGCCCGTGGGCAGTTTTTGCGCCAGTCGGCTTCCCAGTTGTGTCAGATAGGCGTCTACCTTTGGCGCGTTGCACAGAGCCAACTGTTTCTCAGCGTCGGCCGCTACCCTTTTCCCTATTTCAATATCTTGCTGCGGGTTGAAAATGTTCAATCCCGGCTTGAGCTGTGTGCGTTGCGCGCGTAGGGTGGGAACGAATAGGAAGGAAAGGCCTAACACCAAGCCGACCGCTGTTACAAGATCGGATCGAAAAGCCTGGAGACCCCGAAGGACCACCCCAGTTTCTGACAGCCGACTCCGCGCAGCGACGCCCAAAATGGCCTCCGAACACCCACGCAAAATAGGATGGCAACCCGCTTTCAAGGTTACTTGAAACGAACGGAAGCCGAAAACAAAAAACCCGGGTGGAGGGCCACCCGGGCGGAACTGGAGCGAGAAGAAAGTTGCGTTAGCGGGCCATGCGTGGCATGGGCTCGGGAGAGAGCGTCACGCTGGGGGCATCGGCGGTCTTTCCGCTGCGCGCGGAGTTCGCACGTGCGGAAACGACGGGTTCCGGCTTGCGCGCCGGGAGAGCCAGGTTTTCGCCTTCACGGACAAAGATCAGGCTGTCCTGCTCCTTGTTCCAATCGATGCAAATCAGGTCGCCGAGGTGAATTTGTTCCGTCGCCAGCAGGTTGGCCAGCGGATAGACCACGTGGCGTTCGATAGAGCGCTTCAGGTGACGCGCG
Organism: Acidobacteriota bacterium; assembly: GCA_013289835.1. Classification (GTDB taxonomy): domain Bacteria; phylum Acidobacteriota; class Terriglobia; order Acidiferrales; family UBA7541; genus Acidiferrum. Next base: position 29,833 of record JABCZG010000013.1, on the reverse strand, counting down.
CCGTAGCGCTGGTCAGTACCTTCCTGGAGGAGAAACTCGCGACCGTCAGGTGTCACGCGGAACAGGAACTGCCCCTTGGCAGTTTCCAGCACGCGATGCTGCACCTGGCCGAGTTCGATGTCTAGAACCTTTTCGAGCTGCTCTCGGCGCAGCGGATGGAACACCACCACTTTGTCGAGGCGGTTCATGAATTCCGGAGAAAACTTGCGGCGGGCCGCTTCCACAGCCGTGCGCTCGACCTTTTCATCGAGGCCGTCAGCCGGTTTGTCCTTCGGCTGAACGAAGCCCATGCCACCTTGCATCAGCTCGGTGATCTCGCCCCCTCCGAGGTTGGAGGTCAGGAAAATGACCGTCTGGGAGAGGTCCACGCGGCGATTGTCGCCGAGGGTCAGCGTGGCCTTGTCCAGCATGCCCAGCAATAGTTGCCAGAGGGCGTCGCTGGCCTTCTCAATTTCGTCGAAGAGCAGGAAGCTGAGCTTCAGCTTTTCGGTATGGCTGGCGGACAGCGCTTCCTGGGTGATTAGAGGATGGGTCTCGCGGTGGCCGAGATAGCCTGGGGGTGAGCCAATCAGCTTGGCGATTTCGTGAGAGTGCTGGAACTCCGCGCAATCCACCTTAATAACCGCGCGGGCGTCCCCAAAGAGGATCTCAGCAGCCGCTTCCACAATGCGCGTCTTTCCGGAGCCGGTTGGTCCGAGGAATAAGAGGTTACCCACTGGGCGGCCGGGAGAGTTCAATTCCGCGCGGAAGACCTGGAACATATCCACCAGGGACTGCACGCCCTCTTCCTGGCCCACGATTTTGGCCTTCAGAGAGGCTTGGAAATCATGCGTGTCACTGCTACGGATGCTCGGATCCAGTTGGTGACGGACGGCGGCTTTCATTTCGTCCACCCTTCTTGGCGCCCGGCTAGGCCGAACACCTTGCGCGTCTCATCCTTGCGCACCAAGATGATACTGCATGGGGGATGCCAATCTTTTCCACAGGTTAACTCTTAGGAAAACGACGCGGGCTCAACAAGATACAGGGTATGGAATTCTGGAAAGTGTCTCATCGCGTGAGACAGTGTTTCACGGGGGCGCAAAGTGAGAGAGCCGGAACAGTTTATGTCATGGCCGGGACGACAAAAAGGGGCGCACCTTTCGACGCGCCCCGGGGATAGTTAAAGTTGTACTTTAAGTCTTTAGCGATCTTGTTTCTTGCGGGCTTGCGGCGTCGCGCTGGGAGCTCCCGAGGGCTGCGCCGCGCGGGATTTTCTCTCTTCTTTGACCGCCTCGGTCGGCTCGTTCACCGATTTGCCGTCTTTCGCTTCGATCGAGGCAGCGGCTCCGGCGACCAATGGCAACGGACCTTGGACGAGTGCCCCTTCGCCTTCACGGATGAAGGTAAGTTGGTTATGGCTTTGGTCCCAGTCAATGCAGACCAAGTCGCCCAAGTTGACCTGATCCGTGGCAAGCAGATTGGCCAGGGGATAAACGACGTGGCGTTCGATGGCGCGCTTTAGGTGCCGGGCACCGTAGCGCTGGTCGGTGCCTTCCTGGAGGAGGAAGTCGCGGCCGGCAGGGGTTACGCGGAACAAGAATTGGCCCTTGGCGGTGTCCAGAACGCGCTGTTGCACCTGACCAAGTTCGATATCCAGCACTTCCTGGAGCTGTTCGCGCTTCAACGGGTGGAAGACTACCACTTTGTCGAGGCGGTTCATGAATTCAGGCGAGAACTTGCGCCGTGCGGCTTCTACGGCCGTGCGTTCAACCTTCAGGTCGAGGCCGGATTCTGGCTTGTCCTTGGGCTGGATGAAGCCCATCCCGCCTTCCATTAGTTCAGCAATCTCACCGCCGCCCAAGTTGGAGGTCAGAAAAATGACAGTTTGAGACAAATCGACCTTGCGGTTGTCACCCAAAGTTAAGGTGGCCTTATCCAGCATGCCCAGAAGCAGCTGCCAAAGCGCGTCGCTGGCCTTTTCAATCTCGTCGAATAAGAGGAAGCTGAGCTTCAGTTTGTCGGTATGGCTCTTCGATAGCTCATCCTGGGTGATCAGCGGATGGGTTTCCCGATGCCCCAGATACCCCGGAGGCGAGCCGATCAGCTTGGCGATCTCATGGGAATGCTGGAACTCAGCGCAATCCACTTTGATGATGGACCGAGCATCCCCAAAGAGGATTTCAGCGCCGGCTTCCACGAGCCGGGTCTTTCCCGAACCGGTCGGGCCAAGAAACAACAGGTTCCCTACTGGCCGGCCGGGCGAGTTCAGGCCGGCGCGAAACACCTGATACAAATCCACCAGCGCCTGGACGCCTTCTTCCTGGCCGACAATTCGGGACCGCAACGCTGTCTGAAAATCGATCGTGTCCGTGCTGCGCTTGCTCGGATCAAGTGGAAGAATGTAGTCGCTCATAACGGCCTCCTAACGCCGCAACCGGGATTGCGACGCATTGCCAAACCGTCCGCGTCCGCGGTCAAACTGGTCGAGCTTAACCTGAAGCGTGGATTGCAGGAGCCGGAGTTGTACGAGCAACTCCCGCGCCACGTCGGGCGTGTCAGAAAGCCGGAGCAAGGGCGGGAAGAGGTCCGCCAGATCGAGATTGAGGGCTCGCAGGCTGGAAACGAGCTTTTGTACTGTGGGCGAGCGGGGATCCGCGAGATCCAACCGATGGTTGAGCTGCTCGCGCAACAAGCGCCAGTTGAGCTCCACGAAGGGATGCTTCTTCGAGACTTCGCGAACGACTTCATCGGTGATCCTTGCACGGTCCCCAAGCCGTGCGAGATGCAGTTGCTGCACTTTTCCGCCACGGCGCACGTTGTGCACCAGGTAGAACGACTTTCCTTTGCGGCGGACAAAAGCCATGGCGTCACTCCGAGTCTGCGCCTTTCGCCGTAGTGTATTTTCTTTCCACTACAGCCGTCAATGAAATATCTGGACTCTTTGCAAATCTCGCTTCCTATCAGTAACGAAACCAACGTAGTGGAATTCGCGGGCAATTGCGCATCACAAATTTTTCTGCGTTCCATCAGTTCTTCGTATGCTCGCTGGCTCGCCACGTTTGCCTCTTCATACATCACTACCAACATTTGATGTTTGCTATTCCATCGCGGATGCCAAATCCGTCCGCGAAGCATAGCTACTCCATTAAACCCGGCCGCGGGATTATTCTCTTGTTCTTGCGGTGAAGGAACTCTACGATGTCGCGCGGGTTTGCTTCGCACTCTGCTGAGAGCGCTTGGAGATCGATTCATGTCCTGGGATCCCGTTTACAAACTCGTGCAACGAATTCCTCGCGGAAGGGTTCTAACGTATGGGGAGCTCGCTAAAGCCCTGCGCCTGCCGGGCGGAGCGAGAAGCGCCGGCCGCGCGATGGCGGCGACTCCTTCGGGGAAAGGCATTCCCTGGCACCGCGTTCTTGGCGAACGCGGCAAAATCCTGATTCGCGAACCGTACGCTTCTCTCCAAAGAAAACTTCTCGAAAGCGAAGGCGTGACCGTGGTCGAGTCGCGCGTGGACCTGAAGCGCCACCTCTGGAAACCTGCCATAAAATCCAAGCCGAAACAAACAGCTTCCCGCAAACGTATTCGTAAGTGAACGCTGCGCTGGCGAGTGCCGGCGTTACGAGGCAAGCCCCTACCTGCGCTATGCTATAGCTCTTTTTGAATGCGCCATGAAGTGCGCCCTGACTGGTGGGCTAAACGTATATGGTTGGTCCCATTCTGCAAGTGGAGAATCTTGTCAAACGCTACGACGACGTCGAAGCCGTCCGCGGCGTCAGTTTCAGCGTGGACGAGGGCGAGGTTTTCGGCCTGCTCGGGCCCAACGGCGCCGGGAAAACCAGCACCGTCGAAGTTCTCGAAGGCCTGCGCATGGCGGATGGCGGGCGCGTATCTGTCTGCGGGCTCGATCCGCAGCGTGACGCGGTGGCGTTGAAGCATGTGATTGGCGCTGCGCTGCAATCCACTTCCCTTCCAGACAAACTGCGCGTGATGGAAGCCCTGCGGCTTTTCGCCAGCTTCTACAAGGGCGGCCGTAACCCCGAAGAATTGCTCAAGCGTTTTGGCCTGGAAGAAAAACGCAACGCCTTTTACCGCGAGCTCTCCGGCGGGCAAAAGCAGCGCCTGGCTCTGGCTATGGCATTGGTCAACGATCCGAAAGTTTTGTTTTTTGACGAACCCACGGCCGGTCTCGATCCCCAGGTGCGGCGCGAAATCTACGACATCATTGAGGAATTGAAGCGCGAGAAGAAAACGATCCTGATGACGACGCACTATATCGAGGAAGCCGAAAAACTCTGCGATCGCGTGGCCATTGTGGATCATGGCAAAGTGATCGCGCTGGGCACACCGCGTGAGTTGAAGGCCCATTCCGGCGGAGCTACGCGCATCGAAGTCCGCCTTTCGAAACCGGAGACGGATGGGGCCCTGAAGAAACTGGACGGCGTGGCCGAGGCTCGCGTGGTTGACGGCACGTACGTCATTCATTCGAAGCGCCCGCCGCAGGCCATCGTTTCGCTGGTGAAATATCTCGAAACGCAGGGCAACGAATTGATCAGCCTGGAGATTGCTTCGCCCTCTCTTGAAGATGTTTTTATCGAGATGACCGGAAGGAGGTTGCGAGATTGAAAAACTTCGCCGCACTCACGCGAATGCGCATTCAGCTCACGCTGCGCAACAAAATGTTTTTATTCTTTAGCGTGATCATGCCCTTCGGATTTTTCTTCCTCTACGCCGGGGTTTTCGCCAAGGGAAACCCGTGGGGTATTCGTTATCTGCTGGGCCCGGTTCTGGCACTTACCGTGATGGGAAGCTTCTGGGGACTTAGCGCCGCGCTAGTCATGTTCCGCGAACAAGGCATTCTGCGCCGCTTCCATGTAACGCCGGTGACCCCGAGCGACATGCTGGCCTCCAGCATCGTCGCCAATTACGCGCTCACCATGCCCACGGTTATTGTCGAATTCCTCTTCGCGCGGTTCATCTTTCACGTGCCAAATTTCGGCAGCCTCGTCTCGGTGTTTCTGCTGATCACCCTTGGGACCGTTTCGTTCGCCTCCATGGGCCTCGTCGTCGCCAGCGTCACCAACACCATGCAGGAAACGCAGGTCATCAACCAACTCATTTGGTTCCCGCTGATCTTCCTGTCTGGAGCCACGGTACCGCTTGCCGATCTTCCGCAAGTCGCCAAGCACGCCGGTCTTTTCCTTCCCGCCACCTATCTCGTTACGGGGCTGCAAGCCGCAATCTACTGGGCTTTCGCCCCCTGGAGCGTGGACGTTTTGCTCGCACTCTGCTCGCTCGCCGTGTGGGCCCTCCTGACATTCTTTTTATCCGCCCAGCTCTTTCGCTGGGAGCCTGAGTCCAAGATTCCGCGTAAAGCGAAACTCCTCGCCGCGGCCACGGCTATCCCTTTTCTCCTTCTTGGAATCTGGGAGAACAATACCAATCGGACGATGAAGACGGCGCAGGCCATGTATAACTCGCTCAACGCGCCTGCGAAGCCCGGCCCTCCGCCCGATCAAACGCACTGAGCCCGGACTCATTTTTCTCTCGCTTCGCGAAGCGTTTAAGCCGTGGACGCTTCGCCCCACGCGCCAAATTGGTTCCGGGCCCGCCGCTTCCACTACACCCGGCTGATTGACGCTTCCTCCCGCGTGCCGTATTCTGCGATTTCGACCACGGCGAGTGGCACTATCGAATAGGGAGCAATTATGCCGATTCAGAAAACCGAGAAAATCTGGCACAACGGAAAGTGGATCAACTGGGACGACGCCAAGCTGCACGTGCTTTCTCACGTAGTGAGCTACGGCTCCGCGGTGTTCGAAGGCATTCGTTGCTACGAGACCAAGCAGGGGCCTGCCATTTTCCGCCTGCGCGAGCACATGCAGCGCCTCATCAACTCCGCCAAGATTTACCGGATGGAGTTGCCGCACACCGTCGATGAATTTGCCAACGTTGCCTGCGAGTTGGTTCGCCTCAACAAATTGAATTCCTGCTATGTGAAGCCCATCGTATTGCGCGGGTACGGTGAAGTAGGCGTGAACCCGCTGAGCTCGCCGATTGACCTCTACATGGCCTGTTGGAGTTGGGGCGCGTATCTCGGTCCGGAAGCGCTCGCCAAAGGCGTTGATGTCGGCGTCAGCTCCTGGACGCGCATTTCTCCCAATACGCTGCCCGCCATGTCCAAGGCCGCCGCGAATTACATGAACTCGCAGCTCATTCGAATGGAAGCCTCGTTCAACGGCTACGCAGAAGGCATCGCGCTGGATTCGGCCGGCCACGTCAGCGAAGGCTCCGGCATGAACGTGTTCCTCGTCAACAACGGAACACTCTACACGCCGCCTCTGGCCACCAGTATTCTTCCCGGCATCACGCGCGACGCCATCGTGAAGATTGCCGAAGACCTCGGCATCCCGGTGAAAGAATCGGTGATCCCGCGCGAAATGCTGTACATCGTGGACGAAGTGTTCTTTGTAGGCACCGCCGTGGAAGTGACGCCGATTCGTTCCGTGGACCACATCCAGGTCGGCAAAGGCGCCTGTGGGCCAATCACGCGCAAACTGCAAGACGAATTCTTTGCCATCACGAGCGGCAGCAAACCCGATCGTCACGGCTGGCTCACTCCGGTCAATGCCCCGGTAGACGCCGTCTCACGCTAGCCAGTTCGCGTTCGAACTAAGAGAACACCCAAGCGTTTTTTTACTCTGGTCTGGTGTGGTCTGGTCTTGCTGTCGACCGCCTGACGCCAAAATTTCAGGGAACTTTGTCTTTTCTTACGGACAACTGTTAACTGTCGACTGACAACTCGCGCAGCGCGCGTTGACTCACTTCGCTGCAACCCCTATCATTTCGCCAGCGGCAATCCCCGCAATGACCGAAGAAACCATCTCTCACTATAAGGTCAAGGAGAAACTCGGAGTCGGCGGCATGGGCGTGGTTTATGCCGCGGAAGACCTCAAGCTCGGCCGGCGCGTCGCTCTTAAATTTCTTCCCGAAGAATTCAGCAAGAATCCGCAAGCGATGGAGCGCTTCCGCCGTGAAGCGCGTGCCGCCTCCGCTCTGAACCACCCCAACATCTGCACGATTCACGACCTCGAAGAGCACGAAGGAAAATATTTCCTGGTGATGGAGCTGCTCGAAGGCGAAACGTTGAAGGATCGCATCGCTGGCCGCCCACTTCCCCTCGACACACTCCTGGAAATTGGCGTCCAAATCGCCGACGCCCTCGATGCCGCGCACAAGAAAGGCATCGTCCACCGCGACATCAAGCCCGCGAACATTTTCATGACCGCGCGCGGACAAGCCAAGCTCATGGATTTTGGCCTGGCCAAGCTCGGGCCGGACGCCAGTTTAGCGGGAAGCACGCTCGGATCACCCGAAGGCGTTACCGCCGACGACGTGTTAACCAGCCCCGGAGTAGCGATGGGCACCGTTGCGTATATGTCTCCCGAACAAGCACGCGGCGAAGAGCTCGACGCGCGGACCGATCTTTTCAGTTTTGGCGCGGTCCTCTACGAGATGGCCACCGGGCGCGTTCCTTTTTCCGGTTCCACTTCCGCCGTTATTTTCCACGCCATCCTCGAGCGCACGCCGCCGAACCCCAGCAGCCTGAATTCCAAGCTTCCCGCACGCTTCGACGAAATCGTCTCGAAAGCTCTCGAAAAAGATCGCGCCCTGCGCTACCAAAGCGCCGCCGAAATCGAAGCCGACCTGAAGCGCCTCAAACGCGACACGGACTCCACGCGCGTGACTGCCTCTGTGCCCGCCGCCGCACCGAGCGCTCCGCGTCCCAGAACAGCGCGCCTATACTTCGCGCTTGCGATCCTCGCCGCGCTTGCTGTCGGTAGCTGGTACACATTTCATCGTCTCCACCAGAACTCGGCGAACGCGCCCGCCGGTGTGTCTTCCATCGAGTCCTTAGCCGTTCTGCCCTTTGTAAACGCCACCGGCGATCCCAGTGCCGAATACCTCAGCGAAGGAATTACCCAGGATCTCATCAACACGCTCTCGCAGTTGCCCAACCTAAAGGTGGTCTCGCTCATTTCCGCCTATCGATACAAAGGGAAAAACATCGATCCGCCAGCCGTCGCCCGTGAGCTTCAGGTCCACACGATTTTAACCGGCAGGATGACCCAGCAAGCCGACACGATTTCCATCAGCGCCGAACTAATCGACGCCGAGAACGACAGCGAACTTTGGGGAAAGCAGTATCAGGGCAAACGGGCCGACGTCAGCGCCTTGCAGACGGAAATCATTCGAGACATAACTGAAAACCTGAAATTGAAACTCAGCAATGCCCAACGAAGCCTTATGGCGCAGCACTCCACCCAGAACACAGAGGCCTATCAACTCTATCTGCAGGGCAGATATTACTGGAACAGGCGCACCGCTGACGGCGCGAACAAAGCAATTGATTATTTTCAGCAGGCTCTTGCGAAAGATCCCAATCTCGCACTGGCCTATTCCGGGATTGCCGACTCGTATTTCACCTTATCCCGCACTACCGCCGCGCTCTCGCCGAAAGAGGCCGGCGCAAAAGCTCGCCAAGCCGCGGGAAAGGCCCTGGAGTTGGATCCAACTCTGGCCGAAGCCCATGCATCTTTGGGACTTGTACTCCTGGTGTTCGAACTGGATTTTGCAAATGCCGAGCGGCAGTTCCGGCAAGCCATCGAACTCAATCCAAGCTATCCCTTCGCCCACCAATCGTTCGCCGAGTATCTTTGGAGCGTGGGCCAGTATGAGGAAAGCATTCAGGAAAGCCGTAAAGCCGTCGCTCTTGAACCTTTCACGCCGATCCTTCGCTACGCCCTGGCCTTCTCTTTACTGTTCGCCAAGCACTTTTCAGAGTCCGAAGCCGAGCTCCGTAAGATTCTTGATATGGATCCTAACTTCGCTCTGGCTCACTACGGCCTCGCCGAAGTCTTATGTCTTCAACAAAAGTTTGATGAAGCCGTGAATGAAGTTGAAATGGCGGTTCGTTCCGTACCGGAATCGTCCTACTACCGGGGCTTTCTTGGATACGCCCTGGCGAGAGCCGGCAAAACCGAAGAGGCCCGAAAGATCTTGGGTGCGATGACCGAGGAGGCCAAAACGAAATACATCTCGTGGCTTGGCATTGCGGACATTTACTCAGGCCTGGGCGAAAAGGACCACTACTTTACCGCGCTAGAGCTCGCCTATCAGCAGGGCGACCCTCGCATGAATAGCATTCGTGCACGAGCCGCCGTCGGAGCCATTCGAAGCGACGATCCGCGTTTCGCGGAGCTCCTAAAAAAAGTGGGGTTGCCACCTTTGAATTGAAGGAGCCAGATTTCTGCCGCCCAGTAACTTCTCTTGTTTCTTACTGAAAACTGAAAACGGACCACTGACAACTTTCTCCATCCTACCCAAGACGCTAATCTCCTCCAAGAAGGCTGGCGCTGTGCGCCGCATTCCAGCTAGAATGCACCCGTTCGAATCGGGCGCATATTCCACTCGGTGCGGGGAGACCTTTGAATGTACAACACGGCGCAAAAACTGGTCGCCGAATTTATTGGAACATTCGCGCTGATTTTTTTCGGCGCTGGCGCGATCTGCACGGACCAATATTTGCATACCACAGGAGGACTAGGCATTCTCGGCATCGCTCTCGCGCATGGCTTGGCCATCGCCATAATGGTTTCCGCGTTGGGACACATCTCCGGCGGCCACTTCAATCCCGCGATCACCATCGGCTTCTGGGTCACCAAGCGCCTGAACACCATAGACACGATCCTCTACTGGGCGACGCAACTGGCCGGAGCGACCGCCGCCGCGTTTTTGTTGAAGACGGTCGTCCCTGAAGATACCTGGCGCGCGGTGGCTATCGGCGTCCCGGAACTCGCGAGAGATTTCCCCCGCTGGGCTGGTATCGCGCTGGAAGCAGTAACGACGTTCTTCCTCGTGTTGACGGTGTTCGCCACCGCCGTGGATGAAAAGGGAACATTCCATTCGACCGCCGGCTTTGCCATCGGCCTCTCTTATACACTCGGCATTCTGGTTGCGTGGCCTCTCACGGGAGCGGCGTTGAATCCCGCGCGCGCATTCGGCCCCGCCCTGGCGGCCACCCACTGGGCCAATCACGGCGTCTACTGGGTTGGCCCGCTCGCCGGAGGATTTGTCGCCGGCCTGCTTTACGACACCCTCTATTTGAAGAAGGCCTGAGCCCCAACTTTTTTGTTGAAAAAACCTGTCCCTAGGCTCAGGTAACTACCGCGCAACCCGCTCCTTCAGCCGCCTTGTTCCCCCTCCGGGCCGGTGCTAGTGTCGCGTATTAGCTGCATTTCTGCGGGGTTCATACGATATGTCTGTAAGCATTGACGATCTGCTGCGTCGCGCAGTTGAAAACAAAGCCTCCGACTTGCACTTGAAAGTCGGCAATCACCCGTATCTGCGCGTGGACGGCTTGCTCGCCCCGCTCACCGATGTGCCGCGCATCACGCCGGAAGAGATGCTCTCGATGGCTTTCAGCATGATGACCAACCGCCAGAAGCAAAAGTTCAAGGAAACGGCGGAGTTGGACATGGCCTATGGCGTCGCCGGCCTCGGCCGTTTCCGCGTCAACGTATTTCAACAGCGCGGCAACGTTGGCATGGTCCTGCGCGTCATTCCCACAAAAATTCGCACCACGGAAGAATTGAACCTGCCCGCGGTCATTACCAAAATTTGCGAAGAGCAGCGCGGGCTGGTGCTGGTCACGGGAACGACCGGTTCCGGTAAGTCCACCACGCTGGCGGCCATGATTGACCGCATCAACGCTAACCGCGCCGATCACTTGATCACCATCGAAGACCCCATCGAGTTTCTGCATCGCGACAAGAAAAGCTTCATCAATCAGCGCGAAGTGGAAGTGGACACCGCGAACTTTTCCACCGCCTTGCGCGCTGCCTTGCGTCAGGACCCCGACGTCATTCTGGTCGGCGAAATGCGCGACCTCGAAACCATCTCCACTGCGCTGCTCGCCGCGGAAACCGGCCACATGGTGCTCTCCACCCTGCACACCTTGGACGCCACGGAAACCATTCAGCGTATTATCGCGGTCTTCCCCCCGCCGGAACAAAAACAGATTCGCTTGCAGCTTGCCGCCACTCTGAAGGCCGTCGTCTCCCAGCGCCTGGTCCGCCGCGCCGATGACAAGGGCCGCGTACCCGCCTGCGAAATTATGATCGCCACCGGCTACATACGCGACTGCATCATCAACGCGGACAAAACCCGCTTGATTCACGACGCCATCGCCGCCGGCACCAGCCAATACGGCATGCAGACTTTCGACCAGTCGCTCTTCGATCTCTACACCAAGCAGCTCATCACCCTCGACGAAGCTCTGCTGCGCGCCTCCAACGCCGACGAATTCAAGCTCCGCATCCAGGGTATCCGCTCCGCCGCCGACGCCGCCCGCGAGGAAATGGCCTCCCAAATGGCCGACTTCGAGCGCTTCGCCCGCAAGTAGCCGTAGTCGCCCCTTCTGGCGTGAGTCCTGTGACGTGAGCCTCTCTTTTACGTCCCTGATATTTTTCTGTTTGCCCGCGCGTACAATCCGGCAGAGTGTATCTCCGGGGGTTGCCATGAAGAAATCTAATCCGTCACGTCTGCTCGGATTGCCCATCCTCGGTATCTGCTTTACTATCGCAGCTGTCGGCCTGCTCTCCGCGCAGAACACACCTCCTCCGTCCGCGGCAGCCGCATCCTCGAGATCTTTCGTCATCCGCGACGTCCGAGTCTTCGACGGCCAAAAGCTCCTCCCCGCCACCGACGTCTCCATTGAAAACGGCCTCATCCATGCCATTGGCAAAAATTTGAAAATCCCAGCCGGAACGAAAGAAATCAACGCCACCGGCGACACGCTCCTCCCTGGCTTGATCGACTCCCACACCCACACCTGGGCGCAAGCGCTCAACCAGTCGCTCATCTTCGGCGTCACCACGGGGCTGGATATGTTCTCCGATCCGAAGTTCGACGCCGAAATCCGCCAGCGCGAAGCTGCCGGGCAGAATCTCAACGCCGCCGACCTTCGCTCCTCCGGCACGCTCGTCACCGTCGCCAAAGGCCACGGCACCGAGTACGGCTTTGTCATTCCCACGCTCGCCAGCGCCGCCGACGCGCAATCCTTCGTCGACGCCCGCATCGCCGAAGGCAGCGACTACATCAAGATCATCTACGATGACGGCGCCGCCTACGGAATCCACTTTCCTACGCTCACGAAGGAAGAAGTCGCGGCCGTGGTGGCCGCGGCGCACAACGGCAAAAAACTCGCCGTCGTTCACATCGGTTCGCAAGCCGGCGCGCGCGACGTTATCGAATCCGGCGCCGACGGCCTCGCCCACATTTTCGAAGACCAGCCTCCCGCCCCGGATTTTGGCGCATTCGTAAAGAAGCATCACGCCTTCGTCGTCGCCACTCTAACCGTCAACGAATCCGTCGCCGGCAAAGCCAGTGGCGAATCCCTTCTCAGCGACGCGCGCCTCTCGCCTTATATCGACTCTGCCTCCGCCAGCAATCTGAAGAAGTCGTTTCCCCATCGTCCAGGTAGCAAGACAGACTTCGCCAACGCCCTCGCCGCCGTCCGCGCCCTCCGTGCCGCCAACGTGCCTCTCCTCGCGGGCACCGACGCACCCAATCCCGGCACCGCCCACGGCGTCAGCATTCATCGCGAACTCGAGTTGCTCGTGCAAGCCGGCCTCACGCCCACCGAAGCACTGCGCTCCGCCACATCCGTCCCCGCAAACGTCTTCGGCCTCACAGATCGCGGACGCATCGCGCCCGGCCTGCGCGCCGATCTCGTCCTCGTAAAGGGCGACCCCACCCAGGACATCCTCGCCACCCGCGACATCGTCTCCGTCTGGAAAACCGGCGCCGAAGCCGACCGCGCCTCCACCCGCGCCATGGTGGAAAAAGAAAAGCAAGAAGCGGCCGCCGCAGCTGCCACGCCCGCGCCTGCCGGCTCCGAATCCGGCCTCATCAGCGATTTCGAAGTGGACGCCGCCACGTCAAAGTTTGGCTCCGGCTGGGCCGTCTCCACCGACACCATGGCCGGCGGCAAGTCCACCGCCGAACTGAAATGGATTAATCCTGGAGCGAACGCCAGCAAAGGCGCCATGCAAATCTCCGGCAACATTTCCGACGCCTTCGCCTACGCGTGGGCCGGCGCAATGTTCTCTCCCGGTTCCCATCTATTCGAATCGTCCAATCTTTCTTCCAAGAAAGCCATTCGCTTCTGGATTCGCGGCGACGGCCGCCCCTACCGCCTGATGTTCTTCACCAAGTCCGGCGGCTACAACCCCGCCATCCAAAGCCTCACCGTGACCACCGAGTGGAAAGAAGTCACCATTCCCTTCTCCGCCTTCCAAACCGACGGCCACGACATCACCGCCATCCTCTTCTGCGCCGGCGGCAGCCCCGGCGCCTTTACCTTCGCCATCGACGACGTCCGCCTAGAATAAAAAAGCCAGTCGCCAACAAAAATCGCGCAGCCCACTCCCGACCGAGCACTCGCATTCTCTGTGTCCTCTGTGCTCCGACCTCGGCGGTCTCTGTGTTAAGGCTTTTCTTCGTTCGCCGCTAGCCACTCGCATCATTCTCTTCTATGCTTCCCTCATGTTCGGCAAGCCCCGCCAACTCGAAACCGAATCTGAAATGTACGACGTCGCCTTGCGCGCCCTCACGCGCCGTGCCCACTCCGTCCACGAAATGAAGAAAAAACTCGAGCGCCGCAGCGACAACAAACTCCTCGTACAAGTGGTCATGGCGCGCCTGAAAGAAAATGGCCTGATTGACGACGCCCGTTACGCCAAGCAGTTCGCCCGCCAGCGCACCGAATCCCGCAAACAAGGAAAATTCCGCGTGGCCCGCGACCTCCGCGCCCGCGGCGTCCCAGACAAGCACATCGAAGCCGCTCTCGAAGAAACCTCGAAGTCCACCGACGAAAGCGCCATGGTTCGCCAGCGCATCGAACGCAAACTCCGCTCCTACCGCGGCGAAATCGACGAAAAGAAAATGGCCTCAATTTATGGAAGTTTGTTGCGAGCAGGATTTTCTGCGGACGTCGTCCGCCGCGAACTGAAAGCCGTGGTAAAAGAAGACGTTCCCGACATTGACCCCGAATAACGTCCCTTTGTAGGGGCGTCCGCCGCGGCGGACTGCGCCTTCTTCGATTTTCGATTCGGCTCCGCGCCCCCTACGCCAGCGCCTTCTTCAAAAACTTCATCGTGCGCTCCCACGCCAACTTCGCGCTCGCCGCGTCATACACCTCCGGCCGCGCCTCATTCATGAACGCGTGCTGCGCATCGTAACGATAAATCTCAAACTCCGCTTTCGATTGCTTGAGCGCGGCCTCGAAGTCGTTGACTTTGGCCGGGGTACACCACCCGTCCTTGTTTGCGAAGTGGCCAATGAGGGGAGTTTTGATTTGCTTTATTTCCTTGGCGGAAAGATCCGGAATCCCATAAAAACACGCCCCCGCATCCATCTCCGGCACGCGCACCGCCGCGAGAATCGTCAGCGCCCCGCCCAGGCAAAATCCGCCCACCACGACTTTCTTCGAGCTCTGCTTCAGATACTGCACCGCGCCCCGAATGTCTTGCTCGGCAGCATCCGGAAAGTTGAGGCTCCCCATCAAGTGGCTCGCCTCATCGGCCGCCTTCGCGAGCTTCCCTCGATAAAGGTCAGGCACCAGCGCACGATAACCCTCCCCAGCGAGCCGGTCTGCGGTTTTCTTGATCTGCTCGTTAATCCCCCACCATTCCTGTATGCAAACAAATCCCGGCGCGCCCGTTCCCGCCTTGGGCGCCGCCAAATACCCAGGACACGTCTTTCCGTCTGGCCGCTTGAACTGAATCATCTCACCCATAAAATCCTCCCAATCCTTTGTTACGCGTCCAATACTATAACTCCCCAAACTCTCATGACCGAAGCCCAAAGCTCGTTATTCCCTTTCCCCTGCCTCCGCGTATCCGATGTAGGAAGCCATTTTGCAGCTTCATTCCTCGAATGGTTCGATCCACATATTGGTAACCTTTCCGCACTCGCGGTCTCGATCTACTCTCCGCATTTTCATACCGACTGATCGCTGCGCAACGAAAACTGTTCTGCCAGCTACGTAAAATGTTTGGAACCAATGGTCTCCAAGTTGATGTCGTAATTATGGAAAGCAATATTCTCCGTCTCCAGCATGCGGCTCTTTTTTGCAAAAAGGCAGAGGAGACTCTCACAGCCGCGATTATTAAATTTTTTTATGCGTATCTTCTTGCATTCATATAACTGTGCGTGTATTGTCCGGTGGTTTTTGCACTTCCGATCGCATTCAGGGGAAAATCAATGCCCAGTTCGCTACGATTTACTGCCGTGCTTTTTGGATCGGTTCTGTTGGCGTGCACCGCTTCACGCACGCCCGGCCAGACCGCTACGAGTGAGCCGTCTCCGTTCTCTACCCAGCAAGCCTCTCCAAGCTTCACCAAAGCGGTGCCCGTCCCGCTGAGCTCCGCGTCGGCGGCAAGTTCAGCGGCTTCAGGAGTGATCCTGGTGTTCCCGTCGAACGCCTCCACTTCCAGGCAAGTCTTCATGACACGCAAAGGTGCCGCCAGCACAAACGCAGCTTCAAATGGCGCGTCGGGAAGCAACGGCAGCCAGTCCGCAAACGGTCCTCGCAGCACAGGCACCAGCATTTCTGGTTTCGTCACCGTACCCACTTTTGGAGCCGGCTTTGCCGCTCAAGGTGGCCCTTTTCTCGGCGGCGTCTTCCCTTACGTCATGATGGGAAATAATCCTGTCCTCGGCGGGAGGACGGAAATTCCGGCGAAAATCACCACGGTTTCTCTGAATCTTCTGAATGTACCTGCCGGCTTTTCCGCCAGCGTGCCCTTCAGTTTCGAGGATCTCCTCACGGATTCCCCGAATTTTGCGGAAACAGACTACACCTCGGGCCACCACATTCAGTTCGCCGACGCCGTTCAGCGCGCGGAATTCTTCAACACCAAGGGAGAAGACTGGCACACCGTATTGGACCCCAGGGTCGTTAACCGCGTCACCATCGACATTCCGCGGCACGTACAAGTGCAGTTGCCGGACGGCAGCATCGTGACCGTGCAATCCTACTTTGTTGGCCATGCCCCGGACGGGACGGAATTCATCGAACTGCTGGACTTGCTGTTCAACAACTTGTGGTTCAACCAAGCCGTGAACGACATTAACGCCAACAATTACTCCACCAATGCCCTCAACTACCAGGCGTGGCCCAATACCTATTTGTTTTCGATTGACGCGAAAGGGAACCCCGCAAGCTGCTGCGTGCTTGGTTTCCACACCTATGTTTTCGATCCCAGCCAGACGCCTGCACCGGCCTGGATTTTCGCCTTCGCCAGCTGGATCTCTCCGGGATTATTTGGCCCAGCAGTCCAGGATGTCACTGCCCTCTCGCACGAGACCTCGGAATCCTTCAACGACCCCTTTGGCAGCAATGCGGTGCCAACTTGGCAGTTCCCCGGCCAGCCCGCCAATTCTACGGTTTGCCAGGGGAACCTGGAAACCGGCGATCCCGTCGAGGTACTGCCTAACTCCACCGTTGCCATTCAGCTTAGGGAGCGGAAGGAAGTCTTTGTTTACCACCCGCAGACCGAAGCCCTCTTGCAGTGGTTTGAAATGGGCGCGACTTCCGATGCCATCGGCGGCGCCTTTAGCTACCCGAACACGACCGTGCTGACACAGTCCGCCGTCCCTTGTCCACAATAGCGCATTGCAAAACCAAGTTGCGGAGGGAAGGCGCCGGAATTCCGGCGCCTTCTTTTTCGCGGAGCAGCTAGCACGTAGCGGCACTGTCTCCTATTTACCACATAAGTAGCTCTTGACTTAGTGCACCTTCCATGCTATACTTTTGTGTGAATCGCGCTCCTCAATCCGCTAACCCCTGCATTTGCCACACATCCGCGAAATCTCCTTCTAACTCCTTTCCTTGCCACACATCCAAAATCATTAGACTTAAATTCCTTTGTTTGCCACACATACAAAAAACAGGGGGTGCCCCCCTCCCACTGCGTTGGCGTGCCCTCTTCCGCTCTGCCATAATGCCGTGTCACACGCGCAACGCGGCGTGTTTCGACTCCACTCCTTGCGAGAACTGAGGCTGTTGACGTGACTGGCGACGACAAACACGAGAAATTCTGGAGCGGCAACGACATCCGCGAAACCTTTCTGCGCTTCTTTGAAAGCAAAGGCCACCGCCGCGTGCCCAGCTCCTCGCTCGTCCCGCATGGCGATCCCACGCTGCTCTTCACCAACGCCGGGATGAACCAGTTCAAGGACGTCTTCCTCGGCCTCGAAAAGCGCGACTACAACCGTGCCACCACCGCCCAAAAATGCGTGCGCGCTGGCGGCAAGCACAACGACCTCGAAAATGTCGGCTTCACCAAGCGCCATCACACCTTCTTCGAGATGATGGGCAATTTTTCTTTTGGGCCGGTCGGCGTAGTCGGCGACCAATTCACATACTTCAAACGGGAAGCCATAGCCTACGCATGGGAACTGGTTACATCGCCGCGCTGGTACAACATTGACTCCACCAAACTTTACGCCACTGTTTTCGGAGGTGCCGAGATTCTCCCAGAGATGCCAGTAGGTGAAGACACCGAAGCTCGCAATTTCTGGCTTGAGCAAGAGGTTCCGGCTGAACGCATCTTCTACATTCCTGGATTGAAAGATAATTTTTGGGCGATGGGCGACACCGGCCCCTGTGGCCCGTGCAGCGAAATTTTCTACGACATGGGCCCCGCCGCGTCCGAAGAAGGCCATACCGATTGCAAATTCCCCTGTGATTGTGGCCGGTATGTAGAAATCTGGAATCTCGTGTTCATGCAATACAACAGACAGGAGGGCGATGGATCGTGGCTTGTAGAACCTCTGCCCAAACCCTCAGTTGATACCGGCATGGGCCTAGAACGAGTGGCCGCCGTTCTCCAAGGCGTCATCTCCAATTACGATACTGATCTCTTCGTCCCCCTGATGAAGCGTGCCGCCGAACTGTGCAGCGTCGATTTCAATCGCGAAGAAAAACTCGAAGAGGGCAAGGGTGGCGCTGCGTCTCTTCGCGTCATTGCCGATCACGCTCGCGCAACAACATTTCTCATCACCGATGGCGTTCTGCCTTCCAACGAAGGCCGCGGCTACGTCCTCCGCAAAATTATGCGGCGTGCCATCCGCCATGGAAGATTGCTCGGCGCAAAGGAGCCATTCTTGCACCAGATGGTTCATGCTGTGGCCACCCTGATGAGAGATGCATACCCGGAACTCCGCGAGTCTGAGAAGCAGGTGTCGAAGCTGGTTCTTGGAGAGGAGCTCCGGTTCGCCCGCACCCTCGACGCGGGGCTGAGTAAGCTGGACAGCATCGTTTCGAAATACAAGGCAAGCTTCGAGGGCAATTACCAGCCGCATCTTCCATCTACTTCCCTACCGCCGCTGGGCATGGAGGCTTTCAAACTGCTTGACACGTATGGACTGCCACTCGACTTCACACGGGATGTGGCACGGGATGCGGGCCTCCCCTTCACTGAGGTCGATGAAGCTGAGTTTGAAAAGGCAATGCAGGAACAGCGGACGCGTGCGCGAGCCTCGTGGAAGGGTGGGGCGAAGGAAGCGGCGAATCCGGCGTATGCCAAGCTGGCGGAAACCTTCAAGACGGAGCCGGACTTTTATCACGGTACGTGCGCGAAGGATTCTCGGATTGAAGCAATCATTACGAAGCTTGGAGCCGTTGACGAACTGAAACCGGGCGAAAGCGGCGAAGTCGTATTGGACCGCACGGCGATTTACGCCGAATCCGGCGGCCAGATGGCGGACACCGGCGCGTTCTATGACAACTCCGAATCGCAAGTCCTCGCGGAGGTGACCGGAGCGTTCTATCCCGTCGCGGGGCTCGTGGCTCACAGAGTTGTCGCGAAAGAGACGCTACGCGTCGGCGACCACGTCGCCGTCGTTGCCGATGCCGACCGTCGCGCGCGAATCATCCGCAACCACTCGGGAACGCATCTCGTGAACGCCGCGCTGCGCAACATTCTTGGCGCGCATGTGAAGCAGTCCGGCTCGCTCAATTCGCCGGAACGCTTGCGCTTCGACTTCTCGCACTTCGCGCATGTGGACGCCGAGGAACTGCGCGACATCGAGCAGCAAGTCAACGACGAGATTCGCCTCAACTCACAAATCGAAACCAACGTCACGTCGCTCGAAGAGGCCTTAGCCTCCGGAGCGCTGGCCTTCTTCGGCGACAAATACCCCGAGCACAACGTCCGCGTGGTGACCATTCCCGATCCCCGCGCGGCCCGTGGTTTCTACTCGAAAGAACTCTGCGGCGGCACGCACGTCCAACGCGTTGGCGACATCGGCATCCTGAAAATCGTCAGCGAAGAATCCGTTGCCGCCGGAGTCCGTCGCATCGAGGCCATGACCGGCGTCGGAGCTCTCGAACACTACCAGCACCAGGCTCAAATCCTGCACCAATTAGCCGCCGAGCTGAAGGTCGGCGAAGACGGCATCCTGTCCCAGGTCGAAAAGCTCACCAATACCGCCAAGCAGCTCGAAAAAGAGCTGGAAGCTCAAAAGCGCAAGGGGGCCCTCAGCCAAGTGGATGAGCTGGCCGCAAGCGCGCAAGTCATTAAAGGCGTTAAGGTTATCGCCGCCGAGGTGCAAAACGTTGACCGCGAAGGACTTAGGCAGCTTGTAGACACCCTACGCCAGAAGCTAGGCTCCGGCGTGGTCGTCCTGGGTATGCCTGAAGACGGCAAAGTGGCCCTCATCGCCGGGGTCACCAAGGACCTCACCGCTAAAGTCCATGCTGGGAAGCTGATACAAGCCCTCGCCAAGCAGATAGGCGGTTCCGGAGGCGGCCGGCCCGATTTGGCCGAGGCTGGCGGCAAAGACACGGCCGCCCTAAAAAGTGCCCTATTGAGTATCCCCTCCCTACTGGAGCCTTTGCTATAATGCGGGGCAGCGCTGGAACCGTGTCCTACGGGTGGCAAAAGTTTGCCCGCAGGGGCGGGTTTGCAAGACGGGCCCGGGTTCGGCAAGTCCGCATAGGCCTGACCGGGCGGTTAAGGCCATAGTACGGAAGTCGCATTGACCGCTACACGGCCATATCGAATACTGGCCGCTAAGCAGTTGGATCCAAACTTGTTGTACGCCTTCCCCCGAGGCATGATGAATAGACGCACGGCAAACACGGCAGGGCTTCTTCTCGCGACGCTGGTTCTTTGCATGGGCTGTTTCGCGCCTAGCGCCAGCGCCCAGATCGCCAAAGTCGTGGATACCACGGGACGCCAGCTCTTTGTGAACGCTGAGCCGCCCTTGTCGGCCAAACTATCGGGCATCAAGCCACGCGCATCCATCTACTTGCCAGCTGAATCTTCTTTTACGGGGCACGACCGTCCGGCCATGAGCATGACGCGTGACGGCACCGAAAAACTCGTTCAAGAAGCAGCGGACCGGCACCACGTGGACCCTGCACTGATCCGCGCGGTGATCGAAACGGAATCAAACTGGAATCCCCGGGCGTATTCGCACAAAGGCGCCGGCGGTTTAATGCAGCTGATTCCCACGACGGCACAGCGATTTGGAGCTAATGACGTATTCAACCCGCAACAGAATATTGACGCCGGGGTTAGATACCTCAAGACGTTGCTGGAACGCTACAACGGCAACCTCGATTTGGCTTTGGCGGCGTACAATGCGGGAGAGGGTGCCGTGGATCGGGCTCACGGGATCCCAGCGTTTCGCGAAACGCGAAACTACGTTCAAAGAGTTCAAGATGCCTACTTCCGGCCTGGTTCGGGACGTCTTGCCGACGCGTTCACCAATACACGCGCCATCCACAGAGACGTCACTGAGAGCGGCCGCACCGTCTTCACCAACGACTAACAGCAGTAGTAAGCACTTGATCCTTTTCTTTCCGAATGCTCTGGATTTGCAGCTTCGGAAATGTAAGTATTTTGCCTGGGTGGATAATCAGGCCATGGCGTGTCGCCGCGTGATTTGGGGGGATGTAGCAGGATGTTAGTGGGCCGAAAAAATTTCCACAGGACCTTCGCCAGCGCTTCGCTGGGTTTTGTCCTGGCTGTTGCGGTGGCTTCCCCCGCGAAAACAGCGGCCGGAGCCGCCGATGCCAACCCCGCACTGAAGCGTGGGGCCGCGTCCGCGCAATTCGCAAAAGGGGAAGAGCAGCGCGCGGCATTAAACAGCAAGCCCAGCGAGAAGCGCACTCTCGCCGATTACAAGCAAGTGGTTTCCAGTTACCGCCGCGTCGCTATGATAACGCCGCGCGCTTCCGAAGTTCCCGATTCCCTTCTGGCCGTCGCCGAGCTTTATACGGAAATGGGCGACCGCTTCGGGCGCAGCTACTACCAGTCCGCGGTGGATTCTTACCAATTCCTGGTGCGCGAATATCCCGCGAATCATTATTGCCAGGACGCGATTCTGCGCATCGGAAAATTGCAGCGCGACCAACTTGGTGATTCCGCGCTCGCAAAAAAAACCTACGAAGATTTTTTGAAGCGCTATCCGCGTTCGCCGCGCAAGCGTGAAGCGCAGGAAGCGCTTGCGGAATTGGCGCTGCTGCAAAGCAGTGAAGAACCATCGGTTGCGAATAACGCCGCGCCGAAACCAGCGGCTGCTATTCCTGTGGAAGAGGAAACCGCTCCGAGCACGCCGGTCCATTCCGGGGGAAAGTCCGTCAGCAATTCAGGATCGACGGAAATTCCGCGCGTGCGTCGCATTCGCGCGGCCACAAACGGCGACGCCACGCGCGTGACGATTGACCTCGAAGACAGCGTGCAATACACCTCTGGGCGCATTGCCAATCCCGATCGCATCTTTTTTGATTTGCATGCAGCGCGTCTCACGCCCGAAGTGGCACGCGGCAACATCCACGTGGATGGAATGCTCTTAACCGCGGTGCGCGTGGCGCAGAATCACTCCGGCGTCGTGCGCGTGGTGCTGGACGTCAACGGCGTGAAGGAATACACCGCTTCGCTGACGAATAATCCAGCGCAGCTTATTATCGATCTCTATGCCACGCCTTCTCCCGCCGCACCGGTAAAGACCGCCAAAGCAAAGCGCGGGCAGCAGCCTTCCGCAGGAAGTGACGCGTCGGAGGATCCCTCAGCTGCTTCACGTTCTTCCGATCAACCTGCGCCTAACTCGAACAGCGCCATCAGCGGCTCCGTCGGAGGAAGCAATTCGGCGTCTGCCACGCCGAGTTCGGTTCCTGGCTCCAAGAACGGCCGATCCAAATCCGTGAGGGCGTCTTCGTCGGGAACGAAACCTGACTTGATCCAACCGGCGTCCGCTCCGCAGCCGACGCGCGACGGCCAGTCCACTTTGACGCGCGCGCTGGGTTTGAAGATTGGAAGAATCGTCATTGATCCGGGCCACGGCGGCCACGATACCGGCACGATCGGCCCCACCGGCTTGATGGAAAAAGATCTTTGCCTCGATGTGGCGCTTCGGCTGGGCAAAATCATCCAGCAGCGCTTGCCGGGCGCGGATGTCGTCTACACTCGAGCCGATGACACGTTTATCCCGCTCGAAGAACGCACGAACATTGCGAATCAAGCCAAAGCTGACCTGTTCATTTCCATCCACGCGAATTCCAGCCGGGACCATGCCGCGCGCGGCATCGAAACGTATTACCTGAATATGAAGGGCTCGGCCGAAGCCATGGAAGTGGCCGCGAGAGAGAACGCGACGGCAGAGCAGGGCATTCATGAACTGCAGGACTTGGTCAAGAAAATCGCGCAGACAGAAAAGATCGACGAATCGAAGGAATTAGCCGAAGATATTCAAGACTCGCTCGCCAAGCGCGTCCAGAAATCCAGCAAGACGGTGAAGGATCGCGGTGTGCGCAAAGCGCCCTTCGTGGTGCTGATCGGCGCGGACATGCCCTCCATCCTCACGGAAATTTCGTTCCTGAGCAATCCGGCCGACGAAAAGCTTCTGAAGCAGCCCGAACAGCGCCAAAGGGTGGCCGAGGGGCTGTACCAGGGCGTGGCCAGCTACCTCCAGAGCATGAACAGCGTGACCGTCAACATGCCGGGTAAACCCGGCGCTGTGCGCCCCACAGCCACTCCTGCGGTGGAACAATCTCGCAACCAAAACTAGGGTATTGGTGTCTAATAGAAGCCGGGATGCGAAAACTGTGCCTTATTTCCGCCTGCCTGCTGGCGCTCGCCGCCGCTCCGTACTCTTCTGCTCAACCGGGTGCGCTTCCCTCTCGCTTCAACACCTGGTCTTGCAGGCCCAGTGCTGACAACGCGGGAGTAGCGGAGCCTGCGAATTTCGCGAACCTCAAGAAGGAAGCAGGGCTCACCACCACAGAACTCTGCGATTACCTCTCCGGCGACGGCAAAATCCACGTGAATTTGGATCGATACCGCGATCCCAGTAGCGCCTACGAAATCTATACCGCGCTGCTTCGTCCAGACATGCAGCCTTCCACGCTGAACAGAACCTCCGCAGTAGACGGCGAAAAACTCTATGTCCTGCTGGGGAGTTTTATTCTGCAGGTGAGCCCGACGCCGGCCATCTCCACGGATGATTTGGTGACACTCGTAAATACGGTGGCGGCGCACTCCGATCAGACGCCGTTGCCGCCGATTCGGACGTATTTGCCGCAAGGCTTCACCGATGGAACGCAAAAATACGCGCTGGGTCCGAACGGCTTCCGGGCCGCGCTGCAAGCGCTGCGTCAGGATGAATATTCCGTCCTGGCTGACGAGGCAGGCTGGAATTCAGGGGCAGAAGTCATGCTCAGTGAGTATCACCGTGGCAAAGACGGCGCGGTGCTGCTGCTGATCGAGTATCCCACCCCGCAGCTGGCGGAACAGCACCTGCATCATCTGGAGCAAAAGCTTTCGGATTCGGCAAAACAGGCGGGAACGACGATCGAGCGCAAGGCTTCCCTGCTGTCACTGGTGTTGCGGCCATCGTCGGCCGCGTACGGCGCGTCGCTGCGCGGCGCGTTAAATTACGGAACGCAAGTCACCTGGAACGAGCCGTCACATACGCTCACGGACCCGCCGTTACTGTCGACTGTCGCTAAAATCATCATCGCCACGATGGTGTTCATGGTGGTCGCCGTGGTGCTGGGAGTGGCGTTTGGCGGCGTCCGGGTTTTGGCGAAGACCTTCTTCCCTGGCAAGTTTTTTGACCGCCCGGAACAGATGGACGTCCTGCAACTGGGCCTCTCCAGCAAGCGTATCGATTCCCGCGATTTCTACTGACGCTCCTGCGCTAACCCAATGTAACCAAAAGTTTTCCTCCGCGTCCAAACAATAGCTGTACCCCTTCTCTATTTTGCGCTTGCTGATGAGTGTCGTAAGATTTAGTGCTATACGGACGGAGATGCACCGAACTGTTCCAATTCGAACACTAAGGGATGGCTCTGTTCCCGGCCGCCGGGTTGCCGCGTTGCTGCTGGCACTCGTGGCCGGTGCATTGGCATCCGGCTGCCAAAAAAGCGCGGCCAGCAACGCCTCCGCGGCGGGCGCGCCGGCGATTCCGGTGCAGGTGCGTATCGCGCCTACGGTGAAAATTCCCGAGACGACGGAGTATCTCTCCATCGTGAAATCGCGGCACTCCGCGGCCATCAATCCGCAAGTCGAAGGGCAAATTACGCGCATTTTCGTCAAGTCCGGCGACCGCGTGAGCACCGGAACGATCCTCCTGCAGATTGATCCGCTGAAACAAGAAGCGACGGTGAGCAGCCAGGAAGCATCACGCGCCGCGCAGGAAGCAAATCTGCGCTATGCGAAGGTTTCGCTGGAACGCGCGCAAAAGCTTTCCGCCGCCGGGGTGATCAGCAAACAGGAGCTCGACAATGCGCAGTCGAACTACGACGCAGCACTTGCGCAGGTGAAATCCCTTGACGAACAGGTGAAGCAGCAAAGAGTGGAGCTGCACTACTACAGCGTCCCCTCGCCGATGGACGGGATCGTAGGCGATATCCCCGTGCATGTGGGCGACCGCGTGACGGTGGCCACGCTGCTGACCAATATCAATGAACCGGGCGGGCTAGAGGCGTACATTTATGTGCCGGCGGAGCGCGCGAGAAATTTGAAGGTTGGGCTTCCGGTACGGCTCCTGGACAATGAGAATCACCTGGACATCGCGACGCAGATCTCGTTTGTTTCCCCGCAAGTGGATACTGACACGCAGACGGTGCTGGCAAAGGCGGCTTTTTCGAATCCGCAAGCCAAACTGCGAATCGCGCAGCAAGTCAGCGCGCAGATTACCTGGGGAACGCACGCAGGTCCGGTGATTCCGGTGTTGGCGGTGCAACGAATCAACGGGCAATTTTTCGCGTTCGTCGCAGTGAACGAAGGCAAAGGAACCGTGGCGCGGCAGAAGCCCCTGAAACTCGGCGATACCATCGGGAATGATTTTGCGGTGCTCGACGGACTGAAACGTGGAGACCACATCATCGTTTCCGGGACGCAGTTTTTGCAAGACGGCGCGGCGGTTGCCGAGCAAATCGTGAACGACGGCGCGAGTGCGGTCGCGCGGTAGCACTCGCAAAAACATGATGCGTTCGAATCCAACCCAATCCCAGGCGGGCCCCGTCCTTGTTCGTTGATTTTTTCATTCGCCGCCCGGTCTTTGCCACCGTCTGCGCGCTCTTTATCATTCTCGCGGGCGCCATCTCCATTCCTTCTCTCCCGATCGCGCAGTTTCCGGACCTCGCGCCGCCGCAGGTGGTGGTAACGAGCGTGTACATCGGCGCAAACGCGCAAACCGTGGAATCCGCGGTCACCATTCCGCTGGAGCAGGCGATCAACGGGGTGCAGGGAATGAAGTACATTACCTCGACGAGCGGGAACGACGGGACAAGTGCGATCACCGTGACATTCGATGTGACTCGCGACGTCGATCTGGCCGCGGTGGACGTGCAAAATCGCGTGAATCAAACGTTGGGACGCCTCCCGAACCAGGTCAAAAACACCGGCGTCATCATCACCAAGCAGGCCACCGGATTTATTTTTGCCGCAGGAGTGTATTCGGAAAGTGGGCAGTACGACAGCCTTTTTCTCAGCAACTTTATTGATGTCTACGTCAAGGACGCGGTCAAGCGCGTGCCTGGCGTGGGCGACGCGATTATTTTTGGCGAACGGAAATACGCCATGCGGCTGTGGCTTGATCCCGCGCGGATGGCGCAACGCGGCCTGACCGCGACCACGGTGTTGAACGCGCTGCAAGAGCAAAACGTGCAGGTTGCCGCCGGGCAGATTGGGCAGCAGCCAGCATCGAATGACCAGGCCTTTCAGTTCAGCGTGCGGGTGATCGGCCGGCTGAGCGAAGCCTCGGAATTTGAAAATATTATTTTGAAAACAGGGACGGATGGCACGCTGGTGCGGCTGAAGGATGTCGGCCGCGCGGAACTGGGAGCCGAGGACTACGGCTCGATTCTGCGATTCAATGGCCATGATGCCATTGGGCTGGCCATCACGCAACTTCCGGGCGCGAATGCGCTCGACGTCGATAAGGCTGCCAAGGCCGAACTCATACGGCTGTCGAAGAATTTTCCGCCCGGCCTGAAGTATGCGGTGGCTTTCGATACCACCACGGTGATCGGGGAATCGATTCAAGACGTGCTGATTACGTTGTTTGAAGCGATCGCGCTGGTTGTCATCGTCATTTATCTTTTTCTGCAGGAGTGGCGAAGCACGTTTATTCCGGCGATTACCATTCCGGTTTCTCTGATTGGCACATTCGTCTTCGTGAAGCTGCTGGGTTTCTCCATCAACACGCTGACGCTGTTTGGAATCACGCTGGCCACGGGCCTGGTGGTTGACGATGCCATCGTGGTGATTGAAAACGTCGAGCGGCACATCGTCGAAGGCATCACGGAGCCGCACAACGCAGCGTCGGTGGCCATGAAGGAAGTAGCCAGCGCAGTGATTGCGACTTCGCTTGTGCTCGTTGCGGTGTTCGTGCCTGTGGCGCTTTTTCCGGGCACGACGGGGATTTTGTTCCGGCAGTTCGCGCTGACGATCGCGTTTTCCGTTTCAATCTCCGCCTTCAACGCGCTGACGCTGACGCCGGCGCTCTCCGCGATTCTTCTCGGCCATCACCGGGAACGCGCGCAAGGCCGCTTTTTCAAGGCGTTTAACCGAATCGTCGAGGCAGGAACAGATCTGTACAGAAGGACGATTCATCAAGTTCTCGGCTGGCAATTTGTGACTGCGCTTGTTTTTCTTGTTCTGCTCGGCTGCACCTATCTGCTCTATCAGCGCGTCCCGCGCGCTTTCATCCCGGAAGACGACCAGGGCTACATCATGTTCATCGTGCAATCGCCGCAAGGCGCTTCGCTGACGTACACGCGCGACGTTTGCGCCAAGGTGGAAGAGACACTATCGCATGTGCCGGAAATTACGGGGACTTTCAGTGTGGCGGGTTTCAGCTTTACGGGCAACGCTCCCAATCGCGGCATGATTTTCTCCAATTTGCAGGGGTTCGAGCAACGCAAGGGCGAGCAGCACTCGGCAGCCGCGGTCATTCAACGTTTGCGCGGCACATTGATGAGCATCCCGGGCGCGCTAGTGGTGCCGTTCAACCCGCCGGCGGTGCAAGGACTGGGGCAGTTCGGCGGATTTCAATTTGAATTGGAAGACCTCGGGCGCAATTCGCTGGAAGCCATCGCGAAAACAGCGAATCAATTGGTGATTGCGGGGAATGGGAGCAAGGACGTCACCGGTCTGTTCACCAGCTTCACGGCGAACGATCCGCAATATCTCGTACGAATCGACCGCGAGAAAGCCAAGAGTTTGCAGGTTCCGCTGACGCAGGTGACCGACACGCTGCAAACGTACATGGGGTCGGAATACGTAAATGATTTCGATTTCAACAACCGGTCGTATCGCGTGTACGTGCAAGCCGACGCGAAGTTCCGCTCGCAGGCGAAGGACATCGGCGAGTATTACGTGCGCTCGGACACCGGGAAGATGATTTCATTGGGCAATCTGGTGAGCATCGAGCAAACGGCGAATCCACAAGTAATCGGCCACTACAATTTGTTCCGTTCCGCGGAAATCAACGGCAACGCGGCGCCCGGGAAGAGTAGCGGCGACGGGATCGCGGCGATGGAGGCGCTGGCGCACAAGGTGCTGCCGAATGGGATGACATTTGAATGGAGCGGACTTTCGCTGGAAGAAATTCAATCCGGCGGAAAAGCGTTGATTCTTTTTGCGCTGGGCCTGGTCGTGGTGTACCTGACGCTCGCGGCACAATACGAGAGCTACATTCTTCCGTTCATTGTTTTGCTGGCCGTGCCTGTGGCGATTCTTGGGGCCATCGGTGCGCAGGCGCTGCGCGGTTTGCAAAATGACGTTTACTGCCAGATCGGGCTGGTGATGCTGATCGGTCTTGCCAGCAAGAACGCAATTTTAATTGTCGAGTTTGCGGAACAGTTGCGCGGTCAAGGCATGACCGTCGTGGACGCGGCTGTCGAGGCGGCGCGCATCCGGCTGCGCCCCATCCTGATGACTTCGCTGGCATTCATTCTCGGTGTTGTGCCGCTGGTTCTGGCGCGAGGCGCCGGGCGCGCGGGACGCATCTCCGTGGGCACCACCGTCTTTGGGGGGATGATCGCCGCGACGACCCTCAATTTGCTTTTCATCCCCGCGCTGTATGTGATCGTCAGGAGCATCGTTCCCGGCGGCGATTCACACGTTACGCCAGTGCCAGCCGAATCTAAATAAGCTCCCCAGCGATCCTGGGCTGCATGAAACCGCCGCAAGCATTTCGCAAAAGACCGTGAAATTAGTTTGAATCTTGAGTAGGATTCAGCCATGAATCCACACCTGTATTCTCGCCGCTCGTTTCTTGCGTTTTCAGCAATGTTACCGTGGGCTGTTTCGGTTCGAGGCGCAGCCAAAATCCCCATTGGCCTTGAACTGTACTCCGTGCGCGGCGAATTGAAGAAAGATCCGGAGGCCACGGTGCGCGCGGTCGCCGGGATGGGATATCAGTGCGTCGAATTTTATGCGCCGTATTTCGAGTGGTCCGAGAACCAGACGAAGCAGATGCGGAAGCTCCTGGAAGATCTGGGCATTCATTGTTCTTCGACGCACAACAACAGTTCGTACTTGAGCGTGGAGAATATCAATCGCGCGCGCGATTTGAACATGATTCTCGGCAGCAAGTATGTGGTGATGGCTTCCTCCGACCCGAAACCCGGTTTGGATGGCTGGAAGGACGTGGCCGATGCGCTGAACTTCGCCGCCGATCGGCTGGAGCCGTCCGGATTGAAGGCTGGCTATCACAATCATCAGCGCGAGTTCACGCCCGTTGAGAACCGGCGCCCCATCGAGATTCTCGCCAAGAACACGAAACCGTCCGTCATGCTGCAGTTGGACGTGGGCACCTGTGTGGAAGCAGGTTCGGACCCGGTGGCGTGGATTCGCGCGAATCCGGGGCGCATTCGCTCACTGCATTTGAAAGATTGGTCGCCAGAACCAGGGAAGGGCTACGCCGTGCTATTCGGTGAAGGCGGAGCGGATTGGAAAAATATTTTCGAAGCCGCAGAAAGTGTGGGAGGCGTCGAATTCTATTTGATGGAGCAAGAAGGCAGCCGCTTCCCGGAACTTGAAACAGCGCAGCGCTGCCTGCAGAGCTATCGGCTTAAGCATCCAAATTAATCTTCATCAGCTGAATCAGCTTGGCGGGGTCAAGCAAAAATCGAGCATGAGCGGCCCGACACATAGGTGACAGTTTGTACCGGACACATGGGTGACACTTTTTCCCTTTAGGGGAGGGAGTGATGCCTTGGAAGGAGTGTTCGGTTATGGATGAACGTGTTCGTTTTGTGGCG
>JABCZG010000012.1 GCA_013289835.1 Acidobacteriota bacterium | reverse complement strand
GATATACTTTTTGCTATCCATTGAGGGCGTTCCTTTCTGTAGGGGGTTCGAGCCGAACACTCAAAACCCTACTCCAAAAGGGGCGCCCTTTTATATTGCGTCGTGCCGCCACCGCAGAATGGGTCGAGGACCACGTCGCCTTCGTTGGAGGAGGCGAGGAGGATGCGTTCGAGGAGGGCGAGGGGTTTTTGGGTGGGGTGCTTGCCGAATTTTTTCTCCCAGGGTTCCGGCGGGCGGATTTCCCAGACGGATTTCATTTGCTTGCCGCGATTGGTTTCCTTCATCAATTTGTAGTGGAAGGTGTGGCGGGACTTTTTGTCCTTGGCGGCCCAGATGAGGGTTTCGGTGGCGTGGGTGAAGTAGCGGCAGGAAAGATTGGGAGGAGGATTGGGCTTGACCCAGGAGATGTCGTTGAGGAGCTTGAAGCCGAGCTGCTGCATGGCAAAGCCGACGGAATGGATGACGTGGGCGGTGCCGGAGACCCAGATAGAGCCGTTGGGTTTTAGGACGCGCTGGGCGGCGGCGAGCCAGGAGCGGTTGAATTCGTGATTGGCGTCGGGGCCGCGGGATTTGTCCCAGTCGCCTTTGTTGACGGAGACCATTTTGCCGGCGTGGCAGGTGATGCCGCCGTTGGAGAGGAAGTAGGGCGGGTCGGCGAAGACGAGGTCGACGGAGGATTCGGGGATTTGGGCGAGGAGGTCGAGGCAGTCGCCTTGGTAGAGGCGGAGGTGGTGTTTGGGGTCGTCGAAGGCGGGAGCTGGGAGGGAGTGGGGCATGATGATGATCGATCGGGATCGTTGATCACAACGGTACGGGTGTCAAGCTGGGGCAAAAGCAGGAGCAAAGAATTACACAGAGAACACAGCGGACACGGAGAAGAGAAGAAGGGAAAAGGACTTAACGCAGAGACGGAGGGGAGGAGACGCCCCGACCCGGTCGGGGTAAACGCCGGGCGCAGAGAAGAACGGCCTAGGTTTTGCGCGACATTTCGTTAGCGAATTGCGTGCTTTGTTTCACTCTGCTCCGACCGGCTGGACCTGGCGGTCAATCTCCGAAAGCTTTCCGGAGCGCCGGGTCACTTCCAAATCGTAGAAAGTTTGAAGATTCAGCCAGAATTCGGCGTTGGTCTTGAAGTAGCGCGCCAGGCGCAGCGCGGTCTCCGCGGTGATGCGGCGGCGTTGGTGCACAATTTCCCCGATGCGCGTGGCCGGGACGTGCAGCTCCAGCGCCAGCTTGTTCACGGACAAGCCGAGCGGCTTCATGAAATCCTCGCGAAGAATCTCGCCCGGATGCACTGGGTCCATAAGCTTCTCTGCTTTGCCCATCTTCATTCCCTCTCAGTGATAATCGACGATTTCCACGTCATAGCAATGCCCGGCCCGCCAAGCGAAGCAGATCCTCCACTGCTGGTTGATGCGGATGGAATGCTGTCCCTTGCGATCTCCATGCAACGCCTCGAGCTGGTTGCCGGGAGGCGAAGCCAAGACACGCAATTCGGTCGCGGCATGCAATTGCAGCAGTTTGCGCAGCGCCACACGCTCAAAGGCTCGAAAGCGCCTGGAATGCTGGTATTGAAAGAGCTCCCCGGTTTCCCTTGACGCAAAGCTCTGAATCACACGCTAAGGATACAACGCATCGCGTTATACGTCAAAGGTATCGTGTTAGTCCCGCGGGGGATGGAGCTGGAGAGAGGAGACGATTTTTTCGAGGGGGCGGAGGAGTTTGGGGAGGTCGGCGGGGACGATTTGGGGGTCGGAGCCGGGGGCGGAGGAGGAAGAGACTTCGAGGGTGAATTGGTAGCAGACGCCGGAGGAGAAGCCGGCATAGTCGCGGGCGGCGGAGACGGATTCGTTGGACACGGAGCCGCGATCGCACCAGAAGAAGGGGACGCCGCCGAGGGTGATTTGGTCGGTGGCGCCGGGCCAGTCGGAATCGGGAGGCGCGATGAAGGAACGGCACGCGGCAGCGGTGGCGGAGGGGTTCACGACAAACTGGAGATGACCGGCGGCGAAGGTGGTGTTGGGGTAGGCGTCGTCGGGAATGCGGAGCGTAGCGACGAGGATGGCGCCGGGCTGCTGGGACTCCCAGTCGTGCTGGGTCATGAGGCCGGGGGAGTCGTCGGGGTCGAGCTCCTCGTCGAGGAGGTAGTTGCGGGGATAGCGGAGCGAGATGCCGTAGTCGGGATTGTTGTAGAGGGAGAGGGCGCCTTCGTAAGGCGGTTGCCTGGAGAAAGCGTGCGCCGGTTTGGCCGTGGGAGAGGGGCGGTGAGCGGGAGCTAGACGGGCTTGGGTGGAGTTGCAGGCGGAGAGCCACAGGGCGCTGAGGATGAGGGTTAGGCTGAGGCTGAGGAGCCGGTTTGTGTGGAGCATTGGCGATGCCTCCGGTGAGGATGCTCAGTAAGTGGATGGCAGGTGGGGGGCCAAGACGTAGGTGGTTGATTTTGTGGGGGATAGAAGAACAGCTGCGAATGCCGGAGGCGGCTTGGCGCACACAGTGTTGGGGAACAGACGCGCAGAGAGAGAAAGACTTAACACAGAGAACACAGAGGACGGAGGTCACAAAGAGGAAGTGAGGAAACTGAGAGGGAACAGGATATAACGCAGAGGACGAGGGGAAGAGTCACTCGCGTCTCCCCTCGTTTCGCACGCGGTGGTATTATCCCCCGCGCCGCCGCTCGCAACCCGCGCCACCGCTGAGCCGCGAATGCCGGAATCATGAGGAGAATCATGAAACGAATAGTCTTTCCGCTCGCCATTCTGCTCATCGCCGCCGCCTCTCACGCGCAAACGCCACCCCCTCCGCTCATCTCTCCCGAAGTCCGCTCCGACAATCGCGTCACCTTCCGCTTTCGCGCTCCCAACGACAAGGAAGTCGCCGTCCAGATCGAAGGCAAGCCCAAGCCGATTCCCATGCAGAAGGACGACCAGGGCGTCTGGAGCGTGACCACCGATCCGCTCGCTCCCGATTATTACGGCTACTCGATCATCGCCGACGGCGTGCACATGTTCGATCCCTCCAATCACGCCATAAAACCAAACTTCCTCAATCGCGCAAGCGAGTTGCACATCCCCGGACCGGCTTCGCTGCCTTGGGAAGTTAACGACGTGCCCCACGGCGAGATTCATCATCATTTCTATAAATCCGGCGTGGTCGGCGATCACCGCGACTTTTTCGTCTACACCCCGCCCGGCTACGATCCTCGCGCAAAGCAGACGTATCCCGTCCTCTATCTCTTGCACGGGTACAGCGACGACGCCAGCGCCTGGACGGCCGTCGGCCGCGCCAACGTCATCCTGGACAACATGATCGCCCAAGGAAAAGCCAAGCCCATGATCGTGGTCATGCCGTTGGGCTACGGCGCGCCGGAAGTACTTCTCCCGAATTCCGGAGTGTGGCGCGATCGCGCCATCACTGATCGTAACTTCAATAAGTTCCGAGACGCGCTGCTGATGGAAGTGATCCCACGCGTGGAGGAGGAGTATCCCGTGATAAAGGACCGCAATTCCCGCGCCATCGCCGGATTGTCGATGGGCGGCTCCGAATCATTGCTGACGGGGCTCAACACTCTGAGTAAGTTTGCGTGGATTGGCGCGTTCAGCTCCGGAGGCATGGACCCGGATTTCGATAAGGATTTTCCTGGATTGGACTCCTCGTCCGCGCAGCAATTGCATTTGCTCTGGATCGCGTGCGGGACAGATGACGGGTTAATCGAGTTCAACCGCAAATTCCGCGCCTGGCTCGCGTCCAAAAACATTGCACACGTGGATATCGAGACCCCGGGCTACCACACCTGGATGGTGTGGCGCAGCAATCTGACAGAGTTTACCGCGCTGCTGTTTCGCTGATTTTTCGGGAAGGCGCTGCGCAACCACAACCAAGCCGCCTGCCTAATGCGCTCGAACGCCGCATCCGAATCGCGGACGCCTCAATCGTCGTCATCCACTTTCTTGCTGCGGTTCTTGTCCGAGTCTTCCACCCCGGAAACTCCCAGCCGCATCGCCTGATATGCAGGCAATTGCCCCGCCGCAGGTAGCGACGCCCCATTCCCCGTGCATGCAAACCAGATTGCGGCATTCAGGATTTGCGGATCAGCCATGTCCGCGTGCGCGAAGTTCTGCCGCATGGATTTTTTCATCCACTCCGCTTCGGTCTTGTTCTTCGCTTTAAGCGTTATCATATTGTCCGCGGCGATCGTCGGTAAAACCGCCTTAAACGGAGTCAAGTCCGGCGTCTCCTGGAAAATATCCATGGGAATGGCCGAAGCGTCCAGCTGATTCATCGGCGCAATTCCCAGCAGGATTTCCATCGTTCGAATCATGCTCACCGTGCTGTGAAATTTGTGGATCAGTGCGCCCGGACGGTTGTACGCGCTGATGGCCAGCCCTACCGAACGGTGCGAATCCACGTGGTCGGGTCCCGCCTGCGCGTCATCCTCCACGATAAAGATCGCCGTATCTTTCCAATACACGCTCGAAGACACCGCCTCGACCAATCGTCCGACCGCATAATCATTGTCCGCCACATAAAATTGCGGCGTTGGGAAATCCTTCTTGATGCCGGTCGTATGATCGTTGGGAAAGCGCGCAACGTTTAGCGCCGGCATGGGATCCCCGCGCCCCGCTTCGCGTTCCGCTACGAACCCGCGAAACTCCGCCAGCCATTCTCCCAAGCGCGAATTGCCGCGGCATTTTGCGTTCGCGTTCTCGCGTGTGATCGCGGCATCCACGGAGCCCGAAGGATCCAGCGCGGATTTATAGCAGTCCACCGTAAAGCTGTCCGGCGCCGTCAAATCAAAGCTCCGGAAAGAAGGGCTGTCATGCTTATCCAGCGACGCCTTGTTGGCGATCGCGTGCACGGCGTTCGAAGTGTCCGGATAGCTTTTCTTTTTCTTCTGTCCCGCGGCTTCCACATCCTTCGCGGAAATCACGGTCACGAATTCGCCGTAATTCCGGTAGGTCAATCCAGCCCGCGCCGCTGCGTCCCACAAATAAAGGGTTTTCGGCTCCGCCAGATCCGTGAATCCCTTCCGGTAGGGAAGATGTTGTTCCAGCATGTCCGTCAACGCGGCTAGCGCATCGCCATTGAATTTTCCGAGATCCAGGTTGCCGGGCGGCTCGTAGTCCGGCAAGCGGTTATAGCCTTCCCAATCGTAGGTGCGCCCGCGGTCGGAATATTCCCAGCGAAACCCTTTGTCCACGTAATCCGTGGAAAACGCCGCCGTAGCCCAGTTGTGGCCGTCGGGGCTAGCCTCGGAATTCACAAAAAAGCGGTCGAAGAGGCCGAACCGCTGAGCCAGCGCATGCTGATTCGGCGTAATGGATTGCGCGGTTCCATCGGGCCGACGCGCGGCCGTGCCGCTCCCGAAAATGGCAAAGTCCGGATCTCCGTCCGCGGCGTTCCCGTCGCCCGAAGTTTTTACATCTCCGAAGACCTGATCATAGGTGCGATTTTCCTTGATGATGTAAATCACATGCTTGATCGGAGTGGTCTTTGCGAAGAGTTTGGGCGGCGCAAAATCCAGCAGGCCATCATTCTGCATGGTCTGTTGCGTGTAGTGCGCCAGCGCCGGCTCATCCGGCAGGGCCACCATGCTGATGTTCCCGGAAACGATGGCGCCGCTGTACTCCCCGCCTTGCCGGTTCTTCTCTGCGTTGGGCGGAAACGCCGCATTCGGCGGATTCGGCGTGCGCCCGCTGTTGTTCACGCGCATGGAGGAAGCCTCGAATCCTGTTCCTTTTCCATTGCCGATGAACAGCTTGCCGTCCGCCACAAACACGGCCGAGGGATACTGGCCCGTGGGGATAAATCCCAGCACTTTCGAATTCGAAGTCTCCGCTCGTATGGCCTCAGCACTCCCGCCGCGCGCGCGTTCGGAGAGCGCCACCACCGCCACCGCATTGCTGTGTGCGTTCGCTACATAAAGAGCTTTTTCGTCCGCGCTCAGCGCAATCCCTTCCGGGCTAGCTCCCAGCAAGGCAGCTTCCGCCAGCCGAACGTTGATTCGTTCCACTTCTTGATCTGTCGCCGTATCAATCACCGAAACGCTGTCCGCATCCGAGTTCGCCACGAAAATCCGCGTTCCCTCTGCGTTCGAAAGCATTGCAGTCGGATGACGGTCCACGGGTATGTACTTTCGAACCCCCGCTTTCTGGTCCAGCGAAACCACTGCCACCGACGAATCGTTCCAGCAGGACACGTACGCCCGGCCATTCTTCCCGCTTCCCAGCACAACTATCCCATACGGATAAATGTTTTCGTCCGGCTTTCCCGGGCGGTGCAAATCCACGCGCTCCATCTGCCGCAAATTCTGAAGTCCGCGCACAATCGTCACGCTGTCTCCCAGATTGTTTGCCGTCACCAGTGTGGCTCCATCGCGAGTCACCGCCAGTCCAATTGGATACAACGCGGCTTTTCCTTTGTTGTAATCCGCGGACGTTGCTTCACCCGGCTTGCTGATTTCAAACGATAGCGCGCGGACTTTTGAATCCGGTCCCGGCGACTCCGGCTGAACGGGTGCCGCGGCCTTCGGATCAAACCGGAAAATCCAGACTTTATTTTCGAATCCTCCGGAAACATACATCGCAAAACTTCCATCCGCCCCGGGCTTAGGCAAGAAATCCAGTCCCACATTGGCGCTTTGCGGCGTCGGAAAATAAACATTTTGAATCACCTGCGGTTCCGGCTTGGCGTTCAGGTCCAGCACAGCAATTGATTGCTGGGCCTTATTGCTCGCTTCGCTGAACTGCACCCCGTATCCGCTATTCACGATCAGCAGGTACCGGCCCTTGCCATCCGTTCCGAGCGCATCCGGGCTGCGCAGCATCGCCATGGGCATGGCGCCAACCGCCGGCAAATGCGTGGCTGCATCCAGCACCAGCGTCCCCGCGGGCGTTATCGGGCGGCCCTCGCTTGCGGGTTCCTGCTGGCCGCGCACCATTCCGCAAAAACTCAAGCAAAGCAATAACCAGCCAGCATTGACTCGCAATCTCATCGGTTCGCTTCCTCGATTCCCGAAGATTTCTCTCATTTCCCGCGCCCGGCGGCACCACCAATCTACATTCAAGCGAGTCTAATGAAAAATTGTTTCGCAATCTTGAATGCCGCCAGACGGCCTTCCCAAAGGCTGTGCCTGGCAACGCATTTGACCGAAAGCGCTTCTACTTCTAGGATGAATAGGATGCGCGACGTTCAAATCCCACAACTCCCTGACGGGCTGCAAATAAGATCAAAGATTCTTTTCCTCGCACTGTTCTGCTTCTTGCCGATCGCCGCCGGAGCCCAGACCGCCGACGAAATCGTCAAGAAAGCCCTCGACGCCCGTGGCGGCGCCGAAAAGATTAAGGCCGTCCAGGCCGAGCGCGTCACCGGAAGCATTTCTTTTGGCCCGGGTGCGGAGGGTGTCTTCGTCGTCGAGCTCAAGCGCCCCCACAAAATGCACATGGAAATCTCCATTGACGGCCAAAAACTCGTTCGTATTTACGACGGCAAAGGGGCCGGCTGGACCATCAATCCCTTTGCTCCCAACAGGGACGTCCAGCCGATGTCCGACGAAGATTTGAAGAGCATCTCCGACGAATCCGATTTCGACGGCCCTCTGGTGGACTACAAAGCCAAAGGAAATCAAATTGAACTCATGGGCAAGGAAGACCTCGATGGCAAACCCGTCTTTCGCCTGAAACTCACCAACAAAAACGGCGACGTACGCTTCTATCTGTTCGATGTTTCCTCGTTCTTTCTTCTCAAGTGGGAAGGCGTCCGCAAAGCCGACAACAAGGACATCCCCTGGGAATCTTTTTTCTCCGACTACCGCGAAGTCCAGGGCCTGAAATACGCCTTCAAAATCGACTCCGGCAGCCCTGGAACGGACCTCAAGCAAAGCCTCACCGCCGAGAAAATCGAGGTCGATCCGCAAATCGAAGAATCCCGCTTCGCCAAGCCCGCGCCGCCGGAATCGCCCGCCGCACCGGCAACCACGCCTCCTGAGAATCGGTAAACCCCGGAAAGCAAATCACGGTCGTCGCTTCGAGGCAGGGCTGAACTTACGTGACAAACTCTTCCGAATCTGAATCGAATTCTTCGCCGGCCGGCCTCTGTGCCTCCTGCGTGCACGCTCGCTCCATCGAATCGTCTCGCGGCTCCTTTTTTATCCTCTGCGAACTCTCCGCCACCGATCCGCGCTTTCCAAAATATCCTCGCCTCCCGGTCCTCTCCTGCTCCGGGTACGAAAAAAAGTCATAGTGTCAGGTTCCCGCCTAGCGCTTTATTTTACTGCTTGAGTAACATAATACTATGGTAAGCTATTGGTGAGTCCATCCTTTCCGCGAGGTTTCGCATGGCTTTCCGCTCGCGAATCTGTCTTTGCGCTCTCTGCTTTCTACTCGCCTGTCCCCGGCGCGCCTCTGCCGAAAGGCTGCAAATCACCAGCAATCCTTCCGGCGCCACCGTCGAGCTCAACGGCGTCGCCGCCGGCACTACGCCGTTCGAAAAAGATTTTCCCGGCGGCTTCTTCCACAAGACCAAGACGTCGTTCGGCGCGCGCCTGGAGCACGCCATGGTCGCGCGCATCAGCCTGCCCGGTTACGCCACCAAAGAGCTCACTTTGACCGACGGTCCCCAGAATTGGGTTTCGCTCAAAGGACGCAACCTCGGCGAGTACTGGCTGCTCAAGACCGACCGTTTCCACGTTGATCTCAAACCCATCGGGGAGACTTTTACCGGCGAAATCAACGCGAAGGATTCCGTCGCCAGCTCCACCCTTCAGCTCGAGCTCTCCCTCGAAGAACTCGTTCGCCAGACCAAGCCCGCCGTTGTCTATTTGAGAGGTCTGAACAAATCCGGCTCGGGGTTTCTTGTCACCAGCACGGGCGTCATCGTCACCAATGCGCACCTGGCGCGCGGCGAAGAAAGCCTGCTCACGCAACTTTCCGCCGGCCAGCAACTCGAAGCCAAAGTCGTTTACGTCGACGCGGAACTGGATATCGCGCTAGCAAAGGTAGACGGTCTTTCGGAGAATAACGAATTCCCGCATCTCCCTCTTACTGCCGCAACGAATGTCCATCAGGGAGAGAGCGTTCTGGCCATCGGCAATCCCGGCGACGCCATGCTCTTCAGCGTCACCAAAGGCATCGTCAGTGCCGTCGGAAAATTTCCCAACGCCGGGCCCGGCACCTGGATTCAAACCGACGCGCCTATCAACCCCGGTAACAGCGGCGGCCCGCTCCTCAACTCCCGCGGCGAAGTCATCGGCATCAACACGCAGAAACTCATCAAGAAAAACGTTACCGGTATCGGCTTCGCGCTCAGTTCTTCCGATGTCCTCGAAGTCCTGCGTCGCTTCTATCCCAATATTGGGGCCGCCCCTCAACCTCTGGCGCGAGGCAAAGCCGCAAGACTCGCCGCGGATGCCGCCGACTCACCCTCGCCGCAGAGCACCGCGTCTCTCGCGACTGAATCCGCGCCCGATCCGCAGAACCCATCCTCTCCGGATGGCTTCGGCGTTGTCACCATCACCTCCGAACCCGACGGCGCAGAAATCTTCATCGATGAAAAATTCCACGGTAACGCGCCCGCCACGCTGAAACTTTCCGCCGGCAGCCACGCCGTCATCTTGAAATTTCCCGGCCGCGTCGACTGGCGACGCACCCTCGAAGTCCTCAAGTCCAGCAAACTCTCTCTCAAAGCCGCACTGGAGCTGGCACCGTAACCCGCCGCCAGTTTGCGCTGATCGCAAAACAAAACCGGCAGAGCGCCTGGGAGGACACTCTGCCGGATACTCACGTTCAGTCTACGTTTTAGTTAAAGTTCTGGCTGTTGTGGCTGCGATTCCGGTTGCGAAGGAGGAGTCTGCGGATTCTGATCCGTCGTCTGCGGGTGCGCCGAAACTGGCGTGACCGCCGCAGCATTCGCGCCGCTTGCCGCCAGCTCCGATGGCCTGTACTTCGGGGCGCTCACGTACCCATGCACTTCGTTCTTGCCGATTTTGTTTACCACGATTTGCACCGGCTGTGACTCGTTTTCCGTGTGGATCCAGATGGGCTCGTATAGGTTCACCTTCCTCTTGCTCAACTGGTTGTCGTCCACGATCATCTCCACGTCGTAGCTCTTGTGCTTGGTGTCCGCCTTGCGCAGCGAAAGCGTCAGCGGCCCCACGCGCTGGAACTGCTTGGACTTCGAAAGGTCGAACTCGAAGTAGCTGCGCTCCCCGCGCTTCGCGAGCGCCACCAATTCCTCGTGCGTCTTGGCGATTGAGCCGTTCAACTCATCGCGCGTGGAACTAATGTTGCCCTCCAGGTCCGAGCGGTTCTTGGCCACCTGGTCCTGCGTATCTTTCAGCTGCTTCTGCTGCTCTTCCAATTGCGCCTGCAACTGTTTGTAGCGCTTGTCCACGGGCGCAGTTCGTTTGGCCGTGGAATGTGCGGGAGTGACGGCATTCTTATTCGGCTGATTGGCGCTCTGCGCCGCCGCTTCCTTGGCCGCTTGCGCCGCCTGTGCCGCGGTCATCTCATTCAATTTTGCCGTCAGCGTGCTGAGATCCCCCTGCATCTGGTTGATCGTCGCGTTAGCCGTCGCCTCTTGCGCCGTCAGATGCCCAACCAGGATTTGTTGCCGGTACCCGTAGCCGAAGGCCACTCCTGCGGCGATTACCAGCACCACTGCGGCAATTGCCAGCCAGCGATTCACTGCTGCCGGCGAGGTCTCTCCCTTGTGTCCGTTCTGATTCACTTCACCATATTCATCCATACTCAGTCTCCTTGTGCCTGGCGCCCGATTCGGGCGGAAAGTTCGCGGGTTCTTCACCGCTGCGTCGTGTGCTTCGGAACAAAACTCTTGCGCACGAAACTCTTCATCGGCGGCTTGTTGCCCCTCTTTCTCATCGCAAGTGCCATGCCGACTCGCCGTTTTTTATGTCGCATCTAAGTTCCATGCTTCCAACAACAAGCACTGCCTCAAGCGCACCCTCCATTTCGCCCAGCGGTACTAGTCCCGGCACTTTTTCCTCTCTGCAAGCACGACTTGCTCGAACCCATGCCCTCTCCAAATTTTCCCTCCCCACGCGTTGCTCCCGCCCTTTCTCTGTGCTAGCATCCGCCCGCTAGGAGATCGGACCAGGGAACTCTTGTCAGGCCTTCGCCCCCGCCC
Source organism: Acidobacteriota bacterium (assembly GCA_013289835.1). Taxonomy (GTDB): domain Bacteria; phylum Acidobacteriota; class Terriglobia; order Acidiferrales; family UBA7541; genus Acidiferrum. The sequence goes on along the minus strand of JABCZG010000012.1, from coordinate 127,308 downwards.
CACGGGGACCCAGGTACAGCGGCCACGTTCTCCTCCCTCAGTTCCAACTTGCCAGGCGCAGGCCCGCGCCCGCTTTCTGCTGCACGGACCTCGTCTGTTGGAGGTTTGCATGAAGACCTATCTCACCAAGGACATTCGAAACGTTGGCATTGTCGGCCACGGCGGCACCGGGAAGACCCAGCTGGTGTCGTCGTTGCTCTTCACCGCGGGCATGACCCCGCGTTGGGGAAAAGTTGCCGAAGGCAGCACCACCACCGACTGGGACGACGAAGAAGTCGCGCGCAAAATCTCCATTCAAACCGGCCTGGCCTACGCCGAGTGGCCCGCCACCCCGGCCAGTCCTTCCGGCTCCTCCGATAAAGTCAAAATCAATCTCCTCGATCTCCCCGGCTATTCCACCTTCATCACCGAAACGAAAGCCTCGCTCATCGCCGCCGATGCCGCGCTTATCGCCGTGGACGCGCACGTCGGCGCGCAGGTCACCACCGAAAAAGTTTGGGACTATTGCACCGAGTACGACATTCCTCGCGCTTTCGTGCTCACCTGGATGGATCGCGAGCTCTCCAGTTTCGAACGCTCCATGGAATCCCTCGAGCAGGTTTTCGGCCGCAACGTCGTCGCCATTCAGCTCCCCATCGGTTCGGAGAAGGGTTTCCGCGGCGTCGTGGACCTCGTGGCCATGAAAGCGCACATCTACAAACCCGACGGCGATGGAAAACCCTCCATCGAAGAAATTCCCGGCGCGCTCGCGGACGAAGCCAAGGAAGCGCACGAGAAACTCGTCGAAATGATCGCCGAAGGCGACGACGAAATGATGGAAGAATTTTTCCGCGAAGGCACCATTCCCATCCACGATCTGATTCCCGCCGTTCGTAAGGCCATCGTCGCCGAAAAAATATTCCCCGTCCTGATGACTTCCGGGTGTCGCAACATCGGCACCGCGAGCCTGCTTACATTTTTGGCGGACGCGTTCCCGCATCCCGACGAGCACGCCCAAGTCGGCTTCAAAGAACCCGGCGGCAAAGGCGATCGCGTCGAGCGCAAGTACGACGACAGCCAGCCGCTCTCTCTCTTTGTCTTCAAAACGCTCGCCGATCCCTTCGCCGGACGCATCAACTACTTCAAGGTGAAGAGCGGCGTCTTGAAAAACGACGCGACGCTGACCAACTACAATCGCAACTTGCCGGAACGCTTCCAGCACATCCAGGTCGTGCAAGGAAAACAGCTCACCGAAGTCGGCGAACTGCATTCGGGAGACATCGGCGCCATCGCCAAGCTGAAGGAAACCACCACCGGCGAAACGCTCGGCGACAAATCCCCAGCGATCTATTATTCCCCCGCGCAGCTTCCGGAACCTTCCATCACCTTTGCCATCGAGCCGAAAACGCGCGCCGACGAGGACAAAATCGGTGTTTCCATCCACAAAATTCTCGAGGAAGACGCGGCGCTCCGCTTTTCACGCGATCCGCAAACCAAGGAATTCCTGCTCGCCGGTTCGGGCCAGCAGCACATCGAAGTCGTCGTCGCCAAGCTCCACAAGCGCTATCACGTCGACCTCACTCTGAAGCCCCCGAAAGTCCCTTACCGCGAAACCATTCGCGGCAAGGCCGACGCCGAAGGCAAGCACAAGAAACAGTCCGGCGGCCACGGCCAGTTCGGTGTATGCCGCATCAAGATGGAGCCCATCGAGCGCGGCAAAGGTGTCGAGTTCGTGGACGACGTTTTTGGCGGCGCCATTCCCCGGAACTGGATTCCGTCCGTCGAAAAAGGCATTCGCGATGCCGCCGCGCGCGGCTACCTCGCCGGCTTTCCCGTCGTGGATTTCCGCGCCGTGCTCTACGACGGCAAATATCACGACGTCGATTCCTCGGACATGGCTTTCAAGATCGCCGGCTCGCTGGCGTTCAAGGAAGCCATGAAGCAGGCGCGCCCCGCGCTCCTCGAACCTGTCATGCACGTGGAAGTGTACGCGCCCGATCAATACTCCGGTGACCTGATGGGCGACCTCAGCGCGCGACGCGGCCGCATCGCCGGCAGCGAAGCCCGCGCCCACAACGTCATCATCAAGGCGCAGGTGCCGTTCTCCGAAATGCTCACCTACGCCAACGATCTCATCTCAAAAACGCAAGGCCGCGCGAGCTATTCGATGGAGTTCTCGCACTACGACTACGTCCCCAACGAACTCGCCGAAAAAGTCATCGCCGCCCACAAAGCCGCGCACGGCGAACAACTCGTCGAAGAAGAAGCCTAGAAGCAGGGTCTCGACGGGAGCACGGTTGGCACGGGACTATGCAACACTCAACACTCATGTAGCGAGGTCCTTATGCTGACTATCCGCCTTCCGCAGTCTATTGAAAAACGTCTCGAAAAGCTGGCTCGCCGCACCGGGCGCACCAAGACGTCTTACGTCCGTGAAGCCATCGTCCAGCATCTCGATGATCTTGAGGATGTCTACTTCGCCGAACAGGCGCTCGAACGTGTTCGCTGCGGTCAGGAGCTCACCGTTCCGCTCAAAGACCTTTTGCAACGTCATGGCGGCGTACGCTATTGATGCTGGCTTACGGATAGCACGTTCCCATCCGCGTCCTTAAACCAAGCCACTTTGTCGCCGTTGGGAGTCGTCCAAATCCCGCGCTCAGGATCCTGGATGAAGGGATACTTTTCCATCGCAACGCCTCGCTGTTTGAGCCAGGCCACAACTGCTTCGATGTTTTCGACCTCCCAGCCCAGCACCGTGCTCCGAAGCGGAGTGAAATTCGGAACCTTGGAAATCCGCACGAAGTGCCCGCCAACTTTCATCGCCAGCGCAAACTGATCCTGGCTGACGAATTCGAATCCCAGCTTGCCCTCATAAAAGGCCCTTGCCTGGTCGTAATCTTTGGTGAGAACAAAACCAACCATCTTGCCTGATGCGAGCATGGTAGCCTCCCGCTCCGCCATTATCAGCCGATTACCCCATCTTTGGTAAAAACATCCCGGTGTGCTTCAAGTGCTCATCAAATCGTTCCCCGAACTCCTGCCGGAGAAATAACTCTTCGCGGCGCGCCTTGATGTAAAAGGACAGCCACGTAATGGCCACAGCCAGCAATCCTCGTATCTCCCCAATGGCAAGAATGGTTCCGAGGAGCGCGAGAAGAATTCCCGTGTAAATCGGATGCCGAATGGCGCGATACGGTCCGCTCCGAATCAATTCATGCCCTTCCTTCAGCGCGACCGTGCCGCTCCAATTGGTCCCCAAATGCCAGCGCGCCCAAAACGCCATCGCCACGCCCGCGGCAGTCAGAAAGACGCCGCCCCATTCCACCGCCGGGCTCCAGGGAACAAAACGTTCGCTCAGCCATCCGTAGCGCGCTTCCGGCCGGTCCAATAAGTAAAACGCCACCAGCAGCGGAAGCACATAGCCTAAACGTTGGCTCCAGCTTTCGCGCTGCTTCGTTCTCTTCCGCTTGAGCGCCGAGACCAGCCAGTACAATCCGAACAACATCCATAGCGCATAGATCCATTGCCGCGATGACCAGAACTCCACGTCCGCCTCCGCTCACTTTCTTACACGCAGTATTTTTACCGCCAAGCTTGCGCTTCCGTTGCGCGATCCACTTGCGCGCGGAGCAAATTTGCCCGCGCAAAAAACGCACGGCCTGGCCCCCTGGAGGAAACTGTCAAGCCGCGAAGGGCTCCAAATTGGATGTTGGTCTGGCTGCCGCGCGGGGTGGACAATTGTCGCCATGAAAAACATAACAGAGCGCAAGTTCGGTCCGCAAACAAGGGCCATTCATGGCGGCGAGCCCTCTCGCCACGGCGTCAACGGCCCCATCGTCACCGAAATCATCCGCTCCTCTACCTTCACGTTTTCTTCCACCGCGGAAATGAAATTGTGGGCCGAAGGCAAGAACAAAGCCTACATCTACACGCGCTACGGCAATCCCACGTTGACCGTCGCCCAGAAAAAAATCGCTGCGCTGGAGGGCGCGGAAGCCGCGGTCGTCACATCTTCCGGAATGGCGGCGATCTCCTCTTCGCTTCTCGCCGCGCTGAAAAATGGCGACGAAGTCATCTCTACCGCGCAACTCTACGGTGGCTCGTACCGCCTGATGCGCGATATTTTTCCCAACATGGGTATCACCGTTCGCCAGGTGGGAACCGATCTCGCGGACCTCGAATCTCTCGCTAACTCGCGCACCAAAGTTCTCTACGTCGAAACGCCCACCAATCCCACCCTTCGCCTCGTGGACATCCACAAAGCCGTGGCCTTTGCCAAGAAGCACAAACTCATCTCCATCATTGACAACACCTTCGCCACTCCCGTTTTGCAGAATCCCATCGCGCTCGGCTACGACATGGTCGTTCACAGCGCCACGAAATCGCTTGCCGGCCATTCCGACATCATCGCCGGCGTCGCGGTCGGCAATTCGAATTGGATGGAGCGCGTTCGCCAAATGGTCATTTATTTGGGCGGCTCGATGGATCCCGGCGCCGCCTATCTACTCATTCGCGGGATCAAAACGCTCGGCGTGCGCGTCGAACGGCAGTGCGAAAACGCCATGGCCGTCGCCAAATTCCTCGAAAGCCATTCGAGAGTAGCCCGCGTGCATTATCCCGGTCTGAAATCTCACCCGGATCACGCGCTCGCGCGAAAGCAGATGCGCGGCTTCGGCGGCATGCTGGCGTTTGATTTGAAGGGTGGCTTGCCCGCGGCGCGGCGTTTTTGCGATCGCGTGCAGCTATTCCTGCTGGCGGCAAGTCTCGGAGGTGTGGAGTCGCTGGTGATTATGCCGATCTACAGCTCGCACTACAACATGTCCAACGAAGAATTGCGCCGCGCCGGCGTCAGCCCCGGAACCGTGCGCGTTTCGATTGGTCTGGAAGATAAAGAGGATTTGATCGAGGATTTGAAACAGGCCCTTCGGTGATTCTCTGTTGCCAGAACAAGAGCTAGAAACCAAAAACCAAAAACGAAGAACTAAAAACAGAAAACTGATTACTTCGCGTCCGCAAGAGCCGGTGTGGCCCACGCGTCCTGCGCCGGCAGCAGCGACTTCACAATATCTTCCAGCTCGCGCGCGCTTTTCACCTGCTCCGGATAATTGTGCACGGTAATGTCGAACGCCGTGCCATGCTTCGCGCGAACGTTCTGCAATTCTTCTTGCAGCCGCATCGCGATGCGCTTGGCATTCAGCGAATCTGTCTCCGGTAGCACCACCGCAAACATTCCCGTCGCCAGCCGGTAAATCGAATCCGATGGCCGCAGCCTTCGCGAAGTCGCCTTCGCCGCATCGCTCAATCCTTCGCTATTCTCTTTGTTTTTGACCAGCGAACTACCCGGCTTGGTCTGCACGATCAGCAGCGACAGCGTCTTCTCCATGCTCATCGCCCGGCGGAATTCCATCGTCAAGCGGTCCCAGAAATAGTTCTGATCCGGCATGGTCTGGAGATGATCCACACTGGCCTGCTGTTGCAACGTAACGTTGCGCTCCAACTCCGCCAGCAGCCGCTGCTTCAGCTCGCGCACCGTCTTCTGCCGTTCCAGCAGGTACACGTCAAACAGCACTGTCAGCAAGCAGAACCCGAAGAATGCCACCCGCAAGCCCCACTTGTCTCCGACCGGATGCAGGAACACCAGCGGGTACATAAACACCGCCAGCCCCGTCGCCAGTACCAGCACAAACACCGCTGCCAGCACCGTGATCTGCAGCTCCCGGCGTTCCAGTTGATCCAACTCCTGGCGGTTCAGCGTGCCCATAGCCTTCGTCTTCCGCTCCTCAAGTCCAATAGACCACCGTGCGGAGCACCCTTCGCCCCGCTTGCCCTTCTATCGTCCCGGGCGGAAACGTCCGGCACAATGGCCCCCCGGTACTGTGTTGCGGAAGAGCCACTGGCCTTGCGGGGGAGAAGAAAATATTGCGTGAACCGTGAGTCATGCCTGCGACGTGACCCGCGCCTTAATCGAGGAGGCCGAGTTTTTGGGCGTGGTCGCGGCACAGGAACAGGTTGAGGAAGGGGTTGGCGGAGGTGCTCCAATCTTGCCACCGCTGCGGCCAATCGGGACGGCGGCAATCGCAAGTGTATTCGCCGAGGATGGTGACGGGGCGGGACTGTTTTTGCCGCGTCTTGGCATAGAAGATAAGCTCAGCCCGGCACTGCGGCACGGAAGAAAGATCTTCCGGAGCGGTTTTTGTGGATTGGTTTGGGGGATTCATTTGAAGGCCGGCCTGGAGACGAAATAAAACAAGGTCAGGGCGAGCGCGCAATACACGATGTTGGCGAGGTGATGCCGTACGGATTCGGATTTGGGTTGTGGCGCGGAGGTAGAAAATACTCCGATTTGACCTGGTATCCGCTTTGGGAAAATCGAAAACTGGGTGAAAAATTTCATCTCTCCAACTTCCCCTGGACAAAGAAAACGTCAGTTCTTGTACTTCCGTTCGTGCTGGTAGCCCAGCTCTTCAAGCGATAGACCCGGCGGAATTTGCACCCGCTGGCGCGCTTCCTGCGTGGCCGGGTACGTCTTCAAAGCCGGGCGCAAATAGGGTTGCTTCATTACGCTGCCGCAGGAACAGCGCGGATTTACCCCGCCTTCCAACTCGCTGGAGGCGATCACGAAGACCTCCCCGTTGCAAGCGGGATTGATGCAGTTCCATTGCTCGCCTTTGCGGATCGCCACGTCGAATGAACCTCTCCCTGCAAAAATGACCGCCGAAAAAAAACGCAATCCTTGCGGCCCGGAGTAGCGCGCCGGGACTGAAAATTTGTGGGCCGCCATTCCACGGAAGGAGACTTTGCCTTTGCCCACCTGCGCGTAACCCCGTGAGTATTGACTCACGGCGAGCAGGTGGACTGGGCAAAAGTACCAGCCGCTTGGAAACACAACCGCTGGCGATGGACCCAAAGAATCGGGCCCACGATTCGCCGTACCCCGCAAGGGCGGCTGGAGGTTATTAAGAACGGAGCTGGGAGTTGCGGCGATTCCGAACGCCCCGGTGCGGGAGGAGGCCCAACGCCACTGCAGACAGCGTATTCGCCGAATTCTCCCGAAAAATTGACCCGAATGTGAGACGCAGTGGTCGTCCACGAAGAGGTGGCTGTCCGCGCGCAACATGCGACCGGGCTCGGCTCGCGCGTGGCGCCGCCTCGGCCATTCCTCGGACTGGATTGCCTGGCGCGTTGCCGGTGCGAACCACATATTGGCTCACTGGCAACTTAATGCGCTTCCTGGAATTGGTTGGAATTGCAACCAAGCGTTGGTTCTGAGCGGGCATTTTGGGAATGGCGCTTAGGCTAAGGTGGGTTCGGGACTGCGGGGCGTCACGATCCAAGCGCCGTCATTCCCTTCTGGTTTGGAGGCACAAATGTCGATAGTAAAAAGCACGATCGCGGTCTGTGTGATGAGTTTGTTCGCTGCTGTGGCCCTTTTTCCGATTAACCCGGGTATAGAGAACGTAAAGGGTGGCACAAAGCTCACCCATACTAACAACTACGTAAACGACGCGACGACCGTGATCGCGGATGGAGGCTCACCGCAGCCACCGATTCCTCCGCCGTCCGGTTTTGAGTTTGCGTCGTAAAACAATTCCACTAGCGCACAGGGGGAGGGGTGCTCCGCATACTTCCCCCGACCCGTGCTAACATTTCGCCCGGTGCAGGTAACTCAAGCTGGCTTTGAACGAAGATGCTGAGTCAACTCATCTGGTGGGGAAGCATCGGGCTGGAAATCCTTCTGCTCGTCCGTGCGTTTGGCGGCAGGCTCGCGACGTATTATCCGATTTTTTATATCTATATTTCGTTTGTCTTGTTCCAGGACATTTTGCGGTTCATCGCATATCGCTGGGAACCGCGCCTTTATTCTCCTGTCTACTGGAGCACGGAATTCCTCGGCGTAGTAGCCGGCTGCGCCGTAATGTTTGAAATTTGCCGCGTGGCGCTCGCCGCCTATCCGGGAACGGCCCGCCTGGCCCGCAACTTGCTCGCCATCGGGTTTGTTCTGGCCTGCACGAACGCAGCCGTTGCCGCTTCGAATGACGCGCACCGCTGGATCACCACTTGCGTGAATCTCGAGCGCGACGTTCGAATCGTACAAGCCACCACCATTCTCGCGCTAGTGGCCTTATTCCTCCTCTACGCAATTCCCTTCGGACGAAATCTGAGAGGCATTTTAATCGGTTACGGCCTGTTCATCGGCCTGAGCGTCATCCAACTGGCCTTCGTCGCCGTGATGGGAAACATGAGCAGCAGCTTTTTGGCGTACTTGCACCCGGTTTCCTACGCCTTGGCGCTGACCGTCTGGGTCGGCCATTTGTGGTCCTATCGTTCGGATCCCGAACCCGAGAGGCAGTTTGCGTTCGAACAGCAATACGCGCGCGTGGCCGCGGCCACGCGCTACCGCCTCCGCGAGGCCCGCGGATATCTCGAAAAGGCGGTGCATCCGTGATGGGAATCTCCATCGCGGTGAGCGCCGCCGTCGTGCTTTTTTTCGCGATGGTGATGTGGGTTAAGTCCGCGCTGTCCGCGCAAGACCGTTCTTTCGCAACGAGCGAATCGTTGAATCGTGAAGGCGAATTCGAAAGCGGGTGCCCCGCGGAGTTCGTCACCCAAATTTTCGCAAAAAAAGATCTGGAATACGTCTCCGCGCTGGGCTCCCCACAACTCAAAAAATTCTTCGAGCAAGAGCGAAAATCAGTCTCACTTTTCTGGGTTCAACAAACTTCCGCGCAAATCCGCCAAATCATTCGAACGCATCTGCGAGCCAGCCGCGGTAGCCAAGACTTGGAGTTCGCGACAGAAGCCGGCATTCTCCTGCGTTACGGCGCACTGCAATTCCTCTGCGGAGTTCTGTTTGTCTCCATCGAACTCGCGGGCCCGCAAAGTTTGCAGGGGCTGGCCGCGCGCGCCGACGCCTGGGCGCAGCGAATTCGCGAAGCGCAACTCGGTTTCCAGTCTGCGAAGGAAACCGGAAGAGTTCACGGCGTGTGACCGGTTTCGAACCAGGTAACGTCGGAAATTCAAAGGATTGAGCGGAATGGGTGCCTCGGTACGACTGGTTTCCGTGCAAGATGCGTATGACGATTTGTTGCAGCGCACGTTATCCAGAATTCCATGTGAGTTTGGGCGCCTGATTTATCTGGCGTCCACGCGCGACTACAATTCCGGCACGTACCATCACGAAGGACTGGCGGCGCGCTTCCAAGCGGACACCGCGCGGAAAGCTCTGGAAATTGCGCACCGGCAGGTTTTTTATGCGGTGTCGGCGTATTCGCTCGAAGAGCTAGTGAGCGAACTGGAAAAATACCTGCAAACTTCGCGGGAAAATCCGGAAGGATTTCTTCGCGCGTGGCAGAAGCTGGAGCCCTACCGGGTGGCCATTCCCCTGGAAGCCAATCCCACGATTGCGCGGCTGTTTCTATCGAACATCAGACTCGCTTTGGCAATTTTGCGGTTCCGTCGGGAGGGGCATCCGACGCATCCGTAAGGCGCATGGCCACGGCGGTCACCTGGCCGACGATTTCCGCGTCGGTGCCGTAATTGAAGCGGCGGGCGCTGCACGGAGAGAGCGGATGCGGCAGCAACAGTAGCTGCCCATCCAGCAAATCACACCAGGAACACGCGTAGCCGTCGCGCAACTCCACAAAATAAATAGGGCGATCGAATTCGGTGCGCCATCGCATGGGGCGGACTTTGCGGACGCGCGCATCGATCTGCACGAAGGAGCCGGGGCGGAGCAAGGGGTGCAGCGTGAAATCCTGGAGCCCGATGAAGCCGTACTGGCTGTGCCGGATGTCCATGTGCTGGAGCAGCGCGATGGGAATTTCTCCCCAGAGTTCGACCATGCGGGAGAGGAGATTGGTGCTGTCCAGATCGAAGGAGCGGTCAAAGCGCACGGGGAAGGAGACGGTGCGGTCGGCGTCATAGACTTCGAGCGAGGTCAAATGGGTTTGCGGCAGGGGCGCGGCTAGTTGATGCAGATTCAGCTTCTGCATGTCCAGGCCGTAGAGCAGCAGCAGGTCGGTGAACTTGATGCGATAGATGGCGCTCAGGCTGTAGAGCTTGAAGATGCTGGGGACGGAGTCCGAATTTTCAATCTGCGTGAGCCAGGCGTTGGAGATCTGGAATTCGGGATTGCCCTCGGACTCTGCGATCTTCAGGCTGAACTCCGCGACATCGCGCGTGGTGATCCCCAATCGCGAGCGCAATTCCTTCAGCTGCTCATTGGGCGGAAGGGAGGACACAAGCTCGTATGGTAGCGCAAGTGAATCAGAATCGTTACCGGGTAATTCCGAGTCTACGTCGACAGGGGGTAAACGATGGGTAAAAGGCGCGTTTGCAAGTTGGAAGGTTAGCAGGTTGAAGGTGGGGGAGAAGAGGGAGAGGCGCCGAGACCCGTGATTCGTGGGCCGTGAGTCTAGGAAATGACAGGATTCACCCCCGACCCCTATGGTTTTTGGATGGCGGAAGGGCGGGACGGAGAGTGGATAGGTCAAGGCTTGTTGGAAGGCTGTATGTTGGAGGGTTAAAAGGTTTAGGTAGCGGAATCAAGGGGAAGTTCGAAGGTTGCATGTAGGAAGGTTAGAAGGCTTAAGGCGGGAAATGGGAAGTGGACCGGAGCCGGTTGACGCGGCGATGGCGAGCACGTAAACTTGTGCTGCACGCAAATGTGTGCTGGGGCAGGAGAACGATGAAAAGAAACGTTACCTTGAAGCTGGACGCGGAGCTTTTGAAGGAAGCGCGGGTGTTGGCGGCGGAGCAAGGGAGCTCGATCAGCAGGATGCTGGCCGAGAAGCTGGAGGAAGCGGTGCGCGAACGCGCGGGATATGACCGTGCGCGAAAGCGTGCGCTGGCACGGCTTCGCGTGGGGCTGGATCTAGGGTGGACGCGGCCTGGTTCGCGGGACGAGCTGCATGAGCGATAAGTTCTTTGTGGATACAAATATTCTGGTGTACGCGCACGATCTGGCGCAGGGCGCGAAGTATGAAAAGGCGCGAGCGCTGGTGCAAAAATTGTGGGAGAACGAAAACGGAGTGCTAAGCACGCAGGTGCTTCAGGAATTATGCGTCAGCCTACGGCGGAAGGTAGCGCGTCCGTTGTCGGCGGAGGGGACGCGAAAGGTGATTGAGGACTATGCGAGCTGGGAAATCGTGGTGAACACGGCGGAGTCGGTGGTGCAGGCGCTGGAGATCGAGGGGCGGTACAAGATTTCCTTTTGGGACGCGCTGATTGTGCAGGCGGCGGGGAGTTGCGGGGCGGAAGTGATTTATTCGGAGGATTTGGAGGATGGGCAGAGTTATGGTGAGGTGCGCGTGATTGACCCGTTGAAGTGAGGGGGGAATGCGCGAACGACGCCAAGCGGCGAGTTTCCAGTCTGAAAACCGCTCATCCTTGGTCGTCGAAGATATTTTCGATGTCTCGGGCGCTGTGCAGTACGCGGACAATTTCGATCGCTCCCGGGACGGCGCGGTAGAAAAGGATGTAGCGGCCGTGGGGAAAACTCTGAATCCCAGGAGCCAACTCCTCCCGGCGCCGGCCCAAACCGGGCTGGCGCCCCAACGTCTGAATAGTTTCGTAGAGTTTATCGACGAAGGCGTCTGCGTTGGCCACGCTGTCATCCGCAATGTAGCTCCAGATTTCGAGCAAGTCCGCCGTCGCTCGAGGGCTAATGCGGAGCCGGGACATTTACTTGCCGCTTTTCGCTGATTTCTTTTCCCGGGCAGCGCGCTTGATTTCGTGAGGGTGGAATTCGGTGGAGGGTCCGCTGTCCAAACCTTCGCGAATGTCCCGGCGGAGGTTCTCCAATTTCAAGGCGCGGAGCTGATCTTCCTGCTCCAAGAGGCGCAGCGCTTCGCGAACAACCTCGCTGGCGGAATTGTAGGAGCCGGAGGCGATCTTCTCCCGGATCATCTCCTCCAGATGCGGGGTAAGACTGATGTTCATGGGCATGACAGAAGACCTCGGAAGTTTAGAGACTTCGAGTATAGCAGGGTTGGCAAAGATTGCCAATGATTGACAAGTGGGTGGCGCAGGCGGCGGGGAGTTGCGGGGCGGAAGTGATTTACTCGGAAGATTTGGCAGGCGGGCAGAGTTATGGGGAGGTGCGCGTGACTAGCCCGTTGAAGTAAGGGAGGCGCCAGGGGCAAGGTCAAGGCCCGTCCTGTTGAGAACCACGAGGGAAGCGGCGCTCAAGATGCCTTGTCGGCTTAAGGGTGTTCCACTCGTCTTACAATCCGCGTTTATAGCAACTTAGATGGAGTGACTTGATGTACTATGCGGTACATCTTAGTGTAGCTTTATCCTGACCGAGAGAAATCTAACATGGCGAGCCCGGAAGCACCGAGAACGGCGAGGGAGGTAATAGACCAAGCCATTTCGGAAAACAAGAGTGGCGAACGGCTGCTTTATGGTTTTTCGATCGCATTCGTGGTCGCGGGACTTGGCACGTTGGGTTGGGCTATCATTTATAGGGAGCCTGTGATGGCCTTCATTGGAACTCTTGCTTCAGGGCTCTTTTGGCCGGCGATGAATTCCGCCAGACGGACTCGAAAGGAAAGTGTTGCAATTCGGCTTTTGGAAGCCCCTTTGAGTAGAGCTGACACGGCTAAGGAAGCTGCTGAAATGCTTCAACATCTCTTCCACGAGATCTTTCGGGAAAAACAGCAGGATGGGCCACAAAAATTGGGCAAAGCTAAGGCGACAGAATGGGAAAGTTCTTCCAACCCGTGAACACCGCTTCATCTGTTGTGGAGCGGCTGCGCAGTGGCCTAGAGGACGGGAGCATTGTCTTGCGGGCCCCCACCGAGCAGCTGGGGCAAGCTTTGCCGACTGAGTCTCGCGGCACGATAGCGACTTCGAACACTACGCGCTTGTTGGTCGAATCCGAGCGTCGATCCCCAAATGCTCTAGGACCCGGTGTCCGCATAACGGGTGAGATTTCGGGCTCGGAAGACTTGCAAGTTGACGGTAGTTTTAAGGGGCGAATTGAACTTCGAAACTCGAGGTTGACCATTGGGCCAACCGCGAGGGTGGTCGCGGATATCTTCGCGCGCGAGATTTTTGTGTACGGGAGCGTAGAGGGAAACCTGCGTGCGGGGGACCGAATAGAGATTAAGAAGATGGCAGTGGCTATGGGGGGTCTGACCGCACCAGTCCTTGTCATCGAGGACGGGGCCTATTTCAAAGGTTCGGTAGAGATGGAGTATTCTTGGGACACTGCGGACGAGTCGAAAAAACGTGGCGCCGCGCGCACTCCGGCTGCAACCGCGCGATTTTTGCGAGAGTCCTCTTAGTTGGCGACCTGGTATATTTCGGAATTAAGGCGCTGCCATCCGCCTGGAGTTTGGACGACAGAAGAAGCAAGAGTCGAAATAACCGCCCTCGACTTGGCCTTTTCCAGCTTCGCTAGCGCTCTCCCCTGCCGACTGCTAATTTACCCTTGTATCAGACTGAAAAATCAGGTACGTTTTTCCTGACATTGGCCGGTCGGTTTTGCGTCGCGCATAGTGCGCAACCCAACGTCAAACGTCCTGGACCGGTAGGGAAACCTCGCTGTTTTGTATTCCCGCCTTCGCGCGCGTTTGTCGCGGCCAATAGATAATGGACTCCTAAAAAGCGAAACCCCGGCGGCAACCGGGGCGCTTTCTGAAGCTAGAGTGCGGCTCAGCAATCCCACTCTAATTCACCGGTTTTCCATTGTCAACGGAGAAGGTGTGTCTGCATGAAGACGTTAAGCGGGAAATTATTGCTCGGGTGGATGGACAAAAAGGAAGCGTTGCACTTTCTCATGGAAGAAGCAGTGCCACCGCTAACTGAGGAGACCGCCACGGCATTGTGGGAGTCTTACCGGGGAAAAGTGGCCGTGCTGGGGAAGCGGGAATATCGCAGACCGCAGAATGCGCCGCATAATCTAAAAGAGAAATTGGCTGCAGAAAAAATCATTAAGGCTTCCCACAAGAATGGCGCACACAACGTCAAGGGGCTGATGAAAATAGACCCTCTGGACTTGGTAGTGCATCAGCTTCGGATATTCGAAGAACGAGCGGAACCGTATCGCGAGCTTGTTCGCAATTCCGTAACGAGAGTCAAGACCTGTCTTCCTCCGCTTCCCGCTGGCCGTCAATTGCCCACTCGAACGGTGGGCAGCAAGATGATCGTTGAGTTGCCCCACGGCGAATTTCAGATGGTTGTTGGTGCGAAGAAAAACCTCGAAATACAGGAAATGGCGCGCCACGTTGCAATTACCGCATTCGATGACAGACTACTGCTTTGGGCCGGGTACCACCGCACTTACGCGATAACGCTTGAGAGCCAAGAAAACCCCGAAGAAATCGAACGGCTGGTCCCTGCGGTTTTGACCACCGACGCGGACCCCTTATTGGATGCCCGTTTTTCCGCAAAACGGGATATGGTGCGTGGCGCATGCCCCGCCCTCTTTCGAGATTTTTTTGATGCTGATTTGTGTCTGGACATGGAGCTCCGTAAAAGACGTTGTCAGATTGAGATTGATCTTACTCAGACGAAACAAGTATGGGTTGATGACGACTCATAGATTTTTGTGCCGGGGGTACCGTGTGGAACGGACGCTGGCCTGCAACCCTGCGCTATCCGGTTCGATTCCGGCCCCCGGCTACCCTCAACGGCGGGGTAACATCGATGGTTAAACCCCGGACCTGTAAATCCGAGGGTTTGCATGTCTAAGCATGCGATTCAGAGTTTAATCCTCTGCCCCGCCGTCAAACTTTTCAAAGAGCAACGAATCCGCCGAAAAAGAGAGGGATGGTGAATAAAAAGAGGGAAACTGCTCGCGGTGCCCGCACTCACCACGTGCCACCTCCGAGAAGGGACTCGGCGAACAAACGGCGAAGACCGTTTGTTCCTATGTACGATAACATGTGGTATTCGTTGATTTCAACAGCTTTTACGCGAAAAATTGGGCCTGTTCCTGAGTAACTACTGCCATTTCAAGCTTCCTTGTCGGTTTTCCTCAATAAGGCTTTCTCCTAGAACCAAGCTCCCTCACAAACGGAACCAATCGCCCTTCGCTTTTGCGCCTATCGCTTCTCACGGGATCGGGTGGTGCGCGGCCTGGATCGCCTCGGGCTAGGAACGCCGCTGCAGTGCCTGAGAAGGAAGTGAAAAGCAGAATCCCTCCGTTACGGTCCGGATGACAAAGGGAATGTTCGGGCTAATTGGTCCAGAGGATGTCGAGCTTTCTTGCGACGCTTGAGAAATCTTTGTCGCTGGTGGCGAGGGGGCGTGAAGAAAACTAGAAAGTAGAAAGCAGAGACTAGAAAGCGGAAGGTTAAAGTCCCCGCCCTTGCCACATTTCACCATGAAGCAGGTTTGTGCAGGAAGGCACCTACGCCGTCAGGGAGCGGGTTCGAAAACTGAGCAAAGGGCAGAAGGTTGAGGGGAAGGGTGCGGTGTTTGTCGGCAACAGAACGCAACTCCACGGCAGCTCCGCGCTTGGGATTCCTCGAGGGTACGTAGACGGTGACTTTCTTGTGGGGGAAACGAACTTTCAGAAGGCTGATGGCGGGCACCAGGTCTGAATCTCCGCTGACGACAATCGAGTGGTCACATTTGTTTTGATAGGCGTCATCCAACAAGAACACCGCGATATTGACGTCCGTCCTCTTTTCTTCCGGAACCTCGAAAAAGCGATCGCCTGTGAAAGTACAAGCAGAGTTAGAACAGCGGACCTGTTTCTTCTTGAATTTTCCGAGCACGATGTTCACGAGCGGCAAGGTACCGAGAGCGCGGAGATAAACGACTTGATTCGGTCTCGTCGGGCCATCGACTAAAGCGGTGAAGTAGTGGATCCCGAGAATATTGTCGGCAGGCCTGAGGAGCTGAAAGAAGCGTTGTAGGTTTAGCCATTTGAAGGCGCTGCCGCGGACCGCACCGTAGTAGAGGTTGAACCCATCTATGTAGACGATAGTGCGTGGGGGCATTGGGGGATCAAAGAAAAAGGGCAATCATATAGATTGCCCGAACCGGCATTGGATTGCCGGGGAGTCGTCACCGTCTAGAGTATACAACCGACGCGTACGTGTCAAGGGTTATTTAACATGATGTTGAGGTCATTCATCAGTACTATCGGACGATTGGATAGAAAGCGAAAGAGGGCGCAATATTCCGGCGGCTGCCCGGAGTCTTTGATATTGCGCCCCTACTAGGGGAAAAGAGCACAGTCAGGAGTGACTGTGCTACTGGGCCTCAGCTGCCGGCGGGGGCTTGGAGCCATTTGAGGGCTCGGCGCCAGGGGGCGGAGTGGCCGGTGTGCATGGGGGTCTTCAGCCAGACGAGGAGGTTGTGACGGGCGAGGGCCCAGCGGCTGGGGCCGATTTCGATGGGTTCGGGGGCGGGTGCGGGAGTTGGAGGAATCTCCGCAGGCGTGAGCCAGTAGGGGCTGGCGTTGGCGAAAAAGCTTTCGGCGGCGGCGGTGGCTGAGTGGCGCTCGGGGAGCGAGCCCGTGAGAGAGAGTTTGAGCAGCGCGCCGATTTGCTCTTGAAACGCGCGGATGGACTTGAGGATTTCGCGCGCGAACCAGACGGCCGCGGTCAGGAAGGCAGCTTGGAGGAAGAGGGTTCCCAGCGCGTGCCAATTGCTTTGCATCCAAGAAGAGAATTCGTTCATGGCCTCACCTTGGACTGGGATGCAGACAATTTAGCGCTCGGGTCTGGGGCTGGGAACTGGCAGGAAGTCCAGGAAACGGGCAGGTGGCTTCGCGGTCCTGCGGCGGATTGATCCGGAGAGTGCGCTTCCTTGCGCGCCTCAACAGAGTTGGGAACAATGAGCGCAGTGGGGACTCGAAACGAATGTGATTTCGGGCCGTCCTAGGAGTTGAGTGGGGGTGTCGTGATGGCGGGAAACTTTCAACAGGATTTGCGGGGCGGTTTGCGGATGTTGAAGAAAAGCCCCGGGTTTACGTTTGTGGCGGTGCTTTCACTGGCGCTGGGGATCGGGGCGAACACGGCTATCTTCACGATTATCAACGCGGTGTTCCTGCACCCGCTGGCGGTGGAAGAGCCGGCGCGGCTGGCGGAAGTGTTCACGCGGGATACGCTGACGATCGATACGAATGCCACGTTCCGGCTGACGGGGTCTTCGCTGCCGAACTATGAGGATTATCGCGATCAGAATTCGGTTTTCTCCGGGCTGGCGCTGGCCACGTTTGCGATCCCGCTGAACTGGGGCGGGCAAGCGGAGCCACAACAATTGAATGCGGTACTGGTGAGCGGGAATTACTTCGATGTGCTGGGGATTAAAGCGGTTCGTGGACGGACATTTATTCCGGATGGAGACAAAAAAATCGGTGGGAACCCGGAAGTGGTGTTGAGTTACAGCTTGTGGGCGCGGCGGTTTGGTTCTGATCAACACGCCATAGGGCAGACGATCACGCTGAATGCGACGCCGTACACGGTAGTAGGCGTGGCACCACCGAATTTCAAAGGGACGGTGTCGCTGGCGCCGCCGGACGTGCTATGGATTCCCATTACGATGCGGGATTACGTGCTGAGCGGGCAGCTCAAGGAGTACGAGAACAACCGGCGCTTCCGCTGGCTCTCGATGATTGGGCGGTTGAAGCCGGAGGTCAGCATTGGGCAAGCGCAGGCGGGGTTGAAAACGATCGCGGCCGGGCTGGAGAAAGAATATCCGCGGGAAAACAAAGGCCGCACGGTAGAAGTCTATCCGCTAAATGAATCGGCGCTGGGGATCAATCAGAGGAAGCAGTTTTCGCTGGCCGGCGGCGTGCTGATGGGCGTGGTTGGCTTGGTGCTGCTGATCGCGTGCGTGAACCTGGCAAATTTGCTGCTGGCGCAAGCGGCCAAGCGCGAGAAAGAGTTGAGCATTCGCGCGGCAATGGGCGCGGGACGGCTTCGGTTGGTGCGGCAGCTGTTGACGGAAAGCACAGTGCTCTCGCTGCTTGGCGGGTTGGCAGGATTGCTGGTGGCGTACTGGGGACGGAAAATTTTGTGGTCGTTCCGGCCGCCGTTTCTGGAGGACGGGTCGATCGATCTTTCGTTCGATGGGCGGGTGCTGGGGTTTACGGTGGCGATCTCGGTGGTGACGGGAATTGTGTTTGGGATCATCCCGGCGATCAAGGCGTCAAGCACGGACATCAACGAGGTATTAAAAACTGGCGGGCGCGGGGGCACGCTGGGCTGGACGCACAACCGTTTGCGAGGGCTGCTGGTGATTTCGGAAATTGCGCTGGCGCTGGTTGCGTTAGTGGGATCGGGGCTGTTCCTACGGAGCATGCGGAATGCGCAGCAATTTCAACCGGGATTCGAGTCGCAAAGTTTGATGCAAATGTTTTTCGATCTGGGGGCGCTGCGTTACGACGCCGATCACGGGCAACAGTTTTTCCGCGACGTCGTCGAACGGGCGAAGACCGTTCCAGGGGTCGTGGATGCGACAGTGGCTTCAAACGGCATTCTGGGTGGTGGCATAGCGGGGACTATTTATCCGGAAGGAGAACAAGCGGATCCGAACAATCGCGGGACGCTGGTGAATATTGATGCCGTGACGCCCGGATATTTCGAGACGCTGCGGATACCGCTGTTGCGCGGGCGGGACTTCACGGAATTTGACGGCGAGAAGAGCGCGTCGGTGGCGATCGTCAACGAAGCCATGGCCAAGCTCCTCTGGCCCGGACAGGAAGCGCTGGGGAAGCGATTCGCGTTTGTGATCTCTCCGACACTCGTGCAGGTGGTGGGTGTCGTGGGGACCACCGTGGTGGGACAGATCGGGGAGGATCCCCAGCCGCTCGCGTATTTTCCAATGCGGCAGCAATACTCGCCTTTCGCCGCGCTCATCGTGCGAACGACGGGCAAGCCCGAAGGATTGCTGGGGGCGGTACGCACGCGCGCGCAGGAACTGGATAAAAACCTGGCGTTCACGAATGGGCAGACGGTTCAAGAGATTATCGGGCAAGGGTTGTGGGCGGCGCGGATGGGCGCGGCGCTGCTTGGATTATTTGGAGTGCTTGCGTTGATCCTCGCGTCCATTGGGATTTATGGCGTGCTGGCGTACTCGGTGACGCAGCGGACGAGTGAAATCGGGCTGCGCATGGCGCTGGGCGCACAGCCGCATGAAGTGCTTCGGCTGGTGCTGAGGCAGGGGATGTTGCTGGCGCTGATTGGCGCGCTGGTGGGCGTGCTGGTGGCGCTGCCGGTCGCGCGGATGGCGTCGGGGTTGTTGTACGGCGTGAGCGCAACAGATCCGCTTACTTATGTCGCGATCACGCTGCTGCTGATGGGTGTTGCTTTGCTGGCCTGTTATCTTCCCGCGCGGCGAGCGACGCGAATTGATCCGCTTGTGGCGCTGCGGGTGGAGTAGCTGCGCGGCGTGGCGAGCTGGACACCTAGTGGGGTCGAAGAGCTTGTCATGGTCGTGCTGGAAAACTAAACTGAACCGTACTGGCGTGCCCCCGGGGCCGGCATGGCTCTTTCCTCTCCCGTCAAATTCCCTCTCGCCGTGTTTGCTAAAACTGTGTTTTCGAAATGGCGGAAAATCCTATGAATGCGAGCTTTCGTCCTCCGGCGCTGACTCCCATCGAGCGGCGGCATTATCCGCGGTATTCCTTTACGGCAACAGTGCAAGCTGTGGATACAGTGCAACGGTGCGTGTTGAACGCGCGGATCAGCGATCTGAGCCGGGGCGGCTGTTATATTGATTCCTTTAGCCCCTTTCCGTTGAAAACGGCGGTGAAGCTGCGCATTACGTGTGAGAAAAGAGCGTTTGAAGCGCACGCAAAAGTGGTCTTTTCCAGAACCGGGATGGGGATGGGGCTGGCGTTCACGTCGATGGAAGCGGAACAACAGCGCGTGCTTGATCAATGGATTGGAGAATTGAGTGGCACGTCTCCCGCGGAACTGCCGGCGGTGGAGGGAAACGGCAATGGCGCGGGCAAAGAGCGTTCGAATGATGAACAGTGTTTCGCTTTGATCGAGCACACCATTTCTCTGATTCGGCAGGGCGGCCTTTCGAACGAGCAAGGCAAGATGATGCTTCGAAATCTTCTCCGCCACGAACCCAAGCCGTGAACGAAGCGAATTTGCTCTTGTTGTCCGCTACAACTTCTCTCCATTGACACGCGGTCTCATCCAGAATACCGTTCGGCACCGATGAATTTTCTCGCGTGGGGCCGATGAAGAACCGACTTCTTGCTGCGGCGATCGTGGCGGCAACGATGGCGATTGTGGCATCGCTGCTGTCGGGTACGCAGGTGGCGGCGTTGCCGGGGCTTGTTTCGTTGCTTTTGCGCTGGCTCGCGATTCTGCTCATCGCGGCGTACGCGACATCGCGGAGGTCGCTGACGGCGTGGATACTTGTTGGATTGCTGGCGGGGGCGGAGGTAGGGCACGACTGGCCCGCTGTCGCGGTGAAGCTACAGTTTTTTGGGACGATTTTTCTGCGGCTGATCAAGGTGATCATCGCGCCACTGTTGTTCGGGACGCTGGTGGTGGGGATAGCGGGGCACGCAGATTTGAAAAAAGTGGGCCGGCTGGGCGTCAAGTCGCTGATTTATTTTGAAGTGGTCTCGACGATTGCGCTGTTGATCGGATTTGCGGCGATTAATTTGAGCCGCGCGGGCGATGGGGTGCGAATGCCGCCGGCGGCGGCTGCGGAATCGTTGAATGCGACGCCGCATACGGCGACGCAGTTGATCACGGATATTTTCCCCGAGAACATCGCCAAATCCGTTGCCGAGGGGCAGGTGCTGCAGGTTGTAGTGTTCAGCATTTTGTTTGCGATGGCCCTTGCGCTCGTCCCGGAAGTGAAGCGCCGGCCGATGCTGGCGTTTGCGGAAAGCCTTTCGGAGACGATGTTCAAATTTACAAGTCTGGTGATGTACGCGGCGCCGATCGGGGTGTTTGGGGCGATTGCGTATACCGTGGGGCACCTGGGCTTGGGAGTTCTGC
Source organism: Acidobacteriota bacterium (assembly GCA_013289835.1). Taxonomy (GTDB): domain Bacteria; phylum Acidobacteriota; class Terriglobia; order Acidiferrales; family UBA7541; genus Acidiferrum. The sequence goes on along the minus strand of JABCZG010000012.1, from coordinate 106,399 downwards.
TTCCGCTGTTGAAGCTGCTGGCGACGATGTACGTCGCGCTCGTTGTTTTCATTACGTGCGTTTTGTTTCCGATTGCGTTGCTGGCGCGTGTGCCCGTGAAGCGGTTTCTCCGCGCGGTGACGGAGCCGGTTACGATTGCGTTCGCTACGGCAAGTTCGGAAGCGGCATTGCCCCGCGCGATGGAGCAGATGGAAACGTTTGGCGTGCCGCGGGAGACGGTCGCGTTCGTTCTGCCGACGGGGTACAGCTTCAATCTGGATGGTTCGAGCCTGTACCAATCACTGGCCTTGCTGTTTATTGCGCAGGCTGCGGGAATTCATCTGACGGTCGGGCAGCAAGCGGTGATGCTGCTGACGCTGTTGATCAGCAGCAAAGGAACGGCGGGAGTGGCGCGCGCGTCGCTCGTGATTGTTCTTGCGGCGGCAACTTCGTTTCATCTTCCGACCGAGCCGCTGTTCCTGCTGTTCGGGATCGATCAGTTGATGGACATGGGGCGAACTGCGGTGAATGTGCTCGGCAACTGCCTCGCGTGCGTGGTCATCGCGCGATGGGAAGGCGAATTCCCCACCGAGCCCGCCGCGCTCACCTAGGGGAATCAGCAACTTTCCCTCCTTCCGCGCACGTTGCTACCCCACTGGACAGGTTGTTCAATCGTCGCGCCAACTGCACTTCTTCGCGTCTTCTGACCAGTTACGCCGCTGCGCTAGCGAACATAGACTTCCCACAAAACGAAAAGCAGAGGGACCCGGCGGGCCAGAGCGATGGGCGACGTCGCCATGGAAAAGTAGGCGGCAAGGAGTGTGTCCTCATGAAAATCCTTTGTTCGATTCTTACTGCTGCGGTTGTACTACTTCCTCTCGGCGCCGTGCCGGCGCAGGCGAACGACAAGCGTCCTTCGCTACCCACTGCCGTTTTGAACGCGAAGACGGTGTACGTGGACAATCAGACGACGACAGCTGATCTTCAGGACACCGTCTACACGGAGCTGACGAAATGGGGGCGCTTGCAGATCGTGGATACGCCGCAGAAGGCGGATATTGTTTTGCGGCTTTCGAATGGCAACTACGTGAAGTTCGTCGAGGGAAACACGACGGCGCCAGCTTCCGATCCGAAGACGGGGAATGGCTCGGCGCCTCAAAATGGTTTGACGCCCGTGAGTGAGAAATCATCGGGTGCAGATACGGAAGTCCCTCCAGGGTCGACGCGTATCTCTGTGATCGACCCCAAGAGCAATAACTCTCTGTGGTCGGACGTGCGAAAAACCAATAACCCAAAGGCCGCCACGCATTTGCTAGATGGGCTGCGCGAAGCCTTTGACCAGAAGGAAAAAGCGCACGGCGCGAAGTAATTTCCGGATATGACCGCATAAGACTGATTCGGAATAACATCTCCTCCGTGGCCGACGTGTCTCAAGCCTTTCCTTTTCTCGGAAGGGCTACCACTCGAGATTTTTTCGTGCCGACTCCATCCCTTGGCGGAGCTGCCGCCGCGCACTGAAATCGCTTTAAAATACGAGCGCCAATTGAACTGAACTCCAAGCTTCTATGCGGACTGTTCCGATGTATATTGCCTGCGAATGTCCGGGAGGAATTGTCATGGAACTGTGGTCTCGCCGTAAATTTTTTCTCACGTCGCTGGCAGGCACCGCGATTGCCAGCGCCAACAAATTGTTTGGCCGAACCATGCCCGGTGGGGACAGCGTGCCCGCTCTCGCGAACATCACTTCAGCCGCGGCAACGGGCAAGCGGCCGCTGATCATTTCTAGCGCCAACGGGTTACACGCGCTGGACAAGGGCATGGACATTCTTAAAAAGGGTGGGGACACGCTCGATGCTGTCGTGGCGGCGGTGACGATTGTGGAAGACGATCCCAACGATGACTCCGTGGGCTACGGCGGCTTGCCGAATGAAGAAGGCGAAGTTGAGTTGGACGCCAGCGTGATGCACGGGCCGACGCATCGGGCGGGATCGGTGGCGGGCGTGCGGCGGATCAAGAATGTTTCGCGGCTAGCGCAGACGGTGATGGAAAAGACCAATCACGTGATGATTGTGGGCGACGGGGCGCGGCGGTTTGGCGCGGCGGAAGGATTCGAAGAGATGAACCTCCTCACGGAGCATTCGCGGAAGATCTGGCTGGCGTGGAAGGCCAAGTCATCCATGAATTGGCGGCCGGGAATTGATTCGCCGGAGTGGAAGGAATATGTTTCGGCGCTTTTCGGCAACGATGAAGAGAAAATCGCGTACGCGGAGCGTGTTATCGCACATCCGCCGACGGGAACGATTCCGTGCATGGCGGTGGATTCGAATGGGGATATTTCTGCTACGACGACGACTTCCGGCTTGGCATGGAAAATCCCGGGGCGCGTGGGGGATTCGCCGATCATCGGCGCGGGATGCTGTGTGGACAATGAAGTAGGCGCGGCAGGCTCGACCGGGAAGGGCGAAGAGAATATCAAGATTTCCGGCGGGCATACGATCATCGAAATGATGCGCAAGGGCATGGTTCCTGTCGATGCGTGCCTGGAAGCGATGGGGCGCATCGCGCACAATTACAAGAACGACAAGAAAAAGCTGGGGACGTTTCATATTTATTTTTATGCGCTGAACAAGGACGGTGTGCATGGGGCCGCTTCGCTGTGGCGGAACGGGTACGAAAAGAGCAAGCGCGCTGCTTATGCCGTGCATGACGGGAGCGAGGCGCGGCTCGCGGAATGCAGGTCTTATTTTGATGAGGCTGGTGGAGATCAGTAGCCGCAGGATCGTTTGGGAACGAATTTCGGGCCCAGCCGTGAACTTTGACAATCGAGCTTCAACTCTTGGCTTCAACGTTTGTTTCACATCCTGTATCCTCGTTCCTCTATGGACCAGGCCAACATTCTGATTATCGGCGGCGGCGTGATCGGTTGCGCCATCGCGCGCGCGGTTTCGCAGCGGTGGCAGGACGTGTTTCTTGTAGAGCGGTTTCCGAAGCTGGGCATGGCGACCAGCACGCGCAACAGTGGCGTGAACCATGCCGGACTCTACTATCCGAAGAATTCGTTGAAGGCCAAGCTTTGCGTGGAAGGCAACCGGATGACGTACGAATTTTGCGCGAAGCACAACGTTTCTTTTCGGCATACGGGAAAACTGGTGGTGGCTACAAACGCGCACGAGGAAGTGGAGCTTGCCGCGCTCAAGAAGCGCGCCGAAGATAACGGGGTCGACGGACTTCGGCTGATTGGGCCGGCGGAAATTCGCGCAATCGAGCCGCATGTCCGCGGCACGGCTGCGTTGCACGTTCCATCCACGGGGATTGTATCGGCTGAAGAATTGGTGCACGCGTATGCGCGCCTGGCTACGAGCCAGGGCGCAAGCATTGTTACACACGCGCAAGTTGTGTCGCTGGAGCCTGCTGGGGGAATGATTCGCGTGGGGCTGCGCATTGGGGACGAAGAGGATTCGCAGGATGAAACGATTGAAGCGCGATGCGTTATTAATTCCGCTGGACTTTACGCGGATGAGGTGGCCGGGCTGCTTGGCAATCATTCCTGGAAGATTTATCCCGTGCGCGGGGAATATTGCGAGATTCGCGGGCCGCGTTCCACGCTGATTAATAATCTTGTGTATCCGCTGCCGCATACGGATGGGTTGAGCCTTGGAGTTCACTTTACGAAAACGCTTTGGGGCAGCGTGCTGGTTGGTCCGACGGCGAGTTACGTGGAAGGGAAAGACAATTACGAGAAGAACCGCCTGCCGATTGCGGAGTTTGCTCACAGCGCGAAAACGTTGCTGCCGGAGATTGAGGAGAGCGATTTGCAGCTTGGGTATTCCGGGCTGCGGCCAAAGCTCGTTCCGCCGAGCGGCAGCGGCATCGCGGATTTCGTGATCACGCGCGATCCGGCTGTGCCTCATGCGATTCATCTCGTTGGAATGGAGTCGCCCGGACTGACGGCGGCGCCGGCGATTGCGGAACATGTTTCGAAGATGGTTGCGGAAATTCTTGGATAGGATTATTCGACGACGACGCGAACGAATTTCTTCTTTCCGGCGCGGAGAAGAAATTCGGAGGATTTGCTGAGGTCGATGTCCTTGCGGGGGTCGTCGATGGTCACGCCGTCGATTTCGACGGCTTTTTGTTTGATCAAGCGCTCTGCTTCGGCCTTTGATGGGGCCAGTTTCAGATCGACGAGCAACGCTGTGAGCTTTTTCGAAGGCCCTTTTGGCAACTTTACGACAGGCGATTCTTCCGGGGCCTGGCGATCGCGGAAGACGCGCTGGAAGTTTTCGGCGGCTTTGCGCGCGGCGTCTTCGCCGTGGAAGTCAGCGATCACTTCCTGAGCCAGCTTCATTTTCAAATCCATGGGGTGCAGCGCGCCGTCGGAGACCTCTTTTCTCAGCGCCGCGATTTCCTGGGGCGTCCGATCGGTCACAAGTTCGCAGTACGACCACATCAGTTCGTCGGGGATGGACATCATCTTGCCGAACATTTCGCTGGGCGCTTCGGTGATGCCCACGTAGTTGCCGAGGCTCTTGGACATTTTGCGGTGGCCATCGAGGCCGACGAGGATGGGCATGGTCAGAATGGCTTGGCCGGCCAAGCCGTATTCGCGCTGGATTTCGCGGTGCACGAGCAAATTGAATTTTTGCTCGGTGGCGCCGAGTTCAACATCGGATTGCAATTTGACAGCGTCCATCGCGGTCAGCAGAGGATACAAAAGCTCATGCACAGAAATGGGCTGGCCCTTGTCCAGGCGTGAACTAAAATCTTCACGTTCCAACATGCGCGCTAGCCGATAGTGGGAACAAAGGCGCACGATGTCTTCGGCGGACATTTTGCTCAGCCACTCACTGTTGTAGCGAACTTCGGTTTTTTCGCGGTCGAGGATTTTGTAGACCTGTTCGAGATACGTCTTGGCGTTGGCGTCCACCTGCTCTCGGGTTAACGGTGGGCGCGTTTCCGAGACGCCCGTGGGGTCGCCAATCATGGCGGAAAAATCACCAATCAGGAAAACCGCGGTGTGACCAAGATCCTGAAAATGCTTGAGCTTGCGCAGCACTACCGTATGGCCCAAATGAAGATCCGGGGCCGTTGGGTCCACGCCGAGATAAGCGCGCAGCGGCTTGCCGGTTTTCAGAGAATTCTCCAGCTTGGCGGCTAGCTCGGCTTCGGGAATGATTTCGGCGGCGCCTTTTTTCAGGTAGGCGAGTTGTTCTTCCACCGGTTTGAAGTTCGTTTGCGCCATGGAGTTGTTCAATTTGTTCGAATCACGCGGCGGCCCTCGATTTTGAATTTTCCTTCGAGGACAATATTCAATGCTTGCGAATAGATGCGGTGCTCTTCCTTCAGAATTTTTTCGGAGAGCGAAGCTTCCGTGTCTTCGTCGAGCACGGGGACGACAGCTTGCAGGACGATCGGTCCGGCGTCCAGATTTTCATCCACGAAGTGCACCGTGCAGCCAGCGAATCTTACGCCGTATTCGAGCGCCTGGCGCTGCGATTCCAGCCCGGGAAAGGAGGGCAGAAGCGACGGATGAATGTTCAAAATACGATTCGGGAACGCCGCCACAAAAAAGGGCGACAGCAGGCGCATGTATCCCGCGAGACAGATCAGATCCACTTTGTGCTCGTTCAAGACGGCGACGACCTGGCGGTCATAGGTTTCGCGCTCCAGACCTTTCGAGGGAATCACGCGCGTTCGAATTCCGCGCGACTCGGCACGCTGAATTCCGGGCGCGCCATCGCGATTGCTGACAACGATGGCGATCTCCGCGTTTGGGATGCGCTCGGCGGCGACGCTTTCCGCCAAGGCTTCGAAGTTCGAGCCGCGTCCGCTTAACAGCACGCCTATTCGTTTCTTCATGAACGAAAAACGTTAACACAATTTCAGCGGGACTCGAAATAGTGGGCGCCTGGCCTAGGCGGCACGAGTGCGCGTCTTCAAATAAGCGATCACAAAGAGAAGGCCGAGTAAAAGATCCGTACCGGCAAAGACCAAGTCCGACTTGTGCATACGTCCTTGCAAGACGAGGACAACTATTGCCGCACCGTAACTCACTTTTTCGAGTAAGGAGGGAATCATCAGAGGCCGGAAGCGCAACGGGTCTCTCGCGATGAAGAGGAACGCAACCTGCCACGCCAGGCCGGCTCCCACGAATCCATAAAAGAATCCCGGATGCGTGATGGGCGGCGGGTCCTGGCGCCCGATAAGATCAAACATGAAATAAAGGGGCGTGAGGACCAGGAATCCCCAGATACCCGCGACCCAAAATACCATCTTCGCGAATCTCATCGCTATACCTCAGGTAACGGCTTTGCCGTGGAACTTGCGGAGGCCGGTGACGAACATCAATACGTTGAAGAACACCAATCCGGCCACCACGGCCAACATGGGGAGATGGGGGAACTGGGGCACCAAGGTTCCGCGCAGTCCTTCGCTGGCATACACGAGCGGGTTGACGAGCACGGCTTTTTGCAGGATGGGGAATTTTTGCAGTGCGCTCCAGGGATAGTAGGTGCAGCCGAAGAAGATCATCGGCGCAACGACCAGGCTGAACATCAAGCCGATGTGGGTCTGCTCCACGCTGCAGCCGAGGGCGAGCCCGCCGGTGGCGGAAAAGAGCGCCACGAGCAAGGCCACAACGGCAAAGAGCAGCGGACGGGGCACGTTCAAATCGACGCCGGGGCGGAGCAGCAGCCACGCAGCAGGGATGACCATCAGGCCCGCGGCCAGCGCTTGCAGCGTGCCGGCGACGACTTTTTCCACGGCCAGCCAGGAGATGTCCATGGGAGCCAGCAAGCGGTCTTCGATTTCGCGCGTGAATTGGAACTCGGCGATCAACGGCATGGCCACGGCCCAAATGCCCGTGCCGACCATGCAGATGGCCATGATTCCTGGAAGCAAGAGGCTTTTGTAGGAAGGCGGCATGTAGCCGCTGCCAACCATGACGCGGCCGAAGATGAAGACGAACATCAGCGGCTGCAGGAAGGTTTGAAACAGCAGCGCGACGAAATTGCGGCGGGCGACGTGCGCGTCGCGCGCCAGCATGGCGAAAAAGGCCTTCCAGTTCATTCGCGCAAGCTCCTTCCGGTATGGTGCAGAAAGAGATTTTCCAGGCTGGGTTCGGAGATGTGCACGTCGCACAATTCGACGCTGCCGGCGGAAGCGAGATTGGCAATTTCTGGAATGAGCGAGCCTCCGCGGTCGGCATAGAGATCGGCGCTGTTATTGTCCGTGGCGCGAACTTCCCGGACGCCTGCCAAAGAGCGGAAACGCTCGAGCAAATCGGGCGAATGGTGGCCAAAGCGGAGGCGGAGCAAGTACCCGCCGGGAACGGAGGCTTTCAGCTCCAGCGGGGTACCAATAGCAATGACGCGGCCATGATCCACGATCGCGAGGCGCTTACAGAGCGCGTCGGCTTCTTCCATATTGTGTGTGGTAAGCAAGATCGTTTTGCCGCTCTGGTTGTACTCGCGGATGATTTCCCAGAGGAGCAAACGGGTTTGCGGGTCCAAGCCGGCGCTGGGCTCGTCGAGGAACAGGACTTGCGGGTCGTGCATCATGGCTCGGGCGATGGAGAGGCGCTGCATCATACCGCCGGAAAAGCCGCGAACCATTTGATCGGCGCGGTCTGTCAGTTTGAAGCGCTCGAGGAGAGCTTCCGCGCGCTTGGCGCGCTCGTGGGAAGAAAGGCCGAAGTAAGCGCCGTGGAATGCCAGAATTTCACGAGCGGTGAGGGAAAAATCGAGATTGGGGCGCTGGGCCACGACGCCGATGAGGCGCTTGACGGCGACCTGTTCTTGCCAGACGTCGTGCTCGCCGATGAAGGCCTGGCCGCTGGTCGGGCGCACACGCGTGGTGAGAACGCCGACGGTGGTGGACTTGCCGGCGCCGTTGGGTCCCAGAAGGCAGAAGATCTCTCCCGAGGCGATATCGAGAGAAATGCCGTCCAGGGCCACGATGTTGGGCTTGGGCTGCTTGCCCTTGGCTTTCGGTCCGCTAAACGAAAAACCGCCCGTGCCTGCTCCCGCAGGAGGAGCAGAAGTGAAGACCTTGCGAAGGTCACGAGTGCGAATGCCAGCTACCATGCCGGAGTTCCCTTCCAAGAGCGGATCAGAGAGGCGTATGACCCAGGAAGACGGGAGCCTACGCTGCCGATGGATTTAAGTACGCAAGGGATGATTCCAGAGTATCGAGGCGGAAGTCAATTTTGGAAAAATGTTGATGGTTTTACTGGCGATCGGGGTAGTGGCGCTCGATCGGGCGGAAAAGCGGCCGCCGGTCCGCCGCACTCCATATCACTCTCTTTCGGGGTAGAATGCGGGTTTCATTGGTGAACAATCCAACTCGGTGAATACAGACAATGGCGAAGCGGAAAAACAAACTTGGCGGGAAATTCTTCAAGACGGCCTTATTGGCGGCGCTTGTTCTCGCGTTCGGGGGAATTGCGGCCGAGGCGCAGACGGCCAAGCCGCGGGATCCGGCGGAACCTGCGCAGGGCAAGCCGCAGCCAAAGAGCTTGCCCCGGCCAGCGGGGCGGGTTGCGCGGACGACGGTGGATGAAAAATCGATGCGCGCGCTGATTGCGAAACTGGTGGCGTGCGGGACGCGACTGACGCTTTCTTCCTGGACGGATGCGAAGCGAGGCGCGGGATGCGGGCGCGACGCGATCGTGGCGCGGCTCAATGAGATTGCTAAGGATTCGAACGGAAAGTTGCAGGTGGTGGTGGACAAATTCGAGTCCACATCGGCGCGGACTTCCGACAAGGCGATTCCGCTGGAAAATGTGTATGCCATTCTTCCTGGCTCCGATCCCAAGCTGGCGAAGACCATTTTCATCGTATCCGGACATTTTGATTCGCGGCCTTCGAACGTGATGGATCCGGAAGCGGACGCTCCGGGAGCGGATGACGATGGTTCAGGAGTGGCGGTGAGCGTGGAGTGCGCGCGCTTGCTGAGCAAGGCCGGAGCAAACGGACGCGGAACATACCGTGCGACGATTCTGTTCGTCGCGGTTTCGGGGGAAGAACAGGGGCTGCTTGGAAGCACGCACCTTGTGGACTGGGTGAAGCAGCAGGGTTACACGATGGGCGGAATGCTGGACGATGACATTGTGGGTGCGGATCCGGCGGCGGGCGCGCCGCATCGCGTGCGGCTTTTTTCCGGAAATGGAGAAATTGATGATGCGGATTCGCCTTCGCGGGAACTGGCGCGTGCGGTCGAGGAGATCGACGGGCGTTCAGCGATTCGCCTGATCTTCCGCGTAGACCGCTATGGTCGCGGCGGAGACCACTATCCCTTCTACAAAGCAGGGCTGCCCGCGGTGCGCTTCACGGAGCCGCTTGAGGACTACAATCACCAACACCAGACGCCGCGCACGGAAAACGGGATCGAATACGGAGACTTCGAGAAGTATCTCAACTTTACGTTTATGGGCGACGTGGCGCGTGATAATGCGGAAGCGCTGCGGCAATTGGCGCTGGCTCCGGCCCCGCCTACGAGTGCGAGGCTAACCGGAGCGGTCACGCCGCACGCGAAAGTATCCTGGGCCGCCGAAGAGGATGCCGAGCGCGCGGGATTTGAAATCTTGTGGCGAGAAACCAGCGAGCCGCGCTGGACGGTGTATGACTTCGCAGCTTCCCCCGGCGAAACGGTCTTGAAAGGTGTTTCCACGGACAATCACTTTTTTGCCGTGCGCTCGGTCGGCAAAAATGGCGCTCGATCGATCGCCGTGCCCACGGAAATGGAGCGACGGCCCACGCCTCAGCCCGCGCCAGGTAAGCAATGATTCGTTATCATTTAGAAGTGAGAACTGCTGTGCAGTGGCCGCAGGATTGGATTGTCTCCCGCTGCAATAGGAATTTGCTTTCATAATGCGAAACGGCTGACAGCGTCTGCTGTTAGCCGTTCCCCTTCATTGTTGAATGAATCAGGGCGAATTATCGATGTCCGCCGCCGCGAGATTCACCGCCTCCGTTGCCATGAGATGCTCCACTCCCATGTCCACCTTGGTTGCCACCGCCGCCTGAGCCGCGTCCACCTCCGCCACTGTGACTGTTTCCACTCGGGCGGGAGTTGCCATTGCCACGACCGGAGTAGCCATTGTTGTGGCCGGAGTTCCCGTTGCCGCGCCCATAGTTGCCGTTGCTGCGGCCGGAATAGGCGTTGCCACGTCCATAGTTGCCATTGCCACGACCGTAGTTGCGGTCATTGCCATAGCCGCGGCCGTATCCACTTCCGCGTCCGGAGTAGCCGTATCCACCACGGCCATAATAGCCGTGATACCACGGGCCGGCGCCGATAAAGACGCCGCCGACAAAGTAGTCAGGACCGTAGAAACCGTACGGTGCGCATGCGTAAGGGTAGTAGCTGTAGTATCCGTAGGAGCAAACGGGCGCCACGCCGGCGTAGCCGTAGCCCGGGCCGACTCCAACGCCGACGGAAACTTGAGCCTGGGAGTAACTTGCGGTAAATAGGAGAATGCCAAGTAAAGCAAAATATTTTAGATAACGCATTTTAGACCTTTCGTCAGACCCGGAAGACCTGTTCTAAACCTAACTGGATCTGAAAGGCCTACTGGTGCCTCAGGTTAGTCTGAAGCGCCCCCTGTACCTGATTAAACCCCGGCACCAGGAAAGAGTTGCAGGCCGTCTCCGGACCGACACAAGCCCTCCTCAACAGCACAGGTTGGCGGCCCGGAGACTACAGGCATTCTAGTGCTGGGCTGCGGCAGCCTGCTGCGCAAAGGTGATGAAGTGGCCGCCAGGATCTTGCACGGCGAATTCCTTCATGCCGTAGAAGGCGGTGCGCTCCGGCATGACTTTCTTGACGTCCTTCATCCCGGCAAGGACAGCGTCTAGATTGTCCACCTCCATATATAAATAGGTGGGGCCTTTGCGGGCCTCCGCGGCCATTGTGGGTGGCGCGTCTTTCTCCACACTGTCATACGTTTGGTACATCACTTCCGCCGGACCTTTCTGAAACGCGACGAATCCGAGTTTGTTGCCGTCCGGAACTTCGATGGTCTTGGTGAAACCGAGGCGTTCGACCCAGAAGGGCACGAGGGGTTCGATCTCCTTGACGAGCAGGACCGGGGTGATGCGTTTGACGTTCATGGGTTTCATCTCCTTTGACGGATTGTCTTGCAGAAACGGGAAACCGAAAAAAGCGCGGGGATTGCGAGGGCCAGGGGGAAGCGGCGCATGTAGAAATTCTCCTTGACGGGACTACTAGTCTTAATTAGACTAGATAAGAATAGTAAGAGCAAAGACTGGAGTCAAGGAGATCTTTTATGGCCAAGAACACCCGGCAGCTGGCAGACCTGATCTCTATCGGTCCGGCAATGCTGCGGGATTTTGAAATGTTGGGGATTCGCAATATGGGGCAGCTGGCGCGGCAGAATCCGCAGCGCATGTACGAACGGCTGGGCCGCCTGGTCGGCCAGCGCCAGGATCCGTGCGTGCTGGATACGTTTTGCGCGGCGGTGGCGCAGGCGCGCAATCCGCGGCTGCCGGCGGAGAAATGCCAATGGTGGTATTGGAGCAGGAAGCGTAAGACGGGAAAGAAATGAAGAGAAAAGCCAACGCAGAGACGCCGAGCACGCTGAGGAGCGCGGAGGCACCGAAGCGAACTGTGCGGGCGCGCAGAGAATTGGCGCTGACGACGCCGGATCTGGTGCTGCTTAGTTTGCTGGCCGAGCGGGCGATGCACGGGTATCAGGCGAATCTGGAGCTAGAGCGGCGCGAGATTCGGGACTGGGCAAACCTTTCGCGGCCGCAAGTGTACTATTCGCTTGAGAAACTGGCGCGGGCGGGGCTTATTCGCCGCTTCGAAACAGGTGAACCCGTCGCTGGGCCGGAGCGAAGCACGTTCGAAACGACCGCGAAGGGCCGCGCGGCGCTGGCACACGCCCTGGAGCGCGAAGAGTGGACGACACAGCGGGAACGTCCGGCTTTTTTGACGTGGCTGGGACTTTCCTGGCAGGCTACGCAGAAGACGGTGCAGCAACAACTCCGCCGAAGAGGAGAATTTCTGAAGCGAGAGCTGGCGCGGGAGAAAGAAACGCTCGATTCCATTGTCAAGGAAGTAGGACATCCGCATCATGAGGCGGTGTGGATGGTGAGCTTGATGATCGAACAGTTTGAAACGGAATTGAAATGGTTGAAGCGCGTTGCGCACGAGATGAAGTGGAGAGCGCCGGCGAGAAATCCGGAGTACGCGGGCGAAGAGAAGAAAGTTTAGGGGAGAAGGTGGAATGCAGATCGCGATTCTTAAGGATAGCGGCGTGTGGAAAATGTGGAAGGTGGGAATGATGGTGATGGGCCTCCTGGCAGCGACGATGTGTACTCCGCAGGCTGAGGCACAAGATAAGCGGCCAACAGCGCGAGAAATTGTCGCGGCGATCCAGGAACACGTTGGCGTGCCCTGGAATCCGGACACTGTGGATACTTTCAAGGCGGGGAATTCAGAAACGCGCGTGACGGGGATTGCAGTGACGATGATGGCGACGCTGGACGTGCTGCAACGGGCGGCGGCGAACGGTCAGAACTTGATCATCACCCACGAGCCGACGTTTTACGATCACCTGGATCGGCCGCAGGGAATGGAGGAAAACGACGCGGTGTGGAAGGAGAAGCGCGCGTTCATCGAGAAAAACGGCCTCGTCATCTGGCGATTTCACGATCACTGGCACAGGAGAAATCCGGATGGAATTCTTGTAGGCATGGTAAAGGCGTTGGGTTGGGACAAATATCAGAGCGCGGAGAATCCACACCTTTTCACGGTGCCGGAGATTACGCTGGAACAATTATCCGCGGGCGTGGCCAAGCGGCTGGAGACGCCGGTGCTGCGCGTGGTGGGAAATCCGGAAATGAAAGTGACGAAGCTGGCGCTGAGCCCTGGCTCTGCGGGATTCGAACGGGAAACGCATGCGCTGGAACTGGAGAACGTCGAAGTGCTTCTTGCGGGCGAGACGCGGGAATGGGAAACGGTGGAGTACGTGGCGGACGCAGCGACGGAAGGAAAGAGGAAGGCTCTGATCGTGATTGGCCACGTGCCGTCCGAGCAGGCGGGGATGGAAGAGTGCGCGAGATGGCTGAAGACATTTGTGAAGGATGTTCCGATCGAATTTGTGGCCACGAAGCAACCGTTCTGGACGCCGGCGGAGCGAAGCGCGCGGCACTGAACGTGGTGTAAAGCGATTGAGACGTCACGCGAGAGTGAGAGAGCCGGAGTAGGTGACGCGGGGCTTGCCGGATTCACCGCGCTCTATGCGGCCAATGAGAAAGTATTTTTCGCGCCGCTTCTTGAGGTCTGCTTCCACGAGCTTCACATTTTGCGGCGGGACGACGAGAATCATTCCCACACCCATATTGAAGGATTGGAGCAGTTCGTCGGTATCAATCGATCCGAGCTTCGCCAAATATTTGAAAATCGCCGGCACCGGCCAGGACGCCAGGTCAATTTCCGCCTTGACGCCGTTGGGTAACACGCGCGGCAGATTTCCTGGTATGCCGCCGCCGGTGATGTGCGCCATGGCGGAAACCCAGCCGCGCGCGAGAATATTTTTTAATGCTGGCGCATAACACAAGTGCGGCTTCAACAGCTCCGCGCCGATTTTATTTCCGACATCGGCAACGTAGGTGTCCGGCTTGAGCTTGGCCACTTCGAACACAAGTTTCCGCGCGAGGGAGTAGCCGTTGGTGTGCAATCCCGCGGAGGGCAAAGCGATGAGCGCGTCTCCCGCGGTCACATTTTTCCCAGTCAAAAGCTTCTTGCGTTCCACCGCGCCCACGATGAAGCCGGCAAGATCGTACTCGCCGGGCGGATAGAATCCCGGCATTTCCGCCGTCTCCCCGCCGATCAGTGCGCAGCCGGCTTTGCGGCAGGACCGGCTCATGCCTTCGACGAGCTGCTCGACGACGTCGGGATCGAGCTTGCCCATCGCCAGGTAATCCAGAAAAAACAAAGGCTCAGCGCCCTGCACGAGAATGTCATTGATGCAATGATTGACGAGGTCCCCGCCGACCGTGGCGTGGATTCCCATGGCCATGGCGATTTTGAGTTTCGTGCCGACGCCGTCGGCGCTGGAAACCAGCACCGGCTCTTTCCACTTTTTGCGGTCGAGCGCGAAGAGCGCGCCGAAGCTTCCGATGCCGCTGAGCACTCCAGGAGTAAACGTGTGGCTGGCGTGGTGGCGGATTCTTTGCTTGGCGTCGTCCGCGACGGCGATGTTCACTCCAGCATCGGCATATTTCATGAGAGACCCGTTTGTACCCGCATCTGGCGATGGCGAAGCTTTACGCCCGCCATTCGGACTGAGGAATTCATTCGAACGTCGCGGTGGGTCGCGACGTTTTCCGCAAAGCTTTGCTTCTCGGCGTAACGGCCTACCCTAAAACGTACGGAAGATTCGCTTCCAGCGCACGACGCCGGGATGCAACAGCGCGTTCGCGTACGCAAAAAACCGCTCGCGAATTTGTCCCGGCTCCCAAGCCTCAGGCGAAACGTCCAGCGACATGTAAATCATTACCGGCGTGCCGATAATGTCCTTGCGCGGAACGGGGCCCCAGAAGCGGCTGTCGTAGGAATTTCCGCGATTGTCTCCCATGACGAAATAATTATCGGGAGGAACTTTGAACGGCGTTTTCAATTCGTACGGCTCGCTCGGGCCAGTCGTATATTTTTCGATGAGTTTCTGCCCGTTCACCCAAACAGCGCCGTCGCGAATGTCTATAGTGTCACCCGGAAGACCGATGACGCGCTTCACATAGTCCGGCGTATCCGGCGCGAACGGCGGCTTGAAAATGATCACCTGCTGGCGCTTGGGATTGCGCCACAGCGGCACGTGCCAATTGGTGAAGGGCACGCCGGCATCGTAGCCGATGCGGCTCATGATGAGGTGATCGCCGATGAGCAGCGTATTTTCCATGGAGCCGGAGGGAATCACGCGCGCCTGGCCGATCGTGCCGTTGATGAGCAGGAACGCAAGCCCCACCCAGAACCACGCGATGATCTCGCGCTGAATCTTGGTCTTCACCGGCAGGTTGGCTTCTTCCGCTTTCGTTTTTTTATCAGCTTTCATGTTCCACCACCACCGGCCGCTCTGCGGACGCGGGTTCGTTGCCGTTGCCATGATCGATTTCACCCGACTTTCCATTCGGCGTGCTTTCGCGCACTTCCAGTTGCACCAGATCCGTGGGATAAACTCCCGTATAACAAGACGTACAGAACTTGCCTTCCGTGTCGCCGACGGCGCGGCGAAGCGCCGGCAGGGAAACATAGCCGAGCGAATCGGCGCCTAGGAACTTGCGGATTTCTTCGGGGCTGTTCGACGAGGCGATCAGCTCTTCGCGCGTGGGCGTGTCCACGCCGTAGTAGCAAGGCGAAATCGTCGGCGGGCAACTTATACGCACATGGACTTCCTTGGCGCCGGCTTCGCGGACCATGCGAACGATTTTGCGGCTGGTGGTGCCGCGGACGATGGAGTCGTCCACGAGGATGACTCGCTTGCCTTCGATCAGCCCGCGAATGGGATTCAGTTTCAGCTTCACGCCGAAATTGCGGATGGCTTGCGAAGGCTCGATGAACGTGCGGCCGATGTAGTGATTGCGAATCAGGCCCATGCGGAATGGAATTTTCGATTCGAGCGCGTAGCCTACGGCGGCGGGCACGCCGGAATCCGGGACAGGCACGACGATGTCGGCGTCCACAGGATGCTCTCGGGCCAGAAGGCGGCCCAGCTCTTCGCGGCTCTCGTTTACGGAGCGGCCAAAAATAATGCTGTCCGGGCGTGAAAAATAAACGTGCTCGAAAATGCATTGCTGGAGCGGCTTCTCCGGCGCGAAGCGGATGGACTCGATGCCCATTTTCGAAATGCGCACCATTTCGCCGGGTTCGATCTCGCGCACGTATTGCGCGTTGAGGAGATCGAAGGCGCAGGTCTCAGAAGCCACAAGCCAGGAGTCGAAGCCGCCGGGCGTGGTCAGCTTTCCAAGAACCAGCGGACGGAAGCCGCGGGGATCGCGGGCGGCGTAAAGTTCATCCTGCGTGAGCACGAGAAGCGAGTAAGCGCCCTCGACTTGATTGAGGGCGTCTCCCAGCGCTCCGGAAAGATTGCGGGCTTGCGAACGCGCGATTAGATGGACGATGACTTCGGTGTCGCTATTCGTTTGGAAAATCGAGCCGCGATGCTCGAGCTTGCGGCGCCACTCGGCGGCGTTGGTGAGGTTGCCGTTGTGGCCGAGCGCGACCTTGCCTTTGTTGCAATCAATCATGATGGGCTGCGCGTTCAGAAGCGCCTTGTCGCCCGCTGTGGAGTAGCGTGTGTGACCGATCGCAAGGCTCCCGGGAAGCTGCGCAAGCACACTAGGCTGAAAAATCTCTTCTACCTCGCCCATCGCGCGATGCAGATGCAGCTCCGTGCCGTCGCTGGAAACGATGCCCGCGGATTCCTGCCCGCGATGCTGCAGCGCATAAAGACCGAGATACGCGAGGTTCGACGCCTCGGGATGCCCGAACACGCCGAACACACCACACTCGTCGTGAAAATGATCGTCGAGAATAGGTTCAAACAAGTGCATTGGAGCTAAAACTTCACCTCAAAACGTGCCCTTACCTCTGCTCGGAGCAACCAGATCAAGACCGCGATCATCCCGACGGTAAAAACCGAAGTAAAAAGGTTCCAAACACCACGCAGACTCGTTACGCTGCCGAACCAATTCAATACAACGATAAAGCTAAGATACCAACCAGCTCTCTTCGACTGGTAGAGGTACCAGGCAGCCGCACCGGTAAACAGAATAAACATGCTCTGCGCTAGCGCGAAAAACATTCCGTTGCTGGTCCGAGTTAGTAAGCCGCGAACAACATTGATCGATGCAAACGTGCAACAGACTGCGAAAAAAGTTACCACCCTGCTCTGACCAACGGAAATCGTCGCATCGCTCATCGCTTAGTCAGTGCGTATTCTAGCGAATGGGCCCAGACGTCGCGGAGCGCCTTAACCGAAGCATCGACCACCGCGCGCCCCTTATGTTCGATGCGGAATGAACCGTCGCGGGTGACCTGGCCGAGCTCGTGCGCCGCCACTTGGTATTGTCTCGCAGTATCGAGAACGCGGGCAAGCGCAGTTGGCTTCACGGAGACTACGGCGCGAGCGCCGCGTTCGCCGAAGACGGCGTGCTCGGGTGGTGCGTCGCCATTTAGTTTGATGGTTGCGCTGAGATGCGTGGCGCTCGCGGCGGAAGAAGAAGCACCGGTCTGAAGACCGGCCACTACGGAGGCGAAGCAGGATTCGGCGAGGGTGACGGCGAGGCCGCCGTCGGAAATGTCGTGGGCGGATTGGATGGCGCCTTCGGCAGCGAGGGCGACGAGGCAATCGATCAGGCGTTTTTCGGCGGTGAGTTCGATCGCCGGCGGTTCCCCGGCGACAATGCCCGTAATAGTTTTGGAGTATTCGCTGGAGGAAAATTCGCGCGCCAGCGCGGACGCTTGATTGCTTTGTGGTGGCGAAGCTTGCTGCGCCACTACAGAGGAATTCGATCCGTCGAGCAGAAGAATGACGTCGCCGTCATCGCGGAAGGCGATTTTCAGAACGCGCGAGACGTCATCGAGAATGCCGAGGACACCGATGACCGGCGTCGGGTAAATGGATTTGCCGAGAGTCTCATTGTAGAAGCTGACGTTGCCGCCAGTGATTGGCGTGCTGAGGATGGTGCAGGCTTCGCCGAGGCCATCAATGGCCTGAGAAAATTGCCACATCACTTCCGGTTTTTCCGGGCTGCCGAAATTCAGGCAATTCGTGGCGGCGATGGGACGCGCGCCGCTAGCGGCGACGTTGCGGGCAGCTTCAGCAACAGCGTGCATGGCGCCGACGCGCGGATTCAAGAAGCACCAGCGTCCATTGCCATCGGTAGAGAGCGCGAGCGCGCGCTTCACGGCGCCCGTTTGCGGATCCTTGATGCGCACAACTGCCGCATCGCTCGCGCCGGGGCCAGCCAATGTGTTCGTTCTTACCGAAGTGTCGTACTGCTCGGTGATCCAGCGCTTGGAGGCAATCGCGGGCGACGCAAGCAACTTTTTGAAGTTTTCCGTGAGGTTCGTGCCTTCCGGCGCGAATGCAAACCAATCTTTTTCGGACTCGATGCGCGGCGCGGGCGCTGCAAGCGGCCGATTGTAAACCGGCCCTTCTTCAGCCAGCGGATGCGCTGGAATCTCCGCGGCAACTCGGCCGTTGTTGTTGATGCGCGCGATGCCGCCTTCGGTCACCGTGCCGACGACCACCGCATCGAGGCCCCACTTCTTGAAAACAGAAAGCACTTCGTGCTCGCGGCCTTTTTCAGCGACCAGCAGCATGCGCTCCTGCGACTCGCTGAGCATGATTTCGTACGGCGTCATTCCTGTTTCGCGCTGCGGAACTCTGGCTAGATCAATCTCAATCCCCGTGCCGCCGCGCGAAGCCATTTCCATCGTCGAGCAAGTAAGTCCGGCGGCGCCCATGTCCTGAATCGCGACGACCGCTCCGGTCTGCATGGCTTCGAGGCATGCTTCGAGCAGCAGCTTTTCCATGAAGGGATCGCCAACCTGCACGTTGGGGCGCTTTTGCTGCGATTCCTCGGTGAATTCCGCGGAAGCGAGAAGCGATGCGCCGTGAATTCCGTCCCGCCCGGTTTTCGCGCCAACGTAGATCACTGGATTGCCGATGCCCTTGGCCTTGGCCAGAAAGATTTCTTCCTTTTTGGCGATACCGAGAGCGAGCGCATTGACCAGCGGATTTTGCGAATAGCACGGTTCGAATGCGACTTCGCCGCCGACCGTGGGAACGCCGAAGCAATTTCCATAGCTTCCAACACCGCGAACCACGCCATCAAGTACCCGGCGATTCTTCGCAGCTTCTTCCTCACTCGTGTGTTTGCCCGGCGTAATTTCGCCGAAGCGGAGTGAATCCAGCACGGCGATGGGCCGCGCGCCCATCGTGAAAATATCGCGCAGGATGCCGCCAACTCCGGTGGTCGCGCCCTGGAAAGGCTCGACGTAGCTCGGATGATTGTGCGATTCGATTTTGAACGCGGCGACGAGCCCGTCACCGATGTCCACAACGCCGGCATTTTCTCCCGGACCTTGCACCACAAGCTTGCCGCGCGTCGGCAAGCGCTTCAGATGGACTTTGCTCGATTTGTAGGAGCAGTGCTCGCTCCACATCACACTGAAGATGCCGAGTTCCGTGATGTTCGGATCACGCCCAAGAATTTGTTGAATGCGCGCGTATTCCTCGCGCGTTACACCATGTTCCGCGGCAATTTCGGGCGTTACCTTGATTTCAGTGATTGCTGTGGCCATCAAGCCGTTGCCTTGGCAGCGCCGACTAGCGCTTCCACCATCGAGCGGAAAATCACGAGGCCGTCGGAAGAGCCGAGGGCAGGTTCGACCACGCGTTCGGGATGAGGCATCAGGCCAGCGACGTTACGTTCGCGATTGCAGATCCCGGCGATATTGCGAACCGCGCCGTTGGGATTCCCCGCGTTGTCGTTAGATCCATCGTGCGTGGTGTAGCGGAAAATGACCTGGCGATTTTTTTCGAGCTCTGCGAGCGTGGCCTCGTCGCAATTGTAATTCCCGTCGGAATGCGCAATGGGAATCTTGAGGATCTGGCCCTTCTGCGCGGCGTTAGTGAACGGCGTATCGGTTTGCTCAACTCGGATGTGCACGTGGCGGCAGATAAAACGCAGCCCGCTGTTGCGCATCATCGCGCCAGGGAGCAGGCCCGCTTCGCAAAGAATCTGGAAGCCGTTACAAACGCCCAGCACCATGCCGCCGCTTTTGCCAAATTTCTCGACGGACTTCATCACCGGCGAAAACCGCGCAATCGCGCCGGTCCGCAAATAGTCCCCGTAGGAGAAACCACCGGGCAGAATAATGGCGTCGCAATTTGCCAAGTTTTCCGACTGGTGCCAGATGAATTCGACCGGTTTGTGCAGGACGTTGCTGATGGCGTAAAACGCGTCGTGGTCGCAATTGGACCCGGGAAAAACTACGACTCCAAATTTCATGCGGTGACAGCTCCCTGTAGCGTTGCGGGAACTCCTATTTTAGCACACGCGCGCCTTGCGCAGAGTTTTCTAGTTTGCGCAGTCAAGTTGGCCGCGCCTCAAGTCTCTTTCAAACTGTAGTCCATCGAAAAACACAAGCGGAAGCCGAAGTTGTCCTCGACCACCATCTCGTAACACTTATAAACGCGCAGCGTGGGCGCTTCGACAATTTTCGCGCCGCGCGCCTTCAACTCCTCATGAAGAGGATCGAGATCGCTGACCCAGATGTAAGCGTCGAGACCTAGACCGCGCCCGCGACGTTCGGAGTTCGGGGAAGGAAGCACACCGTCGCTGGCTTTCCCGAAATGAATTTCAACGGTGTCCCGCGCCACCATGGCGAAGACCGGCGGATCGAGAAAATAGTCCAGGATTCGAAAGCCCAGGACGTCTCGATAGTATTCCGCGGCCACCACCACGTCCGGCACGACGAACTGGGGCGAAATCGTCGTCAGCCGCACTTCACGTTTGACGTTTGTCTCTGCCATGACAAAGCCTCCTCAATAATCAGAGCGAGCGGCCCGCCGGCCCGGAAGCAGTTGGCGCGGGCGCATCACTCAGCGGCTTCGGCATTGACTGCATGGCGCCGTCGAGGCCCAAAATGTTTACGAGGCTGGAGTTCGACGGCACGATGTATTTCGTGTTCTGCGCGAGAGTATTGTTCAAGACTTCGAGCCGCCGCATCATTTCCGCACGCTCCTTGAAGTACGTTTCCGCCGCGTTAGACACCAGTTTGATGGCTTCGGCCTCGGCGTTGGCGCGGGTGATGCGGGCTTGGGCGTCGCCTTCCGCTTTCAAGATTTCGGACTGTTTCTTGCCTTCGGCCTGCAGAATCTGACTTTGCTTGATGCCTTCCGCTTCCAAAACGGCGGCACGCTTCTCGCGCTCGGCCTTCATCTGACGGGACATGGCGTCGGTGATGTCCCGCGGCGGCTCAATCTTTTGCACCTCGACGCGCGTTACCTTCACGCCCCAGCCGTTAGTGGCCTCGTCGAGGACTTCGCGCAAGTTTGTGTTGATCATGTCGCGGGCGACGAGAGTTTCGTCGAGCGTGCGGTCGCCAATCAGGTTGCGCAGATTTGTCTGCGCCAGCGTGGTGCAGGCGTAGCCGAAATCCTGCACTTCGTATTGCGACTTCACCGGGTCGATGACCTTGTAATAGACCACGGCGT
Source organism: Acidobacteriota bacterium (assembly GCA_013289835.1). GTDB lineage: Bacteria > Acidobacteriota > Terriglobia > Acidiferrales > UBA7541 > Acidiferrum. Next base: position 85,167 of record JABCZG010000012.1, on the reverse strand, counting down.
CCACTTCCACGGTGACGTTGTCCTTGGTGATGAGTTTCTGCGGCGGCACGGTGATGACTTGCTCGCGCATGTCCACGCGCACGATATCGTCAACGAAGGGCACGATAAAGGTCAGTCCAGAGGGCGCCATGCCGTGATACTTGCCCAGGCGCGTGATCAATCCCTTTTCGTATTGCTTGACGGTTCGCGCACCCTTGGCCAGCGCCACCAATCCAAGCACCAGGAACGCAAAAATGGCCACCACGACAAGGCCGCCAATGGCATCCATATTCCCTCACTTTACCTTGAGCGTTACACCTTCGACCGATTGCACCATCACAACCGCCCCGGCGTCTCGCGCGACATCATCTCCGATAGTCAACTCCGCTCGCCAAATTTCAGCGCCGACCTTTACCATGCCAGGTTCACGAACGGCGATCCGCTTGGTCACCACGCCGGTTTTCCCCACCACCGCATCCACGTTGCTGGCCTGATCCTTCACCGTCAGTTTCGTTTTCAACCAGCTTCGAAACACCGCCAGATACAGCAACGCGAGCACGCCTGCCGCGAGCAAGCCAATCTTTCCTGAGCCGACCAGGAGGCCGATTCCACCGCCGACTGCCAGCGACGCACCCAGAAGCGCCAGATCGAAACCCGTCAACGCGCCCAGCGCCAGCTCGATGATGACGCACACGATGCCGCCGATAACCAGCAGCCAATTCACCCAATTGCCCACAGAAGGACTCCTTCCGCTTCACGTACCGCGGACGATAGCATCCAAGCGAGCTCCATTCAATGATTCGTGGAGGGAATGCGCAACGCTTTACTTCGGTCGCGCTTTCAATTGAAAAACGTTACTTCCTTTTTCTGGAAGTCTTGCGGCGTTTCGATTTTTTCTTTGTCTTTTTAGGTTGCCCGGCAGCAGCCAATTCACGCCGCTTCTTGGAGGCCCAGCCGGGCTTATTCACTTGCCGTCCGCGCCCGATGCCGAGCCCGTCAGCCGGAACATTTTCCGTAATCACGGATCCGGCGGCGACATACGCTCCATCGCCGATTCGAACGGGAGCGACAAGCACCGAATCGCTGCCAATGAACACTCCTCTGCCGATATTGGTTGGGTGTTTGTGAAATCCATCGTAGTTGCAGATGATAGTGCCCGCCCCGATATTGGTCTTAGGCCCCACCTTGGCGTCGCCCAGATAGGTCAGGTGCGGCACTTTTGTGCCTTCGCCGATGACGGCCTTTTTTGTTTCCACGAAGTTTCCGAGGCGTGCGCCGGTTTTCAGATGACTCCCAGGGCGCATTCGGGCGAACGGACCGATGAGCACGCTGTTTTCCAGGCGGCTCTCCACGACCACGCAATGCGGCTCGACGGTCACGTCATCGCCGAGAACGGCGTCGTTGAGAACGCTTCCCGTTCGAATCGTGCAGCGCTCGCCCAACTTCGTTTTTCCGAGCAATTGCACTCCGGGCTCAATCACCGTGTCTTCCCCCGCAGTAACGTCCGGATCAATCAGCACGGTCTCTGGCAATTGAATCGTCACGCCTGCGTCCATTAGCGCGTTGCGTTTCCATTCGCGGAAGATGCGGTCCACTTCCGCGAGGTCGGCGCGGGTATTGCATCCGAGCACTTCGCGGGAGTCGGCGGCCACGTGAGCCAGCACGGTGTCGCCCTTTGCGTTCATCGCGGCGACCGCATCCGTCAAGTACAGCTCGCGGTGCTTGTTGTTTGGCTTTACCTGAGCTAACGCAGGCCAAAGCTTCTCCAGCGTGAAGCAATAGATCGCGGAATTGATTTCGTTGATTTCGCGCTGTTCGTCATTGAGCTGCGATTCTTCCACGATGGCCGACACCGTGGTTTCCGTCTTTCGCAGAATCCGTCCATACCCGGAAGGGTCGACGAGCACCGCCGTCAAGATCGTTGCCGCTGCATTGCCATTACGATGCACGGTGATCAATTCCTTCAAAGTTTCCGTGCGGACCAGCGGAGCATCTCCGGGAAGCACGATCGCGAACTTCGCTCTACCGAGCGCGCGTTTGGCGACTTGCATCGCGTGGCCAGTGCCGTTTTGCGGCTGTTGGAGCACAGCCGTCGCATCGAGCGGCTCAACCACCGCGGTCACCTGCTCTGCCTGGTAGCCCACGACGACAACCGTTTCCCTAGCTTTCAGCGGCCCGCAAGCGCGCACAACGTGCTCAACAAGCGTGCGGCCGCCCGCGCGGTGCAGCACTTTTGCAAGGCTCGACTTCAACCGCGTGCCTTTTCCCGCGGCTAATACGATGACGGCTAGATCATTGTTGGACATGATTTCCAGCCCATTCTGCGGGAGCAGCGGTCATTTCGCAATCAAGGGATGTATGGAAGGCGGCGAATCCCTAATCAGCAGCAGAGGCAGGGGAAAGAACCGGCAGGTAAGCTTCCCTTTCGGACCGGGCCGTCTCCTCGGTGGTTATGGTCCAAAGCGATGGATCGGCCAAAAGCCGGCTGACGAGCTGGGTATGAAGGGCGTGGCCAGCCTTGTGCGCCTCCACCCGTGCCAAAAGGGGAAGCCCCGCCAGCGCAAGGTCTCCGATCAGATCCAGAGCCTTATGCCGCCCGAATTCGTCGGGGAAGCGCAGGGGGCCATTCATGACGCCGTCGTTGGTAAGGACGATGGCGTTGTCTAGCGAACCGCCGCGGATCAGGCCCATGGCCTTAAGTGGCTCAATGTCTCGCTCGAAACAGAAGGTGCGCGCCCGCGCCAAGAGGTGCCGGAAGGTTTCCGGGCCAACCACCATCTCCACCTCCTGCTGGCCGACCAGCGGGTGCGGAAAATCCACATAGCAGCACACACGAAACTCGTCCGCCGGGTAGATCCCAATGCGGCGGTCGCCCTCCACGACTTCCAGCGGCTTCAACACCTTAAGATAGCGTCGTTTGCGGCGCAGCTTGCGAATGCCGCATTTTTCCAGCATTTGCATGAACGGCTCCGCCGAACCGTCCAGAATCGGGACTTCGATCGAATCGATGTCGATATAAATGTTGTCGATTCCGCAGGAATAAATGGCCGCGAGAAGGTGCTCCGTCGTGGAGAGCAAAACGCCCTGCTTCATCAAGCTCGTCGCGTAGCTGACGCGCGCAACGTTGTGGCCCTGCGCTTCAATGGGAAAATTATCGAGGTCCACGCGGCGAAAGACGATCCCTGTTTCGGCGGGCGCGGGCACCAAACGCACGTGCCCGTACACACCAGTGTGCAGACCCACACCCTCGGCGCGCGCTTCCCTAGCTATAGTTGTCTGGAACATGCCCCATCCAATGGTAGCATGTTGCATGCCAGCCCTTGTCAAGCTTGTTCTTTACTATCAACGACTTAAGGACCACAATTAGTCAGCACGAACAAGTGGTGTGGTAATTGCGCAACATTTCACCGATTCCACGTGTCTATTCACCAGATTTAGTTTTTGCGACACGGCGGCACAGACTTCCTTTTTCATTCCTAACGCGTCCCACCCTTGTGCAGTGCTATAATCGAATTTCGTAGTTTTATGAGGATGGGTGAGGAATGAGTCGAGCGGCTCGCATTGCAGTTTTTTCCATATCAGTGGCCATCTTTTGTTACGCAGGCTTGGGACACGTTCTCGGCCGCACGCCGGATGACAAAACCTACAAATCGCTCACCGTCTACGGCGAAGTCCTGCAGAAAATCCAGCAGGACTATGTGGACGATCCGAACATGCGCACCGTGACGGCAGGCTCCTTACACGGGCTGATGGAATCCCTCGACGCGCAATCCAGCTACCTCACGCCGCGCGAATACGAAGAGTACAAGAAGAAGCTACAGAATCCTGGAACCGCGGAAACCGGCCTGACGCTCAGCAAGCGCTACGGTTATGTAATTGTACTTTCGGTTCTCCCGGACAGCCCCGGCACCAAAGCCGGAATTCGTAGCGGCGATATTTTTGAGTCTGTCGCTGGCTTCACCACACGCGACATGTCCGTCGGCCAGGCTCTGAATCTTCTCAATGGCCAACCGGGCACCGGCGTCAAGGTTTCTGTCATCCGCCGCGGCAAAGCCACTCCGGAAGACATCGACCTCGTTCGCGAGAAGCTCACCACTCCGAAAATCATCGTGCAAAAGACGGATCCCGACATTCTCGTTCTGCGCTTCCCGTCGCTGGACGCCGGGCGCACCGATGACATTCGCAACCGGCTTCTCGACGCGGAAAAGCAGGGCGTTCACAAAGTTATTCTGGATCTGCGCGAGTGTGGACGCGGCCCCATCTCCGAAGCCATTTCCATGGCCCGGCTGTTTGTACCTTCCGGAATGTTGACCACGCTGCGCGGACAGACTGTCTCGACGCAAGTCTTCTCCGCAGAGCCCAAGCAAGTCGTTTGGAAAGGCCCTGTGTCCGTGCTGATTGATGTCACCACGTCAGGCGCCGCGGAAGTTCTGGCTTCCGCCATCGTCGCCAACCATCGTGGAGATGTCGTTGGCGAACGCAGCTTTGGTCTGGCCTCCGAACAGAAACTCATCACGCTGGACGATGGCTCGGCCCTGATTCTCACCGTGGCGAATTATTACAATCCTGGCGGCAAGTCCATCTTGGAAGAAGGCGTCACGCCCACGGAAGTGGTGCGCGCCGTCGCCGAAGACGATGCGGATACCGGCGACGAAGATGTGGCACCGGACACCGATGTCCAAAAAGAGCCTGGTCTGGGGCCGCGCCCCCTGTCTCCGGAGGATCCAATCTTCCACCGCGCGCTTGAGCTCTTGAAAGCCCCCGCGAAAAAGGCCGCGTAGTATTCTGTGGTTCGCGCGGGCGTTTCGATAGGGACCAATCCCTCAGCGTCATCGAATTCCAAGAATCGTCAGTCAGGCTTTGGCCTGCTTGCCCTTCTTCTGCTCATCGGCATTGTCGCCGCTGGTTGCAAGAAATCAGAACCGACGCGATTCGCCCCTTCAAGAATTCACGCAATCACGCGTGAATTAGCGGACGCGGCCAGGACAGCGATGCCGCCGGGTTCCGATATTCGTGTCGGCCTGCAAGCGTCCAGCGCATCCCCCGAAAACACCGACCATCTCGATATCACCATTCTTTCGAATGGGCCGGATTCCGCCGCGCGCTCCCAGATCGCAAAGATTCAGCAATCCCTGGGCGCCGTGGCCACCCGCAACGGCCTCACCGAGCAGCCCTCCGAAAGCCGCGAAGGAATTCTTTTTTTCTACCTGAAAGCGGGCGTGCCAACACATGCGATTCACATTCACATTGGCTCCAAGCTCTCGCAACAAAATAGCAGCACAACCGGTCCATCCTCGACCCCCAGACTTGCCATCATCCTCGACGATCTTGGCAGCGACACTGCTGCCGCCCAAGCCATCTTTGCGCTTCCTTATCCGCTGACCATTTCCGTTCTGCCCAATCATGAACATTCCGTCGAGATCGCCAACGAAGCGCACAGCCGCGGCTATCAAGTCCTGCTTCATCTCCCAATGCAATCCGTCGCGAATGAACAACCCGAAGCGCAGGAGCTGCACCCCGGCATGCCCGCGGAGGCAGTATCGAACTTAGTGGATCAATTCTTACAAGAGGTCCCCGGCGTAGTGGGCGTCAACAATCACCAAGGTTCGCAAGCCACTTCCGATTCCGCGCTGATGTCCGAACTCATGCCCGTCCTGCGCGACCACCATCTTTTCTACATCGATAGCCGCACGACCGCCGCCACCGTGGCCTACGACACCGCGCAGCGCGATGGTATTCCCTCCGCGTTCCGCAACGTGCCTTTTCTCGATGACGTCGCTGAAGTTCCCGCCGTCCGCAAACAGCTAGAACTCGCCCTGCGCGGCGCTCGCGAAAAAGGCCAGGCCATCGCCATCGGCCATCCCCATTCCGCAACGCTTCAGGCTTTGCGAGAAGTTCTCCCCAAAGCGCAGGCCCAGGGAGTGCGGCTCGTATTCGCCTCCGAGCTCGTCCACTGAGCCATACCCTCGTCTAGTCCAAAGCGGGCTTTTTGTTTTTTGCAGGAAACAGGAAATGAATGGCCAGCGCCGAAATTCCCATCGTCACAAAACTGAATACGCTGCCCTCGGGGCCTACCGATCCTCCTGTCAGCCAGTTGGCTCCGTGAAGGGTTGCATTTGAAAGATGCCCGTCGAAAACCACGCCGCTATTCGGCACCGAATAGAGAAACGTCTCGCCGAAATCGAAGCTGGCGTGCCACCCCACGGCGAACCAGAGATTCCCGGTGCGCCGCAAAGCAAACGCGAAAACCAATCCGATGCTCACGACACTCGCCGCGCCCACCCAATCTTCTCCGGGATTGTCCAAGTGCACCGCCCCGAAGAAGCAGGAGAGCAGAATCGCCGCCGGCCAGAAGCCGATCCCATCCGCGAGCGTGAATTGCGTGTACCCGCGGAACAAAAACTCCTCGAACAGGCCCACGAGTATGAAGAAAATCGCCCAGAGTATTCCCCACCGCAAAAGTTCTCGTCCAGTTAGCGCAAGGCTCCCGAACGAGTAGCCGCCTAAGGCGGAAACCAGCCCAATCAGCGCGGATATTTCAGCCAATCCAAACAGGCAACCTTGCCAAAACAATTTTTCGAACGCTCCTTGGAGCGGCAATCCATAAACGCCGGCGGGCCGCCGCTCGAGCCGCGCCATGATCAGTGCCGCTCCAAAAACCACAAGGAAGCAGAACGCCTCGTCCGCAAACAAATAGCCGGAAAACGAGAGACTCCGCAACGGCGGCACAAACTGCAGTAGCAAGATCCCCCCGCCGACTCCGAGCCCCGCAACGAACAGCGCATAAACCAGGAGGCGCCAGCCCGCGCGCAATCCCCCATCATTCAGAAAAATATTCCCCGGAAATTCTTCAGGAGGCGGGCCCATAGAGGGTGATATGGAGGGAGGATCGTGGAGAGGCTCAGAATCCAACAATCACCTCGAGGAAAATGATCCACCGCATGCTTCTGTCAGACGGACTCGACGTTCCGCCGTAAGCGGTTGCCCACTCAAACTTAGACAGGCTTTATCCATCTTAAGAGTCTCGCAGAGAACATGCCGTCGCGCACGCCGTCGTTGAAAATGCTTTAAGAATAATCGATTGTCAAATGAGAAGCGGGTTTCGCGGTAAACGGAAAAGTATCAGCGAGTGCGGTTTACTGCGCTACGCGGATTTCCGAAGCGCCTAGAATTCGGCGGCTCTTCTTCTCCTGCACCAGCACGACGGCCTTCAAATTTTCACGCTTCCATTCCGGTTTCAGTGGAACGCTCACATCTTTAGCAAAAGCGGCTTCGCTCGCGCCTTTCGCTTCACCGATCCGTTCCATCGTTCGCACCACCGCGGCGTGATGCAAATCCTCGCCCGCATTTTCTCCGCGTGATACCGCGGAATGCAGCGCCGTTTCCGTCACCGCCAGCCACACCTCCGCCGTATCGCCCTTCGTGCTTCGCGGCAGAAGTCCCACCTTTACGGAGAACTCCGCGGCGCCGCTCTTGGCCGCGCTGCTCTGCGTCAGCATTACTGGTGCTTTCTCTTCCCCGGCCGCTTGTTGAATCAATTGGCGCGCCTTGCCCGCATCGCTGCCAACTACCTCCGTTTTGCCGTCAATCACCATTTGCGGCGTATACGGGTTGCCATTCCCCAGTGGACCGGCATACACGTTTTGCCGCGTGGTCCACTCTCGCGAAGAAAACGGGTCCATCCAACCCAAGTCGTTCCAATAATCAACGTGTTCTTCCAGCGCGATGATTTCCGCGTTGCCCACCGGTTGCTGGTCTGCGAGTCTCGCCAAAAGAGAGTCGGCCGGAGGGCAGCTTGAACACCCTTCCGACGTAAAAAGCTCAACCACAACCGGTGCCCGCATGCCCGCCTGGGCGCTTTGGAGAGCCCGTGGACTATGGTGGGATGTCAGCGCGAATGCGCCAAGCACGAAAGCTGCGAGCACTAAGACCGTAATCAAGGTTCTCATTTTCAGCCGCCTACCGAATAAGAGTCGTCAATTCTCCAAAGGTTTCAAAGAAATGGTCCATTATGCCCAAACAAGCGTATGATAACCGTCTTGAAGCTCATAACCGGTTATCGCCGTCATGCCCTCGCTTAATCATACTGAGGCCCACACACTCCTCGGCGGACGCCTGGCCCTCAACTTCGTCAACGCTGCCCCTCCTTCGCGAGAGCTTCATTGGGAAGACCTTATTGCATTCCTCGAGGCTTCGCGCATCGTATCTTCTGAGCGGAGCGCCCGGCTGCTGCTCCTGCCCCAGAGCGACCCCCAGTCCGCCGACGCTCTTCTCGAAAAATCTCACCGCCTACGGGAATCGCTGCATCGCATATTCACGGCCATGGTCCGAAAGGAACGAATCGCCCGCGAGTGGGTCGAACCGGTGAATGCCCTCCTCCGCATCACCGAGGGCCACGACGAACTCTTGCAGCAAGATCAATCCTGGCGCATCGAGTACATCGCCCGCGAAGACAGTCTCGACTGGCTGCTCGCCGCCATCGCCCGTTCCGCCGCGGAGATTGTCGTCGAAGGAGCGAGAGCCCCCATTCGCCTCTGCGCCAACCCTCGATGCGGCCTCTTCTTCTACGACGCCTCTCGCACGCGTCGCCGCCGGTGGTGCTCCATGGCCGCTTGCGGCAATCGCAGCAAAGTTGCCGCCTTCGCACGCAAACATTCCAACTCCCGCCACGCACAATAGAATCTCAGCGCACTGACGCTCGTGGCTATTTCACGTACTTCGGCGATTCCCCCTTGGACCACGGATCGTAACTGTGCGCGAACACCAACCGGTCTCCCAGCGGCGGATGCGAATACAGCCAGAACGTGATGAACGCCGGCGGATTCGGATCCGCCAAGTCCAGTTCCCCCAGCACCTGAAACGCGTGCGCAGCGACTTCCGCAGAATTCGGGATTAACCCGTGAATCACTTCCAATCCATAGACATCAGCGGCATGCTCCTCCATGCGGCTGACCCCGCTGATGACCGGCGAAGAAAAGAACAGCAGCACCTGCAGCAGCAGCAACAGCACCGCGAGCGAAGCCCAATCTTCCGGGCCATACAGGTTCCAGTCTTTGGCCCAGCGCCCGAGGGTCCAGTGCAATCCGCGAAACAGTAGATAGAGCGCCACCAAAAGCCCTGCCGCACCCAACAGAAATCCTTTCCAAACGTGCCCGAGGACGTAATGGCCTAGTTCATGTCCAACGATGAATAACGCCTCGTCATTCGTGGTTTTCTGAATGGTCGTATCCCAAATGACGACGCGCTTCGACGCGCCCAACCCCGTTACATACGCGTTGATCGCGTTGGTTTTTTGGCTCGCCAGCATCAGGTACATGCGCTCCGGCGGAATCGGCACGCCCGCGCGATTCGTCAACTTCTCGATCGAAGCCACAAGCTCTGGATGTTCTTTGTTCAGCGGCTCGAATTTGTTAAACAGCGGATCAATCACCATCGGAGTGATGACAATCAGCGCCAATTCGAATAGCACCGCCGGAACCCAAGCATAGAGCCACCACCGCCGCGGGCTGCGCCGCATCAACGCGTACAAAACTAGAACAACGGGAATCCCCAAAACCATCACCACGAATTCTCCCTTCGCCCAGTCCCAGAACCACGAGCCCCATCCCTGGATCGACTGCTCGTATCGCAACGAAAGCGAGTGCCAATAGACGCTGATCGGCAGGTCCAGCGCGTCAATCGTCAAAAAAAGCAGCGGCACGAACACCACTCCTTGCACCCACCTCTTCTCGCTCACATTCTCGGCAATGTCGCGAAACTTCGCCGCCACTCCCAGCCGCAAAATAAGGAACAGAAAAAGTCCGCCGAGAAAATAAGAAACGAAGTACAGCGTGTAATCCGCCCGCGAATACGCCACCGCCTTCTCGTAACGCTCCTGCGATAGCGTGTATTGCTCGGTCCTGGACTGCTCCGAAGTTTGTGATCCAGAGGCTGGGCTTGGCGGAGAATTCTTATCCTGCGGAGAAGTTTGCGCTGGATATGGCTTCAGCTCCGCACGAGCCACCTGGGGAGCTGCCGCGAACGAGACCTGGGAACACCCCAGGCTAACAAAAATAACAAACAGGAAAACATGAAGGGATGCCGACCGTCCCATGAGACTTCCTCGGATTATTTTCATCGTCAATCTCGATGCGCTGGGGGACAGCACTCGCGCGCGCCGCGAGTATGCAGGACTGTCGTTCGAACCGCAATATTCCATCTGCTTGTATTGGACGGGAGCCAGTTCAAAACCGTTTCCGCGTTGCGAGATCCCGCCGTCTAGGGACCAGTTGCCGGATGATGCGCCGTCTTCAAACAATAGTTGCGCACCGCCCCGGTCGTCGTCAGCCCAATATGCACGATCGACGTCCATCGCTCCAGCTTGTGGTGTCCATAGCGGTGAAATAAATACGACGCGCCGATCGAAACGCCCGTTCCCGCTGCCTCAACCACCGCGAACGCCGCGTGATCATCCACCAGATCATTAGTGACCAGGAGTTCCTTATCGCCCCTGCGCCTCAAATTCAGCGTCGAAAAATAGTCCAGCGTCCGCGACGCCCCAACTCCCGCAAACAGCCAGTCGTTCTCCTTGTCCCAAAACCGGTGCTCGGACCTCGGCGGAATGCTCTCCTGCTTTGTTACCATCGCAGGCGCCTCGGCAGGCGCTGTTTCCGGCTTCGAGGGGGGCGGTTGCTGCGCATGAGTCACCGGCGCTAAGCAAAAAACGAGCAGCAGAGACAACTCGATCAGCGTTGATCTTGAAACTCTTGCCATGCCTTGTTTCTTCTCGCCGATTCTCGCTTCTATCCGCATTTCAGTATAGTCGCACGCGTACCACCCCGGGCTATGCCGCCAGCACAGGAGTCTCCCCACGAATGCTTATGACCTGTCCGAAGCGCGCTTTATTTCGTCCATTGGCTGATTCGCACTGCTTTTCCGCGGGGGATTGTCATACACGTTCCCGCGGGGTATCGTAAGAATTGTCCAAGCTCACTCAGCTATGAGGAGTCGCAACATGTTGCGCTGCATCCTATTGCGCCTGGCCCTTCCCGCGGTTCTCTCCGCCGCGCTGATTCCGGCGGCCACTCTCGCCCAATCCCAGGATACTCAGTCAGTTGCAGAGGCCGCCCGCCGTGCGCGCGAGCAGAAAAAGGCGGCCGCGAACGCCAAACCCGCAAGAGTCATTACCGAAGACGACGTGAAACCTGCCGCTCCCGACGCCACACCCGCCTCGGGGTTCCCTGTCCCTATTCCCGCCCCCGGCGTAGCAGGTAACCCACCCAGTGGCGCCCCCGCAGCCGAAGGCGCGAAGGATCAAAAAGATCCAAAAGATGCCAAGGAACTTGCTGAACTCAAGGAACAACTCAAGCAAGCGCAAAGCGATCTCGATCTTATGCAGCGCGAACTGGCCTTGGCGCAGGACACCTACTTTTCTAATCCCGACTATGCACATGACACCGCTGGAAAAGCCAAGCTGGATTCCCAGAAGCAGCAGATAGGCGATAAACAAGAAGTAGTTGCGCGGCTGAAGTCCCGTATCCAGGAATTGCAGCCGCCGCCGGACACCTCTGGCACCGCGACCGCGCCTGCTCCGCCGGCCGAGCCTGCCGCGCAGACTCCGCCTCCCAAACCGTAATTCTCAGTCGCGCCATTTTCGGCATTCGCACTGGTTATTTTGTGGTTGAGCTTGGTTCGAATTGCCGCGGAAATTTCTTCGCTTCAATTGCTCGGCCCGGCGGGCGTGTTGCTAAGTCCCCAAGGTCAATCAATCCCGTGAATTTTCATGCTGACCAGTTGGTCGACGGTCAGGTTTTTCATTCCACGCGATTGAAGCCCGGTGATGAATTCCGGCGTCACTCCATGAATACGCATGGCAATCAGTTGATCCGGCTCCGGATGTGCAAATCCCAGCTTCTGGAGTTCCCCGATAAACTCTGGCGAGACTCCGTGAATCCGGAAGGCGATCAATTTATCCAGGTCCATGCGATCGTACCCGCACTTCTTCAGCTCATCCACCCACTCCGGCGTCGCTCCATGGATCCTCATGGCGATGAGCTTATCCGCATCTGGCGCGTAGCCGGCCTGCCGGAGGCTGCGAATCATTTCCGGGCTCACCCCGTGAATGCGGAACGCAATCAACTTATCGGCATCGGAAATGTTCAGCCCAGCCGAGCGAATTCCAGAAATGAACTCCGGAGAAACGCCATGAATCCGGAAGGCAATGAATTTGTCGCTGTCGGAAACGTTCAACCCCGACGAACGAATCGCGTCGATAAATTCCGGGGTCACTCCGTGAATCTTGAACGCGATGAGCTTGTCCGTGTCCAATCCTTCTAAGTTCTTGCTGTTGATTTCTTTTGCGAACTTCAGGCTGACGTCGTGAATGGCCATCGCGAACTGCCCGTCGCCATCGATTCGTTCAAATCCGAGCGACTTCATCTCTTGCGCATATTTCGGATCGGCCGCGAAATGAAACAGGCCTGCTCCCTCTCCATCCTGCAGGAATCCCTCGCATTCGAATTTCCCCGCGTCGCGCGCAATCGTGAAGTGCACGTCCTGCCGCCCGGCTTTCGAAAAATCCAATCCCGCAAAGTCGCTCGCCGACCAGTCCGAGCTGTGATGGAAATGGTGCCCCGCGCGGGAATCCATCAACGAGAACTCCACTTTCCCCGCCTCGTCGGACCGGTGAATCGTCCAATCGCCGCTGCGCGTCTCGTCTCCAATCGTGCTCGCGACGGTAAACGTCACGCCCGCAATAATCAGGACCAGCCCGGCAATTCGTTCGAGATTCATGATTCGTCACTCCTCTCCGTGCAATTCGCGAAGCTCACAAAATATCCGCGTGCTTCAGCCCAATCAGCTTGTCCAGCGTCAAATTCTGAAAACCGTGCTTGCGCGCCTTTTCGATGAATTCCGGCGTGATCCCCTGCACCTTCGCACCGATCAGTTCGTTGCAGCTGAGATCCTTGAATCCCGCCGCCTGCAGGCTCTTCACGTACTCCGGCGTAATGCCCTGCACCTTCATCCCGATCAACTCGTCCGTCTCGGGCTTGAGCCCTGCCGCCTGCATCTCTCTTACATATTCCGGAGTAATGCCTTGCACCTTCATCCCGATCAGCTCATCGGCATCGGGCTCGAGTCCCGTCGCCCGCATCTCGCGGATATACTCCGGCGTAATTCCCTGCACTTTCATTCCAATAAGACCATCCGGCCCGGGCTGCAGCCGCAATTCGCGCCAATCGTGCGCGTATTGCGGAGTAATGCCCTGCACCTTCATCCCGATTAAGTGGTCCACCGTAAGCTTTGCTTCGATGCCCTGCATCTCACGAATGTATTCGGGAGTGATGCCCTGCACTCTCATCCCGATGATTTCGTCAGCGTTCGGCTGAAATCCCATCTCGTGAATCTGCTTCACATACGCGGGCGTAACCCCTTGAATCTTCATCGCGATGATCTCGTCCACGTTCAGATTCTTGAATCCCGCCGCCTGCATCGCATCCAGATAGGATTCTTTCTTGTCCTGTTCATCGCTGGATGTCTGCGAAGCCTTGTTGTTGTCCGTCTGAGCTTTCGGCGCAGGCTGAGTCCCCGTTCCGGAAGGCTTGGCCGCTTGCGGCCGGCTTTCGTTCGCCGCCGCAGGCTCCGGCCTGACAACAATCACGCTATCACTCGAATGATCTTGCTTTATAGCGGCACTCGCTCCCAGCGAAGCATGCGCCACCCCGAGAAACGCATTCCCCGCCAGCAGCGCCCCGGCCAGGCAAACAAAACTCATTCCCAGTCCCGCCATGCGTGTCCTCCCCGTAGCTCCATTCAATCCCAGCAGCCTCAACACGCGCTCCGCCAGTGGACTGCGATTGGCTGCCATCAGTAACGCCGGAGCCGTCCGCCACTCTTCCATCAGCGTCAGCGCACGCGCGTAGTTCACCGCATCGCCGCAAATCGCAATCGCCTCGTCGTCGCAGCAGTGTTCCCGCTCCGCTCGAATCCGCTGGCTCACCCACCAAACCGCCGGGTGGTAGAACAGCAGCGTTTCCGCCGCAATCTGGAAAAGATTCACAAAGCAATCCAGCCGCCGAATGTGCGCCAGCTCATGCGCAATCACCGCCTCGATCTGCTCTTCGTTCAACCCCGTCAGCGCCTTGATCGGCAGCAGCACCACCGGACGGAACCACCCGAGCACCACCGGAGCCTCCAGCCGCTCGCATTCGCAATACCGCACCACGCGCTCAAGTCCCATCCTCAATTGCAGCGCAATACATCGCAGGTACAGCTCTCGCCCGATCGGTCGAAGCTCCTTGCGCCGCATTCTCTCGATCACAAACAATCCGCCCGCCGTCCGCAAGCTCAACAACAGCACCCCCAAGAACCACAACTCCACCAGCCACAGCATCGCCGCCGGCGTTTCGCCTGCAACTTCCGCGGCCGGGGCGCCGGCGTTCGCGGCAACGATTGTGCGCTGCCCCGCTGTCCCCACCTTTGCCAAAGCAGCTTGCGCCCCAGACCGCACGGCCGGACTCGTTTCCTGGAGTAACCACGCGAATGTAAGAACGGGAGCCAACATCATCAGCACCAGCGCACCCACCGCCAGCGCGTAACGCGCCGCGGCGCTTCGGCAAGCCGCGACTACCACCGCGAACAGCGCCGCCAGCGCCGCGCCCTGCCAGATAAAATGCAGCAGCGTCCACCCGAGCGTTCGCATCACTTCCGGCGAGATCCAATTCGCGAAGTAGCTCATCGCGTTCTCCTCTCGTACTCATCCAATAGACGCCGCAACTCTCCCAATTCCTTCTTCGAAGTTCGCCGCCCTTCCAGCGCGTGGATCATCAATTCGCTGGCAGATCCCTCGAACACCCGCTGCAAAACATCGCCGACCAGCTGGCGCTTCGTATCCGCGGCCGGCTGGCAAGCTTCATAAACGTGAGCCCTCTGGTCTTCGTTTCGGCGCACCGTGCCCTTCGCCGTCATGATTTGCAGCAATTTCAAAACAGTCGTGTACCCCAGCGCCTTTTGCTCGCTCAGTGCTTCGTGCACTTCCCGCACCGTCGAAGGCCCGCGCGCCCAAAGCACACGCAGAATTTCCAGCTCAGACGCCGTTGGTTTTTGTAGTGGTTCCTGGCTCATGCGCAGACACTAATACGAAGCTCTTCGTATTGTCAACGAAAATCTTCGTACTTCCGTTTTGCCGGCTGGATCTGCTATTCAGGCAGGGAGGATCATACTCGCCAGTTATGAATTACAAGTCACCAGTCACGAGTCGCTAGTCACCATTCACCGTTACTTCGGCTCCAGCACCAGCGGCAGCCCATTCTTCGGATTCCCGATAATCACCACCTTGGCATTCGCACTCGCCGCCAGCTTTTCCGTCGCCTCAATACCTTTCCATTCCAGCAATTGCGGGCTGATCCCCGTCGCCACGATTTTCTGAAAGTCCGCGATGCCCTGCGCCTCGATGCGCTTGCGCTCGGCTTCCTGCTTTTCCTTTTGCAAGATGAAGCTCATGCGCAGCGCATCCTGTTCGGCCTGTTGCTTTGCCTCGATCGAACTCTTCAACATGGCCGGCAACTGCACGTCGCGCAGCAGTACGTTTTCGACGATCACGCCGCGCGGCGCCAGTTGCGCCTTCAACTCGTCCTGGATCTGTTGCTGCACCAACTCACGCGCATTCGTATACAGTGCATTCGCCGAATGCGCCGACGTGGACGCGCGGATCGCCGCCCGCAGCGTCGGCTCCACAATCTTCTCCGCGTAATCCGACCCAACCGTCTGAAACACCTGCGCCGCCATCGATTTGTCCAGCCGGAACAGCAGCGACGTGTCCAGCGCCAGGATCAACCCCTCATTCGAAGGCACGTTAGCGCTTTCCTTCACCGATTGCGTTTGCACCGAGAGCTTCTCCACCGACTTCAGCGGATTGATCATGTGAATTCCCTCGGGCAGCACGTCGCCCGTCACCCGCCCAAACAGCGTCAGCACGCCCACATTTCCCGTTGGAATGGAAGTAATGCTCGCCATCAACACGAAAAACAGCACGATCACGATCGCCAGCTGCAAAATTCTCTTCCCCGCGCCGCTCAAATTCGGCATCTGCGGCATCCCTCCGCCACCCAAATCAAACTTTCCTGTAGTCGGCATCTCTCTCTCCGTCTCGCGGCCCGTCCACGCACAACTCGCGCCGCGCCACCATCACTTCTTGCTACGCAATCGGACCCCTCACTATTTCTTGATCCGCTCGAACCGGCCATTTCCGTGATTCTCGCGGCTCTTCGCCAGCCACCAGTCACGAATCAACCAGTCACTAGAAATGCTCCCGCAACCATACCACAATCCCTTGTACTCTTTTCTCTTGACACCACAGGCCTCTCGCGCCACAATCCGCTCCATCGCTGGCACTGTTCCCGCGCGGCCCAGTCGAACGCTGTACCCGCGGTCTTTGTGACCACGGATTCCCATTCATCGGATCGTGCGAGGGGTTTATCCGGCAAGGGGAGCTCGGATTTATTCCAGGTGCGGCCGCGAGCCGCTCGCTCGTTGCGTGGTCACCGGAAAAATGCAAGCTTTTGCGGCCTCTGAGGGAGATCAAATGCAATACATGCCCGGTTTTACCGTGCAGTGCATCAATCCGCTCTGCGAAGCCCGCGGCCAATGGATGCGCGCCGATATCACCGTGCCCACTCTCAACGACGGCCACTGCCCCTGCTGCGGCGACTTCCTCCGCAACGTCCCCCCGCCCATCGGCCCGCGCTTCCGCATGCGCCCCCGCTCCCTTACCGCCCGCCCGCCCCTTCGTCCCCGTCCGCGCTGACCGAAAACGCGAGAAAGCAGGAAACCGAGGGGATCAAGCATCTCGATAGTGGGCGGGAATTCTTAGGGCCTCGATTCACAGAGCCCGCAGAGGTGGTCCAACTCCACGTTGGGCGTGCCACACCGCGAGCACCCTAACCTCACCAGGCATGGTTACGTAGTAGACGTGATAACGCGTCTGTTTAAGTAGCAAACGTCGCGCATTCCGGAGAGGCGATTTTCTGTACAAGCGCCCTATCTGGGGTGCACCGGCAATAATGTCGAATGATTCGGTAAGTTCGCTCAGGAACAAGTCTGGCGCAGCTGAACGATTTTCGCGCCACCAGCCATCGATTTCGCGGATCTGCGTTTCAGCCTCAGGTGTAACGCGAACCTGCAGGTTCACCGCCGTCGGCGCAACTCATCCAAGATGGCAGACCCGGGGCGGAGCCGGCCAGCCTCTGCCGACTCCCAGGACGCCGATAGCGCTTCATGCAGGGCGTGACGTTCCTCATTCGTGAGGTCGTCGCCTTCATCATCGGCAACCAGGTCGATAACCGTCCCGTCCCGCAAGGTGGTCGGCTCGTCGAGTATGATGCGCCCGTTCTCAACGCGTGCTCGGAGGGGGCTCATGCGGCTACTATACGAGCTTCCACCTTGCATCGCAACACGAATAGGCCGTGCCTGAGTTGCAGAAGATCCGCGTTCTTGAGTGTGTTTGAACCCGGGCATCAAAAACGAAACGGCCGAAGCATTTCTGCTCCGGCCGTTGTTTCGTTTTCAGTTTGACCCTAGCCCTCGACGAGGCCTTTCTCGAGCATCTCCTCATCGCTGAGCCACAGATCGGGGATGTTGGCTGAGCCGAGCCGAAGAATATCTTCCAGCGCCCCGCGCACTTCACTTAGATGAAAGTCCACGCCGATTCGTTCCAGCAATTCGATCAGCTCCTGCGCCCCTTCCGCCAGCAACGGTTTCGGATGCCCCTCCGTGCGGTGCTGAGCCGCGGAGCCTTCCTGATTCAAGCGGTGATACGTCACGATATAAATCGCGTTGGGTCCGGCGCCATGCCGAACAATATGCAAAAAGCCGCGAGTCTTGGGTTTCGCCGGAGCGAGCCGTGCTGCCACACCTGTGCCGGATGGGAGTGCGCTCATCGTATGTGTGCTCTCATCTCTCCTTTGCGAATCAGCTGCAACCGCTCGTGCTGCCGCAGTTCTCGCATTTGTAGCACGCGCCGTTCGGCACCATCAGCATGCCGCACTCGCTGCACGTCGGCGCGCCTTCGTGCGCGTTCGTCAGCTTCATCGGCTCGGGCGTCCAATTCGCCCCGCTACCTAACGCAGGAGACACCACACTTTGCAGAGCGCTAACCTGTGCTGCGATCTGTTCGCCGTTGAGTTTCAAATAGTCTCTCGAGATAAACCGTCCGCCCATCCACCGCGCGATGTAATCCAGCACCGAGGAAACAAAACGTATATTCGGATTCGCGGTGATACCCGATGGTTCGAACCGTGTGTTCAGCAGCTTGTCCACGAATACCTTCAGCGGCACGCCATACTGCAAGCCCAGCGAAATGGTCAGCGCAAGACCGTCCACCATGCCGGATAGCGTCGAGCCTTCCTTGGACATCTTCATGAAGACCTCGCCCGGCCGGCCGTCCTCATACATCCCGACGGTGATGTACCCTTCGTGCCCTCCCACGCTGAACTTGTGCGTCACCGAAGCGCGCTCCACGGGCATCTTCTCCCGCTGCATCCGCGCAAACAGTTCGCGCTGCATGGGTTCTGCTGCGGCAACCGCTTCCGTATTCTTCTCTTCCGTCTTGCTTCCGCCCGCATTCAGCGGCTGCGAACGCTTCGAATTGTCGCGGTAGATGGCCACGGCCTTCAGCCCCACCTTCCACGATTCAACGTACGCATTCGAAATATCCTCGACGGTCGATTCCTCCGGCATGTTGATGGTCTTCGAAATCGCGCCCGAAAGGAACGGCTGCGCCGCCGCCATCATCTTCACGTGTCCGGTCCAGGTGATCGACCGCCCGCCGCCCTGCGGTGCCAGCGAGCAATCAAACACTGGATAATCTTCCATCTTCAAGTACGGCGCGCCTTCGATCTTCCCGTTCTTGTCGATATACGAAACGATCTCGCTGCTCTGTTCCGGCGTGTATCCCAGCTTCATCAACGCCTGCGGCACCGTGTTGTTCACAATCTTGATCAGCCCGCCGCCCACCAGCTTTTTGTACTTCACCAGCGCCAGGTCCGGCTCGATCCCCGTGGTGTCGCAATCCATCATGAAGCCGATGGTGCCCGTCGGCGCCAGCACCGTCACCTGCGAATTCTTGAACCCAAACTGTTCGCCGTGCTTCAGCGCCGTGTCCCACGATTCCTGCGCGCCCATGAACAATTCCTTCTGCACGTGCTCCGGCTTGATCCCGCGCATCGCGTCGCGGTGCATTCGAATCACGTCCAGCATCGGCTCGCGGTTCACTTCGTAGCCCGGGAAGGGTCCCATGCGCTCCGCAATCCGCGAAGACTGCGCATAAGCTTCGCCGCACATCAGCGCCGTAATCGCGCCCGCCACGTCTCGCCCTTCGTCAGAGTCGTACGGCAGTGCCATAGACATCAGCAGCGCGCCGAGGTTTGCGTAGCCAAGTCCGAGCGGCCGGAAGTTGTGCGAATTCTCCGCAATCTTCGGCGTCGGGTAGCTCGCGTTATCCACCAGGATTTCCTGCGCCGTAATCGTTACGTCCACCGCATGCTTGAACGCCGGCACATCAAACGACCCGCTGGCATTCACGAACTTCATCAGGTTCAGCGAAGCCAGGTTGCACGCCGTATCGTCCAGGAACATGTATTCGCTGCACGGATTCGACGCATTGATTCGCGCCGTGTTCTTCGACGTGTGCCACCGGTTGATGGTCGTGTCGTACTGCATCCCCGGATCGCCGCAGTGCCACGTCGAATCCGAAATCTTCATCATCAGGTCGCGCGCCCGCAGCTTTTCATTGGGCTGCCCGTCAATAACGTTCTTCGTCCACCAATCTTTGTCGTCGACCACCGCGCGCATGAAGTCGTCCGTCACGCGCACCGAATGATTCGCGTTCTGGAAGAAGATCGAAGCGTACGCGTCGCCGTCAATCGAGCTGTCATAGCCCTGCTCGATCAGCACGTGTGCCTTGCGCTCTTCCTTCATCTTGCATTCGATGAATTCCACGATGTCCGGGTGATCGATGTTCAGGATCACCATCTTGGCCGCGCGCCGCGTCTTCCCGCCGCTCTTGATCACGCCTGCGAACGCATCAAACCCCTTCATGAAGCTCACCGGCCCCGACGCAATCCCGCCGCCGCTCAGGGTCTCGCGGCTCCCGCGCAAGGTCGAAAAATTCGTTCCCGTCCCCGAGCCCCACTTGAACAGCATCCCTTCCGTCCGCGTCAGCCCCATGATCGATTCCATGTTGTCGCTAACC
The DNA here is from genome assembly GCA_013289835.1 of Acidobacteriota bacterium. GTDB lineage: Bacteria > Acidobacteriota > Terriglobia > Acidiferrales > UBA7541 > Acidiferrum. The sequence continues at coordinate 64,961 of JABCZG010000012.1, read as the reverse complement.
GAATTGATGAAGCAGGCCGAGCACTGCGGCTTCGGCTGCACGCCCACGTTGAACCACACCGGCGAATTGAACGCCATCTTCTGCTCGACCAGCAGGTGCGTCAGCTCGTCGCGAAACGCGTCCCGCGATTCCGCATCCGCGAAATACTTGCACTCCTCGCCCCAACGCACGATGGTGTTCACCACGCGGCCAATCAGTTGCCGCACCGATCCTTCGCGCTGCGCGCTCCCCGGCTTCCCATGAAAATATTTGCTGGTGACGATGTTCGTCGCCGTCTGCGACCAGCTCTTCGGCACTTCCACGTCTTCCTGGCGGAAGATCGTCACGCCCTTCTCGTTTCCGATCAGCGCGGTGCGCTTCTCCCATTCCACCGTGTCGAAGGGAGATTTCTTTCCGTCGGTAAAGTACCGCTCGAATGCCAGACCTTTTCCTGTAACGTTCGCCCCGATTTCCGGGGACGCATCCGTCGCCAGGGATTTCCCGCTCAATGCATGTTTCACAGTAGCCATCCGCTCCTCCGTGCTTTCGGGTCCCCACTGGCACGGGGGAGCCCTTCTATTTTACTCCTCTGCGTCCCACAGAGGTGCCGCGCTTCGCTTCAGGGTCTGGGCTGAAGCTCACGCCAATTCCCGATTCGCTGGGTTCGTGAAAGCGGCCAGCGAAAAAAAAGCCGATCGACTTGCGATCGCGCTTTACGGCCAGCGCGAAATGCCAATGCCATGCCGTTGGCCGGTGGTTCGCACTCAGCCTAACAGCAGGTGCTCCGCCTTACGTACGGGCGCGGAGCAGAAACTTCGCGCTCGATTTTTCGCTTAGAACCAGGGCCGGTTTCGTGGACTCATTCGGACCTTCGTGCTTCCCCGACTCAGTCCGTTTGGCGCTTCCACGTCCCCCGAATCTGGAATCGCAGTATCAACGGAAGAAAATTTTCTGTCAAGAGAAAAACGCAAAATGTGGTTGACGTTTTCGTACTGCGTCTATTTGTAGTGGTACCCTTTCCTCTCAACCGCTTCGTTCTCAACACTTTTCGCTTCGTTGCCTCTCACGCTACACTTCTTGCATCTAATTGCACTATGAAACGTTTTTTCTTGCTTCTCTCGCTCCTTGCTTTCTTTCTCGCGCCTCGCTCTCTCTCCGCCCAAGGAACTCCGCCTCCTTCCGAGATGCACTCCGCCTACGGAGAAAAGCTTCACATCCCCGCGATTCCCAACAGCGGAAAAATCAACGATCATCTGTATCGCGGTGCTCAGCCGAAATCACAAGGCCTGGTCGAATTAAAGAAACTCGGCATCAACACCGTTGTCGATCTTCGCCTCGAAGATCCCGCGAAAATGCAATGGGAACGCCAGCAAGTCGAGTCCCTGGGCATGCGTTTCGTCAGCATCCCCGTTGGCGGCTGGTCCGCCCCTACCAACGAGCAGGTGCTTCAATTCCTCTCGCTCTTTCGCGAGGACCCCGCGCAGAAAATTTTCGTCCATTGTCATTTCGGCGAGGACCGCACCGGCGTCTTCGTAGCCACCTATCGCATGGCTTTTGAAAAGTGGCCCACCGAGCAAGCCCTTCATGAGATGGACCTCTTCGGCTTCAACCGCGTTTGGCACCCCTCCATGATTTCCTTCGTCCACGATTTTCCCGCTCGCCTCAACTCCGCCCCAGCCCTCGCCCCGCTCCGTACCCCCAGCCCTTAAACTGATTTCTGTCTCCCTCACGTCGCTGGCAACCGCACCGTTTTTACCTCTGGACAGACTATGCCATTTGTTGTATCTTTATCTTAGGTACACTCATACTTGGATTGCGGCAAGTTCACCCCGACCCGGCCGGGGCCTAGCTGCCCCGCTTTCGTTTTCAGCCTCTGCACCCAAACAATCCGTCAATGCGCCCATGCACCATCTGCACGTGCAGGGCTCGAGCCACTTAGTTATGTCAACCCCCAAGCTCTTTAGAATGAACACTTCCAAAAAGCCCCACAAGTGTTCATTCTAATGGACTTATGGAAGACCTAACTCCCTTAGAATCAACACTTACAGAAACCGGGGGAGAGTACCCCTTGTTTCTGCTCCCCTCTCAAGGTTTCCCGCCATACCCGTGACGCTGAGCGCGCCTGGCTCGACACGGAAATCGAAATCCGTTCTCTCAACCCTGTCGCAAAACAGTGCAAGTCACTCGAAGCCACCTCGCGCGTCTAACCCCCGCAAAATTAAGAACTTATAATCCACCCCCTCTGTCCTAGTACCTCCGTACCCTTCTCAACAGAACGCTTGCACCATTCAATAGAACACCCCCTTCCCCCATCATCATTCAATTGACAAGCAACTTGTAGGTCTGAGGGAGAGGTTCACGTGCTAGTCGGTCGCTACGAGATTCTCGAAATCATCGGAACCGGTGCCACCGGACGTGTCGCTCGCGCCCACGATCCCATGATCGGCCGCCTGGTGGCCATCAAGCTGTTCGCAAAGGAATTGGCCCAAGGCGAGGCCCGCCAGCGCTTCCTGCAGGAAGCGCGCGTCGTCGGCCAGCTTTCGCATCCTTCCATCATGACGCTCCACGATATGGGCATTGATGAACCCACGCAAACGCCCTACCTGGTCATGGAATATCTCGAAGGCCAGCCCCTCGACCGCATCCTGGAAAAGGGCAGCCTCCCGTTTCCCAAGGCCTGTGCCTGGGTCGCGGAAATCGCATGCGCGCTCGGCATAGCCCATCGCAAGGGTGTCATTCACGGCGACGTCAAACCGGCCAACGTGCTCATCACCAATGACGGCCGTGTGAAGCTCATGGATTTCGGCATGGCCCGCCTGGCCAGCCACGACACCGGTGCCTCGCCGCTCCTAGGCACGCCGGCTTATTGGTGCCCGGAACAAATTCTCGGCAAGCCGCAGGACTCGCGCTCCGATCTTTTCTCTCTCGGCGTAGTCCTCTATGAAATGGTCACCGGCAAGCGGCCCTTCGACGCCGATTCGCTGCAAGGCATTTGCGGCCGTGTTCTTTCGTCCACTCCGCTCCCGGCTTCGCACGCCAATCCTTCGCTGCCCACGGCTTTTGACGGCGTGATTGTCCGCTGCCTGGCAAAAGATCCTGCCGCGCGCTACGCCACGGCGGAAATTCTCGCCCAGGAGCTCTATCCGCTGGCTCGCTGCAAAGCGGTTACCGAAGTTCAGCCACAAACCAATGGCAACGGCTTGCGCGATCGCGCCGCCCGTCTGCTTCGCTCTGCCTAATGATTGCTTTTCAAAAAGGCCGCTACCAGGCTCTCGAGCTGCTCGGCTCCGGGACCACCAGCCGCGTCGAAAAAGCGCGCGACAACGTCATCGGCCGCACCGTGGCCCTCAAAACGTTTGTCAACGGCTTCGGCGAAGACCTCCAGCAGCAATTCCTGAATGAAGCGCAAATTGTCGGTCAGCTTTCGCATTCCGCCGTCGTGCAGCTATTCGACGTCGGCATCGACGAGCAGGGCACCCCCTTTCTCGTCATGGAATATGTCGCCGGGAAAACGCTCGAACATTTTTTTGCTTCGTCCACGGCCACGATTCAGCGCGCCTGCGCATGGACTGTCGATCTCGCCGGCGCACTCGCCGCCGCGCATCGCGCGGGAATTATTCACGGCGACGTCAAACCCGGAAATATTCTCGTCACCAAAGACAACAAGGTAAAACTCGGCGACTTCGGCATCGCCCGCCTTGCTACGCAGGCCTGCGGCGCCGGCCGCATCCTTGGAACTCCGGCCTACCTGGCCCCCGAACAAATTCGCAGCGAAATTCAGGATCAGCGTTCCGATCAATTTTCCCTGGGCATTGTTTTTTATCAGATGCTGACGGGCGTCCGGCCCTTCGAAGGCGCTTCCCTCGGCGAAGTCTGCGGCCAGATTATGAATTCGGAACCCGCGCCGCCCTCGCTCCTCAATCCGGCGGTGCCTCCCGCGCTCGACGGCATCATCGCTCGTTGCCTCGCGAAGGATCCCGCAGCGCGCTTCGCGTCATGCGAAGACCTCGCCCGCGCGCTCTACCCGTTTGCGCGTTCGCGCCCGCAAGCGAGCGCTTCGGAACCGCAAAGCGCACCGCAAAGTACGCCCGCTTCGGACCTTCATATTGAAATCAATTCGACCGTCGCGGAAGGCGTGCTGGCCGTTTTCGCGGACCAGGATTTAGTCTTCACCGCAAATTTGTCCGCCGCTGCTGGCGGCACTGCGATTCAATTCAAGCGTCCTCTTTCCGCCGGGCCACACCGCTTGCGCGTCGCGTACTACAAACCGGACAGAAGTCTTCAGATGGAAAAAGAAGGCCTCGCGGAAATCTCCGCCAACGGCGGAAACGTTCTATCCGTTACTGTGAACAGCCGCACAGGTTTGCTTTTCCACCGCGCGCTCACTCTTGCCGTAGCCTGGCCCGGCGCGCAGCCAGCGCCCTCAGAACACGCTCCTGCAACCGCAATGACTGCCGCTTTGGTGCGTTAGTTTCCTCAGATTATTTCAGGAATTCAATTAGCAGAAAAACGTTCGCAGGAATTATTCGTAGCGCAGCGCTTCCACGGGATCGAGCTTCGCCGCCTTCATTGCCGGCCACACGCCAAAGATTAATCCGATACTGACGCTCACGACGATTCCCGTTGCGGCCGCCCACAGCGGCACGCTCGCCGGCCACTGCAGCGTGAGCTTCACCAGCAGCGCCAGACCGTTCACCAAAACCAGCGCGATCACGCCGCCCGTTCCGGTCAGCGTCATGGCTTCGAGCAGAAATTGCAAGGTGATATCGCCGCTGCGCGCACCGATCGCTTTGCGCACGCCGATTTCGCGGGTGCGCTCCGTGACGCTCACCAGCATGATGTTCATCACGCCGACGCCGCCGATGAGCAGCCCAATGGAACTCAGCACCACCGTGGCGATCGCTACCATGCTTACGATTTTGTGGAACTCCTCGACCTGCTGCTCCGCCGTGGCAATCGAAAAATTTTCTTTGCCGCCGTACGGCACATGCCGCCGCCGGTCGAGCACTTCGCGCGCCTGGTCCACGGCTTGATCCAGATGTCCAGGATAGGCTTGCATCCGGATGTTGAGCTCGTCCGCGCCCGAGTAGATTTTCTTGAAGGTGTTGAAAGGGATCAGCACGCGGCGGTCTTCGTCTCCCATCCCAATTCCGCCCTTCGGCTTTTCCACTACGCCGATGACCAGGAAGTCCGCGCCGTCAATCATCACGTCTTTTCCGACCGCATTTCCTTCGGGAAACAATACCGGCGCCACGTTTTCGCCGAGCATCACCACTTTCTCGCGGTGCAGGTCGTCGCCCTCGCTGATGAAGCGGCCCGCCAGCGTCGCGGCATTCGCGTACACTTGCCCGAAATTCGGCTGCACGCCGCGATAATCAATCGCCGTCACTTCGCCAGCCTTTGTGCGCACGCTGTGTGACTGCATCCATCCCGTTTGAATGAACGCGGTGACATTTTTCACCGCCGGGCTGCCATCCTGAATCGCAATGGCATCCTCGAGCGTCAACGGTTTGCGCTGCCGCTCTTCCAACGGCGGACTTCCGCTGTGCATTCCCTGGTCCCACTTGGAAATGAAAGCGGTATCCGCTCCAAACTGCTTGATGTTTTCCTGAACCGTTTGATCAAAACCGGTGATCAATGCCGCAACCAGCATGATCACGCTGACACCGAGAACCACGCCGAATACCGTCAGCGCGCTGCGCATCTTGTGCGCGCGCAGCGTGTCCAGGGCCTGTTTCAGATTTTCGCCGTGTGCTTGCGCCATTGTTGTTTGCACTGACCTCGGTCAAGCCGGGGTCAACGCTCCTCAGCCATCCGCCCGCAACGCTTCGATAGGATCCAGTTTTGCCGCTTTCATTGCGGGATAAATTCCAAAGAAAAGTCCCACGGCCGTCGAGACTCCCAGCGAAACGAGCACCGCTGAAAGTGAAGTCTCCATGGGAATGGATGTCAGCGTTCTGCCCAGCCATACGATGCCGTAGGCCAAGCTGATTCCGATCAGCCCCCCTGCCGATGCCAGCACCGCCGATTCGGTCACGAATTGCAGCAGGATGTGCTTCTTCCGCGCGCCCAGCGATCTGCGTATTCCAATTTCCCGCGTTCGCTCCGTCACGCTGGCCAGCATGATGTTCATGATCACAATTCCGCCGACCACCAGGAACACGCTCACGAGCATTACCGCGACGAGCGCGAGATTCCCGGTTAGGTCATGCCATAACGCCATGATGGAATCGGAACCTAGAATCGCGAAATTGTCCTGCGCGTCATACGGCAAATGGCGCCACGCCCGCATCAGCATGCGCGCTTCATCTTCCGACGCTTGCATCATTTCCCCGTTCGGCGCCTGGACAAAAATCCCCAGCCAGTCGGTCTGCCTGTGCCACTCCTTGTAATAGGTTCCGAGCGGCATAATCACAAAATTGTCCTGCGACCTGCCAAACGCGGTGCCAATGGCCTCCGCGACTCCCACAACTTCGTAACTATGTGTCTCCGCGTTGATGGTTTTTCCGATGGGATCCACGGTGGGAAAGAACTTCTTTGCGATATCAGCCCCAATGAAGACTACTTCGGAGCGGTGCGTATCATCGGCCTCGGTAATGAAGCGCCCTTGCGCCACGTTAATATTTCTCACATCGGCATAATTCGGAGTCACGCCCAGAACGTCGGTGTCATCCATCTTGACGTTGCCAGAGCGCACTTGAACCCTGCGGTCGTCCTCGGCGGCCACGGCCTTGGCGGTTTTCATGTTGTCGCGAAGGCGCTCGTAATCCTCCAGCACGATCAGGGGACGCTTCTGCGCTTTTACCCAGGCGTCCTGGCTGGTGATGATTCCGAAGCGATCCACGATGAAAACGTTGGCGCCGAGGTTTGCAACGCGGTCCGCGACGTAGGCGTTCATGCCGTCCACCACGCTCATCACCGCCACCAGCGTAGTCACCGCCAGGATGACTCCCAGCAGCGTCAGGAAGCTCCTCAGCTTATGCGCGCGCAGGGCATCGAACGCGAGCCGCAGCGTCTCAATGATGGTAATCAGCGTGCCGCGAACCCGGCCGACTTTGGAAGCCGTGATCAGGGCCTGCGGAGCCACACTGGGTACTGCAGCCAGCCCATCCATGGGGGTCACACCCAAAGCGTCCTCCGACCTTCTCTTTGTAAAGACGTTGTATGGCCTTCTTTTGTTGCGTCAACGACCCCGGAATAGATGCGGGAAATTAGACGTGCGGAAGGGCCTTTCGCTTTCTCGGAGACTTGCGGTAGGCTGACGCCTGACCTGCCTCTGGTATTGTATCGCGTTTCGTTGGAGATTTGGCTACTAAAGGAGGGCTTGATGCGCCGTATCTCTCTTTATTTTCTTTGGTTTACAGTCGTGGTCCTGTGTTGCTCGAGTCTGGTCCGGGCTCAGGATAAGCCTGCCGCCACGGCCTCCTCCGGGCCTACCTCGGGGCCCCGTGCCGAGTTCCTAGAGGAAATCACCTATTACGAGCAGCGATACACCAAACTGGCTGAGGCTATGCCCCCCGAGAAGTACGGCTGGCGGCCCGGCGAAGGGGTGCGCTCCGTCGGCGAGGTCTACGCTCACATCGTTGCTGCAAATTATGGGGTCGCGCGGGCTCTTGGAACGCCACCGCCTGAAGGGCTCGATTTCAAGGCCATCCAGGCGCTCTCCGGCGACAAACCAAAGCTGATTCAAGCCCTCAAGGATTCCTTCGCGCATTTCCGCGGAGCGATTCTCGCGCTCAATGACGCGGATGCGGACAAGCCGCAAAAAATGTTTAACCGTCAGACTACCTTGCGCGGGTCATTTATCATGATTACCGGGCATTTTGGCGAGCATCTGGGCCAATCCATCGCGTACGCACGCATGAACGGGGTCGTGCCGCCGTGGACGGAAGGGTTCCAGCAGCAAGCGCAAGAGCCTGTTGACAAGCCAAAGCCCTAAGCAGCGCGTGGAATAGCCCAGCTATTGCTGGTTTAACACGCGTCCGAACATTTTGGCGTTCTGACGGTGTACAACAATTGTGTGCGTTGGCGAATCCAATGCAAGTGCGCTTTCGCGGCTTTTTCGCCGCGCGTAATCATGCTCAAACGCGTTTTCATTCGAATAGCGCTGCTTTCTCTCACTCTGACTGCATACGCAGCCGCGCAATCATTCTCTCCGGAGGCCCCGGCAACGATTGGCCCGGGAAAACCGTTGCTCTTCGACCGCGTGATCGCCAATCAGAAAAAGAATGAAGAAGCCGCGGACGTTTACGAGCGCATCGAACGTCTCGAAATTCGCAAAAACGCCAACGATCCTACACCAGCCACGGTAAAAATCGCGCGCGTGATTCCTTCCGGCACGGGCATGGACCACATTCCCATGGGCCCTGACGGACAGCCCACGGACGCGGCTGCCTACCGCCTCGCGCTCGAACAGTTGGAAAAGGCGCTGGCCCTGGCGGCCGAGGACCGCGGTTCGCAGCACGAAGCCATGGAGAAATTCGCGAAGAGAAAGAAGGAGCGCAGCGATCTGATTGACGCCACGCGGAACGCCTTCCTTTTCACCTTCGCCGACCGGGAGCAGCGGGGCGACCGCATGCTTTCCAAATACATCATGGCGCCGAACCCGGCTTTCAAACCCACTTCGCGATTCACTGCGGTCTACACCAAGGTGCATGGCTATGTTTGGATCGACGAGGCCTCCAGCGAACTTGCGCGCATTGAAGGCGACGTTACGGAAGACATTTCCGTGGGCCTGTTTCTCGGCAAGATTTACAAGGGCAGCCACTTCATGCAGGAGCGCTACGAGTTTTTTCCCGGGCTCTGGCTCGCGAGCTTTTCGCAGTACGATTTCGACGGGCGCAAATTGTTTTCGAGTTTTTCGATCCACGAGCGCACGTTTTATTCGAATTACCGCTACATCGGTCCTCCTAAGGAAGCGCTCTCCGCGATTCGCACGGAGCTTGGACGTAGCGAATTGAGCAAACCAGGTCCGGACCCCGCCGATCACTGAAACCTTTCGAGCTAAAATGGGTTAAATACCCTAGCGTCCTCGACCCTGAGAGACAGGAGGCTCTATGCCCCGTTTGCTCTCATATGCATTCATTTTGATCCTTCTCGCGGCCACGTTTAGTGCCGCGCAATCTCCGGATACCAGTGCGCCCGCGCCGGTGACACAGCCCCAGACAACGGCTCCGCCTGCCAACGCGACGAAACCCAAAAAAGTCTGGACGAATGACAATCTTTCCGGCGCGAGCGGCACGGTCTCCGTGGTGGGCGATCCGAAAAACGCGCCCAAGGCAAAGCCCACTTCGGACAAGCCTGCGGATGCGCAATACATCGCCAACGTGCGCAAACAGATTGATAAGTACCAGGAACAGATCGCCGATGTGGACAAGCAGTTGGTGGACCTGAAAAATTTCAGCGCAGGTGAACCCAACACCTCCGCGGGGGGCATCAAGCTGAACAAGGGTTACAACCGCGAACCCATCGAAGTGCAGATTCGGACGCTGCAAGACCAGAAGAAAGATCTCCAGTCCAAGATTGACGCCATTCTCGATGAAGCCCGCAAGAAAGGCGTCGAGCCCGGCCAACTTCGCTGAAAATAGTTTTCCGTTGTCCGTTCTCCGTTGTCAGTGAAGGAAAAAGAAAGGAACTCTTCCCGAGCCGCTTTTCTGCTTTTCTTCACTAAAAACTGAAAACGGATAACTGCATACAGGTTAGGTCAGCGAACCAAGCTCCAGGGATAAACGCCGACGTTGATCTTCATGATGAAGTAGCTGAAGCCGCCAGGATCGGGTTTGGGCTGGTGGGGCGTGTCCGGCGGAATCAGCAGCCAGTCGCCGGGTTTCACTTTGAATGTCTGTCCGCCAACGACCGGTTGCCCGCGATATTCTCCCGGTACAGGGCCGTCCTTATCCATCAAATTTTGCCGGTTGGCGATCTTGCCGCCCAAGACCATCTCGCCGGTTCCGCTGGTGAACACGTAGAAATCGTAGGCGCCGGCGTGCATCTCCGCGTCATCCCAGACACTGTTGACTTTGGTCAAGCTGAGGACGGGCTGCTCGCGATGCATGCGGTAGAGCATAAACATGCTGAAGTTGCGCGTCTGCACATGGACCGGCCCCCCGCCGAACGATTGCGAGCTTCCGCTCCCGGCCTCTTTTGCCAGCTTGGCGGCCTTTTCGGCCATCTCCGCGCTCGCTTTTCGAATGTCGTCGATGTTCCAGTACAGGACTGGCGGCGCATCGGGCGCAAGCGCGGGTTGATGCGGGGAATTAAAACCGAACGGCATGACTTCCGATTTATTTTCTTGCGCGGAAGCGTTTGGAGTCAAAGAGAAGTCATCGATGTGGCCACTGAGAATCGCCTGCGGGCTCGGCTTTGCGGCGTAGCCGGCGATGAACCCCATGAGCGCGGCGACGATCGCGATTGCGGAAAACGATTTTTTCATACTGCCCTCCTTCGTTCAGAAAATCACCTGGATACTGCTCCCGAAAGCCGCGACGAATTCCGGATCGAACTGTAGCTACTTTTTCGCTTCCGGTTTCGCCGTTTCGAAACGAATCTCTTTCAACATCTCTGCCTGGCGATAGAGCTCGGTTTTCCCCGCGGGAAATTTATTGAAATTCAGCATGTACGCCAGGACATCGGCGTTCTGCTGGCGGCTCAGTTTTCCTGGCGAATCTTGCGGCATGGTTCTGCGAATTCGTTCGAACAAGTCGCCCAGCGTGAGGCCATTCCAATTGGCCATGAATGCCCCGCCGGTGAGCGGGGGCGCGGATTCTCTGCCGGCGAGCTTGTCGCCGTGGCACGTGGAACATTGCTTTTCATAGAGGGCTTCGCCACGCTTGGCCTGCTCTTCCGTGTACACGCCGTCCCACACCGAACGCTCTGATGATGGCGGCTCCTGCGCGCGAAGAGCGCAAACGAACGCGGTCATCGCAAAGATGCTCACAGTTGCGGTAGCTAAATTTTTGCTCTTCACGCCGCCTTCACTTTCGCGCTCCGTGCAGCCGAGGCTGCGCGTGCTTCAAAATGATTCTGCATATGTCTCATTCGTTTGTTGGCAGAGTGTATGCAATATATTCGCCCGAATAGGGGCCGCCGCTGACGGCGATGACGATGTACTGTTTGCCGTTCAGCATGTAGGTCATCGGGGAACCAGTTTGAGGCGCGGGCATATACACCGCGCCAACTTCTTTCCCGGTGGCTTTGTCATACGCGCGCAGCATTGCGCCGCGCGGGTGATCCGCGGTGGTGGTGACGTTTCCTTCTCCCGCGATGACCAGCGACTTGGTGACGAGCGTGCCGATGTTGTAGGTGATTTGACCGGTGCGCGGAATGTTCATGCCCTTAAGCAGCGCGGAATTTCTCACGACGTCGGGCGTCTCGCCGTGCGCAATCTGCCAGACGAAGTCTCCCTTATCCAGATTGATGGCAGTAATGGTTCCGTAAGGAGGCTTGATCAATGGCAATCCTTCGACGTCCATTCGAACGAAACTGCCGGCCGATGGTTTCTTCGGTGGCTTGGGGGAATCGGCTCCAGCGTTTTCGCCGGGGCCGTGCAGCATTTCCACTTCTCTTCCCGCGGTTCCCGCGATGTAGTTCATGTCGGAGATTTCTTTCGGAGCCGGCACGAGGCCAATGGGTTCGACGCACGCATTGCAGGCATATAAATACGCGATGTGCGTTTCTGGGTCGTAGGAACCGCCGGGCCAGTTCGTTCCGCCTGATGCCGTCCCTAAGGTGAGGGTGCCGAGCGGACCTTCGAGTTTGCTGACGGTGGGCGGCGTGTAGACCGGACCCAGGTGATAGTGCGAAGCGATTTCTTTCGCGCGTTCGCGGAGGGCTGGCGTGAAATCGATCAGATCATCGACGGAAACACCGTTGCGGCTGTACGCCGCGGGCTTCGAGGGAATCGGTTGCGTCGGTGAATACCATTCGCCCGGAACGCTGCCCACTTCGACGGGCTTCTCTGGAATGGGCCAGATGGGCTTGCCGGTCACGCGATCGAGGACATAAAGAAAACCCTGCTTGGTGGGTTGCGCTACAGCTTTGACCGGCTTTCCGTCGACGGTGATGTCGGCGAGGATTGGCGCGGAGGAAATGTCCATGTCCCACAGCGGATGATGCACCAATTGGAAGTGCCATTTGCGCTCGCCAGTTTTGAGATCGACGCATACCAGCGTTTCGCCGAATAAGTTATTTCCGGGGCGGTGGCCGCCGTAAAAATCGCCGGTGGGCGACTCGACGGGGAGATAGACCAAGCCGAGTTGTTCGTCCACGGTGAGTTGCGTCCACATGCCGGTGTTGCCGGTGTACTCGGCGGAGCCTTTTTCCCAGGTGTCGTAGCCGAATTCGCCCTTCTTTGGGATGGTGTGGAAAATCCAGAGGCGCTTGCCGGTTCGAACGTCGAAGCCGCGCACGTATCCTTTATTGTTGCGCATGCTTTTGGGAGTCATGCCTTCGCGAAAGGCTGCGCCGATAATCACACTGTCTTTCGCGACAACGGGCGCTGATTGGATTCCGATCTCTCCGGTGATCAAATCGGGGAAAATATCCTGATCGTCGTTTAGTTTAAGGTCCACTTCGCCGTTGTCGCCGAAGGATGGAATGCGAATGCCATTTTTCGCGTTGAGGCAAATTAGGCGGAAGCCTGGCGTCACATACAGGATGCGTTCTTCTTTTCCATCGGACCAGTACGCCAGGCCGCGGCCGGAGAGTTGCCGGGGGGCAGCGCCGCCGCGTTTGCCTTCGTGCTCGCCATGGATCCACAGCAATTCGCCCGTGGCGGGATCCAGCGCAATCACCGCGCGGCGCGAGCCAGCGGAGGCGTAGAGAACGCCATTGACCATAAGGGGCGTGCCTTCGAGCTTGTATTCGGGGCGATCGCCAAAATTATCGGTCTTGATGCGCCATGCGATTTCCAGGTCGTTGAAGTTGGAGGCGTTGATCTGGTCGAGCGGCCGGTAACGTGTTGCCGCCAGGTCGGCGCCATAGGTCGGCCATTCGGAATCCTTGTTGCGGGTCTGCGCCGTCGCCGTTAGCGGCAGCGCGGCCAGAATGACGGCCCACAGCGCTACATCCTTCCAAGAGCAGAGTATTTTCTGACGCATATTCCATCCTCCGCGCGATTTTCTGGCCCGGGCGTTCCGTTCACCTCATTTGTTTTATCTGGTCCAGTGCTTCCTTGATTTTGGCTTTTTGCTCGTCGGTCACATCGGAGTTGGGTGGTCGCTGATAAAATTGGCGCGTTCCCATTTGCAGGCTGAGCGCGTATTTCATGGGGCCGTATTCATCCACGCCACCGGCGCGCAGCAACTTTAATGCCGTATCCAGCTTGGCGATCGGTTCGCTGAAGTCTCTGCCCGCGCGCTTCGCCGCGAAGACGGCGGCGATCAGCTTCGTGAAATTGTTGCCTTCCGCGAGGATCGCGCCCATGTCGTGGTCGAGCGCGTACTTCAGATTTTCCGTCGTTCCCGTGCGCATATTGAGCTTGGGAAATTCCGCGACAAATTGCTGATAGACCGCGGGGTCACTTACGGAATCTTTGATTCCCGCGAGATTCGGATATTCTTCGAGGCTATGCAGCAGGTCGTGGCTGATGGGCACGCCGCTGGCAAACGGGATGTGGTAGAGGTTGATGGGGATTTTCACTTTGTCGAAGATCATCGAGAAATATTTCGTCAAAGGTTCCGTACGCACGCGCTTGTAATAAAACGGCGGAACGATCAGCAAGCCATCGGCGCCGTTGACTTCCGCGTGTTGTGAGAGCTCGATGGTTTCCGGAAAATTGGACGTGCCGGTGCTTACGATGATGTTCAGTCCGCTGCGGTGTTTGAGGGCTGTCTCCGCGACTTTCTTGCGTTCCGCGAAGGAGAAGGATGGGAATTCGCCCGTGGTCCCGAGCACGACGACACCATCTGCGCCGCTGGCTTTCAAGTAGGCCAGCAGGTCCTTGTAAAGTTCTTCATCGAACTTCAAGTCTTTGTCGCAGGGCGTGGAGACCGCGACCCAGAACAAAACCTTTTCTCCGGGAGCGGCGGTGGCGTTTGGCGCGCGCGGCGCGGCCCCGGATGCTGCTGCGAATGAGGTCTTTTCGACGACACCGAGCGCGGCGGTGGCTCCAACAGCTCCTAGAAAAGTCCTTCGTGTGGTTTGCATAATTCCCCCTCCCGGAAGCCGCCGGAAGTCTAAGACAGTGCGGCGTAATGCTCAAACATTTAGTTTGTGAGCATCGAATTTTTGAATTTGGTTGCGGCTGAATGCGAAAAAGAGGCTCCGACTTGGCGGCTTCGATTGCAGTGGCGGATAGCGAGCGGTATGATGCGTCGCGCGAGTGCGGTTTTTGGCGCTTGGTTTCGATCGTTGACCGGTGGCACGATCGTTTCTTCAAGCGGCGCATTCGAAATGAAAACCTGACACTTTCTATTCACGCCTCAGCCCATTTGAAAAAGAAGCCCGTGACTTCAGGAGGTATTCGAATGAACAGACTCACCATGCGCCTGCTGTTGCTAGTCGTTTTGGCCACTGCATTCGGCAATTTTTCAGCTCTTGCGCAGACAAGTCCGGCGATTCAACTTGCGGTGGATGCCACGCAAGCGACGGCGAAAATTATCCGCGTGCACGAAGTGATTCCGGCCGCGCCGGGCCCGCTGACGCTCTACTATCCGAAATGGATTCAGGGCACGCACGCGCCGGTCGGGCCGATCGCCAATCTTAGCGGGCTGAAAGTTTCGGCGAGCGGGAAAGTTCTGCCGTGGCGACGGGATGCGCTTGACGTCTTCACGTTCCATGTCGACGTTCCTTCCGGGACGAAGGAAGTAGAGGCTTCGTTTGATTACCTGGTGAGCGGCGGCGCTGCGTGCACGGCGACCGCCAAGCTGCTGGATCTCAACTGGTATCCCGTGGTGCTTTATCCCGCGGGCGCGCCAGCAGCGCAAATCATGCTGAAGGCTACGCTGCGGCTTCCGTCGGGCTGGCAATTTGGGACTGCGCTTGCGGTGGAAAGCCAGTCTGCCACCGAAGTTGTTTTTCAGCCGGCTTCGCTCGAACGCTTGCTGGATTCTCCGGTGATCGCGGGCGAGTATTACCGCGTTTTCGATTTGACGCCGCCCGGGGAACCGATTCATCACGAGATTGACATCGTCTCGGACAGCGAAGCGGCGCTGGCGATGACTCCGGAAGTGCAGAAGGGCCTGACGAATGTGGTGGCCGAGTCCGGAAAGCTATTTGGCGCGCGGCATTATCGCAGCTACCATTTCCTGCTCACGCTGAGCGACCACACGCCGCATTTCGGCGTGGAGCACCACGAATCGAACGACAGCCGCCTTACGGAACGGATTTTGATTTCGCCCGGGGCGGCACGCGACGCGGGCGGGTTGCTCGCGCATGAATTCGCGCATTCGTGGAGCGGAAAATTCCGGCGGCCGAAAGGATTGTCCGCGCCGGATTTCCAAACGCCGTTGCAAACGGACTTGCTGTGGGTCTATGAGGGAAATACTTCCTATCTCGGCGATTTGCTTGCGGCGCGCAGCGGCATGTGGACGGCCGACGAGTATCGCCAGGCGCTGGCAGGTTACGCCGCGGGACTCGGTCCTGGACGGCCGGGACGCACGTGGCGGCCGGTGCTGGATACGGCTGTCGCGCTTCCGGGAATGTTCACCGGCGGGCCGGACACGCGGGGCTGGACGAGCTGGCGCCGCGGAATGGATTACTACGAAGAAGGGGAGCTGCTTTGGCTGGAGGCGGCGGACCTGATTCATAACTTGAGCGGCGGCCAGAAATCGCTTGAGGATTTTTTCCGTATTTTTTATGGCGGACCCAATAACGGGGCGGAGCTGAAGCCGTACACATTTGAAGAGCTGACGCAATCGCTGAATCAGGTGGTGAAATACGACTGGGCGGGATTTTGGAATAGCCGGTTGATGTCTACTTCTCCGGAGCCGCCGGCGGGGGGCATTGAAGCGAGCGGCTGGAAGTTGACATTTACTCCGGAGCCGCCGATTCCGGGGCGCGTTTCACGCGGCGTTTCGAACAGCACGTACACCATCGGATTGAACCTCGATAAAGAAGGAGTCATCAGCGACGCCATTTTCAACGGGCCGGCGTTTCAGGCGGGACTCGCGCCGGGAATGAAGGTGGTGGGAGTGAACGGGCGGCTGTTCACGCCGGAGATTCTCGGCGACGCCATCAAGGCGAGCAAGAGCAGTACAAAGCCGATCGAGTTGCTGGTGATTGTTGATGAGTATTACAAAACTTCGTCGATTGACTATCACGACGGCGAACGCTATCCGCACCTCATTCGAAACCCGGACAAGCCGGATTATTTGGATGAGCTGCTCAAGCCAGAAGTGCGGTAAGAAGCCTGCCGCGTTTTTCGTGCGGGCAGTTCACCATTGGTTGTTAGAATGCGCGCCATGCGCTTACTACTTCTCTTGCTGTTTTTCGGTTCCTCTGCCGAACCCCAATGGTGGAGGGTGCAGACTAGCGGGCTCGACACCAATTTGCGTGGCGTGAGCGCGGTCTACGCGCCGGACCCGAAGGGGATGCCAGTGCCGGTGGTGTGGGCATCCGGGTCGAACGGCATGATTCTGCGTTCGCTTGACGCCGGCCAAACCTGGCAGCGCCTGCACGTTGCTGGCGGCGATGCGCTCGATTTCCGCGGCATCGTAGCCTTCAACGCCAAAACAGCCTATGTGATGTCCAGCGGCGAAGGCGAAAAATCACGCATCTACAAAACCACCGATGGCGGCGAAACCTGGAAGTTAGAATACAAGGACGATCGCAAGGAATTTTTCCTGGACTCCATCGCATGCCTTTCCGAAATACATTGCCTCGCGCTCAGCGATCCCGTTGATGGCAGGTTTCTGCTGCTGGCCACTACCGACGGCACGCATTGGAATTCGCTGCTGAGCGACAAAATGCCCGCGGCCCTTCCTACCGAAGGGGCATTCGCCGCCAGCAATACGTGTCTCGCGCTTTTCGGCGACGAGATTTTCTTCGGAACGGGTGGCCCGGCTGCCCGCGTCTTTCATTCCGCTGATGCAGGGCGCACGTGGACCGTCGTGGAAACACCGGTTGCCCACGGCAACGCTTCCTCGGGAATCTTTTCCCTCACCAGCACGGATGGAAAGCGCGTTGTCGTGGTTGGAGGTGACTACAAAGATCCGAAACGCGCTTCCGACGTCGCCGCGTACTCCGACGATGGAGGCAAGTCCTGGCAACTCTCCAAGCAGCCCGGCGGGTATCGCTCGGCGGTCGCCTGCGATGATGAATTACTGTGTGTGTCCATTGGGCCGAACGGCGAAGACGTCAGCATGAGCAACGCTCCAGGTGCTGGCTGGAAACCCACGGACGCGCTGAACCTGAACGCTGTGACGATTTTGGATTTCAAGCATGGATGGGCAGTCGGACCCAAGGGAACCATTGCTATCTTCGCGAACCAAGTGCAATTCGAAATCCAAAATTAGCTACCGCGCGGTGCTATCTGCCAACGACATCCGTCATTGCCCCCGGAATCCAGAAGGTATAGGCTCCCGCGTTGACGAGACTAAAGAGGTCGCTGTTTTTTCAATTCGCGCAAGGCTCCTGAGGAGGCCACGATGTCCCATTCCAATTCTTTGGATCACAACAACGACGAGCAATCCGCAAATCGCGCCGAAGAGAAAGGTCCGGCCGCGGACCGTCGCACTTTTTTGCAAGGGGCGGCCGCTACTGCGGTGGCAACGGCGGCCACGCTTGCGATGCCGCGCTGGGCGACGGCGAATCCCGGCGAGTTTGACGCCATTCGCGTGGAAGTCGAGAAGCGCCACGACGAATCCGTCAAGCGGCTTCAAGACTGGATACGGCAGCCCTCCATCGCGGCCGAAAACCGTGGCATGAACGAAGGCTGCGAACAAATGATGGAACTGCTACGCGAGGCCGGCTTCAGCGGCGTGAAGAAAATGCCGACGGACGGCCAGCCTGGCGTGTTCGCGGTGCTCGACGCAGGCGCTCCTAAAACGCTAGGGCTTTATTTCATGTACGACGTGAAGCAGGCGGACCCCGCGGAGTGGTCTTCTCCGCCGTTCGATGCGGCGCTGGTGGATAAGCCGGGGCTCGGGAAAGTCGTCATGGGCCGCGGCGCGGTGAACCAGAAAGGGCCGGAAGCCACGCTGCTGGCGGCGTTTCACGCCATCCGCGGCGCGGGGAAAAAGATGCCGGTCAATCTTGTTTTCGTGGCCGAAGGTGAAGAAGAAATTGGCTCGCCCCATTTTCCGCAAGTGGTGCGCCAGGCGGATGCTGCGGCCGCGCTGAGAAAATGCAGCGGCGTGTTCATGCCCTACGCTTCGCAGGGACTCGATGGCGAGGTCACGATGTTCCTCGGCGCGAAGGGCGTCGTCGAATGCGAGCTGACGTCCAGCGGCGCGCTGTGGGGCCGCGGCCCGCGCAAGGATGTGCACTCGAGCAACAAAGCGCGGCTGGACAGTCCCGCGTGGCATCTTGTGGAGGCGTTGGCAACTCTCGTTTCTCCCGATGGCAACGATCCTGCCATCGAAGGATATGCGGCCAAGGCCCGGCCGCTCTCCGGCGGCGAAAAGAAAATGATCGCGGAGGCGGCGCGGCGCTTGAACGAGGCGGACGCGAAGAAACTCCTCGGTGTGGAGCGCTGGGTCCACGATGTGGGCTGGCAGGAGGCGCTGGAACTTCTGGTGTCGCGCCCAACAGTCAATATCGAAGGCCTGGTGGGCGGCTACACGGGACCTGGCGGAAAAACGATTCTTCCTGGCAAAGCGGTCGCGAAGCTGGATATGCGCCTTGTGCCGGATATGACGGCAATGGAGGCGCTCGGAGCGCTGAAGGCGCACTTGGCCAAGAAGGGATTTGCCGATATTGACGTGCACATAAGCGGAGGCTACGACCCAACGAGCACGGCGGGCGATTCCGCGGTGATCCGCGCGGCGGCGAGCGTCTATAAAAAGAATGGAATTGACCCGGTGGTTCTGCCGCGTCTGGCCGGCTCGTGGCCTGGGTTCGTTTTCACTGGCGATCCGTTGCGTTTGCCCGCTGGGCACTTCGGGCTCGGACATGGAAATGGCGCGCACGCACCGGACGAGTATTATTTGATCGAATCGAAGAATCCGAAGATTCAGAGCATGGACGGCGCGGCGCTCTCGCACGTCGAGTTCTTGTACGAGCTCGCGCAGACCAGCTGAACGCGGCCCAACCCAACTTCTACACAGACACGCTGTCGCTTCCGTTTAGTAAAGATGGAAGAATCCGTCTTGCCGGCCCAGGCGGACGGCGACGCCGAACAGATTCGAAAGATGGTCCTCCGTCAGCACCGAGAATTTCGGCCCGTCGGCGAGAATGCGGCCTTCGCGCAAGAGAACGACGCGTTCCATCTCCGGAATGATTTCGGACACGTGATGCGTGACGAGGAGAATGCCGATGCCGGACTTGGCAAGCTCGCGCATTGTGCTTCGCAATTGCAGCTGCGCGGCGATATCTAGGGCGTTGCTGGGTTCGTCGAAGAGCAATGTTTGCGGATCGTGCACCAGGGCACGCGCGATCAGCGTGCGTTTGGCTTCGCCGGAGGACATCTCCGCGACAGACCGGTCGGCGAGATGCGCGATTCCGAGGCGCGTGAGCGTTTCGTTCGCGCGCGCAAGATGCCCGGGATCGGGATGATGGTGAGGAAAGATGCGCGTGCTGCTGAAAAAACCGGAGAGCACCACATCGCGGCCGGTGGCGTCCGTGGTGCAGGAGGCCAGCAAGTCCGGCGATACAATGCCCAGAAGCGAACGCAGTTCGAAGATGTTCCAGCGCTCGCGCCCCAGAATCGTGATTGAGGAACCCTCGTGGGCCAGGGGATAGCACTCCCGGGTGATGGTCTTGATCAGGGTGGACTTGCCGCACCCGTTGGGGCCCAGGATGCAGACGTGCTCCCCGGAAGCGATCTGCAGGGTGATGTCGTCGAGGGCGGGGCGCTGCTCGCGAGTGCCGCGCAAGACGGTTACGTGTTCCAGGGATAGAAGTGGGGGCGGCTGGGTTGTCATGTTAGGAACAAAGGCTAAGGGGCCCATTCTAGCCCAGCAGGGCTCTTTGCAAGGGCTTGGACGCGGTACTAAAGCCATGGAGGAGGAGCGGGGCTCCCGTTCTACTTTCGACCGTGGCGCGCGATTTCAGGGGCTTTCCCCCAATAAAAAAGGAGGTGAAAACAGGTACGTTCTCACCTCCCGGGGTGGGTGGGGTGTTGCATGACAATCCCTTAGCGGCTCAGCAGGCCTGCCCTGCCAGGCAGGTCTGCGGCCTCACTCGCGAACTGCGCTTGCAATACGTTAGGAGACTCACCACCAAAGGGCCTGTCTTTCTGCGGTTTGTAGCACCAGGAATTGCCTATGTCAACGGCAAAAAGAGGCGGGCTTAGGAAGGCGTTCCTGAATCGAAAAGGGGAGGGCTTAGGGAACCCTGGTATCGTCGCACCCCGCTCTGGCCCAAGATTTTGCCGGACGTTCACATACTGTACCGGGGACGCTACGACTTTTGAGGACGAGATTCGGCGCGGCGTAAGAGAAAAGCCGTTAGTCCAGCCAGTAGCCCGCCGGCGATGATGATGCCTTCCCACACGATGCCGGTGGCGAGAACTTGCGAGGCGGGCGCGCCAAACGGCACAAGGAGTACGACCAGGGCCGCCTCGCGAACGCCAATGCCGCCTTGGGTGATGGGCATGACGGCTGCAAATTTGGAGAGCGGCCAGGCAAAGAGCCATACACGGAGCGGCAGCACGAGACCGCAGGAAATACCGAGAACACCGGTAAGCACAATATAAGTTCCCTGAACGCAAGTTCCCATCAGCCAGCCAAAGAGCAAACGGTGCGGGCGGCGTCCCACCGAGCGGATGGCGTGACGAAGCTGCGCCAGCCTCCTGCGGAACCGCCTGGAGCGGCCTCGCAGGAGCGGCCGGAGCAAAGCGAGGAGGAGCGTGAGGAGAACTGCCGCTATAATTACGGCGGCGATAAGCACGTGCCGCGCCGGCGCTTGAAGTGCGATGGGCAAGGAACCCGGGAGCAGAATCAGGCCCAGCGACACTAGTGTTAGTTGCGCAGCAACGTCGAGAAAACGGTCGGCGACATTTCCTGTGATTACTGCGGCGGGGCGCGGGCTGTGGGAAATGCCGACGGCGAGGCGCGCAACGTCGCCGCCGATGATCGAAGGAAGAAACAACGCTCCAAAAAGGCCGCTGGTGTAGCACTGCGCGCTAACGGCGAAATTCAGTTTTGCGCCCGCGGCATTGACGACCGTGTGCCACTTGGTGATGCCTCCCGTCAGGGCAACAAGGTAGATCAGCAGGACGGCGATAAACCGCGTGAGTGGAATGCGAGACAGCGCGGTCCGCAGCGGCGCGATGGGAAGAAAATGCAATAGAAGCCCGAGGATCAAGAGTGCCGCGGCCCAGCGCGCCAGAAGAAAAATCCAGCCGCGGCTGGATTTTTGCGATGGACTGGGGGCGTTCATCCTCGGAATGGTGATTTCCGCGCGGAAGGATCAGGCAACAAAGACTTCGTTGATCTTTTCCGCCAGGACAAAATCATAGTCGCTGATGCCCTTCACGCTGTGAGTGGTCAGGTCGATCACGACTTTGTTCCAAACGTTAAACCATTCGGGGTGATGATTCATGGCTTCCGCGACCAGCGCCACGCGCGTCATGTTGCCGAACGCCGCGACGAAATCCTTGCATGCAAATTCTTTATGCAGTTTGCCGTTGACCACACTCCAACCCTTGGCCTTGGGAAGCAGCACGTTGATTTCGGTGTCGCTGAGTTTTTTTGCCGGCATGGCAGTTCCCTCCGAGATTCGCTGAGGTTCGTACGAGCCATTATGCGGCGCATTCTCCGCGCCAGCAAGAATTCGGGGTTCGAAAGTGACGGCTTGCCTCGAGTGAATCCGAATCGCCCCCGTGCGGGCCAGCGTGGGCTGAACTTCGCTGCGGTTGGTCGTTGAACGTCGTGTGAAATTCCATTATCGTAGGGGTTTCCTTTGCAGCGAAAATGCGAGTGTGTGCGCTTGCCGCGCAAAGAGACGGGGAGCAACGTGAAGAAAAAGATTCGCGTGATCCAGTATGGTGTCGGCCCGATTGGGGCGTCCATCGCGCGCTTGATGCGGGAGAAGCAGGCCATTGAAATCATCGGCGCGATTGACACGGACCCGGCGAAAGTAGGGCGCGACCTGGGCGAAGTGGTCGGCGCCAAGGACGCACCCTGGGGCGTAAAGGTTTCCCCGGACGCCAAGGAAGTGTTGGAGCAGGCGGCGGACGTGGTCATCCATTCGACGTCGTCGTTTCTCCCGAAGGTGATGGACCAGTTGCTGCTCTGCCTGGAAGCGGAGTCCTGCATCGTTTCGACGTGCGAGGAATTGTCGTATCCGTTCCGCACGCATCCGGAACTGGCGACAAAGCTGGATACTGCGGCGAAGGAATGGGGCGTGGCGCTGGTGGGCACGGGCGTAAACCCTGGCTTTGTGATGGACAAACTAGTGGTTACGCTGGCGGCGGTTTCGCAGCGCATCGAACATGCCAAGGCGCTGCGGATTGTTGACGCATCCAAGCGGCGGCTGCCGCTGCAAAAGAAAATCGGCGCGGGAATGTCCGTCGAGGAATTTCGCGCACAGGTGAAAGCGGGCGTGATCAAACACGTCGGGTTGCCGGAATCCGTGGCGATGGTGGCGGACAGTTTGAACCTGCCCGTGGAAGAAATCACCGAAACAATTGAACCGAGGATCGCCGGCGAGCGCGTGCAGACCGAATATCTGGCTGTGGAGGCTGGGCAGGCATCGGGCGTACACCAGATCGCGCGAGGCGTTTCGAAAGAAGGCAGGGAACTGGTGTACCTGGAGCTGCAGATGTACGTCGGCGCGAAAGATCCCGCGGACACGATTTCGCTGACCGGTCATCCGAGCATCAGCTTGACGATCCCCGGCGGGACGCATGGCGACATCGCCACGGCTGCGGTCGTGGTGAATTCGATTCCGGCGATCCTCGACGCAGCGGCGGGACTGCGCACTTCGCGCGATCTTCCGCTCGGCTTTTTCTCGCCAAATGCGAGGCCGTAGAAACACAATGTCGTAAAGATGTGATGACATAAAGGACCGCGGCCGCCTCAGGGCGCGGTTTCGTTCGAAAGCGGGCTTCTGGAGAAATGGGAAAGTTCAGCTATTAACCAGGAATCCGCGCATCCTCTTGGCGTTGCCGTCGCGTTGTGCTCTCCTATAGATGACACCATGAGACGCGCTATCCACCGTTGGCTGACTCTTTGCTTCGTTACTTCGTCGCTTCTTTGTTTCATTCCTTCTCGCTCGGCTGCACAGGATTCCGATCAGCCGACGATTCGCTTTGTCCGCAATCCTGATCCCGCGCCGGACTTTGAACTTACGGGCTTGGATGGCAAGCCCGTTACCCTGGCCGAATCCAAAGGCAAAGTCGTTCTTCTGAATTTCTGGGCCACCTGGTGCGGACCGTGCCGCGCCGAAATCCCCGACCTCATCGAGCTTCAAAATAAATACAAGGATCACCTGCAGATCCTCGGCCTGGTGGTGGATGACGACGACCAGGACGAGATCAAAAAGTTCGTCGATAAATTCAAAATCAACTATCCAGTCGCTCTGGCCACGGATGATATCCGCATCCAGTATGGCGGAATCGCGGCTCTCCCGACTTTGTTCATGCTCGATTCCGAGGGCCGGGTGGTTCAAAAACACGAAGGCCTCCGCGATCCGGTTCTCTATGAAGCGGAAATTCGTTCGCTTCTCGGTTTGCCCATCGGCAACGTCAAGGTGGAAACCTTTGAAGATACCGGCGAGATTTTCCTCAAGCACGCCGACCGCGCCAGCGAGCTCCCCGGCGTTGACCTATCCAAGCTAACGCCCGTACAAAAGACCGTCGTGCTCCACAAGTTCAACGCGGAAACCTGCACTTGCGGCTGCGCCTACACCCTCGCGCAATGCCGCATCTACGACCGCGGCTGCAAGATCAGCCAGGCCGCCACCGCCAAAATTATTGCAACTGTCTCGGCGCCTCCATCGGGAGCGCCGGCCAAGCCCGCACAAAAACAGAAATAAGCAAGGCCCGCCGAAACGCGGCTAAGTACGCAGTAAACGGTTGCGCAATTTTTGTACAGCTTCTGGCTCAACTTGTTCCTGGCCTGATATTCTCTTTGCGGTCGATGCCCACTCTCCCGAAAATCCTATTCATTGCCGGTCTCCTTCTTTCCTTCAGCGGATTTATCTCTCCGCCGCTCGCGCTCACTCTCGGGATTTTCTTTGGCCTCAGTTTCCCGCATCCCTACATCAACGAGAGCCGGGGAATCGCGCGCACACTTCTGCAAGGCTCCGTCGTGGCCCTTGGCTTCGGTATGAACCTGCACGAAGTCCTGAAAGCGGGGCGCAGCGGCTTTCTTTATACCGCGCTCGGAATCACTTTCGCGCTTCTCTTGGGACTGGCGATCGGAAAGCTCCTGCGAGTCCGTGGCAATTCTTCGTTTCTGATTACTGCCGGCACGGCGATTTGCGGTGGTAGCGCTATCGCTGCCGTCGGACCCATTTTGCAAGCCAATGAAGAAGAGATGGCGGTCTCGCTCGGGACCGTTTTCATTTTGAACTCCGTGGCGCTGCTGATTTTTCCTGCCATCGGAGGCGCGCTGCATCTCTCGCAAACTCAGTTTGGCCTGTGGGCCGCGCTCGCGATTCATGACACCAGTTCCGTCGTCGGTGCCACCGCGAAGTACGGCACGCAGGCTTTGGTCATCGGCACTACTGTCAAACTCGCTCGGGCCTTGTGGATCGTCCCACTGGCGCTTGCCACCGCGGCCATCAAGCACAACCGCTCTCGCATTCAATTCCCGTGGTTCATCCTTTTCTTCTTACTCGCCGCGGTTATCAACACCTACGTATCTGCCTTCTCGCGCGTCACCCCATCGCTCTTCACGCTGGGCCGGCTCGGGCTCACCGCAACGCTGTTCCTCATTGGCAGCGGCATCTCGCGCTCCACTCTGAAAGAAGTGGGCTGGCGCCCGCTGCTTCAAGGCGTGCTTCTCTGGCTGGCTGTGGGGCTCACCTCCCTGTATTTCATTCGAACGGGCTTCATTTCGTTTTAGCTTGGTGTGCATCGTTGCCGGTTGTGCGGGCCCCGCTTGCCGAACTGCATTTTGGGGATTACACTCGCGCGGCATACCGAGGATGTCATTCGAATGGAGGCAGATCATGAATCGTCGCATCGGTTTCCTGGTGGTGATCCTGGCGGTGGCCGGAATTCTAACCGTGCATGGCGCGTTTTCGCAGGTTACGATTCAACCCGCGAGAAAGGTCATCAAGCTACAAGGTGGACCCGTGGAGGCGCCCTTTAGTGATGGAATCCTCTCGGGGAACACACTGTATTTGGCGGGACGAATCGGTCTGGATCCTAAGACGGGGAAACCGCCAGAGAAAATTGAGGACGAGATCAAGCTTTTGCTGGACAGCGAGAAGGACGTGCTGGCTGCGGCAGGCATGACCATGGACGATCTGGTCTACGTGCAGATCGCGTGCACAGACTTGTCGCTCTTCGACAAATTCAATCCTATTTACAAGACTTACTTCACGACCAAGGACTATCCAGCCCGGGAATTCATCGGCGCCGGGTCGCTTCTGCGCGGCGGACATTTCGAATTGCAAGCGATCGCGGTGAAGAGGTAAAGAATCCGGCTCGATCGATCCGCCGGCAGTCGTAATGTCATTCCTCGCGACGAAGCGGTCCGCCACGAGCGGCAATATCTAGAGGCGCGTGCAGTACGAGCAGGCTTCGCAGCACTTCACACTGATGGGTGAGAAGGCGCGGGCGTTTCTCGAGAAGACCTACATCCAAGAACGTTTGCACGGACGAGCCGTCTGGGCCGGTGGACACCAAGATTCTAGAACCGCTCGTGCACCTGGATCCTTGGTAGCCCTGGCCCATGGGGGCTGCGCGTCGACCATTTCGTCGAAACTGGAAACTAAGCTCGGGTTGGACGTGTAACAAATGGGCAAGTCGTCAGAACAGCCCGATAATATGCCCTTATTTGGTCACTATTATTTAGACCATACGCAGTCTATTGACCATATACAGTCACACAAAGCCTTGCCTTCATCCCTCAATATCTTGCTAAAGCTCTATTTTACTTATGCTTACGGATTAATGGAATTTCACATCGGATGGTGATGGTCATGCATATACAAGCGGCAAGCGGGGCGGAGTCAATGCTAAGAGTAACTACTGATAAAAAACGTGGGAAGACGGTCCTAAGTGTAGAGGGTCGTCTGGCGGGGCCGTGGGTAGCGGCACTCGAGCAGTGCTGGCGCGAGCTTCGCACCTCCTCACCGCAGGAAAAATTCCACGTAAATCTTTGCGGCGTGAGTTTTATTGATGCCGCCGGAAAGGTCTTGCTGAAAGAAATTCACAGCCAAGGCGGACAACTGATCGCCGAGGGATGCCTCAATCAAGCGATTGTGCAGGAAATCGTGGGTAGCGAAGGTGCTGGCAATGCGGGGAAAGGGCGCAAGGGCTCGCATATCATTTTTTATATCGCGCTGTTCAGTCTGCTAGTCAGCCTGTTACTCAGGCCGTCGCTGACCGAAGCGCAATCCACTGGCAAACAAAATTCGTTGCCTGGAAACGCTCCCGCAGAGCTGCTGCGACTGACTCTGGACCAGGCCGTTGCCTTGGCGCTGAAACAGAACCCTACCGCGCAAATCGCGATCTTGCAGGCCGCGCAGAGCGAACAGGACAAAAACATCGCGCGCGCCGACTTACTGCCGCAAGTAAACGCCAAGATTTCCGATGAAGCGCAGAAAGTGAACTTGCTCGCGGAGTTTGGAGGAAGGAGTCCATTCCCCGGATTTCCAAAGACGATTGGACCGTACCAAGTTTTCTCCGCTGGCCCGACGGTTGGCGCGACGATCTTTGATTTGACGCTGTGGCGGAGGTATCAGGCCGCTCAAAGCACCGTAGGCGCGAGCAAGGCCACCAGCCTTTCGACGCGCGAGCAGGTCATTCTCCTGGTGGTTTCGCAATACATCGGGACCTTGCGCGCGATGGCCAATGTGGAAGCCTCGCAATCGCGCGTGGACCTCGCCCAGGCGTTGTATGACCAGGCCGCCGATTTGCAGAAGGAAGGCGTGGGGACGGGAATTGATACATTGCGCGCCAACGTGGAGTTGCAAAACGAAAAGCAGCGGCTGATCGAAGCGCAAAACGACCGGGAGACCTCGCTGTTCGGTTTGAGCAAGCTGCTGAATCTGGATCCGCGGCAGCGCATCGAATTGGGGGATTCACTGAGCTTCTTCGACACGCCCCAGCCGGAAGTCGAGCCCAGCATCGAAGCCGCTCTTGCCGAAAGGCAGGAATGGAAGTCGCTGGAATCGCAAATCAAGTCCGCGGAATTTCAGAAAAAAGCCTCGCAGGATTCTCGGCTCCCGTCCGTCCGATTCGATGGCGATTTTGCGTATGTGGGCACGTCCGGGAACACCACGCTGCCAACCTACACGTACGAAGCCAGCGTGGATTTGCCGCTCTTTACCGGGGGACGGATTCACGCGGAGGTTGTTCGCGCGGATTTGCAGATTCGAGCTCTGGAGCAGCAGAAAGAGGATTTGCGCAACCAGATCGCGCTGGACGTGAAGACCGCGCTGCTCAACCTGAGTTCGGCGCGAAGCGAAGTGCAAGTGGCGAACCTGGGGGTGCAGCTTTCGAGGGAAGAAGTAGACCAGGCGCGCGATCGTTTTAAGGCCGGGGTGGCCAACAACATCGAAGTGATCCAGGCGCAGGATTCGCTGTCGCGCGCCAACGACAACCAGATTGCCGCCCTGTATCGCTTCAATCAGGCGCGGGCCGACCTGGCGCGGTCGGTCGGACAGATGGAAAAAGTGTACTCGAAGTGACCACGAGGGAATGATGAGCATTGAGATCGAAGTCGGATTAGAAAATGCCACTAAGGTGCCGCCAGTTACGGATACGGAAGAGCTGTCCCTGGAAGAATCGCCAAAGGGGCTGGCAAATCCCAAAGTAAGGCGGCTGTTGATCGCGGGCGGAGCCGTGGTGCTCGCTGGCATCGTTGCGCTCTTCGCTTACTACTTCAACCGCGAATCCACGGACGACGCGCAGGTGGACGGTCACATTACGCCGCTGGCTTCGAAAGTCTACGGGCGGGTGGCGCAAGTTCTGGTGGACGACAACCAGGCGGTGAAGGCAGGCCAAGTACTCGTGAAGATTGACCCGCGCGACTATCAGGCGGCGCTCGATCAAGCGAAGGCGTCGCTTGCGCTGGCGGAAAGCGAAGCGCGCTCCGCGGGAGTGGACGTGCCGCGGACGCGGGAAAACGTGGCGAGCGGAAACTCGAGCGCCGACGCTGGATTGCTGGGAGCCATCGCGGACTTGGCCCGCGCACAGGCCACCTACGAACAAGCGCAGACGGCGGATTTGGCATGGGCGCAGGCAAACATCGAGAAGAGCCGCGCGAACGCGGAGCTGGCGAAGGACGATCTCGCGCGTTACAAGCCGCTGATGGAGAAAGGTGAAATTTCCAAACAGCAGTACGACGCAGCGCAAGCGAATGCCGATGCTACCGCGAGCGCGCTGAAAGCCGACCAGGAAAAACTGGAGCAGGCAAAGCGCAACGTGGAAGTTTCCAAAGCGCAGCGCGATTCCGCAAAAGCGAAAGTGGAGCAAGCCCAAGCGGGAGTGGCGTCGGCGCAGGCGGACATCAAGCAGGTCAGCATGAAAACCGCGGACGCGCAGGCGAAACTCGCAAAAGTGGAGCAAGCGCGCGCGGCGCTGGATGCGGCGCAATTGAATTTGAGCTACACCGAAATCACCGCGCCCGTGGACGGCGTGGCTACGCACAAGCAGGTCGAAGTCGGCCAGATCGTGCAAGCGGGACAAGGTCTGCTGGTAGTTGTGCCTCTGCAAGACGTCTGGGTGACGGCAAATTTCAAAGAGACGCAGCTGAAAAAGATGCGGCCCGGCCAAAAGGCCGAAGTGAGAGTGGACACCTACGGAAAAACCTTCAGCGGGCATGTGGACTCGATCGCTGGCGCGACCGGCTCGGTGCTGAGCCTGCTCCCTCCGGAAAACGCCACGGGGAACTACGTGAAAGTCGTTCAGCGCATCCCCGTGAAAATCGTGCTGGATCCAATTTCTGCCGACAAAGCGGTTTTGCGTCCGGGGATGAACGTAGACGCGACCGTAGTTACGAAATGACGAATTACGAAATAACGCGGAATAAAGATACGGATTGCGCGGGTAGTACGTAGAAACAGCAGAGCCAGAGTTTCGAACACGATGCGAGAGCGAATTCTATCGAAGCTGCGGATGCCGGACGGGTCGATCAACCCTTGGGTGATCGCCGTGACCGTGACGCTCGCGACCTTCATGGAAGTGCTGGACACCTCCATCGCCAACGTCGCGCTCCCGCACATCTCCGGCAGCTTATCGGCGGGCGCGGACGAATCCACCTGGGTGCTGACGTCGTATCTGGTTTCGAACGCCATCGTCCTCCCGCTCTCGGGCTGGTTTTCCGGCCTGATCGGGCGCAAGCGCTTTTACATGTCCTGCGTCGCGATCTTCACCGTGAGCTCGTTTTTGTGCGGGCTGGCACCAAGCCTCGGCGTGCTGGTGATTTTCCGCATTTTGCAAGGCGTCGGCGGCGGCGGCTTGCAGCCCAGCGAGCAAGCTATTCTGAACGACACGTTCCCTTTGGAGAAGCGTGGCATGGCATTTGCTGTATATGGTCTGGCCGTCGTCGTAGCGCCAACGATTGGGCCGTGGCTCGGCGGCTGGATTACGGACAATTTTTCCTGGAGATGGATTTTTTACATCAACGTGCCGGTCGGAATTATTTCGCTGATTCTCACGAACTTTTTGGTCAGCGATCCGCCCTATATGAAAAAGGCGAATCTGAAAGCGGGATTCCGCATCGACTATATCGGCATCGGCTTGATCAGCTTGGGCCTCGGCAGCATGCAGATCATTCTGGACAAAGGCCAGCGCGACGACTGGCTGTCCTCGGGTTTCATCCGAATATTCTTTGCCCTGATGATCGTTGGAATCATCGGCGGAATCCTCTGGGAATTGCGCCAGAAGGAACCAGTCGTTGATCTGAAAATGTTGAAGGACCGCAACTTTGCCATCTCCACGATGACCATGTTCTTCCTCGGCTTCGTGCTGTACTCGACCACCGTGCTGATCCCGCAGATGCTGCAAGAGTTGCTGGGATATACGGCGCAGCTTGCCGGAATGGCACTCTCGCCCGGCGGCGCGGTGATCATGTGCATGATGCCGGTCGTGGGAATTCTCGTGTCAAAGGTGGACACGCGAATTCTCATCACCTTCGGCTGCATCGTCTCGGCTTCGGCGCTGTTTGTGATGGCGGGATGGGACCTCGGCCTGGATTACGGCCACGCCGTACGCGCGCGCATGCTGCAGAGCTTCGGGCTGGCGTTTTTGTTCATCCCCATCAACGTGGCGGCCTTCGCGTACGTGCCGAAGGAAAAAACCAATATGGGCACGGGGATCATCAACCTGGCGCGAAACATCGGCGCGAGCGTGGGAATTGCCACGGTGACGACCATGCTGGACCGCCGCGCGCAGTTTCACCAAACGCGGCTGACGGAGAGGGTCAACGACTACAGCGCGGCGTATCACAGCACGATGAATGGCCTGCAAACGAAGCTGGTCGCGGCAGGCTCGACCGCGGCGCACGCCACCGCGCAAGCGCACGGAATGATTTACAACACGATTCAGCGGCAAGCGCTGATGCTGGCGTTTATCGACAATTTCAAGATGCTCGGCGTCGTCTTCCTGGGGGTGATCCCAGTTTTGTTGATGATGAAGAAGCCGAAAGCGCGAGCCGGCGGAGTGCCGGTGCACTAAGAGGAAAAGAGCTTCTGCACTCTCGAAGCGATGAAAAAGTTTTGTTTCGATTGGGGGGAAATACAATGGCAACACAAGTGGCAGTGGGTACGCAGCTCAACGAACAGACCCTGATCCGCGCCGGTCAACGGGGCGATCAGCAAGCGGTGGAAGCTCTTTTCCGCCGTTACCAGCGGCCGTTGTTTCAGACCGCTCTGCGGGTGCTTGGAAATACGGAAGATGCAGAGGACGCGCTGCAGGACGGCATGCTCTCGGCGTACCGTAATTTGAAGCGCTTCGAAGGGCGTTCGCAGTTTTCAACCTGGCTGACGCGCATCGTCATCAACGCCGCGCTCATGCGGCGGCGTAGCGCGAAGGCCCGCCCGGCGGTTTCGCTGGACGAGACGCCGCGCGAAGACGAGTTGCCGGCAGCGGAACGCTTCGCCGATGATGGCCCGAACCCGGAGCAGGTGTTCGAGAGCACGGAGATTCGCGAGATGATCAGCGAAAATCTCGACGAGCTTTCGCCGCTCCTCCGCACCGCCTTCGTCCTGCGCGAAGTGCAGGGATTCTCCACTGGTGAAGCCGCGAAAAAACTCGGTGTCACGGAAAACACGCTGAAGGCACGCCTGTGGCGCGCGCGTCATCAGCTCGCCGAGCGCCTCGGCCGCCGTCTGCGCCGCATGAAGGACGACATGGCAGGCACCATGGGCGACCCCGAATGCAGCTACTGCTGATGACCTCAGAAGAGAAGCAATGAACTAAAGAGGTAACGAATAAAGGCCGGCGCAATCGCCGGCCTTTTTATTTTTGCGATGAATCCTGTTTCGCGACCAGGTAGAAGCCAAGAATGCGAAGAAAATTCGTGGCCTGACGGACTTCTCCGAAGGCGGCATGGAGCTGGTCCGGCGATTCGGCCAGGAGATCAAGAAAGAATTGGTAGACCCAGGGACTGCCGTGAATCGGGCGACTTTCGATTTTCATCAGATTGATGCTGTGGCGTGCAAAGGGCTCTAGCGCGGCGAGAAGCGCGCCGGGCTTGTGTGCAAGACGAAGTGCGATGGACATTTTTAAAAGCGAGCCGGCAGCAAATTTTTCCATTTGCCTTAGGCTGAGCTCGGCCATCAAGTCCGACACGGCAGGGGTAACAAAGCGAGGTGAGTTCCCCTTTTCGTCAGACTCTTCGCGAACCACGGGGATGAGCAGGACAAAACGAGTAAAGTTTTCGGCATTGTCTTGGATGGATTCGGCCAGAATCGCGCCCCCATAGTGAACCGCTGCTCGGCGGCCAGCAATGCCCGCCGCCGATTTGTCGCCACGAACGATGACGTCGCGCACGCTGCCTGCGGTGTCCTCGGCAGGGACGCGCTTTAGACTTGGATGGGCGAGAAAGAACTTCTCACACTGGGCGAGCGCCATTGGATGCGAAGCGACCGAACGAATGTCCGCGAAGGAGCTCCCCGAGCAGCCGATGAGGTGATGTTCGATGGGAAGAATCGTTTCCGCGACGATTCCCAGGTTGCTCTCAAGCAGGAGATCGTAAACGCGCACCACAGAGCCTGCGAGCGAATTTTCCACCGGCGCCAAAAGAGCGTCGGCGGCGCCCTCCGGAACGGCCCGGAACGCGGCATCAAACGTTGCGCGAGGCACCGTAGTGATGGCTTCTCCGAGAAGCTGAATCGCAGCGGCTTCGCTAAAAGCTCCGGGCTCACCTTGAAAAACCACTCGCATCGTTTTCCGATTGGGTGTGCTCATACGCAGGCGTTATCTTGCAATAAGCGACGCAAAACAAAAAGCGGAGTTTCGTCGTGACGCGAATGAGGATTTGGCGTCACGCCTTGAGCACACCTGTACCGCTTTCCCCCAAGCTCCTGCCTCCATTCATGTTCGAATAACAAGGACGCCTTGTAAAACGAGTGAGCCAAGCGCGACTCCAAATCCATGAAGATCCCACTGCCCGCAAAGATCCTTCTGACCGTCATCCTCGTCGGCGGTGCGATCCTGCTGGTCACCAACGCCTATTTCGCCGGAACGGCGATGCCCTTCGCCTTCTTCATGCTCACGCTGGCCAGCGTGATTCTGGTCCTCTTCCGCGTCGGGCGCTCCTGGCTGGACCTGGTTTTTCTGACCGTGGCGGCCGCGCTCCTCGCGATCATCAGCGCGTGGCATTTTCATTACCAGCCCAATTGGGAGAGCTGCGTTTCGTTCCTGGGCCTCGGCAGTCTTCTTGTATTGGGGATTCGCGCCGTGTGGCCCGAAGGAGAAAAACAAAAACTTCTGGCGCTGGCCTTCGCACCTTCATTTTTGTTCGCAGCCTTCATGGTTTTCGCCGGCGTTGTTCTCGACCGCACCCAGATCTGGCATCCCAAAACGCTCGACTTGTACCTTTTTTCATTTGACGCCAGCCTTCACCTCCAATTCGCCTTCCTCCTGGGGCAGGCCTACGCCATGTGGCCGTGGTTCAAAGTCATTGGCCTGGCCCTGTACATCGCGCTGCCGATTCCCATCGCCATGGTGTACGCGGGCCAGCTGCTGCGCGGCAAAGCGGAAGCGTTTCCGGGAATGACGGCGTTCCTGATCACAGGCCCCATCGGCATGCTCTTCTACAATCTTTTCCCCGCCCTGGGACCCGTCCACATTTTTCAGCAGGGTTTTCCCTGGCATCCGCTCACGACGGCCGAAGCGTCTCATCTCTTGCTCGAACCCATCGCCGTGAAGGGCGTGCAAAACGCCATTCCCTCGCTGCACATGTCCTGGGTCTTGCTGGCGTGGTGGTATTCCCGCGGGCTATCCGCCGTGGAGCGCGGCATCGCGCTGACGTTCGTCGTGTTCACGGCGTTCGCCACACTCGGCACCGGCGAGCACTACTTCATCGATCTGGTCGTCGCGTATCCCTTCAGCGTGATGATTCAATCCCTCTGCGCCTTTTCCTTGCGCTGGAACCAGCGCGAACGAGTCACCTCCGCGCTGTACGGGCTTTTGACGACACTGCTGTGGTTCATGGCGCTGCGTTACGCACCGAAGCTTTTCTGGACCTCTCCGCTTCTGCCATGGACGCTCTGCATAGTCACAGTCGCCTCAGCTCTCTTCTTGCATCGACGGCTGGAAGCAGCCGCAGATGCCGTTGCCCGACAGCCCAGCCAATCGCCCGCCGAAATGGCTGTTGCGCTCTCCTGACTCGAAACTCTACTGTTTCAATGCAGTGCAGCGCGATGGCCCCTCAGTTCAGAGTGCGTTTGCACTTCCGCGAGCGGTATAATCCCCGCGCAACAAGAGAGGCCCAGCCATGAATAGACCCGAACCTGCTGAATATGCCGATTTCTACGGCACGTACGTATCGAAGGTTCCGGGGACCGATGTCCTGGGCGTGCTGGAATCCCAGCGCTTGCAAATGCTCCATCTATTTTCCGGACGCAGCGAGCGAGACGGCAGTTTTCGTTATGCTCCGGGAAAATGGACGGTGAAGGAAGTCCTCGGTCACATCACGGACACCGAGCGCATCTTTACCTACCGGGCGCTGCGAATCGCGCGCGGCGATCAGACGCCGCTTCCCGGATTCGAACAGGACGATTTCGTACGCAACGGTGGATTCGGCGAACGAACGCTTGCGGACTTAGCGGAGGAATTTGCCGCCGTGCGAAACGCCAGTCTCACACTTTTCCGTTCTTTTCCGAAAGAGGCCTGGTCGCGGCGCGGCGTCGCCAGCCAGAAGGCAGTCACGGTGCGCGCGCTGGCATTCATCACCGCCGGCCATCAGATCCACCACCGCCTCATTTTGGAAGAGCGCTACTTTCCCGCCATTCCCCGGGCCTGATTCGAAACGTCAAGTCAGGGCCGGATGCGCGAGTGGTCCACATAGACGCGCTGGTAGACTGACTCCTGGCCGTCATCCTCAGTTTGCGGCTTGACCGGAATCTTTGCGACGAACTCAGGCTTGGGCCGCGAGGTAGCACGACGCGACTGCCTTGCGGCTTCCTTGCTGGCTCTACTTTCCGGCTTGAGGAGATAGAAGAGCAGAATGGTCGCCAGCGCGATGATGAACGCAGCGGCGATCAGCGTCACCGCTTGCGCCGCCACCGGATTCGCAAAGGCGTCATCCAGAATGTAAAAACCGGCGCACAGGAAGGTCACCGCAAGGAAACTGACCAATCCTCCGAAGGTGCGCGCGAGTCCTCCGCGGACCGCCAGCGATTTGGAAGGATACAAGTCCCAACGATGGTGGTGCATTCGGGTAGACATCTCTCAGTCCTCCCGAATCCCGCCGCGCGTCATCGCTGGCTCCGGAACGCTCAGAAAATCGAGGCAGCGAAAAACGGGCGGCGCGTATGGTTTTTTCATCACGCTGCCGCACGTGCAGCGCGGGTTGCTTCCTCCTGCTTCACCGCTGGTTTCCACCAAGACGGTGCATTGGCACGCTGGATTCATGCATTGCCAGCGTTCTCCGGATTTCATGCGCATGGCCCCGGTACCTCCCTTCGCCGAGCGGCTGGGGAACCGCAAAGGCATTTCAGGTGGGCCATTGATATGAGGAGTGCGACTGTATCTATCAGTAAAATTAAAAGCAAGAATTATTTTGACGGTTACTATAGCCGCATCATCAGTACGCGGCCAGTACCAGGAGGGTACGCCGCGCGTGCTCCCCACCGGCGCGGGCAAACCAAATCCTCTTTGCCGCCGCGACACCCGCGTTTTCCGCGTGGCGCCGGCGACTCTGACATCCGCTGCTTCTCGCTCGCAGACTTCAATCGCGCCCAGGGGATAGGATGTGAGTAGGCTCTTCCACCTCCCGGTCGAGGTTGCTACCGGGACGGGTGGCTGTTAAAATTTGTTGTTTGCCGGGATGCAGCCGTCTGCGCTGTACGCGCGGGCGGCTTTTTCTCCGTATGGAATGGCGTTTGGTCTGGCAACAACGAACGCCCCATTTCTTGGCCTGAACCCCTCGCGATTGCCTCGAGTGCGACACGGGTGCGATAGCATCCGGTTTACCGGTTCGGGTCGTCGGTCCTGGCACCTGCGGAAGGGAGACTGCGCGTGGCAAAGTACGACGTTGCAATTGTCGGAAGTGGGCCGGGCGGATACGTCGCCGCGATTCGCGCGGGCGAACTGGGCCTGAAAACCGTGGTCATCGAGAAAGACCCTTATCTCGGCGGAACCTGTCTGCACGTCGGCTGCATTCCCACCAAAGTGCTCCTGCATCACGCCGAAGTCTATGATCATTTCAAAAATGGGGAGGAATTGGGCTTCGAAGTCAGCGGTCTGAAGATCAACTGGGCCAATATTCTGGCGCGCAAGGACAAAATCGTCAAGAAACACGCCAAAGGCATCGAGTTCCTTTTCAAGAAAAATAAAGTGGAATGGGTCCAGGGCTGGGGACGGTATGAAGCGCCGGGCAAAGTCAGCGTAGAAAAAGACGGCAAGAAAACTCTCATCGAAACTTCAAACATCTTGATGGTAAGCGGATCGGAAGCGCGATCTCTCCCGGGAATCGAACCCGACCACAAAACCATTCTCACCAACCGCTCAATTCTTGAACTGCCGGAAATCCCCAAGACGCTGATCATAGTCGGCGCAGGCGCCGTCGGCGTCGAATTTGCCTCCATCTACAATTCGTTCGGCACACAGGTCACCATCCTCGAAGCGCTGCCCCGCGTGGTACCGGTGGAAGACGAAGAAATTTCCGCCGAGCTGGACAAGACTTTCCGTAAGAAAAACATCCAGATCTTCACCAGCAGCATGGTGGACTCGGTCAAAAAAGACGCCAAGGGCGTCACCGTCTCATTCAAAGACAAAGACGGCAAACCCCAGACCATGCAAGCGGAGAAGTTGCTGCTGGCCGTCGGCCGCAAGGCCATGACCGAAAATTGCGGCCTGGAAAAATCGAAAGCCAAGCTCGATCGTGGCTTCGTGCAGGTCGGGGACTTCATGGAAACAGCCGAGAAGGGTTTGTACGCCATCGGCGACATTGTCGCGGGCCTGCCGCAACTGGCGCACGCCGCGATGATGGAAGGAATCATCGCCGTAACGCACATCGCCGGCAAGCCCACGCATCAAATCGTGAAGACGCGTATTCCCAACGCCACCTACTGCGAACCGCAGATCGGCTCGATTGGACTAACGGAAAAGCAGGCGCGCGAAGCGGGCTACGCCGTGAAAACAGGAAAGTTTCCATTCGTAGGTAACAGCAAAGCCACCATTTTGGGAAATCACGGCGGTTTCATCAAGGTCGTCTCCGATGAAAAGTTCGGCGAAGTGCTGGGCATTCACATCATCGGCCCGCTGGCCACCGAAATTCTCTCCGAGGCCGCCACCGTCCTGAATCTCGAAGGCACCATCGACGACATGATGAACATGGTGCACGCCCACCCCACCGTATGGGAAGGCCTGGGCGACGCGTTCGCCAGCGTCAGAGGATTGCAGATTAACGTGTAGTGGAATGGAGATGGCCTTCGGTGCGCAGTTCTCGGATTCTAGTTTTTGGTTTCGGTTCTTGGTTGCCAGTGCTCAGTTTCCAGTTTTCAGTGAGGAACAAAGACTTCTTTTCCGTATCCCGTTTTTTCTTGCTGAAAACTGAGAACTGACCACTGAAAACTTTTAAGAGAATGGCGCGCCGTATCGATTGATGACGAAATGCAACAAGCACTACAAGTCGACCTGGGCCTGATCGGCTACGCCGAAGCGTGGGCCCTGCAAAAACGTCTCGTCGCCGCCCGCAAAGCCGGCGCGATCGAGGATGTCCTGCTCCTCTGCGAGCACCCCCACGTCATCACCCAAGGTCGCAACGGAAAACGCGAAAATCTTCTCGCCTCCGAAAATGTTTTGCGCCAAAAAGGCGTCGAGTTCCACGCCACCGACCGCGGCGGCGACATCACTTATCACGGCCCGGGGCAGATCGTCGGCTACCCCATCCTGAATCTGGCCGCCATCCGTCGCGACGTAGCCTGGTACGTTCGCATGCTCGAAGAAGCCATGATTCGCGCCACCGCGGAATTCGGCATCGCCGCCTCGCGCGTCCCCGGAAAAACCGGCATCTGGGCCGGGGCCGCAGCAAACGAAGAAAAACTCGCCGCCATCGGCGTGCACCTCAGCCGCTGGGTCACCTCGCACGGCTTCGCGTACAACGTCTCGACCGATTTGCGCTACTTCGACCTGATCGTCCCCTGCGGCATCGCCGACCGCAAGCCCACCTCGCTGGAAAAGCTGTTGGGCCGCAGCGTCGATCGTGAGGAAGTTGCTCCGCGCATCGTGAAATATTTTGGCGAAGTATTTGGTATGGAAATGCGCGAGGTATTCCGCGCCGGTTTTCTTGAGCAACTGGAACACGCCGGGCAGCCCGTAGCTGCCTCGGCGTAAAGTAAGACAGACATTCCTGTCTGTCCTCTGAAGATTTAGCGAAGAGAGGCGGGTCAGCCAAAAACGCTGCCCACCGGAGCAACAATGAAGAAAGACCTGACACGCCAGCAGCACCTGGACCTGTACTACTACATGCGCCTCAACCGCGCCGTCGAAGACACCATGGTGAAGCTCTTCCGCCAGAACAAAATCGTCGGCGGCCTGTACTCCAGCCTCGGCCAGGAAGCCATTTCCGTAGGCACCTCCTACGCCCTGCAAAAAAAAGACTGGCTCGCCCCCATGATCCGCAACATCGGCGCGCTGCTGGTAAAAGGCGTCAAGCCCCGCGACATCTTCATGCAGCACATGGCCAAATACGATTCGCCCACCAAGGGCAAGGACGGCACCAGCCATTTCGGCGACCTCGACGATCTGCACATCGTTTCCCCAATCTCCATGCTAGGCGACTTGATTCCAGTGATGGCCGGCGTAGCCATCGCCGGCCGTTACCTCGGCCAAAAAATCGTCGCCATGACCTGGATCGGCGACGGCGGCAGCTCCACCGGCGTCTTTCACGAAGGCCTGAATTTTGCAGCCGTCCAGAAAGCCCCCTTCGTCCTGATCCTCGAAAACAACCTGTGGGCCTATTCCACGCCCGTCCGCAAGCAAGTCCCGCTCGAAAACCTCGCCGACCGCGCCAAAGCCTACGGCATTGACAGCTACATCGTGGACGGCAACGACGTGGCCGCGGTCTATTCCACCACCAAGGAAGCCGTCGAACGCGCGCGCGCCGGCGAAGGCCCCATCCTGATCGAAGCCAAAACGTTTCGCCGCTTGGGCCACGCGCAGCACGACCCCGCTGAATACGTTCCAAAAGAAATGCGCGCCTACTGGGAAGCGCGCGATCCCATCGCCCTGCATGAAAAATTCCTGTTGAGCGAAAAACTCCTCGACGCCAAATCCAAGAAAGACATCGAGGATAAAATCAACACGCTGCTCGCCACGGAGCGCGACTTTGCGGAGAATTCCCCCATGCCCCCGGCGGAACTCGCCGAAACCGGCGTCTACTGCACCGGCGAAGAGTGCCACAAGATCCGCGCGAAATGGGAACGCCCCATTTCCGAAGTGACCCCGCCGAAATCCAGCGTGCAAGCCGTGTGGACCGTCCCAGGATTCGGTTCCGGCAAATCCTCCGGCGGCGTGAACGCCCCGATTCATTTCGGCGACACGCAGCCGTCCACTGGAATTTCCGCGAGCGAAGCGAAATCTTCCAACGGCGGCAAGCCCGCCGCAAAAGTGGCCGCCAAGACAGCTGCGAAGAAAACCGTGAAGACCGCCGCCAGCGCTTCGCGAAAGGCGCGGAGGTAGCCATGGCCGACGGCAAAACGAACGGGACGAATGGGGCAAAGACGAGCGAAGCTGCCACAGCGGAAGCGCAAGTTACCTTCCTCGAAGCCATCAAGCAAGCCATGTTCGAGGAAATGGAACGCGACCCCAGCGTCGTTTTGCTCGGCGAAGACGTAGGCGTCTACGGCGGCGCCTTCAAAACCAGCGAAGGCCTCCTCGAGCGTTTCGGCTGGGAGCGCGTCATCGACACCCCCATCAGCGAAAGCGCCATCATCGGCGCCGCCTGCGGCATGAGTTACCTCGGCCTGCGCCCCATCTGCGAAATGCAGTTCATCGATTTCATCGTCTGCGCCTTCAACCAGATCACCAATTTCGTCGCCAAGGGCCACTACCTGTGGAACGCCCCCGCGCCCATGGTCATCCGCGGCCCCTCCGGCGGGGGTGTCCACGGCGGTCCGTTCCATTCCGCGAATCCGGAAATGTATTTCGTGCACACGCCGGGTCTGAAGGTGATCTATCCCTCGACGCCCTACGATGCCAAGGGCCTGCTGAAGGCCGCCGTGCGCGACAATAATCCCGTGCTCTTCTTCGAACACAAATTCCTCTATCGCCGCATCAAGGGTGAAATCCCCGCCGGCGACTACACCGTGCCCATCGGCAAAGCCGTCGTGCGCCGCGAAGGCAAGCACCTCACCATCCTTTCCTACGCCGCGATGATGCACACCTCTCTCGAAGCCGCCGAAGCCCTCGCCAAGGAAGGCATCGAAGCCGAAGTGATTGACCTGCGCACCTTGCTGCCGCTCGATGAAGAAACCATTTTGAATTCCGTGAGAAAAACCAACAAATGCCTGGTCGTCCATGAGGACACCAAAACCGGCGGAATCGCCGGCGAGATCGCCGCGCTGCTCTGCGAGAAAGCCTTCAGCGATCTGGACGGCCCGCTGCTGCGCGTCACGTCGCTGGACACGCCGGTGCCCTACGCACCGACACTCGAGGAATATTTTCTGCCCAACGCAAAAAAAGTTTTTGCCGCCGCCAAAGAACTGGCGCGGTATTGAGTGGCATATGACACCCCGACCGGACAAATGTATGGGCAATTGTAAACACGGCATTTCAGTCGGTCAGACAATTTTTCATGTATACAAGGGCGGATTCTGGTCGACGCCGTATATCACTCCGGATCGACACCAGTTTCTAGGAAACTGGTGCGTGGACTGTTTCCAACGAGATTTAGGGCATCTCATTTCTAGCCAGACGCAGCCTTACACCTGCACCATTTGTGAAAGGTCCTTTGACGAACACGAGCCGGTTATTTATGCAACATTCGGAACAAGGCCTGCAGATCCATATATTCGTGCAGAGCGTAGAGGAAGTGAACTCCATCTGATCGTTTGTCGGAATTGCTGGGAAAACCCCAGATTCGAAAGACTTTATAAGATTTATGAGCTGCTGAACTAGAGGAGAGCAATCATGGCCGTAGACATCGTAATGCCCCAGATGGGGGAAAGCATTTTCGAAGGCACCATCACCAAGTGGCTCAAGAAACCGGGCGACAAAGTCGAGCGCGACGAGCCGCTCTTCGAGATCTCCACCGACAAGGTGGACGCGGAGATTCCCTCGCCCTCCGCCGGCGTGCTGAAGGAGATTAAGGTCGGCGAAGGCCAAACCGTGCCCATTCAGACTATTGTCGGCGTCATTGACGCAGCTGGCTCGGCGGCAGCAGCACCGGCACCGGCGAAAGCCGCAGCTCCTGCCCCCCTCAAAGCTCCTGCCGCGACAGCTCCGGCACCCGCAGCGAGGCCCGCGCCTCCCGCACCATCCGCGCCGGTAACCGCAGCTCCGGCACCGGCCTCTTCCGGTTCCACCGGCGAACGCATCCACAGCTCGCCGCTGGTCCGCCGCATGGCCTCCGAGCACGGCATTGATCTGTCCACCGTGGCAGGCACCGGCGCGGGCGGACGCATCAGCAAGCAGGACATTGAAGCATTGATCGCAGCGGGCGGTGCCCCGGCTGCCGCGCCGCCAGCGTCCGCCGTTTCCGCCGCGCCTTCACGGCCATCCGCGCCGCCTCCGCCACCATCTGGAACTGGCGGCTCGCAAGCGCACGCGGCGCTCGAATCCGCCGTGCCCCGCGAAAAAATGTACTTCGGTAA
Source organism: Acidobacteriota bacterium (assembly GCA_013289835.1). GTDB lineage: Bacteria > Acidobacteriota > Terriglobia > Acidiferrales > UBA7541 > Acidiferrum. Next base: position 23,276 of record JABCZG010000012.1, on the reverse strand, counting down.
TTACGAAGTGCAGCCCATGAGCGCGATGCGGCAGCGCATTGCCGAACACATGGTGGCGTCCAAGCGCGTTTCGGCACACGTGTATTCCGTGGACGAAATTGACATGACCAAAATCGCCTCGCTCCGCGCCAAGTCCAAGGACGAATTCGAAAAGCGCTACGAGACCAAGCTCACCTTCATGCCCTTCTTCGTGAAGGCCGCCGTCGCTGGTTTGCGCGCGTTTCCCACGCTCAACGCCTCGCTCGACGGCACCAACGTTATCCTGCACAAGGAGATCAACATCGGCATCGCCGTGGCCCTCGATTGGGGGCTGCTCGTGCCCGTCGTGAAGAACGCCGACGAGAAAAACATCCTCGGCATTCAGCGCACCATGAACGACCTCGCGGAGCGCGCGCGTTCGAAAAAGCTGAAGCCCGAGGAAGTCCAGGAAGGAACCTTCTCCATCACCAATCCCGGCGTCTTCGGCGGCCTCTTCGGCCTGCCGGTCATCAGCCAGCCGAACGTCGGCATCCTCGGTCTCGGCGCCATCGAAAAGCGCCCCGTGGTGATCAACGATTCCATCGCTATCCGCTCGATGTGCTACGTGACGCTCAGCTACGACCACCGCGTCGTGGACGGCGCCATCGCCCACCAGTTCCTGCACAAGGTCAAGGAAACGCTCGAAAACTGGAACGAGCCCGTTCTCTAAAAACGCTCTCCTCTTGCGGGCGAGCAACCAATGAAACGAACCCGGCCACCGTATCGGGTTCGTTTTTCTGCCGTACTGCCGCACTGCGCCAGCACGATCGTTTTCACGAAGTGTCCGAAATCGGAACGAGCGTTCCCGGTATTGACCAAAGAGCAGCGCTTCCTTACGCTTCGACATCCGACATATCATTCATACGTAAGCCGTTATTCACGTGCGGCGCTGGCTGCCTGGCTGCGTACACTAGTTTGAGACGGGATGGATTCCCGCACCTGGAGACCGGGGAGTGGCCAGTCATGGTGAGCGCGACACTTAAAACCTCATTGGACCGTGAACCCATGCAGCCGCGAATACTTATCGCCGATGACCAGCAGGACGTCCTGGACGCCCTGCGTCTCCTGCTCAAAGGACACGGCTACAGCATCGAAACCGTGAATTCGCCCGCGGACGTGCTGGCGGCGGTGGCGCGCCAGGAGTTCGACGTTCTTCTGATCGATCTAAACTATGCGCGCGATACCACCTCCGGCCGCGAAGGCCTGGATGTGCTCAGCCGCCTCAAGGAACTCGACGACCAGCCGCCCGTGGTAGCCATGACCGGCTGGGCCACCGTGGGTCTGGCCGTGGAAGCCATGCAGTACGGTGTCAGCGATTTCGTGGAAAAGCCCTGGACCAACACGCGGCTCCTGGAGATTCTGCAGAAACAAATCGGCTTGGGGCGCGAACGCCGCGATGCGCGCCGCCGCGATGCAGAAGAAGCGCGCGCGCGCAAAGAAGCGCTGCTGCATCAGCAGGAGCAGGAGCGCGAAATCTCCGAAGCCAAGGCCATCCAGGAAAAGCTGCTCCCGCGCGAGATTCCGCAAATGCCGGGGTATGAAATCGCCAGCGCGTGGCAGTCCGCGCGTCTGGTGGGCGGCGACTATTTTGATATTCTTCCGCTGGACGGGGAAACCCTGGGCATCTGCATCGGCGACGTGGCGGGAAAAGGAATGCCCGCCGCGCTGCTGATGTCCAATCTGCAGGCCGCCGTGCGCGGTCTCTCCTCGGCCACGCTCGCCCCGGATCTGCTCTGCGGCCGGCTGAACTCCCTGATCTGCCGGAACACCGCCAGCGACCGCTTCATCACCTTTTTTTACGCGCAACTCCAGGGACCCACGCGCCGTTTGGCGTATGTCAACGCCGGCCACAACGCGCCCTTCGTGGTGCACGCCGATGGCACGCACGAACGCTTGCGCGAGGGTGGCGCGGTGCTCGGCGTCTTCGAGCGCCAGACGTATGAGCTGGGATCAGCGCAATTGTCCGCCGGCGATCGCGTGGTCCTGTTCACCGATGGCGTCACCGAAGCGTGCAATGCCGTGGACGAGGAGTTCGGCGAAGCCCGCCTGCTGCAATTGCTGACCAATCACCGCGCATCGACCGCCGATGCATTGCAGATGAAAATTCTGGAGATCGTGGCTGAGTTTAGCGGACATCACTGGCAGGATGACGCCACGTTGCTGGTCCTTGCCGTGGAAGAATAAACGCGGGGAAGGGTACAGCGCCGAACAGCTTCAAAGAAAGAGCATGCCGCCGGTCACCCAGCCTGGCATTCTTTCTCCGTTTCATTGCAGCAACGGCTTGAGCTTGTTTACCCACACCGCGAAGCCCTCCAATGGAATGGGTTCAATCCCCACGTCACGCAGCGTGTCGCGCACGAAGCGGTGACGGTCGTTTTCCGTCTTCAGTTCGACGTCCGTGACCGCCGCAAACTCCGTCTTCAGCGAAGCTTTGGCGCTGATACGCTCGGCGGTATAGGCCAGCAGCTTGGCGTCGGCAGGCGCGCGCGTGACGGAGAGCGTCTGCACGAATCCCCGCGTGCCGTTGCGCCGGTAGCTGTAATCGAGGCGCATGGGATCGCCCGGAAACGTAAATTCCTCGGCGCGCACCGATTTCTGCAAACGGTCCCACAGCCGCGCCTGCCGGAAGACCTGCGAACAGTACGACCTCAGGTTGGCTCTGCTCCCGGGCGCGCCCACGCGGCTCGCAGTGCGCTGCGGCGCAACGTGATCCGCGTAGAGCCGCTCGAGTTCCGCGTCCAGATCCGCCGCAAACACGCCTTTCTGCGGCGCCAGCTGCAGCGCGTTTGAAAGCGTGTCATCCCATTTGGCCAGGAGCCTCTGCCAGTCGCCGGTGTTCCCAGTGGTGCCGGAAGTAGCCGCGGATTGAAAGCGGTCTTCGAGGTCGTCCCGAAGAGCGCGAAGCACCAATTCATCCGCCCCCGGATGAATCCGTCGCACGCGCCGGTACTCCTCCTCCTCTTCGATGACGCGCAGGCGGCGTTCCCCGGTGCGTGGATTGAAGAGCAGCACACCGATGTTCACCCACTCGTCGCGGACGAGATTTGGCGTGTAGCGCAAGATGCGGTACGCGCAGGCGCGTTCCGCGCTTCCCGGCCCGTTGTTTTCTTCCAGGGTAGATTCTTCGGTCATGGTTCACATCCAGTTGGGAAACGGCTGGCGACTCGATTTTTTGGCCTCCAGAATAAGGTCCGGCACGCGCGGCCGGCGGCGATGAAGCTGTTCCAGCAGCCGCACGAGCGCGTCGTAATCGTCTTCGTACCAGGCCGGCGGAATCTCCCGGCCGATTTCGTCGAGCATCCGCTCGCTGAGCCGCTTTTCCAGAAGCTCCAGCCAGGGCGCAAACGACTCCATCCCGGTGACCCCCCAAATAGACGCGGTTGCGGGCATACAAGCCGCGCAGCGGCGCATCCGGAAAATTCCATTCCCCGGCGTTGAAGCAAACCCCTGGTCGATCATGCGCGTCTTGTAGCGCACCGTGGCCTCGTCCCGTTCCACTTTCCTTTCGTCGAAAAACACCGTCTGCCGGCCGTTGGTGTTGCAGGTCCACTTGTCAAACACCAGCATCCCCGCAAACTCGTGCAGGTTTTCCACCTCGCGCAGTTGTTCGTCGGGCAGAAAATCGTGCAGCGTCACCTGCCGCGGATCGCCGGGATAGCGCGCCCCAAATTGCAAGCCCGGCTGGCACGCAATGCGCGTCCGTGGCAATTCCATCGCCAGCTCCGGCGTCAGCCGGATCAGCTCCTCGGACACCTCCACGATCGCCACCGGTACCGTCGGCAAGCCCAGCCTTGCCGCCAGCTTCGTTCCCAGCATTTCGTTCACCAGGATTCTGCGATGCTGCGGGTTATTTTGGAACTTCACCACGTAGTAGTAGCCGTCCGAGCAGCGCATCAGGTGCGATTGCGCTCCGCCCCGCATCCGCCGTATCTGTTCCAGCGCCTGCAACATACAGGTTTATCTTAGTAGTAGTTACTGCTTCGGGCGAGCTCCGCGTATCGCAGGCCCGCGTTTTTTCCTGATTCGAGAAGCAGCGTGTTCAACTTGGGAAATCACTGAGGCGGAAAAAATCCCACTGCGGGAGAGGGCCTTCCGGAAAAAGAGAAGGCCGGGACCCGTGTCCCAGCCTCCCCGGCAAGAGCGTCATTCCAGCGTCGGATGAACCTACCGCCGCTTTTTCTTCTTCGCCGCCTTCTTCTTTGGGGCCTTTTTCTTGGGCTTGGCCTTCTTGGCCTTTTTCTTCGGCGCGGCTTTTTTCTTCGCCGCCTTCTTGGCCGGTTTTTTGGCCGCCGGTTTTGGCGCCTTCGGAGCGGGAGCCGCCGCTTCTTCCTCGGGCTCCTCACCCACGATCACCAATTCTTCTTCCTCGGTCTCCACGATCTCTTCCGTTTCGCCGCCCAGCTCCTCATCCTCCAGCCGTGACAGCTCGTTGTCGTCCTCGAAATTATCCTTCTCGAAAGCCATGCCGTTCCTCCCCTGGGGGAATGCTGGGTCCCGTCTGGAAATGACGGGCCCGCGGGTTGCTGTTCCGGCCGGAGCTCTCTACAAACGCACCCCGTCCTTGCGCCGTTGTTATCGTACTCGCCGGAAGTTGTCAAGTATTCTGCGTGATTCCGCACGCACCGGCGCAAAAATGCTTCTCAGCACGGCGAACAGGCGAGCATCCGAAGGCCGGGGGACCGTCGCCGGTTCGTTATAACCTGTTGTAAACAATACAGTTAGTTGTGACTGGCAGCGGCCGCCCCGCTGGCGGCCCCGGCCGCGGAGGCTTGCGGCTTCTTCTTTGCTGAACTCGAGCGCGCACGCGCGGGTGAAGCCTCCGGCGCTCCGCCGATGGTGTACACGCGCAAGACCATGCCGCGGCTGACGTGATTAGACTTCAGCCGGTTCCACTTGCGCAAATCTTCCGAGTTCACGCTGAAGCGGTCCGCAATTCCTCCCAGCGTGTCCCCGCGTCGCACGCGATAGCTCACCAATCGCCGCTTCGTCTCCATTTGCGGCTGCGTCGCCGGAATAATCAGTTTTTCTCCCGCTTCCAGCGCCTCGTTGCGCTCCAGATTGTTGGCATCCGCAATCGCCGCCGCCGTCACGCGGTATTTCTTCCCGATGGACGTCAGCGTTTCTCCCGCTTCCACGCGGTGCCGCCGCCAGCTCACCCACTTGTCCGGAGGAATGTCCGCAATCTCCGCAGAAAATCGCCCAGCCGTCCCCTGCGGCAAATGCAATTCAAACGAAGGATCGTCCGGAGTCGCCAGCCGCAACAGCGCCGGATTCAGCGCGCGCAGCGTCTCCACGTCCACATCAATGGTCTCCGCCACCAGCCGCAAATCAATCGCGCGCCCCGGCTTCACCACATCCGTGGGCACCGGTTTTTCCGGCTCCACTACAATGTTGTAATGCGCCGCGTCTTTCGCGATCAGCGTCAGCGCCAGAATAATCGGCACATAATTCTTCGTTTCGCGCGGCAGCGCATTGCGCTTGTACAACTCCCAGAAATCCGCATACCCCGTGCGCTCGATTCCTTTTTGCACGTTTCCCGGCCCGCAGTTGTACGCCGCCATCGCCAGATACCAGTCCCCGAAAATCCCATAAAGATCGCGCAAATGCTGCGCCGCCGCCCGCGTGGCCTTCTCCGGATCCTGCCGCTCGTCAATCCACCACGTGTGCGCCAGCCCGTATTCATGCCCACGATACGCCACGAACTGCCAGATCCCCCGCGCCCCCGCCCGCGAAAGCGCCAGCGGCTGAAACGCGCTCTCCGCCTGCGCCAGGTAAATCAAGTCCTGTGGCACGCCTTCTTCGCGCAACACCCGAGCAATCATCTCGCGATAACGCCCCGCGCGGCTCAACCCGACCTCCACAATCGCGCGCCCCCGCGGCGTCTGGAAAAAATTCAGGAACGACAGCACCTCATCGTTCACCGTTAGCGGCAAATCGTGCGAAATGCTTTTCGCCGCTTCCTCCGCGCGCTCCTTCAACCGCGGATCCACCGGAAACGTCATCTCCGCCACTTCGTCAATCGGCGCAGGCACCGCCGGCGCCTCGCTGAATCCGTCCCCCGCGCGGAATGCCTGCAACTCGTACGTGTACACCGAGTCCACCACGTGCCGGAACAGCTCGCTCAACTTCGGATCGCCGTTCGGGTCGTACCCGCTCTCCAGCATCCAGTCCACGGCATCGTCAAAATCCCTCCGCGCCGCTTCCAGATGCCCGGCCTTGAAGTTCTGCTCCCCCGACGCAAATTTCGCCTGCACCTGCGCGATTAAGTAGTCCTTCCCACCCACCACTGCCGGCAGCAGTGACACCAGCGCTCGCCGTGAAGGACTCGTCAGCGGCAGCGCCGCAAGCTCCGCCGGAGCAGCCTGCTGCACCTGCCGCGCCGTCGCGCCAGCCGTAGGCGCCAACGCCGGCACCCGCGCCTGCACCGGCTTCTTCCCTGCATCCTCGCAGCCCGCCAGTGCCAAGCCAGTCACCGCCAACAGCAGCCCCATCGCCGGTATGTACAGCCGTCGCGTCATGTCTCCATGGTAAGGACCGCGTTACGCTCCGGTCAACGCTTTCCCGCTCCCTGGGTGTTGGCGTAAACGGAACACAAAAAAGCCCTTGCGCGATACCCAATCCTGTGGTACTCTGTCTTTGCGTTTGTTGCTCTTGTATCGCCTTTGGGTTGTAAAGCGGTCGCAAGGTCAAACTTGCGGCCTTTTTTTTGTGCCCGGAGCTGCTTTGCAGCCTCGTGGTACAAAGCTTGAAGACGGCCGCGGCTCTGTTGAGGGGCTCGGAACTTGAGGCACCAGATAGCTTAATGTTGTGCGGCCGCATACGCGGCCCAGAAACGAGTAAAGCAGTGAGTAAAGAACAAGGTACAGTGAAGTGGTTCAATGCCAGCAAGGGCTTCGGTTTCATCCAGCGCCAGAGCGGTGAGGACGTTTTCGTCCATTTCTCCGCGATCGTGGCTGATGGCTATAAGTCGTTGAACGATGGCCAGGCGGTTGAATTCGAAGTCACCAAGGGCCCCAAGGGCCTGCAGGCCTCGAACGTACAGCCCCTCTAATTGACAGCGGTTCGCGGCTTAACCCCCGCCTTCCGCTTCACTTCACAAAATCACAGAACGGGTGGAGCGCCTCGGCGCCCCACCCGTTTTTGTTTTTGTAACACAGTCACTCCTGACTGTGCTCTTCTCCTTGCCCTGTAACACAGTCACTCCTGACTGTGCTCTGCCCATGTAGAGGCCGGGCTTCAGCCCGGCCCTTCTTCGCCCTTCGCCTTGTAGACGCGCAGCTGGTTGCGCCCTCTTTCTTTTCCATTCCCCTGCCCCCCGTAGCGGCGCCCTTCAGGGCGGCCCTCCTCCTCCTGCCCTATATCATCCCGAGCGCAGCCGAGGGATCCGCTTTTCGCTTCTCCGTCGGACTCGCCAATCGGGAGATTGGCGCTCCTCTTCCCGCCTCCCCGCCCGTCATTCTGAACGTAGTGAAGACCGCTGCCTCTTCGCGCGTTCTCTGCGCGAAGAATCTCTCTTCCTCTTCGCCTTTTCCCTTTCACTCCTGTGAAACGGTCGGCCTGCGGATGTGAGGAATGCCTCTTCCTCTTTCGCCTTTCTCCCCCATTTTCCAATTTCTTCTTTCCGCCTTCTAGTTTCTGCCTTCTAGCTTCTAGTTTTCTTCTTCCCCCCATACATCACAACTTTCCCATCCACCACCCCCCCACATACCGCCCCGCCGCCAAAAACTGCATCACCTTGTGCCCCTTCCGCGCCAACTGCGCCACCGCGACTCCGTCTTCGGATTCTGCTCGAACCCCCGCAAAGCCTGCCCCTCAAACACAAAATCCACCTCCCGCAACCGCTTCCGCGCCGTCTCCCGCACCGCAAACTTCTTCCCATCCAATTCCACGCTCCTAGGACCGTCCTTTCCCTGTCCGCTTTCTAGTTTCTGCCTTCTAGTTTCTAGTTTTCCTTCCTCCCCGCTCTCCGCCCCTTCCGCCAACGCCTGCCGCCAAACCTCCAACATGGCCTCTTCCAACGTCATGCCCACCTCCCCAGCCCTCTCCCCCGCCTGTCATTTCGAACGGAGCAGGCCGATTTTTTCTCCCCGATTCGCTCCTGCGAATCGGTCGGCCTGCGGATGTGAGAAATCTCTCTTCCTCTTCGCTTCTCCCCCCATTTTCCAATTTCACTTTTCCATCTTCTACTTTCCTACATTAGGCAACGGCGTAAGCCATTCCTACTGTTGACTTACATTCTTTGCATCGGTATACTTCTCTCGATCCTTCTCGGAGCCCCCATGAAAACCGAAGTCTCCACCGTCACCACCAAAGGCCAGCTGGTCATCCCTTCCAAGCTTCGCCGCAAATACTCCATCAAAAAAGGTACCCAGGTCGCCTTCCTCGAAGAGGAAAACCGCCTCGTCCTCCAGCCGCTCACCCCCGAATTTATCCGCAGCCTCCGCGGCTCGCTCCGCGGCGAACCGTCCGCTCTCAAGTACCTCCTCGAAGAACGGAAGCGTGAGCGCGAACTGTGAAACGTGTTGTCCTCGACGCCAGCGCCCTCGTCACCTTTTTCGAAGACCGCCCCGGCGCCGAAAAAGTCGAAGACCTGATCCGACTGGCCGTCGATGGGAAACGCCAGTTGTTCATGTCCGTTGTGAATTGGGGTGAGGTCTACTATTCCACATGGCGAGCCAAGGGCCCGGGAGTCGCCCGTAAAGTCCTCGAAGACATCGCCCAACTCCCCCTGGAACTCGTTGACGTCGATCTCGAGTTGACCCGCCTCGCCGCCGAACTGCGCGCCGAACACAAACTCCCCTACGTCGACGCCTTCGCCGCAGCCCTCGCCTCTCACCGCAAAGCCTCCCTCGCAACGAGCGACAAGGATTTCACCCACATCGAAAAGGCAGTTCAAATTATCTGGACGACAGGATGAACAATAGAGCCTCTCATCTGACGCTATTTGCTTGGGGGAGAAGATGCAACTACGGAACTCTCAGGATGTCTTGAATTCGCTGCTCGCCGCAACTTCTAACGAAGCGATAACAGAGATCCGCCGAGAAATCGGAGATCCAGGCAACGCAGAGCTTGATCAGCCATTCGGGCCCTTTAGCTTTTCGTGGCACGCCTTCGGCGACAATCCGTCTAACATCTCATCCATCGGACTCGGTACCAAACCCGGACGTAGCCTGACCGAGAGGCTCACCAACGCGACGGATGCAGTCCTCGAGGACCGGGCTTCCCCAAACGTTCCCTCTCCATCAAGCGCGAGAGCTGCCGCCAAGCAATGGTTTGGCCGACCAATGACAGGCCCAGAAGATGGACTTTTCAACTGGAACTTTGGCGACCACAACTATGACAAGAGAATTATGATGGTTCTCCACTCTAGCGGAATGGAGTTGGCACCCACCATAGATGTACTGGATGATGGCATAGGCATTAGACCAAGCGAATTCCCCGGCACCATCCTCAGCTTGCAATCGGGAAATAAGATAAAGAAATGGTATCTAATTGGCGCATTCGGACAAGGTGGCGCGTCCGCGCTGGCCTTCTGCGACTATGCCTTAATTATTTCCCGACACCGAGACGACCCCAATGTAGTCGGATTCACACTCATAAGGGTATTGAATCTGAACGAAACCTACAAAGAAGACACTTACGCCTATCTGTGCCTAAGGGACTCAGCTGGCAAGGTCTCCGTGCCGTCCTGCCAAGTGGGGCACGGCCCGATCGAGATTCTTAGCCCTCGCGACGGACTAAAACAGTACGTCCTCACAAAAGGCACTCTCGTCCGACATTACTCGTACAAATTGCCAGATCTTGCCGGGAGCCTGGCTCCTAGCCCCGGGAACCTGTATCACTATCTCCACTGCACCTTATTCGACCCACTCTTTCCGTTCAGGCTAATCGACTTGCGAAATCCGGAAAGAGCGCGAGATGAGCTCGTAACGGGAAGCCGCAATCGCCTAATGAAGCTTTTGTCGAAATCTCCAAAGGAAAAGGAAGAAGAAGAAGGTTCCGGCTCAGAAATACGGCATCACCGCCCGATGGAATACTTTGTGCCCCAAGGCTCACAAGAAGCAAGCATCGGTATAGAGTACTGGGTAGTCCTTAACTACAGAAAAAGCGCCAAGAGAGACGAGATCATTCTCCGGGCGCAATCAAACGAACTCTATGTCCAAACCGGACACCCAATTCTCGGCACGCTCAACGGTCAAAACCAAGGCGAACTGACCGCCCAAATGCTCCGTGAGGCTGGACTTGGAATGGTAGCGCGCGGGTGGCCGCGCCTCAATTCCGAAAAACACCTTTGGGTGGCCCATCGTTGCGGGGTCTGCAACGGTGGGGCTGCTTTTCGCTAGCCTCTTTCCCTGCCCCTTCGAAACGCCATCCCCGCTGGGTGTATAATCGCTCTATGGCCAAGCACGTGATTCGCATTTCGACAAAGGAGGCTGCGGCAACCACCGTCGCGACGCTCCTGGACCGTGTGCGCGCTGGAGCCGAAATCGTCATCGAGGATGACACCCGGCCCGTCGCTATTCTTCATTCCGCCGAGCCGCCTCGCCTCGCCGCACCATCTCCGAATGCATCGCGCTGCTCCCCAAAGATTCCGTTGCCACGATCGATCCCGGCTTCTCGAAAGACGTGGAAGCCGCCATCGCCAGCCATCGCGAGCCGCTTAGCGAACCCTGACACTCCGGCATCGCCAACCCCCGTCCTTTCAACTCCTTTCCCTTCAACCCTTTCGTCGCCCAAACTTTTCCTTGACAGTAATAGTACTCTATGGTAACATAAATTGTGATCGTCAGCCACCAACCCCGGTCAGCCTCTCTATCTCGCGACCGCCTGCCCCGACCTTGTCGGGGCGACGAAAACCACCCCGCCACCCGCCCTGAGGAACGAAGCGTAACTCCTTTAGCGGCAACACTTATGGACCTCCCAGCAAGGGCAACAATATACTTGACAAATCAAACGGGCTAGGCTACTATTTGGCTTGTGAGGGACGCCATGAGTGCCAAGCCAAAGACTCTTCAGCAAGCCATCGTTCACTTCGCAGACCCCGATAACTGCCTCAACTTCATGGTTAAGTTGCGCTGGCCGGATGGCGTTGTGACCTGCCCCACTTGCGGGCGCGAAGATGCCGTGTTCCTCCAGAATCAGCGGAAGTGGCAATGCAAGAGCGTCCATGACCATCGGCAGTTCACCGTGAAGGTCGGGACCATCATGGAAGATTCCGCGTTGCCTCTCGACAAGTGGCTCGTCGCCATTTGGATGATTGCGAACTGCAAGAACGGCGTTAGCTCTTACGAGATTGGCCGCGCTCTCGGTGTCACACAGAAGTCCGCATGGTTCATGCTCCATCGGATTCGCCTTGCGATGCAGACCCGTTCGTTTCTGAAACTCGGCGGTCCCGATGGCGAAGTTGAGGTAGATGAAACTTTCGTCGGCGGTGCGGCCCGATTCATGCACGCCGACAAGCGCAAGCGCCGGATTACTGAGACTGGCACCAAAGACAAAATCGCGGTCCAAGGCATTCTCGAACGTGGTGGTGAGGTTCGCGCCGCTGTCGTGGGCAATCGCAAAAAGCATGCGCTGCAAACTAACATCCGCGCTCACGTCAAAGCTGGCTCTGCGATCTACACGGATGCGCTCATGTCCTATCAGGGAATCAAAGAGCATGGATTCGAGCACCAAGTTATCGACCACGCCGAAAAGTACGTTGACGGACAGGTTCACACCAACGGACTCGAAAACTTTTGGAGTCTGTTCAAGCGCCAGTTGAAAGGCACCTACATTAGCGTGGAACCCTTCCATCTGTTCCGGTATCTGGACGAACAGGTGTTCCGGTACAACTTCCGCGAACTGGCTCACGATGGTCTGCGATTCGAGCACGTTGCCTCTCACATCCTTGGAAAGCGTCTCACCTATGCCGAAGTCACTGGCAAGACTGGTACGACGCATAGCCTGCCCAACTAGGCTCCCTCGCGGCCCGAAGCGGAAGAAACCTTAGATTTCTTCCGCTTTTTCGCTCGTTCCTTCGCGTCCAGTTTGGCTTTCACTTCTCTGTGCGGAACTGCCATGAGTTTATTGGCGAGAGCCTCGAAATTGCTGTACTCAGATTTCTTTTTCGTTTTCATAGTCGGTTCTCGATTCAGGATTTTTTCTACGCGAACCAATTGTCGAAGGTGCTGGGCGATTTGTGATTTACTCTCACTGTAATCGCGGCAAAGCAATCGTTGGCCTCTAATGTCTTCGCGTGAGGAAGCAATAAGAGTTGGTCGGAGAGCACGCGCACTTCCGAGATTAGTCTATCGTCTTCGAGAAGGCAGAAAAATGGTGTCTCATCTTGTTGGGGAGCGGAACCTCCAGCATCTGTCAATGTCTTGGGAATTTTCAGGGCGTCAAACAGCGTCTTAACTTGCCCGTCTATGTCTCCCTGCTCGAATATGAACCTCTTTTCGTCTGGTCGGAGCAGCAAAATATCCAAAGCACACCGCAGCGAAAGATTTTGAGTCACAAGAGGCACGCATTGATAGCCGCTGCGATTCCAGTTCTTCCCCATCGACTCGAACGCTTTGTGCATGGCTTGTTCGGTCGTCAGGCAGACTGGAGTTTGAATCTGCTGTTCCGTAATCTCGCGGCCATACACAGTTGTGCCGATTGATTCGCCCAATTGCCGAAGTTGCGGAAGAACGAACCATAGGCGACGCAACTGGGGATGGAAAGAACGACGAATCTCATGCACGTCCGCTGGCTTGCCTGTATTCCCTGTGGACGGGAGTTTGCCTTGATAGAGCAGACGAAATTCCACTAGGTCACGTTCCTCAATTGGTTCTCCGGTGCCAACGTGAACCTGAGTGTATGGCAGTTCCTTCTTTTCCACTCACTTGTACTTTGCCCTTTCCACAATAATATGCAGACCTTTGATTCGTCAACTATATTATTGCCCCAGCAAGTGTTGCAAACAAAAGACTTACGGAAAAACTAACTCCTTTAGATGCAACACTTACAAAAAACCCGGGGGGCGCTGCTTCCACCGCGCGCTCCGAGCGGCTCGGAGTGGGGTCTCCGCTCTGCCCCTTAACGTTCCAACGTTCTAACGTTCAAACGTGTAACGATCCTCGCCCTAGTCACCAAATTCCAGCCGCCCCTTTGTTTTCATACACTTCTGAATTGCCCATTTTCTATCCCCTTTGTTTTGACATTCATCCATGTAATGGGCGGGGGTGTACCCCCCTCCTTAACGTTCCAACCTTCAAACCTTGAAACGTGTAACGATCCGTCCTCCCGACGCGCCAATGCGGATCTTGCTGCCGTGCATCCTACCAACGTAAGCTGCCCCGGGCTCAAGTCATTGGGCGCGTGGGGAGAAAACTATGGCGCACAGCAATCCAATTCGAGATTCGGTCTTGCAGGCGATCGGCAATACACCCGTGGTCAGGCTGCGCAAACTTGTGACGCCTTCCATGGCCGAGGTGCTCGTCAAGCTGGAGTACTACAATCCCACCGGCTCTTACAAAGACCGCATGGCGCTGGCGATGATCGAAGGGGCGGAGGCGCGCGGCGACCTGCGCCCGGGCATGCGCGTGGTGGAGTGGACCGGAGGCAGCACCGGATCCTCTCTCGCGATGGTCTGCGCCATCAAGGGCTACCACTTCACGCCCATCTCCTCGGACGGATTCTCGAAAGAGAAGCTCCAGACCATGCGTCTTTTCGGCGCCGACCTGGAGGTTATTCCGGCCCCCGACGGCAAGCTGGTTCCGGAGCTGTACCAGCAAATGAAGCGCCGCGCGGAAGAGCTGGCGCAGCAGCAGGGCACCTTCTACACCGACCAGTTCCATAACGCGGACGCCATCCGCGCTTACATGGGGATCGGCACGGAACTAGTCGAGCAAGCCGGCAGGGACATAACAGCGTTTTGTGGAGGAGTAGGCACCGCCGGGATGATCTCCGGAGTTTCGCGCGCCCTGAAAGCGGCCGGATGCAAGACGCGCATTGTGGCGCTCGAGCCTGCAACCTCTCCCGTGCTCACCACGGGGAAAGGAGGGCCGCACCGCGTCGAGGGGATCGCCGCCGGATTCCGGCCATCCCACCTGACGGACGGCGACTTCGACGAAGCGCGCACGGTCGAGGAACCCGCCGCTCGCGAGATGGCGCGACGCCTCGCAAAGGAGGAAGGAATCTTCGCCGGCACATCTTCCGGCCTGAACGTCACCGCCGCGCTGCAACTGGCGCAAGAGCTGGGGCGCGGCAGCACCGTAGCCACCGTGGCCGTAGATACCGGTTTCAAGTATCTCGCTGGAGACCTATACCAGATGTAGTCGCGATGAGGAGAACGAAATCTCAGGTAAAAGGTGTTAGCTGCCCTTCCCAGCTAGAGTCACCGGGACACAGAGTGCGTGAAAGGGACGCCGCTACAAAAGACTCATTCTGCGCCGAGGGGCAGGAAGTATTGCGTGCCTTTGACGGGCTCCTGAAGGCGGCGCAGGAGCTGTTGAAGATCTTCGCTACGCTCGACGAAATCAATGTCGGACGTATTGATAACCAGAAGGTCCGAGGCAGCGTAACGGAAGAAGAAATGTTCGTAGGCCCGCGCCACTTCTCCGATGTATTCGGGGGAAATGTGGGATTCGTCGCGCGAGGCTTTCTTGGCGATGCGCGCGCGCAGAACTTCCGGCTTGGCCTGTAAATAGATGACCAAGTCAGGGGCCGGAATGTCCGCCGTGAGCGCAGCGTAATAGCGTTCGTAAAGCTTCAGCTCTTCGTCGTCGAGATTAAGGTTGGCGAAGATGCGGTCCTTTTCCATGAGGTAGTCGGAAAGCACCGGGCCGGGAGCTTCCACCGCCAGCGCTTCGCGCAGCCGCTTCTGCCGCTCCAGCAGGAAGTACATCTGAGCACGGAAAGCCGAGCCCGGCTTTTCTTTGTAGAACTCAGCGAGGAACGGATTGTCCTCGCAATCGTAGATGCGGCGAGCGTGGAGCCGCTCGGCGAGGATTTTGGCAAGTGTCGTTTTGCCGACGCGCAGCGGGCCTTCGATAGCGATGAAGCGAGGCGCTTGCGGACCTCGCTGAGCAGTGCGAGCGCGCTTGGCTGCGGAGGAGTCGTTAGCCGCCATCTTTGGGTGTGGCGCCGAATCGCTGGCGTCCACGCGCGCGATTATAGCAGAGTCATTCAGCCCGGAGGCGAAGTTCGATAGGGGCAAGAGCGCCGAGGAGGCGCTGGCAGGGACACCTTCGCACCAGGAAACGGACCTTTGGCGGCGTTTTTGCAGGGATTTGGATTCGTTATAGCCTGAAAACGGCGGTATTGCACTTCCAATAATGTCCAATTATTTTCACTTCTTTGCGATAGTACGGCGGCACTAATTTGGCCAAACCGATGGCCTAAAGGCCAGTACCACCCAAAATGTGACCGATAGGCCAGTGTAACTTGCCCTTTTGGGCAGTATATTGCCATCATCGCGAGTGGGGACGGACTTGCACAACCACTTGTGATACTGAGGTGGCAAATGGTCCTCGCAGCCCTTCTCTTGCTGTGCGCAGTTCCGCAGCTGGACGATAACGTGAAGGTCGCCAACGACACGCCCGCAGCGGTCAGCGACAGCGCGAAAGTCTCGAACGATACTCACGCAACGGTTAACGACGATGCGGGAAAAGATTCGACGCTGACGGCGTCAGCAGCCCTGCCGTCCGCGCCGACACCCAAAGTGACGGCCGACGCAGAGCCCATCCAGCCGAACCCCTCCGCGCAGCCGTTCCAGCCGATTCGGCCCGTGATTACGCGTCCGCGCGAAACGCCTCGCCAAAGAAAACTGTGGTATGCGCTGACGGCAGCGGGAGCCAGCGGAGCGGCGTTTGATGCGTGGTCCACGCGGCGCGCGATTTCCGGAGGGTTTGGCGTGGAATCGAACCCGTTCTTGCGGCCCTTTTCGCATTCGAACGCGCTGTATGCGGCCACCCAGGTGAGCCCGGCGTTCATGGATTTCATCGGCAAGCGCATGATGGTGAGCGAGCACGGCCTGATCCGGAAGATGTGGTGGGTTCCGCAACTGGCCGGCGCAGGCTTCTCGTTTGGCGCGGCCGCGCACAACGTCAGCATCGTGCACTAAGAGTCCCTCACTCCCCCCAAACGGCAAGCGCCCCGGTGACCCTCCTCACCGGGGCGCTTCTGTTTTTGACGCCGATTCGAAAGGCTTTTCGAATCGGGGTTCGAATCTGCCGGTTCGAAGCTACTTGCCAACGACCAGGAGGACGAAGGAGCCGGGCTTCACCTTGCCGCGGCGTTCGCCTGGTGCGGGCGGATCGAAATCCGCCGCAGGGAGAACGATGTTGTGGGTCTTCAGATCGAGGCCCATGGTGCGGGCGCTCTTCTTGGTGGGGACGTTTTCGATGACGGTGTACTTGTCCGGCGAGTCCTGATGAATGACCGTCAGATTGCCGTCGCCGCAGGAGGCAAAAACCGTACCCGTTGACGGTTCGAACGCGGTGGCATCCGGGCCATCGCAGATGGCGGGAGTGGCAACGACTTTGCCGGTATCCGCGTTGACGACCGACATTACTTTTTCATCGCAGACCGAGAAAACGCGTCGATTTTTGACATCCATGGCGAGGCCTGAGGGCGATTTGCAGGGGGCCAGGGGCCAGCGGTGCGTTTCGGTGACTTTTTGCGTGTCAACTTGAATGAGCTCAGAAGTGTCTTCGTTGTTCACGAAAATGCTGCCCATGGCGTCAGCGGCGGCAAATTCCGGTTTGCCACCGAGAGCGAGGGTCCCGACCACGGCGCCGTCCGCGGCGTTTATCGCGGTGGTGTTCTTACCGCGGCCGTTGAATGTGAAGACACGCTTGGTGGCGGGATCGTAGGTGATGGCGTCGGGATTGGCGTCGGTCTTGACGTTGCCGATGGTCTTCAAGGATTTGAGATCGAAAATGCTGACATCGTTCGAACGGCCGTTGCTGGTGAAACCGCGGCCCAACTCGGAAGCGATGGCAATGCCGTGCACGCCCTGGGTATCGGGAATGGTGCCGACGACAGCGAAGGAATCCGCGTCGAGTACGACAACTTGCGTGGCGTGCGAGACATAAATACGGCGAGCGTCGCTATCTACGGTCACGTAGTCCCAGCCGCCTTCTCCAGCGATGGGAATGGTCTTGATGACGCGATAGCCGGAAGGGCCCGGCGCTGGCGTTGCCGCGTGCGAGAACGAACCGGCCGAAACGAGCAGTGCCACGGCGAGGGAACCGAGAATTGCGAGAAGCGTCCGATTTTTGCGCATGGTGTTTTCTCTCTTTGAGCTCTGCGGTCATTCTCTCGGACCGCTGAGCAGGGACTTTTATATAGCGATGAACCTAAACGCAAGATAAATGAGAGGGCGGGGACCGTTCGGGCATCACTTCCGAACTGCCAAGAAACCATCCGGAACGTCTAGGCACTGCAAGTCCTGGAATCGGCAGGTTGAGTGAAGATCGCGCGGGGAGCTACTTGCATGAATGCTGTGTTCGTTGGCAAATGCGAAATGCGCGATTGCGGGAGACCATAGTCACTGCGGATCAACCACATTCGTTGATTGAAAATGACAAATGGTAATTCCTGTATTTTGCTTCGATACGATTGCCAGCTGCCTGGCGTGCGTTGTAATTTCCTGGCCATCTCTAACGGCAATACTCCGGACAGCGGCTGTGAGAATGCCAACAGATCCTTTGGTCCGGATGAGAAGCCGGATTCCACGTACTCTTCCGGCGTTCCTTGGTGCCAATCGCGAGAGCGGAACGCAGAACGCCCCGGCTTCATAAGTTGCGCGGACACAAACCCATCAGGCGTGTAAATGAGAAAGCCCTCCGGTTTGCGGCCAAGAGGATTGGTGTCTTGGCATCCTTCTTTCTCTTCTGCGTAGGTGACCAGGGTCCAGACTCCGATGAGCCGGGAGGAAATACGTTCAACTGTTGGGTGTGGTTGCGCAGTGTCCAGCATTAGATGGAAGCCGTTAATGATGGTTCCTCAAGAGTCTTATAGTCCGTGTAGCCGTGCTCTCCCCCGCCGTAGAAGGTGGAGCGGTCATAGGCGTTAAGAGGCTGGCTCTCTTTGATTCGCCGCACAAGATCCGGATTCGCGATGAAGAGACGCCCGAAGGCAATCGCGTCCGCATGGTTCTGTTCGATGGCGAGTGCGGCAGTTTGCGGGGTGTACGCGGCCGCTGAAAGAAGTGGTCCATTAAATACCTCACGAAAGAGCGCCGCATTGTTCACGCCGTCTTCGTGGAGTTCGTCCGTCAAGCCCATCTCGGAGCCCTTTGCCTCGACCAGATGCAGATAAGAGATGCGGCGCGTATCGAGCTCCTGAATGACAAACGTGAACAATTCGAGAGGATTGCTGTCGCGGATGCCGCCGTATTGTCCGAAGGGTGAAAGGCGCACACCTACTCGATCGGGTCCAATCGCGGCCATAATTTCGTCGACGATGTCCAGGAGAATGCGCACTCTGTTTTCTTTCGATCCACCGTAAGCATCGGTGCGGTGGTTCGTCCCGTCCTCCAAGAACTCCTCGATCAGATGGCTGTTTGCCCCTTGCACTTCCACCCCATCGAATCCGGCTTCGATCGCGTTCAGGCCAGCCTGTCGAAAGGTCCCGACAATCACCGGGATTTCTTCAGTCTCCAGAGCGCGCGGAACCTCAATGGGCACTTGCTGGAAATCCTTTGTGAACCCAGGAAGATTCGGAGGGATCGGAGAGGGCGCTACGGGGAGCGACCCATTCGGCAACAACGACGAATGCGAGTTTCGTCCGTTGTGTTGAATCTGCATGACAATGCGACCGCCACGGGCGTGCACAGCGCTGGTCACACCACGCCAGCCGACAATCTGTTCGGCCGTATAGATCCCTGGAGAACTTGGATATCCCTGGGCCTGGGCACTAACGGCGGTTCCCTCCGAAATGATAAGGCCGGCTGAGGAACGCTGGGCGTAGTATTCCGCGTTCAATGCGGTGGGCACATTGTTAGCGCCAGCGCGCATGCGCGTAAGAGGTGCCATCACAATGCGGTTGGGGAGTTGGATCGCGCCTACCCGTAGAGGAGTCAAAAGTGTCCCGATGGACATGATTAGCCTTTTTCTTTTCGAAGTACGCGCAACAGATGCGCCGCGAATCAGTTTTGCTGAGCCCCAGTGATCAGCTCGAGTGGGCCGCGGCTAGCGTGCGCGGAGATTGTTCGGCCAGAGTAATTTCGCCCATGTCGATGGCAACGAGCAGGGGCTCCTTCACACGCTGGTAGTCCCCTTCATATGCATAGATCCGGCGCTTTGTCGGCACGATGATCCCGTCGACATCACGGTAGTCGGAGGCATAGTTGAGACCAGTTGCGCCACCGAGGATATCAACCGTGTAATCATGCCTGCGAAGCAGACCATCCGGCCCAAAGCACGAGATCTGTTCGCGGCTGTGACTCTTCACGCTATCTGGAAAGGTGACCTTTAATCGCCGCCACGTCTCGCCATCGACCTGAATCGACGAAATCTCCTCGGTCGCGAATCCTTGCCGCGTGTAAAGAAAGGGGGTGTTGAGATAGGTCCACAATGCTTCGCCACAAAAGTAGGCTACGTGGATGTCATCCCACGGCGTGGACCTTTGATGGCCTTCAAATGATTTTTCAGGGTCATTGCGTGCCTCAATCAGCGTCCCATCCACTTTTTCCATGACGATGCGGGCCGGCTCAAAGATGGAGCGCTTGTCCTGACCAGGGAAGTCGGTGGTGAGGCGCTCTTTCTTCGTCTCAATCGTCATGATGACGTCTTTGAGAGCGTCGCCCTTACCCTTCACGAACCAAATCGCTCCGGTGATAGATGCTGCAACTCTTACGGACTTCACTCTGCTCCAGCGCTCTAGTCCACCGTGCGCTTTTACTGCCAGGTCCAACAAATTGCTCATCAAAACTCCTCATGATGTGATGTTTCGCATGTTGATGGTCCAATGGGCGATCGCCCACCGTTTTTTCAGGGCTTCTGAGGCTTTGTGAGCATACTGGTGTGCGCGCTGCTCCGACTGTGCTATTTCGCACAGTTACACGAATTTCACAGTTAGCCTCTCTTCCGTCCTCGCAAACTCTCATTGAACCTGGTGGGGCCATCGGGCCCTGCCGTTGGGGTTGTGGTACAAGTTCCGGATGGTGCCAGCAGTCAATGGCGGGCGTCCGAATCCCGTGTGTGAGATAGCACTGCCGGAACGAGGCCCGAGCCATCACCAGACACCGCTCGGATTGTGGCCGTTTCTAAAGGCCAGTAGGGAATGGATTATCGGCCACTGGGAAGTGCGACACAGCGCGGGCGACGGCCTAGGGCTTGGATTTGTGCTGTTCGAACCAGCCGGCGATGCAGAGCATTTTGGCGACGTGATAGCTGGGGCGGCGGCTGATGCCGTGGGGCTCTTCGGGCACGCGGACGAGGACGGTGTCGACGTTCAGGAGTTTGAGAGCTTCGTAGAACTGTTCGGCTTCGGAGGTGCCGCGGACCGCAAAACTGCGCTCGTCGTTTACAAGAGGAGAACGTGCGTTCAAGCTGTGATTCGTCGACGTTGGCGAACGCAGAATCTTCCTGAAACGCATGTTTCTGTCCTCCCCCAACCCTGTGTGCTGCACGACGCGCCTCAGTAGATGAGCTTTAGCGAAAACTGAATTTGCCGTGAAGTTCCGGCGGTCTTGCTGATCATGCCAAACCCTGTGCCCTCGATGATGTTCGCAGGTAGTCCCATGTTGACGATGTTAAACAGATTAAATAACTCTGCGCGAAATTGCAGATCCGCTCGCTCCAAACCGCTTTCTCGGTGGCCAATCGGGGTCGTCTTGACGAGGGCAAAATCGAAATCGTAATATGCCGGGCCGCGAAAGGTATTACGACCGAGCGTTCCAAAGCGCCCGGAGTTTGGTCCGGTCCCGCCCTGGATACCGATGGGAATGGAAAAGAAACTTGCGTTGTTTGCGGCCCGCCCAAAATAATCGTCGCGCGATCGGGTTGAGCTGCCGGCGCTCGATAGGTCCGGTAACCCAATCTGGTCCGGCCGGTCCGCGCCAATCGTTCCCGCGCCCGTCTGCTGGATACCCGAATAAACCGTAAACGGCGGACCACTCGTGATCGACGAGATGCTCAGCAATTCCCAGCCCTTCGTCAACAGCTGGGTTCGATCCGACTGAAGTCCTAAATGCTCAAAATGCAAAGCCTGGGCCGCGCTCAACGTGAAGGCGTGCGTCACGTCAAAGCTTGACGGCCCTCTTTCCGCTCGAGTATCGAACGGGTTTTGCGGACTAAACAACGTCACGGCGCCGGTGGATCCTGTTCCTCCGATAATGCCGCTGACATCATCCAGCGACTTGCCCCAGGTGTAGCCGGCTTGCAATGACGGTCCGCCGTGCCCAACATTTCCCGACAATGAGGTCTGCAAGGCGTTGTACGACGAGTGCGACGTCCCTGTCAGCACCGACTCGAATCCGAAACCCCCCGTCACTGCTCCGCTACCGTCGAAGTTCGTAAACTGCGCAAATTCCGGATCCGCTCCGGGATAGGCGTTTGGATAGGACATTCTTGGAAGTCGAAACGCCGATGTTCCAACATACGCGACATCGGCGGTGAGGCCGCCGAAAACCCGTTCCAGCCCCAATGTCCAAGTCTGCAAGTAGCCATTGCCGAAGCGCCGGTCGATCCCGGCCAGACTCAGTAGCGAGAGCTGATGACTCGGCGTCAGCGCCGCCAAATCCTGCTGGTATCGATTTACGTCCATCACCGTGTTCGCCGGGACGTTTTTCGGATTGCCACTGGCCAGCACGTTCACGCCAGCGGTGTTATAAACCTGCGGCAACTCGTCCGGTGTGATTTGGAACCCGTAGGAAATCTCCCCGTTTTGCGCTGCATTGACGCGCGGATAAACAACGTAAGGTGTTGACCCTGTCAGAAGATTGTCCTGCCAGATATTAGGCGGAATCACTGTGATCGCCCCGCTCATGTGCACATGCACCGCGTGGGGCGCGTTCCAGTCCACCTGAACACGCGGCCCCCAACCGTTCCAATCGGTTTGATAAGTAGGCTGCGGATTGATCAAGTATTTCTGCCCAACGCCCGCGGGTGGGAACGAATTCAGAAAGCTCGAAGTTCGGTACGCCCGCTCCGAAATCGGCGTGTAGAGCTCATAGCGCAGCCCATATTCGAGCGTCCATTCCGAATTGATTTTCCATGTGTCCTCGATGTAAGCGTTCACGTCATTCCGGTTGATCGCCGCGGGCCCAATGTGCGCGCCATTCGATGCGTAGGACGGCGCCACCGCGACAGTGTATGCGTACGGAAAACCCAGCAACAGACTGCTCAAAGTGTCCGGCAGAGGCTGGCCAGGCAGAACGTCGTGCCGTCCACTCGCAGAAGGGATGAAAACGGGCGAATAAACCGTTCCGCCGCCAAAATCGTATTCCCCGTTCGGGCTGATGCCAAAGTATGTCGTATCGCGATTGAGGCGAGCTTCCGTACCCCACTTCACCGCGTGTCGCGCCGTCGTCCAGGCAAAATTCAATTGTAACTGGAACAAATTCCCGAACGCTGACATCACCGAGCCTGCCGCGCTGTTGTACGCCTCATACAGACCATCGTTGAACTTGAGGGCCGGAGCGGTGTGGTTGGGGGTCACAAACGAAGGCGTCGTCCGCGTAAAACTCAACGATGTCGACCAGAGAAAGCGCGGTGACGCGGTGCGCGTGTAAGTGATGACCCCGTTCCGCTGCCGATCCACGTACTGCACGCCAAAGCTCGGATCGAGCAGCGTTTGATCCGGATTTGTTGTCGGTCCCGTCAGATTGTCGTAATT
The DNA here is from genome assembly GCA_013289835.1 of Acidobacteriota bacterium. Taxonomy (GTDB): domain Bacteria; phylum Acidobacteriota; class Terriglobia; order Acidiferrales; family UBA7541; genus Acidiferrum. Next base: position 446 of record JABCZG010000012.1, on the reverse strand, counting down.
GAACCGACCAAATAATTGTCCTGTCGCGCCAACTTTCTGATCGACGCGGATAGAAAACTGATCCGTGTCCGTGTTCACGTTTGAAGGCGCGGCATAGGTTCGCGCACCATACGCGCCGGTTGGGTCGTTGGGGAGTGGATAGCGGGCGAGCACCGCAGCAATTGCCGGATTCACCGGTACCTGCAGCGTGTCCGTGCTGCCGTCCGGGTACTTCACGATGTCCTGACCCGCTCGCTCGGCTGCGGTTGGTACAGCCAAAACCTGAGTCGTTCCCAACACCTGCCTGAATCCCTGATACTGCACAAAATAGAACGTACGATCTCGGCCGTCATACAGATGCGGCAACACGACCGGCCCGCCATTCGTAAATCCGAACTCATTTCTACGGAATGGAGGAATTCTGCCCGGCTCCGCAATCGATGGGTGATCGAAATAATTCCGCGCAT
>JABCZG010000011.1 GCA_013289835.1 Acidobacteriota bacterium | reverse complement strand
TTTGGGTGGCGAGGGATTGGGCTTCTTTTTGGGCATGGTAGTGGCAGAAGTGGGGATGGCTGGCGATGCGCGGGGTGCGGCAACGGCGGCCGTCGGAGAAGGTGAACAGACACAGGGATACGCGGTCCTTTTTGCTGAGAGAAGGCATGGAAGTCTCCTTAGAATGAGTTTTGGATTTGTTGGAATTACGGAAAAAGAAAGAGCGCAGGCAAGAGTGCCTGTGCTACTAAAACAAAACGCCCCGGCTGGAGCCGGGGCGCAGCGGTCTAAGGAGATATTGTACCGCAGCGGTAACATGGGTCAAGGAAAGAATCTGGGGCAAGAGAAAGAAAAGTTACCCCGCACGTAAAAAGCGAAGTGTGCGGCGCACGGCCACTCCAACCACAGCGCCAATTTCAATAAGAACATTTCTTTGAGTGCGCTTTGCTTCCTCAACAGCAGCAGCGAGGTCTTCCGCGGAATTACGGTCAGGATCGAACTTTGTCGGGGTCTCATATGCGCGCTGGCCGGATTGTGCAAGCGGGTGGGATACCGAATGAATAAGCGATTCTCCGTTTATGAAGAACATAAGAGGCAGCAAAAGTAAAATGCACATTATCAACTCCGGACTCACACGGTTCGGGACTGTGCAGATCGCGTCGCATATCCCGAAGAACTTCTCGCCAATTCCAACGAATTTTATCTTAAATTGCTAAAGGTTCAAACCGTAATGTTGGGAACCGGCCCCAGTGCCTGGTTAGTTGGATAATCTGAAGCTGACGGCCGGTGAACGACAGGTTACTTACGCGGGCAAGACGGGAACGAAGATCGGCGAAGATCGCGGGGTTAGCCGGCGGCGGCTTCGCTGGCTTCGGCTATTTTGCGGTGTTCGCGGATGAGGGCGATGAGGGCTTGGGCGGCGCGGGGGAGGCTGCGGTCGCGGCGGTAGACGAGGCCCAATTCGCGCCAGAGATCGAGGCCTTCGACGGTGAGGAGCTTGACCTCGCCGGCCTTCACGTAGTCCTTGGCAAAATTTTCGCTGATGATGGAGATACCGGCGTCGGCGGCGACGAAGCGCTTGATCATGCCGATACTGGGCAATTCCATGGCGACGTGAATGCGCGCGCGGTAGGGACGGAAGAGTTTGTCGAGGACCTGGCGGGTGAATCCGGTACGAGGAAAAATGAGCGGCTGCTCGGCGACTTCGGCCAGCGTGATTTTCGAGCGATTGGCTAGGGGATTTTTCGTGCTGACCATGAAGCGCAGGCGATCCTTGGAAATGTGATGCATCTTCAAGTTAGGAGATTTGATGGGCAGGGAGACGATGCCCACGTCCACCGAGCCGTCTTCCACGCGCTGCAAAATCTTGTGGCTAAAGTTGCGGTAAATGCTGATGTGCACCAGCGGGTAGCGGCGCTGAAATTCGGCAAAAATATCGGGCAGCAAGTACAGACAGGTAGCTTCGTTGGCCCCGAATACGATGGGACCTTGCACGACGTTGCCGCGATCGGCGACGACCTGGATCGATTCATCGCGCAAACGGAGGAGCTTTTCCGCGTATTCGAAGAGAACTTCACCAGCGGGAGTTAATTCCACGGATTTCGCGGAGCGATCCAGAAGCTTGGCCTTGTAGGCTTGTTCGAGCTGGCGGATTTGCGCACTGACTGCGGATTGCGAGCGGAATACCTTCTGGCCCGCGCGAGAGAAGCTCTTTAGCTTGGCGACGAATACGAAAGTAGTGAGTTGATCGAAGTCCATAAGCAGTACGCTGGGCGGGAATTATAACGGATTCTCGCCGCTAAAAGCGGAACTATTGTCCTCCCTTTCACGCATGAAGCGCGGCTTGCGAAACCGGGGCGGCAACGGGTGACGGAACCATGCCGTGACGGTGCTTGAGCTGGGCCAGGATGGGTTTCCAAGTGGCTTCCACCGTGCCTTGAAAATGGACAGGCTGCACGCGCACCAAAGGCAAGGTTACGCGGCGCGAAAGCAGTCTTGCGGCGCGGGGACTTGCGGTGAAGTGGACATGCTCTTCGAGGGCGCGGCGCAGCCAAAGCTCCTCGTTGGAATCCAGATCAGCGAGCGAGACGAAATCCTGGTGAAGCACGTCTTCGGCTTCCGCGCGCAAAACGTAGGCGAGCCCGCCAGTCATGCCTGATCCAAAATTGAGGCCGAGCGGGCCGAGAATGATGGCTACGCCGCCGGTCATATATTCGCAGCCGTGCTGGCCGACGCCTTCGACGACGGCGAGCGCGCCGCTATTGCGCACGGCGAAGCGTTCTCCAGCGCGGCCGGCGATGAAGAGCTGGCCGGAGGTGGCGCCGTAAAGAACGGTGTTGCCGGCAAGAACGTCGCCGCGGCGGGAAGCGGCGAGGCCTGCGGAAATCGAGATTGTTCCTCCCGAGAGGCCTTTTCCGACATAGTCATTGGCTTCGCCGGTCAGGTTTAGCGTGACGCCTTCGGCGAGAAATGCGCCGAAGCTTTGCCCTGCGGAACCGTGGAAGGCTTGCTTGATTTCGTCAGCCGTGGCGAGACCCTTATTCCGCCGGCGCACCAACTCGCCGCTGAGGCCGGTGCCGACGCTGCGATCGGAATTTTGGATGGGCTGAGACTCGTTCTGCAAGGCGATCGAGGCATTGAAATGAACGTAATCTTCGAGCGCGGTTACGTGGAGGCCGGGCTCTTGCTGCGGGGCAACGCGATTGGATTCCGAGATGGGAACGATGAGCAACGGATCCATTCCGGAACGCGCACCGAGGCGGTCGTACCAGCCGGTGAGTTCGCTCAAGGAACGCACGCCGAGTTGCGAAAGGCGGTTGCGAACTTCTTCGGCGAGCGAGCGGAAGTAGGCGATGACCATTTCCGGTTTGCCCTGGAATCGAGAGCGAAGCGTTTCGTCCTGCGTGGCGATGCCGACGGGACAGGTATTCAAATGGCACTGGCGGGCCATGACGCAGCCGATAGCCAAGAGCGAAGCGGTGCCAAAGCCGAATTCGTCTGCGCCGAGGATGGCGGCGAGCACGATGTCGCGGGCGAATTTCAGGCCACCGTCCACGCGGAGAGAGAGGCGTGAACGGAGGCCCGCGCGAACCAGCGTGTCGTGCGTTTCGCGCAAACCGATTTCCCAGGGCAAGCCGGTGTTTTTGATGGAGGTGAGCGGCGAGGAGCCGGTGCCGCCATTGTGGCCGCTGATGGTGATGACGTCCGCGCCGGCTTTGGCAACGCCTGCGGCGATAATTCCCACGCCGGCGCCGGAGACGAGCTTTACGCCAATGCGCGCGCGGGGATTCACGGCGCGCAGATCGTGAATCAACTGGGCGAGGTCTTCGATGCTGTAAATGTCGTGATGGGGCGGAGGAGAAATCAGAGGCGTTCCGGGCGTGGCGTGGCGAATGCGCGCGATGTATTCGCTGACTTTCTTGGCGGGGAGCTGGCCGCCTTCTCCGGGCTTGGAGCCCTGGGCCATTTTGATTTCGATTTCCTGGGCGTGAACCAGATAGTCGGTGGTGACGCCGAAGCGCGCGGAGGCGACTTGTTTGATTTTGTTTGCCGCGGCGGGTTCGTAGCGGTAAGTGTTTGGGTCCTCGCCACCTTCGCCGGTGTTGCTGCGGCCGCCGAGTTCGTTCATGGCCAGCGCTAGAGTGCGATGCGCTTCGGGGCTCAGCGAGCCGAGAGACATGGCTTGAGTGCTGAAACGCTTAACGATGGATTCGAGAGGTTCCACTTCGTCGAGCGGAACGGCCGTGTCGGGCAGAGTGTCCAGCAAATCGCGCAGGAAAATGCGGCCCTGATGCTCGCCCAACTCTTCAAAGGCGGAGTAGGTCTTCGCGCTGGGGGCTTTCACGTGGGCGTGGAGACGGCGGACGACTTCGGGCGAATTGGCGTGAAGCTCGGCGCCTTTGCGGAAGCGAAAGAGACCCGCGTCGCCCATGTCGTCGGATTCGCCGGAAAACGCGGCCGTGTGCATTTTCAGATAGTCGGAGAGAAGATCGTCGAGCGATTTCTGGCCGGGAAAATCGGCGGCGTCTTCAAAAACATCGGCGCAGAGTTCTTCGGACAAACCAACAATTTCGAAGAGCTGGCTGTTGCGATAACTCGCCAGCGTGGAAACGCCCATGCGCGCGAGGACTTTGCGCATTCCGGCGTTGAGGGCTACGCGCATTTTTTCTGAGCCGCCGGGTTCGATCGACTCGGCAAATTGATCGGCGAGATACGGGACGACGGCATTCGCACCCGCGGCGATGAGGAGAGCGACGTGATGAGTGTCAAACACCTGGGCCGATTCGACGATCAGCGGAACTTCCCAGAGACCTTCGCGCACCATCGCTTTCCAGATGGCGGCTGTCGCAAGCAGCGCGGGCAACGGTGCGCGCTCCGCGCCGAGCGTGCGATCGGAAAGGAGGAGGAGGCCCGGGCGCCCGCTGCCACTCAGAGGGGTAGTGGAAAGCTGAGTAAAACTGCAGCGCGCCCCCGGGACTCCAGTTGCGGCAGGAAAGGTGAAATCGATTTGTTGCGCAGGGCCGTAGATGGCCTCGAGTTGCGCGAGCTGGCCGGCGGTGATGACCGGGCTGGGAAGCGTTACGCCGTCCTTCATGTGGACGTCGAGGGACATGACGTGGGTTTCGCGCAAGGGATCGATGGGCGGATTGGTGACTTGCGCGAAGCGCTGCTTGCAGTAGTCCCAGAGCGTTCTTGGAAGCGCGGAAAGAAAGGCGGGCGGGGCATCGTCGCCCATGCTCCAGTCGGATTCTTTGCCGTGGACGAGGCCGGAAAAAAGAATTTTGAATTGGTCTTCGGTCCAGCCGGCGGCGGCGGCGATGCGCTTTGGATTCTCGACGAGCGTGGGCGGAGTGCCGGGCGTTGCGGCCAGTCTGCGTTGCGGAGTGGCGTTGCGCGCTTGCTGAATGGCGAGGCGCTTGAGGATGTCGCGCCAGCGGAGGAAGAGTCCGGTGACGGGATTGGCGAGAATCATTTCGCCGGGGCCGAGACGCTGGCGCTCGGCGATCTGGGATTCTTCCAAATCCACGAGGCCGGTTTCCGAGCCGGCGATCAGAAGGCCGTCGTGCGTCAAGGTGTAGCGCAACGGGCGGAGGCCGTTGCGGTCGAGCTTGGCGCCGACGAACTGACCGTCGGAGAAGACCAGCGCGGCGGGGCCATCCCAGGGTTCGATGCGCTGGGAAAGCGCGGTTAGCGCACCGCGCACGTCGCGAGAAAGAAGAGGATCTTTTTCGAAGGCTGGAGGGACCATCGCGAGCATGGCTTCCTCGGAGGACAAACCTTGGAGCAGACGTAACTCGAACGCGTTATCGAAGCTGGCGGAATCGCTGACGTTTTCTTCGAGCAGCGGAAACCACGGGCCGACGGTGAGACGGGCGCGAATTTCACGCGACTTGGCGCGGAGCCAGCGGCGGTTCGAGACTATGGTATTGATTTCGCCGTTGTGCGCGACGTAGCGAAAGGGCTGCGCCAAATGCCAGGACGGCTGCGTGTTTGTCGAGTAACGCTGATGAAAAACGGCAAAGGTGGTGGCGAAGGACGGATCGCGCAGGTCTTCGTAAAACTGGGGGAATTGCCAAGGCGTGAGCAGGCCTTTGTAGACGACGGTCTGCGACGATAGCGAACAGATGTAACACTTGGGCGGCAAGAGCGATTCGGCGCGCTTGCGCAGGAGAGACAAGCGCCACTCAAAACGCGCGGTGCGGCGCGAGGGGTGGAAAGGCTCGACAAAAAACTGCCAGATCTCCGGCATGGTTTCGAGCGCACGGCGGCCCAAAGAATCTGTATTGACGGGGACGCGGCGCCAGCCAATGACGCGGAGGCGCTCGGTGTCGGCCGCGCCTTCGATGGCTGCGCGTGCTTCGCGGACGGCGGAGCTGGGGATAAAGGCAAACCCGACTGCGAAAATCTCGGGGAGCTCGATTCCCTCTTCCTGCGCGCGGGCACGGAAGAAGGGGACGGGGAGCGAGGTGAGCAGGCCGGCGCCGTCGCCGCTGGCGCCATCGGCGTCAACGCCGCCGCGATGCGTGAGGCGCTCTAACGCGGTCAAAGCGTACTGGAGAATGTCGTGGCTAGGTGCGGCGCCCAAGCGGGCGATGAAGCCAGTTCCGCAAGCATCGTGGTCGGGATGGCCCCAGTTCGGGTGGCGGCCCGGATCGGGCGCAAGGGTCGTCCTGTGCGGGCTGGCGAGGCCTCGACGGCTCTGCGGATACATGATCGTTTATCGGACAGGTGGGCGTTGGTTGTACAACGCAGAATTTGAATTCGCTGAATTGATTTCTTGATAGGAGAGATGGTTGGACCGGAAGCGCTAGAACTTGGTGGCTTCGGAAAAGTGGAATTCGTGGACTTTCATCGCGGGGACGACCATTTCAAAGGCTTCTTCGCCGGTGGCACGGACGGCGGGGCCGAGCAATTCGACGTTCTTGAGCATTTCGATGAGCGACTGGTTGAAGCGGAAGTTTCGGGCGGCGCCCGTAACCCTACCATTTTCAACGAGAAACAGGCCGTCGCGAGTCATGCCAGTCATGACCTTTTCGTAGGGGTCCACTTCGCGGATGTACCAGAGGCGGGTCACCAGCAGGCCGCGGTCGGTCGAAGCGATCATTCTTTCCAGGGAGGAATCGCCGCCTCCGAAAACCAGGTTCATGGGGGCTTCGCCGTATTCGTTGGGGAGGGCGAAACCGTGGCCGGTGGGCTTTTTTCCGGCGGCTTTGGCGCTGGCGCGGGAGTAGACGAGATTCTTGGGGATGCCGGCGTCGACGAGAGTTACGCGCTCGCGGGGGAGACCTTCGCCATCGAAGGAGGCGCCTTGTTGAAGTGGATGATAGGCGTCGTCGGTAATGGTGATGTTATTGCCGAAGAGCTGCTTGCCCATGCGGTCGTTCAGGCAGGAGCGCTTATCGCGGAGGGCAGTAGCGGCAAAATCGTAAAAAAGGAAGCCGACGAGGTCGAGGACGGCGGCGGGTTCGAGGATGACGGTGAAGCGGCCGGGGGCGAGTTCGCGGGCGTTGACGGCGAGATGCGCTTTTTCGCTGGCACGCTCGGCAAGTTTTTGCGGATCGAAGGCGTGGACGTCGGCGGAATTGGCTTTGGCCCAGCTTGCGGCGGGCTCTTCCTGCATCGTGATGGAAAATTCGGCGTGGGTTTCTCGATAGGTGGCGAAGAGGCCGCGGGAATTCCCGATGGCGGACTGGCTCTGGCCGCTGGCGAAGATGCCGGCAGCGACTTGGCCTTTTTTGACGGCAAGGTCGCAGGCGCGGCGGACGGCGCGCGCGCGATCTTCGGCGGTGAGAGCGGCTGTTTGTTTGATGAAGCGGTTTACGCGGCGGTAGCGCTGCTTGCCGGGCATCGGAAGAAGAAGAGGATCCTTGGGCTGGCTGTGTGCCAGGGAGAGGGAGGCTTCGATGGCGGCGCGAAGGGAATCTTGGTCGAGGCGATTTGTGGTGGCGCGGGCGGTGCGGCCGTCCAGGACGGTTCGAATCGAAACTGTTACGCCATGTTCGGCTACGTTTTGGTGAATGCCGTTGTTGGCGAAGCGGGTGAGCGTGTCCGCGACTTCGTCTACGTGGATTTCGGTTTCTTCTGCACCGGTGGATTTGGCCAGGTGAAGAGCGGTAGCGATCATTTGGCGGAGTTCGCGCTCTTCGAGAAGTTCCGCGCCCTTGGCGGCTGACTTCGACGATGCTTTTCTCGTTTTGGGTGCGAATTTCATTGGTTCGAGAAGGCTGTTCCGATGCGCACGTTGCGGAAGCGAGAAGGAGAGGCGCCGTGGCCGGTTCCCATGGTTTGCATGGGCTGGCCTTTGCCGCAGTTTGGCGTGCCCCAAAGCGTCCAGTGGTCGAACTTGCAGATGGCGTCGCAGGAGTTCCAGAATTCCGTGGTGATTCCGCTGTAGCTGGGGTTTTTCAGCATGCGTACCTTTTTGCCGCCGCGGATCTCCCAGCCAATTTCGGTGGAGAACTGAAATTGGTAGCGGCGATCGTCAATGGACCAGGAACGGTTGGTTTCCATGAGGATTCCGTCGGAGGTGTCGGCGATGAGATCGTCGTAGTCCCAGGTGCCGGGGAGCAAGCTGACGTTGGTCATTCGAATGATGGGCAAACGGTTCCAGCTTTCCGTGCGCATGGTTCCGGAGGAACGCTTCAGGCCGATGAGGTGAGCGGTCTCGCGGTTCGACAGATAGCCGCGGAATTTACCGTCCTTGATGATGTCGGTGCACTGAGCGGGAACACCTTCGTCATCGTAGGCAAAGGTGCCGAGGCCCTGGCCGTGATCGAGGCGCGCGTCGGCCACGACGTTGACAATGCTCGAGCCGTATTTCAGATTATTCAATTGGTCGAGCGTCAGAAAACTGGTACCTGCGAAATTCGCTTCCTGGCCGAGGACGCGATCGAGCTCGATCGGATGGCCGACGGATTCGTGGATTTGGAGACCGAGCTGGCTGCCGCCGAGGATGAGCGTGCCGATCTTTTCCGGACATTGCGAAGCGGAATGGAGCGCGGCGGCTTCTTCGGCGACGATCGGCGCGTTTTTCAACAAATTCAGCGATTCGATGAGTTCGTATCCTTGCAGCGCGTACTGGCCTCCGAAGCTGTTGGGATAGGAGCGCTTCTGGATTTCATCGCCTTGGAATGAGGTCGCAGCGATGCCGCAGCCGGAAATGACTTTGCGCTGGTGAATGCGGGAGCCGCTGCTGGAGGCGAACCAGGAATCGATCTTACGGAACTGCATGTCCGTCTCGGTGAGCGTGATGCCCTTTACGCGGCGCATTTCTTCATCGGCGGCTAGCAGAAGCGCCAGCTGGCGTTCCAGCGGAATTTCGAAGGGATCTTTGCGAAATGGGCTTTGCCAACTGTCTATATAGGATTCCTCGGGCGCCATCACAACTTCGCCGCGCTTCGCCAGAGCGGAGGCTTTGGCGATGGAAACGGCTTGCGCGGCGCAGGCGGCGACGCCTTCCCGCGTCAAACGGTCGGTGGAGGCAAATCCCCAGGCGCCGTTGGCCAGGACGCGGATGCCGATGCCGATCGATTCGGTTTGCGCGAGCGTGCCGACCTGGCCGTTCTTGGTGGTGAGGTCGCGCTGGCGGATGTGCATCCCGCGCACGTCGCCGTAAGTGGCGCCGCGCAGCTTTGCCGTATCAAGAGCGTTTGTACAGAGATCCCACATTAGAAGCGGTCACCTGGAAAATTGAAAATAAGAAAGTAGAAAAAGTCAGGGGCGACCGCCGTGGCGGACGCCCCTATGAAGATAACATGATTTTGCAGCCAATCCAGGCTGTGGAGACTAGGTGCCTTCTTGCCAGGAAGCGAGGTAATGCTCCTGCTCGGGCGTGAGCTTATCGAGCCGGTGGCCCATGGATTCGAGCTTGAGGCGGGCGATTTCCTTGTCCAGGTTTTCGGGCACGACGTACACTTGCGGTTTCAGGTCCTTGTAGTTGGCGCGCAGATATTCGGCGGAGAGCGCCTGGTTGGCGAAGCTCATGTCCATCACGGATGCGGGATGGCCTTCGGCGGTGGCGAGATTGACGAGGCGGCCTTCGCCAAGCAGATAGACTTTGCGGCCGTCCTTGAGTTTGTACTCGTCCACAAGCGGACGCACTTCGCGCTTGCCGCTGGACATTTTTTCCAGCGCTGGGATGTCAATTTCCACATTGAAGTGGCCTGAATTGCAGACGATCGCGCCGCCCTTGATTTGCTCGAAGTGCTCGGCGCGAAGGACGCTCTTGTTGCCGGTCACGGTGATGAAAACGTCGCCTTCTTTCACGGCTTCGGCCATCGGCATCACGCGGAAGCCGTCCATTACAGCTTCGATACCCTTCACGGGATCAATTTCGGTGACGATGACATCGGCGCCCAAGCCCTTTGCGCGCATGGCCACGCCGCGTCCGCACCAGCCGTAACCGGCGATTACGACTTTGAGGCCGGCGAGCAGCACGTTCGTCGCGCGGATGACGCCGTCAATCGTGGACTGTCCCGTGCCGTAGCGGTTGTCGAAGAAGTGCTTGGTCATGGCATCGTTCACGGCGATGATCGGGTATTTCAGAGTGCCGTCCTTGGCCATAGCGCGCAGACGAATCACGCCGGTGGTTGTTTCTTCCGTCCCTGCAATCACATTGGGGACGAGGTCGGTGCGCTTGGTGAGCAGCATGGTGACGAGGTCCGCGCCGTCATCCATAGTAAATTGGGGCTTGTGTTCGAGGGCCGCGCGCAGGTGCGAATAGTAGGTCTCGTTGTCCTCGCCCTTGATGGCGAAGGTGGGAATGTTGTAGTCGCGATTCAACGAGGCGGCGACTTCGTCTTGCGTGGAGAGCGGGTTCGAAGCGCAAAGAACGGCGTCGGCGCCGCCGTCGCGCAGCGCAATCATGAGGTTTGCGGTTTCACTGGTCACGTGCAGACACGCGGAAACGCGCAGCCCTTTGAGCGGCTGCTCCTTAACGAAGCGTTTGCGGATGGATTCCAGCACGGGCATTTGCTGCGCCGCCCATTCAATTTTGCGCTTGCCAGCGTCGGCAAGCCCCATATCCTTCACATCACCTTTTTTCAGTTCAGCGATTGCCAATGTCTTGCTCCTCAATTTTGGATTTCGAATGTGAACGGGTGGACCAAACCACTCCGTTAAATGCTTGCGTACTTCTTGCGGCTGTCCTGACTCAACTGCGAAAGTTAGTGTCGTGCGCCGACTTCGGCAACAGCGACGGCGCCGAGGCCTGCGGCCTTGCGGAGAGCATCCGCGCGGTCCGTGCGCTCCCAAGTGAATCCGGGCCCGGTTCGGCCGAAGTGGCCATACGCCGCGGTGGGTTTATAGATGGGGCGGCGCAGGTCCAAAGTTTCGATGATAGCTTTGGGCGTGAGCGTGAAGAACTCGCGGATCAGCGAAGTGATTTTTTCTTCCGGCACGGTTGCGGTGCCGAAGGTATCGGCCATTACGGAGACAGGCTCAGCAACTCCAATGGCATACGCCAATTGCACTTCGGTCTTACTAGCGAGACCTGCCGCCACAATGTTTTTCGCGATGTAGCGCGCCATATAGCACGCCGAGCGATCCACCTTGGAGGGATCCTTTCCGGAGAAGGCGCCGCCGCCATGACGGCTGTAGCCGCCGTAGGTGTCCACGATAATCTTGCGCCCGGTAAGGCCGGCATCACCCATGGGCCCGCCAATCACGAAGCGGCCGGTCGGATTGATGTGGTATTTGGTTTTCGCATCCAGCATGGAAGCGGGAATGATCGGCTTGATGACGTGCTCGGTGACGGCGTCGCGAAGGTCAACGTTCGAGACCTTGTCGCTGTGCTGCGTGGAAATGACTACGCAATCCACGCGCGCGGGACGGCCATTGCGGTATTCAATGGTGACCTGCGACTTTCCGTCGGGCCGGAGAAAATCAACTTTTTTGGATTTGCGAATCTCGGCGAGGCGCTGCGTGAGGCGGTGGGCAAGCTGGATAGGCATAGGCATCAATTCATCGGTTTCATCGCAGGCAAAGCCGAACATCAAGCCCTGGTCACCTGCTCCTCCGGTATCTACGCCCATGGCGATGTCCGGCGATTGGCGCTTGACGGTGCACATGACCGCAGCCGTATCCGCGTCATAGCCGTACTTCGCGCGGTCGTAGCCGACGCCGCGAATGGTATTGCGGACGAGTTCATCGTAATCTACGTGCGCGGTGGTGGTAATTTCACCGGCGACCACCGCGACGCCTGTGGTGATCAGGGTTTCGCAGGCGACGCGGCCCTTGGGGTCGTGCTTCATCACTTCATCGAGCACGGCGTCCGAGATCTGGTCGGCAATCTTGTCCGGATGTCCCTCAGTAACGGACTCCGAGGTGAATAAAAAGTTTCGTAAGGCTTCGCTCAAAACAGACTCTCCTTAATAGGCAAATAGACAGCGTGGGGAAACACACCCGAAATGAGCCGAAAAACAGTATGCGTGTGACGTTCCAAAGATATCATCGGCTCAGGCGGGAATCAAACCATTGATTCCAAATGCGTTAGGAGAGGGTTAAACGGTCGATTTTGGCACCTGAATGGAAACCCGGTGGCCTTTATGGACAAAGTTTGGGAGCTGTACTCATGCAGCGCTAAAGGTCTTTATCGTCCTCCGGCTCGATTTCGAGCTTCCCCTTTGTTTTTTTCGCCATCAGATAGGAGCGGATGAAGGGGTCCAGGTCGCCGTCGAGGACGCGGTCCACGTCGCCGACTTCGAATTTTGTGCGGTGATCCTTGATCAAGCGGTAAGGCTGCATCACGTAGGAGCGAATCTGGCTGCCGAAGGAGATATCAAGTTTGCTGGCATCGAGCTTGTCGGTGTGCGCCTGGCGCTTCTGGATTTCCAAATCGTAGAGGCGGGAGCGGAGCATCTTCATGGCCAATTCGCGATTCTTGCCTTGGCTGCGCTGGGCCTGGCACGCAACGACAATGTTTGTGGGGAGGTGGGTGATGCGGACGGCGGTTTCCACTTTGTTTACGTTTTGGCCGCCCTTGCCGCCGGCGCGGAAGGTGTCTACGCGCAATTCTTCCGGACGGATGTTGATCTCGATGCGGTCGTCAATTTCCGGGATTACGAAGACGGAGGCAAAGGAGGTGTGGCGCCGCGCGGCCTGATCGAAAGGAGAGATTCGAACGAGGCGGTGAACGCCGGTTTCGCCGGCAAGCAAACCGTAGGCATTTTCTCCGGAGAATTGAATCGTGGCGGACTTGATGCCGGCTTCTTCGCCGGGAGTTTCGTCGAGCACTTCCGCGCCCATGGCTTTGCGCTCGGCCCAGCGGAGGTACATGCGCAGGAGGATGGAAGCCCAGTCTTGTGATTCTGTGCCGCCGGCGCCGGGCTTGATGGTCATGATGGCGTTGAGGTGGTCGGTCTCGCCGGAGAGCAGCGTTTTTGTTTCGAGCTCGGAGATGTAGGTGTCGGCGGCGCTCAGTTCGCGGTCGAGATCTTTCAAGAGGTCGTTCTTTTGTTCCGCGTTGGTTTCTTCCAGCGCGAGATGGATATACGTTTCAATGTCGCTGGAGAGCGAAGTGAGTTTTTCGTCGGCGGCGATTTGCTCTTCGGCGCGCTTGCGGTCGCGGAGAACACTTTGTGCGGCTTCCTGGTTGTTCCAAAAAGTGGGATCGGCGACGCGCGCTTCGAGCGCTTTCAGGCGTTCACGGTACTGCGGGGCGTCAAAGATAGCTCCGAACGAGAGTGATGCGCTGCTTGAGCCCTTCGTAGCGGTGCTGCAGGTCTTCGAGGATCATGCTTTGTGTTGAAGCTTACCCGCGGAGAATGCGGGCGCTACTTTGCCTTTCGAAAAGTTGCCGCCACTAGAATAACGGAAACCAGCACGCAGAGCCAGGCGAACCAGTCGCCGAAACGAGTGTAAATGGTTTCGTCGGTTCGAAAGTCGTAGGGCAGATCCACGGCGGCGCGTATGTCCGGCGGAAGCGACGAAAAGATGCGGCCGTAGGGATCGACCGAAACGGTGAAGCCGTTGTTGGTGGTGCGAACGATCCAGCGGCGGTTTTCCACAGCGCGGACGCGGGCCATACGGAGATGCTGCTCGGGGGCGGCGGAGCGTCCAAACCAGCCGTCGTTCGAAATATTGATGAAGAGCTGCGCGCCGTTGGCGGCGAACCGGCGGACTTCGCCTGCGTAGATGGCCTCGTAGCAGATGAAGACGCCAAACGTGTTCCCGCCCGGAAGCGTGCCTACAGCGTACTTGTTTCCTTTGTGGAAGCCGCCGACTTCTTCGGAGACGCTGCTCACTACCTGGTGGATCAGCGGAAATGGTTCGTACTCGCCGAAGGGAACGAGATGAATTTTGTCGTAGACGAAAATACGCTGGCCTTGCGGATCGAAGAGCAGGGCGCTGTTGTACGGCGCAACGCCTCCATGTGGAACGATGTCCTTGGGGTCCACCGGAGGCTTCCATTCGATGGCTCCAGCCAGGAACGGATGCTTGAAATCCGTCGCGAGTTTCGAAGCGATTTTTGCGAAGCGGACGTCTTGAAAAGAAAATGGGGCGGGCGCTTCCGGCCAGATCAACAGGTCCGGCTTTTCGGAGGAAGGTGTGAGACTGATGCGCTCGATTTCTTCGAGATCGGCGGTGTGGGTCTGAAACCAGTCCGTGGGGTAGGAATCGGCTTCCGGAAAATTGAGCTGAACGGCGCGCGCGAAATGATGTGTGGGTGCTTCGGGGACCAGCCGCGGTCCAACAAATAGGATAAGAAGAAGGATAGCCGTGACGCCAACAACGACTGCGATGCGCTTCCTGAAGTGGGGCGTTTCCTCAGCCACCGTCCAGACCAGCAGCATATTGAAAGCCGCAACGAAGAACGAAAGTCCGTAGATGCCTGTGACGGTGGTGATTTGAATGATTCCGAGATTCGCCGAAGCGGGATAGCCGAGCAAATTCCAGGGGAAACTGATCTCCGGCAAGTGCGCGCGAACAAATTCGAATGTCACCCAAATAAATGGCGCGCCGACACAGGCCCACTCGATACTTCGGCGAGAGAGCCGGTTTACGGCCCAAGCGAAAGTGCCGATCAAAATGCCCCAGGCGGTGGCGATCAAAAGTAGGACGCCCCAGCCGCCCGCCGTGGAAAGCCCTCCATGAACGGAAAGAACAGTCGCAATCCACGGGACGGAGGTGAGAACAAAAGCGATGGCGTGAAGAAATCCGCAGGCGAATGCCACAGGCGGACGCGCGCCGACGGTCGCAAGGACCAGAATCGCCACACAAAGCCACGAAAAAATACTCAAATATTCAGAGGTAAAGGATAGCGAGAGGAGAGCGCCGGAAGCCGCTCCAACCACTAGGCGCAGGCCCGCCGGCGTTTGCGAGCCGGTTTGCGGACGAAGGTAGGTGAGCCAGCTGCCCGCGGGCATCAGTGTTTCACGATGGCTTTGAAGCCTGCGCCGTCGAGGCCTTTTCGCGCAGCGTCGGCGGCTTTTTGATCGGCGTAGGGGCCGACCTGCACGCGATAATACTTGTCCGTCTGCGGAGAAAGAACGAACGCAGGAAATTTTTTCTTTTGTAATCGCGTCGCGAGTTCCATGGCGTCGGCTTCTTTGGTGAGCGCGGCGACCTGCAAGGTGTAGGCGCCTCCGGGGATCAGCGGCGAGGTCGCTGGTTTGGGAGCGCTGCCTGCCGTTCTTGGCGGCGCGGTGGTTCGGACGAGCACGGGCGTATTTGTTTGGGCTGGCGATGGAGCTACGGGCTTCAAATGGTCTTCGGGTTTCTTGGCATCGCCTGCGTGATAAAACTCCCAATCTGTTTTCGCAGGCTCGGCTGTGTCCGTTGGAGTGGGAGGTGGCGGCTTGTTGTTCGCGCGCTTCGCAACGGGTTCCGGCTTTGGAGAAACGGGGACTTCCGATTTTCCATGAAAGTCCGTCGCGGCGCGCACCTGGCCGTCGTACTGATTGCGGCCCATGACGTAGCCGAGCGTGAAGAACACGCCCGAAAACAGCAGCATCAGCATAAACAGGCCGATGACATGCCGGCTTTCGAGCACACGCTCACCCGCGCCGCCTCGTTTTCCCCCAGAAGCCATTCTTACTTTTGCGGTCCCCCTAAATTCCTAGTCCACTGATTAATGATATCGATAGGCAGGGGAAACACAATCGTTGTGTTCTTCTCGACACCTATCTCGGTCAACGTCTGGAGGTAGCGGAGCTGGATGGCGGAGGGTTGCGTCTCAAGAATCTTGGCGGCATCGGCGAGTTTCTGCGAAGCTTCGAATTCTCCTCCCGCATGAATGATCTTGGCGCGGCGCTCGCGTTCGGCTTCGGCCTGCTTGGCGATGGCGCGCTGCATTTGCTCGGGGATGTCGACCTGTTTTACTTCGACTTTCGAAACTTTGATGCCCCAAGGTTCGGTGTCGGTGTCTAGAATAACCTGGAGCTTGGCGTTGACCTTGTCGCGCTGGGAAAGGATTTCATCGAGTTCGAACTGTCCCACGATGCTTCGGAGCGTGGTTTGGGCGAGTTGGGAGGTCGCGTATTGATAGTTCTGGACTTGGGACATCGCCAGATTCGCGTCCACGACGCGAAAGTAGCAAACGGCGTTCACTTTTACGGAGACGTTGTCGCGCGTGATGATGTCCTGCGGTGGAACGTCGAGGGTTTCGAGGCGCAGATTAATGCGGTACAGGGTTTCAATCGGCCAAACTACAAAATTGATGCCCGCGGTCTTCGCGTCGGGGAGCAACCGGCCGAGGCGCAGGACAACGCCACGCTCCCATTCCTTGATGATGTAAAGCGAATTCCAGACCCAAATCAACAAAATGCCGAGGACGACGAACAGCGGTATCCCAACGAACCCGATCTCCATGTTTTCCTCCTCCATTCCAAAATTCTTATTTCGCTGCCGGGACAGCTACGTCTGCCGGCTCCACGAAAAGTTTTAGACCTTGTACACGCAAGACTCGGACGATCCTGCCTTCTGGAACAGCCTGAGCAGATTCGGCCTGCCAGAGTTCGCCATGCACGCGAATCATTCCCTCTTCGCCCGCCTGCAACGGCGAAACAACGATCCCTTGTGTACCGACCAATTCTTCTTTACCAGTGGAGGTTTTCCATTTCCGCGAGTTCAGCACGAGGCGCATCAGAAAAATCACAATCAGCGCGCAGGGCAGGGTTGCCGCGAGCGCCACGCTGATGCTCACTCCTCCGGGAGTGAGGGGCGAGCGGATCAGGAAGATGGCTCCCAAAAACATGGAGATCACGCCGCCGGCGCCCAGGATGCCGTGGCTGGGCATTTTCGCTTCCAGGATGAAAAACGCCAGTGCCAGCGCAATGAGGAAGAGACCCGCGAAATTCACCGGCAGGAAGTTCAGCGCGTACAGTGCGAGGATCAGGCAAATGCCGCCGATCACGCCCGGCGCGATCACGCCGGGATGCGTGAATTCGGTGTAGAGGCCAAGAACGCCGAGAATCAGCATGACGAAGACGAGGTCCGGCTGGACGATGCGATTCAAAAATTTCTGCCGGGAGGAGAGTTCAAACGTCGCGCGGACGGGACGGGTGAGATTGAGCTTTACTTGCGTTCCATCGAAGCGTTTGATCTCTCGGCCGTCCAGTTGCCGCAGCAATTCTTCCGGCGAGCTGGCCACGAGGTCGATCATTTTGGCGTCGAGCGATTCTTTCTCGGTGAACGCTTTGGATTCGGTTATGGCTGTCTCCGCGAGAGCGGGGTTTCGGTTGCGCCTTTCGGTGAAACTGCGTAGAAAAGCCATGGCGTCGTTGTTGATTTTTCGGCGCATCACTTCGTCAATCTGTGGCACGTATCCGCCGATTGCGAGCACGGGAGAAGCCGCGCCGGTGTGCGTGCCTGGCGCCATCGCGGCAATGTCCGCGGACAGCAAAATATAAAACCCGGCCGATGCGCCCCGCGCGCCCGTCGGGGAAACGTAGACCGCCACGGGCACCTTTGACACCAGGATGTGCTGAATCATGTCCTTCATGGAATCGCTTAGGCCGCCAGGAGTGTCCATGGTGATCAGGACGAGCGCAGCGTTGCGCCGCGCCGCATCGGCAAGACCCTCGTCGATATAGGCGGCCAAGATGGGTTCTACGTCGCCATCAATCTGCAACTCCAACACCAAGGGGCCAGATGAAGTTTCTTCGGCGGCCGCCTGGGGCAGCAGCAAGAAGAGAGCAGCGGCACTCCCCACGGCGAGAGACATTGCCACCGTAAAGAATTTGAAACATGGGTGTTGAAGCGTGCGACGCATCCATCGAAACAAGTTGGTCACGGCGCACCTCCGCCGGTTTTCTTCCCGGCAGGCTTGACATTCTGGAGATGTTCCAGCAATTGTTTCGCTTCGGCGTAGTTGGGCGCAAGCTTCAAGGCGCGCTCCACTTCCGCTCGCGCGAGATCCGGCTTTTTCTGCTCCAGATAGATCCTCGCCAAGGTTGTGCGAACGGCGGCGGAATCGCGGGACTCCAGCGAAGCCTGGAACTCCTTCACGGCGTCATCGATTTTCCCTTTACGGCGATCGATTTCCGCGAGACCAATATGTGCCGGGGCATTGCCAGGATCCACGGCAAGAGCGGCACGGAACTCCTTCTCAGCCGCTTCGGCATGCCCGCCGGAGAGCTCCTCCCGGCCGCGGCGGACGTGGGCCGCGGGCGTGTCAGTTGGCGAACCGGAAGCAGGTGTGCTTTCCGCCGATTCAGGTGACTGGATTTCTGCTCGCAGCGCGGTCACATCCAGCTCGGTCTTGATGCGAATCAGCTTCGAAAAGGCGTCCCCTTTTGTTTCGAGCCGGATCACGGGGAGTCCGTTAGGGCCAAACGTTTCCGCGGCGGTCTCGCGTTCCTGATCCGCCTCCGATTTGTTGCCGGCTTTTTCCAGCGATAAGATCAGCAGCGCGCGGTCCTCCGCATTGTCCGGTTCGCGTTCCGAGGCGTCGCGAAAGTATCCTACCGCTGCGCCGGCGTCATTCGCCTGGAGCGCCAACAAACCCAGATTGAAGGGATAGTCGTCTTCATCAGGATCGAGTTCCGCGGCGCGGCGGAGATCGGTTTGCGCGGCAGGAACTTTTCCTTGCCGCGCGCGCGCAATGCCCAGATTGTTCAGGATTTCCGGGAGGTCCGCGCCGGAAACCCGGATGTTCTGACGCATCTCCTGCAAGGCAGTGAACACTTCCTCAGCATGCTCTGGCTCCCCAAGTTGCAGCTTGCAAACGCCAGTGGCGAAAATCGCTTGCGCGTAGCGATCGTGAGTCTTGGGCACGCGGGCGTACCATATCAGCGCGGAATCGCAATCGCGCCGCGCGAAATATGCGTCGCCCAACGCGAAATCGGGTTCAGGCCAATCGGGTTCGAGTCGCGCCGCTTCCTTCAACTCGCGCAGGCGGTTGTCATCGTCATTGGCCAGCAAGCCACGGATGTAATGCTCGAAGGCATCCAAGCGGAGCGGCCGCTGGCGCTTCGTGAATTCATCGAGGTTCAGCGGGTAGTAATGATTGCTCGCGGAGAGCATGCGCCACGTCAGGCGCGTGTGCAGGTCCATGAGGCTATCAAGAGGGCCGGTTTCGGCCAATGGCGGGAGCAGCGCCGTCGGATTTACTTTCAGCATGCGCAATTCGATCGTCAACGAATTCCCTTTTGCGCTGTAGCGGCCGAACACCACAAAGTCGGCGTCCAGATCCTCGGCGACGTGCAGCATCGTAGCGCGGCTGAACTTGGAGGTGCGGGGAAGCCCGTAGCGATCCAGCTCCAGCAAACGTCCTGCATGCGAATAGACTTGCTCGCCGGCAGCCGAGAGTCTTTGGATAGTCAGCTCTTCCAAACCTTCGCTAAGCCATTCGAGGCGCGGAGAGGCCCCCGCATTTTCAAACGGAAAGACCAAATAGATTCCCTGCTGGTAACCGGGCGTGGCCGGTTTTTGCGGGCCGGGCGCCGTTTGCTGTGCGCTAGCGGAAACGCTTCCAAGAATGAATACGCTGGAGAGAAGGATCAAGTAACGCGCACTGAAGAAATGCCGCAACATGCTGCTGGCATTGTAACAGACGCAGGCACACGTTTCCCGTCAGACCTGGGTATCAGTACAGAATTGAACAGTCAGAGTGCAGCTTAGGGCTGCTCGGTCTCCCGCGGTTTAGGAGCTAGCACTTCCTGGATCGCAGGATCCTGCAAGACGGCGGCGAAGGATGGATCGGTCTTTGCCTGCGCTAGTTCCTTGTAGCCTTCATCCTTGGCTTTGCGAAGGTAGATCACGCAGCGCTCCAGATTGCCGGCCTCGGCATAGGACTTCGCGAGCAGGAAATAGAATCGTCCGCGATCGCCGACGGAACGGTCCTGCAGGAGCGAGCCGCTTCTCGAACTGTTGTGCTCGAAAAGCTGAGGATCGAGAGAGAGAGCTTGCCGGAACGAGGAGATGGCCTGCTCATACTTTTTGTCGCCGAAGTAGGCGTAGGCCAGGTTGCTGTAAAGCACAGCCATATCATTGCGAATGGAAATGGCCTTCTGATAAGCCCGAATGGCTTTGCCATAGCGCTTGCGCTGATACCAGATGGTGCCGATGTTGTTCTGGGCGTCGGCATAGAGGGGGTCGGCCTTCCAGGCGCGCTCGTAATACTTGAGGGCCATGGAAAGCGCCGCCTGCTGATGCAGCGAGATTCCGAGTTTGTTCAAATAGACGGGATTTCTGGGATCCTTGTCGGAAAGCTTCTTGTAGAGCATCGCCGCATTCCGATAGTCCTTGCGGACCATGTAGAGATCGCCGAGCTGCTCTTCCGTCAGTTCGGGCCGCACAACAATGACGGAGGACTCCGCGGGCGATTGCGGCTGCGATTGCGCAATGCGCGGCGCTATAGGCGCGCTTGCGCTTTCCAGGAGCGATTGTCCTGCGGATGGGATCGAAAGACTGCAGAGAAGAACGAATGCTGGAAGCGCCAATCGAATTCTGATCATGGCGGATCTCCCTTCTCCGGCTGAGGCTTAACCTTGTCGGGATCCTTCTTCTTGTCCCCAAAGATACCAAAAATCTTCTGAAAAGGATTCTTTTTTTTCTCCTCGGGCTGCCCTGCGGGGGTGGGGCCGGGTTGACCGGTGGCATTGGGTGGGCGGTTCGGGTCGCCGGGGGGGAGGGGTTGTCCATTGGCGTCGGTTTGCGGGGTCTTGGGTTGGCCTCCGAAGACGTGGGAGAGGAACGATCCCGTTGAGGAAAGGAGGCTGTGCCCGCCGTGAAGCTCGCAGAATTGGGTGGGGGCCGACCCTGCGACGTAGACTTCCTCCCTGGTCGTTGGGCAGTTGGGAGTAGCCAACTGGAGCGATTCGGGATCGATCACCACGGACTGCACGCCATCGGGCATCGCGAAATCCTTCACATCGCGGTACGCTGCGAGATTCGTCGCGCGCGTCATGAAATCGGCCCAAATCGGCGCCGCTACCGCGCCACCAGGAAGCCCCAGGTCGCGATTGTCGTCAAAGCCGATCCAAATCACGCAGAGAAGATTTGAAGTGAAGCCCGCGAACCAACCATCTCGCGAAGTGCCCGTCTTTCCGGCCGCCGGCAAAGTAAATCCGCGCGCCCGGACGCCCGCGCCCGTGCCACGGTTCAGGACATCCTTCAGGAGACTGTCGACCAAAAATGCGACGCGCGGATCGAGCGCCATGTGTGTCTGCGGCGCGAATTTTTCGAGCGGTGTTCCGTCGGCGTTGATGACGCTTCGCAGAAACTGCGGCTCGGCGCGCATCCCCATGTTTGCGAAGGTCGTGTAGCCTGCCGCGACGTCAATGGGCGTCATTTCATAGGCGCCGAGCGCGACTGCGGGTGTGGGCTGAATATTGTTGCCTAGCCCCATTTGCCGGGCTACCTGCACGACGCGTCCGTAGCCGATGAGCTCGGCGACTTTGACAGTCGCTACGTTGAGCGAGTTCGTGAGCGCGTCGCGCGCGGTTACGCGGCCCATGAACTTTTCGCCGTAGTTGTTGGGAGTGTAGTCCTTGCCGTCGAATTCAAAGGTCGTCGGCTCGTCATCAATCGTGGTTGCAGGGGTGATGACCGGCTGCACGCCGTCCACGGCATTGTCAAAAGCCGCGGCGTATACAAAGGGTTTGAACACCGAGCCGGGCTGGCGATGCGCCAGGGCGTGATTGAGCTGGCTCTGACCGTAGTCTCTTCCTCCAATGACCGCCTTGATTTCTCCGGTCTTGGGATCCAGCGCCACAAGCGCCACTTGCGCTTGCGGAACCGGCTCGTTGCTGCCCTTCTTCGCCAACTCGCGCTTCCACTTGTCGTATTTCTTCGCAAGCAGCGTGTCCACGTTCTTCATTCCCGCATCCACGGCCGCTGCCGCGGCGCGCTGCAAGGCCGGGTCGAGGGTGGTGTAGACGCGGAAATTCTCACTGAGCAGCTCGTTCTCCGAGTATTTGTCGAGCAGGTGGTCCTTCACCATATCAATGAAGTACGGAGCTTCGCCGCCCGAGTTGGACGCACGCACGATTTTCAGCGGCGCGCGCTTGGCATCCTGCACATCCTGTTCATTGATGTACTTGTTTTCGAGCATCTGCGTCAGCACGCGGTCGCGCGCCACGGCGCCGCGCTCCGGATGGCGGTCGGCGGAAGAATAGTAGTTCGGCGCGCGGATGATGCCCGCGAGATATGCGCATTCGGCCAGCGACAATTGCCTCAGATCTTTTCCAAAGTAGGCGACGCTGGCTTCGGAAAACCCGCGAACGCCGAAGCTGCCGCGATTGCCGAGATAAACTTCATTGGCGTACAGCTCGAAAATCTGCTGCTTGGAAAAGCGCTGCTCGATTTCGAGCGAGACCATCGCTTCCGCGAGCTTCCGCCGCATGGTGCGCTCGTTGGAAAGAAAAAACGTGCGCGCCACCTGCATGGTAATGGTGCTGGCGCCTTGATAATGCTGGCTGCTGTGCCGCAGGTCAGCCCATGCGGCGCCCACGATGCGGATGAAGTCAAAACCACCGTGCTCGAAGAAACGCTTGTCCTCGGCCGAAAGAATGGCGTCAATCAGGGTGACGGGCAAATCGTCATAGCGGACTGGGCGCCGTTTTTCTCTGGCGCTGTCAAAAAGGTTGGTGATGAGATCCGGCTCGATTTCCGCAGTGTCGAGGTCTGTGCCGCCGGACAGCGCCCGGATGGAGCGAACACTCTTGCCCTTGAACTGCACCGCCAACGCGTTTTTCCCGGCGAAGTAAGAAAGCTTGGAAGGCCGAATGTCCACGGCATTGTCCCGGACGGTATATTGACCGAGAGAGCTCTCGTCGTGCTCGGGCCGGTAGCCCACGCGCGTCAGATAGGTCGTCAGATCGTCCGGTCCCCAAGCCTGGTCAACAGAGAGGTGTTCTGGAGCGGAAAAAATCTGCGTGGTGCCCTGCAGCACATGGCCCGGGAGCCGCGCGTCTATGAGGCGCGAATATTTGATGTAGTAGTAGGTAAAAACTCCGCCGGCAGCAAGAAAAACGGCGAAGACGATGCCCAGAATCGTCAGGCCGATAGCGGAAGTAAAAAATCCTTTTTGAACGTGAATGCGCAATCCATGACTCCCTGGGGCTGGACTTTCATTGTCTCGCAAGTGCATGCCCTAGGAAAGACGGTGTTCTACCTTCCACGGTTGCCCGCGGTGCATGGGGAACGGACAACGTGGTCGCGGCAGAATCACAAAATGGACTTGTTTTCACTCGACGGAGTAAAGTGCAGATCCAAATGGTAGAACGGCAAGTCCACGGGCACGGTGTATTCCACAGAAATTTTCACCACGGAATTCGTTGAGAGCACCTTGATGTCTTCATGCTTCACCGGAATATCCAGGTCCTGTGCCACTTTGAAAATATTTTCTCGAATCTGGTCCTCGCTGTAGCGATTCACGACTGCGAAGCGCGCCTGCTCCTGCATTTTGTCGCTGAGTTGATAGTCGGAGACGTAGGCCGGCACGATTTTGACAGCGCAATAAATAATCACCAGGATGATCGCCGTAATGACGACAGCCTTGAGCTTTCCTTCCCCGCGCTCGGAGCGCCGGTGAGCCAAAGTGCCGCGATTCTGAATGCTGTGAATAGGCAATAGATCTGTCCCCCAAGGCCGACCTGTTCCACGCACTACGTGAACCGTGATCGGTGGACACGTAGCTGCCCTCTGAGGTAACGCTAACACCCGGCTCGGGACGTGTCGAGAATTTGGCGCGGGCCATGTACCCGGAAAGGAACGGGTTGGCGCGGCAGCAGGGGATTACATTAGTCGGCCGCCAAGCGGATTTGGCAGGTTAATAGGCGCGGGCAAAAATCGCGCGTTCCGTGGCGGGCTTGCCGCAGGCAACGCAGTTCCCCGCAGCGCCCTCCTGGTCCAGAGGAATGCAGCGCATCGTCGCGCGGGTTTCGTCTTTGATCTTGGCTTCGCACTGGGCGTCGCCGCACCACGAAGAAAAAGCAAAGCCGTCCTCGACGGCCTTCTTCAGGTCTTCGTAGTTTTTTGCATCGTGCGTCCGGCTCTTGCGGAAGGCCAGCGCCTTGTCATGCATCGATTGCTGGATTTCCACCAACAGGCGCTCGATGGTTACAGGCAAATCGGCCAGCGAAACGCTGATCTTTGATTCCCTGCCGGGACGATCGCGGCGCGCCAAGACAGCGGCTTGTTTCGCGACGTCTTTCGGCCCCAGCTCGACGCGCACGGGAACGCCGCGCATCTCCCAATCGTTAAACTTCCAGCCCGGACTGTTGCCTTCGCGCTCGTCCAGCGTGACGCGGATATTGGCCTTCACCAGTTCGGCTTTTAGTTTGCGCGCGGTGTCCAGGACGCTGGCCTTCTCTTCGTCAGTCTTGAAGATGGGAACGATGACGGCTTGATACGGCGCGAGCTTGGGTGGGAGCACGAGACCCTGATCGTCGCCATGCACCATGATGATCGCGCCGATGATGCGCGTGGACAGGCCCCACGACGTTGTCCAGCAATGCTGCAACTGGCCGTTCTGGTCGAGATATTTGACTTCGAACGCTTGGGCAAAATTCTGGCCCAGGAAGTGCGACGTGCCCGATTGCAGCGCCTTGCCGTCGCCCATCATGGCTTCGATCGAGAAAGTCGTATCGGCGCCGGCGAACTTTTCGGCGTCGGACTTTTTCCCAGGAATCACGGGAATCGCCGCGTCGTTCACGGCGAAATCGGCGTAAATGTCCAGCATTTGGCGCGTTTCGGCTTCGGCTTCTTCGCGCGTGGCGTGCGCCGTGTGGCCTTCCTGCCAGTAAAATTCCAGGGTGCGCAGGAACAGTTTGGTGCGCAGCTCCCAGCGGACCACGCTGTTCCACTGGTTCATCAGCACCGGCAAATCGCGGTAGGACTGAATCCATTTCGACCACATGTGGCCAATGATGGTCTCCGAGGTCGGCCGAATCACGAGCGGCTCGGCGAGTTCTTCGCCGCCCCCGATCGTGACCACCGCTAGCTCCGGCGAAAATCCTTCGACGTGATGCTTTTCCTTGTCGATGAAGCTTCGCGGAATCAGCAGCGGGAACGCCACGTTTTGATGGCCGGTGGCCTTGAACCGCCGATCCAACGCTTGCTGGATGTTTTCCCAGAGCGCCCAGCCGTACGGCCGAACGATCATGCAGCCGCGCACCGGGGCGTAGTCGGCCAGTTGGGCTTTCAGAACCAGCTGGTTGTACCATTCGGAAAAATCCTGTGCGCGAGTAGGTAGCTTTTCTTCGGCCATGCGGCGGTTGGTCCGTCCCTCTCAGGTGCAATTCGTCCTGCTATGTAAACTCAAAAGCGTAACGGACGCCTGCAGAGGTGTCAACGCAGGCGAGGTAAACGGAAATGAACCGGGCTAAAGAACATTCCACCTTGATGGGGGCGACGCCCCTGGTTTGACGTGACATGCTTTGAAAACGTCTCTGACAATGATTTATAAGCGTTTCCTGCCTCTATCCGAGACGGGCCTCTTCTTCAATTCGCCGGAACATGCCGGACCGGCTTAGCCTCCGAACCGGGTCCAGGTTCCGGCGCCGGCTTCGGCATCTTCTCCGCTTCAAAACGTGGCACCATCTGGTCTGCCATCGCCAGCGCATACACCGCCGAGGCAATTTCCACGGCTCCTTCTCTCACGTCCTCTTCATAAATACGCTCATACGTGTCCAGATTCGTGTGATGCGTAAAGGAACCATAATCGAACGCATCCTGTGCCAAGCCAATTCCCGGCAATCCCGCGTTGTTAAATGAGGTGCTGTCCGTCCCGCCTGTTCTGCGGCTGCCGCTCGCTGCGGCTCCCATGAATCCCCAATCGGCGAACGGTATCAGCGCTTCGCGAACCATGTCGGCCGCGCCTGGTGGCCCAAAAACTCCCGCCCCTCTCGGTTTCCCCGTGCCGGAATCGACGTTGAAATACGCGTCCAATTTCGCGTACTCCGGCTTCTGGTTTTCAAAGCTTCCAAAATGCTGCTGCACATACGCCAGCGAACCGAGCAAGCCTTCTTCTTCTCCGCTCCAAAGCGCAATGCGAATCGTGCGCCGCGGCTGCACATGCAGCGCCGACAATATCCGTACAGCCTCCAGCATCATCGAGGAACCGATGCCGTTGTCCGTGGCTCCCGTGGCATCGTGCCATGAGTCGTAGTGACCACCCAGCATGACCACCTCGTCTTTCTTGTCCGTGCCAGGAATTTCTCCAATCGCGTTGTAAGCGGTCGTTCCCTCGGGGTACTCCTTGTTCTGAATATTGACGCGCAGCGTTACAGGTGTTCCATCGCCAAGAAACCGCGAGATGCGTCCATAGTCTTCATTGCGCATCACTAGAGTGGGAATGGCCCTGGTCCAGTCGAATGTATTGTTTCCTTGCGCAATGATGACGCCGTGCGCTCGGCCCGCATCGTTGATGCGTACGAGCGCTCCATTGTCGACGAGGAACTGGTCCACCTGGCGTGAAACTTCCGCGCGCGTCAGCTGGCCCTCGGCCAGCTTTGGCGGTTCGGGAAAACGCATCGGTCGCGGGTTCTTGGCGTCGAACCGCGACTTCCAATCGTCTTCCGAACGCCGCATGGGAGCAGGATTCATCTCCTCGGCCACTTCCACGTGCTTACCCACGAATACAATCGCGCCGTGTACCTTATCCTTCACGGAATTCAAATAGGCATCGAGTTCGGCCGCGGTCGGCTGCTTGGGCTCTGCCGGTTTTGCTCTTTCGGGCATCGGCGGCGCCGCCCATTTCGGCTCCGGGAACGGTGGCGGCCCTCCAAAAAAATTAAATCCACCGCCGGGCGGTAGCGCATATCCCGGCGGGTCAATGATCACCACTTGCGCGGTCACCACTCCTTTGGTGCTCGGCGTCCACGCCAGCGGCTTCACCATCAGTTGCCCGTGGAATGGCGTGACGGCTTCTGCTAAAAGTTCCATGTTTTCCCAACCGGGCACGGGCGTTGCGGCGCTCGACGGCTGAAACGTCCAGGGTTCGAGGTGCGCGTTCGTCAATCCCCAGGACGTCATGGTATTGACGGCCCAATCGTCTGCGGCTTTCAAACTCGGTGTGCCTGTTATGCGCGGGCCGTACACATCCGCGATCTCGTGGATGATCCACATGATCTTGGAGTTGCTGGTCTCTTCCGCGCGAATCCGGGCGTACATCTCGGAAAGTCCCGGGGCCTGCGCCGGAAGCGGCATCGCTGCCAGCAGAAAGAGGCACAGCACGCGTCCACGCAGTCTTGCCACGGTTCCTCCCAAAACTCTTCGAAAGTTTTCAACTCGCATCGCCAGGCCGCACGTCAATATACGCTCCGGCGTCTCCCGAGGCAATTTCGGCCATATCTCTGTTTCATGCTGGCCTTTCAAGCCGGTCTTGCAGCCTTCGCCACCCAGCATTACAATGCCACTCGTTTCCGCCAACTGATTTTCATTCGTACCTGGCCGGCGATCTTCATCTGAAGGAGAAACTACACCATGAAACGCATTGCGCTCATTTCGCTGCTCATTTTTATTGCTGCGCCGTTCGCTTCGGCGCAAGACTGGGCCAAAGCGGCGCTCGCGAAATCTCCGCGCCACAGCGAGTGGGTGACGCTAAAGCATGATGGCCGCTCGGTCGAAACGTTTGTCGTTTATCCGGAATCGAAGGGCAAGACGCCGGTCGTCCTTATCATTCACGAGATTTTTGGGATGTCGGACTGGGTGGAAGATCTCGCGGATCAGGTGGCTGCGGCCGGTTACATCGCGGTCGCGCCGGACCTGCTTTCCGGCATGGGACCGAATGGCGGCCGCAGCAGTGATTTTGCGGAAGGCAAGACAATGGAAGCGGTGAGCCATCTTAATCCGGATCAGGTCACGGCGGATTTGAATGCCGCTGCGGACTATGCGCTGAAGATTCCCGCTTCGAACGGCAAGCTATTCGTGGGCGGGTTTTGCTGGGGCGGCAGTCAGACGTTCCGATTTGCTACCAACCGCGGAGACTTGGCGGCTGCATTTGTTTTCTACGGCGGACCGCCAGAGAAAGACGCGATGGCACGCATCAAGGCTCCCGTCTACGGATTTTTCGCGGGGAACGACGCGCGCATCGGCGCCATGATTCCCGACGCCATTGTGCAGATGAAGGCCGCGGGCAAAACGTTTGACATCGTGACGTACGATGGCGCGGGTCATGGCTTCATGCGCGCGGGCGAGGCTCCGGATGCCAAGGATGCCGACAAAAAAGCCCGCGCCGAGGCCTGGGCCCGTTGGAAGATTCTGCTCAGCAAATAGCGCGGGGAGAACGTTTCGCGACAGGGCATGCGACTACTAAGAATCCTGAGCAAGTTTCTATGCGTGCTGATCTTGGCCGTAGCTGCGGTCTTGTTCGGCGTTTATCGCTACTACGACCAGGAAAAGCGGGCGCTCGATGATCTCGAGCGTCAGAGCGCGGATGCGCGTTCATTCGGGGGGAGTTACATTCGCCTTGGGGCAGGCGTAACCCATTACGAACTGGGCGGGCCGAAAGACGCGCGCACAGTCGTTCTGGTGCACGGCTTCTCCGTTCCATATTTCATATGGGACCCGACATTTGACGCGCTGACCGCCGCGGGATTCCGCGTGCTTCGTTTTGATTTATATGGGCGGGGCTGGTCGGACCGACCGGATGTGACTTATAACCCGGACCTATTTGATCAGCAGCTTCTGCAGTTGCTTGGCGCACTCAACATCACCGAGCCGATTGACATTGTTGGACTCTCCATGGGCGGGCCGATCACGGTCAACTTCGCGAAGCGGCACCCGGCAAACGTGCGAAAAGTGGTGCTGTACGATCCGGCTTATGGAAAGGGATTCCCGCCGCCGTGGCAACTTCGCGCGCCCTTCTTGGGCGATTTCGTCATGGCCGTGCTTCGAGCGCCGGCGATGCCCGCGTCACAACGCGATGATTTCGTGCACCCGGAGCGCTATCCAGATTATTTTCCCAAGTACACCTCGCAGATGCGCTACAAGGGTTTCCGCCGCGCCGTGTGTTCCACCATCCTTAACTTTCTCTCGGTGGACAACACAGGAGCGTTTGCAGAGCTCGGCAAGAGCGGGAAACCCGTGCTGCTGATCTGGGGCCGCGCCGACCAGACCGTCCCTTTCTCCGTGAGCGACGATGTGCGCAAGGCCATCCCGCAGGCAGAATTTCACGCGATTGATGATGCGGCTCACTTGCCGTTCTATGAGCATCCCGAAATCGTCAATCCCATCTTGATTGAATTCTTGCGGCGATAGGCCTGGGACGGAACTTCGCTAATCCTGGCGGGCACATCCTTGAAGGTCACTTCTGTTTTTGTTCGAGCTCGGCCCAGCGCTCGTACAGATGGTCCACGGTTTTCTGCGCTTCTTGCATGTCGGAAAGTGCGCCTTGCAGACGGATCCGATCGCCCATCACCTGCGGATCTTCGAGAGCAGTCTGTTTGACGCGCAACTGCCTTTCAGCTTGGGCGATGCGTTCCTCAATGCTGGCAAACTCGCGGACTTCTTTAAACGATAGTTTCTTCTTGGGCGATGGAACCGAGTCCGCGTCCGGCGCCGCACTCAGGCGCGAACCTGTAGTTGACGCCACCGGCTTGGCTTTCGTGAGTTGTAGCCGCTGCCAGGCGTCCCATTGCGAGTAGTCGGCGAAGCGTTCGGCTTTGCCCAATCCATCGAGCCCCAGCACCACCGTTGAAACGCGATCCAGCATGAACCGGTCGTGTGTTACGAGCACAAGCGCCCCGCTATATTCGAGCAAGCTTTCTTCCAATATTTCCAATGTGGGGATATCCAGATCATTGGTGGGTTCGTCGAGCAAGAGCACGTCCGCGGGTTGC
Organism: Acidobacteriota bacterium; assembly: GCA_013289835.1. GTDB lineage: Bacteria > Acidobacteriota > Terriglobia > Acidiferrales > UBA7541 > Acidiferrum. The sequence goes on along the minus strand of JABCZG010000011.1, from coordinate 111,491 downwards.
AGCATCAGTTGAGCGATCAGCACACGCGCGCGTTCTCCTCCGGAGAGTCGTCCAACGCGCTGGTTCAGGTTTTCGCTGGAAAAGAGGAATCGCTCCGCCCATGACGCGACATGAATCACGCGCTCCTGATAAATCACCGCGTCACTGTCTGGCGCCAGCGCTCGGCGCAAAGTGAGGTCGGGATCGAGTTCGCGATTCTGGTCGAAGTACACAATGCGCAATCCATCGGCGCGCCGAATCTTACCGGATTCCGGCTTGAGGTCGCCGCGCAGCAAGCGCAGCAATGTTGTTTTGCCGCTGCCGTTGGGACCGACCAGGCCGACCCGCATTCCCGACGTCACGCTGAAATGAATGTCTTTGAACAGCGTGCGGCTGCCGATTCCGAAAGACACTCCCTCGAGGGTGATGAGCTGCTTGGTCTTTCGATTGGTGGCGGAGAAATCGAGTTCGGCGCTGGAGGTGCGGCTGCGCGCGTTCATCTCCGCAAGCTCTCCGATCATCTCGTGCGCTTTATCAATGCGCGCTTTGGCCTTCGTGGCCCGCGCCTTCGGCCCGCGCCGCAGCCATTCCAGTTCCGTGTGCACGCGATTCTCGAGCGACTCTTGCCTTTTTTTCTGCGCGTGAAGATATTCTTCCTTGGCCTCCAGAAAGCTGCTGTAGTTCCCTCTCACGCGCAGCGCCTCATTTTCGTAAGCGCGATTCAGTTCCACCATTTCGTTTACGGTGTTTTCCAGAAAATAGCGGTCGTGGCTGACCACCACGCACGCGAACGCCGCATTTTGCAGCACGGACTCGAGCCACTGAATCCCGGCAAGGTCCAGATGATTGGTGGGCTCATCCAGCAGCAGAATGTCAGGCGCCTGGACCAGGGCCTCGGCAATGGCCAGCCGCTTGCGCCAGCCACCCGAAAGCGTCGCGGCTTCCGCGTCGAGATCCGCAAAACCCGCTCGGCCGAGAGTCTGCGCAAAGCGCGCGGCGCGTTCGGATTCGGGCACCGCCGCGCGCTCCAAAGCGCTTGCGATGACCGACCGAATGCTGACGCCCGCGGCAAATTCCGAAATCTGCGCTACATAGCTCAGCCGCGTCCCTTTGCGGATCGCCACGTCCCCGCTGTCCGGCTTCACGCGGCCAATGATCATTTCCAGCAACGTGGATTTGCCGGAGCCATTCGGCCCGATCACCCCGATGCGATCGCCTTCGGAAACGGTAAACGAAATATCATGGAACAGCGGCGCGACGCCGTATCTCTTCGACAGTCCTTGTGCGCTGATAATCGGAGGCAAATTTCTCGGTCTTCTCCCGTTCTTAGTTTAACCTTGTGGGGAACCGCAGCGGAAACTCGAAGATGGGTATTCCGCGGCTGAATGAGTTTCCCTCTTGATCCACAGATTTGACGCTTTGATTCTTGGCGCCGGCGCCGCCGGCCTGCTCTGCGCCATCGAGGCTGGCAAACGCGGCCGGCGCGTCGGCGTGCTGGAGCACGCCGATCGCATCGGCAAGAAAATCCTGATCTCCGGCGGTGGACGGTGCAATTTCACCAACCTTCATTGCCGGCCGGAAAACTTTATTTCCGAGAACGAACATTTCGCAAAGTCCGCTCTCTCGCGCTACACGCCGGCGGATTTCATCGCCCTGGTTGAAAAACATCACATCGCCTACCACGAAAAAACGCTCGGCCAGCTTTTCTGCGACCGCTCCGCGCAGCTGATCACGGATATGCTCGAAGCCGAATGCCGGACGGCAGGAGTGCAGATTTTTCTCAATTGCAATGTTCACGAAGTCCAGCGAACAACAGAGTTCATCATTCGAACCGAAGCCGCTGAATTTCAGGCGCCAGCAGTAGTCGTCGCCACCGGTGGCCTTTCTATCCCCAAAATGGGAGCAACCGCTTTCGGCTACGATCTCGCACGTCAATTCGGCTTGAACATCGTCGCCACCAAACCGGGCTTGGTACCCTTTCTCCTCGGCGGAAAAGACTTCAAGATGTACAGCGATTTGGCTGGAGTGTCCGCCGAAGTCATTGCCTCCGCGAACCAGCACGCTTTCCGCGAAAAAATGCTTATCACCCATCGTGGCTTGAGCGGACCCGCGATCCTGCAGATCTCCTCTTACTGGGAAAAAGGCCAGCCCATTCAAATCGATCTCGCGCCCGATCGCGAAATCGCGCCGGCAATTCGCGCCGCGAAAGTTCGCAACCTCATCGCGGCTCGGTCGGCCTTTCTGGGAATCCTGCCGAAGCGTTTCGCCGATCGCTGGCTGGAGGCGAACAAGCCCGCATCGTGGACCAACGAAGCCCTCACGGAGTTTGAAAAGCGTGTCCATGATTGGCGCCTCATTCCGGCAGGCACGGAAGGCTACGAAAAAGCGGAAGTCACCGCGGGCGGTGTGGACACCAAAGAGCTATCCAGCAAAAGCATGGAGAGCAAAAAAATCCGAGGACTGTTTTTTATCGGCGAGGTCGTGGATGTGACCGGGCATCTCGGTGGATTTAATTTTCAATGGGCCTGGGCTTCCGGCGCGGCAGCGGGACGCGCTTTATGAGGGAACGGATGCGCGCCGCGCACCCGCACGAGGCGCAGCCGCCGGATTCTGCGCGGCTTTTGCTTCTTCGTACGCCACGTACTCTTCGTACGGACCCTTGAAGTCCTCGATTTTGCCATCTTGAAAATGCCAAATACGCGTCGCGACTTCGTCAATCACGTCGTGGTCGTGCGTGACCAGCAGCACCGTTCCGTCGTAGCGCTGCAGCGCAATGTTCAACGCGTTGATGGATTCCAGGTCGAGGTGATTCGTCGGCTCGTCCAGCACCAGAAAATTAGGCTTCTGCAGCATCAGCCGGCAAAAAATCAGCCGCGCGGATTCGCCCCCGGAGAGCGCCCTCGTCGGCTTCAGCGCATCTTCGCCGCTGAAGAGCATCTGCCCCATCAATCCGCGCAATTCCTGTTGTGAAGCGCTGGCATCGTATTGCCATAGCCAGTCGATTGCGGTCATGCCCTTGGTGATGGACTCGCCGTGGTCCTGCGCGAAATAGCCCACCGCCACTTCGTGTCCCCACCGCGCCTCGCCGCCATCGATCGGAAACTCCTCGTCCTTGGTTTCAATGAATCCCGGCGCGTTGCGAACCAAAGATTTCAGCAGCGTGGTCTTGCCCGCGCCGTTGCGCCCCATGAGCGCAATTTTCTCTCCGCGGATCACGCTGGCCGAAAACTTCGGAATCACTTTCAAATCGTCGTAGGATTTTTCGACGCTGCGAATTTCCAGCGGGTGCTTCCCCGAATTCCGCTTCATATCAAATTTAATGTATGGCCGCTGGATGTTGCTCCTCGCCAACTCGGTGGTTTGCAGCCGCTCGACTTCTTTCTTCCGCGAAGTCGCCTGCGCCGAACGAGTGCCCGCCGAAAACCGCGCGATGAAATCCTGCAACTGCGCAATTTTCTTCTCGCGATTCGCGTTGTCGGCTTCGATGCGCCCGCGAATCTGCGTCTTGGCCACCACCATGTCGTCGTACCCGCCGATGTACATGATGATCGTTTCGTAGTCGATGTCCGCGGTATGCGTGCAAACGCTGTTCAAAAAATGCCGGTCGTGCGAAATCACAATCAGCACCCCCTCATAATCGCAAAGATATCGCTGCAGCCAATGCACCGAATCCAGGTCCAGGTTGTTCGTTGGCTCGTCGAGCAGCAGCGCAGTGGGATTGCCGAAGAGCGCCTGCGCCAGCAGCACGCGAACTTTTTGTCCGCCCTGCAGCTCTCCCATCTTGCGTTCGTGCAGCCCTACCTCGACGCCCAGCCCATCGAGCAGCACTGCGGCATCCGCTTCCGCCGTGTACCCGCCTTCCTCGCCAACAATTCCCTCCAGTTCGCCCAGCCGCATCCCATCCGCGTCGGTCAGCGACTCGTGCGGCTTGGCGTACAGCGCGTCGCGCTCTTCCAGCGCCTTCCACAACGCCGCATTCCCCATGATCACCGTGTCAATCACACGGTAGTCGTCAAACGCAAACTGGTCCTGGCGCAACACACCCATTTTCTTCGGGCGTGTGACCGACCCGCTGGTCGAGTCAATCTCGCCCGTCAAAATCTTCATAAAGGTGGATTTGCCGGCGCCGTTGGGCCCGGTGATGGCGTAGCGCCGCCCCGCCATGAAGGTGCACGTCACGTTCTCAAAGAGAACGCGCGGACCGAATCGCATAGTGACATTGTTGACGGCGAGCATAACCTTCCAAGTATAGCGTGAATTTAAAGATTGTGCTCGCAGCCGCAAAACCCCATTTTTCCAGGACGCACTGAGCAAATATCTCGCAACACGCTCACGGCAGAGCGAACGTGAACAACGAGGACCCCGCCACCACAGCCACATACTGTTTGCCTTCAATCGCGAAAGTCATTGGCGACGAGTACACCGACGCTCCGCACTGAAAATGCCACAGCGCTTTCCCGGAAGCGGCTTCCAGCGCAATGAAATTCCCTTCCGCATCGCCGGTGAAGACAAGTCCGCCTGCCGTGGATAGCACCCCGGACCACGTTGGCGACGGATGCTTCCATTCCCATTTGATAGTTCCCGTGCCGGGTTCAATCGCGCGCAACGCGCCGGTAAAGGGCGCGGCATCGTCGTTCGGAAAATACGCGCTGCCGTAATAAGCGTGCCCGCGCTCATACGGCTGCGGCGCCGTGCTGAAAATGTCGCACTGCTCGCGCGCCGTCACGTAAAACAATTGCGTTTGGGGATCGTAGGTTGGCGACATCCAGTTCGTCGCTCCCGCCGCGCCCGGGCACACGCGCGTCCCATCCGGCGTCGGCGAAGCATCCTTCCGCGCGATGGGCGCCCCGCTAGCATCTTTCGAATCGCTCCATGTCACTTTGGCGAAGGGCTTCGCGTAAATCAGTTTCCCGCTCGCCCGGTCAATCAAGTAAAAAAATCCATCGCGATTCGCCTGCATGATCAAATGCTTCTCGCCCTGGTCCACCATGACCGGCACCTGCGTGGCGTCATAGTCGTGTTCATCATGTTTTGAAAACTGAAAATACCATTTCAACTTTCCCGTCTCCGGATCGAGCGCCAGCAACGAATTGCTGTAGAGATTGTCCCCCGCGCGCCCTTCGCCGCGATTCGAAGGCGAAGGATTCCCCGTCGTCCAAAACGTAGTGTCGGTCGAGGGATCATAAGTGCCCGTGATCCATGCCGGCGCGCCGCCAGTCTTCCACGAGTCGCCTTCCCACGTCTCATGCCCCGGCTCGCCGGGCCCAGGCACTGTGTAGAAGCGCCATTTGCGATCGCCCGTCGCGGCGTCATACGCGTCAATGAATCCGCGAATGCCGTATTCACCGCCGGAAACGCCGATGATCACAAGATTCTTAATCACCAGCGGTGCAAGCGTAATGCTATAGCCGCCGCGATAATCGACGGCGGTAACGTCCCACAGCACGTTTCCTGTCTTCGCGTCGAGCGCAATCACGTGCGAATCCAGCGTGCCTAGAAAAACTTTGTCGCCAAGAACCGCCAGCCCCCGGTTCACGCGCCCGCAGCACGGCCGAATATCCGCCGGCAACGCCCGCTGATATTGCCAAATGGGCCGACCCGACTTCGCATCGAGCGCAAACGCGCGATTGTCCTGCCCCGTGCCGTAGAGAATTCCGTCCACTACCAGCGGCGTCGCCTCAAATTTTCCGCCCGCCATCGTCTGATAAGCCCACTTGGGAACCAGCGCAGCCGCATTCGAAGTGTTGATCTGCTCCAATGCGCTGAACCGCCGCCCCGCGTAATCGCCCGAATACATCAGCCAGTTTTGCGGCTCCTTCGCTGAATCTAGCAGCCGTTGCGCTGTCACCTGCGCGCTCGCCGACGGCACAAAGTAAGCAGCGATCGCGAACAGCATAAGCGTCGCACTGACGAGATGGGTCATTCCGAGCGCAGCGAGGAATCTGCCTTTATTATTACGAGCCATGTAGCCCCTCTTCATTGCGCACCTACCAGAAGCAAATACGCCACCACATCCTGCAGATCTTTATCGCTCAGCATTTTCTGATCGTATGCCGGCATCAACGATTCCCGGCTCTTCTCCAACGACTTCAACTTGTCCTTTTCGAAAAGATGCAAATTCTCCCGCGTATCCATCATCTGCAGCGTGAAATGATCCTCATTCAGCACCACCCCCATAAACTTCGTCCCGTCCGCCGTAACCACGGTCACCGTCTCGTACTCTTGCGAAAATTCTTTCATTGCCTCGGAAATTCCTTGCGCGAGCCGCTTGCTCGGCATGCGCACCGACTCAACCAAATATTCCGTCGAGCGCGCCGAACCAGCAGTGCTGAGGTCCGGCCCAATTCGCCCGCCCTTCCCCTGAATCATGTGGCACGTCGAGCATCCCGCCGTGCCCTGAAAGAGTTCCTTGCCATGCGCCGCATTCCCAGTGGACGTCGCATCCGCCTTTTTCTCGACGCTGCGAATGTAGCTAATCACCTGCCAGATCTCCTCATCCGTCATCCCCACGCCCTGCTGTGTCGCCCCATTTGGCGGCATCGCGGTCCCCGGAACTCCCTCGTTGATCGTTCGAAACAGGTCTGCATCCGAACTTCCATGGCGCTTCTGTGCCCGCGTCAGATCCGGCCCGCGTCCTCCGCCGCGCGCCCCCAACCCGTGGCAAAACGCGCAGTTCGCCCGAAACTGAAACTCTCCCAGCTTCGCCGCCTTCGCGTCCCGCGCAAACGGATTCTTGTCCTGCGCCAGGAGCCAAGTGCCACCAATGCAGAAAGAGATCAACGCGCATCCGGCGAGCACGTAACTCCATCGAATGAGTCGGCCTTCTTTTCTGAAGAGTTGATTGCGGCTGTTCCAGGAAGGCATCATCGCCAGCTCCTTTGAGGCTCCTGCGAAAATTGCGCCAACTATATCACCCCGCACCAAGCGCAGGCGCGCAGAAATCCTGCTGATCGAAATTTAAACTTGCGATTGATCTCCTGGCGATGAGGGAAGTACAGCATCTAGAAGTACATCTGCACCATTGGAATGGCGCGATGGAGAAAAGCAGCGGGAGCTTTTACTCGGATAGGGGTCGGGTGTGGCTCGTAAGCCAGTCGCGAATCTGACGGACCCGAAATTCTCTCTTGCCGATGGACTCGGTTATGAATTGATGAGCTGGCACAGGCTCAATTTCAAGGTAGTACCCATTCATGCGCAGAAAAGTATCGGTAATCGCCAAGCTGATCCGCTTGTTGCCGTCCAAAAACGCGTGATTGTTTGCCATGGATTCCATCAGCGCCGCAGCTTCATGTGTCAAATCATCGTGATAGCCGTTCTGCGGGCGGTAGATGGCCGCTTCCAGTAGCCCGCTGTCGCGCAGGCCGTGCATGCCACCAAACTCATCAATCAGCAGGCGGTGCATCTCCATCGCTTCCGCGACGGTCGGATAGAAATACTCCGCCATTTATTGCGCCAAGAGTTGGTGCAGTCTGCGATTCTTCTCGGTTGAACGGCGGAAGTGCTTCATGACCTCAGGCCGAACCGTATTCTGCGATGGCACAACCACTTCCAGATAGTGCTCCAGCGCCTTCTCGAGCAAGAAACGCCGCGACTGGCCATTCCGCTCAGCCACTTTGGACAGCTTGGCGTATAGCTGCGCATCCATCTCCAACCCAATCTTCCTTGTCGTGACTTTGCCCATCGTTGCCTCTCTCAGGTCTAAGCATACCCCTCCAACTGTCCATGGTCTAGACATTTCTAGAATTGTCTTCCAGATGGCTGCGCGGGTATTCCTCTGCGATCTCTTTGGTCTTTGTGCTCTTTGCGTAATTCCATTTTTCCCTCTGCTTTCAGGCGCCCACTTCCTCGCAATTGGCTTTCACCCGGCCCATTCGATAGAATCGTTTAACGGCAAATCAGAGAACTCTCAAGCGAACGAAGCGAGGCCACTCTATGAGCAAGACCACCGATGCGAACGACCGCATGAATCGTCCGCTGGATGCTGTTGATCCACAAATCGCTGACTTGCTCCGTGAAGAAGCGAAGCGCCAGGCCACCGGCCTCGAATTAATCCCCTCCGAAAACCTCGTCTCCGAAGCCGTTCTCGAAGCCATGGGCTCCATCTTCACCAACAAGTACGCCGAAGGCTATCCCGGCAAGCGTTACTACGGCGGCTGCGAATACGCCGACAAGGTCGAGCAGCTCGCGATCGATCGCGCCAAGGAGCTGTTCGGCGCCGAACACGCCAACGTCCAGGCGCATTCCGGCACCTCCGCAAACGTCGCCGTCTACATGTCCACCCTGCAGCCGGGCGACACCGTGCTGGGCATGAATCTTTCCCACGGTGGCCACCTGACGCACGGCCATCCGCTCAACTTCTCCGGCCGCATGTACAAATTCGTGGCCTACGGCGTGAAAAAAGAAGACGAGCGCATTGATTACGACGAAATCGAAAAACTCGCCCTCGAACACAAGCCGAAGATGATCGTGGCCGGCGCAAGCGCGTACTCGCGCATCATTGATTTCGAGCGCATCTCCAAAGCCGCCAGGTCCGTCGGCGCGCTTTTCTTCGTGGATATGGCCCACATCGCCGGTTTAGTCGCTGCCGGCGTCCATCCCAGCCCCGTCCCGCACGCGGACATCGTCTCCACCACCACGCACAAAACACTCCGCGGCCCCCGCGGAGGATTGGTGCTCTGCAAAGCCGCCTTTGCCAAGGAACTGGACAAGCTGACGTTCCCCGGTATCCAGGGCGGGCCACTGGTGAATACCATCGCCGCCAAAGCTGTGTGCCTGAGGGAAGCCATGGAGCCCTCTTTCAAGGACTATCAGAAGCAAGTCGTGGCCAACACCAAGGTTATGGCCGCCGCAGTAGCCAAACGGGGCTTTCGCATCGTCACCGGTGGCACGGACAATCACCTCTTCCTGATCGAAGTCCACCCTCGCGGAATCACCGGAACCGACGCCGAAAAGGCCCTTGATCGCGCCGGCATCACCGTCAACAAGAATTCCATTCCCTTCGATCCCCTGCCCCCCATGAAGGGCGGCGGCATCCGTTTGGGCACCCCTTCTGTGACTACGCGCGGCATGCGCGAACCCGAGATGGAACAAATCGGCGCCTGGATCGTCGAAATCCTTTCCAACATCGGCAATGCGGAAATCGAACAGCGCGTGCGCAAGCAAGTCGCCGAGCTCGCCGGGCGATTCCCCATCTATGAAGCCCGCGTGAAGGGCGGTCCCACGCGTTCCGAACCCGCGCACGTCTAGCCGTTTGGATCACGACGCTCACGCATGAATATTTTCAAAGCAACCGCCGATTTCGAGCACTGGCTGGCAGGGCAACTGCCAATTATTCGCCAGGATCTCGCCCTCAAGCACGAGCACATGGCCGAAGCCGCCTTCCCTTTTTTCCGCGCCACCTTCTACCGCTGGCTGCAGCTTTGGCCCGAGCACTGCGCCGATTTAACGAAGGCCCCGGCGGTACTGGGCGTCGGCGATCTGCACATCGAAAACTTCGGAACCTGGCGCGACGAGGAAGGCCGCCTCATCTGGGGTGTGAACGATTTGGACGAAGCCTGGCCCACGGCCTATACCCTCGATCTGGTGCGCTTGCTCACCAGCGTCTACGTCGCCATCGAGGAGGAGCACCTATGCATCTCAAGAAGGGCGGCTTCCGAGGCCATCGAGGAGGGCTATCGAGACGCGCTGGCCGCCGGCGGCAAAGCCTTCATCCTGGCGGAAAATCATCGCTGGCTGCGCCTGCTCGCCCTTGGCAAACTTCGCGACCCCGTCCAGTTCTGGAACAAGCTGGAGCACTTGCAACCCTTCACCGCCAAGCCGCCTGAGGAAGCACGCAAACTCTTGGAGCAGTGGCTTCCTTCCCCAAAGCAGGGGTATCTCTTGAAGCGACGCATCGCAGGTATGGGAAGCCTCGGACACCCACGGATTCTCGCCTTGTCGCGCTGGCGCGGAGCCTTCATCGCCCGAGAAGCTAAAGCCATCCGTCCCTCGGCCTGGGTTTGGGCCAAAAAGGCTTCGTCCAATGAAATTTACTGCGAAAAGCTGGTGCAACGATCCATTCGTGTGCCCGACCCCTGCGTGCATTTTCATGGACGCTGGGTGGTCCGCCGCCTGGCCCCAGACTGCTCGCGGATTGAACTAGCTTCCCTTGCCAAGGATCGCGACGAGGCTCGTCTGCTCTACTCCATGGGCTGGGAGACTGCCAACATGCATTTCAGTACCCCCCAGGCCATCGGCAAAATTAGGCAGGACGTTGCCACGCGGCGGGGTCGGTGGCTTCACAAAGCCGCCAAGTCCATGCTCGCGGCCACCAAGAAAGATTGGGATAAGTGGCGCCGCGATTGGAAGCAATCCGCGCCTCGTTGAAGGCCAACGCAGCACCTGTCCTCATTCTTCTCTCTACTACGTCAGTGCCGCTGAACCAAGACTGTCCTCCCGGTCAGTAGATTCTTTGCAACCCGCCGTGTACGGTGAAGAAGGACTGGGATGGGAACCTCGCTCACGACTTCGCTGCTCGCTGTTCTGTTCATCGCTCCGATGAGCTGGACAATCTTTATTAGAGCTTCACAGCTACGGTTGGCGCGTATCGCCTTCGGGTCGCGCGAGCGCTTCCCCACTTCCCGGAAATCCTATTCTTCCGCAGCCGCGCGTTCGAAAGCCCATCCGCACGCGGCACGCTGGGCGAGGTGAACCGATGATGGATACGGAAGCTTTCCGAGAATTCAAGACTGGCTTGACGCTCCTGCGCGATAACTACGCCATAAAAGCCCTGCCGCACATGCGCCGCGCGGTGGACCTGGATAAGAACAATCCCTACTACATGTCCTACCTCGGAGTGGTCCTGGCGCGCTCCGAACACAAGTGGGGCGAAGCCGAAAGACTCTGCGACTCCGCCGTTCGAATGAAGCGGAATCAGGCGCAGCTCTATCTGAATCTCGCTGAAGTGTATGCCACTGCCGGACGGCGCGATGAAGCCGTGGAAGCGCTGCAGTCCGGGCTGAAATTTGCTCGCCGCGATGTGCGGCTGACGATTGCCATGAACAAATTGACTGAGCGGCGGCCTCCGGTGCTTTCCTTCCTTGGCCGCAGGCATCCTTTGAATCGACAGCTTGGAGTTCTGAGGCATCGTGCCATGAAAGTTTTCCGGCAGACGGCGTAACGAGTTCTCTCCACCCCCAAACGCAGGAGCGGGCGTCCCAATTCACGGGACGCCCACTCTTGTTTTTATTCGTGATGAATTCGAATTAGCGACGTTGCCGGCTAGCGAGGGCCAGGGGCGCCAAAATTGTAGGTGTGCTGTATTCCCATTTCCATCAGGATCTTGATCCCGATGCCGAACATGCCCGTCGGCAGAACGTCGCGGCGGACAACTTCCGCGAGATATTCGCGACACATGGAAGCAGGATCTTTCGAATACGGCATGGTCACGAAAAGCCGCATGCCAACTTCGTAGTTGGGTTCGCTGGACTGAAAGTACACGCCGGAGCGGGACACGCTGGCGGAGCCGCGCATGTCCTCAAAGTGATCGACGTTGGGGTCCGAGGGACGGATGCGCATGAGCTGCGTAATTTTGCAGCGGCGGGTGCCGCGGCGCTCCGTGCGCGAGACAGGCAATCGGGGTGAGCCTCCGGTTGTAGTGTTCTTCATGATCGGATCTTGCTGGGTCGCCATGGCTTAAGGGTCTCTCCGCAGGAGCACAGTTCCTGAGCTAGAGACAGTATGGGCCGTGGCTGACACCTAAACCTATAGCGGAGACGTACCCGGAAGGAAGTAGGACGTTCCGCAAAAATAGTAGTACGGAAGTACTAGAAAGGGAAGCGGGTGGGTGTGGAAAAGGGAGCGTGGAGAGGGGAGGAAAAAGTCCCAAATTGAAGTGGTGCGAGGGCCGTAGTACCAATCCGGGATTTTCGGCGGCGGGAAAGGGCGCGACGGAAAAGCTAAAGCCTTCGTTTGGGGCACATTAGAGGGCCTAGCAGGGACGGATTCGAATGCTTGGCGCGGCTGCAGAATTGCAGTTATGAAAGGCGCTGTTCGAATCGTGACCAGCCTTCGAATTTGGCGGATTGCGCGAGCAGACAGAAAGCTCTTGAATGAGGGTGTCCCCCATGAGCACAGGTGCGCGGCAGAGTTTTCAGAGTAGTGAGCAAGGCCTCCGGAAGCTGCGTTCGAACGGTGATCGCCGGACGAGCATAGGCCAAGACGAAAGCCCGGAGCGAGTGAGAGGAGAGGTTCGTCCCGCGACAAAGCCCCGCGTTTACCTGGCGGCCGAAAATCGACTGCTGCGAGAGGCGCTATCGCGGATGCTGGCAAAACGCGGAGACATGGAAGTAGTCGGGATGGAAACCGTTGAACCTTCGCTTACTGCCGGGCTGCTGAAGGAAGAAGCAGATATTCTGCTGCTAACCTCGCGGGGCAACATGATCGAGGATGTGCTGGCGATTCGAAAGGTTCGCGCGACGGTTCCGCGCGTGCAAGTCATACTGATTGGCGTCACGGGAACGGAAGCGGAATTTCTGCAATGCGTGCGCGCCGGTGTTCGCGGATACCTTCCGCGGGATGCTTCGGCGGAGGACGTGGTGGAAGGCGTGCGCGCGGTGCAAGCAGGCAAGGCGGTCTGCCCGGGCACGCTCTGCGCGGCCCTGTTCCAACATTTCGAGCGCGAAGCAACGTCCTTCCCTTCCGCAGGTGTGCGCCAGCGGCTGGGCTTGACGCGGCGCGAGCAGCAGCTCATCCCATTAATCGCGGAAGGGCTGACGAACAAAGAGATTGCGAATCGCTTCTGCCTCTCCGAGCAAACCGTGAAGAATCACCTGTATCGCATGAAGCACAAAGTTGGCGCGGGAGACCGCTTGGACATCGTGCAAGTCTGCCGCATCCAGGGATTCATGGTCTAGTGATCCGTTGTCCGTGGTTCGTTTTCAGTCTCTTGTTGCGTCCCTGTGGCACTTTCCAATCTTCAGCACGAGAAAACGAAACGGAGCTCTCCATGCGCGGTTTTTGCAAGTGGTGAGCTCTTCATTTTCGGGCGAGTAGCGCACGCCCGCGTGAGCGAGCTAACTCAGGGCATTTTTGAGGCGCTTGGTGGTCTTCAGCAATTGGCGCTTGAGCGCGTCCACTTGCTTGGAAATACCTTGCAGTTCCTTCTTCGCGAGTACACCTGCCTTCGCGACCTGATGGGCTTTGCGATCGGCGCGGCCCACGGCGGACCCGATTCTGACCGCGACTTGCGTGAGTTTGCTCTTCTTGGCCATTTTTATCCTCCGACTAGCGAAAACCATCCTATACCCAAAATGTTGCGCCCGTGTAACTAAGAGTAAAACTGGGCCTGGTCCTCAGTGGTCGGTTTTCCGTTGCCAGTTCGAAGCAGGATTGGCCGGTTATTTGTTTTCAGTTTCAACTCTCCGTCGCCGATTCTATTTTCCGGCTGTACAGACCTACAAAAGAGGAAGATCGCTCTTTCGAATGGCGTCATTCAAAGCCGGAACGTCAGAAGAGAAAATCTGCTTCCATGCAGCCAACTGCGCATCGAGCCGTGTTCGCAGCATCTTGAAGACTTCATATTGCTGCTGCGTGGGTGCGCTGTCACCGGCTTGCACGCTGGAGCTGAAGCTGTCGAGTTGTTCGTTGAGCATGTTCGGGAAGGCCAGATTGGCTTCGGAACCTTTCATATTTACTTGAATCAGTTCCTCTTCCACAGGGGCCAATTTCTTATCAAGTGCGTCGGCCTGGTCGAGCAGCGACTTCAATCGAGCCTCACCCTCGAGCCGTTGACGAAGTGCTTTTATGCCAACGCGCAATTCGCGGATCTGATTTACCGCGCTATGCAGTTCGGCGTTTGAATCGCGCACCTGCACGGATAAGGCAAACTGCTTTTGCAGATCGTCCTGGGAAACATTCTTCACACGTGGATCCGTGACGATTTCGAGCGGTTGCGTCTGGCTGTGGCCGCTGACCGTCAACCTGACGTTGTACTTGCCGGGGAGTGCGATGGGGCCGCGCGGGCCAAGCCCGGAGTAAAAAGCGCCGGGAATTTTTACGGGGGAATCCCAGCGCAGATTCCAGGCATAGCGATTCAGGCCAGCTGCGGCGGGAATTGTGGTGATCTCTTTTGCCAAGTCAGGCCATTCCTGTGGCTGCTGTTCTTCTTTGGATTCTCTGCTCGAAAGCGCGCGCACCACCTTGCCATCGCTGTCGAGGATTTCGAGTTTTACTTCGTCCTTCGGAGCTGATTTGAAGTAGTAGTCAAGAATAGCTCCCAAGGGTGGATCGTCACCGAGCGGGCCGCGGCGCTCGATCGCATCGGGCAGATGCAAGCGCAGCGCCACTTGTGGCTTGAACAGGAACGTATCTGCATTCGCTGACGTGGCATCCATCTGGCGCAAGGGAGTGATGTCATCCAACACCCAGAAGGCGCGGCCGTGCGTAGCCGCGATCAGATCGTCGCCGTGAATGTTCAAGTCGTGCACCGGGACGGTGGGAAGATTGAGCTTGAGCGGCTGCCAGTTCGCGCCTTCGTCCAAGGAAAAGTAGACGCCGGTCTCGGTTCCGGCAAAGAGCAAGCCTTTGCGCTTGGGGTCTTCGCGGACGGACCGGACATACGAGCCATTAGGAATTCCATTGGCAGTCAACGTCCAGCTCTTGCCTGAATCGTGCGTGCGGTAAATATAGGGCCGGAAATCGTCGAACTTGTGGCGGTCCACGGCGAGGTAGGCGGTGCCAGCGTCATGATGCGAGGCTTCGACGATGCTGATCATGCTCCACTCGGGCATTTCCTTGGGCGTGACGTTGGCCCACGTTTGGCCGCCATTGGTGGAGAGTTGCACGAGGCCGTCGTCGGTGCCAACCCAAAGCATGTCTTTTTTTACCGGCGATTCGGCGACGGCAAAGATGGTGTCGTAATATTCGACGCTGGTGATATCCAGCGTGATGGGGCCGCCTGACGGCTTCTGCTTGGATTTGTCGTTGCGGGTGAGGTCTGGGCTGATGGCCGTCCAGCTCTGGCCGCGGTTGGTGGACTTGAAGAGCATTTCCGCGGCGGAGTACAGAGTATTCGGATCGTGCGGAGAGACGAGCAGAGGCGAAGTCCAGTTGAAACGATGGGGAAGTTTTTCCGCGCCATTGCCGGAAACATCGAGCGGCAGGACGGAGACGTCCACGGCCTGCTCGCTGCGCTTGTCGAAACGCGTGATCAAACCTTCTGCGCCCGCGTAGACGATGTTGGGATCGGGCGGATACGGCGCAATGTAGCCGCTTTCGCCGCCGCCTACTTCGTACCAATCCTGCCGGCCGATGACGCCGTCGTCGTCGTAACTTTTGATGGCGATCGTGGAGTTGTCCTGCTGCGCGCCATAGATGTAGTAGGGCCAGCGGTCATCGGTGATCACGTGATAGAACTGCGCCGTTGGCTGGTTGTATTGCGTGCTCCACGTTTTTCCGCCGTCCGTGGACACATCCGCGCCGCCGTCGTTGCCATTGATGAGCCGCTGCGGATTGTCGGGATCAATCCACAAGCCGTGATGATCGCCATGGGGCGCGGGCAACAATTCAAAAGTTTTTCCGCCATCCATGGAACGGAACGCTCCGGTGTTGAGCACGTAGACGGTGTCCACGGATTTGGGATCGGCAAAGATGTGCGTGAAATACCAGGCGCGCTGGCGAAAACGGCCTTCTTCGTTGATGCGAACCCAATTGTCGCCGCCGTCGTTCGAACGGTAGAGCCCGCCTTCCTTGGATTCCACTAGCGCATAGACGCGATTCGAATCTCCGCCGGAAACCGAAACGCCGATGCGGCCCATGATTCCAGAGGGCAGGCCGTGGCCTTCCAGGTGCGTCCAGGTGCTGCCGCCATCGATCGATTTGTAAAGGCCGCTGCCAGGACCGCCGCTGTTCAGGCTCCAGGGCGTGCGATAGACCTCCCACAAGGAGGCGAAAAGCGTATTGGGATTGTTGGGATCGAAAACGATATCAATCGCGCCGGTCTTTTCGTTTTTGTAGAGCACTTTCTGCCAGGTCGCGCCGCCATCGGTCGATCGAAAAACGCCGCGTTCTTCGTTGGGGCCGTAGGCGTGGCCCAAGGCAGCTACAAAAACGATGTTGGGATTCTTGGGGTCAACGATCAGCGCGCCAATGTGACGCGTATCTTTCAGGCCGACGTTCTTCCAGGTCTTGCCCCGGTCAATCGACTTGTACACGCCATTGCCATAGCTGATGTTGCCGCGAATACAAGCTTCGCCCGTACCGACGTAGAGAATGTTGTGATCCGAGGACGCGACGGCAATGCTGCCGATGGACGCGGCGTCTTCCTTGTCGAAAATCGGCTCCCAACTCGCTCCGGCATCGGAGGATCGCCACACACCTCCGGAGGCTGCGCCGAAATAGAAAACGCTGGGCTCTCCCGGAACACCGGTGACTGCAAGGACGCGCCCGCCGCGGAAAGGTCCCACCTGGCGCCAGCGCATTCCGCCCAGCAACGATTCGGAAGCCGGCGCCGCGGGAGCCGCGGCCGGCGGCGCATCGGAATGCGCTTTAGCATTAGCGAATGCGAACGAGGCAAGAACGGCGAACCCCAACAGAACAACATTCCGATAGCTCATAGAATACGATTCTCCTCAAGGGCCAAGATCATACAGGAGCGCGTGCGGGCTCGCCAATGGCATCGCGGCGCGGTTTATGCGATGCTGCTTCCTCAACGGAGTCCAGGGACGGGTCTGATGCTCAAAAAATTCAAGGATTTGACGGAAAAAGAGATCTTGGCGATCGCCATTGGCGCCGAAGAGGAAGACGGGCGGATTTACGGTGAGTTCGCGGATGCACTGCGGGAGGAGTACCCATCCACCGCACAGATGTTCGAAGAGATGCGCGCGGAGGAAGTGGGGCACCGCGATCGGTTGTTCGCCATGTTCCGGCAGCGATTCGGAGATCACATTCCTTTGATCCGGCGGGAAAACGTGAAGGGCTTTCTGACACGGAGACCGGTGTGGCTCGTCCGGCCGCTGGGCGTGAATACGGCAAGAAAACAGGCGGAATTGATGGAGATGGAAGCAAGCCGATTCTACGCGCGAGCAGCAAGCAGAACGACGGACGCTTCGACGAGGGAACTGCTGAATAAACTCGGGGACGAAGAGAGAAAGCACACGCAGACGGCGGGGGCGTTAGAGGAAAAACACCTCACGACTAGCGCCAAAGCGCAAGAAGAGGAATCACACCGCAAGTTGATCCTGCTGCAAATCATTCAACCGGGACTTGCAGGGCTGATGGATGGATCCGTCTCGACGCTGGCGCCGCTGTTCGCCGCGGCGTTCGCAACACACAAAAGTTCCGACGCATTTTTGGTGGGACTGGCGGCGTCGATTGGAGCGGGTATATCGATGGCTTTTTCAGAGGGTCTCTCCGATGACGGATCGCTTACGGGGCGAGGATCGCCGTGGCTGCGGGGAACGGTTACAGGTTTGATGACCACGGCTGGGGGAATTGGACACACACTGCCATTCTTGATCGCTAACTTTCACGTCGCAACGGTGGTGGCAGTCATTGTCGTAGCCGTCGAGCTGATGGTTATCAGCTTCATCCGGCACCGTTACATGGACACGCCGTTCTTGCAGGCGGCTTTTCAGGTGATTGTCGGCGGCGTTTTGGTGTTTCTGACAGGATGGCTCATCGGGAGCTCCTAGCTGCGGCCAGTTCAGTGAACGAGAATATCCTTAAGTATTACAAGCTCGGCCAAGAAAGCTCTCGGTTGAGTGGCGCATCGCTAGAACGTATCCGGACAGAGAGCGTCCTGCGCAGATTCCTGCCTCGGACGCCGGCCACCATTCTGGACGTCGGAGGGGCTGATGGCGTGTACGCGTTCCCCCTCTCGAAAGCCGGCTATGAAGTGCATTTGGTGGATCCGATTGCCCTCCACATTGAGCAGGGCCGCGAGAAGTCAGACTCAAGTGGCGTTCGACTCGCCTCGATCACTATGGGAGATGCGCGTGCACTGAAATTTCCAAATCAATTTGCTGACGCTGTCTTGTATTTTGGCCCGCTCTATCACCTGGATTCTACATCCGAGCGCTCCGCTGCACTTCTAGAGGCTTACCGCACACTCAAGCCGGGAGGGAACTTCCTAGGCGCCTTTATTTCCAGGTTCGCTTCTCTGTTGGACGGCGTTCGCTCGCATTTTCTGGAGAAAGAAGAATTCGCGAAAATCGTGGACGGCGACCTGAAAACCGGGCAACACCGGAATTCCACGGACAATCCGGTCTACTTTACCAACGCCTATTTTCATCACCCGATGGAAGCCAAATCAGAGGTCCAGCAAGCGGGGTTCAAGAATGTGCGACTGCTCTCGGTAGAAGGGCCGTTTTGGCTGGTAAACGACATCCAAGAGCAATTGGAAAAACCAGAACTCTCAACGCGGATTTTGGAGTTTATGGAGCGCATCGAAGCGGAAGAGGGACTCATCGGGGCAAGCGCGCATTTTCTTGCGGTAGCTGAGAAGTGAGCCTAGCTTATTTTGTTGCGTGCAGAATCGGCCGGGAGAACGTAGACTATCGCCCTGCACCGCGGGCACCGCAAGGCGGAAGACGAATTCGAATGGCGGGAGGAACAGAGGGACATGCTTAAAGGCCTGATCGTCGGAATTGTACTGGGAGTGTTGCTGGTCGCCGGGGGAGTTTACTTTTATTTTTCGTCCGGGCGCGCACCGGTGGCGACTTCGGCGGCGCCGATGCCATTCGAAAAGAGTTTTGCGCGGATCGGGCTACACGCCTACCTGGATAAACTGCCACATCCCGAGCCGCAGGTCGCGGCGGATGAAACGAATTTGCTGGCGGGCGCAAAGGTGTACAAGGAAAACTGCGCCGTTTGCCACGGATTGCCCGGCGAGCCAAAGAGCTTGATCGCACAAGGAATGTATCCCGTGCCGCCGCAGCTGTTCCATGGAGTGGGAGTAACGGACGACGATGCCTGGGAGTCGTATTGGAAAGTCGAAAACGGAATACGCATGACGGGGATGCCAGGCTTCAAAGACCGTTTGACCGAACCTCAGATTTGGCAAGTGAGCGTGCTGGTGAAGAACGCGGACAAGATGCCCACGTCCGTTCGAAACGCCCTCGCAAGCGTTCCACCTGCGGAGACGATGGTTCCGGCGGCGCCAAGCGCACCGGCGAAAAAATAGACTGGACGGGTTCGGCCGGGCTAACTCGCCGGCGTGACGCGTTGCTCGGCGCGACGTAACTCGGGAAAACACCAAGCCCACACTGCGGTCACTACGAGTGTGCCAAGACCACCGAGCACGACCGCGGTCACTGCGCCGAACCATTGCGCGGTGAGACCTGATTCGAATTGGCCCAACTCGTTGGACGCCCCAATGAAAATCATTTCGACGGCGTTGACGCGGCCCCGCATCTCATCGGGCGTCCCGAGCTGGATGATCATCTGGCGGACAATTACGCTAACCATGTCCGTGGCGCCCACCATGCAGAGCGCGAGAAGCGAAATCACGAGGCTCCGTGAAAGCCCGAAAATTATGGTAGCAGCGCCAAAACCGGCGACGCACCAAAGCATCAGCGCGCCTGCGCGGCGCCCCAAGGGTTTATGCGCTACGCAAATCGCCATGACGCCAGCGCCAACCGCTGGTGCGCTGCGCAAAAGGCCCAGCCCCCACGGTCCTGTGAGCAGAATTTCCCGCGCGTAAACGGGGAGTAGTGCGACGGCGCCTCCCAACAAGACACCGAAGAGGTCGAGTGAGATCGCTCCCAGGATTAGCTTCTCGCGACGAATGTAATGGAGGCCGGCGAGCATCGTCATCCAGCTCACCGGCTCGCGAGAGCGGGGCGCAGTTTGCGTCTTGATTCGCAACGCGGAGACCGCAGCCGTCGCCGCCGTGACGCAGGAAAGCGCATACACGGCCGCTGGACCGCGAGCAGCCGCGTAAACGATTCCTCCCAGCGAAGGGCCAAGGACCACAGCCGACTGAAAAATGCTCGAGGCCCAGGCGACGGCGTTCATATAGTCTTTTTCTGGGACGAGCTGCGGGAGCAGGGCGCGACTCGCAGGGCCGCTCATCGAGCGCACAATGCCAAGGAGAATCAGGACCGCGTAGATCGGATAGACGGAGTGCGCTCCGCGAAGCGCGAGGAACAAGAGCAGCCCGGAGCAAGTCGCGAAACCGCAGTAGCAGAGAAAGAGAAGCTTTCGCCGTTCATAACGATCGGCGGCATGACCGGAGAGCAAGAACAGAAAGACGCCGGGAAGAAATTGCGCCAAACCGACAAGACCGAGAGCTAGCGGCTTCTTGGTGATCTCGTAGACTTGCCAGCCAACCGCGACGGATTGCATCTCCGTGGCCAGGATGATGAAGAAGCGCGCCGACTGGAAGAAAACAAAACTCGGGTATGTGAACGCGACTCGCCCAGCAGCTCTGGAATTCTCGGGTGCGGCCATCGCACCTTACTTTGCCATAAAAACAAAACGAGCAGGAGACAGGTGGAAGCGCTCAGCAACTCTTCTCCTGTGCTATAGAAATAAGTCTGCACTCAGTGGCAGGCGCCACTGCCGGAGTCGGTGAAGCTCTTTCCTGCCTCGGGGATAAATTGCCAATCGTAACCATTGGGCTTAAGCGTGAGCTTTAGAACGCCGAAGGTCGTCGTATCGCGCAATTCACTGTTGGGCTTGGTCGCGCCGAATGGTCGGTGATTCTTGCCGCCGGTGCCAACAACAAACTCGCGAATGCCGCGCTTGGCATCGGCTGCGCCATCGGGCGTCTGGGGCGCAAAGCGCTCATAGTCGTGGTCATGACCGTTGATGACCACATCCGCGTTGGCATCGTACAGCGCCTGGAAAAGCGGCTTTACCGTTGGATCGTTGCCATGCGCTCCGCCGGAACTGAAGAGTGGCTTGTGCCAATAGGCTAGCGTGCAGGCAACCGGATGCGCGGCGAGATCCGCACGCAACCATTTTTCCTGCGGCGAGCCAGATTCGCACCCGCCTACATCGTTGCATTCGCTATTGAGCACGATAATGTGCCACGTGCCGAGTTCGTAGCTGTAGTAGCCGGTCTTCGGGTCACCCGCGGCAGCGCCAAAATAGTCGAAGTAGGGCGTCGCACCTGAGGAATGAAACTCGTGGTTCCCGGGGGCTGGCCGGGTACGGGCTTTCGCACGTCCCCAGGTTTTGTCGTAGCAGACGAAGTTCTCCTTGCTGCCGTCCGGATAGGCGAGGTCGCCTACCGCCATCACCGTTCCGGGAATTTGATCGAGCAATTTTCCGGTGGCCTCTGCGCCGGAGAGATCCTTGCAGTCGGCAATGTCACCCGCCCCAATCAGAATGGCAGATTCGCTTGCAGGCGCTGGCGCCAACGAGATACTGGCGCGCAGTGGATACAGCGCTCCGAACACGGTGACCGCCACAACAAACCAAAACCCGAGAAAATGGTTCCGCATTTCAACCCTTTCGATCAATGCGAGACGATGGCACGCGAAAAGATTACGCCACACGACTTAAACGCAGCTTAAATTTGGCCTGAAAATTCCTTCAGGCTCAATCGCCGGGAAAATGGCGAGGCGCGAAGGGTTCCCGTTCCGCGCCTCGGCCACCGGTCGCAGAGTTTAGAACTTGAATCGCAGCATAAGCTGAAGCTGACGCGGCAAGCCCGTGCCCGTGTTGGGCGATGCGACGTTGTCGTTGTTACTGTTGAAGTTCACGGTCGAAGTGATTACACCAAAGTTGGGCTTCGGCGCCAAGAAAGCGGGAGTCGTAGGGGTTGCATCATTATAGGCAAGCGCCAACTGGTTCGGATCGCCAAGCTGGGTGTGGTTGAGAATGTTGAACGACTGCACGCCAAACTGCATCGAAAGCCGTTCCGTTAGCCGGGTCTCCTTCATCAGCGCCAAGTCAATTTGCCAGGAGGGCAAAGCACGAAACAGACCGTTTGGCTCATCCCCAAACCGGGTAAAGAAACCCT
Organism: Acidobacteriota bacterium; assembly: GCA_013289835.1. GTDB lineage: Bacteria > Acidobacteriota > Terriglobia > Acidiferrales > UBA7541 > Acidiferrum. The sequence continues at coordinate 89,566 of JABCZG010000011.1, read as the reverse complement.
CGGCGTTCTGCGGTGGCGGTCGGAAGGCCGCGGGATTGATCAGAGGCACTCCATTGTGGCCTCCGCCCGGGAGCGTTAGAGGCACTCCCGGAACGATGTCTGGCCGCTGAGTCGTCTGGTCATTGCCATCGGGAAGCAGATACATGGAGGCAAAAGGGCTGGTGGAGTTAAAGAAAGGGTTAGCCGGATTCGTAATGCTGTTGCCAAGGTCCATCGTAACTGTAAGCGGGTGCCCAGTGTGCCAAAGGCCTATGCTGCTCAGGCTCCAGCCTCCCACAAGTTTGCCAATCGCTCCAGGGTGATCAAGGTAGGCTTTGCCGGGTCCCAAAGGGAGCTCATAGACGGCGTTTGCGGTGAAGTTGTGGCGAATGTCAAAAATGCTGGGCCCTTTGTCGCAAGAGAGACAGTTGATGTTTTCGGGTCCATTTGACTCCCCGCCACCTACCGAACCGTCATTGATGGAATGGCCGTAGGTGTAACGGGTTTGCACGGAGAATCCGCTGATAAATCTCCGCTCCAGCGAGACTCCTAGCGCGTGGTAGGAACTTGACCCAACATCGCTCTTGTAATCGACCGAGCCATACGGGTCTGGGTTGTTGGGATCCGGGAAATACTGGTCGAGGGGACGTACGCAATCGCTGCCAGTAGCATTAATGGCAATTGGCATGGAGCAGAGATTTACCGCGCCACGCGAGAAGAGACGCACCCCATGGCTGCCAAGGTAAGACGTGCTGAAGAGGAACCCCGCCGGCAATTGGTGTTCAATGGTGAGGCCCCACTCCTCGGCATACAAATCCCTGCGGCCTTCCCTCTGCAAAGCACGCGGGTGATTGGCAGCCTTCTGAAAACCGCCGGTGCCGGTGAAGGCCGAGAGGTCGGGGATCTCTTGCGTTATTGCCGGACTGACGGTCGGCCCTTGCACCGATGCACGAAACGTGTCGCTCTCGAGGCCGGCGTTTAGATCGTCATTCTGTGCTGCACCATGGTAAATCCCAAACCCGGCGCGAATGACGGTTTTCCCGTGAAGCGCCGGCGGAGCCCAAGCGACGCTGACCCGAGGATCAAAATTCTTGTAGTCCGGATTATACAAAGCAGGATTCGCCGGACACGGCGCTGTGTTGATGGGAACAGGGAACGGCGTGTTGAAGGAGCCAGTCCCCAGGCAGGCCCCGTGAAACTCGTTGAAGTCGAAGACGGTTGTTCGGTTGGTCGCCTCGTTAGCCACCCCGTAGTATTCCCAGCGCAGACCGGCAGTAATTGTTAGTGCGGGCGTAACCTTCCATTCGTCCTGAAAGTACGGCATGTAAAATGTCCGACGCAGTCTGTGGCAACACCATGGGGCATCGAAGCTGAGGCTGCCGAGAGTGCCCGATATAAGGCTCAGGTCATCTCCAAAGTTGAGATTGTTGTTCGCCGTTTGACCTTGATTGAGCCGGACCCGACGGATTTCCATTCCCATTTTGAAAGCATGCCGGCCGTGAGTCCACGTCATGTTGTCGACCACGCCGTACGTCGTTCCGATTTCGATGTCCGCCGATTCGTTGGGAATTCCGGTGAAGTTATTCGAGTTCACTGCAAACGTGAGAGTACTTGCCTCAGGATTGTGGAATGGCGAACGGTTGATGTAGACCTTCGCTTCGTTGAAAATACTGGGGCTGAACACGTGCTGCAGCGCGACGAGATAGTTGGCCGGGTGATTGATGGTTTGCGCTTTGTCCAGGCCAACTGTAACTCCAATTTGGGCGTCCACAAGGCTGATATCGCGTTGGGCCCGGCCGTATAGCGTGGTGCTATCGCTGAACTTGTGGTCGATCCGTACAAGCCATGTGTCTTCGTGAACGGTGGTTTGAATGGCGTGCGTGAAGGCTTCTACGTCCGTGGCCAAATCGTTCGAATCAAAATTCTCGTTGCCGAGCTCACTTGCCGTTAAGGCACTGAACGCACTATCGGGAAAAACAATCTTCGGAGTACATCCGCCAACGGTACCGGTGGACGCTCGCCAAGGGTACCCCTGCAGAATGGCGCACATATCCGGCGTAGGTCCCACTTGAACCGGGGGAGTTTGCGTATTGTCCGTTCTCCCGTTGACCAGAACATCCTTTATAAAGCTGGCGCTGGGTACGAAGATAGTTCCGGCGGAGGTAGACTCCTGCAACTGCCTAAGCCCCTCATAGCTGATAAAGAAAAAGGTCTTGTCCTTCTTGATGGGTCCTCCCACCGTCATTCCGTATTGGCCCATTCGAAACGGCAGGACGGCGGGTATTGTCAGATTACCGGAGGGGTCGGGGGCAAAATCGTCGAAATTGCGTGCGTCGAATACGGAATTTCTGAGGTAACCGAAGGCCGTCCCGTGCAGATCATTTGTGCCGGACTTGGTGACGACGTTAATCTGGCCGCCTGCCTGCGTCCCATACTCGGCGTCGTATAGCGCGCTGTTCACCCGATATTCCTCGACGGCATCTTCGGAGATTTGCAGGCGGACCTGTGACTTCTGCGCTTGCTCCTGAATACCGCCGGCATCCACACCGTCGAAGCTGAAGTTATTGTCATCCCGGGCGCGGCCGGCGAATCGGATAGTGCGCTGGTCGCCTCCGCCATCGTCTTGGGCAAAAGGGGCGAGAAGGGTCAACCCAGACCAGTCGCGGCCGTTCACGGGCAAATTGACAATTTGATCCGCTCTAATGACCGTCGCTTGCTCGGCCGAGCTGCGCTCCGCCGGCCCCGCTTCCGGGCTGATTTCCACCTTGTCTTCGATGGCGCCGATTTCAAGGCGCACATCCAGCGTTCGTGTCTGCCCTACTTCCAAGATGACGCCGTCCAAGACCTTCGTTTTAAAGCTTGGGTTGGTGACCGTGACGCGGTACTCGCCAACGGCTAGCCCAGGGAAGCGGTAGTAGCCATTGGAATTTGCTTTTTTCTCCTCGGAGATCCCCGTAGCGACGGCCAAGACTCGTATCCTGGCTCCGCTGATAGCGCCGGCGCTGGGGTCGGTGACTGTGCCTTCGAGCGTCGCGCGATCCGTTTGCGCAAGAGCCGGTCCCGCCAGAACAAACAATGCAGAAAAAAATACAAGCATCTTTTTCCATTCAGACATCTGCACACCCCCACTTGGAAAATCATTAAGCGTTTGAAACGCCGGCAGTTAGGAAGCTGAGCCGAAACCGTCGATCGGGGCTCGCAAAGCCCAGTCCTTGGCCTCCATTTGGGGCGTGAAATACTAATGGCAGATGAATGACGATTCACGAATCTTTGAAATGAAACTGAAAGATTGTTCAGATTCGCGGCTGCAGCAGGAGAACAACGGAGGCTGACTCGGGATTCAGAGGTGGAGACTAGCTCTTTGCAGCAACTGGCAGAGTAATTCGGAAAACGGAGCCGCTGCCTAGGCTGCTTTGCACTTCGATCGTGCCGCCATGCAACTCCACGATCCACTGCGCGATCGCCAGGCCCAGGCCGGAACCGCCTGGTTCGCGGGAACGAGCTTGATCCGCTCGGTAAAAGCGCTCGAAGATGTGCGGCAGGTCTTTCTCGCTAATCCCGATTCCACTGTCGCGAATCTCAATTCGCGCACTTCCGGACCCGTTGGAAAGGTTCATCTGGATCCTGCCGCCCACAGGCGTGTACTTCACGGCGTTTTCCACGACAATCAGAAGCAGACGCTCGATCGCCGCACAGTCCCCCGAAACCAGAACCGAACCGGCTGGAAGCTCACTCATAACTTGAATCCCCTTGGCTGCCGCAAGAATGCCGGCTTCCTCTGCGATTTTTTCCACATGCGGCGCGAGATCCATGTCCCGAAACTGGAGTTCTGCAGCACCGGCATCTGCGCGCGCCAACGTCAGCAGATTCTCGATGAGATGAGTGGTTTCTTCGGACGTCGTAAGAATGCGCGAGAGCGTTTCGCGGTATTCCTGCTCTGTGCGGGAGCGCCGCAGGGCGAGTTCTGCGTTAGCGCGGATCAACGCAACCGGCGTGCGCAAATCGTGTGACGCATCGGCCGTAAATTGCGTGATGCGTTTTACGGAAGCCTCGATGCGGCCCAGCATGTCGTTCAGAGTTTCCGACAAACGCCGCAATTCATCGTTCGCGGGAGGAACTGCGAGGCGGCCGGATAAATTTTGTACGCCAATGCCCCGCGCCGTTTTGATGATTTCGTTGACTGGCGCGAGCGCCCGTCCGCTGAGCCAATACCCGGCAAGGGAAGCCAGGACGACAAGAAACGGCAAGGTTTCCTTGAGGATCAGCCGGAAACGATCGAGCGCCAGATCGAAAGGCTCCGTCGGAATGGCAGCGCGCACGCGAAACGATTGGCCGCCCGCTTCGACCGTGCGCATGGCAACGCGGTACTGCAGGAAGTCGAGATTGGTGGTGAGAAATGTGACCTCCGTTCCCTGTACCGGCGGGAGACTCCTGTAGGGCTTCGCAAATGGTCGGGATTGGAAGATAATTTTGTCACTGGCGTCCGACACCTCCAGCAGCGCCGCGCCGGCCCACAAACCCGCCAGTTCGTACAATTCGGCCCGGACTTCAGCCGCGCCTTTGGGCGCCGTGCGCACCAGGACGCTTTGAACGCTTTCGAGATTTGCGCGTAAGGCATCGTTCACCGTCTGTTCGATGCTGCGTCGAAAACCCAAATCACTAATCCAGGCAAACGAGGCAAACGCCACCACCAGTACAGCAAAGTACCAGGCAGTGATCCGGGCGCGAAGGGGCAGCTTCATGGTCGAGCTTCGGGTCCGAGAGAATATCCAAAACCGCGGAGGGTGTGAATCAATTTTATCGGCTCGTGCTCATCAATCTTCCTTCGGAGCAGGCGCACAAAGGCATCCAACGTGTTCTCCTCGACGTTTTGCCCTTGTCCCCATACCGCGTCCAGAATGGCGTGACGCGTGGCGACGCGTCCTTCGTTGCGCATGAGAAATTCAAGCAAGCGAAATTCTGTTGGTGTGAGATGAATCTCCCGGCTGCCGCGGAAGACGCGGCGCTGCACAATGTCGAGCGCCAGATCGGAGACCCGAAGAGTGCGACTTCGCGGCTCGGCTACGCGGCGCTCCAGGGCACGGATCCGCGCCAGCAATATCGCAAACGAAAACGGTTTCGTCAGGTAGTCGTCCGCTCCGGTATCCAGCCCTTTGACGATGTCCGGGACGGAGTCGCGCGCTGTCAGCATGAGAATCGGAATGTTCTCGCGAGTCTCACGGAGCTGCCGTGCGACCTGAAGTCCATTGAGGCCGGGCAACATCACGTCGAGCAGCACCATGTCGAACGGGGCGTTCCGAGCCAGCGAAACCGCAGAGAGCCCGTCGTAGGCGAGGCTTACGACATGAGACTCCTCTTCCAGACCTCGCCGGAGCACCTGCGCCATTCCCTTTTCGTCTTCGACAACGAGGATTTTCATTTGAAACTGCTTTGTCAGAAAAACGTATCTATCATCCGCTCGCGGGGCTCGAAATCAAGCTCCGGCAGGTTTGCGCGGCCGGAGATAGAAATGAATTGCCGGAGTGAAAATAAGCGAGAGCACCATGGAACTCAAGATGCCGCCAACGACGGCGATGGCCAGCGGCTTCAGCATAGCCGAGCCCGCTCCGATGCCGAATGCTAGTGGAAGCATGCCGGCGACGGTGGCCAGCGCGGTCATGGCGATGGGGCGCAGACGGCGCCGGCCGGCTTGAATCATGGCGTTTTCGGCGGAGAAGCCAAGGCCGCGGAAGCGGTCTTCGGCGTCCATCAGAAGGATGCCGTTCTTCGCCACGATGCCGATCACCATGATCATGCCCATAAAGGAAGCGACGTTGAAATTCGTGCCGGTGATCAGCAGCGCCAGGAAGCCGCCAAACGTGGAGAGTAGTGCGGAAGCCAGGATAGCCGCAGGCGCCGAGAACGTGCGGAATTCAAAAAGCAACACGGCAAACAGGAGGACCAGTGCCAGAAGGAAAACCATTAACAAGTCGTGGAAGGATTTTTGCTGCTCTTGATACAAGCCGCCGTACTCGACGCGGATGGAGGACGGGAGGTGCAGGTCTTTGACGGCTTTCTGTACTGCGGAGATTCCTGTGCCAAGATCCACCCCTTCGAATCGACCGGTCACTTCCACAAGTCGCTGAAGATTTTCGCGACGAATTTCGGTTTGGCCGGGGTCCGTGCTAACGGTCGCCAGAGAACCGAGCGTTGCGGTCCGTCCAGTAGAACTGGTCACAAGGGTGTTGCTCATGTGTTCGAGAGAAGAACGGCTTTGTTCCGGAAAGCGCACGCGAATCGTGTAAGCCCGGTCGTTCACCACGACAGGTGTCGCGGCTGGTTCACCCTCCAGAATAGCGGACGCGTCCACCGCAATTTCCTCGGGCGTAAATCCAGCGCGCGCGGCGACGGTAGGGTCTACTTGGAAGGTGACGGCCGGACCGCTGATAGCGTTTTCGATTCCGTCGAGAACGTCTACAACCGGGTGAACTTTTCCGATTTGAATCTTGCCGATGGCATCGGCGACGCGTGGCGCCGTTTCATTCAGAAGCTTCCCATCAGAAGCAAATAGTTTGATGACCACGGGTTCCGGCTGGCTCGTTAGGTCTCCAATCATGTCCTGCAAGACCTGCACGAATTCAACATCCGCAGCAGGCTCGGTTTGCTTGATCTGCGAGCGCACATCGGAAATGATCTCTTCGATGTCGCGGCTGCGATCGCGTTTCAACTTAACCGTGAAGTCGCCGCGGTTCGCCTCGGTCACCGCTGCCAAGCCCAATTGCAGGCCGGTCCGTCGAGAAGTGTTTTGGACCTCCGGCATGGAGCGAAGGATCTGCTCGATGTGCTGGAGGATGCGGTCGGACTCCGCGAGCGAACTGCCGGGCGGCGTGTAATAGTCCAGGATGAATCCGCCCTCGTCCATCTCGGGAAGCAGGTCCGTGCCAAGCGCGTTGTAGCAGACGTAGGAAAGAACGATGAGGATCAGCGAGCTGCCGGCCAGCACCCACGGACGATTTAAGATGGCTTGCATCACTTTTGTGTAAAAGTTCACCACTCGTCCGAAGAACCCGGTGAGGTGGTCTTCCTCCGCGGCAAGAAGCTTTCCAGAATCAGGTTCCGTAGAGGGGGAAGGTTCGTCCGAATTGATGCCGTACTTCCGCCGCACGAGATATTGGCTCAGCGTCGGGGTCCAGGAGAGCGCAAGAAGGAGCGAGGTGAGCAGCGCCACCGTCATAGTCACGGCCAGTGCCCGGAAGAAACTTCCGGTGACGCCGGTCGTAGAGATGAGTGGGAGAAACACCACGATGGGAGTGATCGTCGAGCCGATCAGCGGAACGGTCAGTTCCTTCAGCGCGCTTTGGATGGCCTCCAGCCGGCCTTGCCCGGCGTCGCGATGCAGGACAATGTTTTCGAGCACTACGATGGCGTCGTCAATGACCAGGCCCACCGCGGCAGCCAATCCGCCAAGGGTCATCAGATTGAAGCTCTGCCCGGTGAATTTCAGCACGATGAAAGTGAACAGCAGGGTGACAGGAATGACCATACCGGCGACCAGCGAGGTTCCCCAGTCACGCAGGAATAGCACCAGAATGATGGCCGAGAGCACCAGCCCAATCAGCACGGCGTCGCGCACGCTGGCGATGGAATCATGCACAATCGTGGACTGGTCATAGAACGGCTCGAGGTGCAGGCCCGGCGGCAGCGTGGGGCGAAGCTCTTCGATCTGGGCGTGAACTTCGTTGGCGACATCGAGCGTGTTGCTGTCCGGCTGACGATTGATGCTGAGCAGAACCGCCTGTTTACCATTGGCAGTAACCATCGTATAGACCGGCGCGACCGACGCCGTGATCTTGGCGATATCTCCAAGGCGAACCGGAATTCCGCCCGCGGAAGTCTTCACGACGATCTGGCCAATTTGCTCGGGCGTGCGAACTTGCCCGCTCACTAGGCCGAGCACTAATTGATGATTGTTTTCGATCAGCCCGGGCGAATCGATCAGGTTTGTCCGGCGAATCGCCTCCAGAATATCGGTGACAGTTACTCCGGCCGCGAGAAGCCGCGCGGGGTCCGGCATAGCTTGAAATTCCGGAACGCGGCCTCCCTGCACTAGAACAGAAGCCACCCCATCAAGTCGGTTGAGGCGCGGCTTCATGTCATAGGTAGCGATTTCCCATAACTTGTTTTGCGGAATCGCGTCTGAGGTAAGGCTGTAGCCAAGAATGGGAAACGTAGCGAAAGTCAAACGATGCGTTTCGATCTTTGCCGTGGATGGCAGTTCGGTCTGCAAGCGGGCGACGACGGCGTCAACCCGCTGCAGCGTCAATATCATGTCGCTGTTCCAGTCGAAGAAAAGATCCACCTCCGCGGAACCGCGGCTGGTGATGGACTGTACTTTTTGCAAGCCGGGGACGCTGTTGACGGCTTCTTCGATCGGACGCGTGACCACCACCAGCATTTGGTCGATCGGCGCGACGCCGTTATCAACGCCAATCACGATGCGTGGAAAATCCGTGTTCGGAAAAACGGAAACGGGAATGCTGAACGCAAGATACGCGCCGACAAGAGACAAGCTGGCGATCAAGAAAAGAATCGGCCGCGAGAGACGCTGAAACCATGGCGCGTCGTGCTGCTTCGAGGGTTGCGCGGAGAGGGAAGAATCAGGCCGAGCGTCCATGCGCGTCTATTCCTTCTCCTTGACCGAGGGCTTTGCTGGATCGCCGGACTTTTCGGATTTTCCGGCACTGTCTCCGGCATCCTTTTCGACGGGAGCCGGCGCTTCGACTTTGACTTGCGTATTGTCCGGCAGCGCGTAACCGCCCGTAGTAATCACTTGTTCGCCGAAGGTCAATCCGCTCAAGACCTGCGTGAGCTCCGCGTTCCGCACGCCAACCTGCACGGTCTTGACGTGGGCATGGCCGTCGGAGCCCGCCAGCAAAACAAAATCTGCGCCTTCCGCATTTTTGTAGACCGCGGGAGTCGGAACAACCAGCGCGTCTTTGACGGTCTTCGGCGTCATTTCAACTTCCACGGTCATGCCCGGCCTCAGCGCCGGATCAGGCTTGGACGCCTCCACCCACACTTCTATGGTCGTGCTTCCCGGGTCGAGCGCGGGACTCACCAAACTGACTTTTCCCTTGATGGGCTCATCGAGCCCCGGAACTTTTAGCTGCGCCGGATTCCCAGCTTTCAGCGCCGCTGCTTCGGATTGCGCGATGTGCGCTTTCGCGATGAGCCGCGATATGTTCATCACGGTGAGGATGGGTTGATTAGCGGCGGCCAGGTCGCCTTCGAAAAGCGGGCGTTCCGTCACGACGCCATCAATCGGGCTGGTGATTTTCGAATAGCTGAGCAGCGCCTCAGCGCTACGCATCTTGCCTTCCGCGGACAGGCGCGAGCCCTGCGCGGATTTCAGTGCTTGTTCTTTGCCAAGACGCTGTAAATCCGCCAGTAATTTTTGCGCCTGTTCGTTCTGGCTGCGCGCTTGCGCCAACGTAACTTCAGCGGTATCCAGATCGCGCCTTGGAATGGCGCCCTCCTGGAATAGTTCCTTGCGGCTCTCATAAACCTTCTGTTGCGCGTCAAATGTTGATTTCGCGGTGGCCGCATCCAGCTCCGCTTTCTGAATTTGCTGTGGCAGGCTGGCGCCAACGGTAGTGGCATACGCGGCGTCCGCCTGTTCAAAATCTCCGCGGCTCGCCTCCGCCGCCGCAGCCAAGTCCGCATTTTCCAGAACAACGAGCAATTGTCCTTTTTTGACTCGCGCGCCCCGCTGGACGAGGAACTGCTTCACGGTAGAGGTAATTTTCGGCGCAATCGTGGCTTGTTCGAGCGGAAACACCACCGCCTCCGCCGAAATGACCTGCGAGATGGGGCCGCGCTGCACCGGTGTGATCTGCACGGAAACCACCGGTTCTTTTTCCTTTTCGGCATTGCTGCAGCCGTTCGCGACGCAGAGCATCGCGGCTACCGCGCAGAAAAGAACCATCGCGCGAAGGGGAGGTGTGAAACTTTCTTTCATCGTCGGCTTCATGGAGTTGTCAGCACTCCCGTTAGAGTTTGCAAGTTTGCCAGAGCCACGCGATACCGCACGGCCCCGTCCTGATACGCCGCATTGGCTTGCGCAAACGTGGTTTGCGCGTCCACCACTTCAAGCACCGTGGCTTCGCCGCCCTTATACCGGAGCGTCGTAAGGCGCAGGCTTTCTTCCGAAAGTTCGGCCGAGCGGCTGAGGCCGCTGAGTTCATTCAGCGCCGTCTCCGCTTCTGCATACAAAGACTGGATCTCGGCAAGCAGCTTGCGCTGCACCAGAGAAAGCTCGCGTTGCGCCTGCGCGTGTCGCAATTCAGCCTGCTTGATGCGGCTCTGCGTCGTTCCCCAGTTCCAAATAGGAATATTTATCGTTGCGAGCGTCGAGGTTCCGAGGTTTGAAACGCCCTGTTCGTTGTTGACCGCAAAGCGCGTGGCATCAATGCCGTAGAAATAATCGAAGCTAAGCGAAGGCAGATACCCTCCGCGCGCGCCTGTAACCTCGTGGCCAGCCTGTTGTACCGTAGCGAGCGCCGCGCGAAGATCGGGGTTGTCCCGCGCAGCAAGCTGCTGGACTTCCGCGAGCGTTGGCAAAGGCACGCTCGCGTGCAGATCTTCAGCCAGCTCGAAATTGTCGTTAAAATCCGGAAAAATCAGCACCGCAAAATCAAGCCGCGCGTTGCGAAGTCCGAGTTGCGCCTCCAGCAATTGCCGATGGCGCTCCTGCATCTGTAGTTCCGCCTTGATGACGTCGGCGTGCGCCACCTCCCCGCCCTTTTCAAGGTCCTGCGTCAATTTCAGAAAACGCTCGCCCTCTTCCGCGTTTTTCTTCGCGCTTTCCAGCTTTTGCTGTGCGGCTGCAACAGAGTAATAGTTCTGCACCACGGTTACGACGAGCCCGCGCGAAGCAATCTCGGCGCGCGCTTTGGCCAGCGCCGTGGCGGCCGAGGCCTTGCGGAAAGCCGATATGCTCACGAGATCGATGGCCTCATGCACATTGGCCTGGCTTATGTATTCGTGAACAGCGTTATTGGCGATGAACTTCACGGGGTTACCCGGACCGTTGCTCTGCGTATAGAGCGCCTGATTGTTGTATGTAACGCTGGGAAGCAGCGCGGCGGCCGCCTGATAGCGATCCTGGCGCGCAATCGCAGCGTCGGTCTGCGCCGCTTGAAATGGCGCGCTGTTTTTCCTGGCACGCGCCAGGGCGTCATCCAGTGTCAAGCGGAGCACCGGAGAGGGCGAGGGAGCTGCCTGCGACACCACTTTGGTGGCTGCGGTGCCTCCGGGAGTCGCTGCGTCCTGTGCTGCGGCGATGCTCGCGCCGCACAATAGAACAGCAGCGACCAAGGTCCATGACCGAACGAGAGTGCCATGCAATTTCATAAATCTTGACTCCTGGGCCGGGCAAATTTGCACACGGCAAGGAACAATCTAACGTAGTGAAGCGAAGATAAACGTAGGATTAACTGCGAGATACGGACAGGGCGGGTGCCGCGGAAAGATAAGCCGTGAAGGTGCTTCCGTTCGAATCCGAGCGCGTCAACTCCAAGCGCCCATGATGGGCCTCTGCGATCCACCGTGAAATGGAAAGACCCAGCCCGGCGCCGCCGCCGTCGTTTTCTGCCCGGGAACGCGCCATGTCCGCGCGAAAAAAGCGCTCAAAAATGCGCGGCTGCAAATCCGCGGGAATACCTACGCCGGTATCCGCGATGCTCAGCACATATTCAGCGCCGACGCGCCGGCAAGCCACGGTGACACGTCCGCCCGCGGGCGTGTACTTGATGGCGTTATCCAGCAAATTCATAATCATACGACGGAGAAGGGATTCGTCGGCATGGATGGGAGATTCCGCTGTTCCCTCGAAACAAAGGGAAATTCGTTTTGCCTGTGCCAGAGTCCGGGCCGAATGCACGCACTCGGCCACGAGCTCGTCGAGATAAAAATCGTGCGGTTGGAGCGGATACTGCCCGGCGTCCGCTCGCGTGAGCGTAAAAAGATCTTCAACAATGCGCGTAAGCCGCGCGGCCTCCTGGTGAAGCACCCCGAGCGATTCGCGGTACTCTTCAGCGGAGCGCGCCTGCTGCGACAACGCGACTTCCGATTCGCCGCGCAGGATCGCAACCGGCGTGCGCAATTCATGCGAGGCATCCGCCATGAAGCGCTGCTGCCGTTCGAACGATTGGCTCAGCCGGTCCAGAAGGCTGTTGAACGAGCGCGCCAGCTGCCCGAGCTCGTCCTTTTCATTCTGTACCGCCAGCCGTTCGTGTAGATTTGCGGCGCCAATGCGCCCCGCATGGCTGCTCATGGCCACGACGGGAGCAAGACTCTTGCGCGCGAGAAAATAGCCGCCAACACTCGCGAGCAAAATGGCGATAGGGATAACCCACTCGAAAGTCGACGTGACTCCTTCTAACATTTCCTTTTGCGCGTGCAACGATTGCACGATGAACAGCGTATAGTTCCGGCCGCGAACTGAAAAATGCCGCGCGAAACCACGATATCCGCCTTTATTTCCTTTGATCTCACCAAAAATTCTGTCGGAACGCGAAGCGGCCTCAAGAAATTCTTGAAACGAGTGTGACGACAAGAGTCCAGCCGCTGAAGAATCGGGCTCCGGATTCGCCGCCGGAATATCCTGCGAGCTGACAATTATTTTCCCCGTGTCATCCGTGATGGCATAAAAATGATCGCGGAAAAGGTGCTCGTTGATGGCTACCTGCGCGGCGATCTTGAATACGTCGGGACCAGTCTGATCCTCCATCTCGGCGCGCAGTGTGACGAGAAACGCCTCAGAAAGTTCCGCCAGATTCGCATCCGTCCGCCGCACCGTGCTGCGCCAGAAAATGAAGTAGGTGATCAGAGACAAAATTACCAGAACGAGCGCAAGAACCGCCGTGTACCAGAGGGTGAGCCGGGAGCGGACGGAATCAAGCATGGTTCTTCCGGCTCGGGGGATTCGCTTTCGAACGCAGGCGCGCGGAAGCGGCGTCTTCGGCGCCGTCGGATGGCGATAAATCAACGGCAGAACCGAGTAGATACCCGGCGCCGCGCCGCGTATGCAGCAGCGGCTTCGGCGAATCCGCATCAATTTTTCGCCGCACCCGGTTGATGTACACCTCGATCAGGTTCGAAAACGGATCAAACGTTTCATCCCACACGTGCTCCGCGATTTCCGCGCGCCCCACAACGCGTCCCGCGTTGCGCGCCAGAAACTCTAGCAGCGCATACTCCTTTGCCGTGAGCGGCACTGTTTGTCCATTGCGCGAAACGCTTTGCGCCCCCGTATCCAGGACAAGATCGGCAACGGTGATCTTCGCGGGCCGCAGCTCACCGGAACGGCGCAGCAGCGCGCGAAGCCGCGCCAGCAGCTCGCGGAATTCGAACGGCTTTGTCAGATAATCGTCCGCGCCGCTATCCAGCCCGCTGATGCGGTCCTCCACCGCATCGCGCGCCGTCAGCATGAGAATCGGCACGCGCTGCCCGGCCTTGCGAAGCTCGCGGCAAACGGAAAAACCGTCGCGGCCAGGAATCATCACGTCCAGGATGACCAAATCGTAGGTATTGATCGCCGCTTGATACAGAGCGTCGTCGCCAGTCGCGGAAACGTCTACGGCGTAGGTCTGCTCGCGCAGCCCTTTGGCCACGAATCGCGCGATCCGCGCATCATCTTCCACCAGCAGCAGCCGCATGCGAGCATCATACGGCAGATAGGTAGAAAAGCGAGACTCACCCGGCCCGCAAAAATTTGGATTCCTGCCGCCGTCCCGCCAGACGCCGTTGGGCTTATGACTTGCAGCTTGTGTCTAGGTTAGAATGAACCGAAGAACGGCTCTTCCGCATCAAAAGTAGTGATGAAATTCAAGAAACTCGAGTCCGCACAGCTGGACTGCACCAAAACAGTGATGCGCCCTTTTGGCTGCATGGAACTGTGGGCCGGCAATGAGAAAGCGCACCGCTCCTTGGATCTGGCCGGCCTGGAAAGCGACGTGATTGCCCTGCCCTCCGGGGGCGATAAGGGCGGCGACCTCTCCGCCGTTTTTTCCTGCAGCGACAATATTGCCCGCGTGATTCTCGCCGATTGCGTCGGTCACGGCTACTCCGCGAGTGCCGTCGCGCGTCACGTCCATCATCTGCTGCACAAATTCCAGGACATTCGCGACACGGCAAATTTGCTGGCCGCCCTGAACGATGCCTTCACCCTTTCCAACGAAAATTCGAGCGGCCCCCTCCGGCTGACCACCGTCGTCACCGGCACCTTCGATGGCACGACCGGCGAATTCAATTTCGCCTACGCCGCGCATCCCAGGATGCTTCTGTGGCGCGATCGTGAAAAAAGATTTCTGGAATTAGGCGAGGGCCTGGAGGGTTTCCCGCTCGGTTTCATCACCGGCGAAACATACAACCAGCAGAGCGTGCGCCTGAATCACGGCGACATGATTCTCGCCTTTTCCGATGGCGCCACCGAGGTCCGCTCGCCATCTGGTGACGAGCTCACTTCGAAAGGGTTTATGGAGCTGGCCGAAAAAACCCTGCGCGGCCTAACCCCTCCGCATTTACTCCATGATTTCTCGGAAGCTCTGCTTCAGGGCGTGCATGGCTATCGTGGCGCGCAAGGCGAGCTGGACGACGATATCACGCTGCTCACTTTACGACGTGTCGCTTAGGCTTGAGAAATCTCCGCGCCTCATTTAACTGGGTGCGCGGCAAAGTATTCGTCGAGGCTGGCGACGACCTCTTTGATTCCGTTTTGAACGTTTTTATCCAGCGCGGCCACCACCGCGGGAACGTCTTTGTTGCTCACTGGCTCATCGTGCGAATAATAGTGCGTCCAGACGGTCGCTCCGCTCTTTAAGTCGCGCATTTCCAGTTCCAAGGTGACTCGCGCCATGATTGGTCGGCCGTCAATTTCCTTGAAATCATAAAGTCGTCCGCGGATTGAAAAATCTCCTCTCACGTTGCTGCGCCGGATCGAGACCGCCCGGTAACGTCCTGATGCTCGCAATTCCCGCAGCAGCACCTCTTCGATCATTTCCGCGGGCGGTTCCGCCCAGCGTTGATATTCGTAGGTGCCCATCTCCTCTGCGCCATTGCCGTAGATAATGCGGTCTTCCCGATAAAGATGCGTAGTGAATAGCGAGCCTAAGAGCAGCGTCACGGGAACTGCGCCTGATTTCTCCACCGCGGCCGTGGCAGCGTCCGCCGGAACCGTGAGCTGATAATACTTGCTCGGCCGGGTCGCACCGCAGCCGCTCAGCAAGCTCATCAGCACCAGGACGGCCGGCATTCGAGTGTTTCGGATCGACCGAGGAACTGCTTCCTGCCGCTTTGTCGCGGCTTCTTGCGTGGCTCGCAATTCCCCATCTCCTCGCGTTCGACTCATCGTCATTCTCCCGTTTTATGCTCGCGTGGGTTGTTTGACCGGATAAGCGTGTACGGCCTCGTCTTGATTGTGTTCGTAAACTCCTTCAGGTTCTGGCTCACGTGGCGAAGGTTCTCGAGCAATTCATCAATGTTGTCTGCATTGACGTCCAGTGTCTGGTCCAGCTTTCCAGTCAAGTCGGTTAGGGTTGTGAGTGACTGGCGCAACTGAATGACGGATTGGCGGACGTCGTCGCGATTGTCACCGATCAGGGTGTCCACATGATTCAACGTCTCATTGGCCTGCGCCGTGGTCTTCCTCAAATCCGCCAGTAGCGGCTCCAGCTTCAGTGTGGCGGAGTTCACGTTTTGAATCGTGGATTTCAGGGTAGGCCTGTTTTCCGCGATCATGCCGCGCGTATCCGCCAGTACGCCGGAGAGATTGGCGCGGTTCTGGTCGCTGAGCAGATCGTTCACGCGAGCGACGGTTACTTTCAACTCCCCCGCGCGGTCATTCAGCGTTTTCAGCAGTTCCTGTGCCTGGGGCGCAAGATCGTTGATTCTTGCCGTCAGCGCGTTGAAGTCCACGTACGGATCCGCCACTAACACCGTCCCCGCCGGGGCCAGTGCGGCTCGCTCCGTTCCCGGAACGATCTCCAAATGATTGTCCCCGAGCGGGCTCAAGCTCATGATCCTCACGTGGCTGTCCGTCTTCACAGGCAAGCCCGATCGCACGCTAAAAGTAATCTCAATTCGCGAAGGATCCTTGGGATCCAGCTGCAGTTTTTCCACGCGCCCGACTTTCGGCCCGCCGGAATAGCGCACCGCCGCGCCCGGTTCTAGCCCGCCAGCAAACGGAAAGTACGAGCGATAGATTGCAGCCGAGCCGCCAAACGCGCCGCTAAGTGCGAAGACCGTGGCGATTAGCACCGCGCCGGCAATCAGCACGAAAAGGCCCACCATGGCTTGCTCTCGTTTTGCGTCCATTACGCACCTCTCTTCCCTGCCGCCACGCGTTTCGGGCGGTTATCTTCCGTCAGCATCTGCAGATAGTCCAGTTCTTCCGAAACGGCCGGCTCGGCGATGCGGTCGAAGAACTGCCGCACGCGCGGATGCGTGCTCTTGCGCATCTCCTCCGGCGTGCCCAAGGCCACTATGTATCCTTTGTCGATCAACACCATGCGGTCCGCGATCAAGAAGGCGCTGGCCAGTTCGTGCGTAACCACGACCACGGTCATGTGAAAAGCCTTTTTCAGATCGAGGATCAATTCATCTACGCCGGCAGCGATGATGGGATCCAGCCCCGCGGAGGGCTCATCGAAAAAAAGAATCTCCGGATCCATCGCGAGAGCGCGCGCCACGGCCGCGCGTTTTTTCATTCCTCCGCTGAGCTGTGACGGCATGTAGTTCTCAAACCCTGCCAGGCCCACCTGGTCCAGCTTCAGCCGCACGATAATTTCAATGGTCGAATCCTCCAGCTTGGTATGCTCGCGCAGCGGCAGCGCGACGTTTTCTCCGACGGTCATCGAGCCAAACAGTGCGCCCCCTTGAAACGACATTCCAATTTTCTTTCGAATCTCATCCATCTCCGCGTCGGAAATCGCCGCTATATTTTGTCCCTTAAGCCAAATCTCGCCCGAGCTCGGCTTTTCCAGCCCTACCAGCGTGCGCAGCAGCGTGCTCTTCCCGGATCCGGAGCCGCCGAGAATGACCATCGTCTCCCCGCGCATCACGTCAAGACTGATGCCGTGGAGAATTTCCCGCTCGCCATAGCTCACGCGAAGATCCCGCAGCGAGATCATCGCTTCGCCTTGCACCACTGGGTTGCTGGTCTCTTCCATCGCCATCGCTCGAACCCTATGCCCCGCTCACAAAGAAAAACAGCGTCGTGAAAACCAGGTCCACGAGAATCACCAGGAAGATCGAAACCACCACGGCCCGCGTCGTCGAACGGCCCACCTGCTCCGCGCCGGCCCCCGTCGAAAGTCCCTCGTGGCATCCCACCGCGGTGATGGTAATGCCAAACATGAAGCTCTTGATCAGCCCGGTCACGATGTCGCGCAAAAACAGCGCGTCCAGCGAAGCGCGAATGTATCCCGTAAACACAAAATTCGCCTGCGCCACGCCAAACAGCGATCCGCCAAGAACTCCCATGAAATTCGCCCAGATGGTCAGGCACGGAAGCATCACAATCATCGCCAAAAATTTCGGCGTCACCAGAAAATGAATCGGATTGATGGCCATCGTTTCCAGCGCATCAATTTCTTCCGTGACCTTCATCGTGCCGATCTCCGCCGCAAACGCCGAACCGGATCGCCCAATCACCACGATCGCGGTGATCAACGGCCCCAGTTCCCGCGTCATCGAAATCGCCACCGCGCTGGCGACGTAATTCAAAGCCCCGAACTTTCGCAGTTCGTAAGCAGCCTGCAGCGCCAGGATCAATCCGATGAAAAACGTAATAAGGGAAAGGATGGGCAGCGCACCGACGCCCACCTGCATCGCCTGCGAAACGGCACGCTGCAATCGCAGCGGCTTGCCCTGCAACGGCGCGATAAACGTAAAATACGCGGCGCGTCCACCGAGCGTGGCCAGAGCGCCCAGATACGCAAGCCCGTCCGTCACCGCTCCGCCAATTTGCGTCGCTAGTTCCACTGTCCTCTCAACGCACTGCTACGCCTGGCACTTCGGGCAGGCTCAGGGGGCCACGGCCTGCGCTTCCGTCTCGTGGATTTCAAAAATCTTCACCAACTTGGAGAGCTGCAGCACCTCGCGGACAGTGGTGTTCAGTCCGAACAAGATAAATCGCGCGCCGACGTCGCGCGAAGCCTTCAGGCCTTCCACAAGAGAAGCCACGCCCGAGCTGTCAATGTAGCGCACCGCCGTCATATTCAGGATGACGCGCGGCGTGCGAAGTTCGCGCAGCTCCCGCAAAAGCCCCTTCCGCAACTCCGGCGAATTCGCCAGGTCAATGTCTCCGGATACGTCAAAAATGGTGATCTTGTCCAGATGGCGCGCGGCAATCTTCAAAATGAATTCTCCTCAAGAACCCTTGCGAGGCTCTGACACATGCAAAAATTTGACGAGGCGGACCTGGTTCCGGCCGATCTTGCGGCGGAATTCTACCTTATCCATGCTTTCATGTATAAAGTGCAGCCCCAGACCGCCCGGCTTCACATCTTCCAGCGCGCGTCCGCACAATTTTGCGCCCTCCACCGTGACGCCGCGATCCTCCAGCACAATCTCAAGCGCTTCGCCGGGCGCGCCATTCCGTGAATCCTGGACCCGGCGAAAGTAGGCTTCGATGGGCTTGTCTGCGTCTCCGCGATAGGCGTGACGGATGATATTGGTGAGGGCTTCGTCAACGGCGAGCACAATCGCGCGGCATTCCGCCTCGGGAAATCCCAGCTTCTCGGCCAGCTGCCCCAAAGCGCCGCGCACCGCGCAGAGCGTTTCAGGATTGCTTAGCAGCTCCATCTTCAGCAGCAGATTACTCCGGCCCATGGGAACGCTCTTCCAGTTTCAGGAACCTGATTTCATCGAGAAGTTTTCTCGCGTGATCTTCGCCGCTTTCTTCGCGAAATCGAGAGTTGCGCGCAAATTGCCGCCTAAAAAACGCACCTTGCCGTTCACATCATTCTCCAATACCGTCGCGCCGTCCTTGTCCGTAAACTGGCAGTGCACATCAATCGATGTCTTGCCCGCCACGGTGGTTACCTGCCGCGCCATTTCGCTGCCCTTCTTGAATCCCCGCACGGTGCTGCGAAGAATGACGACATCACCGGTGGCGGTCTTGTCTCCATCGCGGTAAATATGTTCGAACCCGCCCTGCTTCTGCAATTGCTTAATTAGGTTTTCGTACAGCGAAATTTGGAATTCCGCCGGCAGCTTGACCTCCTCGGACTGGATCATCAGAACTTGAATCGCCGATACCTTCTTGACCGGAGGCGGCGCCGCCTGCGCGTGAAATTCCGTCACGCCGAGAAACATGCCAAACAGCAAAAACGTCGCAACGGTGATCTTCGGCTTACGCTTCATGGCTTCTGCTCCTTCGCTGCGCCCGCCTTCGGAGCAGTGTTGTTCGAATCATCCTGGATCGGCACGCTCGTTCGCGCGCCCTGCGCCACCAGCAATTTCTTGAAGGGATCCGCTTTTCCCACCGGCATCGTAAAAATGGCGCCGTGCAAACCGCCCCCCGCATCCCGATATTGGATGCTTAGCGTATCGAGCTTCGAGCGGAACAAGCTCAAGAACCGCCCGCCGCCGTAAGGCGCGAGCAGCGTCATCGTTCCAAACGTCCCTCGAAACACGCGCTGGCTGTCATTTCCGGTAATGACGTCATCCACTGACGTGATGGACACTTCCGATTTCGCCTTCGAATCCGAAAACTGAAGATTGCCGTTCTCCAGCTTCAGATTCCCCTTGGCGTTCGCCTTGACGTCCGCAAAACCCATCACCTGCACAACCTTCACTGCATCCGCCGGCTGCTGCGCGTAACTCGAAACCGCCAGCGGACTGAACACCAAGCAAAGAAACCCGATCGTGACTTTTCTTGACACCACTCGCATCGCTCCCTCCACCGCTGTCATTCGTAGGTCGTTAACGGCTGTTAGCTCCGCCATCTTCTCGAATCAATTTCAATGGAGAAGGCATTCGTTCCGTTTAAGGAACTCTAACAACGATGGGGACGCATTTCTTGAATGGACAGCCCACAGATGATACACGCAATTCGGCTGGCGACAACTATCTCGTGGCGGACGAAACCGTCGGCACGTGGAAGCGGAAACTACACAGGAAATGTGGTAGCAAAAAATGGCGGGCGAGCCTGTAAGCCGGATTCTGTGCCGCACGCAAACCAAAAGCAGCCTGCCTGCGCGGCGATCATTCCTCTAGGTCACGGTTCGCACCGTGACTCCAGCAGCCTACCCGAGGGTTCTCATTCACGGCGGCTTGCGCCATCGCGAACGGAGCGCGTTCATTTTCATGAACGCTAACTCATCGAGCCGGGCCGGCTCTCCCCTCCTATTTGGCCTTGCACCACGCGGGGTTTTCCGTGCCCCCGGTGTCACCACCGGAGCGGTGGGCTCTTACCCCACCTTTTCACCCTTGCCAAACGTTGCGAGCCTGTAGCGGCGGGCTTTAGCCCGGCCTGTTTTATCAGGCCTGCCCAAGCCAGCCTCCATTCGAAGACGTCCCGCAGGTTTCCCTGCGCGATGCCACCGTGCTGCGCTCCGCCGGCGGTCTATTCTCTGTGGCACTTTCCGTAGCGCCGTCGTAGCGGCGGGTTTACCCCGCCGTCTTCAACTTCGCCCCCTGGCGTTACCAGGCGCGTTGCCCTGTCAAGAGTTCCGCTGCCCCTTCCTCAGCCGCCTTTCGGCGTCTACGAACGGAACAGCGTGCCTCAGGACGGTGTCCGGACTTTCCTCCCGCCCAGCCATCTCGCGATGGCCAAGCCAGCGATCACCCGGCCCGCCCGCCATATTCATTATACCCTGACTGGGAGCGGGAAATGTTTAGTCGTGTTCGTTAATCTCACGATACAATCCCGGCCATGAAAGTCCGTGAAGCAAAGGATTTTCTCGTCGCGCAAACCGCAGAGCAAGCCGCGCTTGAGGGCGTGCCTCTTTCCGACCTTGAAAAACGGATGATGTATTTTACCGAGAGCGCTAGCGCAGCGGAAGATCCTACCACGCTGAACGAACAATTTGAAGCACAATACGACAGAGACAAGTACGAAAAAAGGATTTCGCGCCTCATGCACCATGCCTATAAGAGAGTTCGCGAAGAGGGCGGAACTGCGCTGCCGACATGGATTGAAGCCATCAGCCGCCTAAAGCGCGGCGACCATTACCTGCTCGTGATGTGGGGTCAGCGTCCCGGTATTCACCGTCCAGAACTTTTGGGCATGGCTATCGGCTTGCTTGTGCTTGTAGGTCTAGCAGGTTTACAATGGCTCACACGCCAGTTCCCACCGCCCAATCCGCATCTCACGCTCGCAATTTTCCTCGCCATAGTCTGCGCCAGTTTTTTCTTTCGACGCACAATCGGAAATGCCCTGGGGCGGTTTCTAGATAAGACTCTTTCTCGCCTTTTGGGAGAGAAGGAGGAAGGAAAAGACTCGGAATAGAGGCTGCCTCCTATTTTAGCCCTACAAGTTTTTCGAATTCGCCTTCAGTAAGAATCGTCACGCCAAGCTCCTTCGCCTTCTCATACTTCGACCCTGGATCCGCCCCTACCACCACGTAATCCGTCTTTTTGCTCACCGATCCCGAGACTTTTCCGCCGTGCTGCTGCACAATCTCACCGGCCTCTTCTCGTGAACGATTCGACAGCCCTCCAGTAAACACAAAACTCTTCCCCGCAAATTTATCGCTCTTGACCTTTCGTTTTTCCGCCGTCGGATGCACCCCCGCCTTATGCAATTTCTTGATGAGCTTCAGGTTCGCCGGCTCCGAGAAAAACTCCGCAATGCTCGCCGCCACTTTCGGCCCGACCTCCGGCACTTCCTCAAGTTCCTCTTCCGTCGCCGCCGCCAATTCCTCCAGCGAAGAAAAATGCTCTGCCAGCAGCTGCCCCGTCCGTTCCCCCACAAACTGTATCCCCAGCGCATAAATCAGCCGCGCCAGCGAATTCTTCTTGCTCGCCTCAATCTCATCCAGCAGATTCTGTGCGGACTTCTCCGCCATGCGTTCCAGCGCCGCCAAATCCGCCAGCTTCAGCAAATACAAATCCGCGACGTCCTTCACCAACCCTTTGTCCACCAGCTGATCCACAATCTTATCTCCCAGCCCATCAATGTTCATCGCATGCCGCCCCGCAAAATGCAGCAGCGACTCCTTCCGCTTCGCCGGGCACGCTGCATTCACGCAACGATACGCCACTTCCCCTTCCACGTGATGAATCGCGCTCCCGCACTCCGGGCACTGCTTCGGCATTCGAAATGGCCTGCGATTCTTCCCTTCTTTCACCACTTTCAACACGTGCGGAATCACTTCCCCCGCCCGCTCGATCAGCACCGTATCGCCGATCTGCAATCCCAGCCGCTCGATTTCATCCATGTTGTGGAGCGTGGATCGGCTGACAGTGACGCCTCCCACTTGCACCGGCTCCAGCACCGCCACCGGCGTCAACGTCCCCGTTCGCCCCACTTGCACGATGATGTCGTTGACCACCGTGGTCTCCTGCCGCGCCGGATATTTGTACGCAATCGCCCACCGCGGCGCCTTGGAGGTAAACCCCAGTTCATTTTGAATCGGAATCGAATTAACCTTGATCACTACGCCATCAATTTCATACGCCAATTTCTCACGTTTCGAATCCCAATCGTCGCAGTACGCCGTCACCGCCTCGATCCCCACGCAAAGCTTCCAATCATCCGAAGCGCGGAACCGCAATTGCTTCAAAGCCTGCAAGGACTCCGAATGCTTCGCAAACGGCACTTTGCCATCCACCAGTAGGTAGTACGCAAAAAAATCCAGCCGCCTCGCCGCCGTAATCGCCGGATCCAGCACGCGCACCGCCCCCGCCGCCGAATTCCGCGCATTCACAAAAATCTTTCCGCCAATCTCCTCCTGTTTCCGGTTCAGCGCCTCAAACGCCTTCTTCGTCATCATCACTTCCCCGCGCACCTCGAAATCCGGCGAAAGCTTGATCTTCTTCAGCGCCGCCGCATCCACCCGCAGCGGAATCGACCGAATCGTCTTCACATTCGGCGTAACGTCCTCGCCCGTCGTCCCATCGCCGCGCGTCACTCCGCGCACCAGCGCCCCATCCTCGTATTGCAGCGAAATGCTCAGCCCATCAAATTTATGCTCCGCGATGTACTCGATCTTTTCCTTTCCGCTCGCTTCGCGCACTCGTTTGTCCCAGTCGCCGAGCGCCTCATACGAAAACGCATTGTCCAGGCTCAGCATCGGCCGCGCATGCTTCACCGTCGAAAACCCTTCGCGCGGCGTTCCGCCCACGCGCACCGTCAGCGAATCCGGCGTAACCAATTCCGGATGCGCCGTTTCCAACTCTTTCAGCCGGTTCATCATCCGGTCATACGCCGCATCCGAAATCTCCGGATCATCCAGCACGTAATACCGGTATTCGTGGTACCGCAGCTTCTCGCGAAGCTCCTCAATCTCTTTTTTCACGCTCGCAGGCGCAGCTTTGGCCATGAAACCCTCGGCACAACAGTGTGCTGAAAATCGCCTGACATTATATAGAATGAGTGGTGATTCAGCCGTACGAATGGCGCTCGCGCCAACGAGGTCCAGTGAAGATCAAGGAGCCGTACATTCTTGTCTTTGGCGTTGCTTGGATTATTTTCTGTCTCGGACCTTGGCCTCTCCAACACAAAGGCAACAGAGGTCCAATAAGCTGGCCCCAGAGAATTCTCTTTGCCTGCGTCGGTTTCGCTATGCTGTTACTATGGTATTCACTGCAATAAGGAATGGCTAACAACAGGAAATGACCTCCGACCTGCGAAACGCGATACTGATTCACAATCCGAACGCCGGCGGCGGTGGCCGCGGCCGCCAACGCGGGCTCACGGAAGCACGGCACATCTTCGCAAGCGGCGGCATCGAAACAGAACTAGCCGAAACGACCGGTCCAGGCCACGCCACCGAGATCGCCCAGCGCGCCGCCCACGAAGGCCGTCAGCTCGTCATCGCCTGTGGCGGCGACGGCACGCTCAACGAAATCGTCAACGGTCTCGCCGCGCAACAGAACGGCCACCGCGTCCCCCTCGCGCTTCTCCCCGGCGGAACCGCAAACATCCTCGCCAAGGAATTGGACTTGCCCTGGGACATCCCCAGTGCCGCCGAAAAACTCGTTCACGGCACCGTGAAAGAAATCGCCCTTGGGCTGGCCACGCCGCTTGAGCACCCCGAAAAGAAAAAATATTTCCTCAGCGTCGCCGGAGCCGGCCCCGACGGCATGATCGTCTATTCCATCGATCTCGACCTCAAAGCGCGCGTCGGCATTCTCGCCTATTGGTGGCAAGGTGCTCGCGAAGTCTTCCGCTACAAATTCCCGCACTTTCGCATCGTCACCGGAGACCAAAAACTCGACGCCTCCCTGGTCATCGTCGGGCGCACGCAAAACTACGGCGGCCCCTTCAAAATCACCACCGGCGCCGACCTCTTCCAGGATCAATTCGAGCTAATGGCCCTGACCACCCAAAGTGGCTTCCGCTACCTGAGCTATTTGCCGAGCCTATTGCTGGGCGATTTGCGCGAAACCGAAGGCGTCCACTTCTGGAAAGCCGAAACCATCGTCTGCGAACCCCTCGACACGAACCCTCTCTACGCGCAAATCGACGGCGAACCCCTGGCCCGCCTCCCCATCGAATTCAAAATCATCCCCCGCGCCCTCAAACTCCTGGTCCCCGGCGCACACGCCTAATCTCCAGTAGCACAGCCACTCCTGGCTGTGTTCCGACGAACATCACGTTCAGCCAGGGCTAAAGGACACTGTCGGACTGACCTGTCTTCGGAACGGTGTTTTTCCACTCCTGTAGTGGCCGGTCTTCAGACCGGTGTTTTTTCTCTTCTCTTTGTATGGCCCACCTTCTCAAGCGGGCCGCTCTTCTGCCCCATTTGGAGTGCGCCAGCCCAGCTGCCGTTATTGAGGTTTACCAATCGTCTCTATCTCCAAATTCATGAGATAAACTCTACCCATGGACCCCCTAACCCACGCCCTGGCCTCCTACACCCTGAAACGCGCCGCCTTCCCCCGCGTCTCTCGCAACGTCACCATCGCCATGCTCCTAGCCGGAACCCTCGCCGATTTCGACGGCCTAAGCGCCTACATCAGCCCGTCTGCCTTCCTTACCTTCCATCGCACCTATCTTCATTCGCTCTTAGCAGTCATATTGCTTGCCCTGCTCCTCGCTCTGCTATTCCATCTCCCAAAGCGGCCTCCGACCGAAACCCAAATTCCATTCAGCGCAATCTTCGTCCCCGCTTTCGCCGCCTCCCTGCTCCATCTCCTAATGGACCTCTCGCAAAACGCCGCCGTGGAACTCTTCTGGCCCATCTCCACCCGCCTCTTCGCGCTGGACTGGCTCGCCCACCTCGATCTCTGGATCCTAGGCATCCTGCTCGCCGGTATCCTTCTTCCACTGCTCAGCGGCCTGGTCACCGAGGAAATCGGCGCCAAATCAAAAGGCCCGAAAGGAAGAGTCGGCGCGACTATCGCTCTAGCCACGCTTGTTCTTTACGTCGGCACCCGCGCCATCCTTCACGGCAACGCCCTGTCCCTCCTCGAATCCCGCGCCTACCATGGCGAACCGCCCCGCCGTACCGCCGCCTTCGCCGAATCCGCTTCCCCCTTCCGCTGGCACGGCATCGTCGAAACCGAAAGCGCCCTCGAGGACGTGGAAATCGAAGTAGGCCCCGGCGCCACCTTCGACCCCGAATCCGCCACCACTTCCTTCAAGCCCGAGCCCTCGCCCGCCCTCGACGCCGCCCGCGACACCCCCGCCGCCCGCCGCTTCCTCCAGGCCGCCCGCTTCCCCAAAGCCAGCGTCGAAAAGACCCCCCAGGGGTTCCACATCATCCTCCACGCCTTCCCTTACTCGCGCGACGCGAGCTCCGGCCGTCGCGCCGAAGCCCTCATCGACACCGACCCTTCCGGCAAGATCCTCTCCCAAGAACTCGCCTGGGAACCCGGTACGAATCGAGCTTGGTGGTAATCGTCGTGGAATCGTGGAAGAAATCCTCTGGCGTGCGTATTCTAGCCGCCATAAAGTTTTCCTTGACTTCTATTCTCTATGGATTATTGTACCCGTTAGGTATCCCTGTGAAGTGAACGGCTTGTCCTGAGCCAGTGTAGAATCCCCCCATCCGGCACGAAAAGAACAACCCATATTGCACAATTTCGGTGCAATACAAGTTCTTTAGATGCAACACTTGCAGACCTGCTCGCATGTATGGCAAACAAAGGACTTGCAGAAACGCTAAGCTCTTTGTTTGCCACACATACAAAAAAAGGGGGGTGGGGGGTCCCGCCTCTAATTCAGCTTTCCCTGCTTCGGCCGATGCCTGAGGATTAGTCGGGAAAGTCCGTAGCTTACTGCAGCCAGAGCGACGACTACCGCAGCCACCAGCCACTTGTGGCTCATCAGGTATGGCAGCGCCTGTGCCCCGTAGCGGATCGCCAGGTAGCCAATCCCGAAGTAACGTATGGCCCGCGCCAGGGCGATCGCCGACGTGAAACTGACAAGCGGCACCTCGAACACGCCCGCTGCGACCACAAAGACCTTAAAGGGAGTCGGCGGCGGCAACAGCGCAGCAACCAACATCCCTCCGAACCCGTTGTGCACCACCCAATTGTGAATGGCCTGCGCCCGGTGCCCCGCATGTTTATGAAAAAGCGCTTCACCTCCTTTTTCCGCCAGAAAAAACAGCAGCACGCACCCCAGCACCGATCCGAGCATCGCCATAAG
This sequence comes from Acidobacteriota bacterium, assembly GCA_013289835.1. Lineage (GTDB taxonomy): Bacteria > Acidobacteriota > Terriglobia > Acidiferrales > UBA7541 > Acidiferrum. The sequence goes on along the minus strand of JABCZG010000011.1, from coordinate 62,784 downwards.
CGCGTACAACGGCATCCGAGCGGGATGTTGGATCGACAACTCGATCAGCAAAAGATCATTAATCACCGGAAACGTCAGCACCGACGAATCGAGAAACGAAATGAGAAAAAGCCCCGGCGCCCCGAGCCCGCTCGCAAACGCCACAACCTTCTGTTTCCATCCACTCAAATTCGCCGGCAATGGTTTTCTCCAAGCTGCGTTCTTTTCTCTTGTAGAGGCCGGGCTTTAGCCCGGCCCGCTCTGAGATTCCTCTAACACATTGCGAACTCCAACCGCAGCCTTAAATCAACGTCTGAATGGCTTCTTCAATCACGTCATACACACGATGCAATTCACCTGCCGAAATCACATAGGGCGGCAAAACATAAACCACATTTCCCAGCGGCCGCAACAAAACTCCCCGTTCCAGAAAAAACTGATACAGTTTCGGCCGCATCGCCGACAAATATCCCGCGTCTTCCGCGCGCAGCTCGATTGCTCCAATCGTCCCAATCTGTCGCGTCTGGCCCACCTCATGAAGTTTGCGGAATTGTTCCAGCCGCTCCGCGTGAATTCGCGCAATCATCGCAATGCGGTCAAACACCGGCTCATCGTCAAAAATCTGCAAGCTGGCATTGGCGGCCGCGCACGCCAGCGCGTTTCCCGTATACGAATGCCCATGATAAAACGTGTGCTTCCGGTCTTCGCTGCGAAAAGCATTCTCAACCCGATCTCTGCAAAGCGTGACGCCCATCGTCAGGAATCCGCCAGTAATCCCCTTCGACAAACACATCAGATCCGGCGTGACGCCCGCGAGATCACATGCAAACATTTTCCCTGTTCGGCCGAATCCGGTGAGCACTTCATCGGCAATCAGCATCACATCGTGCTTCGTGCAAAGCGCGCGCACTTTCTGCAAAAACTCTACCGGGTGCACGATCATCCCGCCCGCGCCCTGCAACAGCGGCTCAACGATTACCGCTGCAATCTTGTCGCCGCGTTCTGCTAACAGCGACTCGAGTTGCTGTACGCATTCAATGTGACACGACTCGCGCTTCAATCCGACTGGGCACCGGTAACAATACGCCGAATGCACGCGATGCACCGGATAGCGCATCGAGCGAAATGGCTCTGTGAACGGTGAATCGTCGCTGACGGACATCGCTCCGGCAGTGTCGCCGTGATACCCATGCTCCAGCGCTACGATCTCGCACTTCTCGCTGCGCTGCTGGTTGCTGAAAAACTGCACGGCCATTTTTAACGCCACTTCAACAGCAGTCGAGCCATCGTCGGAAAAAAATAAGTGTGTCAGCTCCGGCGCCAGCCATTTTCGCAACCGCTCTGCCAACTCTTCCGCCGCTTCGTGCGTGAATCCCGCAAGAATGACGTGCTCTAATTTCCTCGCTTGCGCGGCAATGGCCGCGGCAATCCGCGGATTCGCGTGCCCGTGCAGATTCACCCACCACGACGAAATCGCATCCAGAATTTTCCGTCCATCTTTTGTGTGGAGATAAACTCCCTCCGCCCGCTCGACTTGCAGCGGCGGAGGATCAAGCGCGGAATTTGTGAAGGGATGCCAGATGCGCAGCGCGGAATTCATGCTGCGCAGTTATTGCGCAAAGGCCGCGCGATCGAAATGGTTCATGAAGACCTGCATCAGCGCCGTGCGGTGCAGGTTTGGCAATTTAGGAATCTCGCCGATCACGCGCACGTGCCCAAAACGTTCGATGGTTTCGCGGTTTTCGCGGTTCTGGTCGCCGATCAGCACAACGCCGTGCACCGGAAGCTCCGCCGCATGCAGCGCTGCAAGTGTGAGCAGCGTGTGATTGACCGTGCCCAAGCTGCTGCGCGCCGCCACCACCACCGGCAACTTGAATTTCACCATCATATCCAGCATGAACTGTTTCTGGTTGATGGGCACCAGCACGCCGCCAGCGCCTTCCACGATCAGCCAGTCATTGATCAAGCTGCTGGGCATGTTGATTCGCCCGAGATCGATTTCCACTCCCGCCCAGCGCGCCGCCAGATCCGGCGAAACCGGTGGAACAAACTTATAAACTTCATCAAGCGTGCGGTCCGTGCCGATCCCTGCCAGCCGCATGACCGTCACGCGGTCCGAGCCTTCGAGCGTGCCCGTCTGAATCGGCTTCCAGTAAACGGCATCAAGCGCCGCGCAGAGCAGCGCCGAAAGCGTCGTTTTGCCGACTCCCGTGTCCGTGCCAGTAATGAAAAAGTGGTGCCTCATGCCCGTCCCGCCACAGCGGATCTATACGCAAGGTCGCGCCAATGATTCAAGGAATTCTCCAGCCGAACTAGCGCCCCTTCGGCAATTCCGGCCGTCAGGGAAAAACGCAACCGCGCACTACCTCGTGGAACCGTGGGAGGCCGAATCGCGCGCACCGCAAATCCTTCCTGCTGCAGGAAATCAGCGGCGGCCAGTGTCTCTTCGTTTCCGCCGATCATCGCGGGTACGATTTGCGTGGTGCTATTCCCTGTGTCCCATCCCCGAGAACCCAGCGCTGCCGCGAACCGCTTCGACCTCGCGTGCAATTCTTCACGCTCGCAGTCCATCGCGAGCGCCAGCCGAAGCGCCGCGCGAATCTGACCCGCCATATACGGCGGCTGCGCCGTGCTGAACACAAACGTCCGCGCGTGATTGATGAGATGCTCCCTCAAAACGGCGCTACCGCAAACAAACGCGCCCGCGCTGGCGAGCGCCTTTCCGCAGGGATGCACGGCAGCAACAAGAAAATCGGCGCATCCACTTGCGGCCGCAATCCCCCGCCCCGATGGGCCGTGCACGCCAGTCGCGTGCGCCTCATCCACGATAACACCGGCTCCGTAGCGATCCGCGAGCGCAAAAATCTCGGTGACCGGAGCGACATCACCATCCATGCTGAAAACGCTTTCCGTCACGACCAGTTTGCGGCAGTGCTCGTTCTCATACTTTTTCAGTTCACTTTCGAGCGCGTTTAAATCGAGATGCGGATAAATGACTTTCCGCGCGCCGGAAAGCCGCATGCCGTCAATCAGGCTCGCGTGGTTGAGTGCGTCCGAAAATACCACATCCCCTTTATTCAGGAGCGAAGTAAGCACGCCCAGATTCGCCGCGTAGCCGCTGCCAAAATAAAGTGCCGCTTCGGTTCCAGCAAATCGCGCGAATTCTTCTTCCAGCTCGTTCCAGATCGCGGCGTGTCCCGAAAGCAACCGTGAACCCGTTCCGCCAACTCGCGGCGACTCGCGCACGGCCTCGACAACCGCTTCTTTCAGCGCTGGATTCTCCGCGAGTCCCAGATAATCATTCGAGCAGAGATTCACACCGCGAATCTCCGCCAGCGAGCGCAGCCTGCCCTTCGCTTCGAGCTCGCGAAGCCCCGCTTTCAATTCGCCCTGAAATTCATCGTGAAAGTTAGATGGCATGCGATTCGAGTGGCTTCATCCCCAGGGATTGTAGTAATTGCTCGTCTTCATCCGGACCGGGATTCGGAGTAGTCAAAAGTTTTTCTCCGACAAAAATCGAATTCGCCCCCGCAAGAAAACAAAGCGTAACCGCTTCGGGAGACAACTGTTTCCGTCCCGCGGCCAGTCGCACCCGCGAAGCAGGCATAAGTATCCGCGCCGTCGCGATGGCGCGCACCATCTCCATCGGATCCAGCGGCGGCATCGCCGCCAGCGGCGTTCCTTCCACGCGCACCAGCATATTGATCGGCACGCTCTCCGGATGCGGCTGGAGCGATGCCAATTGATGCAGAAGACCGATGCGGTCCGTTTCGCGCTCGCCCATGCCTAGAATCCCGCCGCAACAAACCGTGATCCCCGCTCTGCGCACCGCCGCCAGCGTTTTCAGGCGATCTTCATAAACCCGCGTCGTGATAATCGAACCATAAAAATCCGGTGATGTATCCAGATTGTGATTATACGCGTTCAGCCCCGCCTCTTTCAGCTTCACGGCCTGCACATCGGTCAGCATCCCAAGCGTGCAGCATACTTCCATGCCAAGAGCGGAAACGCCGCGCACCATCTCCAACACGTTCTCGAATTCCTGGCCCCCCGGCGCCTGCCTCCACGCGGCTCCCATGCAAAAGCGCGTCACGCCGCGGCCCGCCGCCTCGCGCGCCACCGAGATCACATGCTCCGGATCAAGCAAATCTTCGCGTTCCACACCCGCATCGTAGTGCGCGCTCTGCGGGCAATACGCGCAGTCTTCCGGGCAGCCACCCGTCTTGATAGAAATCAACTGGCAAGTCTGCACGCGGTCAGGCGAATGAAATTGACGATGGATTGTTTGCGCGCGAAACATGAGCTCCGGCAGCGCCGCGCGGTAAATGGCCTCGACTTCCGCTCGTTTCCAATCGTGACGCACATCACGCGTCGCGCCGGCGCTTGGCGCCGCTTCCAACATTGGCTTGGTACCCATGAACCCCCGTCGCGCTACACCTGTTTGCTCACAAATGATTCTGGCATGTTACCATCGCTTTGCAAAAACGCAGCAGACTGGTATCCGAGGCGATACGGGCCCGCAGGTTCTTTGCATAAGCCTTGGTTTGACCCCTCATTGGTTAAATGTTATAAATCATCGCTCTGTGCCAGCCCGCGCGCCCCGTTATGAGGGCGTTTTGCCGGGGGTTATTGGGGTAGTCCTGGACCGGCGCGCGGCGGCTCTTCCCGGTGGAATGAGAACAATTCGAGTTGCGCCTGAGGGTGCTTGATCGAAAAAGTGTGCCGGAAACGACTGTCCGGCGAAGCGATTGCGCTGTAAATGCCTGTAAACAATTGATGCACGGAGGAATTCGAATGCGCACCTGGCTTGCACGTGCCTGGTCTCTCGGCTGTAGATTCGCCAAGTTTGGAGTAGCTGCCGCTGCGCTCACTCTGCTCACTGGCGCCTCGGCGCTGGCCGATGAAGCCGGTGGCGAAGCGAACCTAAAGCTTCCCGATCTTTCTCAAGTGACTTTTCTTGGGATTGACGGGCACAAACTTCTCCTGTTCGGTATTGTGATTTGCGTGTTCGGACTGGCGTTTGGGCTGGCGATTTATACGCGGCTGAAAAACCTGCCGGTGCACAAGTCCATGCGCGACATCTCCGAACTGATTTACGAAACCTGCAAAACGTATCTCATCACGCAGGGCAAGTTTCTGATGATCTTGTGGGTTTTCATAGCCGTGGTGATTATCCTCTATTTCGGCTGGCTGGCTCCGGTAGCTCCCGTGGCGGTCACTTTGCCGATCATTTTGATTTTCAGCCTTGTCGGAATCGCAGGAAGTTATGGCGTGGCCTGGTTCGGCATTCGCGTGAACACGTTTGCAAATTCGCGCACGGCGTTTGCCAGCCTGCGCGGCAAGCCGTACGCGATTTATCACACGCCGCTTGAAGCCGGAATGAGCATTGGCATGATGCTCATCAGCGTCGAACTGCTGATGATGCTGTTCATTCTCCTCTTCGTTCCCGGTGATTACGCTGGGCCATGCTTCATCGGATTCGCCATCGGCGAATCTCTGGGCGCGGCGGCGCTGCGAATCGCCGGCGGCATCTTCACGAAAATCGCGGATATCGGCTCCGATTTGATGAAGATTGTTTTCAAGATTAAAGAAGACGATGCGCGCAATCCCGGCGTGATCGCCGATTGCACCGGAGACAATGCGGGCGATTCCGTGGGCCCCAGCGCGGATGGTTTCGAAACCTACGGCGTCACTGGCGTCGCGCTCATCACTTTCATTTTGCTTGCAGTCAAGAATCCAACCCTGCAAATTCAATTGCTCGTGTGGATTTTCGTGATGCGCATCGTGATGCTGATCTCCAGCGCCGCGGCTTACTTTATCAACGGGTTCATCGCCAAGGCGCGGTTCGGCAATGCCGACGAGATGGATTACGAGACACCGTTGACCTCGCTGGTCTGGATCACTTCTTTCGTTTCGATTGCGCTGACGTACGTGATTTCGTCGCTGATCATCCCCACGCTCGACGGCGACACCTCGCAATGGTGGAAGCTGGCGACGATCATTTCCTGCGGCACGCTTGCAGGCGCGCTGATTCCCGAACTGGTGAAGGTATTCACCTCCACCAATTCGCGGCACGTGAAGGAAGTGGTCACCTCCGCGGAAGAAGGCGGCGCCTCGCTCGGGATTCTTTCGGGCTTCGTCGCCGGCAATTTCTCCGCTTACTACATTGGTCTGGCAATGGTCCTGCTGATGTCCCTGGGCTACCTGATTAGCACACTTGGCCTCGGCGCTCACGATCGAATGCTCGCTCCGGCGGTGTTTGCCTTTGGATTGGTTGCGTTCGGGTTTCTCGGCATGGGGCCGGTAACCATTGCCGTCGATTCGTATGGCCCAGTGACGGACAACGCGCAGTCGGTTTATGAGCTTTCGCTGATCGAGCAAATCCCTGGCATCAAGCAAGAACTCAAAAAGGATTACAACATTGACGTGAACTTCGAGCGCGCCAAGGAAATGCTCGAAGCCAACGACGGCGCAGGCAACACGTTCAAAGCGACAGCCAAGCCTGTGCTTATCGGGACGGCGGTCGTCGGGGCCACCACGATGATTTTCTCTATCATCATGGCGCTGACCCACGGCCTCTCCGAAAACGTGAACAATCTCTCGCTCCTTCACGCGCCGTTCGTGCTAGGCCTCGTCACCGGTGGCGCCATGATTTACTGGTTTACGGGAGCTTCGACGCAGGCAGTGACCACCGGCGCCTATCGCGCGGTAGAATTCATCAAAGCCAACATCAAACTGGATGGCGCGGCCGCCGCCAGCATCGCCGACAGCAAAAAGGTCGTCGAGATCTGCACGAAGTACGCGCAGAAGGGCATGCTCAACATTTTCGTCGCGGTCTTTTTCGCTACGCTGGCGTTTGCCTTTGTCGAGCCGTTCTTTTTTATCGGCTACCTCTTCTCCATCGCCATCTTCGGCTTGTATCAAGCCATTTTTATGGCCAATGCCGGGGGCGCGTGGGACAACGCCAAGAAAATCGTCGAAGTGGAATTGAAGCAGAAAGGCACACCGTTGCATGACGCGACGGTTGTAGGCGACACTGTTGGCGATCCTTTCAAAGACACTTCGTCGGTGGCGCTGAATCCAGTCATCAAGTTCACCACGCTCTTTGGATTGCTGGCCGTCGAACTGGCCGTGCAATTGACGGCTAGCCAGGGCAGCGGCTTGACGCACATCCTTGCCGCGGTCTTCTTTGTGGTTTCCTTCACCTTCGTCTATCGCTCGTTCTACGGGATGCGCATCCGCGGCTCGGCCGCTTAGCTTTTTGGAGTGCGGCAGCCGGGCTGCCGCTTTTGGGATCGCCGCGGGGCCGCAATCGTAAAAGCGGGAGCCGGGCTCCCGCACTCCATGACTACTTGAGCGGGAGCACTTCGTAGTCGTCAGGTACCGCAATTTTATCCGAAGGAAAACTCATCACAGTTGCACGAAACGCGCGTGGGGCTTCTCGGGCAAACCAGCCAGCAGAGCACCAGGGATACTGCTCGGGTACGGCGACAAGTCCGTGCCGGACCGCATTGCAATGAACATAGTTGAGTCGCGCGAGAAATGAATTTTGGTATGTCAGGTAAGTGTCCCAATATTCGAACCAGACCTTTCGTCCGGGTGTCTCGTCGAGCAGGTTGACGTGCTTCGCGGTTATGGAATGCAAGTATTGAACCAGCCGCTTCAAGAAGGCTGGCTGTTCAGACTCGGCGACAACATGATAGTGGTTAGAGAAAATGGCCCAGGCTTGGAGCCTCCAGCGGTATTCTTCGGCCAGTGTTAGAAGGGCGTCCGTTAAGTAGGCCAATCGGTCCGGGGTAGAAAATACATGGGCTTTCTTGTAGGTTCCCGCGGTAACGCTATACGCCCCGGCATCTCCCAAACGGTGCGCGGGTGCGTGCGGCCAGTCGCGGAGAACTTTCGATGCCATTTCGAGCAAGCTCGCCCACGATTATAGCATTTATTAGGTTATCTATGCGTAATCAAATCGAAAAAGAATTGGAGTGCGGCAGCCGGGCTGCCGCTTTTGGGATCGAGGTATGGCTTACGCCGTAAAAGCGGGAGCCGGGCTCCCGCACCCCAGTATTAGGAGCGGATTAAGCCGGTGAATTTGTGCGGGTTGTTGTCGAAGCCGGGGAAGACGGTCTTTAGTTCTTTCACACCGATGTGTTTCGTAAGAACTTCCCCGACGACGGAACGAAAATCGGTGGTGAGCGCGAGGTCGCGGCCTTCGTTGAGTTGGTGATCGTTCAAGCCGGGCCATTTCCCGTAGACTTGGCCGCCCTTTACGTCGCCGCCCATCAGGAACATGCAGTTGGCGTGGCCGTGATCCGTGCCGCGATTGCCGTTTTCCTTGGCGGTGCGGCCGAATTCGCTCATGGTTACGACGACGACGTCCTGCATGCGATCGCCCAGATCCTGATGAAATGCTGCGAGGCCTTGTCCTAAATCTTTGAGCAAATTCGAAAGCTGGCCTTGCACGCCGCCTTCGTTGACGTGATTGTCCCAGCCACCGCAATCGACGAACAAAACTTCGACGCCAATGTTGGCTTTGAGGAGCTGGCCGATTTGCTGCAAGCTCTGGCCAAGACGGTTGGTGGGATATTGCGCGCCATTTTCCGGCTGATATTTGGACGGATCGGCTTTGCGAAGAAGATCGATGGCTTCAAATGTTTCGGTGCCGGTGCCGTGCAGAGCGTGGTCCACGGATTGCGCGTACATCGCTTCGAATCCACCTTCGACCATTTGGCCCGTGCCCGGAGCTTGTGCCATCACCTTGAACTGCTTGAGGTCCGGTAACGCGATGGCGGGCGCGCTTCCCTGCAACATGCGCGGAAGATTCGGGCCCATGGCGACGGCGCGGAAGGGCGAAGCATTTTCTTCGGTCACGGTTTCCAGCGTGCGATTCAGCCAGCCGTCTTCGGTGGATTTCAGGCCGGGCGTGCCGGATTCCATGAAGTCTTGCGCATCGAAATGCGAGCGTGTCGGATCGGGTGAGCCGGCGGCGTGCACGATGGCGAGCTGGTTTTTGTGGAAGAGCGGCTCGAGCGGAGCGAGGCTCGGATGCAATCCAAAGAATCCATCGAGATCGATCGCTGCGTCCCCGCCGCCGCGCTTCGGCTGCGGGATAGCGATCGAAGGACGCAAGCGGTAATAGTTCGGCTCGCCGAAAGGCACAACGATATTGAGGCCGTCCGCGGCGCCGCGCTGGAAGAGCACGACGAGCTGCTTCTTGTTGGGCATGGGCGTGGCAGCAACGGCGCGCTGCAGGAATGCGGGCATGGCGCTCAGACCAACCATGGCTACTCCGCCTTGCTTCAAGAAATAGCGGCGGGAGAATTTCAGGCCTCGTACCCCTTCGCAACATTTGTATGACATCGCGACCTCTCTTAGCTCTACTCTGCGCCTCGATCTGGAGTGCGGCAGCCGGGCTGCCGCTTTTGAGATCGAGGTACTGCATAACCGTAAAAGCGGGAGCCGGGCTCCCGTGCTCCACATTAGCGGCGCTGAAATTCGGGCGCGCCTACGACCAATCCTGCGACTACACCGAGATCTACTTGCCTGTGGGCGTCGTCGAGCTTCGCTTGCAGGACTTGCGGATTATCAAGCTGCTTCTCGAGCGTCTCCACGGTGGTGGGCCCAGCTTGCCCGCCCAGGAAAACTTGGACGGCGCGGTCCAGCGCCGCTTTCGGATCCGAGGACGGATCCACGCCCAGCAGCGAAGCCACGTCGGTGCGCGCACCACGCATCTTGTTGCCCGCCAGGGCCAACGAATAATTCAGCCGGTTCAACAGCGCTCCGGTATTCACCCATGCGTCGGCCTTATCGGAATAGCCGGTCGGCGGCTGGCATTGGTAGAGCGGCTCGCCAATTCGTCCGACCCACTGCACGAGCGGCATCGGCGTATCCACATCAGAGCCCATGGCGCGCGCAGCGGAGACGACCAATTCGAACGGCGTCTTGATCTTGGCGCGGTAGGCATCGCGGGACCAGAATTCCGGCGACCAGATCATGGTCTTCATTACGACGCGAATGTCGCCGTCGCTGGATTGGAAGGACTGCGCCATGCGGTCCACAAGAGCCTGCGGCGGATTATCAGAAACAAAGCGGCGCGCGAGTTTCGTGGAAATAAATTTCGCGGTACTCGAATTGTGCGCGAGAAGGTCAATCACTTCCTCGCCGTCCTTCATTCCACCCGCGTGGATTTTCGTGCCCATCACGAATTTCGGATCGTAATCGTGCAACTTGTCGTCAAATTTGAAATTCGGATTTTGCCTCGGCTTTTCAATCGTCCAGCCAGTGAAGCAGCGCGCGACTTCCGTGACATCTTTTTGCGTGTAGCCGCCGTCCACGCCGAGGGTGTGCAGTTCCATCAATTCGCGGCCATAGTTTTCGTTGAGCCCGCGGTCATTCTTCTTCGCCACCTGCTGCGCATTCGGAGGCGGCCCGCCAAAACGCCCATAGCGCATCTGCTGGCGCATGGCGCGCTCGGCCGCTTCGCGCCGCGCGGCACGCGGATCGACGCTTAGAAAATTGTCGAGATAAAAAAGCATCGCGGGGCTTTTCGCCGTGGCGTTCAGAAGATCCTTGAACTTGCCCAGTGCGTGAGGCTGGATGACGTCGCGTTCGTAGGACGTCAGGTAGTAGCGGTCTTCGCCCTTGCCCGCAAACACGTTGAAATGGTTGAACCAGAAATCGTCCATGACCTGCTGCAATTGCCGCTCGCTGTAAAGCGCACGGGTGACTTTAGCCATGGAAAGCTCGGCCACAATTCGCGGCGGCCGCTTGCTGTCGTCGGCCATGGCGCGCGGCACGTTGTTGGGGTCGCCGCCGCCGAGCGCGTTCGCTTTGCCAGCGCCGTTTTGACGGGGATTGGCTTGCGACGGATCCTGCTTCATCGGAGCCGGCGCGTCGGTCATATCTTGTTTGGCTGGAGAGTTTTCCGCTGTTTGCTGAGGAGCGTCTGCCGGCGTGTCGGAAGCCTGAGATTGTCCTTGTGCGTGCCCTTGTCCTTGTCCCGGTTGCATATCGCGCGCAATGGTTTGCGCGGCCGCATCGGAGCGGCGCTGGTCCGTCGTCTCGATCACGGCAACGGCGCGCTTCTCCGCCTGCTTTTCGGCCTGCTTGGGCTGCGGATACTCGTCAATCAATTTGGCGGTGGACATCCGCAGGGTCGGATAATTTTGGAGCCGCGCTTCGAGCGCCTTGTCGTCGATCGAGCTCGGATTGAGTTGCTGATCAATCCATTTCGCAAGGCCCATTTGCCGGACGCGTTCAATGTCGCCTGGGCGCGGCCCGTAGGCAAGGCGATTAAGCGCGTGAAGAATCGCTTCATCAGGGGTGAGTTCGGTGATGGGCAGACCCTTCAGCGCGGGATCCGGCTTGTGTTTCTTGTCTTTCGCGGCCGGAATTGCGGCGACGACGGGGAGATCGACGCCGAGCGAAAGAACACATGCGAACGAGAGAATCGCCGCGAGGAAAGACCTCGGCGTGGCGGAAATTGCGGGAACCCTGAGAAATAATGAGGAGGCGGGATGGTCTTTCAGCCTCATGGCACTCTCCTGCTCAGTAGCATGGTTTTCGAGTTGCCGGTCACTTCCAGAATAACCCCAGAGGGGCGAAGAAGTTGCGGAACTCCAGAGGCCGTGTCGAATCCCTATCACGGCCGAAGGTACAGGTAGGAAAAGACTTAGTTCGATGTAGCTTGGACGGCAAGACACTATTTCACGCCCAAAAAACCCGGTGACCCGGGACTGAACCCGTGGAAAGGGAGCCGAGCCGCCGGACCGGCCGTGTCAGACTACTCCGTTACTTCAAAATCCACGACGCGGTCCGGCGCATGATTGTTCGCGCCATCCACCGCCTGCATCATCAGCCGGTAGGAGCCCGGCTTCAAGTTGTTCAACGCTACCTTCATGCCGATGGGGATTACCGGGTTGCCTTTCTGGATGTATTCGTCGGCATGCTGCACGCCGGTGAAAAATATCTGCGTGTTGGTGGCGCGGTCGAAAATGCGATACCCCATGCCCACAACCGGCGGGGTCGGCGAGGTCAGCAGTGGCTCGTAAATTTCCGTGTACAAAACGACGGTATCGGTACGCTTAAAGCGGTTGCTGCCGGAAGGCGGAACCTCGACACCCTTGACCACGAGAAGCGTGCGGTCCTCGAGGAGCGCCGCACCGACACTCGCCGGCACATCGTTGACGCGCTGCGGCGCGTTTGAAAGGGCAAGCCCGCCGAGGCTGAAATGCTGACCGTCGTAAGCATCGATGGTCAGTGGAGTTTCGAATTTTCCAAACGCATCTCCGCCGGCGCTCAGGACGACGGTGAGCTTATACGAACCCGAGGCAGCGTCGAATTGATTTTCGTAGTGATACGGACTGCTGGTGAACTGTTTCCACTCGTCTTTCTCGAAATCCAGATTGACGGTGTCGCTGAATTTCGCACCGATCGAGCCATCCGGACGGTACGCGATGCCCAGCACATTGAGATTCGCGTGATATTTCCCCTTGTCCTTGCTGAACTGCACGGCGTCCGGAGGGATTTCCATGGCCAGGTTCACTCGTGCGACGTTCGGCGCGGTGTAGAAATACGGCGTCTCCATGACGCCGCGGATCGAACCCGTTTGATTCCCTGAGGCGTGCGACTCCAGTTGCTTTTCGACGGGACGGCCCTCGAGAATATTGGTGGTCTTGGCGTTGCAATAGGAAGTTCGCGAGCGAACCTCCATTCCACCCTTGTTTAGCTTCACTTTCAGGCCGTGGCAGCTGCCCTCCGGCGTGTCCGGCGGAACGTATCCAAGAATGTAAAATTCATTTTGCTCTCGACCGATTTTTTCAAGCCCGCCCAGCAAATCGTTGGTGTTGAAGATGGTAAAGCCTCCGGTCCCGATGGCCAGAGCCGCGAGGACCTGCTGATTGGTCGAAGTCGAAGTCGGCAATTGAGGCAGCAGCGAACGCGCCTGGTTGTAATTCGAATTGTTGTAGGGATTGTTGTAGTTGGAGTTCGGCGTGGTAACTCCTCCTCCGGTGCCACGGCTACCCCCGCCGCCAGTTCCACCGCCCGTCCCACCTGTTCCGCCGGTGCCGCCTTTTCCTCCTCCACCGGTGCCTCCTGTTCCGCCACCCGTTCCGCCTCCCGTGCCACCCCCAGTTCCGCCCCCGCCCGTACCCCCCCCACCACCTCGGCCACCTCCTCCTCCACCAACCCCGCCACCACCACCACCAGTGCCACCTCCGCCGCCGTGTTGAGGATCAGGCATGGCGGACGCGGGGTAGGCTGCAAGAAGTAGTTTCGGCTTTGCCGAGGATGGACCCGAGTTCGAATGCGCGGACACAGCGCGCGACTTGGCCTTGGGCGAAATCCTGTGCGTGACTCCGCCCGGGGCCACCAATCCACGCGCATCCAGGGCGTAGATAGCGACGTTTGCCTTGTTGCATGCGTCGATCGTCGCGGTCAGCTCCGATTCGTTTTCGTTGGTCAGCGGAAATCCGCCGGAGAACAAGACCACCATTTTCCGCCCGGGAACACTGCGAAGATTTTTTGCGAGACTACGAATCGCGAGCAGCATGCTGCGCGCGCCGAAATCCGCAGCGGCGTTATTCAGCGAAGAAAATCCGAGACCGGGTCCGCCTGCTCCCAGCGGTGAGCTGGAAGCGTTGGAGGCAACCGTAACCGAATCCGCGGCAGTGGCGTTGGGATCCACAGCGGAGTTTTTTACGCCGGAAACCGCCGCGCGAAGCAAATTAGCGTTGGCAGTGAAATTCTGAACAATCCTCAACGTGCCGCCAAAATCCACGACGGCCATCAAGCGGTCCGGCCCGGCATTGGCTTCGATAAATTTTGTCGCTGCGGCGCGCGCCTGGATCTGATCCGGGGCCGCCATGGTGGAATTGTCAAAGAAGAGAATTAAATAGCGCCGACCGCCAACGGTGGGGGCAGCGGGATCCATGCCGGCAGAAAAGGTGGAGACCGGCTGTTCCTTGTTGTCCTCGAAAACTTTGAAGTCGTCCTTGGTGAGGTCGTGGACATAGTTGCCCTTCTTGTCCATTACCACGGCATCTACAAGCACGAGTTTCGATTCCTTCTTGATGACGACGACGGGTCCCCCCTGCGCCGAGGCATCGGCGGGAGGCGGTGGAGGCGGGGGCTGTTGTTGAGCCCGCAAAGGATTGGGGGCGGCGAACATCAGGCCAATAGCCAGGCAGGCAGCCAGCCGAATTTGTCTCTCAAAGTTCTTCAGCGTATTCATGGTCTCCTCCACGCAAACTGCTGAATCCTAAAAGGGAATGACAACGGCTCCATTGCGCGCCGCCATTTGCGCACCTTCGGCGTCGCGCACCACCAGACGAACCATATAGGTGCCAGGCTTCACATCAAAACTGGATTTCACGGTGAAACCCGAGCGGCTCAGGCGGTCGTAGGTGGTGTCCAACAGTTTCATCTCCACAACCTTTTCGCCACCGGTCACAAAGTTTCCATTTTCGTCGAAGATTCCGGTGACGATCGTCAACTGATCTTTATTGCGGCCCTCGGCCTTCCGGAAGTGGATGCCTTTCACATCAAAGTGACTGAGGACCGCGAGGCGCGCGCCCATCTCATCCTTTTTGAAAAATTGCGTTTGCAGATCCACCGGCAGGTCGCGGATTTCGTCTTGGGAGAACAGCGCCTCTTGCATTTCCTGCTTGGCGGCCTCCGCGGGATCTTCGACAGATTTTGGCGCGAAGTAGCCGTGGCGGGCCTGAATATTGAATTTTTCCTTGTTGGTGAGAGTAACCTTCAGGGTGTGATAACGGCCGTCGATTTTCAGATTTTGCGGGGAAAATCCCAGCAGATACGAGAAAGCGGGCGCGGCGGCTGCTTCGCGCATGGCTTCGTCCACGTCATTCCGATTGTGAAAAAATCTGCCGCCGGTTCCATCGGCAAATTGGGCAAGGACATCTTCCTGGGCGAACTGCGCGGCAACGCGATAGGAAGTCTTGAACCCAGCAGTGCGCAGTGAGTCCTGCGGCGGATTGGCGATGTCGCCCATCACATCGGGCGTATAGAGCCCGCGGGCATCAATGGTATTGATCACGATATTGGCGCGTGTCGCGCGATCGACCAGGTCGGAAGCTTCCAGCTGCAGCGTTGACATGATAAATCCCGGCGAGACAAGGACGAGCACGCGCTGCCCGGGCATCGCAGACAAGCGCCGAATTGCCTCCTCGAGATGCCGGTAGGCGTAGTCCGTGTCAGTGTCGCCCGCTATGAGGGCCCGCTGTGCGGCCGTGTCTGCCAATACTTGAGCCATAGCGATCTTCGTCTCGTCGCCATTGAACGCGCACTGGACTGCTTCCTCGGCCGCGACGGCGAGTGCCTGCGAGTCGGTCTTGTTCTCAATCAAGTCCGCCTCGTAATAACTGACGTCCGGGCAATCATGGAAGTTGTCGTTGGATATGTGACGCGGAATGATTCCCAACAAGGCTTTTTTCAATCCATCCAGGTCATTCGTGAAGTCCTGCTTAAACTGCCCGGACGTGGTGTAAAAAGCCACGCGATCGCTTGGGGCAAGGGAGGCAAAGAACCGCGTCGCCGAATTTCGCACGAACGCGGTGTCTTCCATGGACATGTGGACATCATCGAAAACCATGGACACGAATCGCTGCGGCAAAACGGTGGCTTTCCCCGCAATCGCGTCGGTGCTTGAGGAATATCCGTCGGAAGTTGCCGGCGCTGCTACCGCCGAAGCTGTGCGCGCTTCCGGAGTCTCAATGCTAAACGAGGAAATCGTCTGAGGCTTGCGATTGTCGGAGAGCTGGAAGTTTTCCTTCTTCAGGTTCGGAACAACTTTCCCCTGTGAGTCGCGCACGACCACGCGAACCAGGACCAGGTTGACGCGCACCTTGAAGGTAGCGGGGCCGTCATGGCTGGAAACCTCCGCGGCGTCACTGGGAGAAGGCGCTTGCGAAGGTTTCGTGTCCGAATCCGTCTTCGCGGGTGCATCGGGTGGCGCTGGCGGAGAGGAGGGTGCTTGGGCTCGGAGAATGCCAATTGGTAGCAAAATACAGCAGAAGAGAATTATGAAGGTAAAACGGCGAAAATCCGGGAATAACCTTGGGTAAGACATCCTTGCCCTTCTGAAACCCTCGTCCCCCGGGGCGCATGAGCTCGACAACTGCCGCGCCATCCTGGCGGATGCTCCCCTGCAGGCCAGTTGCCCAACTATACTCCTGCATTAATTTTAATGCCAACGTATTTGGCGGCTGCTCGGACCAGCGCTCAGTACGGAATCACCACGCCGCGATTCATGGCGGCCATTTGTGTGCCTTCGGAATCGCGGACGACGATGCGGACTAAAAAGGTTCCGGGTTGCAGGTCAAAGCTGGAGCGCACGCTGACGCCGGTCTTGTTCATTTTCTGCAGAGTCTCATCCCGAAGCTTCATTTCGACGATCTTCTCCATGCCCGTTAGGAGGTTGCCGTTTTCGTCAAAGATTACTGTCGCGATGGTCAGCTTGTCGTTGTTGCGGTCCGCGGCCTTGCGGAATCGCAGCCCTTTGGTTTCGACGCGCGCCTCTACGGTCAATCGGACGCCTTTCTCGTTCTTGAAGAATTGCGTCTGGCATTCGATGGGCACGTCATGCAATTCTTCCTGGGAGAAGATGGCCTGCTGAATCTCTTCTTTCGCGACTGCCTCCGGGTCCGACACTTCATGCGGGGCGAAGTAGCCATGACGCGCCTGCAACGTCCATTTCTGCTTGGTTGCAAATGTCACTTTCAGGTGGTGATACTTGCCGTCTAGCTTCAGGTTTTGCGGCGAGAATCCCAAGAGGTAGGACGCTTCCGGCTCCGCCGCGGCCTGCAATAGCCCTTGATCAATGTCGTTGCGGTTGTGAAAGAAGGTTCCACCGGTGCCGTCGGAAAATTCGGCCAGCACATCGTTTTGCACAAATTCTTCCATCGTGATGAATGCCGTGCGAATCGGGTCCGCCCTGGCCGTATTGGTCACATCGTAGACCGAGGAAACGTACAGCCCGCGCGCATCAATCGAATTGATCACAATATTGGCCTTGGTGGCATGGTCGATGATGTCGCTGGTGTCATGCATCGCGGGAGTGACGAAGAATCCGGGAGACATCATGACAATCACGCGCTGGCCTGGCAAGGCACTCATTCTTCGAATCAGCGCGTCCAGATTGCCAAAGGAGAACTGTATTTCCGATTCTCCAGTTGTCAGCCCGCGTTGCGCGGCTGCTTGCGCGAGCGCCGTGGCTGCTTGTGCATTTCCGGTGCAAGCCAACGCATCCTGGACGGCAACTTGCAGCGCGGTGGGATCGCTGACTTCCACGATCTGGTACGCTTCGTAAAACGTCATGGGCGGACAGTCCGACGACGAATGACTAGAGATGGGACGAGGCAGGATTCGCTGCAGGGCTTCATCCAGCTTGTCGCGCTCCGCTGTGAAATCCTGCTGCACCTGACCGGAACTGGTGAAAATGGCGAGGCGATCGTCGCCCTGCATGGCATTGAACAGTTTCGTAGCAGCTTGCCGCGAAATCAGGACATCCTGTGTGGAGAGATGCAGGTCGTCGAAAAAAAGCGTGACAAATCGCCGGGGCAGCTCCGGTGCTTTTACGGCGACGCCGCCAGACGGAGCGGCGCCCGCGTCCGCATCCAGTTTCACCGCCGGAACATGCGAGCCCGGCGTCTCGACGGAAAAACTGGAAATCACCTGCGGTTTGCGATTGTCCGTAAGCTGAAAATCCTCTTTCTTGAGATTGGCGATGACCTTGCCGTTGTTGTCGCGCACCACGACACGAACCAGCACGACGTTGACCCGCACTTTAAATGTCGTCGGAGTGTCGTGCGAGACGATTTCTTCGTTCGTGGTCTTCGAATCCGGTTTTTGGGCGCTCTGGGCGGCTTCTGGTTGTGGAGTTTGCGGAGGCGGGGGCGGCGACTGCGCAAATGCCGGCGATAGCCCGGAGAGAAGTAAGAGAGCGCCAAGACAGAAAGCCCAATGAGCGTCTGTGAAGGCAAGGAGACACCGACGGAATACTTTAGGCACTCTGCGTCCTCCACTCCGTCAGCGTTGATTAAATCTAGTTGCAACAGTGCGCTGTGTCAATCTTTGTACGTTGGCCGTTGCGCGGCGCGGAAAGCAGTGAGGCACCAGACATCTTGAGCGTCTTCATGGCGCAAGACGTAGTGGTCGCCGCCATCCACCACGACACGGAAAAACGTGGCACCGGGCGAGTTCCAGCGGTCTTCCACCGAAACGACTTCGAGATCACAGCCGCCGAAATGCAAGCGGATCGGGCGCTCGTCGCCTCTGTAGCCGGCGTAACACTCCACTCGTACGATTTGCTCACCCACGGGCTTGCGCTGCCTTTCGGCTGTCCGCCAGCTCAGCGTTCCACGCGGCGCCCAGGAAAATAATTATCGCGGAAAGCTGCATCCAGATAATCAAGCCGATCACCGCCGCCAATCCCCCATAGACTATGCCGTACGGCACGCGCCGAACATAAACTCCGAAGACTACGTCCACCAGCCACCAGAGCAACGTGGCTATCATCGCTCCGGGAAGCACGTTGCGCAGGCTGTCTTCCCGCGGGCGCGCCACGCGATAAATGACCGTCAGCGCAAGCATGGCCAGCACCATTGCCGCCGCTGGAAAGAAAAAGGTCCACCAGCCGTCCGGAAGAATGCGCGTGCCGATTTCACGGCCGAGCCAATGGCGGAGAGGCCTGCCCAGGACGCCGAGAATCGCGGCGGCCAGCAGCGGAGCCATGGTCACAAGCAGAAGCATCAGCCCGCGGATTTGGCGGTGCAGAAATCCGAGCGGCTCTTTGTCGTCGTAGATGATGTGAATTCCTTCCATCACCAGCTTCATGACTTGCGAGCCAGCCAGCAGCATGCCCGTCCAGCCGAGTGCAGCGAGCTTCCAGGCGTCCAGGCCGCGCCTCACCAAAAACTCCGAAACGATAGCCTGGCTTCCCGGCGGCAGAAACTCGGTGAGGTCCTTGATCAGGTCGAACAAGCTGGTTTTCCCACCGATGCGGCTCGTCGCCAGTGCCACGGCTACCAGCAACGTCGGGAAGAATGCGAGGAACAGGTTGTACGCGATCGCTTGCGAAATCATGCTGCAGCGCGGAAATACCCGCGCGAACATCCGATACGCCCGCCGATGTAAACCAAGCGATGATTTCATCGCCGGGCATTATACCTAGCGCGGCCATCTTCTGTCTGAAGGTTATGCATTCCACGGAAGCATTCGAACGCCGTCTGGAGTTCATACAATGCGGAGAGGAATGCTGAAGCAATCCCGGAAAGGCAATACATGATTGGACAAAACTCAACGCGCTGCACGCCACCGGCGAGCCGGATGCCGCCATAATCCTTTTGGTAAGTCCACAGCGTGCCGTCTCCGGAGAATCATGGTCACGAGTCCCGTTCTTTGGCTTCTGCTCTTCGATTTGCTGCTCTTTGTGGCGGCTAGCTTTTACTTTGACCGCAGCGAAAAGAAATGGGAAAACCTGCTGCTCAGCGCGCTCTTTCTCCTTTCCGGAATGCCGGCGCTGATTTACCAGATTGTCTGGCAACGCGCATTGTTCGCCATTTATGGCGTAAACGCGGAATCGGTGGCGGTCGTGGTCAGCGCCTTCATGCTGGGACTGGGTCTAGGGAACCTCGCCGGCGGCTGGCTTTCGGCGCGCTTCCCCCGGCATGCGATTTTGATGTTTGGCCTGGCAGAGCTGGGCATCGCCATTTTCGGGCTTTCCTCTCTCCGCGTTTTTAGCTGGGCTGCTGCCTACACGGCCGGCGTCAATCTGCCCTCCGTCATCCTATTCAGTTTTGCGCTGCTGCTTGTGCCGACGATGTTGATGGGCGCGACGCTGCCTATCCTAGTTGAACATCTCGTGCGGCGGTCGGGCCGCGTCGGTGCGTCGGTTTCTCGCCTCTACTTTGTGAATACTCTTGGGTCTGCCATCGCGTGTTTTATTTGTGCGGTTTATTTGCTTCGCGAGTTCGGCCAATCCGGCTCAGTCTCCATCGCCGCTTGCCTCAACACCCTGGTCGGCGCCACCGCGTATCTGTACGCTCGCCGTCCGTCAGTGGCCACTGGCAACCAGGCGGTTACACCGACGAAGGCGGCAGCTGTCGAGCTGCCCATCAAGCTGCCAGTGGCTATGCTGCTTGCCGGACTTTCCGGGTTCCTTGCTCTGGGGTTTGAGATTGCCTGGTTTCGGGTTTTCTCGATGGCCTCCGCGGACCGCGCACCGGCCTTTGCTCTTTTGCTCGCCACTTTTCTTGCGGGTGTAGCGGCGGGCTCCTATCTGTCGGAGAAGCTGACGCAGAACGTCCCGCCCCGAACGATTGTGCGATTTATCGGCGCGCTGCTGCTTTTGTCGGGAGGAATTTCGGCGTACTTGCCAGGGCTGGTCGCCACCGCACGGTTTCACGGGATTCCATTTCTAGCTTCCGCGCCCGCGTTTTTTCTAACTGCGGCGATGCTTGGTTCGGTTCTTCCACTGGTGTGTCAGCTTTCTGTTTCCGCGGATGAGAAGGCCGGCAGCGGCGTAAGCATGATCTATGTCGCAAATATTCTGGGATCCGTTCTAGGGAGTTTAGGCATCGGCTTCATTCTCATGCAGCACTTTGGACTCCGCCAGATTTCGCTCGCGCTTGGCCTCCTGACGGTGCTGACGGGGGGAATGGTCTTCTTACTCGCCCGGCAGGGATCGCGATTCCCGCCGGCATGGGCGGCCTTGTTATTTGTGGCCGCGCTCGTCGCTGTTCCGTTGGCATCCCCCGGTTTTGACTCGCTCTATGAAAAATTAACGTTTGGAAACCGGATGAAGGCGGGGACTGCTTTCACGCATGTGGTGGAAAACCGCAATGGCGTAATTTCCGTCACCAAGGAAGACGCTGTGTTTGGCGGCGGCGTTTACGACGGGCATTTTCGAATCGACCCGAGTCACGATACCAACATCATTCTTCGCGCTCTTATTCTCAGCGCCGTCCATCCTGCTCCCAAACGCATGCTCATGATTGGCCTTGCCTCCGGCTCCTGGGGACAAGTCTTCGCCAATCATCCGCAGCTCGAATCGCTGGACGTTGTTGAAATTAACCCCGGCTATCTGCAACTCATCCCGCAGTATCCCGTAGTGCGTTCGCTCCTTCAAAATCCAAAGGTGCACATCTATATCGACGATGGCCGGCGCTGGCTCGTCGCGCACCCCGACGCTCACTACGACGCTATCGTCTGCAACAGCACCTACTTCTGGCGCGATCACAGCACCGGACTTCTGTCCGTTGAGTTTTTGAAGTTGGTCCGCAGCCACTTGAACGCCGGAGGGATCTACTACTTCAATACCACCGAATCCGCGGAAGCGATTTCCACCGCTCTGCACGTGTTTCCATACGGTTTACGCGTCGTCAATTTTATGCTGGTGAGCGATTCGCCGGTGCAACTCGACGCGTCGCGCTGGATCGACATTCTCCGCCAATACAAAATCGACAATCGCTACCTGTTTGATCCTTCGAACGTTTTGGCTCAGCATACGCTCGCGGAATACTTGCAGTTCGCGAACAGCGTCAATCTTCCGCCGGAGCAGCTGGGCCTGGAGAGCGACGCGTCCTTGCGCGCGAACTACGGGCGGGAACGGGTGATCACCGACAATAATATGGGGCGTGAATGGGAGCTCCTGGCCCCTATCCCCTGGCATTGACGCTCGTCCATTTGTTGTGATGGAGTCCGGGCGTGCCAACGGCGAAGGCTTGTGGATGCTGTCCTAGGCTTGTTTCTCCATGTGGATGACGGGAAGCGACTCGCCGTTCAGCAGAGGGATTGAGATAGGCTTCACGGCAACATAGCCTCTGATGCGGAAGAGCTTGGCCCCCGTCAATGTCGCGCCCATCTCGTAGCGCGTAAACCCTGCCGCTCTGGCCGCATCCTCACAGGCTTTCAAGATCATGCTGCCGATACCGCGACGCGCCCATTCTGGATGAATAAAGAAAGCGCGGATCTTTGCGGCGTCTCGCTTTGGGTCAAGAAGCGCGTCTTCCCTGCCCGTCCAGCGGTCGCCTCCATAGAGTGTTTTGCGTTTACTCCAGCCGCCGCACCCGACAATCACCGGCGCCCGTCCCACACTTGTTTCATTTGCTCGCTCTAGAATCTCGGGCGCAGTCTCGGCCACGATGTAGGTACCATCGGCGATGAGCTGGCTGTCCACACCGAAAACGGTTTCGAGCGCGCCTTCCATCTGCGCCGGGGTATAGTCCTCGGTCTGCAAACCGCGGACCGACGCAGCGATCAGTTCGCGGAGAACCCGGACGTCTTCAGGGACGGCGAGACGAAGATGAATCGCTGCTTGCATAATGATTTGACGGGGAGGCCCGATTGAGGATTCTATCGCCGCGTCGCGGATCGCTGCCAGAGAATTCAAGCGGCCCAACTATCTATAGGAAGGAAGAATGGTGCTCTGCGATGCTCTACATGGTCGTTGAACGATTCAAGAACCGGGATGCGAAAGCGGTCTATCGGCGCTTCCGCGAAAAAGGGAGAATGGCTCCCGACGGCCTTGCCTACGTGGAAAGTTGGGTGGAGACAAATTTTGATCGCTGCTTCCAGTTGATGGAGTGCGAAAATGCGCGTTTGTTGGAAGAGTGGGCGAGCCACTGGAGGGATCTAGTCGAGTTCGAATTTGTGCCGGTGCGCCGTTCGAAAGATGCGGTCGAAATCCTCGCTCCTGAAATCTGAATCACGATTTATCAGCGGGCTGCCGCTTCCCGCGGAGTCTCATCAAGAGTAACGCCAGTTGCGGGCGATCTTGCTCGCTTACCGCTGTAAATTTTAGCCCCAATCCGATTCCAGGCCTTGCATGGCGCACCACGGCGTCGGCCCGAATTTGCCCTTCGGGAACCAAAATCGGTTCCGCTGCATTGCCAATAGACCCACACGTCTCCCCACGCTTCAACGCGCGAGTTCATTCTCCTGGATGGAGATGCGATAGGGTGCATGGCCGGCCCTCCGTTCGTTCTGGCCGCCGCTGCCGATAGCTTCAACCAGGATAAGGAACGTTTGTGAATGTAGTGTCATTGGAGTCTTAAATGTTTCATCGCGGCGTGTTATTGCGAGTCGTCCCGCGATTTGAACTAACCCCTTCGAAGGGCGGAAGTTGCTGGCGTTCTGACGTAAATCTCCGGAAACGATTCGTAGCGCAGCGTCACTACCTACAAGATGCGCGCGCGGCTCGGCCGGATTTGCCGGCTATCCCTTTTATCTGCTGGAAGATGCGAGACAATTCAGGAAGGCTAGTATAGAGCGAACCAGGTTTCGCTCGCTAAGACTGGCTACAACTCATGCTCGGGTTCAAATACCCAGCTAAATTCAGTTGTCCGCGTGTCCGCCAGGCATATTTCAAACATCTCATCTTCGTTTCCCGAAATCCGCGCACGGATGGAGCGAAGCACTCATGGGCGGGAGTACCTCAGACATCGCAAGGCGCTGCCAGCGTGCGGTCTTCCTTCGAACTCAGTTGGAATGATCAATCTGGCACGAACTAAGTCGCGATGATGCATCAAGCGCTAAATGGGGTTACCCTATACCCGTGTCGCTTCGTTCTCACGCCTTGAGAGTACAGAGCTCTTGTCGGCCTTTTACATGATTGATAAGGAACGCCGAGTGGTGATGACCACAGGGTCAGGCACATTTACCATGTCCGACGCCCTGCGGCATCAGGACAATCTTCTTCAGGACCCCGATTTCGACCCAAGCTTCTCTCAAATCATGGACCTTACGCATGTCACGCGGTTCGATGTGGAGCCCGATGACATTCGCAAGCTCGCCCAAAGAACCATATTCTCTCCTGAATCCCGCCGCGCGATTATCGTGAACACCGACCTGGCGTATGGGTACGGACGAATGTTCGAGCTCCACCGAGAGAACTTCGGTGAAATGGGTGTACGCGTTTTCCGAACTCTCGAAGAGGCCCTCGACTGGGTCCTCTCCAAAGACTTGAGCGCCTAAAGAGCGAACCGCTCCTCAGTGGTGAGAATGCTCTTCCACGCGCTTATGGCCAAGGTGCGCCTCTTCCCATTCAGGCGCTTTTCAAATGCTATGACCTGTGGCAAGCTGCTTGGCATGGGAAACAAAGACGCACGAAGACGCGAAGTCAAGAAACCGAAGAAGAAGCCGGCGCCGAAGCATCTCGTAACGCAGATTCCATCGCGTGTTGTGAGCACTCCGCCCGCCCCAAAGCCGTAGTCGTTAGCCGCGGTCTGGACCGCTGCACGTTAGCGCAGGCTGCTTCTGTCCGTCTTCAACTTTTCGATTTCTCTGCAAATGTGCTAGCCGCGCCTGCCGCTTGCTACACTGTTGCACCCATGGCACGACAACGCCTCGGCCAGCATTTTCTGGAAAGTCTGGACTGGCGCGAACAAATCGCGCGGGCCATCCGCGTTTCGCCGCACTCCACCGTGCCGCTGCCCCGCGACGATCAACATTGCTGGATTGAACTCGGCGCCGGTCACGGGGAAATGACCGAGCATCTTCTCGCTGCTGGCGCCCCGGTCCACGCCATCGAGCTCGACCCGGCTCTTCTTAGTGGACTTCGCCACCTTGCGCAGAGATACCCCGCTCTTACCGTCATTCCCGGCGACATCCTCGAAGCCGACATTGGCGCTATCGCCTCCGGTCGTCGCGTCCGCATCTATGGGAATTTGCCCTACTACATCACCTCGCCGATCCTCCAACATCTCTTCTCGTTCGCCGAGATCATTGATGAAATACACGTGGTCATTCAAACTGAAGTGGCGCTGCGTCTCGCCGCGCAGCCCGGCACGAAAGCCTACGGCTATCTTTCGGTGCTCACGCAGCTCTACGCGCGCCCCGAATTCGTCTTCGAAATTCCTCGCAGCGCCTTCAGCCCGCCGCCGGAAGTCACTTCCGCCCTCGTCACTCTGCGCCTCCCCGGCGAGCGCGCAAAACTCCACCTTTCTGACGAAGCTCGCTTCTTGAAATTCGTGAAATTGTGTTTTTCCTTGAAGCGAAAAACTCTGGTGAACAACCTGCGCTCGCTCGCCAAACCCGCCCAAGTTCGCGAAGCGCTCGCCTCGCTGAATCTCCGCCCCGACGCTCGCGCCGAGCAGCTCAGCGCGTCGCAATTCGCCGCGCTCCAAAGTCTGCTGACCGGTTTGTGATCTGCGGATTTCGAATCTCAGGGCAGGATTTCGGTCTCTTTTTTCACGGCGGCGGCGAGGCGGTCCGGGTAGTCGCTCATGATGCCGTCCACTCCCGCGGCCATCAGCATGCGCATGTGCGCGGGATGATTCACGGTCCAGCACACCACTTGGAGATCTTTCTTTCGCGCCGCGGCAAGCATGGCGGGAGTCACCAAGTCGCCGCGCGCAACGAGTTGCCGCGCGCCCACTTCCAACGCCTTCTCCAGCGGCTCATCGAGCTGTCCGTCATACAGCAAACCCGTCATCAGCGTCGGCTCGATCTTCCGTAAACTCAGGACGATCGCCGGATCGAAACAAATCACCACGGCTCGGGGGATTTCTCCCGATTCCCGCAATGCGCCAATCAACGCATGTTCCCCGCCCCAGGAACCTCCGGGCTTCAGCTCCAGATAGAACACGATGTCGTTCTTTTTGGAGAACTCCAGAAGCTCTTCCAGCGTAGGTAATCGTTCGCCGGCATATTCGCTGCCGAACCAGGAGCCGGCATCCAGCCGGCGCAATTCAGCAAGCGTCATGTCATGCACGGCGCCTTGGCCGTTCGTCGTGCGATTCACCGTGGCATCGTGAATGGCCACAAATCGCGCATCGCGCGAAAGCTGCAAGTCGGTCTCGATAAACGTGGCGCCCATGGCCACGGCCTTCTTAAACGCCGCCAGCGTGTTCTCCGGCGCGTGGCCGGAAGCCCCGCGATGTGCAATCACCAGCACTACGCCGCTCCTTCCGCCGCAGTCAGCAGCAGCCAGGAGCAGGCCCGGCTCGGAACTCTCTGCTCGCGCAACTTTGCCATTCTTTGAAGAACCCCCACAGGAAGTATGCTAGCATCCGCGCCCAGCCTGGGACCGTGCTCCCAGTTGCTCTGCATCTTTAATCTAACTGGTCCAAAAATAATCAATATACAAGTGGGAGGAAGCCATGAAAAATAAATCTGAAGTTCTATTTACCGCCATGCTGATCATCGCATCCTTCGTGCCGTTTTCGAACTCGGTGGCCGCCGGGCCGCAGGATGAAAAGAGACAACGCAGTGAGACGAAATATCGGGAAAAACTAATCAAGGAAGTGCGCCATCAGCTGGTCATGCTGCCGTACTACTCGGTGTTTGACAATCTGGCATACAAGGTGGAAGGCGACAAGGTGACCTTGTTCGGGCAGGTGACGCGGCCGTCGTTGAAGTCCGATGCCGAGGCCGCCGTGAAGAGCATCGAAGGCGTCGCGTCGGTGGTGAATAACATCGAGGTCCTGCCGGTCTCTCCGATGGACGATCAGACCCGCCGCGCCGTCTACCGCGCCATCTACGGCGATGCCGCCCTCTCTCGTTATGCAATTCAGGCGGTGCCCCCGATTCATATCATCG
The DNA here is from genome assembly GCA_013289835.1 of Acidobacteriota bacterium. GTDB lineage: Bacteria > Acidobacteriota > Terriglobia > Acidiferrales > UBA7541 > Acidiferrum. Next base: position 36,249 of record JABCZG010000011.1, on the reverse strand, counting down.
TCAACAACGGCAACGTTACGTTGGAAGGCGCCGTGGGCAGTGAGAGCGACAGGAATCTCGCGAATCTGCGAGCCAGCCAGGTTCCCAATGTTTTCTCAGTGAAGAACAATCTGATCGTCGCTCCCTAGGTGGAGTAACGGATCGCCGGCGGCGGATACCAAATCGCCTGGCGCGGGCCGTACTCTAAGCGGCTCCTGCCGCCCCGCTCCGCAGCAATTGCCGCGTGATGCGCCGTCCCGTTTCTTTCAGCGCTTCGATAATTCTCGGCATGTTGGCCTCGTCCATTTGCGTGAGTGTGCCGCTCGCGCCGATTGCCGCCGTTACGTTTCCCATGGCGTCAAAAATCGGCGCGCCCAAGCATCGCGCGCCAAGACTGTTTTCCTCGTCGTCCACTGCATAGCCGGACTGTTTTACGTGCTCGAGGTCCGCGAGCAGCTTGGTCACGGCCGTAATGGTCTTCGGCGTCCGCTTCTTCAAACCTTGCTGCTTCACCAGCGTTTCCACTTCGTGTTTTGGCAGCCAGGCCAACAGACATTTTCCCACGCTCGTGGAGTGCAGAAACATGCGGCGACCTACCCAGGTATTCACCTTGAAAAATCCCGGGGCCTCGACTTTTTCGATGTACACGGCTTCGCCCTGATCCAGAACCGCAAGATGGACCGTCAAGTGAAGCCTTTCCACCAGCGCTCTCATGAATGGCAGAGAGACATCGGCAATGTCCAGATTGGCCTGCGCGTCTCCACCCAAGCTCAGAATCTTCAGCCCCAGCCGGTATCGCCCCGTCTCCGCATCGCGGCGCAGGTAGCCGCGCCGCTCCAGCGTGCGCAAAATATAACTCGCGGAACTCTTGGGTATGGCGAGCTTGCGGCTGATTTCCGAGTTCGTGAGCCCATCGCGGCGCTGCGCGGCCGCCTCCAGGATATTTAATGCCCGCTCCACCGCTGTTGCCGGACTCGAATCCGCACCCGCCATGGCTGCTCCCATAAGAAATGATTATCGTCCCAAGTATAGAATATTTGTTCAGGATATTGAACGGCGTCTTGCGCGCTGGCGGGGCCCGTTGGTAGAAAATAGGCAGAGGGCTGAACGGGTGTTCAATATACTGAACAGCGGGACGAATTCGAGAAAATTCTCGCCGTGGATGTGCAAATTTCTCGCCACCGTGTCCCACTTTCCGCGCCACCCGCTGGCACTGTTCCAGGCCCTCTTGTATCTGCTTGAGAGCATGAGGCTTAGAATTGGCGTTTTGGAACCCATTGGCCTTCGAATTGCCACATCCCTTCGTCGGCCGGTTTCTGCGTACATCTGCAAAGGAAAGGCCTGACACAAACCATGGCAACCGGGACCACCAAACCAAACCCCGCGCTGGCTCCGCTGCCCTTCTCCAATCGCATCGTGCCGGTTAATTCCGCTCCCGCGGATTTCGACTCCGCCCGCGATCTGCCCGCGGGATTCCTCGAATTTCTTGCGCCGCTGCATGCCGCGCTCACGCTTCGCCAGCGCGCCCTCAACGCGCGCCGCGACTTCGCATTGGCGGAAGCCCACGCCGGCAAAATTCCCGATTATCTGCCGCCCTCGGTGGCCACCACGAATTCCTGGCGCATCGAGCTCCCTGCATGGTGCGCCGATCAGCGCAATCAGATGACCGGCCCCGCGGATGACGCCGATCTCGTCGTCAAGATGCTCAACTCCGGCGCGCCTGGCGTGATGCTCGACCTCGAAGACTCCACTGCCAACATGTGGGAGCACAACGCGCGCGGCATCCACAACATTCTCGAAGCGCTCGCGGGGCGCCTCACCTATTTCGATCGCAAGCGCAACAAAACCGTCGGCATCAATCCCAGCACCATCGTCATTCTTACGCGGCCCCGCGGCCTGCACCTGCATCAAGCGGGAGTTCTGCCCGGTGAACTGATTCCCGCGTCGCTGTTCGACGTCGCGATGGTTGCCTATCAAGTGGATTTCAGAGCGCTGAAGCATCCGCTGTGCATCTACATTCCGAAATCCGAATCCGCTGACGAAGCGCTGTGGTGGCGTGATCTGTTCCAAATGATTGCGCGCCTCAAGGGCGTGCCCGTTAATTCCATCAAGTGCATGGCGCTCGTGGAATCGCATCCGCTTGCCTATCAGATGGAAGAGTTTGCCTGGAATTTGCGCGACCACATCCTCGGCTTGAACCTTGGCCGCTGGGATTACATGGCCAGCCTGATTCATTTCAATCTGGAAAATCCGGAGTGGGTTCTCCCCGACCGCAACACCATCCCCCACGACGTCGCCTTCTTCCAGAATCTGCGCACGCTCTTGCCTGATATTTGCCACAAGCACGGCATGTTGGCCATCGGCGGCATGACCGCTTTGTACCCCAGCCGCGAAGACGTCGAGCTGAATGCGCGCGCCCTGAAAGTTCTCGCGGAAGATAAGAAAAACGAATCTCTCTGTTTGATGGATGGCGCCTGGACCGGCCATCCCGACCAGAACGAAATCGCGGTGTCGCAATTCCCCGTGCCCAACCAGATTCAGGCGCGCCCGGTGAACGGCAAACCCCGTCCCGATCTTCGTCCGCTGCCCACAGGAATCGGCAAGCGTACGCTGGCCGGAACGCGCGCCGCGATTCGCACCGTAATTCGTTACCGCAACGGCGTCCTCAACGGAAGAGGCGCGAGCCTGCTCAGCGGCTACATGGAAGATCTCGCCACCGATCGCATTTATCGCCTGATGATCGCGCAGCGCATGAAGCACGCGGACAAAGTCGAAGTTTTCGATGATAACGGCGCGCCGATTCGCCACACGCCGCAGCTCATTAGCGATCTCTTCGACGAGGAATTGGATCTCCTCCTTCGCGAGAACGCCAAGAGCACCGATGCGCAGCTGGCCGCCACGCTGCGCGAAGCACGCGGCATGAGCGAAGAGATGATCCGCCGCGCCGAGTTCAATCCGGCCTGAGAAGTAATTTGGTAGCACAGCCTTTCAGGCTGTGCTCCGACGACCGAGGAGTTTGCAAGGAAGAGAGTCTTTCTCGGATTTCAAATCAGAAGTTTTGAGACAGTCGAAAGAAGGAGCAAGCATGTCAACCAACGGAACGAACGGGGCCAACGGCAATAGCAATGGCAATGGCAAAAAGCATCTCCCGCAAACGCACTGGTCCACCGATCCCCGCTGGTCCGGCATCACGCGGCCATATTCTCATTCGGACGTACTCCGTCTGCGCGGCTCGATTCAGATCGAGTACACGCTCGCGCGTCTCGGCGCGGAACGCCTGTGGAACCTGATGCACACGGACGCCTACGTTCCTGCGCTCGGCGCCATCACTGGCAATCAAGCCATTGAAATGGTCCAGGCCGGCCTGAAAGCGATTTATGGCAGCGGCTGGCAAGTGGCCGCCGACGGCAACACCGCTGGCGAAGTTTATCCCGACCAGAGTTTGTATCCGTGCGATTCCGCGCCGAATCTCGTGAAGCGCCTCAATCGCGCGCTACTTCGCGCCGATCAGATTGAATCCGCCGAAGGCAAAAAATCCGGCACATATTGGTTTGCGCCGATCGTGGCCGACGCCGAAGCTGGCTTTGGCGGATCGCTTAATGCCTACGAACTCATGAAGGCGATGATCGAAGCGGGCGCCGCTGGCGTTCACTTCGAGGACCAGCTTTCTTCCGCGAAAAAGTGCGGCCACTTGGGCGGCAAAGTCGTCGTCCCCACGCGCGAGTTCGTCGAAAAATTGGTGGCCGCGCGTCTCGCCGCCGATGTCTGCGGCGTCCCCACGATTCTCATCGCGCGCACCGACGCCAACTCCGCCGGCTTGCTGCTCTCTGACGCCGACCCGCGCGACCGCGAATTCATCTACGGCGAGCGCACCTCCGAAGGCTTCTACCAGTTCCGCGGCGGCATTGACTCCGCCATCGCCCGCGGCCTGGCGTATGCGCCGTATGCCGACATGATCTGGTGCGAAACGTCCACGCCCGATCTCGCCGAAGCGCGGAAATTCGCCGACGCCCTCCATGAAAAATTCCCGGGCAAACTGTTGGCCTACAACTGCTCGCCTTCTTTCAACTGGAAGAAAAAACTCGACGACGTCACCATCGCCAACTTCCAGCAGGAACTCGGCAAAATGGGCTACAAATTCCAGTTCGTCACGCTGGCCGGCTTCCACGCGCTCAACATGTCAATGTTCCATCTCGCGCGCGGCTACTCGCAGGCCGGTATGACCGCCTATTCAAAACTCCAGCAGGAAGAGTTCGCCGCGCAGGAACTCGGCTACCGCGCCGTAACGCACCAGCGCTTCGTCGGCACCGGCTATTTCGACGAAATCGCCCAGGTCGTCTCCAGCGGCAACTCTTCCACCACCGCCCTGGCCGGCTCAACCGAAGCCGAGCAGTTCCATGGCGCCGCGCCCCTCGCGCCCGCGCCGACGAATGGGCACACATCGGAAGCGCACGCCTGAGGGATCGTTTTGTCGCGGCGCAACTCTCGCCGCGCTGAAACAGCGCGCGAAACGGTTCGTGAGAGATGCGCGGGTTTGCAGTTAGATATGCGTAATAGCTAGTGACAATCGGCTTGCTTGATCATGGTAGTGATCCAAGCGACTGTGTTTGTCTTAGCATAGAAGGAAAGCCAATAGGGTCGCGTAACGACTATCGTTACAGACTTGCCTGAAGTATTCCATCGGAACACCTGTCGAACGGGGGTTGTCTTTACCTTGCGAAGGGTCGGGATTTCATCACCGTAGAATGGCTTCAGAGATTCGATTGCGACGCGTTGGGGGTCAATAAAAGCCCAGCTTCGTTCCCCGTTGTCAGCCAGTTTCTGTTCCGTGATCGCCTGCTTAGCAGCCTCCTCTTCGTAGTTGACAGAGACGTGCTTCTGCCAGCGGAGACTATTGTATTTGCATCCTTCTTTCTCGTACCAGCCTGCCTCTGCCGTGTAGTCCACGTCCGCCCTTGTATGCGGTTCAAACGTCTCTACACGTTGAACAACGAAGAGGCTACAACAACCGAGGTGACCAGCGCCGCTCCACGACGTTTTGCCGCCAAGCTCCTGCTTTTTTCCAGAGAAGAATCTTCCCACTACGGTGGCGTGTACAGTAGTGTCTGGCTCCTTTTTCAACAGGTCAGTGAATCGCTGAAACACAGAGTCGCTCAAGAGTGGAACCTGTATTCCCTCAACCACAAGCGACTCGGGCCGCGATTCTTGGCCAGTTTCTCCGGGACAGCAATAAGCCGTGTTTGACTCGGCTTTTCCGCCGTACATCAGCCACACGGAAAACTGATATGGAAGTGGAGGGCAGTTTGGATCAATGAGCTGGAAGTCCTCGAATCCGTGCGTCACAAACCCGGTTAATCGGATCAGCTCGTGGTTATAAGCAGCGGGATCCCCAGCCAGTTCGCAATAGGCTATCGTGCGGGGTTCCTGACCAAGACCTGAGGAGGACTGCTTTGGATATGCAGAACAGGCTGACGCAAGCATTAACACAGCGAAAACAAAAGCTGGCTTCCTTCGCATATAAACGGTCCGCAACTCAAAGAATAAGTGGAGTGACGTCGAGAATCAGGTGAACGCTCCAAGCCAAATCAGCTCCTTGGGTATTTGAACGACGGGACAACAATCAAGATCAGGACAAAACCCTGGGCCAGCACTGCCCGTCAGAATAAGATCGTCGCGTTTTGAGTGACAGTGAAGCAGCGTAGCCCGTAGCGGTGAAATTCTTCATCACCGCATCGAACGCCGACTGGAACGCTTCCATCTCCGGCAGCGTGCCGACGGTGATGCGCACATGGGTGGGCCATACTGGCCAAGGCCGCCCGATATACACATTGCGCGCGGCCATCGCATCAATCACTTCCTTCGCAGGCCGCTTGGCGTCCAGCATGAAACAGTTCGACTGTGACGGCGTGTACGTATATCCCTGCCGGTCGAGCCAATCAAATGTTTTCTGCCGGATGGCGGCATTCAGTTGTTTGCGCTCGGGAACAAGATGCTCATGCTTGAGGCTTGCCGTTGCCGCGGCCATCGCGGTGATGGGCATCGCGCTCCAACCGCCGTACGTCTCCAGTTTCGCCAACAAATCCGGCCGCGCGATGGCCATTCCACAGCGAATCCCGGCCATCCCGTAGATCTTCGAAAACGTTCGCAGCACGATCACGTCCTGCCCGGCTTTCACCAAGTCAATCGCGCTAACGCCGTCCGAAAAATGGATGTATGCCTCGTCCACGAGCACCACGGAGCCTTTTGGTTTCGCCGCAAGCAGTTGCTCGATGTCCGAGTGCGACGTCATCGTTCCCGTCGGATTGTTCGGCGTACAAACGTAAAAGAGCCCGGCGTCTGGCGCCGCCTCGATCATCGCCTTCACGTCGTGCGCATACGTTTTGGTCAGCGGAGTTTTGGCGATTCGCGCTCCCGTGAATTTCGCCGCGCGCATTCCGGCCTCATAGCCGGGATCAGCAGTGACGTAGCTCTTCGTCGGCGAAGTGAACGCCAGCACAGAAAAGTGCAGCGGCTCGCTCGAGCCGGGAAACACGCGCAGGTATTCCGGTTTCAGATCCTCCATGCCCGTGAACGTCTTGACGAACTCTTCCTTCAGCCAGAACGAATACCGGCCGCCCTGTGGCGCCATGTCCACGATGGCTTTCCGCGCGGCATCGCACGGCCCCAGCGGATTCTCGTTCGCGTCAATCACCACCGCGCCCGGATGAAACGTATTGCGGTCTTCCGCCGCGAGCGTAGCCTCCGTGGCGATCCGGAACGCCATCGCCGCGGTCGCCGCCGCCGACAATTGGAGGAACGTCCTGCGGGAACCCTTTGTAATTGCTTCGCGCTCGCTCATAAGAACCTCCACAAACCGTTCGAACGGCTAAACTATAGCAAAATTTGACGGCCCAGACCGGATAGATTTATTGGCGCGTTCGGATTCATATTTGTGTTTGCGCACCGGCCAGGTGCGGAATGCGAGGATTTGAATGCCTGAAGCAACCCGAAAAATTATCGATACTCCGTCCATAACGCAAAGGATCCAGGCCCTCGATTGGAAAGCAGCGGCAGAATCCCTTTCGCACCGCGGCTACGCCATTACCACTCCGATTCTTTCGCCCGAGGAATGCAATTCGCTCGTCGCGCTTTACCACGACGCAGGCCGTTTTCGCAGCCATATCCTCATGGAGCGCTATCGCTTCGGAATTGGCGACTACAAATACTTTGCCCACCCGTTGCCAGAATTGATCGCGGAACTCCGAAGCAGCGCCTATCCGCACCTCGCCGAAGTCGCCAATCGCTGGGCGGAAGCCCTCAGTGAAAACGATTCTCAATTCCCCCGCGAACATGCAGCTTTCCTGAAAACGTGTCACAAAGCCGGGCAAACAAAGCCCACTCCGCTTATGCTTCATTACGAGGCCGGCGGCTTCAACTGCCTTCATCAGGATCTCTACGGCGACGTCAGCTTTCCTCTGCAAATAGTGTTTCTGCTCGGACAGCATGGCCGCGACTGGGACGGCGGCGAATTTATCCTCGTCGAACAGCAACCCCGCGCCCAATCCAAGCCGCAGGTAGTCCTCGCCAATCAAGGCGAGGCCATCCTCTTCACCACGCGCTACCGCCCCGTGAAAGGCTCGCGCGGCCACTACCGCGTCAATCTCCGCCATGGAGTGAGCCGCGTGCACCGCGGAACGCGTTTCACGTTCGGCATCATCTTCCACGACGCAAAGTAACTTCGAAACATTCCGCTGCTTTGCTTCCTGTTCGAATCCGCACTCCCCGTCCCAATACCGGGCACCAGCCTCGTCTTTCGTATGTAGCTTCCTTGCGTAAGTCGTTTTTGATCAGCAACGTACCCGAGCACCGGATGGTCCGCGACTTGCCATTGCATTCCATTTGTACTTGGAGGATTCACGATGGGCACACTCTTGCAAAACCTGCGCTACGCCATCCGCACACTTCGCAACAACCCCGGCTTCGCTGCCGTCGTCGTCCTCACGCTGGCTCTCGGCGTCGGCGCCAACACCGCTATTTTCTCCGTCGTCTATTCGGCCCTACTGCGCCCGCTTCCCTATCGCGAGCCCGCCACGCTATTCCATGTCGGTGAGTCGCGCACGCAATCCGACAACAGCAACGACGGCGCGCAAGTCTCCTACCCGGACTTTCTGGACTGGACCCGCTCCTCGAAGAGCATCCAATCCTTCGCGGCGTACAGCGGCGACGCCTTCGCGCTTTCCGCCAACGGCGACCCCAAGAACACATTCGCCGCGCAAGTCACCCCCAATTTTTTCGCTACCCTCGGCGTGAAGCCCGTGATGGGCCGCGATTTCCTCGATACCGAAATGCAGTCCGACGGCCCGCACGTCACCATCCTCACCGACGCCTTCTGGCGCACCGAGTTCGGCGCCGATCCGAACATCATCGGCCGCGTCATTCGTCTCGACGGCAAACCCGCCACCATCATCGGCGTTCTCCCGCGCAGCTTCGAGTTCGGGCCCGCCAATTCCGCCCCGCTCTGGGTGCCCATCCACCAGACCGGCGACCTCATCACGCGCCGCAGCTTGCACTGGCTCACCGCCGTCGGCCGTCTTGCCCCAGGCGTCTCTCCCGAACAGGCCCGCGCGGAAATGCTCGGCATCAGCACGCGGCTTTCGCACGAACATCCGAAAGAAAACAGCTCCATCTTTTTCGTCATGGAGAGTCTCCGCGAACAAATCGTCGGCAAGGTTCGCCCTCTCCTGCTGATTCTTCTGGGAGCAGTCGGATTCGTTCTCCTCATCACCTGCGCCAACGTCGCCAACCTTCTGATGACCCGCTCGATCGGCCGGCGCAAGGAATTTGCCGTACGTTCCGCGCTTGGCGCGAGCCGCGCCAGCCTGCTCTCGCAATTACTGACGGAAAGCCTCCTGCTCTCCGCGATCGGCGCCGTCGTTGGACTGGTCGGCGCGTATTGGGGCATCAATCTCCTCATCGCCGCCATCCCCGAATCCTTGTTGCAAGGTTTGCCCTATCTGCGCGATGCGGCAATCAACCTTCCCGTGCTCCTCTTCCTTTGCGACGTCACCGTGCTCACCGGAATTCTCTTCGGGCTAGCACCCGGATTGGAAGCCTCGCGAACCTCTCTGAACGACGTTCTGAAAGACGAATCGCGCGGAGGCACCAGCGCGGGTCACGCTCGCTTGCGCAACACGCTGGTCATCGCAGAAATCTCCATCTCTCTCGTCTTGCTCGTCGGCGCCGGACTCTTGCTCAAGAGCCTACATGCCCTGCTAGGGCAAGACCCGGGCTTCAACCTCCACAACGTCCTGACTTTCTCTGTGAACTTGCCGGACTCTTCCTATCCCAGCGACAAGACCCCTCCTTACTACAGCGCGGCCGCGGTGCGCTTCGATCACGAATTCACAGACCGTCTCCGCAGCGTGCCCGGCGTCCGGGATGTGGGCCAAACTTCCGGAATTCCCGCCAGCGGCGGCGGCGGCACCATCCGATTCGTGATCGAAGGCCGCACCACCGCGCTTGGCCAGGAAGATGAATGCCAAATTATCGGTGTCAGCACCGGCTATTTTTCTTCCTTGAAAATTCCTCTTGCCGAGGGCCGATTTTTCGCTGCAACCGATACGATACAAACGCCAGGAGTTGTCGTGGTAAGCCGCGCGTTCGTGAAGGCCTATCTTCATGGAGAGAATCCCATCGGCAAGCGCATCCGTTTCACCTACAGCGCACAGAACCCTTATCTTCAAATCGTCGGAATAGCCGGCGATACTGCTTCCATCGATCTCGCCGCCGTTCCTCCCGCGATCATCTACACTCCCAACGATCAAGGTCCAAACACTTATCTGAGCTACATCGTCCGCACGGCAGGCGAGCCCGCCGCGTTCGTCGGTGCTGCACGGGCAGCCTTGCAGCAGATGGATCCTCAGTTGCCCCTGATTCAGCCGCAATCGCTGGAAGATGTCGCTAATCAATCGCCGTCTGTTTTCCTACGACGGTATCCCTCTTACCTGATCGGATGTTTCGCCGCGCTGGCCCTGATTCTCGCGATCGTCGGGTTGTACGGCCTGATCTCTCACCTCGTTCTGCAGCGGACTCGCGAAATCGGCATCCGCGTCGCACTCGGAGCCCAGCGGCCCGACATTTTAAAGATGGTTCTTCGTCAGGGAATCCGCGCGACTCTTGCCGGCGTGGCCATCGGCGTGGTCGCCGGGCTTGCGCTTACTCGCCTCATGAGCAGCTTGCTTTTCGGCGTCGGTCCAAATGACGGGCTCACCTTCTTGTCTGTTGCTCTTCTCCTGCTCGCGGTTGCGCTCGCGGCCTGTCTCATTCCTGCGCGCCGCGCTACGCGCGTCGATCCCATCGTCGCTCTGCGGTACGAATAGGAGTAGGCGCACAAATCGGCTTCACCTCTTGATTGGGAAATCAATTTTGTTGGAAAAGCCGAGGGTTAGTGACTATGAAGCGTCATTCGTGCCCGCCGCCGAGTTCGCGCACAATTGAACCGACAAATGATTTCGCGTCTCCGAAAAGCATCAGCGTCTTATCAAGGTAATACAGGGGATTTTCGATTCCCGCAAAACCCGCGCCCATGCTGCGTTTGATCACCATCACCGTGCGCGCCTTGTCCACGTCCAGAATCGGCATGCCAAAAATCGGGCTGCTCGCATCCGTGCGCGCCGCCGGATTGGTCACGTCGTTCGCCCCGATCACCAGCGCCACATCCGTCTGCGGGAAGTCACCGTTGACATCTTCCATGTCCAGCAGCTTGTCGTAGGGAATATCCGCTTCCGCCAACAATACGTTCATGTGGCCCGGCATGCGGCCGGCCACCGGGTGAATCCCGAATTTCACGTCCACGCCGCGCTTCGTCAACGCGTCATACAATTCCCGCACTTTGTGCTGCGCCTGCGCGACCGCCATTCCGTAGCCCGGAACAATGACCACTTTATTCGCGGCGGACAAAATCGCCGCCGCTTCTTCCGGCGTCGCACTGCGCACCGGCCGCGCATCCTTGTGACCGGCTACAGCCGTCTGCTCCTGTCCAAAGGCCCCAAACAGCACATTCGAAAACGAGCGGTTCATCGCTTTCGACATGTTCACGGAAAGAATGAGGCCGGAAGCCCCGTCCAGTGCGCCCGCAATGATCAACAGTTTGCTGTCCAGCACGAATCCCATCGCCGCCGCCGACAACCCCGCATACGAATTCAAAAGCGATATTACCGTCGGCATATCCGCGCCTCCGATCGGAATGATCATCATCACGCCGAACAAAAGCGGAATCCCGACAATCAACGGGAACAGCTGCGTCTTCTCCTGGTGCGCCACCAGAATCCCGGCCACCACGACTGCGATACCCAGAAGTCCGAGGTTGACGATGTTCTGTCCTTTATAAGTGATGGGCCGCTGCGGCAGGATCTCCTGCAATTTTCCCGCAGCCATCAGACTTCCCGTAAACGTCAGCGAGCCGAGAATGACTTCCAACGCAAGCACGCCCATCGTGAACCGCGGAAGATTCGGCGCGCCCAGATAAAAATGCGCAGTGCCCACCAGGGTGACGCACAGCGCGCCAAAGGCATGGCTCAGGGCCGTCCGCTGAGGAACGGCAGTCATCGCCACTTCGCCAAGCGGCACGCCAATAATCGTTCCCAGCACCAGCGCGATGACAATCCATTTGTATTCCACGATGCCGTGGTGCAAAAGCGTCCCGGCAATCGCCAGCAGCATCCCTAATTCGCCTGCAAACACTCCGCGCCGCGCCGTCGTCGGCGAACTCAGCCATTTCAGCGAAAGAATAAAAAGCGCGGTGGCAATTAAATAGGTGATCTCGATAACGGTTTCCACGCCCGGCAGGTTGGTCATGGTTTCTTCGGCCCGCTGGCTTTGAACATTTTGAGCATCCGGTCGGTAATCAAAAATCCACCGACGATGTTACTAGTGGCGGCCACGATCGCGATTGTTCCCAGAATTCTTGCCATCATCGCGCCATGCGCGTGATACTCCCCCGCGAGAATGATCGCGCCCACAACGGCGATCGCATCCAGCGCATTCGTGAGCGACATCAGCGGCGTGTGCAGCAGCGGCGAAACCCGGCGGATCACTTCAAACCCGATGAACGCCGCCAGCATGAAAACATAAAGACTGGTAAGCAGGTCCAGCTTCATGGCTTTGCCACCTCCTTCGCCTGCGCGGGCAAGGCTGGCAGTCCAAAGAACTCCCTCACGCGCGCGTTCGCCACTTCGCCTCCGTGGGTCAGCAGCGTGTCGCGCACGATTTCATCCTCCAAATTCAGCTGCAGTTTCCCATCCTTAATAAGGTAGAGCAGGAACGCCGTCACATTGCGCGCGTACATCTGGCTCGCGTGATACGGCACGGTACTCGCCAGATTAAACCAGCCGATAATCGTCACACCGTGCGCCACCACGATTTCTCCCGGCCGCGTCAGCTCGCAATTCCCTCCGCGCTCACCGGCCAGGTCCACAATCACCGATCCCGGCGCCATGCTTGCCACCATCTCTTTGGTCACCAGGATGGGCGGCTTCTTTCCGGGAATAACCGCCGCGCTGATCACTACGTCGCTCTCGGCCACGACTTTTCCCAGCAGCTCGCGTTGCCGTTTGTAAAACGTTTCATCCTGCGCCCGCGCGTACCCGCGCGCGTCCTCCGCATCCTTGGCCTCGATCGGAAGCTCCACGAATCTTCCACCCAGGCTCTGCACCTGTTCCTTTGCAGCCGGCCGCAGATCGTACGCCGAAGCCACCGCGCCCAGCCGCCGCGCCGTGGCAATCGCCTGCAGCCCCGCCACGCCCGCGCCGATCACAAACACGCGCGCGGGCGTGATCGTTCCCGCGGCCGTCGTCAGCATGGGAAAAATCCGCGGCGAAGTATCCGCCGCAAGCACCACTGCCTTGTATCCGCAGATGGTGGCCATCGACGACAGCACGTCCATGCTCTGCGCGCGCGTCGTCCGCGGCATCAGTTCCACCGAAAACGAAGTCACGCCCTTGGCCGCGATTTCCTGAATCGTTTCGATCGAACCCAGCGGCCTCAAAAAACCGATCAGCACCTGATCGCGGCGATAGAGCGGAAGATCCGCCTTTCCAGTCTTGTCGTTGGAGCCGTAACAGAGCACCTGCAGCACGATGTCCGCCGCCCCAAAGACTTCCGCGCGCGATGCAACAATCTTGGCCCCCTTCGCCGCGTAGTCCGCGTCCGGGTAACCCGCTCCAATTCCTGCCCCCGCTTCGACAACGACCTGCAATCCCGCTTTACTCAAATTCGGAATCGCCGCGGGCACCAGCGCCACGCGCTTCTCTCCGGGAAAGCTCTCGCGCGGCACACCGACAATCATGAAGCTTCCTCCACTCGCGGAAATAAGATGTCATGCTGAAGATCGGGATTCATAGGCGAGAAACTTCCAAGCAAGTTCAATGCGAGAACCTTCCTAAGAACAGGTCCACCGACCCCAAAGCATACACTCGAAGGAGCCAATTTCGTTAGCGCTGGTACCAGTTTGTTTTTCACTCCGTCGCATCTTTTTTCTTGCTACGCGCAATTAATGGCAAAAAGATTCGTTCACGCTATAATCCCTCATGCGCTTTCAAATCCTCTCCACCCGAAAATTCCTGCTCGCGGTAATCTTCGCCGCCCTTTTTTCAGTCTCCATCTCCGCGCAAGACGCCACATGGCAAAAAGACCTAGCCACATGGCGCACCGACCACACCGCTGATCTTCTCAAGCCCGACGGCTGGCTCTCTCTCACCGGCCTTGAATGGCTCCAGCCCGGCGACAACCCCATCGGCTCTGCTACCGACAACAAAATCCATCTCGCCGCCAGCCCCGCGCACCTCGCCATCCTCCATCTCGAAGGCGAAACCGTCATGCTGAATCCGCCGCCTGGCGGCTTCCCCAAAGATCTTCTCGTCGCCGGCGCCCCAGCAGAACCGCAATCTCTCCGCGCCGAAGCCAACAACGACAAAGTCTCTCCACATCTAACGATCGGCACTCTCAACATGTACGTCATCCGCCGCGAAGCCCGCTTCGCCCTTCGCATCAAGGATTCCCATTCGCCCTCCATCACCGGCTTCCACGGCCTCAAATGGTTCGCGCCCGACTCGAGCTATCGCGTCACCGCCAAATGGATTCCCTATTCCCCCGCCAAAACAATCACTCTCGTTACTCTCGTCGGCACCAACTACGACGAGCCCGTCCCCGGCGCCGCCGAATTCACCCTCGCCGGAAAAACATTCCGCCTCGAACCCGTCGTCGAAGATGCCGCTGTCGCAAAGCTTTTCTTCATCCTTCGCGACACCACCAGCACCACCACCACCTACGGCGCCTGCCGCTTCCTCTACACCGGTTTCCCAACCAACGGCGTCGACAAGCCCGGCGAACTCGTCCTCGACTTCAACCACCTCGAAAATCCCCCCTGCGCCTACACGCCTTTCTCCACGTGCCCGCTCCCCCCGCAAGGCAACCGCCTCCCCATCGCCCTGCCCGTCGGCGAGCAGCGCTACCACGACTAATGTCTTCTCTGTGGTCCCCGCGTCCACTGAGCTCCCTGCTCTCTGCGTAAATTCCTTTCCCCTGCCCCAACCATTTTGAAATTTTTCACCGCCTGTCGCACAATAGACTGACCATCACGACTATGAATTCTCCAAACGCCAATCTTCCCCCTTCGAACAACGATTCTTCGCCCCGCGAAAAACTCATCACCCTCCGCCTGGCGCTCCTGAAACTCCACAAAACCCTCCTCGACATGGAGCGACGCGAATACGAGCGCGAACACGGCTACGTCAATACCGGAGAACTCTTTCGCCTGGTCATTGACCACGCGCAATTCGCATGGCTCCACAACATCTCCGAATTCGTCGTGCGCATTGACGAAACGCTGGCCGCCAAAGAGCCCATCACCGCCGAATACACCAGCACCTCGATCGCCCTCGCCAGGAAAATGTTTGTCCCCACGGAATCCGGCGACGCCTTCCAGAAAAAATACTTCGACGCCATCCAGCGCGATCCCGCCGTGGTCATTGACCACGCCGAGCTCGCCCGCCTCTTCAACAACGAGCCCCTCGATTCCCCAAACCCGTGATTTTCCTGAAATCCCTGATAGACTTTCCCGGTCAAGCGAAAACTCATGAGCCATCCCGAAAAGTTCTACTTCAGCCACAAATATTCCGTGGTCTTCAAATCAGTCAAAGCACCAGGTGCCCCGTGGACCTGAATCTCGATAGCATCGCCGTCGAAAACAACGTCGCCGCGCAGCGCTTCGAAGCCACCGTCGACGGCCGGTGTGCCCTGCTTACCTACCGCCGCTTCCCCCATCACATCAACCTCGATCACACCGAGGTGCCCGAGCCTCTCCAACGCCACGGTCTAGCCGCAAAACTCGCCCGCACCGCCCTCGAATTCGCGCGCGCCAATCATCTCCGCGTCGTTCCGCTCTGCCCCTACGTCTCCCGGTATCTCGCCAAGCACCCTGAATATCAAGACATGCTCTCCGCGGACGATCTCCAGCGTATCCTCTCACTCTGATTCGCTATCCTATGTCCGCCGCGCCCGCCACCGTCAAATCCTCCCCAGCAAAATTCGCAATCCGTCCTTTGCAGCGTTCCGAACTTCCCACCCGCACCATCACGCTCGCGCGCTTCCTCATCGGCAAAGTTATCGTGCACGATCTCCCCGCCGGACGCCTCAGCGGTCGCATCGTCGAAACCGAAGCCTATCCACCCGGCGATCCCGCCGGCCACCATTTCCATGGCCCCACTCCGCGCATCCGCTCCATGTACCTGGCCCAGGGCCACGCCTACATCTTCTTCAACTACGGCGCGCACTTCATGCTCAATGTTGTGAGCGAACCGCCCGGAATCGCCGCCGCCGTTCTCATCCGCGCTCTCGAACCGCTCGACGGCATCGAGCTCATGCAGCATCATCGCAAAACCACTCGCCTGCTCGACCTCACCCGCGGCCCCGGACGCCTCGCCGCCGCTTTTCAAATTGACCGCCGCCACGATGGCATGGACCTCTGCGCCCCCGGCTCGCTCTGGCTCGGCGCCATCGCCGCTCCCGCCGGACCAATCGGCAAATCGGTTCGCATTGGCATTACCCAAGCCGCCGATCGCCCCCTTCGCTTCTACGAACGCGGCAATCCCTTCGTCAGCGGCCCCAAGCGCTTGCTTCTTCCCGCGCCGCGCAAGAAGTCTGCCTCAAGCTTCAAGTAGATGAAATCGGTCTATCCACTCTCACAGGCGACACTGCAGACTCGTCGCAAACGTCGCGTCTCCGTCAGCCCCTATTTCTTGCTAAGCGTAGGCTCCCGCATGGCCGCTCCCTCCGCGCGCTTCGCCAGATAACTCTCCAACACCTCGTCCAGCTCCTGCGGCCGGATCGGCTTTGTAAGATACCCATCCATTCCATTCGCCAGGCATTTCTCGCGATCACCTTTCATCGCGTGCGCCGTCAACGCCACAATCGGCACGCGGTTCCCTGTGCCCTTCTCTTTCGCACGGATCGCTGCAGTGGCCTCCAATCCATCCATCTCCGGCATCTGCACATCCATCAAAATCAAATCCGGCTTCTCCCGTTCGAATGCCGCCACCGCCTCCTGCCCGTTGCTCGCCACCACCACAAAGTGACCACGCTTTTCCAGCAGCCGCGTCGCCAGCCGCTGGTTCACCAGATTGTCCTCCGCCAGCACGATACGCAGTATTGCTGAAGGCTCCCGCGCATCCTGCAATGAGTACCGCGTGATCAGCGGAATCGCCCCTTCCTGTTCCTTGGCGCCGAGTACGCGCGCAACCGCCTCTCGCAATTCCGATTGCCGGATGGGCTTCAGCAGATAGGCGGAAACTCCCAACTCCTGGCACCGCGCCGCATCCCCTCGATGGCCCGCCGAAGTCAGCATCATGATGGTCGCCGTGGAAAGCTTCGGGTTCTCACGGATTCGTTCCACTAGCGCAAATCCATCCATATGCGGCATGTGCATATCCGTCAAGACCAGCCGGTACGGATCCCCCGCGTTTTGTGCGGCGCCTAATTCCTCCAATGCTTCTTCCCCTCCTTCCGCCTGTGTCACTTTCATCGCCCAGCGGTTCAGCATCCCATCCAGAATCCGCCGGTTCGTGCGGTTATCGTCCACCACCAGGACTCTCACGCCTCGCAGGATTTCAGGTGGGGCGATCGTTCCGATTTCAACCGCGTGCGAATCCACAGCTTGCAGTTGCAGGGTGAAGTGGAACTCGCTTCCCCGTCCTACTTCGCTGGTTACCCAAATCGTTCCCCCCATCATCTCCACCAGTCGCGTTGAGATGGTGAGCCCCAAACCGGTTCCTCCGTACTTGCGTGTTGTGGAAGTATCTGCCTGCGTGAACGGCTCGAAGATCGATTCGCGCTTATCTTCGGCGATTCCGATCCCGGTGTCCGCTACCGTGAACTGCAGCAGAATATGGTTGCCCTGGCGGACCTCGCTTTTCACTCGCAGCGCCACCTCGCCATGGTTCGTAAATTTGATGGAGTTTCCTATAAGATTGTTTACCACCTGGCGCAGGCGGTTCGCATCTCCCCGTACCAGGTTCGGCACTTCCGGTGCCACCTCGCACAGCAATTCCAGTCCTTTCTCGTCCGCTCGCAACGCCAGCATCTTCAGCGTCGTCTCCAGGCATTCGCGCAGGTCGAAATCAAGCGCTTCCAGGTCGATTCTCCCCGCCTCAATCTTGGAAAAATCCAGAATGTCGTTGATCACCGTCAGCAGCGAATCTGCCGACATCTTCACCGTCTCCAGATATTCCCGCTGATCCGGGTTGAGCTCCGTATCCAGCGCCAGGTCCGTCATCCCGATGACCCCGTTCAGCGGCGTGCGGATTTCATGGCTCATGTTGGCCAGGAATTCGCTCTTGGCGCGGCTGGCGGCTTCCGCTACTTCCTTGGCCTGGACCAGATTTGTTTCCGCTTCTTTTCGGCTCGTGAATTGCCCGATTTGACTTCCCAGCGCCATGCTCAGGCGAAGCATATCCTGGTCTGGTTTTTGTGCCTTCCTGCTGAACAATTCCAGCAAACCGCCCAATTCCGCGTTTTGAAAAATCGGCACGGCCAGATAGCACCGCAACCCGCTCGCGGCAGCCGCTTCCTTACGCGTGAAATCGCTGTCCTTCGTGAGGTCCTCTATCCATTCAGGTTGCTGGCTCAGCCAAACGCGGCCCGGTATCCCTCCGTTGGAAGGCAGCAAACACTGGCGCGTCGCCTCCAGAAATTCTTCCGCTGATTCCCCAGGCTGCTGCCAGACGTGGGTGCATCGCAGCGTGTTGGCCGTCTCCTCCAGTTTCCAGATGGTCGCCACCTCCTGGCCCATCCCTTTGCAGATGACTTCCAGGATTTCGGGCATGGTTTCTTCCACGGTATCGGATTTCGCAAGCAGGCGCGTTGCATCATACCCGAGGCGCTGCAGCTCTTCGGATCGCTTACGCTCGACGACCTCTCTCTGCAACTCTTCCGTCCGTGCTTGCACGCGAATTTCGAGTCCCTCCTTCGCGCCCTTCAGTGCTCGGTCGCGTTCCTGAATTCGATCCAGCATCTGGTTGAACGATCCCACCAGTTTTCCCAGCTCATCCTTGCCCCCGACGGCCGCCCGCAACGCATAGTCTTCGTTTGTGGAAACTCGCTCCGTCAGCGCAGCCAGCTGCAGGATCGGTTCGCTGATCAACCGTACCAATCGCGAGGACACCAGGAAGGTCGTGAACGCGCATGCCACCAGCACCAGCAGGGATATCTCCCGGTATTTCGCCATTTTGGCGTGAAACTCGGCAAGATCCGAAACGATCGTAATGGCTCCAACCCTCTCGCCGCCTTGAAAAACGCTCCGGTGCAGCGTTAGGTTCTCCGCTCCGAAGACCGCTCCCTCTTCCTTCAGCATAGGTAACTTGAAACTCGGATCCAACCCTGCCCTTCGGTACTCTGCGAAGATCTCACTCTGCTTGTCGTAGAGGGTCACAATCACGATGTTGCGCTCGGCTCGAATCGTCGCCAGCAGTTCCGCTGCGGAGTCTCGATCGTTAAACGTTAGTGCAGCCGCCGTCCCCAAACCCAGAGTGTCGGCGTCCGATGCCAGTGCGCTCACCATCGACGCGCGATAGCTCGCCCTCTCATAGATTTCGAATGCCAGACACGCCGTGGCTAGCCCCAGAATGCTGGTGCTGAAGATTACAAGGAGCAGTTTTCGATGAATCGATGCATTGCTGAATGCCCACATCTTACCCACCCCTCTGCCCCCCGATGACTCGCTTCGCCAGCGCCAGCAGCCGGGAACTCAGCTTCAATTTCGCGTGTTCCGCGGCATCCAAATTGACTTCGAACCGAATCTTGTTTTCTTCGAGCAGGAAGCCAATCATCCCTCCGTCTTGGACAAAGTTTTGCGATTCTCCCACGGTCAAGACAGCATTTCCTTTGAGGCTCGCCAGTACCGCGGGAACGAGCCTCTTCTCTCCCGCCCCGATGAATAGAATCTGACAACCCCGGAGAGCCTGCGGCTGTTGAAAATGCGTCACCTGTAGTGGCCGCGCCCCGATCGCTTTTCCACTAATGCTCGTGTCCAGCGCTCCATGAAACGGATCCTCTCCAACGGTGCAGTAAACAAGCGGGCTGCTCGCATCCTTGAACGTTCCTTCCGGCCAGTCCACAAATTGCGAGAAGTGATACAGAAACGCGGCCTTGACCTGATATTCGCTTGATGGGCTGGTCTGCGCTGAACGCGCGCCGGCGCTCACCAGGCACAACAGCGCGGCTTGCACGAGCGCGGCGAATCTGCGAACGCTACGCCGGATGCCTCGGGCGGGCACTCCGGCTTCGTGTGTTCGCAGGGCCCGGCGGTTTTTGTTCCTCCCGTTCAAGTTCCCTTCCTTTGACTTCAGAAACGCCAAGTCAATTTCGCGTACGCGCTGCGCTTGATGAGCGCCGAATTTACGACCTGCAGGAAATCGTTGAACTCCAGGTGGTGATCCTGGAGCAAGTTCTGCCCCACCGCGCTCAGGGTCACTCTTTCCGAAACCTTCCAGGCCAGTTGTGTGTCCACGCGGGTGTAGGAAGGCACCCCCTGATTCGCAAGTCGTCCCACGAAATAGCCGTTCGCATCCCAGGACAGCCCGTGGAACAGCTCCACGTGCGAGCGCAGTTGCGCTTGATTTGCAGGATTGGAACCTTCTCCATCGGCCACGCTGACCGTATCCAGGCTCGAAGGATCGAGCCGCAGATCCATGTGCAAGAAGGAATACCCGGGGCTGACCGTCCAAACGCGATTCACTTTCCACTTGCCGTAAACTTCTAGGCCATACGTTGTGCCGTTCATTTTGTTGCTCAACTGCATGGGAACAACCATGACAGGTGGATTGAAGTTCGTGTTCGTGAACGGTGGAAGCGGCTCGATGCTCTCCAAATCCGTATAAGTGTTGATGAATGCGGTCGCTCCAAGCGATAGCCGTGGGCTCGGTTGAGCCCGGTAACCCAGCTCGTACGCAACAACGTGTTCGGCCTCGAAGTTCGCGTTGCCTTCCAGCAGGACTTCGGTAGGTCCCGGGAAGGCCGCAAGAGCGGCCTGCACTCCCTCGTCGCGCCGCGCGGGAGTCCGGGCCGCGCGAGAGATGGACGCCCAGAACGTGTGACGCTTGTTCGGGGTCCAGGCCACCCGGATACTCGGCTGCAAATCGAACCCCGTAAAATAACTGTTCTCAAGCTTTGTCCCGATGGATAAGAAAACACGATCGGGCCTTACCGTGATCTGGTCCTGCACGAATGCGCTGAAGAGATCGCCATCCCAGTCCGCGGGTGCAAAGGCTTCGTCGATCGTCCCCAGGGTCTGATCCGCGCTGTGCCGGTATCCGAATCCCCAGATGACATCCTGGCGGTTTCCCCATACCAAGTGATTCTGAAACTCAAAATCGTACGTGTTTCGGGTCTCGCGGACCTCGGGACCCGATCGCGTGTAGCGGTCGAAATAAATCTGCATCGTCATGTCTGCGCGGTCGGAAAAAATGTGATTCCACTTGCCCAGTACGTTGCCGCCCGACAGTGGTGTCAGCCGCTGAACCTCCACGTTCTCCGGCGGATTGAGAATGGTATGAACTATGGTTGACCCCTCGCTTCCGGCGTAGAGGTCACCTTGGGTCGTCAAGGAATCCTTCGCCGAGAGGCGCGTGTCCTCGCGGAATCCGCCGTGCAGCAGATGCCACCCGTCCTCCCCGTTCGTTCCATTCAGATCCGGAAAATGATCGCCGTTGAGGTATTTCGCAAAGATCCGGTAGCTCGTATCCTGTTGGATTTTCCCGCCATACTGCACCGTTCCGAATTCCTGCGCCGCGGTTCCCCCGCCGGTGGTTACCAGGCCGCCCAGCGTATCCTCTGTTTTTTTGGTGATGACGTTGATGACCCCGTTGACCGCATTGGCCCCCCAGATGGTTCCACCCGGTCCGCGAATCACCTCGATCCGGTCAATGTCCTCCAGAGGCACGTCAAATGTGTCCCAATTCGCCCCACCGAATAGCGGGGTATAAACCGTCCGCCCATCAATCAGCACCAATAGCTTGTTGGCAAATTCGGAATTGAAACCGCGGGAAGAAATGGCCCAGGTGTTGGCATTGATTTGCGCGACGTCCAATCCCGGCACCATGCGCAGCAGATCCGGAATATTCGTCGCCCCCGAGTGCCGAATGTCTTCCTGCGTTATGACGTACACCGCCGCCGCCACCTGCGACAGCTTCTGCTCCTTCTTCGAAACCGACGTCACTTCCACGTTCATCAGATTTTCAATACTCACCTGCGTCAGGTCACCCGCTGGCGACTGCGCCGCAGATGGAGCTTGCCCGCGTGCCACCTCGCACCCCACCAGGAGAAACAAGACCGCTGCCTGCACCACCCACAGTTCCATTCGGCCCCCACATCGCTCTCCGCCCATGGCACACACCCTTCCTACACCCCTAAAGATCAATTCGCACGCAATTCACCATGATCGCAGTGGAAATTTCGGCGTAACCTGTTTGTATTCAGCCTGTTTGCTTTAGGTAGCGGCTGGAGAAACGTATGGTCTCAAGCCGTAAAGGAACCCCTGTACCAGTTCGGAACTTACCGCCACCCCTCCGCTGAACCACGCACTTCCCTCGCCGGCCATCCCCCGCCCATATGACCTTCTCAGCCGCATTCGCCGCCTGCCTGCGTTCCTATCAATCACCTCCCACCTTGCCTTTTCTTCTCCTTTTCGTGCGAGAATGAACCCGACGAGCGCCCGGCCCCTGGCGCCTGTGAATCTCTCGACCTAGCATTCCAGCCCTGACACAGTCGCCGCGGTGCACTTTTGCCGGATGGACACCGCGTAAATCGTTACCCTTCGATTTCCCGGCTCGTATCAATTCGCAGTCGGAGGTGCGCGATGAGCGATGTTTGGAAAAAATGGGAAGGCCAGATCGCCGACGATAAATTCCTGCTTCACCAATTCCTCGGCACCACCGACCACAGCGCCGTCTTTCTAACGCAAACGTCCGAGCGCCAGCCCCGCAAAGCCGCCATCAAATTTATTTCCGCCGACGCCGCCACCGCCGATGCCCAACTCTCTCTCTGGAACCGCGCCGCGCAGCTCTCTCATCCCAATCTTCTTCACATCTATAATTCCGGCCGCTGCCGCGTCGCCCACCTCGATCTTCTCTACGCCGTGATGGAATTCGCCGAAGAAGATCTCTCGCAAATTCTTCCTCAGCGCCCGCTCGCCGCCTCCGAAGCGCGCGAAATGCTCGAGCCTCTTCTCGACGCCATCCTCTATCTCCACGCCCAGGGCCTCGCGCACTCGCACATCAAGCCCTCCAACATCCATGCCACCGTCGATCAACTCAAGCTCTCGTGCGACACCATCTTCCCCATCGGTGAATCCCGCACTCCTAGTCGCGATCTCGGCCCCTACGACGCGCCCGAACTCGCCACTTCCCCGCTCGCCGCCTCCACCGACGTCTGGTCCCTCGGCGTCACTCTCGTCGAAACTCTCACGCAACGCGCCCCCGTCGCGCCTGCCGGCACCCAAGCCGATCCATCCATTCCCGACACTCTTCCTCAACCGTTCCTCGACATCGCGCGCCACTCCGTCCTCCGCGACGCCGCCGCTCGCTGGACGACGGCGCAAATCGCCGCTTCCCTCAAGCCCGTAGCCGCTGCTGCTGCCGCCGGCCAATCCACCATCTCTGCGCCGGCCATTCCTCCCACATCCATTCCGCTCTCCCCCGTCTCCGCCATCCCCGCCGCGAAGCTGCCCGCGCCAAGGACGCAGCCTCCTCGCCCACGCGCAACGACTCAGCCCAAACAAACCTTCGTCCTCCCCAACTACGTCGTCCCTCTCTTCGCAGCCTTCTTCATCACTCTAGCCATCTTCGCTCTCCCAAAAATCTTGAGCCATCGCCCGAACTCCTCTTCCTCAACAACATCCGCCGCCTCGCAACCGGCCTCTGAAACAAAACCGGTAGCGCAACCTCCTCGCACCGAATCTCCCAAGCCCGCAAAGCCCGCCGGGCAGACGCAAATCTCCCCGAAATCCGCTGCCGTAAAGTCTCCAGCGGATCAGCCTCGCCCATCGCAAACGGTCGCCACTCCCTCCGCCGCCTCCCTGCGCACCGACTCCTTCCCCTCTGTCAATGCGCCAGCGTCCTCCAACTCTTCCCCCGCCCGCGGCGAAGTCCTTGACCAAGTTCTCCCCGAGGTCTCTGACAAAGCCCGCTCCACCATTCACGGCACTGTCCGCGTCGCCGTCCGCGTCCATGTCGACCCTGCCGGCAACGTCGCCTCCGCCGAACTCGACGCCCCCGGCCCCAGCTCATTTTTTGCCGATCTCGCCTTGAAAGCCGCCCGCCGCTGGGAATTCACCTCGCCCGAAGTCAACGGCCACAGCGTCCCCAGCGAATGGCTCATCCATTTCCACATTACCTCCTCCGGCACCAAAGCCATCCCGACGCAAACCGCCCCGTAGCCGCGTTTTGTAGCGGTTGCGCAACACAAGAACGTTCGCGCAAACACGTCCCGCCCCGCGCACCAATCTCGCGCCACTCCTCAACACGCGTCACCACGCGTTACTGATTGCTCCCTCGCGCCCCAGGTTTTCCCCAGCACTCCCGCATTTCAGCTTATGTTGGATAGACACCGATTCGCGCCATTGTGCGCCGCAACCACGCCTCTGCCCATGCCAGCAGAGTATTTTTGAAAAGGAATTCCGTGGAAACTCTCGAAGACCTTCCTGCCATGGACGTCGTCGCCACCGCTGCGGCGAAAAACTCCCGTCAAATGCCCGCCTTCCTCCTCGGCGTCTTCCTGCTCTCAGGCGCCACGCTTCAATACGAAGTCGTCCTGACCCGCCTGATGAGTGTCGTCTCCTGGTATTACCTAGCCTTCGTTTCCGTCTCCATGGCCATGTTCGGCATGACCGCCGGCGCCCTCGCCGTGCAGCTCCTCGAAAAATTTTTCGCCGAAGACGTTCGCGGTCGCCGCTTAACCCAAGCCGCCCTGGCCATGGCCGTCTCGCTCCCTCTTTCCATGCTCACGATGTTTGCCATCCCGCTCGGCGAAGTCACCTCCGTCCAAGGCATCTACGCCCTGCTCCTCTTCACCGCCGTCATCTCCATCCCGTTTCTCTTCGCGGGGGTAGTAGTCTGCCTGGCGCTCACGCGTTCGCCCTATCCCATCGGTCGCGTTTACGCCATCGATCTGATCGGCGCCGCCGCCGGCTGTCTAGGCGCTATCGGCCTAATGCAGTTGGTCGACGCCCCCAGCGCCGTCCTCGTCGTCTCCGCCCTGGTCTTCGCCAGCGCCGCGCTCTTCGCCTTTTCCGCCCGCGAAAACGCTCTCCTCCGCAAAGCCGCCCTCTTCGCCATCGCCATGCTCATCCTGGCCGCCGTCAACGCCACCTCCGACTCTCCCGTCCGCCCCCTCTGGGTAAAATCCGCCCTCGACAAGCGCGCCAGCATCGAAGTCTGGAATCCCATCTCCCGCGTCCGCGTCTATCCGCCCGTCATTGACCAGCCCTACATGTGGGGAGCCAGCCCGAAAACGCCCAATCTAAAAGTGAAATGGATGTGGCTGGACATTGACAGCGACGCCGCCAGCTCGATCATCGAGTACCGCGGTGATCCCAAGTCCCTCCAATTCCTGAATTACGACGTCACCTCCCTCGCCTACCAATTGCGCCCGGGCGGCAGCGCCGCCGTCATCGGCATCGGCGGCGGACGCGATCTCCTCACCGCCTGGACCAACGGCTTTCATCGCATCGTCGGTGTGGAAATCAATCCCAGCCTCATCGACCTCACCACCCATCGGCTGAAAGATTTCAGCGGCTTCGCCCTCATCCCCCCGCTCGAGATTCACAAGGACGAAGGCCGCAGCTTCCTCACCCGCAGCGCCGAGCGCTTCGACGTGATTCAAGCCTCCATGGTGGACACCTGGGCTGCCACTTCCGCCGGCTCCATGTCGCTCACGGAAAATTCCCTCTACACCGTCGAAGCCTGGAAGATTTTCTACGAACACCTGAAGCCCGGAGGCATGCTCACCGTCACTCGTTGGGACGTGGGCCTCGAGTCCGCGCAAACCGCGCGCATGTTTTCCGTCGCCTGGGCCACGCTGCTTTCCGAAGGCGTCGCCAATCCCCGCGAACACGTCGCCTTGATCGGTTCCGGCCGCGTCGCTACCATTCTCGTCACCAACCGCCCGCTGTCTTTCCTGGACGAAACGAATCTGCATCAAATCTGCGACGACCTGCAATTCCGCATTCTTTTTCTGAAAGACAGCTCGTCCTCGCTGCTCCCGGAGTTGTCCGTCATCGCCGCCACGCACACTCTCCCGGAACTAACCCGCGCTACTTCCCGCGGCGTCTTTGACATCGCTCCCGTTTACGATCGTTCGCCTTTCTTTTTCAATTCCTTGCACCTTCGGAATCTGCTCTTCCCCGGTGACCACCCCATCGCCGGCGGCAACCTTCTCGCGCTGAGTTTTCTGCTCTCTTACATGCTGGCAGCCATTCTCCTGTTAGGCCTCGCCGTCTTCTGGCCGCTCCGCCACTGGTACAAATCCAGGAATACAAGCTCCCCGTGGAGCTCCGGCGGCATCGTCTATTTTCTCGCCATCGGCCTCGGCTTCATGCTCGTCGAAGTCGCCATGATCGAGCAGCAATCGCTGCTCCTCGGCCATCCCATCTATTCGTTGGCCGTAGTTCTCGCCGGTCTGATTCTTTCCACCGGCATCGGCAGCATGGTCTCTGAAGCCTACCGCGCTCCCACCTGGCGCACCTGCCGCGCGCTCGCGCTAGCCGCCGGCGTGGTCGTAGCCGTCTACGCCTTCGTCGTTCTCCCTCTAATCCACGCCGCCGCCGCGCTAGCGTTGTGGCAAAGAATCGCCCTGGCCCTCGCGCTCCTGTTCCCGTGCGGTTTCTTGATGGGCTTCTGCTTCCCCATCGGCATGCGCGCACTGCGCGCTGGCGGCAACTCCGAAACCTTGCCCTGGATGTGGGCCCTCAACGGCGCCGCCTCCGTCGTCGCCGCCTTCCTCGCCGTCATCCTCTCCATGGAAGCCAGCACCGTAACCTGCTCCCTCGTCGGCGCCGCCTGCTACGCCGTAGCCGCCCTCCTACCCCCGCGCAGCCCTCTCGCCGGCTGAATCCTTCTCTCTTCTTCTTCACTCCTCGACGATTTTGCGTACCCCTACTCACGCTACTCCACCGTCATATACAGAAGTGATATCCTCTCCTCGCATCTCGGAGGGTGGGAAATGCATCTTGTTAAGCGGGCATTCTTGACATGCCTGTGTACGGCAATCTTTCCATGGGCCCTGTCCGCAAACCAATCGTGGCTGAACCCCGCAGGCAAATCCGAGGCTGCGCCGCAGTCTCAAAGCGATAAGACCGAAGTTCATTTCGAGACTACTGGCTTAGGGGAAATGAGAGACGAGGACGGGACTCGTCTACCTTTTACCGCCTATCGGGCCTCCGATGGAATTAAGCTGACGGCAATTCATGGAACATTTCACTCACCTCTCGACGCGATGAATTATTTCGAGAAGCAGATTGGAAAGGCGACCAAGATCATAAGCAGAGGAGAAACGAAGGATAAATCGGGGAAGGTCATCGCCGAGAGAGCCGAAGTAATACTTCCCGCGAAGACCGGAGCAAGCGAATCTGTCTCGGCAGTTCTTTGGACGAGCGGAGTAAACTTCCATGAAATTGTCTCCGAGTCACAGGAAGATAACCTGCAGCTTGAGAGAAAAATCCCAAATTGAGGCTCCCTTGAACCCCCGATGTATGATCTTGCTTGGATTGGCCGCCGCGGTGGTTGCGACGCTTCTTGCGGGACACGGCTTACGCCTCCCTTTGCCGAGAGGCCATAGCACAATAACGTGTCGCGCAAGGCGGGGGTACCTATAAAGATTCCCGGTTGCTTGGTCTTGACATTAGCAAAGCTATGCGTGAGATCATCTGGGTGTGGCGATCAAATCAAAAGCGACTCGTGCTGCGGAAATCGCTTTCGCATGCTTCCAGCAACTTCCTGCGGAAGAACAAAAAACCAGGCTTAAGGCGATAAAGAAGCTCAAGTTTCGTCGGAGTAAAAGTACCGCCACAGAGCGTCCCACTCAGCAGTCTTCCTCTTCACGTTCTGAAGCTCAAGCAGGCGTTCGAAACCGTGGCGGTCTTTAGCTCGTTTCGCCTCTCTCATCTTCGCCGCAAATAGCCTAATCGTGCGATTCTTAGCAGCCGCTTCCCTTTGAGCTTTTGTCGCGCCAGCCTGTTCCTCACCCCTGGATCGCTCTATTTCATCATCTTCGAAGACCATCTAATTCATTGCCTCTGAAAACTGCATCCATCCTAGCATATAACCAGTAGATTAGTGAACAAGGGCGAAACAATTACATATCATTGACACGTCATGGAATATGGCTATAATGTCCCTTTGGGGGCGGATATGGACATCCAGGAAGCTATTGAGGAACGAAAGAAAGAAATCAGGCGCATACAGCAAGAAATCGCCGCATTGGAACTCGCCGAAGAAATTCTGAGCAAACAAACCAAGACCGACAAACCCAAGAGCCAGCCGGATATGGCCGCTAGTATTTTGGAAGAAGTTGGAAAGCCAATGCACGTCACCCAAATCTCAGCGCAAATCAAAGCCAGATTCAAACAGAATGTGAAGTCAAACAACTTGGGAGTCATGCTATTTAGGTATGCCAAAAGAGGTACCCGATTTTACAAAGTTGAAGGTAGACCCAATACCTATGGCCTTATCAAATGGCAGCAGTTAGGGGAACGGCTTGAAACGATAAAGACAGCAACTCTAGCAAGTGCAAGCGATTAGATCAGCAGGATACGCAAATGGCGCACTCCAGGGGGGTGTATCACTTTCCCCGGCTGCAACCTACCCGTCAAGAAAACCGCGCGGCGCAGAAAGTCTAGTCGCTCGTCTAGTTCACTCAGCATAAGCTCCACCCAAATGGCAACCTCCGACCAATGCGATGTGTGCCGCGCGCTCGCGCAAGAGATCAGAGACGCCTACGCGGATCTCTGGGCCTCTAGCGATCAAGCCGTCCGCGACGCTTGGCTTGCCACCCACAAGATGATCGGAGGGACGGAAGAGGACGCCCAGCGCGCCGAGGAATTGTTAAAAGCCCTGCCGCAGACAGAAAGGTATGACACGCGTATTCCGCAGTGGTTCTCCCGGATGAACCCAAAATTGCAAGAAGCCTTCCGAAATATGGCCCTGCACTTTGCCCGCACCGGCCACACCGTGCGCCCGCCTAACTTCCCCTTGTGACGAGGGGAGTGCGCTTTTCGACGCACTTTTTCCAGCAGGATGAGATAATTATCCTTCGACCAGGAGGAGCCCGATGGCGACCACCTCTCAAAGCGTAATTGTCCAAGACCCGGACATCCACAGCGGAGAGCCCGTCTTTCGCGGCACACGCGTCCCTTTCCAGATCCTGCTCGACTATTTGGAGGGCGGAGAAACGCTGGATGAATTTCTGAAACAATACCCCGGCGTAAGCCGCGACCAAGCCATCGCCGCATTGGAAGAAGCGAAGTCCCTGCTCTTAGCTCGCTTCGGGAAATGAAAGTCCTTCTCGATGAATGCCTTCCAGACGAACTGAAAGATAGTGTCGCGGCCATGGGCCACGAGTGCCAAACCGTGCGAAGAGCTGGCTATGGTTCAAAAAAGAACGGCGAGCTACTTGCGCTTGCGGAAGGCCGCTGGGACGTGCTGCTCACCAGCGATCGGAATATCAAGTACCAGCAGAACATGACCGGGCGAAGCGTTTCCGTCTTGATCCTCCGTGCGAAAACGAACCGCATGAAGGATTTACTACCGCTCATGCCAGCCTGCGCCGAAGCCCTTCTCTCTATTCAAGCGGGGCAGGTGTTGGAAGTTGGACCGCTATAGCCAGATGTGTACCACCAGTAGTCCGAATCACCAGTTCCCGAATCTTTCAGACTCTCATCGATCGAGCGCCGACCTTTTCCCTATTCCCAAAATCAAAATACCACGGAGGGTGCCCCAGGTTCGTTTTTTGAACCTGGGTCTTGGGGTTGCCTTTTCTTTTCACCCTTACACCTCAACGGGGCCAGTTGCCTCACGTCCCAGCCGGCGGCGCCCCCGTCCAAACCTGCTGAACGATTTGCCAACTCCCATTCGCCTGCCGCTTATAAATGATGATGTAGCTGCCCTTGGAATTGATCTTGGCCCCCGTGGCAATGACGGTCAGCGTTTCCTCAAAGTCCCCGCTGTCATACGCGAGATCGCCCGACGCCTCAAGGTTCCGGCTGTGCAGCGTGAGGTCACTATCAAACGTGGCCATGATGTTTTGAAAGAGGCCGCGCAGCGCCACCGCCCCCGTGATGCGTTCCCCCGCCGGCAGCAGAAACGCCGCATCCGCAGCATAGAACTTCAGAATCGGCTCCAACCGTTTCGCCCGAAGGTCTTGAACCCAAGCCTCCCGCATTTTCCCAAGGGCCACCAGCGTC
This sequence comes from Acidobacteriota bacterium, assembly GCA_013289835.1. Taxonomy (GTDB): domain Bacteria; phylum Acidobacteriota; class Terriglobia; order Acidiferrales; family UBA7541; genus Acidiferrum. The sequence continues at coordinate 6,287 of JABCZG010000011.1, read as the reverse complement.
GAATCCTGCGCAGCCCCACGACTGGAAAAACCAGCCGCAAGCATAGCCGCGCACGCCACGACCGCCACAACCACCCGCCGCGAAGATAGAAACAGCCCCGATTCCGGGGTTATGGAAGAGACCCTCATGGCGCCTCCTATAGCTAGGAATACCCTTTTTCACTTCAAACAGTGCGCCGATCTTACACTCATCCCGCCGCTCGCGGGTGCATAAGAGCTTGCCCAGGATCCCCGCGCGCTACTCCTCCAATGGAGAGCTCGTGCGGTTACCCTGGCGTGTGGAAGTGTCACCGCGTGGGATTCGCGTGCCATGGAAGCTCCGCCAATTTAATGTATCTTAGCAAAGCCAGCCTGGAGGGAGGGACGAATGAACATTCCCGAAACCTACGATTACCTCGTTCGCGCCCGCCGGGACTTGTGGGCCACCTTGGAGGGCGTGCCGGACGAGGTTTTATCCCGCCCGTTGCTGGACGGTGCGAAGCTTCACTGCATCAAGGACCTCCTGTTTCACATAGCCTCTGTGGAAGACTTCTGGATTCGCGAGGAAATCCTGCGCGAACAGCCGGTGCGGAAGACCATTCCCGCCTTGAAGGAAACCCAGGGCGGCCCTGTTTTTGCGGGTTTCGCGCTCAAAACGCTGCTGGATTACTGGCGTGTTGTAGAGCAGACCACCCTCGCTTACCTCCCCACTCTCGATGACGAAGAGTTGAAACGGGTTGTGAGTGTGCACGACAGGCCGGGGAAGCGGTACACGGTCGATGGTCTGCTGTGGAACATCATAATTCACGAGGCGCGACACGTGGCACAGATTAGCGTGCTCCTGCGCACGCAGGGCATCGCGCCGCCCTTTCTTGACCTGTTGAAATACCTGCCAGTGCCATCGGCCTAGCCATGTCACCCTGCTTCCGCGCGAGCCTCGCGGCTAGGTGCCCGCGCCTCAATTTCGATCCGCCCCCATACCATTCATTCCTGCCCATTGCCGTTCACTCTCCAATTCCGGCCATTCCCTGCATTTCACTTAGCCTGTCGTTACTCCCATGCTATCCTCTTTCGTGTACGCCGAACTCAATCCGCGCCCGGTCATCTCTCGCCCGCTCGAAGTCCATCTCTCTTCTCCCGATCCGAGGTTTTTCGACATTTCCACTTTTGAACGATCGGTTGACCTCTAACTCCTTACGCTGCACATTCTTAGCAACCCCCCACCCATTAACTCCTTTACTGTCACATTCTTACAAAAACCTTGGGGGGGAGGGCCCACCTCGTGTCTCCGCCATGCCGCCATAACTCCTTTAGATGCAACACTTACACACCTCCCCGCAAGTGTTGCAAACAAACAGCTTACGAAATCTCTAACTCCTTTGGATGCAACACTTACAAAAAACTGGGGGAAGGGCTGGGGCCTAGTATTGGTCCGGGAAAAACAACCGCAAGGCAAAATTCTCGATGGGGCTATAAATGTAGCGAAACGTGACCATGGCCAGGAGCAACCCCAGCATCGCGTAGCTGTTCCCGCGCAGCCAGTCAAGGTACCGGCGCGCCCGCTCCTCGCCCATGAATAGCATGATGCCCGTGCTGCCGTCCAGCGGCGGAACGGGAAGAAGATTGAACGTGCCAAGCAACAGATTGAGGAAGAAAAACGCGTTGAGAATGTTCGCCGCGAAATCGCCGTGATGCGTAACCGGGTCATAATGCAGCCAGTTGTGCGACCACCCGAGATGCAGTCCGAGCACCGCGAGCAGCATCAGCGAATAATTCGCCGCCGGCCCCGCCAGCGCCATCCAAGCCGACCGCCGCGGATGCCGCCGCTCCCAGCTGGGATCGAACGGCGCGCTGGCCCACCCGATCATGGATTGCGTCAGCAAAAATGATAGAAGGGGAATCACCACCATCCCCCACGGTTCCCGCTGAATGTGCGGCATCGGATTCAGCGTGACCTGTCCGCCGCTCGACGCCGTCTCGTCGCCGCCAATTTTGGCGACCAGCGCATGCGCGGCCTCGTGACAAGTGGTGGAAAAGAGAAACGCAACGTACCAGATGAAGCCGAGCGCCAGCAGTTCCGGAGAGAGGTCAGGCATGAACTCTGTAGCCTAGATGGACCCGCGATGCTTTGCAAGCGAAGCAGATTAGAAGAAATGTCGTCTTCATCGCGTGTGCTGGAGTGGGAAACGAGACCACCGCAGTGCCCCGAAACGGGACGACGAGCGCTCGGATCAGGTCGCTCGACGCAATACCGAGCCGTTAGTTTCATCTGCAAGGAGGTGGCGTTGGTCCGTTCCAGAAGTAGGACGCGGTAACAACTTCATTCTCAGCAAGCTAGCAGGCCAGGAACAACCCGACGAAACGCTACGTCGCGGGCGCTTGCAAACTGAGGCGACAATGCGGAAGTGGCACAGCTGTTGCGTACATATCTGGCGCTATGTCACACGCTACCGCAAAAACTCTCGAAATTGCCGCGCCCAGAACGTCTCTGACGCCCTGCATCCTGGATGGCGACGCCGCGCAGCTCCAGCTGCTTTCGGCGGTCATCGCCGAAATGGGCTACGAATCCGTCGCCACCGGCGACCCCGAGGAGGCCCTCGATCTGGTAAAACGCGGCCGCTGCCGCATGGTGCTTGTAGATGTGCACATGCCGCAGATGACGGGTTACGAATTCCTCGAGCAGGCCAAGCAACTCGATCCCGGCGTGCATGTCGTTCTGATGACGCGGGATTATACGCTGGAGTCCGCCCAGGAAGGCATCCGGCGGGGCGCTTCGGATTTTTTGCCGACGCCTATCGATCGCAAGCGCTTGAAGCGCACGCTGGACGATGCCGCGGAACTTTACGACCAGCGCCGGCGCGTGCGCGCGCTCGAGGAGCAGTTACTGAAGGATTTGGAATTTTATGGAATCGTCGGCAAAAGTCCGGCAATGCTGGAAGTTTTCGATTTTGCGCGCAAGGTCGCGCGGCATTATACAAATGTGCTGTTGGTGGGTCCGACGGGAACCGGGAAGGAATTAGTTGCGAGGGCCATTCACCAAATTAGTCCGGTCGGACAGCAAGAGCTGGCGATTTGCAATTGCTCGGCGATGGTGGACACGCTGCTCGAGAGCCAGCTCTTCGGGCACGTGCGCGGCGCGTTTACGGGCGCGACGGACACGCGGCCGGGGCTTTTCGAATTCGCAAACGGCGGAACGGTTTTTCTGGATGAGGTGGGCGAAACTTCTCTGGCCATGCAGGCAAAACTGCTGCGGGTGATCCAGAACCGCGAAATTCAGCGTGTCGGTTCGCCGGAAGTGCGGCAAATCAATGTGCGGTTAATCGCGGCGACGAATCGCGATCTGCGCGCGGGCGTCCTCGCGGGACATTTTCGCGAAGATCTTTTTTACCGGTTGAGTTCCATCCAGATTCGCATCCCGTCGCTTGCGGAACGGCTTGAAGATATTCCGCTGCTGACACAGTTCTTCCTGAAGAAATACAACGACGCGTACGGAAAAACGATTTCCGGGCTCACGCGGCGCGCGCAAACGGTATTGCTGCAGCATCTCTGGCCCGGCAACGTCCGCGAATTGGAAAATACTGTTTCTACTGCGTGCATCACTGCCACGGGAGATTTCATCGATCTCGCGGATTTGCCGGAACACCTGCAACGCCGCAGCGCGCATTCCGTCCTGGGCGAGCAAGGAAATCCGATGTCCCTCAATGAAGTGCGCAAGCTGCACATCCGGCGGGTGCTGGACATGTGCCAGGGCAACCGCCTGCGCGCCGCGCAGATTCTCGGGATTGGACGCACCAGCCTTTATCGCTACTTGAAGCGCGACGGCGCAGAGATTAAGGGCAAGGAAAAATCCGGCGGCGCCGCAGCTTGACGGCATTCTTCGCTCGAACGCGAGCAGCCGGTGGAGCCGCCGCATAGATGCAACCGTGTTCGAACGCAGCAGCCCGCCGCGTTCGAAACCGGCTAGCACGATGCGTTCGAATGCCAACAGCTGGCCGGGTCCGATGCGAGCAGTCTGCCGCGCCGCCACTCAAGAGGATCGTTATTCGAAAGCCACCCGACGGTCGCGTTGCGGGGCTGAGAGTCTGGCAGGTCACTCCGGTCGTCGACGCGGCAATGTCCCAGGACGAGACAGTTTGCAGGAATGGGGCGAGTGGCATTCGGAGGAGGTTTTCCAAGCGATTGAAACGAGGCCAATTGCGGCGTTCGCGGTATGGCCCATGTCCTGCAAATACTCCCTACGTCGTTCGAATCAAGGCCAGCAAAGGTGCGAAGCTCGCCCTGCCCGAGAATGTAAAGTGTGCGAGCAAAACGGGCGTGGGATTGATTCTCGCGAGCAGTTGCGATTGGAGCGGAAAAGATTCAAGGAGATTCATGCGAACGCCGTGCCAGACTTTTGGCGCTTGGCGATTCGAGAGACGATTTCCTGCCCCATGTAGTTCCACAGTGTAACCGCCACTCTCCCGCCAGAACCCTCGAGGCGCCGCGTCAACCAGACTTAATTGGGAACGCGGCGCTCATTCCTTCCACCAGCTCGAAGTAACTCTCCGCAGCCATACGAACTGACGTTCGACTGGCTGCAGCTTCGTTCTGATTGTGGCAAGCTACGGAGGACTCGCGCGGGCATCATTCGAAGCGCATGGCGCATCCTGCTCGAAAGCCGGGCGGAGCGTCGCGGAAGCCCCGTTCAAGTTCGATTTTAGCTTCTTTGGAATGGGCGCTGACCGGCGTCAAAACGGGGTGTCGAAATCGATTCCGGACAAACATCGGGAATGAAAAAGAGACTACTGGCAGCAGCGACTTCTCTCACGCTCATTTTTGTGGTGGCGCTGGGGGCGCGACTGGGATTTGCGTGGGACCAGACGCGCAAGATTCCGCGGGAAGTGCTGGGGCTCGCTTCGTTCGCGCAGGAAACCGGAAGTATCGGATCCTCGCTGGTGAAAGGGAAAGGATTTAGTTCTCCGTTTGGAGGAGACACCGGGCCGACGGCGTGGCTGACGCCGGTGTATCCGTTGCTGGTGGCGGGGGTGTTTCGAGTCTTCGGGATTTTTACGAATGCGTCGTTTTTCGCGCTGGTTTTTCTGAATTCGCTTTTTTCCTCGGCGGTGTGCATCGCGATTTTTTACGCGGGAAAACGAATTGGCGGGCTGGGAGTCGCAGCCGGCGCGGCATGGCTGTGGGCGCTCTTTCCCAACGCCATCATGGTGCCGTTCGAATGGATTTGGGATACGAGTTTGTCCGCGTTGCTGGGGGCCACGATTCTGTGGGCCACGCTGGAGGTGGCGGAATCGCAGCGGCTGCGGGACTGGTGCGGCTGTGGATTGCTGTGGGGATTTACGCTGATGACCAATCCGTCGCTGGGATCGCTGCTGCCATTTTTGCTGGGCTGGGCAGCGTTTCACGCGCAGCGGAAAAACAATCTGCGGGTCGCCAAGCCGGCGCTGGCCGCGGCGGGAATCGCCATTTTGTGCTGCGTGCCGTGGACGGTGCGGAATTACGTACAGTTTCACCGGCTGGTTCCGCTGCGCTCGAATTTTCCGCTGGAGCTGTACATCGGTAATAACGGCAACTATGCGACGCGGCAGTATGTGTGGCCACCCCGAATTACGAAAGAAGGGGAGCTGCTGCGATATTTCAAGATGGGTGAGACGGCGTTCATGGATGAGGAGAAGCGAAAGGCGCTGGAGTTCATGCGCGCGCATCCGGCGGTGGTTGCGGGGCTGAGCTGGGAACGGTTCATGAAGTTCTGGATCGGGTTGCTGGATCCGGTGAAGAATTTCCTGGCCACGGATGAGCTGCTGGTGCGGGTGCTGCTGGTGTGCAACTTCGTTGGGGGGATCGGAGCGCTGGCGGGAATTGTGGTGCTGCTCCGAAAACGCAGTCCCTACTGGTTTCCAGCGGCGGCGTATCCGGTGGTGTACCCGTGGTTGTATTACATCACGCACACCAACCTGCGCTACCGGCACCCGATTGATCCGGTGGTGCTGCTGCTGTTGGCCGTGGCGGTTGGCGGGCTGTTTGGGTTCAAAAGGGGAACCTCCACTTTAGAAACAAAGACGCTGCCCTAGGGAGTCTCGGAAATTGGCGGAGGATGGGTCGCTTGCCACAAGCCGACTTCCCATTACTAATTGTGGTAAGTCGGCATCAGATCACTTCCGGTTAGCCGACAAATCGGAAGTTATCCTCCCACTGAGGACTGAAGGCGTCGTCATCATGCTTTGGCCGATCACCGACCACTCATCCGCAGCACGCGTTCCGGATAACGATCACCCTGCACTGTGATTTTCGAGGCCGCACTGTCGATTTCGCGCA
>JABCZG010000010.1 GCA_013289835.1 Acidobacteriota bacterium | reverse complement strand
TTCCTTATGCACATCCATGCCGATATACTTTTTGCTATCCATTGAGGGCGTTCCTTTCTGTAGGGGGTTCGAGCCGAACACTCAAAACCCTACTCCAAAAGGGGCGCCCTTTTATATTGCGTCGTGCGGGTTACCGGACATCATTGGGCGGCGAGTTCTTCGATGAATGGAGACAAGTGCTGTTAGAAGGAGAAGCCCTGAAGCGACTCGCGGACGGATAACTGTCCAGAACTTTTTGCACCTCGGCGGTGGCGGGAGAGCTTTTGGAGAGCCGAATTAGCGGACAGTGAATCGGCTGGACCGTGTCAAATGGGAGGCAACCCCCGAGAGGCAAATCTGATATGCTCGGTTCCTGTTTCTTCGGCCGAATCCAAGCAAGAGGAGAGAACGAAAATGAGAAGCAAATCCCTGGCAGGGGTGTTGGTTGCGGTGGGTTTGATGATGGGAGCAGCGGCTGCGTCGGCGCAAGAGGTGACGCAGGCAGAGAAGGAGCGCGCGCTGCAGTATTTGGAGACGACGAAGAAGGGTGTTCTGGAGGCGACGAAGGGATTGTCCGAGGCGCAGTGGAACTTCAAGGCAGGGCCGGACCGCTGGTCTGTGGCGCAGGTAATGGAGCACATCGCGGCGGCGGAGGATTTCATCCGGGGAGCGCTGAAGGAAAAAATCATGATGGCGCCGGCGGGGGAGCCCGGGCGGGACGTGAAGAAGGCGGACGAGGCGGTGCTGGCGATGGTCCCGGACCGCACGAATAAGATACAGGCCCCGGAGCCGCTGGTGCCGACGAATCGTTTTGGGACGCCGGAGGGTTCGGTGAAACATTTTGTGGAGAGCCGGGCGACGACGGAGGAGTTCCTGAAAACGACGACGGGACTGCGCGATCACGTGGCGGACAGTCCGATGGGAAAGCTAGACGGGTATGAGTTTATCCTGCTCATCGCGGCGCACAGTGAACGGCATACCAAGCAGATCAATGAGGTGAAGGCAGATCCGAATTTTCCGAAGAACTGATGGAAAAACTTAACACAGAGTTCGCGGAGAACACAGAGGGCACAGAGAAGAGAGTGCGCTGCGCTTGGGCTGAGGGAAAGTGCTCAAGCGCGGCGCATTCGTGTTTCTGGGCAAATTTTCAGCGGGTGGCGCTGTAGCCGGTGTTGCTGGCGGTGGTGACGGGGACGGTGATGGTGTTGTCCATGCGGACGAGCATGCCGGTTTGCGCGGGGAGCTCGACGTCTTTTCCTTTGCGCGAAACGATGTAGACGGCGCTGCCGGCCAGACCAAAACCGAAGCCGCGAACGACGTGGCTGAAGACGGCGCCAATGAGCGTGCCGCCGCCGGTGCCGATGGTGGCGCCGAGGACGTCCCCCTTGAGGTCGTGCTTTTCCTGAACGACTTGGCCTTCTTCGATTTTCACATCTTTGCGGCGCTTGCCGTCGGCCTGTCCGTGGGGCTGCTCGATGGCGATGATGCTCATCTGTATGGGAATGAGGCGGCTATCCACTTCGACGGAACGAAACGTGAGATTCATGTACGCCTGGCCACGAAACAGGGAAAAGTGGCGCGCTTTTTCCACGGTGCCGATGACGCCGTTGATGCGTGTGCCGGCGGGGAGAAGCAATTGGCTCCCCAGATAGACGGGTTCGGCGACTACGGCAACGAATGGATCGCCGTCGCGCGAAACGGTGCTGCTGATCCCGCTCAAGAGCGTGAGGTGAACTTGCGTGCCCTGTATGACTTGATGCGGCTCGGCGTAGGACGCGGGCGCGACAAAGCAAAAGAGCGCTGACGCCAAAAGAAGAGATGAAGCGATTTTCATGGGTTCCTCCTGCGCGCACAGATAGTGCGATGTGGCCTCGTAACGTGAGGCGACACCGAGGCGATGCCCTGGAGTGTTTCCGCTGGCGCAGCGGACCTGCGTCCCGGCCGGGAGCAAGGAGGATGGCGAGGAACTCCATCCGGAAGTAGGTTAGCTGAATTCAGAATGCGGTCGCGGAGGATTTTGAGAATGTTTCGTGAGAATTACGGCGAGGAGAAGAGGCGAGCGACTGACTAAAGAGATGCGTTTGCAAAGTCTTGCCGAGGAGCCGTTGAAGGAGTATGGTTTGGGCAATTCGCAGTCATTCCCTTCCTTCGGAGGAGGCTCTTATGAAGAAAAATCGAACGTGGAGTGTCTGTTTGGTGATGGCCGCTGCAGTGGGGATCACACTGACGGTCTGCAGTCAGGAAAAGAAAGAGATGGCTGAGGGTCACATGATTGTGCACTTCAGTGATTTGAAATGGACGCCGATTATAAAAGGATGCGATCTGGCGACGGTATCGGGCGATTCCAGCGCCGATGGGGCGCCGTTTGTGGTGCGCCTGCGGTGCGTTGATGGAGCGAAGATTCCGGCGCACTGGCATCCGACGGACGAAAACGTGACAGTGCTCAAGGGGACGTTTCTTGTGGGGATGGGAGAGACGTTTGATGAAAGCAAGCTGCAGCCGATGAACGTGGGGAACTTCGCGTCGATGCCGAAAGAGATGCGGCACTATGGATTGATCAAGGGCGACACGATCGTGCAGGTCCACGGAATGGGACCGTTCAAGGTGAATTGGGTGAACCCGTCGGAAGTGCAGCCGCCGGATGCGCCGGCAGCGGGCGCGGCGAAACCGAAATCGTGACCTTGAGCCGCTGTCGAGAATTCGAAGCGGCTTTCCTACGCAAAGCACGGCCAACAAAACAAAAAGCGAAGCGCGTGAAGCCGCCCGTTCTGGCTGCGCTCGTAGCGCTGTGCTAGACTTTTCTCTGCGCTCGCGAAAATTTGCGCGAGTGCCGGAGCGTGGAACTTCGGGCTCTGTGCAACGAGGTCCCGCGAACCCCGCCAGGCCCGGAAGGGAGCAACGGTATCGGGAACGCCTCGGGTGCCGCAGATCACCCGAAGTTCCTCTCACTGAAAGTAGTTTACAGTTTTCGGTTGTCAGTTTTCAGTGGGAATCGAACGAGGATATTTGGGAATTCTTGTTTGCTCTCTTTACTGACAACTGAGCGCCGAGAACTGAAACCTTTCTAATGAGCTACCAAGTCATAGCGCGCAAGTGGCGGCCGCAAACGTTCGCGGATCTTGTGGGGCAGCAGCATGTCACGGAGACGCTGGCGAACGCGATCAAGAATAATCGCGTGGCGCATGCGTACATTTTCTCCGGCGCGCGCGGCGTGGGGAAGACGACGGCGGCGCGGATCCTTGCGAAGGCTATGAATTGCGTGAAGGGGCCGACGCCGGAGCCTTGTGGAGAATGCGATTCGTGCAAGGAAATTGCCGCGGGAACTTCGCTGGACGTGATTGAAATTGACGCGGCGTCGAACCGCGGCATTGACCAGATCCGCGAGCTGCGGGAGATGGTGCGGTATGCGCCGGCGGCATCGAGAAGCAAAGTGGTGATCCTCGATGAAGCGCACATGCTGACGGGCGAGGCTTCGAACGCGCTGCTGAAAACTTTGGAAGAGCCGCCGGACCGCGTGATTTTCGTGATGGCCACGACGGAACCGGAGAATTTGGCGGATACCATCCGGTCGAGGTCGCAGCATTTTCATTTTCGGGCGCTGACGTTTGCGGAGATCAGCGGGCGGCTGGAAGAGATCGCGCGAAAAGAAAATCTGCAGATCGAACCGGGCGCGATGGCGGTGATTGCGCGGATGGCCGAAGGCAGCTTGCGCGACGCGCTTTCGCTGCTGGAGCAGGCGCGGGCATATTGCGGCGACACGATTCCGGATAAAGAAGTGCGCGAACTTCTGGGCGTGGTGCCGGAAGATGCGCTGAATGAATTAGTGGGCGCGATTGCGGACGGATCGGCGGACCGTGCGCTGGGGCTGGTGCACACGTTCCAAAAAGAGGGGCGCAACCTGCAACATTTCTGCCGCGAGGCCATCCGGCACATGAGGAATCTGTTGATTGCGCGCGTGTGCGGGGCGGATTCGGATTTGATTGCGGCGACGGCGGACCAGCGTCCAGCGCTGGAAAAAGCGGCGGCGCAATTCAGTGAAGAAGATTTGACGCGATTCTTTCAGATTTTGCTGCAGACGGATGATGATTTGCGGAGGAAGCCCGATCCGCGCGTGCACCTGGAGATGGGATTGCTGCGGCTGATTAACGCGGCGCGGCTGGCACCGCTCGAAGAATTGTTGAATGAATTGAAGAGCGGCGCGCCGAGTGGCGGGACGAATTCCGGGATGGCGCGCGGCGCGGCGCAATCGGCTTCGAGTGTTCCGGCGCCAGCGCGATTCGGAAGTTCGTCAAGTGCTGCGACGGGGATTGCGGCATCCGCGTATGCATCGCCCGCAAAGCCTCCCTCAGTGAGTTTTGCGGCAACGGCGCCTGCACCGGCGTTTGCATCTCCGGTGGCCGCGCCAACAGTGGCCAAGAACGAAATTGTGGATGAAACGCGCGAAGCTGGGGCCAAAAGCAATGGCGCGGCAATGCAAGTCAGCGGGATCACGCTGGAGCAAGCCGCGGAAATCAAGTCGGCGATCCAGGCACAACAGAAATTTCTTGGCGAATTGGTGGAGCAGAGCGGCCGATGGGAACTCGAAGGCGCGGAGCTGCGAATTTATTTTTCGCCGGAGAAGCGGCCGTTCGCGGAAATGATCGAAGGACGCGAGACGCTGGAAAAGATCCGTGGCATTTCGAGCAAGGTGCTGGGGCGGACGGTGCGCGTCTGTGCTAAACTGGAAGCAGTTGCAGCAGCTACTGCATCCGCGTCGCGTTCAGGGTCCGGCACGCTGGAATTGCGGGCACAGTTCGAGCGCGATCCGATGGTGCGGTCGATGCTGCAGCGCTTTGGCGGTAAGATCTCCGAAGTGAAGCGGCGTCAAGAGGGACCATGATGGAAGTCAGCGCTCTCCAACAAATGCTTTCGCGCTTCCGGCAACTGCAGGAAGACTTGCAGCGGCAGGTGAATTCCGTGACGGTGGAAGCTTCGGCCGGAGGCGGAATGGTCACGGTGAAGATGAACGGCCAGAAGCAGATTGTAGATGTGCGCATCGAGCCGGACGTTTTCGCAAGCAAGGATCAGGAGATGCTGCAGGATTTGGTCCGCGCGGCGGTCAACGAAGCATCGCGGCGCGTGGATGAAGAACTCTCCAACCAGATGAAAAACCTCGCCGGCGGAGTTCCAGGAATTGCGGGAATGAAGATTCCCGGGTTGTTCTAGATTCACTACTCTCGATTATTCAGACAGTCTGCTCATATCTCTCTCCGCCAGATTGCTGCTCTGTTGTGCCTCCGGAAACAAGCAAAAACAAAGTGAGTGGAACCGATTAGGAGATTGAGAGAAGGCGTGTTAGTATAGTTTTGCGCTTAATACCTCGGTTGTGTTGTGCGGTCCCTCCGGTGCAGTGCTTGATCTGAGATTCCCGCCTCCAGTTTCCTCCGTACGTTTTACGCGTAATCTAAAACAAGACTGGCAAAGCAAGCCGCCGGCCGCCCGAGAATTCGTGTGCGCACCGCGACGGCTTCTGCCAGTAAGAAAGTAATATTGAATGTTGACAGTTTCAGAAGTGAATGCAGAAGGCTCCAAGGAGCCTCTGACGGAACGCTCTACGGAGCGATTCTCGGAAATGAAGATTTCTCCCTATGTGAAGGAGAGATTGGCGGCGGCGAAGTTTACGACGCCGACTCCAGTGCAGGCAGCAGCAATTCCGCAGGCGCTGGAAGGAAAAGATGTGCTCGCGACGGCACAAACAGGAACCGGCAAAACGCTGGCGTTCCTGATTCCCATCATCGAGCGGCTGCTGGCAGACAAGACGCCGGGAATCTCGGCGCTGGTGCTGGTTCCCACGCGCGAACTGGCGATGCAAGTCGTGGAACAATTCAATGCGCTACGCGGCAAGCAATTGTTGCCGGCGGCGTTGGTGGTCGGCGGATTGTCCGAAGGGGCGCAGCTCCAGGCGATTCGCAAAGGAGCGCGGCTCGTTGTAGCAACTCCGGGCCGACTCGAAGATTACCTCGACCGCCGGCTTTTCCATTTCAACGCGTTGCGAACGCTCATCCTCGATGAAGCGGACCGCATGCTGGACATGGGATTTCTTCCGGCGATCCGGCGAATCGTTTCGATTCTGCCGAAGGAACGCCAGACGATGTGTTTCTCCGCGACGATGGAAGGCGACATGGTGCGCATCGTGAAGGACTACTTGCGCAATGCCGTGCGGCTTTCGTTTGGCTCAACCTCGAAGCCGTCGGAAAATGTGCGCGTGCAAGCGTTTGAAGTGGCCATGGACCGCAAGCAGGAGATGCTGCAGCGTTTGCTGGCCAAGGAAACGGGCAAGTGCCTGGTGTTCGCGCGGACCAAGCGCGGAACCGAGCGCATTGCCGAAAGCTTGAACCGCAAGGGATTTTCCGCGGCCATGATTCATGGCGACCGCTCGCAATCGCAGCGCACTTCAGCGTTGACGGGATTCCAGCAGGGGCGCTTCCGCGTTCTGGTGGCGACGGACCTGGCTTCGCGCGGGATTCACGTGCAGGACATCGCACACGTCATCAACTACGATTTGCCGGAAGTGGCGGAAAATTTTATCCACCGCGTCGGGCGAACCGGACGAAATGGCGGACACGGCGTGGCTTCTACACTTTTCGTGAAGGAGCAGCGTTCGGAATTGTTCCATCTGGAGCGCTCGCTGGGCATCAAGATTGAACGGATGCGCGCGGATGAGACGGGTTCCCTTCCCGAAAAACTGGAACCAAGGCAGGGCCATTCGCCTGTTCTTCAGGATCGTAAGCCCGTCAACCTACCTCGCATGGAGTCTGCTAGGGTGCCGGAACGATTTGTACTTCCAGGCGAAGTATTCCAGACGCAGCTCGAAAACTAAGCGAATCAAACTCATGAAGTGACAGGCGGGCCTTCCGATCAGATCGGAGGGCCCGCTTTCGTTTAGCAGCGGCCGTGGCAGAATACGGGGATGCTGATTCGAATCGCAGCGGCGGCGGATGGCGATGCGATCTGGGAAATCATGAAGCCGATCGTACGCGCAGGTGAGACGTATACCTTCCCGCGCGATATGGATATGGAGACCGCGCTCGCCTATTGGCATTCCGCCGAGCATGAAGTTTTCGTGGCGGAAGAGAACGGCGAGATCGTAGGCACTTATTTCCTGCAAGCGAATCAGAAAGGCGGCGGGGCGCACGTCGCGAATTGCGGTTACATGACGGCGGCTTCGGCCACGGGCCGAGGGGTGGCGCGCGCAATGTGCGCGCATTCGCTGGAGCGCGCTCGGGAACGCGGCTTTCGCGCAATGCAATATAATTTCGTCATCAGTTCGAACGAGCGCGCCGTTCGATTGTGGCAACACTTTGAGTTCGAGATCGTCGGCCGGCTACCCAAAGCGTTTCTTCATCCAACGCTGGGCTACGTGGACGCGTACATCATGTATCGCGATCTCTAGGGGGCGTTTGCGCGGATACGCGCGGCTATGCTACACATGCTGCATGCCTGATTTTGCCGCTCCTGTGGAACGACTCATAGATGAACTGAAGCATTTGCCGGGGATTGGCCAGAAGACCGCGCAACGGCTGGCGTTTCACCTGCTGCGCGCCGCGCCGGAAGATGCGCTGGCTCTGGCGGAGGCGATTCGCGACGCCAAGGAAAAAATTCGCGCGTGTTCCGTGTGCTCGAACATCACGGACACGGACCCGTGCCTGTATTGCGTGGGACCGACGCGCAGCAAGAAAACGATTTGCGTGGTCGAAGAAGCGCACAACATCATGGCCATCGAAAAGACGCGGACCTACAGCGGCATGTATCACGTGCTGGGTGGCTCGCTTTCGCCGCTTTCGGGGCGCGGGCCGGATCAGCTGCATATCAAAACTTTGATTGAGAGATTGAAGGGCGGGGGCGTCGAAGAGATCATTATCGCTACGAATCCGACAGCGGAAGGCGAAGCAACGGCGGTGTATCTTTCCAAGTTGCTCAAGCCGCTGGGCGTGCGTGTCACGAGAATTGGCGTGGGTATTCCCGTCGGCGCGGACCTGGAATACGCAGACGAAGTGACCATGCTGAAAGCTATGGAAGGGCGGCGGGATCTGTAGGTTCTGCGAGCGGGCGGCTGGGGCTGAGTTGGGCACGTCACTCGATAAAGTCATACATTTCAACACTTTCCAGTTGAGTTGCTCGTACTTCGCTGCTAGTACACCCAGGACGCTCTAGCCAATTTTTTCATTCAGGTATAGAGTCTACTTCTCAAGGTCGCAAGTCCTCCCGCCGACCGAATGGCAGCTGCCCTGCCGCTGACAGGAGGTGCGCTGATGCCGAACCTGGCGCACTACATGGCGCAGTACGATCACGAGCATGAATCCGGCTGGAACAAGTTCCTGCACGGCGTAGGAATCCCCATGATTTTTGTGGGGCTTATCCTTTTCGTGTTCATGAAGTGGTTGTGGGGAGCGGGATTTTTTGTCGGCGGATGGGTGTTCCTGCTTCTCGGCCACAAGATCGAAGGAAACCATCCGGCGTTTTTCCAGGGACCGATCTATTTGCTGGTAGGGCCAATCTGGGTCGCAAAAGAAGCGTGGATGTTCCTGACGGGAGCACACCGCCGGCCGACCTCGGAAGGCACCCACTGAGCCAGCGCGGCGAATCAGCCAGACTGGCGTCCGTTGTTCGCGAAAAATCTGAGTGAGCTGAGGGGCAGCGGCGGTTCGTATGGATGAATTTAGCGGCAATTTTGCCGATGAGACAACTGAAATGGTGTCCGAAAGCGCGGCCAACACGAGTTCGGAATTGAGAAAGCGCCGGAGCACGCGCATCGTGCAAGCGGTACCGCTGGTGGTTACGGGTGTGGACGCGCTGGGACGGCCGTTTGTGGAACGGACCTCTTCGCTGATTGTGAATTGCCACGGCTGCCGCTACCAATCGAAGCACTACGTTCTGAAAAATATGTGGGTGACGATGGAGATTCCGCACCCGGAGACGGGCCAGCCGCCGCGAACGGTGCGCGGGCGCGTGGCGTGGATTCAAAGGCCGCGAACGGTACGGCAGCTTTTTCAAGTGGCGCTGGAGCTGGAGGTTTCCGGGAATGTGTGGGGGATTGCGTTTCCGCCGGAAGATTGGTTTTCGATGACGGCGACGGCGCAAGTTTCGTCGCGAACGGACGCGGCGCCGGAACCGCCGCAGCTCACGCCTCAGGCGGCTGAAACAGATATCACGCTGGCGTTGAATGAGGCTGAGGTTTCACCCGCCGCCGGAGCGGACAAGATACGAGTGTTCCCTTCTCCGGTGAGCACCACGGACGCCTCCCTGCAGCTTGCGCGGCAAGTGGCGCGGCTGGTGGCCGATGCGAAGCAGCAGATTCAGGCGGCGACGAAGGAAGCAGCTTCGCAGGCGGTTTCGGCGGAACGGCGGCTCTCGTTCGAACAGTGGGAGCAGAAATTCGCGGCCGGGAGAGCGGAGATCTCCAACGAAACGACGCACGCCATCGAGAAACTCCAGGAGGAAGCCAGCGAGTATTCGCGGACGCTGCACGCGGCGGCGGCCGAGACTTTGCGAAATGAATTGCCGCGGTGGCTTGCGCCCCAACTGGAGCAGCTAACGCACGATCTTACGGCAAGGCTCGCGCAAGAAGGCGCGACGCAACGCAACGAGCATGCGCAGAAATTGGAAAGCACGGCGGAGACTTTGCGGAATGCGTGCCAACAAGCGGAGGAGACGACTGCGCGGTTGAAGGCTCAGGCGGAGCAGGCGGAATCGCAAATGGCGGCACGCGCGGAAGCGGCGACGCGGACGCTCGAGGAAACGGCAACGCAGAAAGAAGAGACGGCTACGGGGCAGCGCGAAGCGCTGCTTACAGCGGCCAAAGAGATTCAAGAGCAGGTGTCGGTGGCTTTGTCCACAGCTCGATCGTCGTGGCATGAGCAGCTGGCGAGCGAGCTGGAAGCCGCGCAGGCGCGCTGGCGGACGGCCGTGAAAAGTACGCTCGCGGAGGCGCAGGATCGCGCCGCGGGTGGATTGAACGAGCACGCCAGCAGCTTGATGTCTCAATTGCGCGAGGAGATGGAACGGCACGCAGCGGCGGCGAAGGAAGCGGCGGCGAGTGCCACAGCGGAATCGGAACAGCGTGTGGCCGCACTCCGCGATGGTCTGCAAGAGCTTTCGCAGCGGCTGGAAGGGTCGCTGACGCGCGCCGGCGAGATTAGCGAAAAGCTCGAACATCATTCGGAGCAGCTCGAAACGGCGCGGCGGCAGGCGTTGGGCGAATTTCAATCGCAATTGGGCGACCTTGCGAGCTTGCAGCGAAATGAATTGCACCGCGAATCGGGAGCGTTCTTCGAAGATATCAACGCGCGGATTCGCGCCACGTTTGACGAGGCTAGCCGCGAGGCGGTGGCGCAGTTTGACCGGCAAATCGAGGAGATGGTGCAACCGCACGTGTCGCAAACCGAAGAAGCGATTCACCGGCTGGCGGGCGGACGGGCTTTGCTGGATGCGGCGCTGACGATGCAGCAGGATCGAATTCGCAATGTGGCGGACGAGGCGTTTGCGGAATCGCTGGGGCGCTTCCGGGAGAATCTGGGGAGCGTGGAGCAACTGCTGCAGGAGTCTTCTCAAACGATTACCGGGCGCAATCTTACGGAGCTGGAAGGAAAAGTCGTCGACTTGAAGCATCAAGTGGTGGAAGAGATTTTCAAGTCCGCGGAATGGTACGAGAAAAAGGCGCAGACGCAGATTCAGAATCAAGCGGACCGGGCCGTGGAACAGGCTGCGAACCAGATGCGGGAAAAAGCGGGCGAGATATCCAGCGTGTTTGCGGGCGAACTGGACCATTCGAGCCGCAATTTCGTGGGACACACGCAGACGCAGATGGAAGAAGTGGTGCGGGACGCGTTCGAACGCGCGCGGGCGCTTTTCGCGGATGCGGCAGACACAACGGCGGCGGCGTTTACGGATGAAATTCAGCGCACGGGCCGGCAGGAACTCGATGGCTTTGGCGATGAATTGCGTCGGTCGGTCGAAGCTGCCGGTGCGCAAATGGACGCGGCGCGCGCGGAGTTTTCGCAGCACGTGACGGCCGAGCAAGAAGACTTTTTGCGGCGGTTCCAGGGAGCCATGGGCGGAGCGCTCGAGGTAGGAATTGCGGAAGCGCAAACGCGGGTGCAGGAAGGATTTGGGCCGCTGCTGGATTCGTGGAAGGCGATGACGGACGCGCACCACAAGGAAATGGAGCACGTCTACGGGCAGATGAGCGAGCGCGCGGCGGAACAGTACAAGGGCAAGCTGGAAAATGTATCGAATCAGTGGATGCTGGCGACGGTGGCGTCGCTGGATCACCAGTCGCGCGACATGATTTCAGGAATTGCGGGCTCGGCGGAAGAAAAACTGCGCGAGGCGTGCGCCCAGGTGTTTGCCGGCGTCGGAGAATCCTTGCGCGAAAGGTTGAAAGAGATTGCGCAGAGTTTCACATCGGCGGAAGAGCCGTCCGCCCGCGCGAAGAGCGCGAACAGCGGGAGCTGAATCGCCGAAGCAATCTAGCGCGTGACTTCTCGCTGGCCCGATTCGCCTCTTCCCTGCCCGCCCGGTATAATCCCATAGGTATAAACCTTAATGGCCAATCATGCGTACTTGCGCGTGTGGACGCGCGATTTTTCACTGGAGACGATGCTCGCGGAGTTCGCGCGGTTCCTGACCACCGCGCCGCTTTCGGCTACGCAGAGTTCCTTTACCGAGCTGATCGTACAGGCAGTGGATCCGACGGAGATCCCGGTCGCGGAGTGGGACCTGCGCCCGCTGAAAATGGGGCCGGCGGAAGTGACGGCGATGGCGGTTCAGCACCTGAACGCGGACACGGCTTATTTCGTGAACGCAAAATGGGATTTATGGAGCTTCGACATCGAGAACCTGAAGTGGCACCACAAGCCGGAGCCGCTGGTGCTGGTATGCCACGGCCCCGAATATGACGGCGGGCTGGCGGCCAGCTCGGGACATTTCATGGCCGACCTGGGATTCGAACATTTTTTCACGGGGCACGGCGGGCTGCTCGCGCCGGGAGCAGCTTCGAATCCGTTTAACTCCTCGGATCATCCGATGGAGCATACGTTTCGCCAATGGATGGCATCGAGCGCGAACTTGAAGGAATATCACGCAAAGACGCGGGAGAACATCCAACAATTGTTCCAATGGGTGGAAGCGGTGGAACGGGCGCTGCCGGTGGAGCGCAGCGAATTGTGGTCCGAAGGCGAGGAAAATTTTGAAGCCCGGCTGGACGCGATTCTGGCGCAGCGCTGATGCGTTCCAGCCTTGAGCAAGCCCGCTTCGAGGAGTTCTTCCACGAAGGGGCGGCAACGGATAGAATTGATGGAATACGCGGTTGGCTGGGCGCGGTCTAGTAGTTGAGATGGCAGTTGCGGCGTTACTTCGCTGATGGAAAAAACCTCACAAAGCGACTGTAGACGTGCTAACGGGGCTGGAAGCGTTCCGTCCTTCGTAAGAGGGGGCTGGTGCGTTGGCACGTCCCGGATCGGGAGACTCCCACTGAAATCCTCATTGAGTGTCTTGTGCCTGAGTATTCTTCTGGGCGGGTGCGGCGCGGATGCGCCCAAACCTGCGACACAGGCGGAAACGAAGCCCGCTGAGCCAGCCGTGCCGGAAGATATGCAGTTGGCGGCGACGGCGTTGCTGGGGAGCGAGTCCCAAGTGCTGGTCTTTGGCGACTTGGCGAAGAACGGGAAGCAGGAATTTCTGGTGGCCAACGTGGTGCCAAAGACGCCGACGAACAATTTGCCGGGAACAATCGTTACGCGCGTGGTGGTGGCCGAAAACACCGACGGAAAATGGGCGGAAGTCCTGCGCTGCGACGAACATTTGAAGAATCAGAAGGGCTACCTGGGACTAACGCCGCTGACACCGGTGACCGGCTGGCGCCTGCAATACGAGCAGAACGATGAGAAAGGCCTGCAACTTTATTTCACGCCGCTGAAAGGCGCTCTCGATACCCACGTGCTGCCGATCGGCGTGCGTTACAATTCGGCGACCAAGCGCTATCAATCTCTGGACCGGACGTATGAGCACTTTGTTCTCGAGTCGGCAACTTTGCAGGATGTGAGGTCGACCCTGCGATGAGCGCGGCCGCATCAGATACAACCAAGCGGGCAGCCAAGAGCACCCTGGACTCGCCGCCCAAGAAGGACTTGAGCGGACTGGTTCCGTATCTGCGGCGCTATACAGGTGGCATTGTATTCGGACTGCTTACCGTCGTGCTTATGGGGATTATCGGAAACGTGCTCCCACTCGCCACGGGCGTAATGACGGACACGCTGGCGGGCAATCGAGTTCCATTCGAGCACAACACACAAACAGGAGTTCCGGCGGTCCTGGGCCTGAATTCGTCGGCACTTAGCCGATTCATTCCCTACTACGCGCCAGGCAGCCGGCGCACGCTAGGCATCTATTGCTTGATCGTGGTTCTCTGTGTGGCGATCAAGGGCGTGCTGTCCTTCTCCGCCCGATGGATACTGATCGGGGTGTCGCGCGACATCGAATTCGACATTCGCAACGATCTTCTGAAACGGCTGCTGATTCTCGAGCCGGAATTCTACGTACGCAACCGCACCGGGGAGCTGATGTCGCGCGCCACAAATGACTTGAACGCGGTGCGCATGGTGCTGGGGCCAGGGATCATGTACAGCGCGACGACCATCATCACCATGATCATGGCCATCCTGGTGATGGTGACGCTGTCGCCTTCGCTGACGCTGTGGGTTCTCCTTCCCGCGCCAATAGTGGCCGTCGCCGTGTGGTTTTTTGGCAAAACCATTCATGACCTCTACGAAAAAATCCAGGCGGCGCTCGCAACGCTGACGGCGCGCGTGCAGGAGAATCTTGCCGGCGTGCGCGTGGTGCGGGCGTACGCGCAGGAAGAAGCGGAGATTCGCGGCTTCGACCAGCCCAACCGCGAGTATGTCTCGCGAAACATCCGCCTGATCCGAATATGGAGCATGTTCATGCCGTCGCTCCAGGCGCTGATTGGCACGAGCTTTTTGATTGTGCTGTGGCAGGGCGGTCACCAGGTGTTCAGCGGAAAGATTTCGCTCGGCGCGTTCATCGCTTTCAATGGATACCTCACCGTGCTGGTGTGGCCGATGATTGCTCTTGGATGGGTTACAAATATTTTTCAGCGCGGCGCAGCCTCCATGGGCCGGCTGAATTACATTCTCAGTGCCCAGCCCAACATTGATGATCGCAATGCGAGAGTTCCCGAAGGCACCAAGCCACGCGGCGAAATCGAATTCCGCCATCTCACGTTTACCTATCCGACCACCCTTTCCGGAGCGGGAGCCAATGGCTCCGGGAAATCCAACGGCAGCGGCGCGCATCCGATACTTCACGACATAAATCTGAAAATTCCTGCGGGATCTACACTTGCCATAGTCGGGCCGACCGGCAGCGGCAAGACTACGCTCGCCGCACTCATTGCGCGGCTCTGGGAGGCGCCAAACGATTCAGTTTTGATCGACGGGCGCCCGATTCGCGAATGGCCTCTCGTCACGCTGCGGCAGTCCATCGGGTTCGTGCCGCAGGACACTTATCTGTTCGGCGAGACCGTGGGCGGCAACATCGCTTTTGGCCTGTCGGACTACGAAGAACGGCGCGTGCGGGAGGCGGCGGAACTCGCCAGCCTGGATGCTGAGGTCGTGGACTTCGCCAAGGGATACCAGACCATGGTCGGCGAACGCGGCATCACGCTTTCGGGCGGGCAAAAGCAACGGGCCGCGATTGCGCGCGCGGTGGTGCGCGATCCGCGAATCCTCATCCTGGACGATTCCCTTTCCGCCGTGGACACGCAAACCGAAGAGCGCATCCTGACCGGCCTGCGCGGAATTATGGAAGGGCGCACGACGATCCTGATTTCGCACCGCACCTCGACCGTGCGCGATGCCGACCAGATCGTCGTCTTGGTCGCGGGAGCCATCGCCGAGTGCGGAACGCATGACGAGCTGCTCACCCGTGGTGGTTATTACGCGGATTTGTATCACAAACAGTTGCTGGAAGAAGAGCTCGAACGCGCATGAGCAATTTGCACGAAGAAGAAGCCCTCGGCAAAGCGTACGATTCGCGCTTAATGCGGCGGCTTCTGCAATACATGAAGCCGTACAAATGGCACGTGGTGCTGGCGCTCGTCCTGGTGGCCATCGTCACGCCGCTCGAACTGGCCCCGCCGCTGATCTTTCGAAAAGCCATTGACAGCTATTTTGTTCCCGAACTGAAGGGCGCGATCACGGAACCGTCGGCGTGGACGGGCATCCTCTGGCTTAGCTTGATTTATCTCGGGGTGCTGGCATTCGACTTCCTCGCGCAATACATCCAGCTTCGCATCATGCAGCGCGTGGGGCAGCAGACTATGTACGACATGCGCGGCGAGATTTTCGGCCACATGCAGCGGTTGCCGATGAGCTATTTCGACCGCAATCCGGTTGGCCGGCTGGTGACGCGGGTGACGACGGACGTGGATGCGCTCAACGATCTGTTCGCGGCGGGCGTGGTTACCATGATCAACGACTTCTTCCTCCTCGTGGTCATGGCGGCGCTGCTTTTCAGAATTGACCGGCGGCTGGCGCTGGACACGCTTGCGGTCCTGCCGGGCATTCTGATTGTCACGATGATTTTCCGCAAATACGTTCGCGATGCGAATCGCCGCATCCGCACGGCCATTGCGCGCATCAACGCGTTCCTGCAGGAATACATTTCCGGGATGAGTGTGGTACAGCTTTTCAACCGCGAGCGCAAAGCGGTCGAGGAGTTCGAGAAGCGCAATCGCGACAATATGCTGGCGTGGCGCGATGCGATTCTGGCTTACGCCCTTTTTTATCCGGCGGTCGAATTTCTGAGCTTCGCCACAATCGCGCTGATCTACTGGTCCGGCGGAAATCGCATCCTGCACGGCGCTCTCAGTTTGGGTGTTCTCACGGCCTTCACGATGTTTGCGCAGCGCTTCTTCCGGCCGATTCAGGACCTCAGCGAAAAATTCAACATTCTGCAGTCGGCCATGGCCGCGTCCGAGCGCATTTTTAAGCTGCTCGATGAGCCGGTGCTCGTGGAATCGGATCCCAACGCGATTCCACTGGATAATCCTCGCGGGGAAATCGAATTTCGCAATGTGTGGTTCAGCTACCGCAACGTTGCTGAGCCGAACGACGAAGATTGGGTCTTGCGCGACGTTTCGTTCCGCGTGGAGCCCGGGCAGACCATCGCCATCGTCGGGCATACGGGCGCGGGGAAAACCACGCTGATCTCCCTTTTGCTGCGTTTTTACGACGTTCAGCGCGGGCAAATTCTTCTGGACGGCAAGGACATTCGATTGATCGAGTTGCAGGATTTGCGGCGGCAATTCGGCATTGTGCTGCAAGACCCGTTTCTGTTTACGGGGACGATCGAATCGAACATTTGCCTCGGCACTCCGGGCATCAATCGCACAACCGTGGAAAGCGCGGTCCAGGAGATTGGACTTGGGGATTTTGTGGAGTCGTTACCGGAGGGAGTGGCTTCCAGCGTGAACGAGCGCGGCTCGACGCTTTCCGTTGGACAACGGCAGCTGATCAATTTCGCGCGCGCGCTGGCCCACAATCCGCGCTTCCTGATTCTGGACGAAGCCACTTCGAGCGTGGACACAAAAACAGAGTTGCTGATTCGCGAAGCGCTGGGGCGCTTGCTCTCCGGGCGCACGGCGCTGGTGATTGCGCATCGGCTCAGCACCATTCAACACGCGGACCGCATTCTGGTGTTCCATAAGGGCCGCTTGCGAGAGCAGGGCGCGCACCAGGAGCTTCTTGCCGAACGCGGGATTTATTACCGGCTCTACCAGCTCCAATATAAAGAGCAGGAATTGCACTTGCCCACCGAGGCGAACGGCACCACCGAACCGTCGCCGCTGCCCGCCAGCGACTGAGCACCGCGACCCGCCACATGCCACCCATACCGCTCCTTCTCTCCGCCGGCGAAGCTTCGGGAGACATGTACGCCGCGCGGCTCGCTACGGCACTGAAGCAACGCCTGGATGTGGCGATTTTTGGCATGGGCGGGCCGCAAATGCGCGCGGCGGGAGTTGAGATCATTACGGATTATTCGGAAGTTTCCGTTGTTGGCATCACCGAAGTGCTGAAGCGGTTGCCCTCGCTGCGCCGCGCGATGCGCCGGCTCGTGGACGAGGCGGAACGCCGGAGGCCTCCACTGGCGATTCTGACAGACTTCCCCGGCTTTCATCTGCGGCTCGCCCGCAAACTGCTTCCAAAAGGGATTCGCAATGTTTACTACATCTGCCCGCAATTCTGGGCGTGGCGGCCCTGGCGCGCGAATTTGGTACGGAGGCGCTTCGCGCAGGCGCTGTGCATCTTCCATTTCGAAGAAAAGTTCTACGCCGACGCTGGCGTGCCGGTGAAGTTCATTGGCCATCCGCTGGTGGGAAACGTTACGGCCACACTGACGCGGGAAGAATTTTGCAAGAAGTACAGTCTAAATGGCGCGGATCGCCTAATCGCTGTACTGCCGGGAAGCCGGCGCGGAGAAATCGCCTACCACGTGCCTGTGTTAGCGGAGGCGCTCGAACGGATCGGGCAAGAACTTCCAGCCAAGACTGAGGTGGTTGTCGCGGTTGCGCCGGGGCTGGACTTAGAGCGGCTCAAGGCGACGTTTCCCGAGCGGATGGGCGTGCGCTTCATCGAGGGCGATACGTACAACGCGGTGGCGGCTTCGAACCTGGCAATTGTGTCCAGCGGGACGGCAACAGTGGAAACGGCGCTGCTCGGAAAGCCAATGATTGTCGTATACCGCTTGTCCCCGCTGACGGCCAAACTGGCAAAGCCATTGGTGAAGACCAAGTTCTTCAGCATGGTTAACTTGATTGCCGGACGGGCTGTGGTGCCGGAGCTGATTCAAGACGATTTCACGCCGCAACGCGTTTCGGAAGAAGCAGTGAAGCTGCTTTCCGGGTCGGAAGGGAGCAAAATGAGTCTGGAGCAAATGCGCCGGGGATTGGCCGAGGTGCGCGAACTCTTGGGTCCCCCCGGGGCGGTAGAGCGGGCGGCAGACGCCATCGCCGCGCTTTTGCAGTCCGGCGAAAGCAACGCGAAGTGAGGGGTTTGGTATCCTATAGGTGTACCGGAGTCCCGGTTTGAATCTGGTTGAAAGGGGTCCGATGGCCCTACGTGGAAGAGTCTCAGGCGCGATTTGCGCTATTGCGTTTTTTCTTCTGGTTTGCACCGCAGTCCCCCTGCGCGCGCAGGGGCCGCGGCCCGCGCCTTTTCTCGCGGAGAACTACGATGTTTCCGCGTCGCTGGACGCCATCGGGCAAGCGATAAACGCCACGGCAAAAGTTGATTTCAAGGCCGTGGAAGTCGCCAGCAGCGTGCGCGTGGAATTGCACCCGAATTTGATCGTGCGGGATGTGAAGTCCGCGGATGGCAAGTCGCTGAGTTTTACCCGCGATAATCAGAATTCGCTTTTTGTGGTCGTGCAATTGTTGACGCCCGTCGCGGCCGGCGGACATGTAATTCTGACATTCACCTACGGCGGACTGCTCGCTAATGAAGAGAACAGTCCCGTACCGGGCGTGCGCGCGGCAGTCATCAACCATGATGGTGCCTATCTGTTGCTGCCTGGACGATGGTTCCCGCTGACCAACTTTCCTGCAAATCGCTATACGGCTACGTTCCGGCTGAATGTTCCGGATACGTTCGCCGTGGCGGGAACGGGCAAGTCAACGGCTCCCACGCCGATGGCGGGCAAGAACCCAGTGGAAGGCAACAGGCTGCTGTACACGTTTGAATGCAAGAATCTGGCGCCCAACGGGACGTTCGTGGCCGGCAGCAATCTCCAGTTGAATCCAAAGCAGGCTGAGGGGATCAATGTCGCCGTTTACGCGCCACGGACAGCGTCCGACAATGCACAGCAGTTCGCGGACAGCGTCGCGCGGTCGGTAACCATTTTTTCTGACATGTTTGGACCTATCCCCGATCCGACTTTTTCTGTGATTCAGATACCGGATGGAACCGTGCGCGATTTTGCCGCGCCCGGAGTGTTGCTGCTGAGCCAGCGCATCTGGGATCCGCGGGCGAGTGACCGAACCATCGCGCGCTTGGTGGCATCGCAATGGTGGGGAGTGCAAGTCCTGCCGGCGACTCCCGGCGACGTTTGGATCACCGACGGGCTGGCGCGTTATTCCGAAGCGTTGTACGCCGAACAGAACGCCGGCAAGGAAGCCGGCTTGAAAGTGGTGGACGAGTTTGCCGTGGGCTCGTTGATGTACGAGGACGCCGCTCCCATCGCGCAGGCTGCGCGCCTGGCGCCCTACTCGCCCGATTACCGGTCGGTGGTGATGAACAAGGGTGCGATGGTTTTTCACATGCTGCGCGCGCAGATGGGCGACGTTGCCTTCAAATCTGCGCTGCGCGATTTCTACTTTCAATTTGCGGAGAAGGCCGCGCGCATCGATGATTTTGTCAATATTGCGCAAAAACGCGCGGATGCTTCGGTGAAACCGCCGCAGGACCCGCCGAACTTGCGAGGCTTTTTCGCGCAATGGCTGAATTCGACGGGTATACCGGAGTTTTCGCTGGAGTACACCGTGTACCGGACGCCCAAGGGATTTCGCGTGGTCGGCAAGCTCAAGCAGCCGCTGGATACCTTTCACATGCCAGTGGACCTGCGGATCGATACGGAAGGAAATCCCGAACTTCGAACCGTGGATGTGATCGGCACGGAATCGGGCTTTACCGTCGAGACATTTGGACGGCCGAAGCCGGGCGGAATCAAGATTGATCCCAACAACGTGATCTTGAAAGGCAGCGCAGCCTTGCGGGCACGCGCGGCAGTGGCGCGCGGCGAAGAGCTTGCCGAACAGGGGCGCTTTTATGACGCGGTGACTCAGTACCAGCGCGCGCTCTCCATTCAACCGGGCAGGCCGCTCGCGAATTTCCGCATGGGGG
Organism: Acidobacteriota bacterium; assembly: GCA_013289835.1. Classification (GTDB taxonomy): domain Bacteria; phylum Acidobacteriota; class Terriglobia; order Acidiferrales; family UBA7541; genus Acidiferrum. The sequence goes on along the minus strand of JABCZG010000010.1, from coordinate 123,635 downwards.
AAGCATTTTTCTACCAGAAGAATTATCAAGCGGCGGCGAACGCGTTTCGCGAAGCTCTGCAAACCGTTCCCGAGCCCTCGGAAAAATGGACGGAAGTCTGGAGCCACATTTATCTCGGCAGGATATTTGACTTACTCGGACAGCGCGAACGCGCCGTAAATGAATACAGTAAAGCAAAGCAAACGAACGACGACACCGGCGGCGCTCAGCAGGCGGCCGAAGGATTTCTGAAGAAGGCGTACTCGGAAGGCGGAACTTCTGTCGCGACTCCTGCTAACACTCCGAGCGTCAAACCTGCGGCCGACATACCTGCTCCAGCTTCCGGCGAACGGCCAACGCTGAAAAAGCCCGATCAATTTGCTGGAAGATAAAAGGAAGCGGCAATAGCCGATCCGCGGTCAATTCATCCATGCAATGCCGGTAGCCCCGTTAAATTCGAATCCGCGGCTCCTTTTTGCTGAATGAGAACCTGAAACCGTTCGCCCATTCCTTCCGGATGGATGAGTGTTTTGAGTTGCAGCCGCGCCTGAACGCGCTCGGTTTCGGATTGTCCGTCATCGTAGAGATCAGCGAATTCATTTCGCTGCCCCAGCGCGAGAAGAAAACCCGTCTGCGAGGTGAGCCCGACGGAATCCAAACCTGCGCGTTTCCCCCATAGCTCAAGCGCGGTGAAATTCACGTGAGCAGTCAGGTCCTGTTCTCCCGGTGTGGCATAGAAATTTTCCGAAACGCGATGGTCGTAGTACGCCAAAAGTGTGCCGCGCGTGTGGTGATCATCGAACAGCTCCGCAGCGCGATGGCCGTAATCGATCGTGAGCACGTAGCCGCGCTCAAGACGGCGGCCCACCTCTGTGATCCAGTCACAGGCCTCCAGGCTCGCTTCCGCGTGCTGGCCTTCGCTGAGCACGATGCTTTGCGTAGAAAAATAATCGTTGATGGCGCATGTGGAGACGGGCGCCACAACGTCTACAAATTGGCCCGCGTCTAGACCGACAAGAATTTCTTTCAACGCACCTTCCTGGAAAATTACCCGATGAACGGGCAAAGCATCCATTAGCTCGTTCGAAAAAAGGCAGCCCACGGGAATGCGCGATGGAATTTCGATGGCAATTGCGAAATGGCCGTTGTGACCATGCTCCTGAAGGCGCTGCGTCGCTTGCTCGATGCGCGCCGCAGAGCGCTCGACGGCCACGTAACGCAACGCTCCGTAAAACGCTGGGATCTTCGCCGCACAGAAATCGAGAATGTGGCCTGCAAGGCGGCCAACGCCCGCTCCCGCTTCGACAAGCATGAATTCGGCTGGGCTGCCGAGGTGTTCCCACATTTCCGCGAACTGCCGCGCGAGCAGCCGGCCAAAAATCGGATGCATATCCACGCTCGTGTAGTAGTCCGCGAAGCGCGTCGATTCAGCTTTCGAGTAATAGCCGTGAAGCGGATGGTAGAGGCATTCGCGCATGAAGTCGGCGAAAGGTAACGGCCCATGGCGCCGAATACGGCTGGCGAGCAGTTCCGCGAGCGGCGTCACGCCCCATGGGCTCCGGCGGCGCCACCAGGGGCCTCCGCCTGAATCTGCTTCCACGCCCGCTTGAAGATTCCTTCGGCCACTTCATCGAACAGCACAAAGTAAATTGTTTCCAGCGAAGTTTCGCCGCGCAGATGCCCCGCGGCTTCGCGAAGCATGATCTCCGCGCACTCTTTCAGCGGGAAGCCGGCGATTCCCGTGCCGACAGCAGGAAACGCGATGGATTTGAGGCCGCGCTCGCTGGCGATGCGCAAAGAATGCGACGTGGAATTGCGCAGGGCATCCGCACTCGTCTTTCCACCCAGCGCCATGCTGGCGGCGTGGATTACAAAGTGCGCTTTCAGTTTTCCACCGGTGGTGATGGCAGCATAGCCAATGGGAATGCTGCCTATGGCGTCGCACTCGCGCTGAATTTCTTCGCCACCCTTCCGGCGGATGGCTCCCGCAACGCCAGCGCCAAGAATCAAATCATTGTTCGCCGCGTTGACGATGGCGTCCGTGTCCATCTCCGTCAGGTCGCCCTGTTGAATGACGATTTTCTCTGCCAGCGATTTCATCGTAGATTCTTTTCGTTTTCCACTAGCAGCCAAGCTTTCATCTCAGCAGCTTCTTGTAAGCCTCTTCATCAAAGCCAAGCACCATTTGTGATCCGCGAAGCACCACAGGTCTGCGAATCAGATTGGGGTTCTTCGCCATGAGCTTGACGGCTTCCGCTCGGGATGGCGGATGATCCTCCATCCTCCGCGTGCGATAAAGATCATTTCGCGTATTCAGAAACTCTTTGTAATCACGCTCGCCAATCAGCGCTTCGATCTCGGCTTCCGACAGCCGCTCCTTGTCCAAATCGCGCGACTCCAGCTCCGCTCCCAACTCCAGCAAGAGACCTCTTGCTCTGCGGCACGTGGTTCACGTCGGCTTTTGCAGAAATTTGATTTTTATTTTTGGCAAGACTTTCTTCCCCTCTGGCGTTTCCATTTCTTTGTAGGGGCGCAGCACCACTGCGCCTATCGCGGCAACCCTGCCGCTAATATCTCGGAACTTTCGGATCGATCTCCACCGACCAGCGCTCAATCCCGCCAGACAGCGACTTCGCTTTCTCAATGCCTTGAAACCGCAGCCACGCCGCCGCGTCCAGGCTGCGCATGCCGTGATGGCAGTAGCAGACCAATTCGTCCACATCCGGGAGCGTCTGCAAGCTAGCCGCAAGCGTGCCCAGCGGAATGAGCGTCGCGCCCTCAATCCTGCAAAGCTGGTGCTCCCAAGGCTCGCGCACATCTATCAGCACCAATTTTTCGCCGCTATCCAGCCGCGCCTTCACGGCCGCCGGCGTTATCTCCAATTCATCCATCTATCTTTCCTTCCGATCCGATGTGCCCCCGTCCAGAGATTCTCGAACTGTACGGTGGCTTGAAACACAGTCATAAGGGTTGTGGCGATTGCAAGAGGGGTTTTACTTGCCCTGAAATTTGGGATGTCTCTTCTCGAGAAACGCGCGAATCCCCTCGCTGCAGTCTTCCGAAAGATAGCAGCGAATTTGTTCCTGCACCTCGTGCTCCAGCGCCTTGGCGAGTTCTTTTCCTTCGCTACCGAACAGGGCTCTTTTGACGGCGCGGATCGCTACCGCCGGACCTTGCGCGATTTTCTGCGCAAGCGCTTTCACTTCCCCTTCGAGCCCGGCAGCAGGTACGACATGATTGACTATTCCAAGGTTAAGCGCAGTCTTGGCGTCAATCATATCGCCAGTGTAGAAAAGTTCGGCCGCCTTGGCAGGGCCCACCAGCTGCGGCAGGAAAAACGTGCCGCCATAGTCCGGGAAAAGCCCGACTCTCGCGAAATTCTGACCAAACGTCGCTTCCTCCGCGGCGATCCTCATGTCCGCAGCAAGAGCGATGTTCATCCCCGCCCCGGCGGCCGCGCCATTCACGGCCGCGATGACCGGCTGGGGCATCGTGCGCATCTTCAATACGGCCTGCATCCCCGCGCGCAGCAACGGCTCCAAGTCATGCGTCGCGCCGGTCTGCCGGCCTTTCCCGATGGCGCCAAGATCCCCACCCGCGCAAAAGGCCCGGCCCGCGCCCGTGATCACCACCACGTTGACGGTGTCATCTTCGGAGATGCGTCTCAGCGCCTCGTTGAGCGCGGAAGCGAGTTCGTTGTTCAAGGCGTTCAAGCGATCCGGGCGGTTCATCACTAACGTGACGATGCTCTCATGCTTGGTCTCAAGTAGGACGGACCCGGCTTGCGCGGTTTGTGGAGCGTTGCTCATGGCGGCCTCCGCGTTACGATCCTTTGGTATCGCGTTCTTTTTCCGTGCGCGCTACCAGCTGCGCGAGCTTGCGAAAATGCCGCAACTTCTCGCTCTTTCCCTGCGCATTGGCCCCGCTGGTGGACGGCAGCACATAGACACGCGCGCCATACAACAACTCTTTTTGGATTCCGTATTTGCATTTACGCTGCGAAAATTGTTCGTAGGTGAGCTTCCCGTTGAAAGCCACCACATGAGGCGCAAATTCTTCGAGCTTTTGCGAAAGCACAATGCGCCCCTCTGCATAATCCTCGCGCTTCAATTCTTCGATGCCTTTCGTGGGACGCTTGACCAGGTCGGTGAGACCGACGCCAAACTCGATGACCCGCTTGTCGTCGTGGTAATCAAACGGCTCGGGAACCACGCCGCCTTCGTGAAGCATGGGCCAGAATTCATTGCCGCGGCCCGCATAATAATGGCCCACGCGCACGGACGACTCGCTCGGATTGCAGCCTACGATCACGAGCTTCATGCCTTTGCGAAGGTGGTCGGGCAGCGTTCGCATAATCACAGCTTACTACGCCTTCGACATTCCGACGAAGCCTTGGTGAGAGCTGCGTGCTTCTTGACATGGGCCGCCCGGGGCTCCCAATGGCCTAAATAAATTGTCCGTCGCCGGCTATATCTACCCTGGCAAGAACCGTACGGTCTAAGCAGCAATGAAACTACGGGAATTCGCCCCGCAGTGGAGACAGCCGGCCAAATGCCTTGTAACTTAAGCTTTTTTTCTGAATCCCACGCACAGCACCATCATCGAATAAGGAGGACAGCAGAGGTGTTTCGTTGCTCTGTGCTACATTTATGGATGCGAAAGCGAGTACGTGGCCTCTAATGGGGTCGCCTAAACCATTGAACGCACCGAACCCTCACCGATTGCCGTCCAGCGTTGCCCGCGAGGACGAACACCTCCTGGTTGCCGCAGCCAAGCGCGGCGATACCAAGGCGTTCGAAGAGCTGGTGAACCGCTACGAAGCGAAAATCTTCCGGCTGACCATGAACATCACGCGAAATCGCGAAGACGCCGAAGACGCGATGCAAGATGCCTTCCTCAAGTCCTATTCGCATCTGAAGAATTTCCACGAAGACTCACGCTTTTACACTTGGTTGGTGCGCATCGCCGCCAATGAAGCTCTGATGCGGCTCCGGAAGCGCCGCCCGAACCAATTCTCCTTAGATGAACCGATCGAAGGCGATGACAACCTGATCCCGCAGGAGATCGAGGACTGGGGACCGAGTCCCGAGCAGCGCTTTGCGCAGACTGAAATGCACGAGATTCTTTCCAATGTGATAGATACACTGGAGCCCGATTTTCGCGTGGTCTTCGTCTTGCGGGACATTGAAGAGCTTTCCACCGAAGAAACCGCCAATACCCTCGGCATTTCCGTACCTGCGGTAAAATCCCGCTTGCTGCGGGCACGGTTGAAACTCCGGCAGAAATTGAATCGTTATTTTCGACAGGCTGGTACCAATTGAACTGCGACGACGTCATCCGCGAACTTTCGAATTACCTCGATGGCGAGCTTGCACTCTCGGCGAAACAGGATATCGAGGGGCATCTCGATGAGTGCCATGACTGCAAACTGGTGGTGGATCAGACAAAACTAACGGTAGAAGTTTTCTGTGACGCCAAGTTAGTGGAACTTCCAAATGACGTGAAATCGCGGCTGCATGAGGTGCTGCGGCGCAAGCTCGGCGGCAAAGGCAACTAAACGGGTCATTGATCCTACGGCAAGCCACCCCAGAGCGGTAGTTCCCTTCCCAGGCCTTGTTCTCGCGCCAACGCATAAACCTTAATCGCCACGGCTAAATCCCACGAAGCAATCCCGTTCGATTTAAACAGCGTCATTTCCGAATCGCTGGTTCTGCCGCTCGCTTTCCCGGCAACGACTTCAGAGAGTTTCTTAACTCCCGTCCAACAAATCTCATCGCCATGAAACGCGATGATGAGGTCTCCTGCTTCCTGCCGCGACTGTTCGACGGAATCGACTACGATGACGTCCGCGCTCGCCACTGCTTCGTCATCCAGTTCGCGCTTGTGCGCGTGATTCGCGCCGATGGCATTGATGTGCGCACCGGGCGCCAGATCGGCGCCGGCGACGACCGGCTGCGAAGTGGTCGTCGCGGTTGAAACAATATCCGCGCCGCGCACAGCTTCTCCCGAAGAGGCGCACGGCTGTACGGAAACGCCCAGCCGCTCCGACATCTCTTTGCAAAAACTCTCACGTTTGGCGGCATCGCGGCCGTAGGCGCGCGCGGATTCCAGCTTTCGCACCGCGGCCACCGCTTCCAGTTGCGTCCGAGCCTGCCCGCCAGTTCCGATGATCGCCACGATTCGCGCATCCTTGCGCGCCAGATATTTCGTAGCCACGCCAGAGGCCGCTCCGGTCCGCAATTGCCCCATATAGTCGGCTTCGATCAGCGCAAGCAGATCACCCGTAGCCATTTCGTAGAGCGGAACGAGGAAACGAAGCTTTCCACGAACGTAGGTGTACTGCTTCATCGCCACAAACCCCGCGGAAAAATCTGCCGCCGCCATGTAATGAAAAAATCCTCCGCCGGGCAATTCGAATCGCCTGCGTGGATGCACCACCACTTCCCCGGTAGCCTGCTTGCGCGAAATCTCTTCGACGGCCTCAATGGCCATCGGCATTGTCAGGACATCCCGCACTTCCGCTTCGCTGATATGCAGCGTCATCGCTTTCACTCTCCGCGGTAGCCGCGCTCCTCTAGGGGAGCAAACAAACTCTCAAGTATTCTTGGACCTGCCACGCTGCTCATCCCGGGGGACATGCACGGTACAGAAAATCTGTCATGGGGACGCAGGCTTCGCCGGTTTCGGTGGGGCATGTTTAACAGGAGCGCTGGGACTTTCGCGGACGCGCCGCACTACGGTTTGGTTCAATCGGTAAACTCGTTCTTCCTTGTTCCCATCCATATCGCGAAATCGAAACTCAGGCTCCCCTTTAGGGCCTTTCTCAATTCGAATGGGCATCTGGCCGCACAAATCATTTTCGATGAACGCCGTCTCGTAGCGCTCCTTCTTCACATACCACGTGTAGACGCGCAAGGCGGTGAAGTCACACGCCTGGCCCTCCGCCCCCCGAGCTGCCGCAACAAGATACTGCGGCTTGTCTCCAGATGGATCGCTAATACGGTTGAGTTCAAACCACGCAAGCGGCCGGAGGTTTGCCGAAGCCGCGCCTTCCCGGACAGCTTCCGGCAAATCCAATTCGACGAACCGGGCAATCAGCCAACCCGAAATCGGCAGCGTCTGATCACCCGGCTGCGTGGTGGTATTCGTATCGGCAGCCCGCGCTGCCGTCTCGCCCGGAGGCCGCGTGGCCAGGCCGCGCACCAGAAACCAATCCTCTTTCTTGGTCTCCTCAACCTCGTTCGAAGAATCCTTCTCATCGCTGCTTTGAACCCAATCGGCAACCGCGCGGCCGACAATTTCCACGGGAACGCCACGGCTAAACTGGTACAAACGCGGCTCGGTGCGGCCGGGCTCAACGCGTAAATTTGTGGAAACTTTGGTGCGGCCCCGCGCCTGCACCAGCATGGGCCGGACTTGTGCGAGCAGTTTCGCGCTGCGCTGCCACAAGGCAGGATCCATCAAGTTGCGTCCATCAATCCAGCCCACGGTTCCGGCAGCCGTGCGAACCTTGACGTTATCATTGCGCCGCGAAACCACGTCCACGCGGTCCCCATAGTGCAGAATCGAAACCGGCGCGCGCACTTGCGCCACCCCGCTCCACAACGTGACGCTCCGCTCGCTCACAAACGCCTCGCCCAGCGTCTCGTGCTTGGGCCGGAACATCCACGCCGCCAGCGCCACCAGGCACAGCAACGGCACCGCAATGAGCAGTCTTCTCCTCATTCACTGGCCTTCTTCATGATTTCTAGGGCTCTCCGCGATTCGTTAACAATTGTACCTGAAACTCTGTCGGTGCCGTGGCCGCGGAACGCTCCGCGTTTCTGCTAAGATGCCATAACGCTGGCGCAAAAATTTCGAATTTACTCGTGGAGGATTTTTAATGAAGTCTCTCAATTCCCTTCAGCCGCTCGGCTTGCTGCTCCTTCGGTTGGCGCTTGCGCTGGTGTTCTTCTCGCACGGCTACCCGAAGCTGACGCATTCCGGCGCAGGCATGCAGGGCTTCTTCGTGCAGCACGGCCTGCCGGGATACTTTGTCTATATTTCCGGAGTCCTAGAGGTCTTTGGAAGTGCCCTGCTGGTTTTGGGATTGTTTACGCGGGCAGCGGCGTTGTTACTCGCGATTGAGATGGGCGTAGCGATTTGGAAGGTGCACAGCGCCGGAGGGTATCTCGCCATCCATAACTACGAGTTCCCCATGGCACTGCTAACGGCGTCGTTCGCATTGGCCACGGTCGGCGCGGGACTCGTGTCTCTCGATCACCCTATGTTCGAGAGTGGAGGCAAGTCTCGACCACCGAAAAACGCAAAGTGAGCGAAACAATAAGGCTAGGAAACTACCGTCGCTGAAGTCGGAATCACGCCAGCAGGCGCCAGGGGCAAAACAATCCACAGAACGATGTAAGCCAATAGGCCCGTGCCTGCGCAGAAGAACGCCAGCACCCACAACACGCGGATGATGGTGGGGTCCAGATCAAAATAGTCTGCCAGGCCCGCGCACACACCCGCGATCTTCTTATCCGTGCTGGAGCGCATCAGCCGCTTCGAGCCGCCCGTGGCGGGCGATAGCCCCGGCGGTGCGGTCTCCGGCTGCTTGGAACCGCAGTTGTAGCAGAACTTCGATCCGACAGCGATTTCTTTTTGACAATTCGTGCAGTTCATTGGGTCACCTCCACAGGGCCATTCGTCTTGGCGTCCCTACCTATAACTACGAAGATGTGGCCGAAAAAGTTTCCCCCCGCAGGAGTCTAAACCGAATTGGCTCAGTATTCCAGAAGCCGTTTCACGGCGGCCGTAATGTGCGTTGTCTGCGGCAGGATCACGTCTTCGAGTTTCGGCTGGTACGCGCAGAACGTATCCATAGCCGCCACGCGCCGCACCGGAGCGTCCAATTCTTCAAATAATTCATCGGCAATTCGCGCCGCGATTTCCGCGCCATAGCCCCAGCTCAGCATGTCTTCATACGCCACGATGACGCGATGCGTCTTTCGAACGGTGGCCGCGATGGCCTCCCAGTCGTAAGGAGAAAGCGAGCGCAAATCAATGATCTCGATAGAAATCCCCTCACGCTCCAACTGCGCCGCGGCAACCTCAGTGCGATGCACGAGCGCGCCGTAAGTAATGATGCTCAAGTCCGTGCCTTCTCTCACCGTGCGCGCTTTGCCAAACGGAATCGTAAAATCCGGCCCCGGATTTTCCGAGCGATTGTACGGCTGTCGGTAAAGATGCTTGTGCTCCAGGAACATGACCGGATCGTCGCACCGAATAGCCGTCCGCAAAAGACCCGCCACATCGAGCGCCGTCGAAGGCATCACCACACGAAGGCCCGGGCAATGCGCAAAAATCGATTCCCCGCTCTGGCTGTGATAAACGCCGCCACCAGTAAGGTACCCCCCGATGGGCACGCGAAGAACCACCGGCGCCTTGAAAGCGCCATTCGAACGCCAGCGCATCACGCACAGCTCGTCGCGAATCTGCATCATCGCCGGCCAGATGTAGTCGAAGAACTGAATTTCCGCCACCGGCTTCAATCCGCGCGTCGCCATTCCGATGGCACGCCCGACGATGCTCGCTTCCGCCAGCGGCGAATTGAAAACGCGATCGGCCCCATACTTCCGTTGCAAACCAGAGGTCGCCTTGAAGACCCCGCCCTTGCCCTTCACGTTTTTGAGATTGTCCTCGCGGCTGGCGTCGGCCACATCTTCACCGAAAATCGTAATGCGCTCATCGCGCGCCATTTCGTCGGAAAGCGTCGCCGCAACCATCTCGACCATGGTCTTCGGCGCACCATGAAAATGCGGCTGCGCTTCGAACGCGGAAGACGCCGGATCGATCTCCGGCGAATAGACGTGTATCGGAATGGACTCAACCGAAGGCTCTTCGGCCATCAGCGCCTGGTCCGCCGCATCGCGAACTTCGTTGTCAATTTCAGCTTCGAGCGATTCGATCTGCTTCTGGTCCAGCACGCCCTCGCGAACCAGGACCAGCGCAAGTTTTGAAAGCGGATCCCGCCGCGCCTCTTCCTCGCGTTCCTCCGCCGACTTATAAAGCTTCTCGTCATCGGAAAGCGAATGCGAATAGGGCCGCGTCACATGCGCATGAATCAGCGCCGGCCCGCGCCGCTCGCGGCAATATTCAACCGCATCTTTGCAGACAGGATAGCATTCGAACGGATCCGTGCCATCGCACTCCGCAACATGCAGCCCCGGAAAGCTGCGCACCAGTTTTGAAATGCTTCCACCGGCGGTCTGCACTTCCACCGGAACAGAAATGGCGTACCCGTTGTCTTCAATCAGATACAGCAGCGGAAGTTTCTTCGCGCAGGCCACGTTGAGCGATTCCCAGAACTCACCCTCGCTCGTCGAGCCGTCGCCCCCAGAAACATACACAATCTCATCGCTCTCGTAACTCACATGTTCGCCAAGCGGCGCCTTCTTCGCTTGCGCCAACGCCTTGGGCCGCCCTTCGAAATAAAGCGTGGCTTCCGCGGCGCCAACCGCCTGGACAAATTGCGTGCCAGTGCACGAAGACTTGCTCACAATGTTCCACTTCGGATGCCCCCAGTGCGACGGCATCTGCCGCCCGCCGGAGCTGAGGTCATCTTTCGCCCCAACCGCCGCCAGCAGCGTCTCCAAAGGCGTCACACCAAGCATCAGGCAAAGCGCCCGGTCCCGGTAATATGGATAAAACCAATCCACGCCCGGGCGCAGAAATAGCCCCATAACGGCCGTGACCGCCTCGTGCCCCGCGCTGGAGATTTGAAAGTAAATTTTGTTTTGCCGCTTGAGTTGTATCTCGCGGTCATCGAGCCGCCGCGACAGGTACATCGCGCGGTAAAGCCGGATCAGGGTGTCGTGATCGAGGCCGTGGACTTTGGGGGCGTCAAGCTTTGCTACTTTGACCCGCGTTTGTGACGCCATTCGTTCTGCCCTCAGCTGGAAGTTGGAATTGCGCCTCGCGGAACTCAATTATACCGGATTTCCGTTTTCCACTCTTCTATTTGACGTGCGCGCCGCTCCGCAAGCCTTGCAAAAACAGGCCATATTGGCCTCTAAATATTGTCACCGTGCTGTAGCGTGAAGAAGAACCGTTCACCGTTCCACTCAGTCGAGCGATTCGAATTGCTTATCGGCCTTCTCGAACTCCGGATCCGTATGCAGAATCACTTTCGGAGACGCGCTTTTAAACGGCTCCTCCGAAGGAATACGCGCCACCCACCGCTGTTCAGAAAGTTTTTCATGCGCGCTGAAATACAAGCGCACCAGCAAGCTCACTTTGCCGTTAGCCGTGGCTTCCGGCTTTTCCGCGTCAGATTCACTGGATTTCGCTTTGGTCTTTCCCTTGGGCTTGGCAGTGGCAGCCGGCGCCCGCTTTTCTACGGTTTCAGCTTTCGCAGCGGCTTCTCCAGCCGGGCTCTCTGGGCGCTCCAGTTTATACTGCAGCTTCTTATCCAGGCGAAAAGCCTGCTTCCAGCCGTCGAGTTTGTGGCGCGCTTGCTGCGCCTTCTCCTCATCCGTACCAAAATCCAGCTTGATGTAAATGTGGGACATAAACTAAGTCTGCGACCCACTGCACTCGAAGTCAAGATTGCCCCTGCCGCAAATGTTTCCGCTGGCCACCGCCGGAGTCTCGGGTCATAGGTCAGTTTGGCGAATTCCGCAAGGACCGCGCATTTGAATTTTCTGGTAGTCTAAACCCTATGTTTCCGATGTTTCCCCATCCAATTTACGCGATTGCGGTAGTTCTCGCGGCAGTATTGGTGATTGTCTACGTCCGAAACAAGCGAAATCTATGAAGCATTGCCCTTAAATTTTTCTATCCATTCGATTGTCGGGCTTCGTTCGGGCCGGATGCAATACCACGCTGACCCACTATCGAGTCTCGGGCGGTAGTGCGATGGAACGCGGATTCGGCGTATAGTGAATCGTCGCGCAGGCGGCGATGGCTTTTAGGGGGTTGCAAACTATGGCGCGTCACGCTATAGTGTCTGGCGACAGAGATTGCCTCAAGCAAGACATGCAAACTGCGCCTCACGATCGCCGGCGTCTTCTTTCCGCAAGCTTCTGCTTGCTCGCGGTCGTCTTGCTTTATGCGCCCATCGCCGCAGCAGCTTGGTCATCGTACTCCGCCGCATGCTGCACCACGGCTCAATGCCCGATCAAATCGCATCATCATCAAAGCAAAAATTCGCCGGCCTCCTCTGACAATCACATGGACTGTGGCCATGATATGGCGGGGATGAGCGCATGCAGTATGTCCTGCTGTCAGAATACTGAGCCTCCCGCGATGGTCTCCCTGGCATTCGTGCTGCCAACAGTTCTCTCACTCACTGGGCCAGCCGTTCGTAAGGCGCCGATCGAATCCGCGAAGCCCCTCGATTTCTTGCGCTCGGTTGAACCTCTTTCTCCCCCTCCTCGCCTTGAAACTGCGGCCGCTTAACATCTGGCTCGCAGTTCCCTCGAAATCCTAGTAACCAAACCCGCGGCAACTCTGCCGCGCGAGGCTCATTCCTTTGAGGAGGAAAAAGATTTTATGCGTCGCTATTTATTCTTTTTTCTGTTCTTGCAGTTGACCGCTGTCGCTGCCTTGGCAACTGTCTTTGGCACCGTGCGAGGCATCGTTCACGACCCGCAACATCGGCCGGTAGCCGGAATCCAGGTGGTCCTGAAAGCAAAATCCTCAGAATTCACCCAAACCGCCCTAACGGACGTCAACGGCGAGTTCCACTTCGACGCCGTGCCGCTCGCCGATTACACCGTCACGGTTTCAGAACAAGGATTCGCAACCGTCGAACAATCTCTTTCCGTTCTTTCCGGAACCGCACCCGTGCTTCATTTCGAGTTGCAGCTCGCTTCACAAAATCAATCGATTTTGGTGTCGGCCGCCCCTGCTCAAGGAGAATCCGTCACCCCCACAACCCTGGTGAATCGGCTTGAGATTCAGGAAACGCCGGGAGCCGCGCGTACCAACAGCCTGGCTATGATCACCGATTACGTGCCAGGCTCCTACTTCACGCATGACCAGCTCCACGTCCGCGGCGGCCATCAGGTGAGCTGGCTGATTGATGGCGTGCCCATTCCCAACACCAACATTGCCAGCAACCTAGGCCCGCAGGTCGACCCGAACGATATTGACACCGTCGAAATGCAGCGCGGCAGCTACTCGGCCGACTACGGCGACCGCACCTATGGCGTCTTCAACGTGGCCCCGCGCACGGGGTTCGAGCGCAACAACGAAGCCGAATTGGTTCTCAGCGCCGGAAATTTCTTTCAGACCGACGATCAGCTCAATTTCGGCGGCCACACCAACAATTTCGCCTACTATGCCAGCGTCAACGCCAACCGCACCAACCTGGGCTTGCAAACGCCTACCTCCGCGGTCATTCACGACGCCGCCAACGGCTTCGGCGGGTTCGGCTCCTTGATCTACAACGCGGATTCGAAAGATCAGTTCCGCCTCGTCGCGCAAATCCGCCGCGATTATTTTCAAGTCCCCTTTGACCCCAACGATCCCAACACATCGACCCAGTTTCTCAGCGATACGAATCGCGAGAACGATTCGTTCGTCACCTTCTCCTGGGTGCGGACGGTTTCTCCGGGGTTGGTGTTTACGGTGTCGCCGTTCTTTCATTACAACAGCGCGAATTATGGCAGCAGCCCGCTGGATCTGCCGAGTTCGGCCACCGAAAACCGTTCCTCCAAATACGCGGGCGGGCAAGCAACGATTTCCTGGGTGAAAGACCGCAACAATCTGCGCGCAGGCTTTTACGGTTTTGCTCAGCAGGACAGTCAACTGTTCGCCTTGACCTACAATTGCCCGACACCGCCAACCGCAACATGCCCGGAAACTCCGGCGGACGATCTTGCGCCCACGCCATCCAATCCCGACGGAAGCCTGATCGCTATCTACGCGGAAGATCAGTTTAAGCCCACCTCCTGGCTGACGCTGAATGCCGGTTTGCGGCAGACGCATTTTTCCGGCGGACTCACGGAAAATGCCACCAGCCCACGAGCAGGCGCCTCGGTGAGAATCCCCAAGCTCAGCTGGGTGTTCCGCGGATTCTACGGCCGCTTCTATCAAGCCCCGCCCTTGAGCACCATCTCCGGACCGCTGCTCCAACTCGCTACCCAACAAAACCTGGGCTTCATTCCCCTGAAAGGCGAGCGCGATGAAGAGCATCAGTTCGGCGTGACCATTCCTTGGCGCGGCTGGACCATTGACGCCGACAACTTCGAAACGCGCGCGACAAATTTCTTCGACCATAACAACTTCAACGATTCCGACCTCTTTTTCCCCATCACCATTCAAGGTGCGCGCATCAACGGTTGGGAGCTAACCCTGCGTTCCCCGCGCATCCATGGCAAAGGACAGGCTTACGTGACCTATTCCAATCAGCTGGCGCTCGGTTGCGGCGCCATCAACGGCGGCTTGACGAACTTTTCCTTCGCCGCAGGTTGCGGCTTTCTCGACCACGATCAACGAAATACCCTGCACTTCGGCGGACAATACAGCCTGCCTTGGCGCTCCTATGCTTCCACGGACGTGTACTACGCCTCCGGCTTCACCAATGGCGATTTTCCTCCGGGGACGAATCATCTGCCGGGGCACACTACATTTGATATGACGCTGGGCAAGAGTTTTGGCGAACGCTTTTCCGTGGATGTTCACGGCATCAACGTCGCCAACCGCCGCGTTCTGCTCGATAACAGCTTCACCTTCGGCGGAACGCACTACTTGAACCCGCGCGAAATCTACGCGCAGATTCGCTACCGGTTTCATTACTGAGGCCTCGCGGGAAGCCGTGACGCGCGTTGGCGAGCCCCCTCCGGCAGGCTTTCGCGCCCGCGGCTTCTCGCGGTATCATCACGTCGAAAAAGTGGGAGCTCATGCATAAATCATCGAAGCCGTTTCTCCTGGGACTGTCGCTCGCCTGCTGCCTCGCAGTCGCTTGCGCGCCCAAGGACGTGAAGCATTACCCCATCCAGGCGAAAGTCATCAGCGTGGATCTACCAAGCAAACGAATCGTCGTCGAGCACGGCGATATTCCAGGCCTGATGCCCGCCATGACCATGGGCTACACCCTCGCCGTCCCCAAGGAGGCCCAAGGCCTCGCACTGGGAGACAAAATCAGCGCTGACCTGGTCGTCACCGACGGCCTCGCCCGCCTCGAAAAAATCGTCCTGCTAGAAAAAGCCAATCCGGCCCCCATTCCGGCCCAGGCAGCCAAGCCATAAGCCTTTGGTCGTCAGTGGGAGACCCATTTAAGACCCCAAGGAACGGGCGCGCAGGTTGATTCCAACGATTTTTCCCTTTGACTCGTGCCCACCCCGCGATTACGATAATCGCAGGTAAAACTGTTTGAAGAACGGCAGCCCTGCTGCCGTTTTTTTATTGAGGCCTTCCCAATCGCACCCAGTCTGGCTCAGGCGGACGACATCCGAACCGCGTTGGCAGGGACGATTGACAACAGGATCGTTCCGCAACGACAATTCGTGCGAACCGAAGGGGGCCCAATCCGATGCAATGGCTGAAAGCGTTTTTCGGGGGAAAGCCCGCCCCCGGAGCGGCTTATGTCTCGCGCCGGGTTACCCACAAACATCCTTTAGTCATCCAGAACCCGAAGATCGGGTTCCTGAACCTGATTGGAACGCAGGCGCTTCCGCTTGTGGATGAGGATATCACCGCGCTAAAGCCGCTTTTTTCAGGATGTCTGGAAAGCGCCGGCGACCTCCCGGTCTGCGATGTCCTGATGATCTATGCGACGATCAGACCGGACGGCCTAATCCAGAATGCATCCCAGAGTCTGCGTGAGCTAATTTATAAATCCCACGCGCCCATTGTGGTCGTGGCTACGGAGAATAGCGCACAATCCTATATCGCGGCTGGCAAGCGTCCTGGGGCAGGTAAAGCGAATCTGGTTATGACGATGAAGCGCAACGGCCTGATCTTTCCTAATTTCTTCAAAGAGCTTTTTGGGATGATGTATCGAGGCGTCTCGATGCCAATGGCATGGGTGAAACTAGCACCGCAAATCCCAGGCAAGGAACACGACAATGTGCCCGGAACGATCTGCGCGATGGAGGTGACACATGTGATCTTCAAATCAGTGGTAGACTCTGCGCGGTAGCCCTAAGTTAACTTCTTTAAAATCAACACTTATGAGGGCGCCGCAAGTGTTGATTCTAATGGACTTACAGAAACTCTAAGCTGTTTAGAATCAACACTTACAAAAAACCGGGGGAGGGGTGGGGGCACCCATCCGGTAGTTTTCCGCTCGTTTTTCTGCTCAGGGCTCCGGCCTCTATGCTTCGCGGCAGGGACCCGGCTCAAATTTGTCAGGTCAGCGGTCCACGAACTTGATAAACTAAACCGAAATCTCGAATGGCGATGGAGTTCGCCATAACCGGGCCGCCGTTTCTGACCGGCCCTGATGACTCCTGGCAGCCTGGCGGCTCCAGGAGTTTTTTGTTGAGCGGGCGGCCAGTAATTCGCTGGTGCGCCCCGCTGGGCCACGGATTGGAGCAACTTTGCGTCTCGCATTGATCGCCATCTTCGGCGCGGCCGGCACCCTGGCGCGCTACGGCCTGCAGGGTGTCGTTCAAATTCGCGCCGGAAGCACCTTCCCCTACGGCACCCTGCTGGTGAATTTGACCGGCTGCTTCCTGCTCGGCCTGATCGGCCAATTCACGCTCAACCGCATGGTCATTTCGCCCGACTGGCGCGTGGCCATCGCCGTCGGTTTTTTCGGCGGATACACCACCTTCTCCAGCTTTGGCTGGGAAACCGCCAAGATGTTAGAAGAAGGCGAATGGACTTGGGCCACCGCCTACGTAGCAGCCAGCGTAATCGCCGGTCTGCTCCTCACCGTCGCCGGCATCCGACTTGCCAACAAATTCTGACAATGTGCTCGCACACTTTCAAACGTGTCATCCTGAGCGCATCCGACAAGGATGCGCGAAGGATCTCAACGCCAGCCGTCGCGAAGCATGATCGATGGATCGCAAGTCGCCAGTCACGAGTCACCAGTCACCCATCAACTAGTCATGAGGTTCACCAATGACCCACGAAAGATTTGAAGGCGAACGCACCCTGATGCGCATCCACATCGGCGAATCCGATAAATGGCACGGCAAACCCCTCCACGAAGCCATCGTCGCGATGCTGCGCAAAGACGGTTTCTCCGGCGCAACCGTGCTTCGCGGCGTCGGCGGCTACGGCGGCTCCAGCATCTATCACACGGACAAACTTCTGCGTCTCTCGCAGGACTTGCCCATCATCCTCGAAGTCATCGAATCCCAGGAGCGCATCGAACAAATTCTCCCCCGCCTCGACGAAATGGTCGAAGGCGGCCTAATCACCCTCGAAAAAGTCCGCGTCATCCTCTACCGCGCCGCAAAAAAATAGCGCGCAAAGGGGATTTCATTTCTTGTGGTTGTGGAGGCGTACGGGGATTACCAAAACCGTTTAATCATGTTTTTAGTTCCCGCCCAACGATAAAAAAGGAAGAGGTTTGCTGCGGCGGCGAATCCCCGAAGCATCGAAAAGTAGAAATCGTTCAGGTCTTCACTCAATCGAGGCACGCCCGATCGAACGAGGTCGACGGCTGGTGCCAGCAGGCTCAGCGTCCATAGCACAAGAAAAAGATAAATGATGACCCGGAAGTCCGACTCGACTTTGAGGCTTTTCACCAGTAAGTAGCTGCAGACGATCAGTTCCAAGCCAAAAATGGCGACAAGGATCGCCGGAAATGGTTCGACTGCCAGAGCGGTTCCGCCGCACGGCCCAGCGCTCACGTTGGCCGCTAGAATCGACCCAAAAAAACATCATGAAAACGCTCAGCACTTGTCGCGCGACGCTCAGAAGCACTTCGGCAAGACGGTTTTGCACTCAGCATTCCTCACTGCAAGTGTGCTTCAGGAATGCCATCAGCTGGCGGGAACCGCAATCGAGTTCATCTAGACTGTTAACTCTAGATGGACGACCGCAAACTACTCCTCCAGGAATTGCATAGTCCCAGGCACCAGCCCAGCCTGCCCCTTCGGCAACTGGCACCTGCGGCCGCGTTCAGGTGGCCCGATGTAGAATCCACGGCACTTTTCACGTACACTCCGCGGGCGAGGTGGGTGTGAATCAATCCAGCGATCGGGCACGCTACACTCTGGCCATTCTATTTGCCATCAATCTTCTCAACTTCTACGATCGCCAGATTCCGGGCGCGCTCGTCGAGCCGATTCGCAAACAATGGTCTTTGACAGACTCACAGATCGGGTGGCTGGCCACCGCCTTCACTCTCCTCTACGCCGTCGTCGGCGTGCCCTTCGGGCGATTGTCCGATCGTTGGAACCGCCCTCGCTTGCTCAGCTGGGGCGTTGCCGCTTGGAGCGTGCTCACCGCTGCCTCGGGATTCGCGTGGGGTTTCGCTTCATTGTTTGCCGCGCGCCTGGGCGTAGGCGTGGGCGAGGCCACCTGCGCGCCCGCCGCAAACTCTCTCATCGCCGACCTCTATCCCGCGAAACGCCGCGCCCAAGCCATTTCGCTCTTCATGA
The DNA here is from genome assembly GCA_013289835.1 of Acidobacteriota bacterium. GTDB lineage: Bacteria > Acidobacteriota > Terriglobia > Acidiferrales > UBA7541 > Acidiferrum. The sequence goes on along the minus strand of JABCZG010000010.1, from coordinate 105,111 downwards.
TGGGGCTTCCTGTTGGGAACTTTCTTGGTTCTTATGTGAGCGGCCATGTCGCCGCCGCCTACGGATGGAGAATGGCATTCTACGTCGCTTGCCTGCCCGGTTTGCTCCTTGCTGTTCTGGCGGCGCAACTGCTCGACCCGCCTCGCGGCGCCGCGGAGAGTTCGCCTCTGGCGGGACGTAAACATCGGGACTATCCCCATTGGTGGTCGGCCTTAAAAATCCCCACGATCCGTTGGATCATCCTTACCGGCGCTTTGTCTAATTTCAACATGTATGCGATTCCGACTTTTTTGCCTGCGTACCTCAGCCGATATCACTCACTCAATCTCAAGAGCGCGAATACGCTTGCTGCCATTGCCTTTGGCGCGGTAGGCATTCCCGGACTTTTGCTGGGCGGCTGGGGCGCCGATCGCGCTGCTGCCGTCCGTTCCGGTGGCCGGCTTTTACTTTCCTCCGCGGCGATATTTCTCGCGGCAATTTTCTTCTACTCGGCTCTCAACGTGCCACAAGGACAGTTCATCCTATTCGGAGTGCTGATGGGAGCGGGCTGCCTGCTCAGTTATTTTTACTATTCCTGCGTCTACGCCACCATCCACGACATCGTTCCCCCAAGCCTTCGCGGCACAGCCATGGCCCTCTACTTTTTTGCCATGTACTTGCTCGGCGGGAGCTTCGGTCCGGTGCTGACCGGAAGGCTCAGTGATCATTATGCGCACCGTGCCATGGCCGAAGCTGGCGCAACCGCCTTGAACGAGCACTTCCGCGCCGTCGGCCTGCATAGCGCCATGTACGTAATTCCGGTGTGTAGCCTCGTCTTGGCGGCCGTTCTTCTTGCCGCTTCGCGCACGGTTTCTGCGGATCTAAATAATTTGCAGGTCTGGATGTCGACGCCGGATACGCAGCCGCCGCCGCTCCCGGCTCAACTCCAGGAATCGCATCGCTCTTAAATTCTTGACCAACTCAATTCCTGTTCAAGTTAAACTCGGCTGCCTTGGTCGAAACTTCTCAACGCGCTTCCTGGCTCAACCGCACCGTGCTCGGCGTCGGCCTCACCAGTCTCTTCAGCGACTGGAGCCACGAAACCGCCACTGCCGTGCTACCGGCATTCCTCGCCGCGATCGGGGCAGGCCCCGCGTGGCTTGGCGCCATCGAAGGAATCGCCGACGGGCTCTCCAGCTTCACAAAACTTGCCGCCGGCTACTACACCGATCGTTTGAAACGTAGAAAGCCGTTGGCCATTTTTGGCTACGCGTTCACAGCACTTTCCACGGCCTCGTTCGCGTTCGCCACGCACGCCTACCATGTGCTGTTCGGCCGAGTAGCCGCATGGCTGGGCCGCGGCGTGCGCTCACCAGCAAAGAAAACGCTGCTCGCCGCCGACGTCCCGCCAAACGGCTACGGCCGCGCCTTCGGCTTTGAACGCCTGATGGACACGGTAGGCGCCATCGCCGGCCCGCTCACCGCGCTTTGGCTCCTCGAAGTCACCGGCCACTCCTACCACAAGGTTTTTCTGTGGACACTCTTGCCCGGCCTCGTCGCTGTCGCGCTCTTCTGGCTGCTGGTGCGCGAGCGCCCGATTGCCGCGGGACCTCAGCGATCTTTTCTCATTGGTTTGAAAGCTCTGCCACTCTCGTTTCGACAACTGCTCGTAGGAGTCGGCGTGTTCGGCGCTGGAGATTTTTCTCACTCCCTGCTGATTCTTTACGCCGCGCGCACGCTCGCTCCTGCGTACGGAACGGCCCGCGCCGCGAGCCTCGCCGTCGGCTTCTACACGCTCCACAACGTGTTCTACGCCGGCTCAGCCTATCTAAGCGGCTGGCTGAGCGACCGCGTCCCGAGCCGCAAAGACGTCCTGGCCGCAGGCTACGCCCTCGCCGGAGTCACCGCGATTCTTCTCTGCATCGGAACACATTCGCTGTGGCTGCTCGCCCTGATTTTCGTTTTGGCCGGCCTCTACGTCGGCACCGAGGAGGCCCTCGAGGATTCGCTCACCGCCGAGCTGGTTCCCAAGGAACAGCACGGCATGGCCTTCGGCACCCTCGCCGCCGTCAACGCCGTCGGCGATTTTGTCTCCAGCCTCCTCGTCGGCTTCCTCTGGAGCGCCTTCAACGTCCAGACCGCCTTCACAGCGTCAGCGGTCTTGTTTTTCGCCGGCGCTCTCCTCATCCTGCGCTTACGCACGCAGTCGTGAGGCCTTTTCTCTGTGGCCTCTGCGCGCTCCGTGCACTCTGCGTTAAGTCCCCGCAGTTCCATCTTGCGGCGCGAAACGCACCGTGCTACTGTGAGCGAACAAAAGGCGAATCAATGGAAGGGGCTTTCCATGCCGGAATCGCTTGCTGTTCGCAGGGCTGGCACATCAACGTCCATAATGCGCGTCCACGAAGTTCTGGACGCGTTCGCGGCTCGCGACCACAACGGCGAACTGCTCACTGCCGTGCGCCATTTTCCCGCGCGCGAGGCGCAGTGGGCTGACTTCCCGACTTGGGTTCATTGGAATCTCGTTGACGCATACGCAGGCAAAGGAATTCGCCGACTTTATACGCATCAGGTGGCAGCGGCGGAAGCCGTGCATGCCGGCAATAACGTTGTCATTGTCACGCCGACGGCTTCGGGAAAAACGCTTTGCTACAACCTGCCGGTGTTGAATGCGGTTTTGGAAAATTCTGATACTCGGGCGCTGTATCTCTTCCCTACCAAAGCACTCGCGCAGGATCAGCTTGCGGAGCTGCATGACTTGAATCAGCGGTTGGACAATCGCTTTGGCGTTTTCACTTATGACGGCGACACGCCGGCCGACGCTCGCAAAGCCATTCGCGAAAAAAGCCACGCCATTCTGACTAACCCGGACATGCTGCACACCGGGATATTGCCGCATCACACGCGGTGGACGCGGCTGTTCGAGAATCTCCAATACATTGTGGTTGATGAGCTGCACACGTACCGCGGCGTTTTCGGCAGCCACTTGTGTAATGTGCTGCGGCGGCTGAGGCGCATCGCGCGTTTTTACGGGCGCGATCCGCAATTCATTTGTTGTTCCGCGACAATTGCGAATCCCGGTGACCTCGCCACGCGGCTTCTCGAATCTGACGTCGAGGTCCTCAACTCGAATGGCGCGCCTGCCGCGGAAAAGACTTTTGTTTTTTACAATCCTCCTGTCGTGAATCGCGCGCTGGGGATTCACCGCAGCTACATAAATGAAGCTTCGCGTGTTGCGCAGGAATTTCTGAAACGGGATTTGCAAACGATCGTCTTCGCCAATTCGCGGCTGCACACGGAGATTCTTCTCACTTATTTGCAACAGGCCAATCCGCACTTGCCGGGAACACCACAAACGATTCACGGCTACCGCGGCGGTTATTTGCCGAACGAGCGCCGAGAGATCGAGCGCGGGCTGCGCGATGGAAAAATTCGTGGCGTGGTTTCCACCAGTGCTCTCGAACTCGGCATTGACGTCGGTTCGCTCGATACTGTGGTTATGGCCGGGTATCCCGGCAGCATCGCCGCTACCTGGCAGCGGGCTGGGCGCGCGGGTCGCCGCAGCGGAAGCTCTTGCGCTGTGCTTGTGGCCTCATCTTCGCCGCTCGATCAATTCATCGTGCGCCATCCCGACTATTTTTTCGGGAACACTCCCGAGCATGCTTTTATTCAGCCGGACAATCTCGAAATCCTTATCAATCATTTGAAATGTGCTGCGTTTGAATTGCCCATTGCTCCGGGCGAGAAATTCGGCGACGTCGACCTGCCCGATTTGTGCACACGTCTCGCCGAGGCCGGTTTCTTGCATCTCGCCGGAGAAAACTATCACTGGACGCATGAAGCGTATCCTGCGGATACCATTAGCTTGCGCTCCGTCACCAGCGACAATTTCGTGATCATCGATCTTACGGGCGAACCCAACGTCATTGGCGAGATTGATTTTCCTAGCGCGCTGGCCTTCGTTCACGAAAAAGCGATTTATATTCACGGCGGGCAGCAATTTCATGTCGAGCATCTCGACTTCCAAGAACGCAAAGCGTACGTCAAGAGAGTTGACGTCGACTACTACACCGACGCCGTGCGCTACACGCAAGTCCGCGTGCTCGAAATCGCCGCGAGTTCGCCAGGCCCTGAAGCATCCTCTTTTTCTCACGGCGATGTACTTGTGCGCTCACAGGTCGTTGGGTTCAAGAAAATCAAATTCTTTACCAACGAAAATATCGGCGATGGCAAACTCGAACTTCCTGAGAACGAGATGCACACGACTTCTTATTGGATTACTCTCCATCGTCCACTGCTTGAGTCGCTCCCTTTCAGCGTGAGCGAGAGGCAGAGCGGGATGTTTGGGCTGCTGCACGCGCTGGAATCGGTGGCTACGCTGCTGCTTATGTGCGACCGGCGGGACCTTGGCACGGCGATCGGCGAGAGGCCTCCGGGGGCGGCGGGGCCGGGACAGACAGGAATGTCTGTCCCACCGATCGATCCATCGGCAAGCAGCGAGTTCACTCCCACGCGCATGCAGGACGCAATCTCCACCAATGCAAAAGAATTCTTTGAACCCAACTTGTATCTTTACGACGCTTATCCGGGCGGCATCGGGTTCTCTGAACCTTTGTTTCGAACCCATGAACTCCTGATGCAGAAAACGCGTGAACTGATTTCCGCGTGCACTTGCGAGCAGGGCTGCCCGTCCTGCGTCGGACCCGCGGGCGATCTCGCACCGCGTGCCAAAGAAGCTGCGCTCGCCATACTCGACAGGTTGTGTACCTAGAGATGGCTGGAACCGCGGACAAATTCTCGAGACTTGCGGCGCTGCGGCCAGCGCGTTCTGTGCCATCGCGGCCAGCGACGCTGCGAGCTCCGGATGAAGAAGATGCGCTGGGGCAGTTGCTTGGGGCAGGCGTCGCGCAGAATCGCTTCGGTGAGCACCTCGCCGTTCGAAACTGGTTCTCAACACCTGAGTTCTCCGAGCCTTCCCCTATCTCCCTTGAATTGCTCTCGCGTACGCGCGATGAATCGCTTACCCGCAGAACTCGCGCCGCGCTTGAAGATCCGGAAAAGTGGCTCTTTCTGGATACTGAAACGACTGGCCTCGCGGGAGGCACTGGTACTTATGCATTTCTCATTGGACTCGCGTGGTGGGACGCCGGTGGATTGCAGGTCGAGCAATTTTTCATGCGCGACTTCGCCGAGGAGCATTCCCTTCTCCATGAACTGGCGGCGCGTATCGCGGAGCGCCCGGTGCTTGTTACGTTTAATGGGAAGTCGTTCGACTGGCCGCTGCTGGAGAGCCGCTTCACGATGACTCGGTCTATCGCGGCGCCGAAACTGGCCGCGCACCTGGACTTGCTGCATCCGGCGCGAGCGCTGTGGAAGCTTCGTCTCGGGTCGGTGCGGCTCGTGGAGCTTGAACGCCATGTCCTCGACGCGCCGCGGCTAGGGTGGCATCGCGAAGACGATGTGGCGTCCGCGATGATTCCCCAATTTTATTTTGACTATCTGCGCGGCGGGCCGACGGCGCCGCTCGCGGGAGTGGTGCGGCACAATCAAATGGATTTACGCGGACTTGCGGCGCTTTTCTGCAAAATCAATGCGATGCTTTCGGAATCGTCCGGCGCGCCGAACGAAATCGAGAGCCTCGATCTGTTCGGTCTTTCACGATTCTTGCAACGCCGCGGTGATGCCGGCCGCGCGCAATCGGCGTGCGCGCAAGCGTTGGAGGTTGGGCTCCCGGCAGAGTTCCAACCAAAAGCCCGCTGCGAGCTAGCTTGGATGGCCAAGCGCAGAGGCGAGCATCTCCGGGCGGCAGAAATCTGGCTCGAGGTTGTGGGGGATCCACACGATGGAGTTCGGGCTTGCGAACAATTGGCGATTCATTACGAGCGGCATGCCAAAGACTTGAACCGCGCAACAGAATTCGCGCAGCTGGCCTTGGCAAAACTCAGGCGGCAGCGCAGCTCCTCACGGGATCCCTATGTTGCTGCACGAACTGTGCGGCTAGAACAAAAGTTTTTGCAGCGCCTGGCACGCCTTCAAAAACGCGCAAAGACCAGCGGCGATGCAGCAAAACCCCTCTTGCTGTCGCGCTCACAAGGCGCTTGACCGATTCTCGGTCAAATCCCGCCTGTTGAACTTCGGACGCGCGGGTCCATGAGCGGAATGAAGCTCGTTGTCGTCTTTTCATGAGCGGCGCCGGGGCGTTCCTCGGGCCGCGGCGCAGGGAGCCATCCCAAAGCCTTCGTCAGTCCATCGAAAACGACGCGCGTCGTTCCTTCCACTGTTACACATTCCTCTCCGGTGCAATCCAGGAAGACGCCGCCGTCGGGCGTGTCGAAGGAAAAGAAGTTTGGGCGGCGGAACAAATTCGTGCGGTCCGAATATTTCTTTTCCAGGGCTTCGGAGTATTGGCCGAAGAAACGTTCCGCCGATTCCAACTTGTCCAGGTGAACGCGCGTCACCAACACCAGCCGCTTGCTCTTTTTCTGTTCGTAGACCACATACCAGTCGCCATCCCAGGTGGCTGCAAGACTTTTCGCGCGGTCGTTGTCCAGGAACTGTTTCAAAACTTCCTTCCAGCCGAATTCACCCATCACATTTTCTTCGAGCTTGGTCCAATCGCTGCCGAGCAATTTCTCGAGCGGCGGCAAGCTGACATTGGCCGGAATCTTCCCAGACTTGTACAACTCCGGATGAAGAATCTGCTGGCTGGAGACGGGAGGTTTTTCGAACAAACTGGGCAGCCCCTCCCAGCCGCTCTGCTTCATGACCGCGGCCGAAAACGTTAGCCCGCTCATATAGGGGAAAATCAAAGCGTCCTTGATAAACGGCGGCGCCTTTTTCAGAGTTGGAGTGCTGCTCAGATCGCCTACGAGCATGCTGGGATCAAATTCAGGCAAGTCCTTGAGCGATCGGCCTGTCCCCAACATCAGGTAATCCACCATTGCGGCCATGGCGCTGCCTTCGAGGACGGCATCTCGCGCCAGCTCGGCGTCATCGTTGGGACGCGCGGCACGTTCCCAGGCCTCAATCTGAAAGTGCTGGTCTTCCAGCGCATGCGTCAATTCGTGGGCCATCACCATGCGCTGGTCGGAGAGCGGGCTCCAGTCGGCGATGTAAAACTCGTGCGTCTTTGGATCGTAGAGCCCCTCAACCTGCTCCGTCAGCACGTCGATCATGAACGTATCGAGGTCGAATCCTTTGGGGATGAGACCAAATGCTTCGGCGCTGCGTGCGCCGGCGTAGCGCTCGGCGGGATTCTTCTCCTCATTCATCTGCTTGATGACGTAATCGCGAATTTCCTCGCGGGAGCGCAAGGATTTCTTAAGCGGCGTCCGCAGCTTCAGGCCGGTAATCTGGCTCATCTGGCTAAGGACTTCGTCCGCGGCGGCGATGAAATCGGCATCGGTGGCGGCCTTGGAATCCGCGGGAGGCTTGGCAACGGAGGCTTCCTGGGCGGTCGCGGAGGTACCGGAGAGTAGCCACGTCAGGGACAAAACAAAGGCCAGCAACCTGCTCTGAGTACTTTTTGGAGGGAGTGCCATGTCTCTCGCAGAATAGCAGAGATGGGAAAAAGTCGATATCTCGCTGCCGACTGGGCTTGGCAGGAAAAGCACGCCTCTCTTCAAAGAAATACCGAAAACGTGTTCCGATTGTTTAACAAAAAGGTAATTCTGTTGTACCCTGCCTAATGGGAACGCAGCTCACTCCCGGGGAACATATGCTTCCAGGTCTTCGTCTGCGACAAGCTCGCGAACGACTGGGAATGACGTATCGAGAAGTGGAAAGTGCAAGTTTTGAATTGGCGGCGCGCCGTGGCCGTCCGGAATTCATCCTGCACATCAGCCGGCTAGCGGAGATTGAAAACAGAGGAGTTGTACCAAGCTTACATAAGCTGTATACCCTCGCCGCTATCTATCGCCTGAATCCGCTCGATATTCTTCGCTGGTACGACACGCCTGTGGAGGAGTGTTTTCATGATGGTACGACAATTCCGGTCCCACAAACGCACCTGATGGCGCCGCCGACTTCGCTGCGGATACCCATGCGATTTGACCCGGCGTTTGATCCGCAGCGCACGGAGTTCCTCTCGCGCATGGTGGAGCAGTGGGGGCACTTTGAGGGGGTGCTCACCAACGGGCATAGCCGCCACGTTTATGGGTATATAGGGACATCGGACCGGCGCATGGTTCCTCTGCTCCGGCCGGGGAGCATCGTGCTCGTAGATGCTTCCGTGCGCAAGATAGACGACGGCGAATGGACTAGCGAGCACGACCGACCCATGTATTTCGTTGAAGTGCGCGACGGGTACCGCTGCGGGTGGTTTTATCAGAACGGCTCGCATCTCATGATGCAGCCTCATCCGCTATCTCGTTGTCTGCCAGAGGCTTGGCGGGCGCCGGAAGAAGCGGAAATTGTGGGGCGAGTGGCTGGCGTGGTTACCCGCTTGAACGAGCCCGGGTGTTTTCCTCCTGCAGCACCTGCAGCAGAGCGCGGAGATTCGAATAGAAAAGCTCCTTGAGGTAGTCCGGGGACTGTTCAGGAACGAGGACGCGGTAAGACTCCATGCGGTGCCAGTGGGTTACCGCCCCGGATAGCCCGCCCTGCATGGTAGCCAGGCAAGCGCGCAAGTCCTCATACTGGCCGAAGAGCGGCGTTTCCAGAATCCGCTCAAAAATCTGCTCGTGACATAGCTGCAAAGCCTGCTGGAGAGCCTCGTCCGGATACAAGGCGGCCAGCCCCGCGTGTTCATACCTGCCACTGCAAAGATCCCGCAAAGAACCCATGTAGATCAGCCGGGCGAATAGCCCGGGTATGCCCGCCAGCGTCGTCAGTGTGAAATCCTGGACGATTCTTCGGTTCTGCTGGAGTTGTGTCAAGGCTGCCATATGGTGGTGTGTTCCGAGGACAGAACGTTTTCAAACCTAGCCGCCTGTCACGGCTGTGCCTCCGCATTCTGCCTAGCAGGAGGCATCACCCATGAAAAAAATGGCAAGTCTGATTGCGCTTTCACTGGCTTTCGTGCTCATCGTACTTCCGGTTGCTTGTTTCGTCAACCACTCTCCGGATAATCCGGCCCTGACCAACCCCACTCTGCGTTCCGATGGGAATCCGTTTCCACCTCTTCCGCCCAACCCGCCCGCCACGTTGATCGCCGATGGCAATCCGTTTCCTCCACTTCCTCCGCCGCCGCAACCGCCCATGAGCTTTGGCGCGTTGGCCAACTCGTTTTCCACTCCTTCTGGTCAACTTGGGAACGGTCCCCTGGGCGCATAAGAGTTCTCTAATCGTCCGGAGCGGAAAACAACTCTCGATGGCCCAGTACTATGCGCCTAAGGCGGCGGGGTATCGAGAGTACTTACGCGGTACGTATAAACATGTTACGATGCGCCCTTCATGCAGCAGCTGGCGCACATTCAGCAGGTCTTGTGGGCGGTAAACGTCGGCATCGGGATCATTCTCCTGACCTTGCTGATAGCCCGTGAAAACTACCGCGTCTATCCGGTTTTCACGGGCTACAATCTTGTGAACCTGGCTCAGGCGGTGTCCTTTTATATTGCCTCGCGCCGATGGGGCTACACTTCCAGAAACATGTGGCTGTTCGGCTGGAGCTCCCAGGGTGTGGTGACCGTCGCGCGCGCTCTCGCAGTCACCGAGTTGTGCCGGCACATGCTGGCGCGCTACCGCGGGGTTTGGGCTCTCGTCTGGCGCGTTCTGTGCGCATCTGCATTGCTCGTGATGGTGTATTCCAGTTTTGCTGCGCGGCGTAAGTGGGAACTGGCACTGCCGGCTGTTGACCGGAGTCTGGAGCTATCCATCGCCGTCGTAATTGTGATGCTGTTGCTGTTCGCGCGCTATTACGATGTGCTTGCAATGGCTTCGGATCGTTCTCTCGCGTTGGGTTTCTGCCTGTACTCGTGCTTCTCCGTCGTTAACAACACGTTTCTGGATCGGTTCCTGTATCGTTACGCAGGATTGTGGAATCTTCTCGGGATACTCTCCTTCCTCGCGAGTTTGCTGGTGTGGACCTGGGCCCTTCGGAATCCGCTGAAAGAAGCTCTCCCGGAAGAACCGCTGGTCGCGTCCGGCGTTTACGAATCGGTTACGCCAGAGATTAACGCTCGATTGCGCGCGCTCAATGAAAAGCTCAGCCGATTCTGGAAACCAAGGGAGCCGCGGCGATGAGCTTCAGCATGTTTTTCTTCACAGGGCTCGTTGTTGTATTGCTGCTCCTACTCGCCTGGGCATTGCGCGGACCTGCGCGGCCTCGGGGGCCGGAGGCTGTCCCGAACGCGCTGCAAGAGACTGGAAAACGGCACGTAAGTTTTCTGCCTGCGATTCAACAGGCTTTGGGAAAAACGGATTTTGAGTTCCTGGCGCAAAGAGGGCCGAAAGAACTGGTGAGACGAGTGCGGCGGGAACGACGGCACGTCGCGTTGACCTATTTATCGGCACTGCGAACGGAATTCGAAAGCCTGCTGCGAATGGCAAGCATCATCGCCAAGTTGTCACCTAAGCTGGCGGCGATGCAGGAATTTGAAAGGTTCCGCCTGACAATGGAGTTCGCGTGGCGTTATTCCATGATTCGTTTGCTGCTGTGGGCGGGACTCGCGCCTATCCCGCAACTGGAGGATTTGAGTGAACTCTTGAGCGCTTTGAGCGTTCGAATGGAAACTGCGGTGAGAGAAATGGGTGAGCGCGCCGCTCTCGCGGCAAAGCTAGCCTCATCGCTCAACGGGAGCGACATGGACGCTGCTTTGTAAGAGTTCATCCACTGCCGCAAGCAGATCGCTGGCTTTGAAGGGCTTTTGAAGAATCGGACAGCCGCTCGCGGCAATCTTATCTCCCTCGCTTCTGGAACGCAGCGCCGCAGACATCCAGATCACTCTGCGCGCAAGAGCGGGCTTCTGTTGCGCCAGCCATTCTGCCAGGTGCTCTCCGTTGGGAGCGTCACAAACTTGCAGATCGGCCACCACGATATCGAATTCCTCTTTTTCTAGAAGTGCACGGGCTGCGTGAGTATCCTTCGCGGTCTGAACGCGATGATCGCGACCGCGCAGGAAGGCGCCGACCGCCTCGAGTACGGAGTCATCGCGGTCTACAAGCAGAATGCGGCCATCTTTGCCGGGGACTCTTGATTGTCCGGGCTCCGAGGATTGCGCCAGGGCCGCGGGCTGGAAGGGCAGTTCAATAGTAAAGGACGCGCCGCGCGTCGGAATATTCCGCACGCGAATTGTGCCACCGTGCTCCGTGATAATGCCGTAGCAAATACTCAAACCCAGACCGGTTCCTTTGCCGACCGGTTTCGTGGTGTAGAAAGGATCGAAGACGCGGGAAGCGTCTTGCACGCCTGGACCGCTGTCGGTGAACTCGATGAACAACTTGTCGCCGTTCGCTCCAGTGCGGACCCACAAGTCGCCGTCGGTGGAGCGTTCCAGGATCGCGTCCACGGCGTTGTTAACTAAATTCAAAAAGACCTGTTGCAATTGGTAAGGATCGGCGGCGGTCACCGGCAGGTCGGGGGCCAGTTCCAGGTTTACGCGGATGTTGCTCATGCGCAGGTCGTAGTCGCGGAGCGCCAAGGTGTCTTCGACGACCTGGTTGATGCGCACCGGCATGCGCTCGGGTTTGTGCTGGCGGGCAAAACTCAAGAGATTCTGGACGATGCGGTGCGTGCGCTGAGCTTGCTTGTACAGTTTGTCGGAGTATTCCATTCCCTGCGGGCCCATTTGGCCGCTGGAGGTGAGCAACTGACTGTACCCGAGGATGGCCGTCAGCGGGTTATTCAGTTCGTGCGCAACGCCGGAAATCAATTGGCCTACGGCGGCCAGTTTTTCGCTGTGGACCAACTGCTCCTGTGTGCGGCGCAGATTGTCATACGCCTGGCGCGTTTCTTCGTAGAGCGTGGTGCGCTCGATGGCGCTGGAAATCTGGCTGCCTACGGCAATGAGCAAGTTGACGTCCGCCGACGAAAACTCACGCGGCGTGCGGCTGCCAACCACGAGACCGCCAATGACACGATCTTTGGACCAAAGAACGACGATGTAGGCCGCAAGAATTTCTTCTTTCTGCTGTGCATCCCGGAAAACCGGTGGCAGCGGCAGGCCTTGCGCGGAAAGAAAAGTCGCGTGGACCGCTCGGATGTGCTGCATCAGCTCCGGCTTGACCGCTACCGCCGGGAAATGCCTTGAATATTCCGAGCGATGGCCAACTGCGGCGATGCGCCGCAACTGTGTGCCTTCCTGCTCGAAAAGATAGAGCGAGGTGGCGTCCAGGCTGAAGAGCTCGGCCATCTGCCGCAAGGTCCTGTGCAGCGAATCGCTTAAGTCCATCGACTCGGTCAGCGTCTGGGCGATCGAGTTCAACACCAACAATTCGCGATTGCGGCGGCGGATTTCGTGTTCCGCTTGCTTCCGTTCCGTGATGTCCAGCAAGAACCCTTGATACGCGGTGACGCTGCCCGCGGCATCGCGCACGGCGATGGAAGACTCCAGCATCGTGCGGACCTCACCGTCTTTGCGCCGCATATCGAATTCAAAATCGGCAACCGAGCCATGTTGTTCCAACAGTTTCTTCAGTCTCTCGCGATCGTAATTGTTCACGTAGAATACAGTGGGGATGTCAATTCCCATCAATTCCTCGCGAGACTCGTACCCGGTCATGCGCATTAGCGCGTCGTTGAAATCGAGGAAGTGACCCTGCGGAGTGGAAATGAAAACGCCTTCCTGCACGCTGGAGACTAGTGTGCGGTATTTTTCTTCGGCGCGCTTGCGATCAGTGATGTCTTTCAGAACGTGGACGGTGCCAAGCTGACGTTCCGATGGATCAGTAAATGTGGAATTCGATGACAGGAAATAGCCTGACAACCACGGGTCAGGTTCGTCGCCTTCGCCTGCAACTCCTTCGCAGTACGGGCAGATTTTGTAAGCGGCGTTTTTGGCGGAAAGAAGCTCCGTGACGCTGCGGCCGACCAGCACGTTGCCTTCGCGGCCCAGCAAGTCGGTCAGCCTTTGATTGCTTCGCAGGATGCGACCCTGGCGGTCGTGCACCAAAATCGGGTCGCCAATGGAATCAAACGTATATTCCCACTGCTGTTGAACCGTATTCACCTGTTCAAACAGCCGGACATTCTGCAGCGTCAAGCCCAGCAGATTGGCAATATTCACGAGGTAGGACAGCTCATCGGTTTGGAACCGTACGTTTTGCGTGGAACCGACCGCAAGGACGCCGAGTGGCCCGCTCTTGCCAGGGAGCGGCAGTGTGACCAAGCCTTTCAAACCGGCCTCACCGATTCTCTGGCGCGCTGCCAGATCCTCTTCCTCTTCGGATTGCAGGACTTGGCAGTGGCCCTTCAAGATCTGCTGTGCCCAAGGCTCCGTGGCGGAGAGCTTCGCGTAGCGCGTTAGAAACGCTTTGTCAAAACCAACTGTGGCGCGGGCCACCAACTGGGCCGCCTTTCCTTCGCCTTCCAGCAATCGGACGATACCGTGCGTGGCGCCCAGGCTCTCGACCAGCTGGGAAAGAACTTGATCCATGACCTCCTGAACGGACAGGGTTTGCGTGCTCGCGGCGGTCAGCAGCGTCAGGCGCCGCATTTTATCGTTCAATTCCTCGGTGCGGCTCCGCGCGCCTTCCAGAACAACGACCACCATGGCGATGCCCAGTGCCACGCCCAGAAAATGGTCGAAGGCGACTCGCAGCAGAAACAAGGGATGTTCCGGCCAGTTCGGGCGGTCCAGTCCATGCAGTCCGCTCAAAAGAAAGATCCCGCCAAGAAGCTGGGTGCCATGGCCGCGCCGGGCCATCGCGGGCCGCAACATCATCCAGCCTGCGACGAAGCAGATGGCGCTCTCAAGAATGGAGGTTTCCCAGTGGACCGAAGCAAACTCCTGGGGGCCGGTTCGTTCGATGTAGTAGATCACCGCTAGAATCAAGCCAATCAAGGGGATTACCGACAAGATGCGCCGGTCCGAACCGGCGGAGCACTGCATTACCGAGAGAAGGAACAAAAGCAGCGCGGCGGCTTGCGCAACAAGCAGCGCCAGATGCATGCCTGAGAATGGGCGGATCAGGAAGGCCACTTCGCACAACGAGGAGAGCGTAAAACAGCACCAGCCCCCGAGCCAGGACCGGAAAAACGCAGAATGCTGATCGCGGCGGAATACCAGAAACAGGACCAGCAGAATGATGAAGGCGGTCGCCTCGAAGAAAGCGATGCCGAGTAGGCCCTGATTTCCCAACACGTTGCGCCGCCTCCCGGCCGGAATTGCCGCCACTGCGGCATCGTTGCTGCCGCGAGACTTGCTTTGGACGGCGAGAAGCCCTGCTGAATAGCTATTGTTCTGACGCTAACACGCTATTTTCTAAGTGGGCAAGGCCCCCACCATTCCTCTGTGCCGTCACATATAATGCCTAATGGGGGCGGACCGACGTGGAGATCGAAAACATACTGGTCGTGGATGACGAAGAAGCCATTCGTGAAGTGGTTTCCACGATGCTGGAATCGAAAGGGTACCGCTGCACCGCAGTGCAGAACGGCCGCGTCGCCCAGGAACAAATTAAGAAGCTGACGCCGGATCTCGTCTTGAGCGACATGATCATGCCGGAAATGGACGGCATCAAGCTGCTCGAATGGATGCGGCAATACGATCCCGAAGTGCCGGTGATCATGGTCACGGCCATCCATGATATTTCCACAGCGCTGGAGGCCATTCGGCGCGGCGCCTATGACTACATCCTGAAGCCTTTCGAGAAAGACCAGCTCTTTCTTGGCGTGGGCCGCGCGCTGCAGCATCGCCGCCTGGTCATCGAAAACCGCAATTACCAGCGGGATTTGGAACAGAAGGTGGAAGAGCGCACCGCGCAGCTCATTGCGAAGAATACGGAACTGGAACAGTCGTATGACGATACGCTGGAGGCCTTGGGCAGCGCGCTGGACTTGAAGGATGCGGAAACCGAAGGACATTGCCAACGCGTCACGGCGTTTTGTATTTCGGTTGCGCGGGCCATGCCGGTCCCGGCGCTGTATTTGCCGATTCTGGCGCGCGCGGCTTTTCTTCACGACATCGGCAAGATGGCTATTCCGGATAGCATTCTGCGCAAGCCGGGGCCGTTGGATGACGCCGAGAAGAACAAAATGCGGGAACACTGCGAGATCGGCTACAACATGCTGATCCGCATCCCCTTTCTCCGCGATGCCGCGGAGATTGTGCTGGCCCACCAGGAGTTCTTTGACGGCTCCGGTTACCCTCGCGGGCTGAAGGGTGACCAGATTCCTCTCGGTGCGCGCATATTTACGATTGCCGATTCGCTGGATGCCATGATCAGCGACCGGCCGTACCGCCGGGCGCTGCCCATGTCCCATGCGCGCGAAGAGATTCGCCGCTGTTCGGGTAGCCAGTTTGATCCGCGTGTCGTGGAAGTGTTTATGTCCATCCCGGAACAGCACTGGATCGAGTTGCGCGAAAATCTGGGCTCGCCGTTCCGGCTAGCCCACCTGAAGAACCTGTAGCGCGGTGTATTTGCAGGGGACGGAGCTTTGCGAAGACCCGGTTTGAGTTTGAAGGTTTGCTTGCTTCAACTTCCGTCCATTCGCGACCGCAAAAGCGGCAGCAGGGCTGCCGCACTCCAAACTCTGTGGCCACTATTGCAAGAGATGGTGGGAAAACGTACTATTCCCCTGTTATGGCGCTGATACCGATTAAGACCGCCTCCGAAACAGGCTACTGCGATTGCATCTGCGGCTGCTACGAACTCGCCAGCCTGCGCGACGAGGACACCGGCAAAGGTTACTGCCCCGCATGTGGGAAAGACCACGTGGAGTTAAACGCTGGCGCGGGCCTGCCCAACCCTGCGCCGGTGAACGTCACCGCCAACTCGGCAGCCAGCAACAAGTCCGCCACAATGCCTTCCCCCGCCGACCCTCCCGGCCGCCTGCGCTAGAGAGTAAAACCCGCGCGCCCAGGCAAATCTCCGCCGCAGATTGATCGGTTTGAAAACGAAAAGGGCGTCCCGGATTTACCGGGACGCCCTTTTCTGAGTACAGCTTGGTTAAAGGTTAGAAGTAGAACTTGCCCGCCAACTGCACCGTGCGCGGTCCGATGTTACCGTCGCTGGTGATACGTCCGTCCAAGCTCGAGTTGACGTTCGAACTGGGCGCGTTGAAGTTGACATGGTTAAAGGTGTTGTAGGATTCGAGTCTGAGCTCAAATCTCATCTGTTCTCTGATTTGGATGTCCTTGTAGAGGCCTAGGTTGGTGAAGTTCAAGCCTGGCCCAGAGAACGAGTCTCTTCCCACATTCCCAAAGGTTCCGGGAGCGGCGTGCGTAAACGCCGCGGGGAGGAAATAGTAGCTCTGCCCGACTTTCTGGCCGGGGACGACGCCGGTGGCCCGCGGATTCACAATCGTGACTGGAGCTACCTGATTAGGGTTGTCTGGGCAGCCGTAGAACGAGAACTCCCAGCAAGTGCCAGAGCTGAACGAAGAATCCGACATATTGATCGGGAACCCGGTCTGGAATGTGGTGTTGCCGGCGACTCTCCATCCCTTGAAGACCCTACTCATGGCCGAATTGGTTGTAAGGGCATGGGGAACCGGAAGTTCGTAGTCATAGCTAGCCACAAAACGCTGGCGAGCGTCGAAGGCGGAATTGCCCCAGTTCAGGCTGTTGATGAACGGGTTTGTGCCGCGCGTGCCAAAGGCAGAGTTCTCAAAGCTGGACCCGTCGTCCATCGCGTGAGAATACGTATAGGAGAGCAGGAAGCTCAGCCCGTGCGATATCCGCTTGTTCAGGCTGGCCTGCAATGAGTTGTACTTGGAGTCTCCATCTGTCGCTTGCTGGCCGACCGAGCCAAAGTACAGTTCGCCGTTCGGAGTAATCGGGCTAAGGTTCGATCCGGGAATGATCGTCGGGTATTTGAAATTCCCCGGGAAAAAGAACCCTTGCCGCGCTCGACCCGAAGCTGAATTAAGACAAGTAGTGGGCGAAGTGGTAAATGGGGGGTCAGGGGGAATTGCGACATCCGCCGCGCATGCTCCTGGAAGCGAGGGGTTTAGCTCGTAAGCGCGCTCAAGATGACGCCCTTGTGACCCTACGTAGCCGACTGACAAAATCATCTGGCCGGGAAGTTCACGTTGAATTGTCAGGTTGTAGTTCACCGAGTAAGGCACTGCAAACTTCGGGTCGAGGACGTTGAGGGACATCGGCGCAAAGAACGTAAAGTCGACCTTGCTTCCAGCTGGAGGCGGAGTGAACGGATATTTATTCGGGATCGAACCTGCACCCGAGATGTCCGTAAAGGGGGCTGCAAAAGTCGGACTCCCTCCTACGTCTCCAATGCCCGCGTCGCTCAGCGAGAACGGCGGCGCCGTCAAATTTTGCAGGGACAGTTCTTCTTCCACTTGGTTGTAGTAAATGCCCACGCCGCTGCGGATCGAGAATTTCCCCTGATCACCTGTCAGACGCCCGAGCCCTCCGCTCGCGTGGGGCGCCCAGGCAAATCCGAGGCGCGGAGCAAAGTGTGTGTAGCCCGTGGAGATACCGGAAGAGGTACAGCCATTATCTCCAGGGAAGACCAAGCCAACCGGGGCTGTTGGGAAGATCGCTGACTGCTCGCCAGGACGGAAGCAATTTATCGCTCGGCCATCATTAAAGTGGTCCGTAAGGGGACCGTTAATTTGCCAGGCCAGTCCATAATTGACTGTGAGGTTAGACTTTGCCTTCCACGAGTCCTGCGCGTACATATAGTGCTCTTGCGCGCCCGCGTCAATAAAGCCACCGCTGCTCTGCGCGTAGCTGTCGGGGATCCCTAGCAGGAAGTCCGCTCCCGCCACCCCACTGCTAAATGCGCCATTGGTGGCAAAACTGAAGGCGCCGTCATTGTCAAAGAAGAAGGGATTCGTCACATGAAAGCGTCGTCCATCATAGCCGAATTTAAGAGTGTGGCGTCCCAAGACGTAGCTGAAGTTATCGTCGAGCTGGTACGTCTGGTCCAGACGTGGTTGCGGTCCATTGGCACTGAACCCCAGCGTGAAACTGGTCTGCCCAGTGACGTTGCCAGATACGGTGATGACCGGGAGTCCTGCTCCCGCAGCATCCTGAACGTTGATGCCAGTGAACCCGAAAGCTGAAGGCAGGACCGGCGTTTGCGGCTCTACTGCCGCGAAATTGAACCGTGTGTAGCCAAAACGCAACTCGTTCAGCACGTTCGAGTTGAAAACGTGATTCCACGATGCGGTGAATTGCTTCGCATGGCGCTGGTCCACCTCGGGGAAACCCGGCAAGGTCGCTCCCGTAAACGGAAGCGTTTCCTCAGTCGGATTGCTTGAAAGGAATCCATAGGTCCTGATGGAATCCTTGGAGTTGAAGGTGTGGTCCACCTGCCAGAGGTATTGATTGGTCGTGCTGGGCTCCACGGCGGTGAAGTTGAAGCCGTTCACCCCTGTGTTTGGCAGCGGAACAAACTGATTCACCAGCTTCATTGACAGCGCATTGAAATCTGCAGTGGGAATATGGCCAGTGCTGAATAAGGACCCGAAGGTGGTGCTGTTGGCTGCGCATTGCGGTGTGCCGACAGGACATGTGGACGCGTTATCGCCCCATAGAGCGATTGGGGATTTCGTAGTGGATTCGGCGATATACGGAACGCCATTAGCTGTGTCGAAGTCCGCGCCTTGGCTGAAGTCTCCGTTCAGCTCCGCCTGAGAATAGACGTTTTGCGTATTTGAGGTTTGCGGGGTGCGCGCCCGAGTCCCTTGATACGAGAAGAAGAAGAAGGTGTGATTCTTCCAAATCGGTCCGCCAACCGTCCCGCCGAACTGGTTCTGATGGAATACCGCCGGGGAATGGGTAAAGAAATCCGAGGTGTTCAGGAACGTGTCGCGATAGAAGTCGAAAGCGCTGCCGTGGAAGCTGTTCGTGCCAGACTTAATCGCGGCGTTCATGATGGCGCCGGAGTTGCGGCCGTATTCCGGATTGATGGTGTCCGTGACCATGCTGAATTCCGCGATGGCGTCCGGGCTCGGGATGATGAGAGGAGTATTGAGGGGCAGGTCGTTCGAATCCTGGCCGTTGATCAGGAAGCTGTTCTGCTGGGTCTGGCTGCCGTTCGTCGAATACGTGCCAAAGCGGTCGGACGAAGCCATAACGCCGGGCTGCAGCAGCTGCAACTGTGTCCAGTTGCGGCCGTTCAGGGGCATATCCACGATGGTATCGCCGTTGATGACCGTGCCGAGCTGCGTGTTGGTCGTTTCAACCTGCACGTTCGAGGCTTCCACCAGCACCTGCTCGGAAACCTGGCCCAACTCCATCTTAATGTTGAGGGCAAAAATCTGATCGAGAACCAGCGTAATACCCGTCGCGGTGAACGTCCGGAAGCCGGAGTTCGTAGCCGTAACGCGGTACGTGCCGATCGGCAGGTTCAGGAAGACGTAGTTTCCGTCCGCGCTGGTCTGCGCCGAATACGCGAGATTGGTCCCGACGTTGGTGGCGGTGAGCTTCACGCCAGACAAAACTGCTCCTGTCGGGTCTGTTACCGTTCCCTGAATCTTTGCATACAAGTTGTCCGCCTTCACCGGTTGAATTCCAAGCGGACTGAACAACAGAACCACAATCGCGATCACTGACAAACAGAAGGGCAGTATAGCCCCCCCAGGCAGGACACGTTTCATATCTTTTGCCCCCGTCAACGTCAATTTGAGGATGGAAAAGCGTTGGACCACCACAGGTCCGCTCGGAAGTAATGCAAGGTGCTTTCCAATCTATGCTTTATGTCATTTTTAGATGAAGTTCCAATAACTTCTTTGTTTGAGGGGGTGGTACTGGAACCAGAATAGGCGATTTAGAAGTTCTTTATTCCATTAACTGTAGGAGGGAGGCGGCTCTTCTACTAGATTGTGAAGCCTGAAAGGCTCTCTTATACCCAGAGCGTGGGCGCTTTAAGCTCCCGAGCACGCGTTCAGTCGAGAGAACTGAGGAGGCCAACCACGCCTCGAGAGAACTCCGGCTCTGGGCAAATGAGGCTGACAATCAGAAAACCATCGGCCGGGAAGTCGTAGAAATGGCCTGGGTGCACGAAAACCCCTTTCGTAGCGAGCAGGTCCAAGGCAAGGTCTTCGTTCGAGCGCGTAGCGGGGACACGCAGAACGGCGTACCAGCCGCCTTCCAGAGCGAGCCGCTCGCAGACGCGTTGCCCGGCCAACAAGCGGTCCAGTTGGCCCAGATTCCGCCGCACGCGCGAGATCAACTGTTTCTGAAAACTGTGTCGCTGCTGGAGGAACGCCGGCATTGCCAGTTGCGCCGGCGCGCTCATAGAAAGGTAGGTGTCGGCGATGACTTCCAGCCGGGCCAGGGCTTCCCTTTTCATCTCTTGAGGTCCGCTTGCCACCAACCAAGCGGCCTTCATTTGTGGCAGACCGGAAATTTTCGAGAGTCCACTCAGCGTGAAAGTCAGCGCGGCCGGATTTGCCGCAAAGGTCGTGGGCTGCGTTGTGGCGTCCAGCGCGAAATCGAGAAAGACTTCATCGGCGATAATCGCCAACTGCCGTGCGCAACAAATGGCATTCAACTTGGCCATTTCCGCCGGCTTCACGAAATGCCCGGTCGGATTATTGGGGTGAACGACGATCACTCCACGCGTCCGCGACGTGATGGCCTGCTCCAAAGAATGAAAATCAATCAGCCATCCATGATCGTAGAGCAGCGGATAGCGCACCAGCTTCACGTCTTGAATATCTGCCAGGAAATCGAACAGCGGATAACTTGGCGAGGGAATCAGAATTTCGTCGCCGGGATCGCAGAGCGTTCGAAAGACGTACGAATAGGCTTCGCTGGTGCTGGTGGTAAGAAGAATGTCTTCCACGCCGACGTTTGCGCCGTGCTCCACGTAATACGCGGAGACCGTGCGCCGGGCCGACTCGAGCCCCTTCGCGCTCGGTTCGTACTTGAGCGACTCCGCGTTCCGCAGCGCCCCCAGAATCGCTTCGGTGTCATACGCTAAGCCGCACTCGGTGGGATTCGAAACGGTGAGGTCCATCAACGGCTTTCCTGCCGCGCGATGCGCCGCTAGCGCTTCGCTAAGCAGGTTCAGCGTCAGATTCCAATTTGTGCGTTTTGCGAACATGACGGCTTTGAACTGCGACGTTGCACTCCATCGTTCGAATCGTGCCGCATCATTATATCCAGCAGGCGAGGAATCCCCCATCGCATCAGGCTCACGTATACTGAAGGCGGCAAACCTCAACACATGAGCACACCTCCCATGGCCGGCCCGTCGTTCGAAGCGGTGCCGCAGCTCGACCTCGCGGCGCAATACGCTTCCATTGGCGGCGAAATTCGCACCGCAGTCGAGCGGGTGATGGCTTCACAACAATTCGTTTTGGGCGGCGAAGGCGTCGCACTGGAAGAAGAGATTGCCAAACTCAGCGGCGTCTCGCACGGCGTCGGCCTGGCCTCGGGAACCGATGCGCTCATTCTTTCCTTGCGGGCTTGCGGCGTGCAGGCTGGCGACGAAGTGCTCTTGCCCCCGTTTACGTTTGTGGCCACAGGGAGCGCGGTAAGCGCCCTCGGTGCCAAGCCCGTTTTCGTGGACATCCGGCCGGACACTTACAACATGGATGCCTCCGAACTCGAACGGCGCGTGACCTCGCGCACACGCGCGATTGTGGTCGTGCACCTCTACGGCCTCGCCGCGGACATGGATCCGATCATGGCCTTTGCGAAGGCACATAAACTGCCCGTGATTGAAGACAACGCGCAAGCGATTGGCGCGTCCTACAAAGGCCGGCCCACGGGCTCGATCGGCGACGCCGCCTGTATCAGTTTTTATCCGACGAAAAATCTCGGTGCGTATGGCGACGCAGGCATGGTCGTGACGAATTCGCCGCAAATTGCCGAGCGCGTTCGAACGCTGCGCAATCACGGACAAACCGCAAAATATTTGAGCACCGAGCCCGGTTGGAACAGCCGCCTCGACGAAATGCAGGCCGCCATCCTTCGCGTGAAGCTTCGCCATCTTTCGGACTGGCAGCGCGCTCGCCAATCAAACGCTGCCGAATACACGCGCCTGTTGAACCATATTCCCGGCGTCATGCCTCCCATCACTCCGGACGGATTCGAACACGTCTTCCACCAATATACGATTCGCGTGGAGCGGCGCGACGCCCTTCAGCAATTCTTGAGCGCGCGGAAAATCGGCAACACGGTCTACTATCCGCATCCCCTGCACCTCCAGCCCTTGTACGCCTCACTCGGCCATAAGCCCGGCGATTTCCCGCACGCGGAGCGCGCCGCGCAGGAGGTGCTCTCGCTGCCGATGTATCCGGAATTGCGCAAGGAACAGATCGCGCGAGTGGTGGACGCTATTGCAGAATTTCTGAAGTGCTAATTCGTTTCGAGCTCCGCTTATTTTCCCAGGTAAAGCAGCGCGAGCAGAAAAACCCACAGCCCATCCATGAAATGCCAGTAGAAGGAAGTGATCTCCGCGGCCGTCGGAAGCGTGATGCTTTCCGGCTCAAACTTTCGGATGAAAACATAGACCAGTGCGCCGATGCCACCCAAGAGATGCACACCGTGGGCCGCCGTGAAAATGTAGAAAAAACTGCTGGCGGGATTTGTGGCCATGAAAACACCTTGCGCCACCAGTTGCCGCCACGCCACCAGCTGGCCGATCAAAAATAGAATGCCCAGTCCCGTGGTGATCCCCCACATGTTTCGAAAGCCGCCCAGATCGGAGCGTGAAAGACTGCGGCGAGATAATTCCAACGTGAGGCTGCTCGCAAATAGCACCAGCGTGTTGATCCACAGCACCGCCGGGAGATGCACTGGAATCCAGTCGCCGCTCGTGCCTCGGCGCACCAAAAACGCGCTGGCCAGCGCCATAAAAAACATCAGAATCGAGACGAGCCCCACGGCGATGCCGGTGTAGTAGCGCCGCGCAGACGGCTTCCAGGGACGGCGCGGCTTGCCATTGTCTCCGCCGCCTCCACCACCGCCCTCTCCACCACTAGGCGGAGTTCCGCCGCCTCCACCGCCGCCGATGTCTTCAATAATCAGCTCGATTTCCGGAGTTGCGGTTGTGCCCGGCATGGTGATCTCTCTTCCTCGTCTAGCGAACCTTGGATACCTGCTCCGGCGTTAGATGCTGCGGCACGAAATCCTCGGCCACATCGGGCACGCTGAATTCGTAGGCCCCACGATACACCACGGGGTCACGGTCGCCAAAATCATCGGCGGGCGGCGGCGAAGAGACGCTCCATTCGAGGGTGGTGGCGCGCCAGGGGTTACACTCCTCCACTTTTTCGCCGCGGAAAAGGCTCCAAAGAAAATTGAGGAGGAAGAGCACTTGCGCGGCCACCGTGAGGAGAATCGCAAACGTAATGAAGGTGCGAACGGGCGAGCCTGAGGCCGCCACGGGAGCGAGCGCCTCACCGGGGGAGACCCGCGAGTGGGCGATCAGTCCAAGCCAGTGCATGGGCATGAACACGCAGTAGACGCCAGCGAACGTCAGCCAGAAATGTAGTTTGCCAAGCGGCTCGTTCAACCGCCGGCCAAAAAGTTTCGGGAACCAGAAAAACAGCGCGCCCAGAATCGCAAACGTCGCCGCCACACCCATCACCAGATGAAAATGGCCGGTGACAAAATCGTCGCTGACAGCAGCCGACGCGAGGTCTTGGCGCGCCAGAAAAATTCCGGAAAGTCCTCCGGACATAAACAGCGAAACGAAGCCTAGCGCGAAAAGCATCGCGGCATTGAGCTGAATGCGCGCGTTCCAAAGTGTTCCCAGCCAACTGATCAGCAGAATCACCGCAGGGAGTCCGAGCGAGGAAGCCAACAGAGAGAAAACCAGCGGCGAAAAAGGGTTCATGCCGCTGGCAAACATGTGCTCGCCCCAAACGCAAAATCCAAAAACGCCCACGCCACACAACGCCAGGACCACGAGGCGCTCCATCCACACCGGCTTGCGCGAAAACGTGGAAAGCAGATGCGTCGTCAGCCCGAAACACGGCAGCATGGCCACATACACTTCGGCTTGCGCGAAAAACCAGAAGAGCCGCTTCCACAGCACGGAGTGCGCGTTCGCCGCAACATTCGCACCAACGTTTACCGGCTGCCCGCCTAGAAAATAAAAGGACGCAAATAAATGCGCGCCCAACAAGCGGTCGGAGAGCAAGCAAACGCACGCCGCCAGGAGAATGCTGAAAATCAAAAGTCCCAGGATGGCGTTGATGAACCAAGCCCACACGGTGAGAGGAAGCCGCGGCAGCGTCATTCCCTTGGTGCGCTGATCGATGGTGGTGACGCTGAAATTGAGCGCGTTCAAAAGCGACGCCGCGCAGAAAATCGCCACGCTGACGATCCACAGCGTGATTCCGGCGCGCGGCGCAATCAGAAAAGCCGCAGTCATTCCAATGAGCGAAGCCGCCGTGGCCCAAAACGAAAGCGCGTTGAGCATTGGAAACGCCATTTCGCGCGCGCCGATTTGCAGCGGTAAGAAGTAGTTGCCGAAGCCCGCTTGAGGCGCAGCCGTCAAAACCAGGAAGACCATCAGTGAACCGTGCAGCGTCGCAAGGGCCGCGTACCGATCCGACGTCCCGCCGAGTCCGGAAAAGAACGGAACGTGCACGCCCGGCCAGACGAGGTGGATGCGCATCAACAGCGACATCGCCATACCGAGAAACACGCTGAACAGCGCCAGCCACAGATATCGCAAACCAATGGCTTTGTGATCGCTGTTGAAAAGAGCGCGAGCGAGGAATCCCGCCCTGGGCAATTCCGGTTGATTTGCGCTGCTGTCGTTTCCCGCCATGCCCGCTTTGGAAACCCCTGGCAGCCCGGAAGTGAACCAAGCAACCAGGCGCGCGATAAATAGAATACATCGAACGGGAAAAGGCAAGAGCCCGCGGTCGATGGCCAGAAGTCCCCCAGCAATCGAAGCTAAGCAAGGGTGGCTCGAACAATTGAGGCGCGAAGATCTAAAACATCGTCTAGCTTCCGGGTTTTGCTGGCGCGTCTGTAACCTTTTGCAGGCGACGGACTCCCACAGGCGGCGCAGTCGCCGGGTCTGAAGGGGGAGTGTTCCTTCACGCCTGTTGACTTCGGCGCGCGCTAATCACCGAAACCAGGAGCCACCAGATGGACAGGATAATCCATAATCTCATGATCGGTACGCTCGCGATAGGGCTGTTGTCACCAATCCACACAACTGCTCAGGAGCAAGGTCAAAACGGTCGGGAAAGCGCGCCCGCCGTATTCATCATGACCAATTCCGTGGACAAGAATGAAGTGATCGCCTTTCAGCGCGCGGCGGATGGGACGCTGCAGCAGGGAGGACGGTTTGCAACTGGCGGCAGAGGAAGCGGAGGCAACACCGATCCGTTGGAATCGCAAGGATCGTTGACCTTGAGTCAGGATCACTCCCTATTGTTCGCGGTCAACGCGGGTAGCGGTGAAGTTTCCGTGTTCCGCGTGGAGGGTTCGGAACTTGAGCTGGTGGACAAAGTGAGTTCTGGCGGCAGCGAACCGAATGCCGTCGCGCAGCATGGGGGCCTGGTGTATGTGCTCAACACGGGTGGCAGCAGCGATGTGGTGGGGTTCGCGCTGGACCACGGCAGGCTTACGGAAATCCCACAATCCACGCGTTTTCTGACGACCAACAACTCGGAAGCGGCCTCGCTGGCATTCAGCCCAGACGGGCGGTTTTTGGCGGTGACGGAACGAGCCACGAACAACATTGACGTGTTTGCCGTGCAGCCGGATGGGAGACTGGCGCCCATCGTGGTAAATACGAATGGCGGGCCGGGATCGTTTTCGGTGAGTTTCGCTCCGAACGGCACAGCGCTCGTTTCCGAGACTGGCCCCGCGGGCGCAGCCAACGGATCGGCCATTTCCTCGTACGCCGTGCAATCGGGTGGAACTCTTTCCCCCATCAGCGCGAGTGTGCCGACGTTTGGCGCAGCGAACTGCTGGAACGCAGTTACTCCCGACGGGCGGTTCGTATACGTTTCGAATGCCGGGTCAGCGACGATTTCCGGTTTTGCGATTGGCTCCAACGGCGCGTTGTCGCCGATTGCCGGGACGGTGGTGGGAACGAATCCTACGGGAGCCACAAATCTTGACATCGCGATCAGCGCCGACGGCAAATTCCTCTTCACCCTCAACACCGGAAACGGCACCATCGGCATCTTTGCCATCCAGAAGGATGGAACGCTGCAGAACGTTGGGCCCGCGAACGGGTTTGCAGCGCAGGCCGGCTTTAACGGCATCGCAGCAAACTAGACGGACGCTTTTAAACTTCTGGCCCTCCCTGGCACATATACTTGTGCCAGGGAGGCCCAGCCAATTGCTGTTTTGCAGGAACCAAACTCGTGCCGTAATCGGTAGGATCGAAGAGGGGTTCAGATGCCTGCGGAAAATTTGGTGCGGTCGAGAGGACTCGAACCTCCATGCCTTGCGGCGCTAGCACCTCAAGCTAGTGCGTCTGCCAGTTCCGCCACGACCGCGTTGCATTCCATCGTAAAGGCAACGGTGGAGGGTGTCAAATGACGATGTTGAAAGGGAAGAACGGATCTGAAGACCCGCCACTGCAAGAGAAATCGCTGCAACATTGTTGGGACTGGATTTTGTAGAGGCCGGGCTTAAGCCCGGCCTCTACAAAAAATGGTTATGGCTTTTTCGGCTGAGCGGGAGTCGGCTGCGAAGCTGCCGGAGGCTGCTGTGCTGGTGGCTGAGTTGTTGGCGCCGAAGAGGCCGGTGGTGCGGCCGGAGTTGTTGCCGGCGTCGTCGCAGGCACAGTTGGAGTCTTAGCAGGAGCTGGTTTCGCCGCAGGCTTCGAAACGTTTTGCAGGACCGAGCCGCCTTGCTCGATGCCCTGATCGGTGCGCAGCACCAGCGCCATGGCGCACAGCATGAACATAATGGCGCACCACGTGGTGGCCTGCGAGAGCACGTTGGCCGCGCCGCGCGGACCGAACGCCGTCTGGCTGCCTGCGCCGCCGAACGCGCCGGCAAGGTCCGCGGCTTTGCCGCTTTGCAGCAGCACCACGATAATCAGCACCAGACAATTCAAAACAAAAAATCCCGTCAGCAGCCATCCGGCGAACCGGAAGCCCACGGTAATAATTCCGAAGCCGATCAACAGTGCGACGGCCCATTTCATCCAACTTGGCATACCCAAACCTCACGCAAAAAGTCGGCGGCCCGCAGCCGCCTGTAAAACTCGAAGAAACAAGAGCGCCCGGCCCAACCCGGGCCCTGCACAAAATTCACTACGCGGCTTTCACGAGCGCCGCGAACGACTTGGGATCGAGGCTCGCTCCGCCCACAAGCGCGCCGTCCAACTCTTCCTGCGCCATCAATCCCTGAATGTTGTCAGGCTTGACGCTGCCGCCGTAAAGGATGCGCAGCGCCGAGGCATGATGGACGGAGAACTTCTCCCCCGCGCAGCGCCGCAGTATGCGATGGGCGGCGGCGGCAATTTCCGGGGTCGCGGTGCGGCCCGTGCCAATGGCCCAAACCGGCTCGTATGCAAGAAGAATACGGGAGAACTCGTCTTGGGTCAACGCGCCGGGCCCGCCGATGAATTGGCGGCGGAGAACCTCCTCCGTGAGGCCCGAGTCGCGCTGCTCTTGCGTCTCTCCCACGCAAACAATGGGGATCAGGCCGGTTTCCATGGCGATTAAGGATTTCTTGGCGACGTTGTCGTCAGTTTCATGAAAGAACTGGCGGCGCTCGGAATGGCCGATAATCACGTACCTGCAGCCGGCTTCAAGAAGCATCGAAGCGGAAACTTCCCCGGTAAAGGCGCCCTCTTTGCTCCAGGAAACGTTCTGCCCACCGATGGCAACATTCGAGCCCCTCGCTGCTTCGGCTGCGGTGGAGATCGCCGTGAACGGCGGGGCAATGATAATGTCGCAATTTTTTTCGCCGGCGACGAGGGGCAGAAGCGAAGAAAAAAAGGCGCGGGTATCCGCGATGGTTTTGTACATTTTCCAGTTGCCAGCGATTACGCGACGTCGCATGTCAAAACCTCCAGAGGAAAAGCCTTAATGCAGAGGCCGCAACAAAGAAGAGTCGGGATCATTTGTTGGTGAGGGCTTCGACGCCAGGAAGCTTGCGTCCGCCGAGAAATTCGAGAGAGGCGCCGCCGCCGGTCGAGATGTGTGAAATTTTATCAGCGAGGCCGGATTGATGAACGGCGGCGACGGAATCGCCACCGCCCACGATCGAGATTGCGCCGCTGCTGGTTGCCGCGGCAACGGCCTTGGCGATTTCGAGGGTGCCCTTGGCGAACGCTGGCATTTCGAACACGCCCATGGGGCCGTTCCAGACGATTGTTTTTGCGCTGGCGATTTTCTGGCGATAGGCCTCGATGGTTTTGGGGCCGATGTCCAGGCCCATCCAGCCATCGGGCGTGGCCGAAACGGAGACCGTTTGCGTGGCGGTGTCGTCTTTGAACTCCGCGCCCACCACATGGTCCACCGGAAGGAGAAGCGCGAATCTTTTCTTTTGCGCTTCTTCGCGCAGACGGCGCGCAAGGTCCACCTTGTCATCTTCGACGAGCGACTTGCCAATGGGCTGGCCGTCGGCTTTCAAAAAGGTATAGGCCATGCCTCCGCCAATAAGCATGGCGTCCGCGATTTTCATTAAGTTTTCGACAACCTCGATTTTGTCGCTGACTTTTGCGCCGCCAAGAATCGCCACGAAGGGACGCGCGGGGGCGGTCATCGCTTTGCCGAGGTAGGCCAGCTCTTTTTCCATGAGCAATCCGGCGGCAGATTGCTGGACGAAGCGCGTGATGCCCACGACGGAAGCGTGCGCGCGGTGCGCGGAGCCGAACGCGTCGCACACAAAGACGCCGTCGCAAAGGGCGGCGAGCTGTTTCGAAAAGGCTTCGTCGTTTTTTTCTTCCTCGGGATGGAACCGGACGTTTTCCAGCACCAGCACTTCCCCGTCGCGCAAGGCTTTGCTCTGGCCCTCCGCTCCGGGCCCCACGCAATCCAGCGCGAACGCCACCGGCTTGCCGAGAAGCTCTTCCAATTTTTTCGCGGCGGGCCGGAGCGAATATTTCGGATCCGGGCCGCCCTTGGGCCTGCCGAGATGCGAAGCAAGCACGAGACGGCCACCCTTTTGGATGGCTAGACGGAGCGTGGGAAGCGTTTCACGGATGCGCGTATCGTCGGTGACCACCCCATCTTTCAGCGGAACGTTGAAGTCCACGCGAATGAAAACGCGCTTGCCGCGGAGATCTAGGTCGTTGATGGTGAGCTTGCTCATGGTGCGGTTCTCGGTCTTCAGTCTTCAGTCTTCAGTCTTCAGTCTTCAGTCTTCAGTCTTCAGTCGTCAGTTTTCAGTCAGAGAAGAAAAATATGTCTCAGAGTTTAGGTTGTCAATTTTCGGAGGAGCAGGAACGGGGGAAACAATTCTTTCTGCTCTTCCTGTCAACTGACAACTGATCACTGAAAACCCCGCTCAGAACTTGGACGCCAGCAGCTTGATCAAATCGCGGCACCGGCAGGAGTAGCCCCACTCGTTGTCGTACCAGGCCAGGACTTTCACGCAGCGGTCGCCGACAACCTTTGTGTATTCGGAATCGACGATCGACGAATTCGAATTGCCCTTGAAGTCGGCGGAGACGAGTTCTTCCTCGGTGTAGCCAAGAATGCCCTTCATCGGACCGTTCGCTGCGGCCTTTAATGCGGCATTGACCGCATCTTTCGTGGCGGGCTTGTCCACGAAAACGGTGAGGTCCACAACGCTGACGTTGGGCGTAGGCACGCGCATGGCGTACCCGTCGAGTTTGCCCTTCAGTTCTGGAATCACGAGATGCAGGGCCTTGGCAGCGCCCGTGGAACTCGGAATCATGTTGATGGCGGCAGCGCGCGCTCGGCGCAGATCCTTGTGCGGAAGATCGAGCAGCTTTTGATCGTTCGTGTAGGAATGAATGGTTGTCATGGTGCCGCTGTGAATGCCGAAAGTCTCCTGTAGCACTTTGGCGACAGGGGCGAGGCAATTCGTGGTGCACGAAGCGTTCGAAATGACGTGGTGCTTCGAAGGATCGTAGGTTTTGTCGTTGACGCCGAGAACAAAGGTCGCGTCCGGGCCGTCGGCCGGAGCGGAGATGATCACTTTTTTCACGGGCCCGCGGAGATGCTTCCTCGCCTCCTCACCCTTGGTGAAGAGCCCGGTGGATTCCACCACGATTTCCGCGCCGACGGAAGCCCAGTCAATCTGGCCGGGATCCTTGACTTTGAAAACCTTGAAGCTCTTCCCTTCCACGGCGATGCTGTCATCCGTGTGCGTGATGGTATGCGGCAAATTGCCGAGGATCGAGTCGTACTTCAAAAGGTGCGCGAGCGTCTTCGCGTCGGTCACATCGTTCACGGCCACAAATTGAATGTCCTTGTCATCGAGCGCGGTGCGCATGATGTTGCGTCCGATGCGGCCGAAGCCGTTGATCCCGACCTTGATGGGCATACTTCCTCCGATGGGTTTACGTAAAATAGCGGCAAACTGCAGGAATAACGGCCGCAGCCGAACAGAAAATGCTATGGGTTGCGCGGACAAAAGTCAACGCGCTAAAAGCGTTTTGCGGAATTTGCGTGAAGGATTCATCCAATAAAAATAACGCTTAGGTGGCGCGGAGATGGGCGAGGAAGGCGTGGTGAGCCCGCGTGAGAGAGCGGCCGCGAAGCACGGCCATTCCAATGGTGCGAGTGGCTTGTTCATCGGAAATATGCACGTAGCGGCAGTGCGATTTCTTTTCGATGGCCATCTCTGGAACGATCGAAACTCCCATTCCCGCGCCGACCATACTGAGCAGGCTGCTGAATTGGCCGCTCTCGAAAATTACCTGGGGATGCAAGCGCGCGCGGTCGCAAGCCGCAACGGCGGTGTCGCGGAAACAATGGCCGTCGCGCAATAGCAGGAACGGCTCGGAGCGCAAATCTTTCAGAGAGAGCGAGCGGCGCTTGGCGAGTTTGTGATTTTTCGGAAGCGCGGCGAAGAGCCGCTCGGTGAGCAACGGCGTGGTTTCGAATTCGTGGCCGCGAATGGGAAGCGCCAGGATGGCAACGTCAATCGTGCTGGCGCGGAGACGCTCCAGGAGTACGGGAGTGATTTCTTCCACGACCGTTATCTCCGCCTGCGGGAATTTGCGCGAAAACGAAGTAAGACGCGACGGAAGAAAATACGGCGCGACGGTAGGGATGACCCCAACGGTAATCAGCCCGCTGATGGAGTCTTTGCGCTCGACCACATCGCCCCTCGCGGCTTCCAGTTCGCGAAGAACGGCGCGTGCGCGAGGGAGAAACGTTTTGCCAAGGTCAGTGAGTCGCACGGAACGGCCGAGACGATCGAAGAGCCGCGCACCCAGTTCGTCCTCAAGCTTCATGATCTGCTGCGAGAGCGATGGCTGCGACACGTGCGAGTGCTCCGCGGCGCGGCTGAAACTTCCGGTTTCGGCAACAGCGCAGAAGTAGCGAAGTTGATGGAGCTCCATAGGCTATGCCTATCCATCGTATCCGAAGTATATATTGGATGTATAGGTCGCAGCGCTCCACTATTACAGTTGTGATTGCCGCGGGCTTGCCTTGCGCAGCCGCTGCGATCGAACTGAGGAGGATTCATGGCGGAAGAGAAAAAACAAATCATGACCACAGACGCGGGCCGTCCGGTGGGCGACAACCAAAATTCGCTCACGGTGGGGCCGCGCGGGCCGGTGGTTTTTGAAGATTTCCTGCTGTTTGAGAAAATGGCGCACTTCAACCGGGAACGAATCCCAGAGCGCGTGGTGCACGCCAAGGGCTCGGGCGCTCACGGACATTTCGTCTGCACGAGCGCGGAGATCACCAAGTACACGACCGCGAAGTTGTTCAACGCCGTCGGCAAGAAGACGCCGACCTTCATCCGGTTTTCGACCGTGGGCGGCGAGAAGGGTTCAGCGGACACGGCGCGTGACCCGCGCGGATTCGCGCTGAAGTTTTACACCGAAGACGGCAATTGGGACATGACGGGAAATAACACGCCCGTCTTTTTCATCCGCGACCCATTGAAGTTCGGCGATTTCATCCACACGCAGAAGCGCGATCCGGAAACCAACCTGAAGTCCCCGACGATGATGTGGGATTTCTGGTCCCTCTCGCCGGAATCGCTGCACCAGGTGACCATTCTCTTTTCCGACCGCGGCACTCCGGACGGCTACCGGCACATGAACGGCTACAGCAGCCACACGTTCAGTTTGATCAACGCGAAGAACGAACTTTTCTACGCGAAGTGGCACTTCAAGACCAAGCAAGGCATCAAGAATTTTTTCCGCGAGCAAGCGGGCGCGCTAGAGGGAACGGATCCGGATTATTCGCAGCGCGATCTGTTCCATGCGATTAAGAAGGGTGACTTCCCGAAGTGGCGCGTGTGCGTGCAAATCATGCCGGAGAAGGATGCGGAAACCTACCACATCAATCCCTTCGACCTGACCAAGGTTTGGCCGCACAAGGATTACCCGTTGCATGAGGTCGGCGAACTGGAACTGAATCGCAACCCGGAAAATTATTTTGCGGAAGTCGAGCAAGCCGCGTTCGAACCGCGAAACGTGGTCCCGGGCATGGGTTTCTCGCCGGATAAGATGCTTCAGGCGCGCTTGATCTCCTATCCCGACGCGCATCGCTATCGTTTGGGCGTGAACTACGATTCCCTGCCGGTGAACAAGCCGCAATGCCCGTATCACACCTACAACAAGGATGGCGCCATGCGCTTTGACGGCAACGGCGGTTCGGCCGTGAACTACGAGCCGAACAGCTTCGGCGGGCCGACGCAGGACAAAAAATATGTGGAGCGGCCGCATGCTGTAAGCGGAACCGTGGCACGCCACGATCACCGCGCGGACGGCGACTACTACTCGCAACCAGGCAATCTTTTCCGGCTCATGCCCGCGGACGCCAAGCAGCGCTTGATTGACAACATCGTCTCCAGCCTGGGCAATGGCGTCCCGCAACGAATCCAGGAACTGCAAATCCAGCACTTTTACAAAGCCGATCCGGCATACGGAACGGGCGTAGCGAAAGGGCTTGGACTGAACATCGAATCGGTCATCGCGAAGGCGAAACAGGCCAGCGCAGCGGACTGAACGTAGTTTTCAGTTCTAAGTCTTAAGTTATAAGTCGAAGCACGAAGGCGGAGCGAATCGAAGGATTCGCTCCGCTTTCATTTTCGTGGGTTACCGAACGGGGAAATATGCCAGCGGCTTGAATTCTAGGGTCCAAAATATGAGTTTTGAGACGTACGTTGGGCTGAGAAAGCGCACCGGAGAGGATTTCGATTTAGAATAGACCTCGCTCCAGGATGATGTACGAAGGGCGCACAACGCCTCTCATGTTCTCAGGCCGGTAAACCATGCTGCAGGATCTCCGGTTCGCGCTTCGCCAACTTCTGAAAAGCCCCGGCTTCAGCCTCGTCGCGATTCTGACGCTGGCACTAGCGATCGGCGCGAATACCGCGATTTTTTCCGCGATCGATGCAGTGCTGCTGCATCCGCTGCGCTATCCAGATCCCGACCGGCTGGTCATCGTACAGGAGACCCTGCCTCGCTATTCGTTGCACGGCATCGCGCCGACGGTCGCGGACTACGCCGAATTCCGCCGCCAGGCAACCTGTTTCACCGCGATGGCCGCAGTGACACGCGCAGCGGCGACCTTGACGGGAGACGGGCTGCCCGAGGACGTTCCGGCACAGCGGATCACCGCAAGTGCGCTTCCCCTTCTGGGCGTGGTCCCGGTTGTCGGCGGCCTGTTTACCTACGATGACGATCAGCCCGGCAAAGATCGCGTGGCCATCCTCTCGGTGGGATTATGGAAGCGTCGCTACGGCGGCGATCGGTCCATTGTTGGCAAGAACATTCAGATCAATCGCGAAAGCTATCGTGTCGCGGGGGTCATCCAGCCGATTCTCGATTATCGCGTTACCGCTGACCTGTGGATGCCCCTGGCCTTCGATCCCGCCGAAGCCGCACCGGGCATCCGAGGCCCGCACAGTATCGACGTCATCGGACGTCTCAAGCCCGGCGTGACCATCCAGCAGGGGCGCGACGAATTTAGCCGCATCGCCGCTCGCATCGTCCAACAGTATCCCAATCAGGCTTCGATGGATCGCGGATTTTCCCTTGACCTGGAGCGGCTCGCCGTAAAACAGGCGGGAGATTTGAAGACGCCGTTGCTGGTACTGATAGCCGCCGTGGGCGCTCTGATGCTGATCGCCTGCGCCAACGTTTCCAACCTTTTGCTCGCGCGTGCAATTAAGCGCCGCAGGGAGATCGGCATCCGCTCGGCGTTGGGCGCGCCGCGCATTCGGGTGATTCGCCAGTTGCTGACCGAGAGCTTGCTGCTGGCCTCCATCGCTGGCGCCGCGGGAACATTGCTGGCGCTTTACGGGCTTCATCTTTACGCTTGGTTCGGTCCTGCGGGTTTGATTCACGGAGCCAACCCATCCATCAACGCCTGGGTTATGGGCTTTTCCATTTTGGTTTCGCTCACGGCGAGCGGGTTGTTCGGCCTCGCGCCCGCGCTGGAAACCTCGCGAATCGATCTCACGGAAGTGCTGAAAGAGGGCTCACGCGGATCGACCACAGGACGCAGGCTGTTGCGCGAATCAATGGTTGCCTTCGAAGTTTGTGTCTCGCTCGTGCTCTTGATCGCCGCCGGTCTCCTGGTGAGAAGCTTCGTTCGACTGGAGCACACCAGTCCCGGATTCCATTCCGAAAATGTGCTGACTGCGTTCATTTCTCTACCCGTCGCGCAATACCGGGAACCGGCGCAGAGGGCGGCGTTTGCACGGGAGGTGCTCGAACGCGTGCGCACGATTCCCGGCGTGCGATCCGCCGCGACGATCGATTTTCTTCCTTACAAAGGCGGTCCAGGGAGCGGCGGAGTGGAAATCGCCGGCCATCCGCGAAATTCGAATGAACCGCAGCAGATCATCTGGCAAACCCGCGCTTCGCCTGGGTTCTTCGAAACGCTCGGAATCCCGCTCCTGCGCGGCCGGGATATCGCCGCTTCCGATGAGCAGGGCTCGCCCGGTGTCGCGGTCATCGATGAGATCGTCGCTCAGAAATTGTTCTCGAACGCCGACCCGCTCGGCCAGCAGATCACCGTCCCGTTGGCCGGAAGCATATACACCGTCGTCGGCGTAGTAGCCGCGACGAAATCCGGCAGCTTGTCTGCTCCACCCGAGCCACGGATCTACTATTTCGGCCCGCAAGTTCCTTTCGGCTCTTTGGCAATCGTGCTGAAGAGCACGCATGACCCGCTCGCCTTGGTATCCGCGCTCCGCCACGAAGTCGCGGCGCTCGATTCCGATCTGCCGGTGGACCTGCTCACCATGGATCAAATTCTGGCTGATTCGCTCTCCCGGCAACGTTTCTCGATTCAGTTGATGGCCGTATTCGCCGCGCTCGCAGGTTTCCTCGCGGCCATCGGTATCTACGGCGTGCTGGCGTACCTCATCGATCAGCGGCGGCGCGAATTCGGAATTCGAATCGCTCTCGGCGCCGGTTCCTCCGATGTGCTCGCCCTGGTCCTGCGCCAGGGATTGGTCCCGGTGGCCGCTGGACTAATCGCGGGGATTGCGGGCGCAATCGGATTGACCCGCCTGCTGAGAAGCCTGCTCTATGAAGTCAGCGCTACGGACCCGCTGATTTTCGGCGCGGTTTCGATTGGGCTGCTGGCCGTCTCGTTAGCGGCCATGTTCATTCCCGCTTGGCGTGCTACTCGCGTGGACCCATTGGCTGCGCTTCGTCACGAATGATCGCCCTGTTGCTTGCTTCGTTTTGTGTTTAGGCAAAAAGATTGCGTCGCGAGACTTTTCCTGCCACCGCAGGGCCTTCGAGACCCTGTCTCGCTTCATTCAGACAGCTATCCAGGTAATCGGGAACTCACCAGGTATTAAAGATCTGCCCCGTTTTTCTTTGTGGAAGCGGTCACACGCTGAGATGTGCCAGAAACCCGATTTCTGTAGAATGGCAGGCCTATGGCAAAACTGACTTTCCTTGGAGCGGCAGGAACCGTTACCGGTTCGAAGTATTTGGTGGAAGCGGCGGGCAAACGTCTGCTGGTGGATTGCGGGATTTTTCAGGGCTCGCAAGAGCTGCAGGACCGCAATTACAAGCCGCTGACAATCGATCCCAAGACGATCGACTACCTGGTGCTCACCCACGCGCACCTGGACCACACTGGATGGCTACCGGTACTCGTAAAAGCCGGCTACCACGGACCGATCTACGCGAATCCCGCAACGATCGAATTGACAACCCTTCTTCTGAAGGACTCTGCGCACCTGCAGGAAGAGGACACGCTGCACGCGCGCATCCATAAAGACAGCCGACACCCAGACCCGCAGCCTCTCTATACTTCGACCGACGTGGATCCCGTACTGAAATTGATCAAGAGCATGCCACGCAGTGGCGCATTCGATATCAGCCCGGAGTTTCGCGTAACCTCTTACGACGCGGGACACATCCTGGGTTCTTCCAGTCTGGAACTGACCATCACCGAGGGCGGCAAGAAGTTCGTCGTGGTCTTCTCCGGCGACGTCGGCCGCTACAACCAGGTGATCCTGAAAGATCCCACAACACCGCCGTCGAAGGCGGATGTGCTGATTTGCGAATCCACCTACGGAGACCGCGAGCATCCCGACGGCGACCCCGCGGAATTGCTGGCTGGCATCGTAAACCGCGTGGTGAAGCGCGGCGGCTCCATGGTGATTCCGAGCTTCGCGATCGGCCGCACGCAGACTTTCATGTACTACTTGCGCCAACTGGAGGACCAGCAGCGCATTCCTCGCCTGCCGGTCTACGTGGACAGCCCCATGGCGCTGAGCGCAACAGACTTATATTTGAAATACAAAGAGGATCATGACCTGGACTATGTGAAGAAAGAAGGCAGCGATGGCAAGGGCGATCCCCTGGACGTTCATGAATTTCATCTGACGCGTTCCGTCGAGGAATCAAAGGCCATCAATAACGTCAAGACACCCTGCATCATTATTTCCGCGAGCGGCATGGTCAGCGGCGGCCGCGTCCTGCATCACCTCGCTCTGCGGCTGCCGGACAAGCGCAACGCAGTCATCCTGGCGGGATTCCAAGCTGAAGGGACGCGTGGCCGTGCTTTGCAGGAGGGCGCGAAGTCGCTCAAGCTATACGGGCAGGATGTGCCGGTCGGCGCAGAGATTGTGGAAATGGGTCAGTTTTCCGCGCACGCCGGAAAGAGCGAGCTGCTGCGCTGGCTGACAGGCCTGCCCGCGCCACCCAAGCAGACCTACCTCACCCATGGCGAACCGATAGCTGCCCAGGCCCTGCAGGCCGCCATTCAACAAAAGTTCCAGTGGAAGGCGGCTGTGGCGAGGTATTTGGACACCGTTCCGGTGGGGGAATAGCGGCCGGCGGCCCACAAACTATTTTCACGCAATCAGGAAACTAATTGGGGGCCAAACTCGTCTATACATGCAAGACCACTCGCGGGGTAGGGGACTAACCACCACAGGGCAACCGACCGTCAGTCTCCTACCCCTAAAAACCCCGGAAGTTCCTGAAATCGCATAATTTATATAAAATTTAGAAGCCGCACTGCAACATCAAAAATTTAGCGGGAAGAGTTCACCCTTATCTCTTCTCAGGGGGGAATTAGCCACGCTTTAGCCGGTCGCCAAGGCCATCCTTTTGGTCGGAGTTTCGCGAGACATTGGCGGAACTTCCGCGAGTTCCATCCCGGCGACAAACATCGCCGTGGGGGCCACTCGGCCCCAGCGATTCAGCTCCCAGCGGGCCCGGATGAACTTGACCTCGGGGCGAAGCGACAGGTCGAGAACCATCTTGGTGGTGCCGCGATAGAACTGCTGCGGCAGCTTCAGAAGCGGCTTCTTCGGCCAAGTTTGCCCATCGGCAGAACCCCAGATCGAGACATCCAGCGATTCCTGCTCAATTTGCTCCGAGACGATAAGGCGGCAAAGGAACGTGCGCGACGCGCTGGCGGAAATGTCAAAGGACGCGCCATCGCCGGTGGCTTCCAGGCGCGTATTCGCGGGAATGAGTTCCAGTTTTTCCGGCATATTCGCTATCGGGTGCGAATTCTAGCACAGAGTTTGCGGGGCAGCGTACAGCAATGCGTCAGCTCAGGGCACGGTGGAAGTTTGATCTAAGGAAAAGCGGTCAGGCGTGGAGCTTCGCCAGTCGCTCTTCAGCGGCAGCAAGAGTTTCCTCTTTCTTACAAAAGGTGAAGCGGACCTGCGAAGCGCCATCTTGAGCGTTATTGTAGAAGCTGGAGCCGGGCACGACGGCCACGCCGATTTCTTCCACGAGGTATTTGGCGAAGCGCACGTCTTTCGTATCGGCCTGAAAGCGAACCGGATCGGGATCCGCAAAGCCTGAAATGTCCGTCATGATGTAGTACGCGCCCCGCGGCTTGAAAACAGTAAAGCCCGCGACAGTGAGAATTTTCAGCAGGCGTTCGCGCTTGGTCAAATAGGATGAAGCGAGCTTGTCGTAGTAGCTCTGCGGAAAGCGCATCGCGCTGGCGCCCGCTTGCTGTAAGGGAGCCGCTGCGCCCACCGTCAGAAAATCGTGCACCTTGCGAATGGGCTGCGTGGGTTCCGGCGGAGCCAGCACCCAGCCCACGCGCCATCCCGTGACGCTGTACGTTTTCGAAAGTCCATTGATGACAATGGTGCGGTCGCGCATCCCCTCAATACGTGCCATAGAGATGTGTTCCGCGCCGTCGTAAAGAATATGCTCGTAGATTTCGTCCGTGATGCAGTACGCGTTCCACCGCACGCAGAGATCGCGAATGAACTCGAGCTCCGCGCGCGTAAAGACTTTCCCCGTGGGATTGTTCGGCGTGTTGAGAATGATCGCTTTGGTGTGCGGCCCGAACGCGGCCGCGAGTTCTTTTTCGTCAAAGGACCAGTCGGGCGTGCGGAGCTTGACGAAGCGCGGCGTAGCGCCGCTCAGAATCGCATCCGGCCCATAGTTTTCGTAGAACGGCTCGAAAACAACAATCTCATCGCCAGGATTGATGATCGCCATCATCGCGGACATCATCGCTTCCGTCGACCCGCAGCAAATGGTAATCTCGCGCTCCGGATCGTACTTCACGCCCTGCGTGCGCTCGAATTTTTCGACGATGGCGTCGCGCAGTGGCTTTGCGCCCCACGTAATCGCATACTGATTGATGTTGTCGCTGATGGCCTGCCGCGCGGCTTCCTTGATTTCCTCCGGCGCGGCAAAATCCGGAAATCCTTGCGATAGATTGACCGCGCCATGTTTCAGCGCCAGCCGCGTCATTTCGCGTATCACCGATTCCGTGAATTGCTCGGCCTTCGCCGAAAGCATCCGCCGCGAAATATGCGCCATCTTGGTGTCTGGAGAACTCATTTCACCTTCGAGAGAGAATGAAAGTCTCTTTGTAGTGGCGCAGCTGGTTTACCCTGCTTCGAAGGACTGCGCCCGCAAAATCGTATAAACCTCAAATACAAATTTTCTCAGCGCGCGTGCCCCGTAGCCGCCTGCATCGCCACGCTCGGCTGACCATAAATCATCCGGTAGACTTCCGTGTTTCGCAAGACGATTTGCACGTAATCGCGGGTTTCCGTGAACGGTATGGATTCGACGACTTCGGGAATCTCTTCGTAGTTGCGCTCGCTTTTCCAGGCGGCGATGCGGTCTTCGCCCGCGTTGTAGGCCGCGGCGGCGAATTCGCGCGAGCCGGTCAGTCGCACCAGATTCGCAATATAGGCCATGCCAATTTCAATGTTGTAGTCAGGCTCGAACAGCTTGTCCTTCGTATAGCGAACCTTCAGTTGCTTGGCGAGCAGCTTCCCCGTTTTTGGCAGCACCTGCATCAGCCCAATGGCGTTGGCGTGCGAGACGGCATCCGCTTGAAAGGTGGACTCCTGGCGGATAAGTCCTGCAGCAAACATCGGATCGAAATCATTCTTGGCGGCTTCGCGGCGGAGCGCGGCTTCATACGGAAGCGGATAGAGGGCCTTCCACGCGGCGACCGGCAAATCGCTGATCTTCCGCGCATCGAAATTCGGCACGATGATGCGCGCATACGCCATTCCAGCCCCGTAGTGTCCTTGATCGAACGCTGCCTGCGCGGCTTCCAGCAGGAATCGCGGCGAAGACGTCGCGAAGTAAGCGTTCTTCAACTCCTGCTCCGCGGAAGCATCGAAAGCGATGCTGCGGAGCGCTTGCGCGCGAGCCCAGCGATCTTCGGCAGCAACCGGGATGGGCTCGTCAAACGGACGAAGCGCCGGTGGCGGCGGAATTTTGTCCAGCGCCTCTACGGGGTTCTCATCGCCCGGGCCAAGCTTGGCGAGTCGCGCTGCCGCGGCATTGCCGAAATACGTTTGCGGAAAACGCTCCACCGCTTTGTTGTAATAGCTCCGCGCGCGCGCAGGATTTTCGCCTCGTTCCGCAATGCGGCCCAGCCAATAGAGCGCATCCACGGAATTACCGGATACCGGATATTTCAGCAGAAAGTTGGCAAGCCGGTCCTCGGCATCCGGCTGACGATTCAGGTACGCAACCCACGCGATGCGCCATTCGCAGTTGTACGCGTACTTCCCGCCGGGAAAACTGTCCAGTACGCGCTGGTAATAGGTAGCGGCTTTGGCGCGGTCGAGTTCCACCCAATAGTAATTCCCCGCCGCCATCAAGCCATCTTCGTTCCACTTGCTGACCGGGTATTTCTGCGCCAGCGTGCCCAGCGCGGAAAACATCTCGGATTCTTTCTTCGCCGTGCGTTCCGCCTGCGACAACGCGTACAGCCGCTCCGCATCAACCTCTAGATCAGGTGTGTTCACCGATGAAATCAGTGACGGTGACCCCTTCAGCTGCACGCGGCATTCAGCCACGCGCAGTTGCGCGCGCTGCCGCGTGGGATTCGCCGGATCCTTCAGCATGGTCAAAAGTTTTTCGTATTCGCTGCGCGATTCCTTCCATTTGTGCGCATCGTAGAACGCCTGCGCGCGTTGCTCCTGCATCTCCACTCCGGGATACGCGTACTCTTTCCCCAGCGCGTGCATGATCTGCGTCAACGCGGATCCCGCGGGCTTGGCTTCGTCGCTCAGAGGATACTTGTAGAAGAGTGTCTGATAATCCTTCGCCGCGCGCGGAAGCTGATGCGCCACCTGGTACGCGTGCCCGCGTTCCAAAAGCAAAGTGGTGTTCGATGTCGTGGCGGGATACGCGTTCAGCGCATCCAGCGCTTCCTGCGTGTGTCCCAACGAAACCGCTGTGGGCGCAAACGCCTCCAGCAGCTGTTCGCGCATTGCGGTCGTGGGATAGTCGTGCTCGATTGTCAATAGATTCTTGTACGCCTCCGCAGTGCGTCCGAGCGTTCGTTGCACCTGCGCCGTCCAGTACAAAGCATACTCGCGGAGCAGAATGTCATTCTGCGCCTTGAGCAGCCACCCAAGCCCCTGCGCCGCGCGGTTCTTCGAATAATCCTCATAACCCAGCGCCAGTGCCGCGCGCGCTCCCCAGACGTTGGTAGTGTTCTTCACCGCGAACGCCGAAAGCTTCTCGTAAGCGCCCGGAGTAACGTTATGCACCGCGCGCGCCAGGTCCGCTAATTCCTTTTGCATCGCCTGGTCTTCCGGAGTGTCGGCAGCCACTTGCGGCGTGGACGTTTCCGCTTTGCAGCCCGTCTGGCAAGCAGGCGTTTTCGGCTTTTTCGATTTCTTTTTGTGCTGTTGCGGCGGCGTTTGCGTAACAGCACCGAACGCGCTGCCAAGCGACAGGCTCGCCACAAGCGTCAATGCCATCAGCGGTTTCATCATAGAAGAACACAATGATACGGCATTTTTGGAAGCGCCACAAAAGTGTGCAAGAGCCGTGTGACTAGTGATGCCGCGCCGGCGTGGCGTACGGATACTCGCCGAGCGCGTGCGGGTCCCCATCGGCCAGAATTTCCACCATCCAGCGGTAAAAGTAGTCCACCGGATGATCCATGATGGGTTTGAAGCGGCGGTCGTATTCGCGATGAGCTTTTTCAATGTCATCTTTCAATCGGATGCAGAGATCTTTCTTTTCGCGGCCCAGCCGCACTTGCTCCGGTCGGAGCATTTTTATGTCCTGCATCGAAACTTTGGCCACACGATTGGCGCGCCGGTGCAATTCCTGCTCTTCGGTGGAAAGCCGGCTGAGGTTGAATTCCCCCTCCAGCTCCGGTTCCGACGCGAGCGCCGCCGCCGTAGGCTCCATCGGCGTAAGAGGCACCGGCTCAGGAGGCAGTTCCAGCTCAACTTCCTCGGACCCTTCCTCCACTTCCAGGGACTCGGCCTTAGCGTGAGAAGCCATGGGCACCGGCTGCGCGGGTGCCGGACGTTGCGGCGCAGCAGCTGGCTCGTGGGCCGCTCTGCCAACCAAATTCGTAATCTGCTCTTCGAGCGGCGACCGCGGCCCAGTCTGCATGGACACAGTCACAAATCGCGAAAGCACTTCCAGCGAAGCAGCCAGCGCCGCCGCCGAAGTCTGCGCGCGGAGCAGCGACGGCAGCGCATTCGTGGGCTTGTTGCTCCCGCAAGCCGCCACCACGTCCCCTACCGCATGATGCAGCTCTTCCGAAGTTCTCTGAATGCGCTCGAGGTTATCCCGAAGCGCGCGAGAGATCGCTTGTTCGATGGCGCTGGACTCTTGACCCATACCGGTTTTCGGGGTGTTTTTAGCCATATTTTCCCCGTCTCGCCATTCTGGAAGCTACCTCCCACGGAGTCAACGCCCCAACCGTACCCCTGTGCCCAATTGTTGCTTAACAAGCAGGGGTCCTGCGGCCTCCTGGTCTTCTCACCCCCATCGATCGAGCAGGAAGTTCCGCCCCACTCACAACCCAAACCCGCACGGAGAGTGCTTGGGTTTGACTTTCTCCCCTCACTCCGATCAATCGAACAACGAACCTTCTACCCGCTCGCAACTCAATCCAACTCGGAGGGTGCCCCAGGTTCGGTGTTGGAACCTGGGTCTTGGGGGAGATTTTCTCTTCTCATTTCAATCGAACGACGATCCTTCACCACTCACAACTCAACCAACACGGAGGGTGCCCCAGGTTCGGTGTTGGAACCTGGGTCTTGGGGGAGATTTTCTCTTCTCATTTCAATCGAACGACGATCCTTCTCCCACTCACAACTCAACCAACACGGAGGGTGCCCCAGGTTCGGTTTGTGAACCTGGGTCTTGGGGGTTCTTCTCGTCTCACTCTCCCACGTCCATAGCCAAGTGCCCCTTCTCTCCTACGTAGTAAAACCCCCAACTACTCCACCGCCAGTCGCTCGGATGTTTCACCAACCCGCGAATCACCGGATTCGCGTGCATGTAATTCAACTTCTCCGTCTTCTTCCCCTTGCTATACACGTTAAAATCGTAAAACCGTGCCTGCCAAAACGCCCGCAGCGGTTCCCCCGTCTCGGCGAAAGGCAATTGCAATTGTCCCGCGCCCACCGGCTTTCGGCGCGCCCGCAGTTTCCGCGCCACGCGCAGCTTCAACGTATGCAGCACCGTCGAAGGCGTTCCCTCTTTCGGCTCGCTCATCAACAGATGCACATGCTCCGGCATCACCACATACCCCAGCAGACGAAACCCCATCTCCTCGCGCACCTTCCCCAGCTCTTTCACAAAAATGTCCCGTGCCCGCACCGTCTTCAACAGCGGCAGCCGCCGATAGCAGCTGAACGTAATAAAATGCAAATCGCCTTTGCCGTAATAGCGCCTCAACCCCGACGGCATCGCCAACTCCACCGAAAGGAACGTCAACCCCAAGACCCAGGTTCACAAACCGAACCTGGGCCACCCTCCGCCTCTCTATACTTTCCCTAGAAGTGCCGTAGTGATATTCTCCCAACGACCCACATGCCCACAAACATAAATCTTCGGACCCGGGCCACCCGCCCAATTATCGGACCTCGTTCGGGGGAAAGGTCCTCAGATAGCTAGTGCCGCGAAGGGAATCGTCGATGTGGCTTTGTCGGGCGCACTGGTTACGGACTGTCTTATCGGGTCGGTAAACTAATTCCGGAAGGATCGCTCAATGGAGAATCTCGTAAGCCCAACAGTAAAAGGAACTCGAAAAAAGTCCTTCAGTTCAAAAAGGCTTTTCTCCCGAGACCTAAATTACCTCCGTGATGTGAGTTTGTTTTGGGTCTTCATAATATCTTCAATCGTAGCTGTTTCGGCTTCGTTTTCCCCACCGAACCGACATCTTGCGATTCGATGTGCGGTTTTAGCTTTACTTGCTATTCTACTGGCGAAGGAACGGTTGCTCATGTTCCTTGGCGGATTGGGCTTCTGCGCAGTTCAGGGCGCAATCTGGTTGGCCATACGTCCGTGGAGCTGGCCGATGTTCACCGTCACAACTATGACGGGAATTCCCCTTCTGCTGGCGAATCGGTACTGGCGAAAACCCAAGCTGGCCTATGAGTTGCCAGACGAATTTGGGGCTGTGGACATGCTCCTGACCTTCGCCTCCATCTCCGCGACAATTTTCCTTTTCTACCTAATTCGCCCGCATGAGTGAGCATCCGGGACGGGCTGACTCGATGACGGCGTCGGCTCCTTCGACGGAGTAGACTTGGCAGCTGTTCGACGGCAAAGGCCCGCGCCGTTAACCCCTCCTCCGCAACCATTCAATCCTCAATTCTCCCCATTCCCTGCATTTCACTTAGCCCCTCGCGACTCCCATGCTATCCTCTCCCGTGTACGCCGAATTCCATCCCCGCCGATCCAGCCAGCACGGTACTATCTCTCTTGCTAGCGAAGCTTCTACATTTCCTGTATCTCCTTTTCTTCTCGTCAGTTCCGCACTCTTTTCCCCGATGGCGCCAACTCATCTCCATTCTTTTCAAGCATTTACACACTCTTTCCATCGTGATGGG
Source organism: Acidobacteriota bacterium (assembly GCA_013289835.1). Classification (GTDB taxonomy): domain Bacteria; phylum Acidobacteriota; class Terriglobia; order Acidiferrales; family UBA7541; genus Acidiferrum. Next base: position 60,232 of record JABCZG010000010.1, on the reverse strand, counting down.
GGTGTACCCCCCCTCCCACCTGTCTCCACGCTTACCCTGAGAAGCCATCGAAGGGTCCACCAAATTCACTGTCCCCCTTTCTTTTCATTCACTTACAAATTGCCCATTTTCTATCCCCTTTGTTTTGACATTCATGCATGCAATGGGGGGGTGTACCCCCCTCCCTTTGTTCAAACCCCTTCTTCCCTCGCTCTTTTCGCTTTTTGCCCTTCACGGGAGGTGTTCCACTAAAAACCCAAAAACTTATAACCTAGAACGGGCCCCCGAGAACTGAAAACCCGCCGCCTCTTGTCGCGGATGGTAGAATAGAGAAGTCCATGGGGGCGACACGGTTTCGACGGAAGCTGTCGCGGCCCGAAGGCATGCCGGGACCCACCTGCCCGTAACTTGGTGGAAACTAGAAATGCCAACAACAACTTGGCACTTGCAGCTTAATTAATTAAGTTGCCGCTTCCCCGGGCTTCGCTCATGGGCCCGGTCAGAGGCGTCACACAGTGAGCTGGCCTGAGCCTTTCGGTCCGTAAGGCTCGGGCGAGAACCATCGGACTAGTTGGTTGCGCATCTTGCTCATTCCAAGCGCCGCTGGCGAACGCGCGATCAGCTCGCAAGAGCCGGGTCGCACACCGAATTGAGATAAGCATGTAGGCTTCGTGTCGTTGCGCTTTTCGGACGGGGGTTCGACTCCCCCCGCCTCCACCATTTACCCTTGAGCCGCTGCGGCCGTTTGCGCCATTGCTGGTACACGAGCGCCACGCTAGATTTCCATAGGGGACTGTGTGCTCTCCCCTTGGAGCGATATGGCAACCGAGCCAGAAACAGGTCCCCGGCCCTCGAGCGAAGCTCCTCACGGCGCCGCCAAAATGTTCTTGCCCGGCGTTGCACTGGAAGAAAACCCGGAAGGCCGCGTCTTGTGGCCGCTCTTTCTGGTCAGCTTTTCATCGCTCTACTTGGAAATGTTGCTGATCCGCTGGATCGGCACGGAAATTCGCGTTTTCGCCTATTTCCAGAACCTGGCTCTGATTGCCTGCTTTCTGGGATTCGGACTCGGTTGTTACCAATCGGCGCGGAAAAAAGGCTATCTCTTCGGCGTGGCCGCACTCGGGACGCTGGTCATCCTGGCGGAAATTCCGCTGGCGCGCTGGAAAACGCTGCTGGAGATTCTCTCCTCAGCGCTTTCGCTATCAACGGACGCGCAGTTGTGGTCGGCACTCGCCGCGCCGAGTCAAACCTACGTCACGATTGCGTTTCTGGCATCCACGGTTCTTGTTTCTGTGCTGCTGCTGCTGATCATTGCCACCATGGTGCCCGTCGGGCAGTGGGTGGGTTCGTACCTGAACGCCGCGAAGAATCCCATCACCGCATACTCGGTCAATCTCTTGGGTAGCATCGCCGGGATCTGGCTCTTTGCGGCAATGGCCTTCGTTCATTTAGCTCCCGTGTTCTGGTTCGCGCTCGCGTTTGGTCTTTTTCTTTTGGTGCGCAGCCGGAGCGCACGAATCGGCGTTCTCCACGTTCTGCTGATTGGGGCAAGCCTGTTTCTGCTGGCCTATGCCGATTTTCGTAACGGCGAAACGCACTGGTCACCTTATCAAAAACTCCAGGTGATTCCCCAGGGAGAACGCCAATTCGACGTCCTGGTGAACAACACTGGCTACATGACCATGGCGAACGTCTCACCGGATTTTCTTGCCGCCCATCCCGGCTACGCCGCAAAGTATAAGGACAGCTCGTACGATGCGCCCTGGAAATTCATCGGCGCGCGTGATCGCGTCTTGATCGTGGGCGCCGGAGCTGGCAACGATGCGGCCGCCGCGCTTCGCAACGGCGCAGGCCAAATTGACGCCGTGGAAATCGACCCGGTGATTTATGCTCTTGGCAAGCGTCTCCATCCGGATCATCCCTACGACTCCGATCGTGTCCACGTAATTCTGAATGACGCACGCGCGTATTTGCGTTCCTCGACACAGAAGTACGACGTCATCGTCTTCGGGTTGCTCGATTCGCATACGCAGTTTTCCAGCTACAGCAACATGCGCATCGACAATTATGTCTACACCGAAGAATCGCTTCGGGAGGCGAAACGCCATCTGAACCCAACCGGCGTTTTGGTATTGCGATTTGAAGTGCGTCCGCCATGGACGTGGATGGGCCAGCGTTTCATGGCGATGTTCGAGCAGCTCTTCGGCCACCCTCCGGTTATTTTTTACCGGCGGCAGCTCGGCGGTTTGGTCGAGGGAACGCTATTTCTCGCGTCCAATGACAGCGGAGTCTGGGATCGCGCGGCCACACCGGAACTTGCGAGTTTCGTGCAGGAGAGTCCGCCGCAATTCCCGATGGAGACGGACGATTCGCTGCCGCTGGTCACGGACAACTGGCCGTATATTTATCATCACGGCTTCACGATTCCCCGAACCTATCTGACAGTCTCGCTGATTCTGCTGGTCATTGCGTTCCTGAAAACGCGCAAGAACCTCGAGCCCAAGAAAACATCCACCTGGTATTTTTTCTTCCTCGGCGCAGGCTTCCTTTTATTAGAAACGCAAATGATCAGCAGGCTGGCGCTTTATTTTGGTTCGACCTGGCAGGTGAACTGCGTGGTCATTTCCGCGATTCTGGCGGTCTTACTCCTGGCGAATCTATTTGTTGAACGCGTGCCCGGGCTGGGACTTGGCCCGATGTATGCGTTCCTGATTGCGGCGCTGATTGCCATTTACGTTGCTCCCTGGGAATCTCTTCCCTTCGGAGCGCGCACTTCCGGAATTCTGCTCTCCGCCGCCTACTGTATTCCTCTTTTCTTCGCGGGAATCATCTTCGCAGAAACCTTTCGCAAAGGTGAAAACAAGTCCAGCGCATTCGGCAGCAACATTATCGGCGCGGTCGCCGGCGGACTCGCGCAAAATTTCTCGTTTGTCATTGGTTTGAAGGCTTTATTGCTTCTGGCGGCGCTTTTTTACGGTTTAGCGGCCTTCTTCACATTCTTCAGCATGGAGCGGCTGATACAGAAACGCGAAGCAGTCGTTCCGGCCTCAACGTAGATTCCCTGAGAATGCTTGCTGGCGATTTTGCCTCAGGCGCTCAATCTAATCGCGCTCGCGAAATAGCATCCCGCCGGCGGGAGGGCCGCCTCCGGAATCGCCGCTCATGGTATCCCACGCTTTGCGCGTGATGGGTTGCACGGCTTCCAGCTTTTTCTGCGCCAGCGATTTGTTCACCGCGGGAAGCTCTTTTGCCAGGAAACCATCGAATTCAGTGGACACATCGCCCAGTTCCTTCTTCAACGAATCGATGCGCGCGGCCTGATAATCGGTCGGCCTGCCATCGTACGTCAGCAAATCGCCGTAGATTTCCGTGGTCTTCTCTCGAATGCGCTCTTCCCCGGTGATCGCGCCTCCTTCTTTGGTGGCTACGATTTTGCGCCGAAGATCATCGGTCTTTTGCGAGAGGTCCAGCAAACGCTTACCGAGCGCGTCATCGCCCTTCAGTTTTCCCGCGCGGTCCGCGAAAGCGTCGCGCACGGCGTTGATCCGCGCGACCTCGAAGCTCATGTCGCCCAGCAGGTTGTACACGCGCATGGCCGCGTCAAATTCCAGTTTGCGGTCTTCGGCGTTGTATTTGGCGCGAGGATCCAGCCCGACCACCACCTGCGTCGTGTACGTCTCCGTGCCGCGTGTCATCTTCACCGTATACGTGCCGGGCAAAACTCTGGGGCCTTGCGCGGCTTCGAACGCAGCGGTGGCCGCCGGGGGAACACGCGGCGCCTTCAGCCGCATGGACCATTCCACGCGACTGATTCCACGCCGGCTGTTCGCCGGCAAGGTGTCCACCAGTTTCCCCTGCGAATCGAAAACCTCCAGCTTCATCTTTCCAAAAATGTGGCGCTTGTTTTGATAGTAGGTGATCAAGGCCGCGTCCGGCGAATTTGCCCCGTTAAACGACGCGCTTCCCTCAGACCATCCGCCGTTGGCGTTCAACCGTTGCTGCGCCGGTTTGCCCTGTAAAAATGTAGCTTCCTGCGCCATCACGTCAGGAGTCAGTTTGCGCAGCGGCGTGATGTCGTCCACGATCCAGATACCGCGGCCGTGAGTTGCCAAAACGAGATCCGATTCGCGCGTGTGCACCACGATGTCCCGCACTGCGACGTTCGGAAATTCATGACCTTTGTACTGCGCCCAATGCTTGCCGCTATCAAGTGAAACCCAAAGACCGAACTCCGTTCCCAGGAACAACAAATTGGGGGCGACTGTATCTTCTTTGATGACGTGCGCGTAGCCGCGCACGCCGCTATCGACTGCGACAATCGGCATCCAGGTCTTGCCATAGTCGGTCGTCTTGTAAACGTGCGGCTCCATGTCCCCGAACGAGTGCCGGTCGAACGTGGCGTAAGCCGTTCCCGCATCGTACAAGCTCGCCTCGACCCAGGAAACCCAAGATGCTTTCGGTAAGTTGGGAACATTGCCGACGACGTTCGTCCACGACTTGCCCGCGTCCCGCGTGATCTGCAAATTCCCGTCATCCGTTCCCACCCAAATCGTTTGCCCGTCGCGCGGCGATTCGCTGATGGAGTAAATCGTGGTGTGCATTTCCGCGTAAGAATTGTCCACCGTCACGCCGCCGGATTCCTCCTGCTTCTGCTTTTCCGGATCGTTAGTAGTCAGGTCGGGCGAGATGCGGTCCCACGTTTGTCCATGGTCGCGCGAACGAAACAGGAACTGCGCGCCGATATAGACAGTGCCCTTTTCGTTCGGGCTCATGTGGATGGGCGTGTTCCAGTTGAACCGCAGCTTCCCTTCTCCGTAATTGGGCATCGGCTTTACGGCCCGGCCGTCCAGCGTGACCCGATTCACGCGGCCCACATTCCCGCCCTGCGCCTCCGCATACACATAGTTCGGGTCAGCCGGGTCCGAGAAGACCCAGAAGCCATCTCCGCCAAACAGATTTTCCCAGCGACCGTTGGTAATCCCGCCGGGATATTGCGAATCTCCAATCCACGCGCTGTTGTCCTGTAATCCGCCAAATACATGATACGGATCGAATTGGTCCACGCTCACGTGATAGAACTGCGAAATCGGCAGGTTATTGCCCTTCCACCACGTGTTTCCGCCATCGTAGGAATACCAGATGCCGCCGTCATCGCCGGCAATCAGGTGATTCGTGTTGTCAGGATTGACCCAGACATCGTGAAAATCGCCGTGCGCAGAGCCACCGATGGCGCTGAAGCTTCTGCCACCATCCTCGCTCATGATTAGGGTGAGGTCCGGCTTGTAAATTTTGTTGTCGTTCTTGGGATCGACAATCAAATTGGCAAAATAAAACGGCCGCCAAACCATCCAATTGCTGCGGTCGCGCTCTTCCCAGGTTTTTCCGCCATCTTGCGAATAGAAGAGCGCGCTGCGCGTCGATTCGATCAGCGCGTAGACAACATTTGGCTTCGATGGCGCAATGGTGACCGCCACGCGCCCCCAAGGCTTGGCCGGCAAGCCCTTTGCGCTTTTTTCATCCAACTCGTTCCAGGTTGCTCCGCCGTCGGTGGATTGGAAGAGACCGCTGCCACTCGACGCCGTAGGACCTTCCCCGCCCGAGCGGAACGTCCAGCCCTTTCGCCGAAAATCCCACATCCCTGCAAAAATCACTTTTGAGTCTTGCGGACTCATCGAAATCATCGAGCAGCCCGTCGAAAGATTCGCGCCCTTCAGAATCTTCGTCCACGTTTTTCCGCCATCGGTGGTTTTGTAAACGCCGCGGTCTTCGCTGTCACTCCACAGTTTTCCCGGGACGCATGCATAGACCGTGTCGCCGTTTTTCGGGTCAATCAGAATTTTCGAAATTCGTTCCGAATTCTTCAGACCCAGGCTCGTCCAGTTGTCTCCGCCGTCGGTGGATTTGTAGATGCCGTCGCCGATCGAAACGCTGTTGCGCGTCCACGCTTCGCCGGTGCCCACCCAAATCGTTTTCGGAGCCTGCGGATCGATGGCGATGGCGCCAATCGATTGCACTGGCTGCTTGTCGAACACCGGCTTGTACGTCGTGCCGCCATTCGAAGATTTCCAGACGCCGCCGCTCGCCGCTCCCACATACACCGTAAGCCTGCCGTCTTCCTTCACCGCCGCCACCGCCGCGACGCGGCCGCTCATCGTCGCGGAGCCAATGTTGCGCGCGCCCAGCCCCGAGATGGTATCGGAATCAAACGGGACCTGCTGCGCGCGCATAGGCGCGGCAAAAAGTATCGAAGCAAGAATTCCCGTTATCACAGCAGTGAAGCAGCGAATGGTTTTGCGCATGTCGGCAGATTCCTTGACGGCAAAGTAGAAGCAACAGCAACACGGTGCAAGAAGCCTCATCAACTCCCCTGTTTATAAGAGCTATTTTCCTGCCGGAGCCATCTTGGCCGGCGCTTTGGCGACAGGCATTGAAAAATGCGCATCTTCCATCGGCACGTTTTGTTCGATCTTTTCGACCGTCACCTGCGACCGCGCTGCGACGCCCTTCTGCGCCTGTTCGACCACGAAGGGATAATAAATTCCGTTCACCTTCTCGTAATCGCCATAGTACAACTCGGACTCCTGCAGCGTGCCGCGAATGGTGGTCTGAATTTCCAGTTTCAGTTCGAGGTACGAATCGGTATCGAGATAGTAGTAACGAACGTCGCCGTTTTTCATGCTGAGCTTGATCTTGAAACAGTCCGTCCCTTCCATCGAATCGTGCCCCATGAGCTCCGCTTTGTGGCCCTTCTCTTTGTAGTCCACCAGCGGGCCGTCCATATCAGCGTCCACGACGAGGCTCTTCAGGTCATCTTGCGAAAGCAGTTCCGGATCTTTGCGCCCTCCAAATGGGGATATCTGCCATCCGGTCTTGCCGTCGTAGGCCTGCACCTGCGCCAGCCCCTGAATAATAAATTCTTCTCGAACTTTGTCAGCGCGCTTGTTTTCCTGGCGAAAGTCGGCCTGAAACGAACCCTGCGTGAATTTTGCGCTGGTGCGCAGGCTATGCACGGACTTCAACTTGTCCATTCCGCCGTGCGCCAGAATATTTTTCGCGATTACTTCATCCACGCTCTGCGCGCGGGCGCCGGCGCAAACTCCGGCCGCGGCCAGCAGGAGAAGAATGAAAACCCTGGAATTCCTAAGGACCTCCTTGACGCAGCTCCGTCGCGAATCTGTTTTCATGAACTCCTCCAGGAAAGACCGTAATTCGCTCGAGTGCAAACCATTTGGATACAGTGCCACAGACCGTTTGTCCTTCGGACGAATCCGGCGCAACTTTGTTAGCAGAGTTTTCGACTGCTGCCAAGAGATTTCGATCGGGAGGCCTGAAAAACGTTCCGTTCGAATCAAAACAGCAGGGCGAATCAAGACTCCTCGGCGAATTCGCCCTCGGGCGCCGGGAGTTTGTCGCCATCGTGGGCCACCCAGACGTAGAGTGTAGGCAAAAGAAAAATACTCAAGAGCAGCGCCGCAAGCAGACCGCCCACAATGACGATCGCAAAAGGCCTCTGCGAGTCCGATCCAATAGCATGGGAAAGTGCGGCGGGTAGCAATCCGAGCGTAGCGACAAGCATAGTCATCATGATGGGCCGAAGCCGCAGGACCGCGCCTTCCACAGCGGCATCCTCGATCGAATGCCCGCGAACACGAAGCTGGTTGATGTATTCGAGCATGATGACTCCGGTCTGCACCGAAACACCAAACAAGGCCAGGAATCCTACGCCGGAGGAAACGCTGAAGTGCGTCCCGGTAACAAGAAGAGCCAGCAAACCTCCAATGGGCGCCATGGCTACGTTAGCAAGAATCAGCAAGGCCCACTTGTAAGAACTAAACATAGTGTAGAGAATCACAAAAATGCCGAGGATGGTTAGCGGCAGAACAATCAAGAGTCGTTTCTCGGAGCGCTTCTGGCTTTCATATTCGCCCGCCCAATCGATGTGGTAGCCAACGGGAAGCTTGACTTGCTCATTGACCTTGGCAATGGCCTCTTCGACGGCGCCGCCCAAGTCCCGCCCGCGCACGCTATATTTGATGGCCACGTACCGAGAGTTTTCTTCGCGATAAATCTCGGAGGCGCCGTCGCGAACAGCGACCTTGGTCACCTGCGCGAGAGAAACGCGCTCCCCCGTGGGCGCTAGCAGGCGGATATTCTCGATGGCTTCCTTCGTGTCGCGGTAGGGCGCTTGATAGCGGGCCACAAGATCGTAGCGCTGCTCGCCCTGCAGCACCTGGCTCACCGCCTTACCTCCCACGGCCGTTTCTATCGCATCCTGGATGTCCGCGACGTTTATTCCGTAGCGCGCCGCTTGTTGGCGGTCCACGGCAAGATTGAGATTGGGCTGGCCCAACACCCGAAATAGACCCAGATCCTCGATACCGGGAATTTTCCGCATCACGTTCACTATTTCATCGGCCTTGTCTTCCAGGATTCTCAGGTCATCGCCATACATCTTCACCGCTAGTTCGCCTTTGACTCCGCTCACGGCCTCTTCCATGTTGTCCGAAATGGGTTGCGAGAAATTCCAAAGCACGCCGGGCATTTTGTTCAGCTCCCGGTCCATAGCGGCAATCAATTCATCCTTGTCTTGGCGAAATACCGGGCGCCATTTTTCTTTCGGCTTCAAATCCACGAAGTATTCGGTATTAAAGAACCCCGTGGTGTCCGTGCCGTCGTCGGGCCGGCCCACTTGGGAAACCACTTGCGTCACTTCTGGGAAGGATGCAAACACAAGTCGCGCTTGCGTCATGATGCGCGTGCCCTCTGTTGGCCCGGTGCTCGGCGCCAGCGTGCCGCGCGCCCAAATGGCCCCTTCATCGAGATGGGGGAGAAATTCGGAACCGATGAAGCCTCCAAACGTCAACAGGGCGGCAAAGGCTAATCCCGCGCCAGCCACGCCAAACGTCACCAAGCGATGCCCAATCGCCCAGCGCACCGCGCGGCGGTAGCCACTCTTGAGAGCGGCCATGACCGGATTGGGCCACTCTTTCACGCCTTCACCAAAGAATTCGCTGGCAAGCACGGGCGCGATGAGGATTGAAAATACCAACGCGCCCAGCAGCGCAAACGCCACCGTCCAGGCCATGGGCTTGAACAAGCGGCCTTCCACGCGTTGCAAGGTGAAGATGGGCAAGTAAGCGGTGATGATGATGGCGATGGCGTAAAAGACGGGGCGCTGCACTTCATGAGCCGCGTCGCGGATGCGGTCCATGGGCGTCTTGTAGGAATTGTCTTTGTGGCCCAGGTGTCGAACGATGTTTTCCACCATGACCACTGCGCCGTCAACGACCATTCCGAAATCCAGCGCGCCGAGCGAAAGAAGATTCGCGGGAATTTTGTTGAGTTCGAGGCAGATGGAGGCGAACAAAAGGGAGAACGGGATGGTCAGCGCGACGATCAGCGCGCCGCGGACGTTGCCAAGAAAAAGAAACAGAATAATGGAGACAAGAATGATTCCCTCGGTCAGATTGTGCAGCACCGTGTGCGTGGTGTAGTGCACCAGGTCGCTGCGATCCAGGAACGGGACAACCGTTACACCCGGCGGAAGAATATGTTCGTTCAACTCCTTCACTTTGGCGTGGATGGCCGTCAGCGTGGCATCGGATTCCGCGCCCTTTCTCAGCAGCACAATCCCTTCGACAACGTCCTCGTTGTCCACTTCCGTTCCGTCCGCGCGGTGAATCGTTTTGCCGATTTGCCCGAGCCGGATTTTAGGGGCTTGTGTGACCGCGGCAATATCTTTGACGTGGAGCGCTGTCCCATTCTTCGTGATGAGAACGGTTTGCTCGATATCTTGAACGCTGTTGAACAATCCCACGGCACGCACATTGATCTGTTGCAGGCCTGCCTCGACGAAGCTGCCCCCCGCGTTAACGTTGTTGTTGGCGAGTTGCTGCTCGACTTGCCCGATACTCATTCCGTAGGCGACGAGTTTGTTCGGATCAATGCGGACCTGATACTCGCGCGTGGTCCCGCCAAAGCTCGACACGTCCACGACATTAGGAACGGACTTGAACTGCTTTTCAAGTGTCCAGTCTTCAATGGACTTCAATTCCATCAGGTCGTATTTCGGGTTCGTGCTCCTCAGCGTGTACCAGAATATCTGGCCGACCGGGCTCCAATCCGTGCCCATCTGCGGCTGCAAGCCGTTCGGCAAGGTAACTTGTCCCAGCCGCTCGAGCGCTTTTTGCCGGTTCCAGTCATTCGTGGATTCGTCGTCAAAGATCAGCATGACGCTGGAAAGTCCAAACAGCGAAGTAGAGCGCAAATGCTCTAGATGTGGAATCCCGTTCATTTGGATTTCAATCGGGATGGTGACCTGCTGCTCGACTTCTTCCGCGGCCCGCCCCGGCCATTGCGTGATGATTTGCACGTAGTTGTTGGCGACGTCCGGGTACGCCTCAACCGGCAAGTTGTGGAACGAGATAGCGCCCCACAGAATCAGCAGAAAAGTGACCGCCAGAATGATGAAGCGGTTGTTCAACGCGTATTCAACGAGTGCTCGGATCATCCCCTGTTCCCCAGGCTTGCCGCTTTTTCCTTCGGGCTCATTGGTCGACCGTGTTCTGCAGCACCAGGGCGTTGGTCACCACTTGTTGGCCGGGCTGCAGACCGGATAAGACTTCCTGGATTTTGTCCGGCAACATGCCCCCGGCGGTCACCTCCAGCCGGCGAAATTTCTTGTTGCCGGCGGGCGTGTAAACCCAGTCGCGGTCGTGCAAATGCAAAATCGCGGAAGCCGGCACGGCCGCATGCATTTCCTTTTTCTGCCCGTGAAACGTCGCGGTGACGAACATGCCCACGCGCATCAACCCGGGGTTGCGCACCTCGATGCGCACCTTGGCGGTGCGGAGCGTAGGATCGAGAACAGGAAGAATATTGCCGATGCGGCCGGTAAATGCTTTGTCAGGATAAGCATTCAGGCGGATTTCGGCGGTTTCACCGACGCGCACACTGGAAAGATTATTCTCGTAGACATCGCAGAGAATCCAGACGTAGCTCAAATCAGAGATCGTAAACGGGTTCGGTGAACCCAGTCCTGCCACGCCGGCGGCATTGGTGACCTGCTGATCGGTGATCACGCCCGAAACCGGCGCAAGAATATCCACAATCGCGGACGGATGATCGGTGCTGCCCCCGAGCACGCGAAGCCGATCCCTGGTGTTCTCCACATCGACCTGGGCCTTGTTCTCGACGTCCTCTGCTGTCTGGAAATCGTTCAAGGAGATGGCCCCTTTGTCGTAGAGCAGTTTGGCGCGTTCGAATTGGATTCGCGCGAGTTTTTCGTCCGCGACCGCCTTTCGGTAGTCCGAAAACGCGGCGGACATGTCCGCGCTTTGCACGCGCAACAGGAGTTGCCCTTTTTTCACCGTATCGCCGAGCCGCGCGTGAATCTCCACCACGCGCCCAGTGGCAATCGAAATCACCGGCACGCTGCGGGAGATGTCTGGCGTTACCGCTCCCGTGACGGTCAACTCTGACGCGGAATCATGGGCGACCGCCGTGAACAGCGGGAATTGCTCCGGCTTGTCCACGGTGACCAGATTGAGATCCTGCTCTTTCTCGACCACCGTGGATGGTGGCGCTTCGGCTCTAGGATCTCCCTTGCTCGCGCCACAGCCGGCTACAGACAGGGCCAGAACGAGAATGCCTGTCATCCATTCAAATCTCTTGCACCTCATGGCAGGACCTCACGTCCCACAGCAAGATTCAATTGGCTTGCAGCGTTCAAATAGGAGGCAACCAGGTTCAAATAATTGACCTGCACGCTCCGGTAATCGGCTTGCGCGTTCAGAAAATCCAGCAACGAGGCCGCGCCATGTTCGTAGGAAAACGCAATGGTGTCCCGCACTCTCGACGCTTGTTTGAGGTATCGGTCCTTGTAGGGTTGCAAAAGAATGACCGTGCTGTTTACCGTGGCGTAGGCGGAATCCACGTCGCTGAACACTTGCGCGCGCGTCGCTTCCATCAATTTCTCGTTGCGGTCAATGTCCAATTCCGTGCGCTTTTTCTCTCCCTGATTCCTGTCGAAGATGCGCAAAGGAATGCTCACCCCGAATCCGATGTATTGATCGATGGGCGGGTTGCGCCCCACGTCGAAAGCAAACGTAGGGTCTGTCGATCCGTTGGCTATGGCCAGCCGGTGATCGGTCTTCGCCTTGTCCATTGATTGCAGCGCAGCCTTCAAGTCCGGCCGCCCGTCCAGCGCCGTCTGCCGAACCTCATCTAGCGGCGCGATCTGCGCCGAGAAATCAAACGGCCCCGTAACGTCGAATTGGTCGATGGGTGTGCGATCGTTCAGCAGCGCGAGCAACTGAATTTTCGCGGTTCGCAGATTCACTTCCGCCGTTTGCAAATCGGACTCGTATTGAACGCGCTGCAGCTCCAGCCGGTCCAAATCCACCTGCGCAATCGCACCCGCATTGTACCGCTCGCGATTTACACCCAGAACATGGTCGTAATAGGTCAGATTTTCCTTTGCCAGCTCGCGAATGGCCTTTTCCTGCAATGTCTGCACAAACGCCGAGCGCAACGCAAAAATGAGGTTTCTCTCCAAGTCCACCTGGCTGGAAACGGCTATTCCCGTCGCTTTCTGCGCGCTTTCCTGCCGAAGTTCCCGTTTGTGTTGCCTCTCGTGCAAGTAGCTGACCGTCGCCGAGTTCAGCAGAAATCCAAACGTGCTATGTGGAGGCCCTCCATTAAACGGATCGATCTGGTCGGCGAGCAGCGCTAGCGAAGGATTCGGTCGCAAATACGCCGTCACCTCCTCCGCTCGCGATTCATCAATGCCAATCAGCCCCGCGCGCAGCGTGGGATTCGCAGCCTCAAACTTTTCGCGCACTTCCTGCCACGTCAGCGCCTGTTGCGCAAAACAGCTCTGTGCCAATCCCGCCGCCAGCAGGATCGCGAAGCCTACACTCCTCATCAGAACCCGCATATCCGTTTCCTCTTGCTTCTGCCCTTTCGGCTAGAGTCTCGAAACACTTGGGGGTTGGCCGTTCCCGAAGGACAATCTTGCCTAGTCCATCGCGAACCGAAATTACATTTGGCGGCCGTAAATTAGAAAGAACTATATCGGTCTGTCTTGGACCGCCAGTTTACGCTCTGTTGAACGGCATATTTAAACGTGAAGAATAGCGAGAGGAGGAGCCCTGCCGACACTGCCAAAATCCCGCTGCACCACATAAAACGGAAGGGCGTATGAGGGCGACTGCTCCGAATCGCCCCCTGCGAGGAATTTCTCCGCGCACAATGCGCAGGCCTTGGCGGAGGAGCGAGATGGCGGAATCGCGGCACGGTCATAGATTTGCACCCCGCTGCCGGACCATTCGATTTGTGACTTCCGCAGTACGTCCGGAAACGCGCTCGGATCGGCCAGAGTGAAATTTCCGTGGCCATCATTCAGCAGCACCGCCACGGGCCGGTTGAGCCACTGCGTGGACACGATCAAATCGGGGATGTTGTCCCCATTCACGTCCTGCGGAATAATTTGCAGCCCGCCAGAAGGTGCAACCAAGGAGATCGACCGCGCCGCACCGCTGCTGAGATCGAATCGGATCGAATAGTGGGTGGTCCGCGCATTGCTCCCGCCCACCTGAACCGTGGCGAGGTCCGGCTTCAAGTCTCCGTCAAAATCAGCGATGGCAAAGCGCGCACCGAGTGCGGGAGAAGGCGCTGGACTCCCCTGCGGGGGCGCGGAACTAATCGCTTTTCCCGAGACAAGCAAGAGCACCGCACACGCCAAGAGGCGAACCAGCAGTGCGGTCGCTTTGCGAATACGTCGAATTTGGTCAGCCCATCTCACGTCAAAAAGTATGTGGCTCACACTTGGAGCCACAGCCCCAATTCCATGTGCTTCGAAAAGGATAGCATCCCGAATCTCCGATTTGAGAACATTTCAACAGCCGTTCTCGCGAAACTATAAAGGTTCCGCTGCATTCTCAAAACTCCACATGCAGCCGAAACGATGGCACAATCACTGGCCCGCGGTCCCGGTTATATCCCGGATTGTTGATGTGCTGCACTCCCGGCGCGATATAGATTCCGCGCCAAACGTGGGTGGTATAAAACATCTCGACGATGTTTTCTCGCCCGTAGTTCAGCTTTCCGTCGCCTAGCAGAAAACCGAGCCCGCCGTCCGCCAGATACTCCTGGTGATCTTTCTTTATCCCGTTCGAAACGAAGGCCACTCCCACACGATCCTGCTTGCGATGCCATTTCGTGCCATTCACCACAATTCCCTCGGCGACATTCGAATCCACCTCGGTGTACGCAAACGACTCCGTTTTTCCATCGTCCCATCCCCAGCGCGCAAACGCCGTGATGCTCCGCGTAAGATTCTGTTCAAGATTCGCGCCGAATCCATATTTAGCCGTGATGTGCCACGGATGGTTCGTGATTTCGGGCGCTGGGACCAGGCCGGCGTTAAACTGCGCGATGGCCTCATTGTAAATTCCCATGTTCGCGTGATTCACGTACGCCAAGAGCCGGATCACGCCGCCCTTCTTCGGCACGATGCCATGGCGCAGTTCGTACTCGAAGTTTTCCGCATGCGTCTCCCACGGCTTCCACACCAGGTCAATCCCGTTCGCGACTTTCGGCATCAGCCCCTCGGCGAAGCGAAAGCCCCAGTTGCGGTCCTCGAAGTCCGCCACCAAACCCACGGTGTAGCCGCGCGTATCCGCGGCGTAGTCCCACGCTCCATCGTTGTCGATGGTCCAGTTGGTGAACTGAAAGTGCGTATCAGAGCCTGCCGAATTCGCGTCAAAGAAATCCGGCATGCTGAACTTCCCGAAACGGATTTCCAGCCGCCGTCGCGGCAGTTCATCAAACAACGATAAAAAGTTCCGCGCGTTCTCAATCTTGTCCTTGCTCAATGCAAATACTTTGTGAATCAGCCCGCGCCCGAGGTACGGTGTCTTGCTCAGCGACGGATTTCGCACAATGTCCAGATCCGTATTCCCTGCCAGGCCCAGCCCGGTGCTGAGCGCCGCGCCCCCAGCTTCCTCGATGTCCACCAGAATCTCGGTGGAATCGTTGAGCCGCACGCCGGTGTACAGCGTCAACACACGAGAAGTGGCTTTTTCATAGTTCGGGCTCAGGCTGTTCTTCCCGCTGTAGAGGGCCGGAAAGTCCGGGTGCGTTTGGAAGATGAAGTTCGCCTGCCCGGTAAGCCAGAATCGCGTGTCCTTGAAATGCGGCACCATCGCTTCGGGATCGGCATCGCTAGGCGGAGCGGCCGGATCGTCAGCGGACTTCGACTCGGTGCTCGCGGGCGCCGGGCTTTGTGCTGGCGGCGCATCCTGTGCGCGCGAGCGCGGCACTGCCAAGAGAGCAGCGCAGAGCGTGGCGCAAAGAGCGCAAATAAACTGAAAAATCCACCGTCGCATTCTTGTTTAATCCGATTCCCTCTCCGATTCCGAGTGCCCTGGCGTATCCCTCAGGCTAAGTCTTCCCTGATGAACAGACGATGAACGCAAGGGCTACCCGCGTCGCGAATCCACTCTCATCGGAAGTTAAGTGCATTGAATCTATTTTATAAACTATACTTAATATATGTTCCCGTCAATCCCGTCGCTGTTCTCGATGGCGCCGCCGGAACCCGCATCGGCGACCGTGCACCGGCGTGCAATCGCCGCAAACCTGCAAACGCCGCTTCTCTGCTATGCTTGGCCCCTCGTCGGAAGGCCGGAAACCTTGATACCATACCCCCATAGGGTAGACAAGCAAAATGTCACATACCTCGCGAGAAAAACTCGACCTCGTCAACCGCACCAAGAAAGTCATCGGCCAGCTCGAAAGCGTCCTTCGTGCACTCAACGAAGACGAGCCCTGCGCCGACGCCCTCCAGCGCCTCGCTGCCGCTCGCGGCGCCATCAACAGTCTTATTGCCGAGCTGATGGAAGACCATATTCGCAACCACATGCCGCGCAATTCCAAATCGTCCGAAGAAGCCGCCGACGACGTCATCCAGATCGTCCGCACCTACCTCAAATGAGCTAGAAGAGATTCGCCTTTCCGGTAAAAATTCTATATCTTCGTCTGCATCCCAAGCCGCTCGGGGGGAATCGAATACCGCGGAGGAGACTTGCCGTTGAATCGAACCATCGCCGTCATCCTTTTCGTTGCCTTTTATTACGTTCCGGCTGCGCGCGCGCAAGCGGGCCCCGTCGAGGGCGGACACGAACTCCAAATCTGGACCGGGGGAGGCCACGGCACCAATGGAAGTCAGTCCAGCGACGGAGTCTGGAATCTCGGCTTGCGCTACGGTCTGATTCTCACTGCGCCCCACGGTCCCGGATTTCTCCGCGGCCGCTTGGAATACGCGGTGGATATTGTTCCGGCATTTCTCGTCGTTCAAAAAGGCAGCACCGCCTACGGCGCGGGAGTGAACCCTTTCGCTTTCAAATGGGAATTGGACACGCACCGCAGCGTGGTGCCTTATTTCGAACTTGGCGGCGGCACTCTGTTCACCAACATAAAAACTCCGCCCGGCACGTCACAAATTAATTTCACGACCAGCGGCGCCCTGGGCCTCCATTTTCTTGGCAGCAAATACAACGTCAGCACGGAAATCCGCTTCATGCACATTTCGAACGCCGGCCTTTCTTCACCGAATCCGGGAATCAATACCGTTCAGTTGCGCATCGGCTTCGGCCGGTTCAGCCAAAAGGAATAAGAGAACTATTTCTACGAGATGCCGTCCATGCGATTGAGAGTTAGCGTCGGAAGTGCGAGATGAGGATGGGCGGAATCCTTATCGCTGTCGTTTTTCTGGTTGTCATCCTCGTTGTCCTCCGCGCCGTGCAGAGCGGCGCGAAAGCCCCTTCAACGGGAACACTGGCGCCAGACTTCACGCTCAATTCCCAGGACGGCAAGCCTCTCAGTCTTCGCGATTTCCGCGGCAAATGGGTGGTCTTGTATTTTTATCCCAAGGATTTCACGAGCGGCTGCACCATCGAGGCGCAAAATTTCCAACGCGACTTGCCGCTCTACGAACAGAAAAACGCCGTTATCCTCGGCGTCAGCGTTCAAGACGAAGCCACCCACCAGAAGTTTTGCGAAAAGGAAGGATTGCACTTCAAGCTGCTCGCGGACCAAAAACACGCCGTCTCAAAATCCTACGATTCTCTCGTCAATCTCGGCGTGGCCAGCCTCTCGTCCCGCCACACCTTCTTGATTGATCCCGACGGCATAGTCCGTAAAGTCTATCTAAAAGTTGACGCGCAAAAACACAGCGCCGAAATCCTCGCGGACCTGGCGGCCCTGGAGCAGACCCGCGCAGCCAACTAATCGCGCTGTTCCTGCCAGCGCAAATAAGAAGAGACAATTCGTTCGAAGCTTCGCTTCAATTCGCGCAATCCGTTTCCGGGGGCAGCGCCGGAGCCTCGGGTAGCGGCGGCAGATTGTTCTTGCCTAGCAGTTCGTTCAGCGCTGCCACATCCTTATTCTTCAATTCTTGCCAAGCGCCAAGAGCCTCGTTAAATCCCTTGCAGATTCTCCGCTGCGCCACAAACAATTCTTCCGACGGCGCAGCGTCCGCCCCGTCCACGAGCGCCATCAGATCGATCGATGAATCGTTTACGGCCATGAAGCTGGCGCTCTTCGGAGCTTCCAGAATGGGCGTCGCTTCCCCAAGAAGCGCCGCAGCCTTGGCGTCCAGGGCGGTGGCGGCCGAGGCGACGGGGTCGTCTTTCGGTCGCTTCGCCAATTCGCCAAGCCGCGTGCGCAACACCTTCACTTGCTGCACGCCGGTGTAGTTTTTCGCCAGCAGAGCGGAAATCCTGAGTTGCAACTCGAGCGCGCTCTGCAATTCGTTTCTCGCCACATTGACTCTCGGATCGAGCTTCACTTCCAGCGGCTGCCGCAACACCGTCTCCCCAGCCTTCAACCTCACTTCATACTTTCCGGGAAGCACCAGCGGCCCTTCGGGCGGCAGCGGCGTCGAGCCGACAATCGCCGCAATCGGATAATTGTAAGGAGACTGCGTGTGCACGGCGGGCGGCTCGGGATAGCGCAGATTCCACACGAACCGGTGCATGCCCGCGCCTTTCGCTGGCGGCCGGGGATGCGCGATCCAGTATTCTGCAACAAATGGAACTTCTTCCGGCTCCTTCGGCGCGGTCGCGCTCGAGTAACTGCGCACCAAAGCTCCATCCGAATCGTAAATTTCCAGCTGAATGTCCCCCGTAAAGTTCGCCGGCAGAAAATAATTCAGAATGGCGCCGTCCGGCGGATTTTTCCCTGCGGAGACTTCCGGCGGCAGCGGCGTGTCTTGATTTTCATCCCTGCGCACACGAATCGCCGTTCGCGGCACAAAAAGATGCGCGGCCGCGCTCGCCGTGCGCGCATCCAGCTGGCGCAGTGGCGTCACATCGTCGAGAATCCAGAACGACCGCCCGTACGTCGCGGCGATCAAGTCGTCCTGCTCGATTGCCAGATCGTGAATGGAAACCACCGGCATATTCAGCCGCAACGATTGCCAGTGCTCTCCGTCGTCGAACGAGACATAGACACCGTGATCCGTTCCCGCATACAGCAAACCCTTGCGCACCGGATCTTCGCGCACCGTTCGAACGAAATCGCCATCGCGAATTCCGCTCACGGTTTCCTGCCACGTTTTACCGTAATCTCGCGTGCGCAAAATGTGCGGGCGCACATCGTCCAGGTTGTTTCGATTGATCGCTGCGTACGCCGTCCCCGCGTCGAAGTGCGAAGGCTCCAGGATATTCACCGTGCTCCACTCCGTCGCTGCGGCCGGCGTCACGTTCTGCCACGTCTTGCCCGCGTCCGTCGTGAGCTGGATGTTTCCGTCGTCCGTTCCTACCCAGATCACTCCTTCGCGGACCGCCGACGGCGAAATGCTCAAGATCGTGCCAGGCTCCTGTTTCGGATTTTTCTCATCCACGGGGATGCGCGTCAGTTCCGGACTCACCGTTTGCCAGGTGGTGCCCGCATCCGGTGTTTTCAAAAGAAACTGCGTCCCCAGATAAAGCAGGTGCGGATCCTGCGGCGAAAACGCCAGCGGAATCGTCCAATTGAACCGGTACTTTGTGCCGAATGAGATAGGCGCCGGCGAAATATCGCGCACTTGTCCCGTGGTCTTCGACAAACGCACCACGCTCCCGCCCGGTCCCGCGTTGTAGACCACGTCGGCGTCGAGTGGATCCGGAATCGTGTAACCGCTTTCTCCCGGCCCTACAGGAAACCAATCGCGCTCCGTGATCTGCCCGTTGTTTCCCCTGCTCGCAATCGACGCCGTGCCGCTGTCTTGCTGCGGCCCGTACACCCAATACGGATAGCGGTGATCGGTGGCCACTCTATAGAATTCCCCGGTCGGCTGGTTGTACCACGTGCTCCACGACTCGCCGCCGTTCAGGCTGATCGTCGCGCCCTGATCCACGCCCAGCATGATGCGCTGCGAATTGCCCGGATCAATCCACACCGAATGATAATCATCGCCCCCCGGAGCGCCTTTGATCGCCGTGAACGAATGCCCGCCGTCCGTCGATCGGTACAAATTCTGCGAAGGCACGTACAACAGGTCGGGATTCTTGGGATCGGCAAAAATTTCGCTCATGTACCAGTAGCCTTCGATCCGCCGGTCCTCCGTGGCTTTCGTCCACGTTGCGCCCGCATCATCCGAGCGGAACAATCCCCCCTTTTTGTCCTTGGCCTCGATGATTACGTAGACGCGTTTTCCGCCGCTCCCCGCGGCCACCGCCACTCCCGAGCGTCCCCACTCCACTTCCGGTAGACCATGTCCGCTGATTTGCGTCCACGTGATGCCTTCATCGGTCGATTTATAAAGTCCACTGCCGGCGCCAAACGCAGTTCCCTTCTGCCCTGGCTTTCGAATCCCATGCCACAGCGTTGCAAAAACCACGCGGGGATTCCCCGGTTCGAAACATAGATCGATCGCTCCGGTAGTGTTGTCGTGAAACAACACTCTCTGCCAGGTTTTTCCCCCGTCCGTCGTTCGAAACACCCCGCGCTCGTCGTTGGGCCCGAAGCTGTGCCCCATCGCCGCCACCACCACAATTTCCGGATTCCGCGGATCAATCAAAATCCGTCCAATGTGCCGCGAATCCGCGAGTCCGACGTGCTGCCAGGTTTCTCCCGCGTCTACTGACTTATAAACGCCGTCCCCATGACTAATGTCGGTGTACACGCCGTTCACGCCCGTGCCCACATAAATGATGTTCGGATTCGAAGGCGCAATCGCCAGTGCTCCGATGGGCGCAACTGACTCTTTGTCGAAAATCGGCTTCCACACCGTCCCGCCATCCGTAGTTTTCCAAACCCCTCCGCCATCCGCGCCAAAATAATAAACGCTCGGATTCCCCGGCACCCCCGCGACAGCGTTCACTTTCCCCCCGCGGAACGGCCCGATCATTCGCCACTTCATCTCCGAATACGCCGACTCCGGAATCTGCTGCGCGCAAGCAGCTCCCGCCGCCGCGATTCCGACGATCAGCACCGCCGCAATTCGAAATGCACTCCGTCCCGGACGAATACTTTTCATCAATGAGTCTCCCGTTGCGCGATGAGGATATCCTGCGTACCGCCGCTCCGCAAAGGAATTGCCTTCCTTCTTGAGTGAATTGCGTGCCTTCTCTAATGGAGCCGGTTCGGGTCGTAGCTGAAATCGACGAGCCCGTCACGGTAGTCAATTTTGATGTCCAGCAGTCGCAGCATGGCGAATCCTAGCGTGCCGGATACCTCGATTCCCAGCGAGTTGCTGATATTGGTAAGGTCGAACGCCACCAGTCCCTGCTTCCTCTGCTGAAAGTGGCCGAACGTGAGCGTGACGTTGTCCACGCGGAAAACTTCACTCACTGCTCCGCTCAAACCTTTGACGCGCATATTCGGATCGGAGTACAGTTTGCTCGCTTCCCGCCCAGCCTCTGGCGAAATCGTATTGTCGAACGCTCCGGTATCAATCAGGAACAACTTGTACGGCAGACTATTTACGGCCGTTGGGATCAGCAAGCTGTGGCCGAAACGGAAGATTTGCTGATATGCGGCCATCTCCGGGGCAATGTAGCGATCGTGCAAGCGATAGTTCCCGCTCTTGCGTGCTTCGAGTGCCGCCTCCTCTGTCGGCTGATCCGGAATCGGAGGTAATTCCGTCAACTTGAACTTGGCGTCGGGGAGATTAATGTCCACAAGATAGTGGGAGAAAACATCAGCGCCGATTAAGCCGTCCTCGCCCATGGAGCTCTTCTTCTCCACCACCTCCACGTAACAGTTCTCGAATTCAAGTTCGCCGATGGTGACGGAATCGGCGTAGCCAACATATCCCCCGGCTGCTCCCTGGCTTCCAATTCCCTTCACTTCGTGTTCGACAATTGCTTTTACACCAGCTTTCTCCGCGATTCTCGAATTAATCAGAATTCCGCCTGCGCCCGTGTCCAGCAGCAGTTTCGAGGAGGTGCCGTTGACCTTAACATCGAGCCCGTATCCACGAAGGTGCGTGGCGTCTCTCATCAGCAATTCTAGTTTCGTTTGTGTTGCTGTGACTTTGTTTTTGAGCCGGCAGGAATGTGCAGGCCTGCTTTCTTCGTCCTGCATCAACGCCAACATGTGTTCGAGATTCTTCCGGTCATGCTCGTCCTCGTTGGACTCGCTTGCCAGATATTCCTGCAAAGCTTTGAGGCGTTCTTTGAAGCCGAGCGTGCCGAGCCAGGCGCGGCGGATCTCCGGGTCGGCTGGATCGAGGTTATGAGCCTTATCGATGAAGTCTTTTGCTTTTTTGTAGTTGGAAGTTGCCAGGGCGAGATGATTCAATCCGAAATAGGATCGTGGATCCTGATTGTTCGCCCGCAGCGGAGTCAGAAGTTCTGTTTGCGCTTCCGCGAGTTTCCCTTGCCGGAAATACACTTCGCCGAGAGCGGAATGCCCCGTCGCAACGCTTGGAGCCAGCTCCACCGCTTTGGCCGCAGCGGTGTAGGCATCGGCGGGCTTTTTTTGTCGTAGATAGACGCGCGCCAAGCCCGCGTACGCGATCGCCACAGTCGCGTCTGTGTTTGTCTTTATGACGGAGTTGTACCGCTCAATCGCTGCATCGAATTTTCCTGTGCGGTAAAGCTGCAAGGCTTCCGCGAGCGGAGAGGGGGACGATGCAATAGGGGAGGCTGCCGCAGTCGCAACGTTCGTTGTCGCAGCTGGGGCAGTCGAAGCAACAGGCTGGCTCGGTTTGTCAGTTTGTTGCGCCTGCAGCCCCAGAGCGAACGGAACTGCAGTACTGAGAAATAAAGCGAGAGGGATGCACAGTCGATTTGTCATGGCTCGTCGTCTCCATCGGGATCGTCGGCGGGGACGGCATCCGGTGATTTGAGCGGGTCCACGGGAGTGAGGCCGGCTTTTTTCAACTCGGTATTCAACGCGGGAATATCTTGCTGGCGGATTCTTGTCCACTGCGCGACTAGCTTTTCGAGCGAGTCTTCGAGTTCCTTGTAGACGGCGGTGGCTTGCGCCGTGGGCGCGGCGTCCGCGCTGTCGGCGACGCCGAGGATAGAGTTGAAATGCTGGTTTATGGTGGACAAATTCTCCGGTAGTTTGGCGCCGGGCGGCAACCCGTAGAAGCTGCTCTGCGCGGTGCCTTCCAGCACCGCGGCTTGCTTGTCGAGCGCTGCGATTTGATCCGCAAGTGCGCCCTTGCCTGCTTTTTCCGTGCGTTCCTTCAATTGTGTGCGCACGGATTTGACTTGAAGGAGCGATTCGAAGCTTTCATTCATGCCCTCGACCGCGCCAGTCTGCATTTCAAACTGCTTGTGCAGTTCGGCTGCGGAAGTTTTGATGCGCGGATCCATTTTCACCACGAGCGGCTGAGTATAGCTTTTGCCATCAACCGTGAGCTGCACGGTGTAATTGCCGGGCAAAACCCAAGCGCCCAGAGGATATTTAACGGTGTCATGCACGATCGCGGAAATCGGAAATTCGTGAGCAAGAGAATCGGGCGGGGCGTAGTGCATGTCCCATACGAAACGGTGCATGCCTGCGTTCGCGGAAAGAATTTGTGTGGGCCGCACCCAATACATGGGGATGGGATGTTCCGCGGCAAGTTTTGCCATGGGCTCGGGTTTGTCGGTGCTGGCGTAGCGGCGCACGAGATGATGTTGTTCATCCAAGATTTCCAGAACAACATGTTGATTTTCTGCGCCCGCAACGTAATAGATTGAAGCAAGGTAGTAGTCGATGATCGCGCCGTCGGGGGGATTCTTTCCGGCAGGAACCTCTGGAGGCAGTGGTGTGTCCGGGTTGCGATTCCAGCGGAAACGAATCGCCGTTTGCGGCACGAAGAGCGTCGTCGGCAGCTCACCGGACGTACCGATTACTTGTTCCCGCTCACTGAGCTGGCGTAGCGGTGTGATGTCGTCGAGAATCCAGAACGAACGCCCGTGCGTGGCCACAATTAAATCGTCGCCGTGAATATTCAGATCGCGCATCGAGGTGTGCGGCAAATTGAGCTGTAGCGGCTGCCAGTCGTCTCCATCATTGAAGGAAACGTAGACAGAGCCTTCCGTGCCCGCGAATAGCAATCCTTTTCGAACTGGATCTTCGCGCACGACGTTGCTTGCGCCGCCATCGGGAATGCCTTTCACAATTTCCACCCAGGATTTTCCGAAATCACGCGTGCGATAGATGTGCGCACGCAAATCATCGAGGCGGAACGCATTGATCGCCGCGTATGCCGTTCCTGCATCGAAGTGCGACGCTTCGATGATGGAAACTTTGCTCCACGGCTTCAGTTGCGGGGGCGTGACGTTTTGCCAGGATTTTCCGCCGTCGCGCGTGATGTGAATTAGCCCATCGTCGGTGCCAGCCCAAACGGTGTTCACTTCTTTGTAGGAGGGTGCGACGGCATAAATCACGCCGCGATGTTTTCCTTTTTCTGGATCGACTGCGGCGAATGCGCCGAGATTCGCGGGAATTTCGTACGAAGGCCGCGTCAAATCCGGGCTGATCACCTCCCAACTATTGCCTGCATCCGTGGTCTTGAACAAAACATTAGCCGCGAAGTACAGCGTGTGCGGATCGAGTGGCGAAAAAACAATGGGCAGCGTGCGTGTGTAGCGGTATTCGCCGCGGCGAATCGCTTCCGGCGTAACTTTCGCGTATTCGCCGATATCTTGTTTCGTTCGTGTGAGCCAGTCGCCATAAAGAACGTTGGGGTCGAGAGGATCGACGGCGATATAGCCGTACTCGAAAATGCCAGGCCACTTCCAGTCACGAAAGGTAATTTCGCCGTAATCGCTGCGGCTGAGCGTGGCGACGGAACCGCTTTCCTGCTGCGAACCGTAGACCCAGTACGGAAAACGATTGTCGGTGGTGACGTGATAGAGCTGCGCAGTTGGCTGGTTGTACCAACTGCTCCACGTTGCGCCACCGTTCACGCTGATCGCCGCGCCCTGATCCGCGGATAGCGCGATGATTTGCGGGTTTTCGATGCTGATCCACAGACGCTGGTAGTCGTCGCCGCCTGGTGCGCCTTTCCAACCGACAAACGTTTTGCCACCGTCGGTGGATTTCCACGTCGTGGTGTTTGCGACGTAGAGCACGTCGGGATTGTCGGGCGCGACGGCAATACCCATTGCTCCGGGACCGCGGCCGCCGATGCGACGGTCACTGTTTACTTGCTGCCACGATTCGCCCGCGTCTTCGGAGCGGTAGACGCCTGCGCCTTTCGAGGCTTCCGCGGAAACATAGACGCGGTTCGGATTGCTTGGTGCGACGGCAATTCCAATTCGCCCGAGCCCTTCGTTCGCTCCTGGCAAACCTTTCGTTAGCGGTTTCCAGGTATCGCCTCCATCCGTGGATTTGAAAAGTCCGCTTCCGGCCATGTAGATCGAAGCGCCGCTTCGCACTTCCCAGGGGGCAACGCGGGCGGCCCAGAGGACGGTATAAATTGTTCGCGGATTCGACGGATCGAAAGCGAGATCGGCGGCGCCGGTGTTTTCGTCCTTATAGAGGATTTTCTGGAAGGATTGGCCGCCGTCAGTGGAACGGAAGACGCCGCGTTCGGCGTTGGGGCCGTAGGGATGGCCTTCGGCGGCGACGTAGAGACGATTGGGATCCTTTGGATCGACGAGGATGGAAGTGATTTGCTGTGCGTCGCGGAGACCCAGGTGCGTCCAGGTTTTTCCGGCGTCGGTGGATTTGTAGATGCCGTCGCCGGTGGCGAGGTCGGGGCGCTGCAAACCTTCGCCGCTGCCAACGTAAATAATGTTGGGATCGGACGAGGCGACAGCGAGAGCACCGACGGAGCCCGTGGGTTGGTCGTCAAAAATGGGATTCCAGGTGTTGCCGGAGTCGGTGGTCTTCCAGACGCCGCCGTTGACGGCCGCCATGTAGAAGACATTGGGCTGATGGGGGACGCCACTGATGGCCACGGTGCGGCCTCCGCGGAATGGGCCGATGCAGCGCCAGCGCATTTCATTGAACAGTTTTTGATCGAATTCTTGCGCATTCGTGCCGAGTGAACCGATGAAACAGACAAGGAATGCTGTTGCTGACAGACGCCGTACGATTTCCCCCAGACGCATGCACCACCTCCCCGGAATTGGAGAGGATACTCTGGCAGGCAGGATGGAGCAATGCGTGTGGTGGCGCGCCTTGCTGGGGGGATCGGAGAGAATTCAAGTGTTACTCCCTCGGCTGCGCTCAGGACAAGTTCAGACCGGCCACTACAGGAGGCGAAGAGGGCGCAGCCGTGCTGCGCCCCTACAAAGAAATACTCGACTCCGCGCCAGGTCAGGGGGCTTGGGCGGCGGGGACGCCGATGTCGGCTATGTTGTCGCCTTTCTTTAGGGAGGGGACGGCGTTGACGTGGAGGAGGACGCCGGAGACGGGGGCGCGGGGCTCGGCGATGACTTTGCCGAAGAAGTCAGTGATATAGCCGAGTTTCATGCCGGCGGCGACGTAAGTGCCGCGTTTGACGAGCGGGTACCAGATGCCGGGGCCGTCGGAAAGGACGTCTTCGAGTTTATCGAGCCAGACGGGGTTTTCGATAGGGTGAGGCTCGCCGGGGAGCATTTTGAGGGCGCGCATGGTACTGAAGGTGCCGTTGACGAGGAGGGAGAGGTCGTCGGGGTCGACTGTGCCAGCGTGGCCGGCTTCGACGACGATGGAGGGCTTGCCGCGGACGGCGGCGGTGTTATCAAGGTAGCGGGTGGCGGTGAGGTCGGTGGGGCGTTCGCGCCAGATGATGATGTGATCGAGGCCAAAGGCCAGAACCATTTCTTTCGAGGTGCGGTCCTGGGCTTCGCGGCCGACGGGGGCCCAGTAGCTGTAGGGGCGGAGGCTCTCGTCGAGGTCGCCGCCGTGGTAGTCGATGAGGTAGTCGCAGCGGTCGACTATTTCCTTTGTAATGAGGAAGGAAGCGCGGTCGGTTTGGGTGCCGTCGGCTTTACCTGGGTAGAAGCGGTTCATGCTTTTGTTGTCCACGGGATTGACGTGGGGGACCTTTAGCTCGAAGGACTGAATGTTGACGAGCGGGACGAGGATGACGGTGCCGGTGAGCTGGGCGGGGTCGAGAGCGGTGATGAGTTTTTCGATGGCGATGATGGAGGCGTATTCGGTCCCGTGTGCGCCGGAGACAAGGGCGAGGACTTTGCCGGGCTTGGCGCCGTTGATGACGATGACGGGGATGCTGGTGGCGGCGTCCACGCCGGCGGGGACTTCGAGGGTGCCGGTGGATTTTTGGCCGGGGGCGGCCGAGGCGGTGCCGACAGTGAAGGGGGCTTGGGCGTGCGCCAGGAAAGGAAAGAGCAGTAAGGATGTTACAAGCGATAGATGAGTTCGCATTTGAGGCCTCCGCGAAGGGATGGAGCTTAACGCGCTCGTGCGGTTCGGGCAAGCCGAAGAAGAGGCAAGGAATTTACACAGAGGATACGGAGAGCACAGAGGGCACAGAGAAGAGGGGATCGGGAGCGGCGGCCGCGGGTGTGATGACGGGAGAGGGCAATGCATAGTACGAGAGTACGGTTGGTGGCGGGGATGAAAAAAAATTTGCTCGAGTGCATTTTCTTCTTGCATGCAGAGACAGCTCTTGTATTCTGCAAATGCGAACTCGCTTAACCGCAGCGGCGCGAGCGAGATTCGTTTAGGAGGACGAGAGTAAAAATTGAGTTCATTATCGCTTCCCGCGCAGTATCCCTCGAGTGCAATCCCTACAGCGAAAAAAACGGTCGCCAAGCTCACGCTCTGGCCGCTAGTGGCTGCCACCTTCTTCATGGTGTCTGGCGGGACGTATGGGACCGAGGAGATCATTCACGGCGCGGGGTATGGCCGCGGAATTTTGATTTTGCTTTTCTTGCCGGTGCTGTGGTGCTTGCCGACGGCGTTCATGATCGGAGAGCTTTCGAGCGCGCTGCCCGCGGAGGGCGGATATTACGCCTGGGTGCGGCGCGGGCTGGGAAACTTCTGGGGATTTCAGGAAGCGTGGCTTTCGCTGGCGGCTAGCATTTTTGACATGGCGATTTACCCGACGCTGTTTGTATTTTATTTGAAGGCCATGGCGCCGTGGTTTGGAATCGGGAATCACGGGATTTATGCGGGACTGTTTGTGGTGGTGACGTGCGCGGTGCTGAATGTGGCGGGGATCCGCGTGGTGGGGATAACCTCGTTGTGGCTATTCTTTTTGCTTTCGGCGCCCTTCGCGCTGATTGTGGTGTTGGCGCCGTTCAAGATGGGAGCGGGGGCGGATGCCCATGCAGCGCCGGCGGCGACGGGACTGGGATTGCTTGGCGGCGTGCTGGTGGCGATGTGGAATTACATGGGATGGGACAACGCGTCGACGATTGCGCAAGAAGTGGAGCGGCCGCAGCGGACGTATCCTAAGGCAATGATTGCGGCGGTGGTGCTGGTGGCGCTGACGTACGTGCTGCCGTTCCTGGCGGTGTATTTCACGGGAATTCCGGCGTCGGCGTTTGGGAGCGATGCGTCGTGGGCGGACGTGGCAGGGATTATTGGCGGGAAATTTCTAGGATTCGAATGGCTGCGGTTCCTGATCGTGCTTGGTGGAATGATGAGCGCGTTCGGAATGTTCAACGCGCTGGTGCTGAGCTACTCGCGGCTGCCGCTGGCGATGGCGCGGGATGGGATGCTGCCGAAGATTTTTGCGAAGCGCAGCGCAAAGACGCAAGCACCGTGGGTGGCGATTGTTGTCTGCGCGACGTGCTGGGCGTTGTGCCTAGGGCTGGGATTCAGGCGGCTGATCACGCTGGACATTATGTTGTATGGCGCAAGCTTGATGCTGGAGTTTGTGACGCTGGTGGCGCTGCGGATCAAGGAGCCGGGATTGCGTCGGGAGTTTCGCGTGCCGGGCGGAATGATGGGCGCGGTGACTTGCGGGATCTTTCCGTTGCTGCTGCTTTGCCTGGCGATGGTTGAGAGCGGGAATGAAACGGTGCTCGGGATGAATGGGCTGGCGTTTGGCGTGCTGATTATGTTCGCGGGGGTGGTGATTTACTACGTCACGGGGAAATTGAAGATTCGGCATACGAAGCCGGTGGTGATTGGGGAGATTGAGAACCTCGAGACGGTATAGGCGTTTTCAGCTGGAGAGAATTTCTTCCGCCTGGTTCGAAAGAGCCGGGCGGTTTTGTTTTTGGAGTGGGATATACTCGACGGCTCTTGGTAAGAGTGGTTTTTGGAGAATGCAGACGTGAAATCAGGCCACCATGTTTCGACGATACTATTTGTTTTGATTGCGTTGGGTGCCACGGTCCGGCTGATGGCTGGGCCGGATACGCCGAAATCGTTCGACCCAAAAACATTTCAGGAGCTGCGGTGGAGGTCGATCGGGCCGCCGCGTGGCGGGCGGACTCTGGCTGTGACGGGCGTGCGCGGGCAGCCGGAGGTGTATTACTTCGGAGCGGTGGGCGGCGGAGTTTGGAAGACGGATGATGCGGGGAGAACGTGGCAGGCAATTTTTGATTCGCAGGAGATTGCTTCGATTGGGGCGATTGCGGTGGCGCCTTCGGATTCGAATGTGATTTACGTGGGCTCGGGTGAAGCGGACATGCGATCGTCCATTTCGTATGGGAATGGAATGTACAAGTCCACGGACGGCGGGAAGACGTGGATGCACGTTGGCCTGGAGGATTCGCGGCAGATCGGGCGAATTCTGGTGGACCCGCATGATTCGAATAAAGTTTTTGTCGCGGCGCTGGGACATGCGTATGGGCCGAATGCGGAACGCGGGGTATTTCGTTCGAAAGATGGCGGGAAGAATTGGCAGAAGATCCTTTTTCATGATGAAAACTCGGGCGCGATTGACTTGGCGTTCGAGCCGGGGAATCCGAAGACGATTTATGCGGCGCTGTGGCAGACGCGGCGGCCGCCGTGGAGCATTTATCCGCCGTCGAACGGGCCGGGGAGCGGGCTGTATCGTTCGAATGATGGCGGGGATCATTGGGAGCATGTGACGGGGCATGGATTGCCGGCGGAAGGACTTGGGCGAATGGGGATTGCGTTTGCGCCGAGCAATGCGAAGAGGATTTATTTGATTGTGGATGCGAAGGACGGCGGGCTGTATCGCTCGGATGATAGCGGGCAGAACTGGCAGCGGGTTTCGAATGACCGGCGGACCTGGCAGCGTGGATGGTATTTCGGCGAAGTGAGCGTGGATCCGAAGGATGCGGACACGGTTTATCTGCCGAATACTTCAACGTATAAGTCGCGCGACGGCGGGAAAACATTTGCGGCGTTTCGCGGAGCGCCGGGCGGGGACGATTATCACGAGATTTGGATTGATCCGGACGAGCCGCTGCGGATGGTGCTGAGCAGCGATCAAGGAACGCTGGTGACGCGCAACGGCGGGGAGACGTGGAGCAGTTGGTACAACCAGCCGACGGGGCAGTTTTATCATGTGGCGACGGACAATCGTTTTCCGTACTGGGTGTATGGAGCGCAGCAGGACAGCGGTTCGGCCGCTACGCCGAGCCGGAGTAATTATCGCTCGCTGAATTTCCGGGATTGGCGGCCGATGGAGGCGGGCGACGAGAACGGATACATCGCGCCGGACCCGCTGCATCCGGGTGTAGCGTTTGGCGGGTTTGTGGCGCGGCAAGACTTTAGCGACGAGGAAATCCAGCATGTGCCGCCGACGCTGGCGCAGACGGGGGAGTTCCGGCGGACGTGGACGCTGCCGCTGGTGTTTTCGCCGATTGATCCACACGTGCTGTACTTCGGGTCGCAGGTTTTGTTTCGAACGGCGGATGGCGGGAGTTCGTGGCAGGAGATCAGCCCGGATTTGACGCGGGAAGATCCGGGCGTTCCGGCGAACCTGGATGCGGCGACGGCAGCGGATGCTCCGAAAGAAAAACGGCGCGGGGTGATTTACACGATTGGGCCGTCGCACGTGCGCGCAGGGGAGATTTGGGCAGGGACGGATGATGGGTTGATTCAGCTGACGCAAGATGAGGGGAAGACTTGGGAGAACGTGACGCCGGCGGAGCTGACCGCTTGGAGCAAAGTGACGCACATCGAGGCGTCACATTCGGAGGCGGGGACTGCGTATGCGGCGGTAGACAGGCACCGGCTGGAAGACTATGGGGCGCATCTTTATCGCACGAAAGATTTTGGCAAGACGTGGCAGGCGGTTTCGAATGGGATTCCGGAGGGGAGCTTTTTGAATTGCGTGCGGGAGGATCCCGTGCGCAAGGGGCTGCTGTACGCGTGCACGGAGAGGGGCGTGTACGTTTCGTTCGATAACGGAGAGAATTGGCAGCCGCTGCAACTGAATTTGCCGGTGACTTCGGTGCGCGACTTGGTGGTGCACGAAGAGGATTTGGTAATTGCCACGTTTGGGCGGTCGTTCTGGGTGCTGGATGATGTGACGCTGCTGCGCCAGATGGACGCGCAGGTGGCCGCGTCGGATGCTTGGCTTTTCCGGCCGGAGACGACGTATCGCGTGAGGCCGGGAGCGGATCAGGAGTCGCCGGTTCCGATGGACGAAACGATGTTTGCGAATCCGCCGGATGGGGCGGTGGTGGATTACTACTTGAAGGAGAAACCGGCGGCGCCGGTTCAACTGGAGATTCTGGACTCGGACGGGAAGCTGGTGCGGCGCTTCGCGAGCAACGACGAGTTGACAAAGACCGATCCTACCAAAGTGCAATTTCCCGTGAAGTGGGTGAAGGAACAGCAAGCACTTTCGGCGGAAGCGGGGATGCATCGTTTTGTGTGGGATTTGCATTATCCGATGCCGAACGGCGTGCGGACTTCGTTCTACGGGCCGGCGGGGCCGTTGGCGGTTCCTGGGAATTATATTGTGAAGCTGACGGCGAACGGGAAGAGCAGGACGCAACCGTTGACGATCAAGATGGATCCGCGCGTGAAGACGCCGCAGGACGCGCTGGCGCTGCAGTTTGAGGTGGCTTCCAAGATTGCGGCGAAATTGGGTGAGGTTTCCGCAGCCGTGCAACAGGCAGGTGCACTGCGGAAGCAGATCGAAGCGCGAAAGAAAGAGGCGAGCGGGAACGCGGAGGTGCAACAGGCGCTGACGGAGCTGGAGAAAAAAGTCGAAGGGACAGTGGAGCTCGACAGTGACGGCGAGTTCATGCTGTTTGGCTTGGCTCTTCCGACTAAGGAGTCTGAGCCTCTGCCTCGAGTTGCGGCGGCGCTTACAGGATTGCTGGTGATTGTGGAGAGTGCGGATGTGGCACCGACGGCGGATGCCACGGCGGCTAGCGAAAAGTGGATGGAAAGCGGGCGGGAGCGGCTGGCGCGATGGGGCATGGTGCAGAAGGAAGATGTGGCGAGCGTGAATGCGCTATTGCAGAAGGCGAAGCTGAAGCCGCTGAATTAGCGCGAGATGCCGGTTGAGAAGGGTTGGCGGTTGTTAGTTATAAGTTGTTCGTTGTTAGTTTCGGATTTTGTGTCCGATTCTCTGTTGTTTCTTTCTCGGATTCGCTCGCTCAGTGGCACGGATAGGGCAGCAGATTTGATATGCTGCTGGAGGTGCGAAACCTCTTTCGAATCAAGATATTCTGTCCGCTTGGGCTGCTGGCTTTGGTATTGCTGGGCGCCGTGCTGGTTTCTTCGTCGCTGCCGCCTGCTCCCGCACAACAACCGTCAACAGGCTCGTCTGCACCAATTTCGGCTGGAGCTTCGCAGAGTGTAACGCCCGGATCGCCCGTTTCCACGCCTATCGCCCAACCTCAGCAGACCTCTCTGAACATAGTGGTTTTAGACCCAGCACATGGTGGAACAGATCCGGGCGCGCGAGGCCAGGGCGGAATCCGGGAGAGCGACATTGTGCTGGATTTAGCGGCGCAGGTACGGCGGGCGTTGGAGGCGCAAGGATTTCAGGTGGTGCAGACGCGGCAGGGGAATGAGAACCCATCGTTTGACGACCGGTCGGCGACTGCCAATGCGCAACGCGGGGCGGTGTTCGTGACGCTGCACATTGCTTCCACGGGATTGCCGGGGACGGTGCGTGTTTATGTGAATTCGGATTTGCCTGCGGTGACGGAAGCGAATGGGCTGATTCCGTGGGACCGCGCACAGGCGCCATTTCTTGGGCTGAGCCAGAAGTTTGGCGATCTCGTGCAAGGAATGCTGGCGCAACGATTCAAGGGGTCCCCTGATAATGCGCGGACCGCAGCGGTCCGGCAACTGCGAACGACGGCAGCGCCGGCGATTGCAGTGGAGATTTCGAGTGTGGTGGTGGAGGACCGCACAGCGCTGGACCGCATGGCGCCGGGAGTGGCAGATGCGATCGCGCGGGGCGTGGCGGCGTTCAAGCCTTCGTATGTGATTCCGGCCGGGCCGGGTGCGCTGCCGTGACGCCGCGCTGGAAAGTGGGGCTGATCGGCGGGCTGATCATTGCGGTCGTCGCCGCGGCGATTTATTTTCCGATTTTGCGGCGACGGGTAAAGCGTGCCGCGAGGTTGCAGCAGCAAAGCGAAGAGCAGGCGAGGCGGGAATTGACGCAGCCCGTTACGATTAATCCGGGCGATCCGCGGGTCAAGACTAAACTTTTTTGGGGATCGGACACGGACGATTCGACGCTGGTGCCAGTGACGGTGGAATTGCCGCTTTCGAATGATCCAGTGTTGCGTTCGAAGCAGGTGCTGAACACGCTTTTCGCGGGGCCGGTGGATGCGGACTTGCGCACGCTGCCGCCCGATGCGGTTTTGTTGGAGTTGTATATTCTGCCGGATGGGACGGCGGTGGCGGATTTCTCGGAAGCGCTGGCAACGTCGATACCTTCCGGAATTGTGAGCGAGCAGCTGGCGGTCGATTCCATTGCGCGGACGCTGGAAGCCAATGTACCGCAGGTGCAGCGGCTGAAAATTCTGATTCATGGGCAGGAGATGGAGACGCTTGCGGGGCATCTGGATTTGACAGGAACTTTTATTGTGAATACAAAGCCGGCCCAAACGCCGCCCAAGCCGGGGAACCGATAAGACTCCTGCTGCAGCGGGGGGAGCGTTGACACGGGATAAGGCGCCCGGCAAACTGGCGCAGGCTGAGCGCAAATCATAGAGCTGTGGTGCAAGAGAAAATTTGATTTGGAGGAAGAGTGAGAGTTGACGGGCGGACCGCGGACCAGATGCGGACGTTGAAAATGACGCCAGACTTTATCTCCACGGCGGAAGGCAGCGTGCTGATCGAACTCGGGAATACGCGGGTGATTTGCACGGCGACGGTGGACGACGGCGTGCCGGGTTTTTTGAAGGGCAGCGGCAAAGGCTGGGTGACCAGCGAATACGGGATGCTGCCGCGGGCGACCGAGGAACGCACGCCGCGCGAGGCTGCGCGAGGAAAACAAACCGGGCGGACGCAGGAGATTCAACGATTGATTGGCCGGTCGCTGCGCGCGGTCACGGATCAGGTGGCGCTTGGCGAGCGCACGGTGTGGCTGGATTGCGACGTAATTCAGGCGGACGGGGGGACGCGGACGGCTTCGATCACGGGAGCGTTTGTGGCTTTGGCGCTGGCGTTTGAACGGCTGGTGGCGGCGGGGATTTTGAAGCGGTCTCCGCTTTTGGATACGGTGGCGGCGACGAGCGTGGGGATTGTGGATGACCGGGCGCTGCTGGACCTGGCGTATGAAGAAGATTCGCGCGCGGAAGTGGATATGAATGTGGTGATGACCGGCAGCGGACAGTTTGTGGAAATCCAAGCGACGGCGGAAGGGCGCGCGTTCACAGGAAGCGAGATGCAGGACCTCCTGGCGCTGGCGGCGGCCGGGATTCGCCGGCTGACGGAAGAACAACGCGCGATGCTGCCGGCAAAGTTCAGTGCGCGCGCCCGTTAAGCTTTTTCTTGCTTCGTCGAATCCCGGAAAACTCGCGGAGTATCGCGAGCTTGCAGCGGCGAGTGCGCAATCGTTTGCAATCGAATTGGAATTGCTGCCTGGTTTTGGTTCCCTGCCGGAGTTCGACGAGAGCGCTCCTACCTTTGCGGAGAATGCGGCGGGCAAAGCGCTTCATTATTCAAGACTGAAGGGCGGACTGGTGTTTGCGGATGATTCTGGACTGGTGGTGCCAGCGCTTGGAGGCGCGCCGGGAGTGCATTCCGCGAGGTACGCGGGCCCGCAGGCAACAAATTCACAGAGAATCGAAAAGCTATTGCGGGAGATGCGCGGCTCAACTTGTAACGAACGCGCCGCGTATTTCGTGTGTGCGATTGCGCTGGCGAAACAGGGACACGCCTTTGCAATCGTGACGGATCGCGTCGACGGGGAAATTCTGGGGGCGGCGCGCGGTTCGGGGGGATTTGGGTATGATCCGGTGTTTTACTTCCCTGCCCTGCAGAAAACCTTCGCGGAGCTAACGGCAGAGGAAAAGAATCAGCTTAGCCACCGCGGGAAAGCGTTTCGCAAATTGCTCGCGGCACTTTCCGGCGTGTTATAGTTTTTCTCC
Source organism: Acidobacteriota bacterium (assembly GCA_013289835.1). Classification (GTDB taxonomy): domain Bacteria; phylum Acidobacteriota; class Terriglobia; order Acidiferrales; family UBA7541; genus Acidiferrum. The sequence goes on along the minus strand of JABCZG010000010.1, from coordinate 25,373 downwards.
CATGGCGGCCAAATCCAAAAAGAAAACTACGGCAAAAAAGAAACCGGCGTCCGCGAAGCCTAAATCGGCGAAACCTGCGAAGGCAGCCAAAGCGGCCAAGCCGGCGCGCGCGGCGGGAACCGATCCGAAGCGCGTCGCGGCGATTCTTGCGAAACTGGACGAGGCGTACCCGAACGCGACTTGCGAACTGAAGCATGGGAACGCATTTCAACTTCTGATTTCGACAATTCTTTCGGCGCAGTGCACGGACGTGCGCGTGAATCAGGTTGCTGAGACGCTGTATAAGAAATATCCGAATGCGGAAGCGTTCGCGTATGCGGCGCCGAGCGAATTGGAACAGGAGATCCGGCCGACGGGATTTTTTCGGAACAAGACGAAGTCTGTGATGGGCGCCAGCAAAGCGATTATCGAGAAATTTGGCGGGCAAGTGCCGCGAACGATGGAAGAGATCCTGACGCTGCCGGGAGTGGCCCGAAAGACGGGGAATGTGGTGCTCGGCACGGCGTACGGAATTGCGAGCGGGATCGTGGTGGATACGCATGTACAGCGGATTTCGAACCGGCTGGACTTAACGCGCAATGAGGATCCAAAGAAAATTGAGCAGGACTTGATGCAGATCATTCCACAGGAGAAGTGGATCCAGTTTTCTCACCAGATCATCTGGCACGGCCGGCGGGTCTGCCAGGCGCGCAAGCCGAAATGCGTGGAGTGCAATATGGAATCGCTGTGCTATTCCAAGGACAAGACAGTCTGAGCCGTTGACTAGGCCTCGGCGGCTTCCAATCTTTCGGCAATCTCAAGCAATTTTGTGACGCTGTTCCAGTTCCTGCCGGTCCCAGGCGTCTTCAACAACTTCTCAACGGCGGCCCAAGAAAATTTCGGGCGAGCCAGTCCGTTGGGGAAATAGATGTAGAGCTCGCGGCCGTCGATCCGCAATTCCTCCGGCTCGGCCTTGAGGTTGAGAAGTTTTTCGCGAGCTTCGGCGCCGGGATCGCTGGCTAAGAATGTGACAAGAAGTTTGCTTGGTTCAATTCCGCGACGCTTTGCGAATGGATTTCTAGCGATTACGCTTCTCAGTTCGGAAGAGGTTCGAAGAATGACTTCGGGAGTAAACCCAAAATTCCTGGTGATCCCACGCTGGATTCGCTTGGTAAGAAGGATCAAGTCGCGCTCGCCGGTTCGAAAAACTACATTGCCGCTCTGGACGTAGGTTTTCGGATCTCGAAATTTCAGGGATTCATAGAGCGCGCGGAGCGCGTCCATTTTGATCTTGTTGTGGCCGCCAACGTTGACGGCGCGGAGCATGGAGATGACTACGGCCATAGCCTCGGAGTATAACCCGGCAGTGGTCGCGAGGCCGTCAGGAGAAGGGGAATGTATAGAAAACGCTTGGTTAACGAGGTTGGCGCCATTCGGCCTGCCTAGGCGGCCTTTCTGTGAATGATGTATTGAAACGAGCCGAATTCTGGGCTCACTTCATGCAAGCAATCCGGCGGGTGCCGAGAGCGGGAAAGCCGTAAAGTGACCTATAATAAGGCTTCGCGGGCGCGATTCAAGAACCCGCACGGCAACCCACGATTTCCTTCGTTCTTAAAAAAATTCACTTGCTGACAGGAATACGAACTGCGAGCACGAACCCTCAAATTTCCGACAAAGTCCTGAAGCGGTTTTTATCGATTTTCAGCGACTTAATCTTCGACTCCAGGGTCGACCGCGGTATGCCCAACCTGACTGCGGCCCCTGTGGGTCCAAACACACGCCCACGGCTCGCTTTTAGTGCCTCCTCGATCATGTCCTTCTCTTGCTCTTCGAGTTTTCGAGAGAGCTCAATTTGGTTTTTCGGTTTTGCTGTGAGAAATGGCTGTGGCTGCTGTGGCAACCAGCTTTCATCGATCGAAAAAGTCTCCGTTTCGCAAAGGATCACGGAACGTTCGATGACGTTCTGCAGTTCGCGGATGTTTCCAGGCCAAGCGTATGACTGAAGCAATTCGAGTGTTTCCTGGCTGACATGTCTGATGTTCTTGCCCGCTTTTCGCGCGTAGCGATCGATAAAATATTCCACCAGCAGAGGAATATCATCTCTTCGTTCTCGAAGAGGGGGAATCTGAATCGGGAAAACCTGGAGCCGATAAAACAAATCACTTCGGAAGGATCCGCCAGCCACGGCCGCGTCCAGATCACGATTCGTGGCGGCGATGACACGAACGTCGGCCTTGATGGACTGGGTGCCTCCTACCCGCTCGAATTCCCGTTCTTGAAGGACTCTCAAGAGCGCGACTTGCGTGTCCGGGGGCAGTTCGCCCACTTCGTCCAGGAAAATCGTTCCGCCGTCGGCCAGTTCAAAGCGGCCGAGCCGGCGCTGAGTGGCTCCTGTGAAAGCCCCCTTCTCATGGCCAAACAATTCCGACGAAATTAGCGAGGGCGCAAATGCGGCACAGTTCACACTGATGAAGGCGTGCTCAGACCTCTGCGAGCGTTTGTGAACAACCCGGGCGATGAGTTCTTTGCCAGTACCGGTCTCCCCCGTGATTAAAACGGTCGAGTCCGTTGGAGCGACTTTGGCGGTCTGACGAAGAACAGCCTTCAGCGGCTTGGAGGTGCCGACAATTTCTTCGAACATTGAGGCTCTGCCGATTTCCTGGCGCAGAGCGATGTTTTCCTGCTGCAGTCTCTCCTCGGCTCTCTTGCGATCTTCGATATCGGTCCCGGCGACGTACCAGCGGGTAATCTGTCCGTGTTCGTCACGCAATGGATTATAACGATACAGGAACCAGCGGCAGAGGCCGTCCTTCCCTAGCGTTCTTGCTTCGATTTCAAACGGGCTATTCGCCGAAAGTCCACGTTCGCGAACCGCTCGCATCCTCTCGATATCATCGGGATGGATTACTCGGGCAAGTACGTCCACCGACCGATATTCGTCAATGGTCAGACCGGTGTATTCCCTGGCAACACGGTTTGCGTAAGTAATCTTGCCGTTTGGTGACAGCACCGTAATGATGTGACGAACGAAATCAACAAGTTGTTGAAGCTCTTCCTCGGCGTGTTTGCGCTCGGTAATGTCCATGGAGCTACCCACGAACTGGACCAGTTCTCCCGCTGGGCTTAGGACCGGATGGTCAACCGTGCGAATCCACTTTAGTGTTCCATCCGGGAGGAGTACGCGAAACTCCACGTCATAATCTGATTTTTCCTCGATTGCTCGCTCGGTGGTTCCCTGCCACTTGCCGCGATCGTCGGGATGCACACGCTGTAGCCGCTCTTCCCACGGCGGCATTCCCGCTCTCGGGTCGAATCCGTAGATGCGATACCATTCGTCCGACAAATGCAGCGCGTTTCTGTCCGCGACCTGCCAGACCCAGCTGCCCATGTGGGTTAGCCGCTGCGCTTCTGCGAGGTGCGCTTCGTTGCTTCTTATCTGCCGATAGAGGTCGCGCAATCTAGTAGTGGTTTCATTGAAGACAGCCCCAAGATGAGCCAGTTCATCATTTCCGGACAGCGGCACTTGATGGTCAAAATCTCCTCGCGCCAGTGCAGTTGATCCTCGCATCAGCTGGCGAAGCGGATCACTAATGCTGCTTGTTACGACGACGATAAGAAACGTGGACGCCAAGAGCGTAACCAGAGCGATCGAAGGCACAATCACAAAAATTCGACGTTTTAGTCGTTCATGCTGCACGACCGACTGCGCAAGCTCGTCGCTGACTTGCCGCTGCACATTGCGAACCAGCTCCGAAGTACTAGCTTCCAGCGGCGCCTTTTCATTAGCGAGACGGAGACGTACGGCATCCCAATCGGAAGCCAGGCCCAGGGCGATTACCGCATCGAGCTGGGGTGGCAAAGTGATCTTGATCGCTTCCACAGTGGGTAGGACTGCAACGTCTCTAGGCATATCCGAGGGAAGATGAGCGAGCGCATCCCTGACGGATTCGCTGTCGGCAGCGAGAATTGATCGTAGGCTTCCGGCTTCTCGCCTAAGCGCATCCACGTCTTCAGACTTCGCAAGCAGGTCGAGTCTTGCATCGACAGACAAAATGTCACTCTGAAAGCGCGAAACTGCGGCCAATTCCCTTGCGAGCGCAGTGACGCGGCCCGATTGTTGATTCACCAGGAAAAATTGCCAGACGAGGAGAGTGTTCCCCACGAACATCAGCAAAACGATGACGGCAAAACATAGAATTAGACGCGGGCCAATCTTCAGCTGGTCAATTCGTGAGATCATTGTCCGCGTTCATCGACAAGAAAATCATTTCAACTGGTCCTCGGCGGCTTACTGCAGGACTAATCGCCCTTTAGGGGCGGTCCGACTGGCAGTCCAGTAATCCGCACCAGTTCCTTCTCCAACGCAGCAGCCGCTATGGACGCTGATTTCTCGCCAGTCAGGACGGAGTGTACTGCATCGAAGTAAGCTCTGGCGACGTGTTCGTACTGTGTACCGGTTTCCGTGGAGGGCCGGACCACCAGTTTCGTTCGGATCACCGCCTCGGAGGTCCGACCTGCCTCTGATGCGGAATCTGCGCCATGAGATCCCGCCCGATCGACAACTGCCCTCTCGTCGACTTGATTTGAATGAATCTGGGCTCGGATCAAAAATCGAACAAGTTCTATAGCTTCTTTGCGATGCGACGAATGTTCTGAGACGGCCAGACCTGACCCTCCGAGGGTACCCGCCCCACCGGTTAATCCACCAGGAATGGTGGTGTATCCAGTTATGCTTTGGGCCAGCGAATTTCGCCAATGCATTTGGCGGAATAAAGCTATATGCGTAATCGAGGCTCCGCCCCAAATACGCCCAAATGCCGCTCCTCCTTTGTCGAAAACGTTGAGAGAATCAAGCTCCTGATACGCGAGAACACTGGGCGGCGAGATCCAGCCGATCCAATGTTTGGCCCTCTCCCATGAGCGAATTGCTGCTGGATTGTTCACGCTGATCGTTCGATTGCTTTCGATAATGCGCCCCCCGCCTGCGGCTGCTTGCCATTCAATGGCGTTACAGGTCAGAGCCTCAGCGGCTGCTCCCTGCCAGACGTAACCCCAAAAATCTTTGTGGCCTTTGGCTCGCTCGCCCGCCTGGATCCTGGCAGCCATTTTCTCGAGTTCGTCCCATGTTCTGGGAGGACGTTGGTAACCGTATTCACGGAGGAGGTCGCGTCGATACTGAAGGACACCGACTTGAACGGTGTAAGGAACAGCTGCGAGCTTCCCGTCCGCTTGGTAGCTTCGCAATAACTGTGGTCCGAGCAGTGGAAATTCGTCGGCCACCTCGCGTTGCAGATCAACTAAGTCGGGCTGCAGAACTCCGGCCCAAATCACGTCAACGGCGAGCGCATCGGGCCCGGCGGCAGCCTGCCTTAGGAGCCTGCGCGAGAGGTCTAACTGATCCAGAGTCGTCTCAGGAACGGGGAGATCGCGGACGCGGATCCCGGTTTCTCGAGTGAACTGCTGCAACAAAGACTCCATTTCTGGCAGATCATCTGGTTGAGACCAACCGAGACGGAGATAACTCACGGTTGTCGGCTCTGGCTTTGTAGTGTGGCAACCACTAAGAATCAGCGACAACAGCAGAACCGCTCGCACTTCACACAGATTTGCAAACGTGTGTCGTACAAGGGCAAAATCAAACAGTGAACATCGCGGAGTCCTAGACATGCCAATACCAAGTGCAAAGTGACTGCCAACGCTATTCATCTGAAAATACGCCACTTAACACGTCAGCATCTGGCGGGTTTTCGCCAAATGCCGAAAAATCGTCAGTTGACCTGAACCAGAGGAAAAAACGTTTTTTCTAGGTCTTGAAGCGATTCTTGTCGATTTTCAGAGACCGAATCTTCGATTCCAGAGTAGACCGTGGTATCCCCAACTTGACCGCAGCGCCCGTGGGTCCCGACACCCGGCCACGGGCATCCTTCAGTGCAGCCTCGATCATGTCCTTCTCTTGCACGAGGAGTCTCTGAGGGAGCTCAACTTGCTGCTTCGGTTCCGTTGTCAGAGGCGGCGTCTGCGGTAACCAGTTTTCGTCGATCGAGAAATTCTCTGCTTCGCAAAGGATCACCGAACGCTCGATGACGTTCTGCAGTTCGCGAATGTTTCCCGGCCAAGGATAGGACTGAAGCAATTCCAGCGTCTTCTTGGTGACACGTTTTATGGTCTTCCCAGCTTTTCGCGCATAGCGATCGATAAAGTATTCCACCAGCAGAGGAATGTCCGCTCGTCGTTCTCGAAGAGAAGGTATCTCGATCGGGAAGACATTCAGCCGATAAAACAAATCACTACGAAAGGACCCAGCGCTGATGGCGGCCTGCAGGTCACGGTTGGTGGCTGCAATCGCCCTAACGTCAGCGCGGATTCGACGACTGCCGCCGACACGCTCAAACTCATGCTCCTGTAAGACGCGAAGCAGAGCAATCTGAGTCTCGGCTGGAAGCTCTCCGACTTCGTCGAGGAAGATTGTGCCTCCATTTGCTAGTTCAAACCGCCCCAGGCGCTGCTGAGTCGCGCCCGTAAAGGCGCCCTTCTCATGGCCGAACAACTCCGAAGCGATGAGATCACGGGGGATCGCCGCACAGTTCACACTAACGAACGCGCGCGAAGCACGATCTGATCGTCGGTGGATGGCGCGTGCAACTAGCTCTTTGCCTGTTCCTGTTTCACCCGTGATGAGGACCGTAGAATTACTCGGTGCGACTTTGGAGATGCGCGAGAGAACACTCTTCAAAGCGGGAGATGTTCCAACGATCTCTTCAAACATCGAGGCTTTATCGATTTCTTCACGCAGCGCGACGTTTTCCTGTTGCAGTTTCTCCTCAGCCCTCTTGCGGTCGTCAATATCAGTACTCGCGGTATACCGACGCGTGATCTGTCCCTTTTCGTCGCGCAGCAGGTTGAAACGAGCCAGAATCCAACGAAACTTCCCATCGTGGCTGCGAACCCGCAACTCCAATTCGCAACCAGAGCCACTCGACGAAGCTCGGTTGAGCCGCTCCACATCATCAGGATGAACGTGAGTGTCCATAGGTCTCTGCCGCCACTCATCCAGGCTCATTCCAAGGTAATCGAGCGAGGCTCGATTGGCATAGAGCGGGCTTCCATCGGGCCCATATACGCCGAGGTACAGCGGCGTGAAGTCCATCATTTGCCGGAGTTCCATTTCACTTCTGCGTAGTTCCTCCTCTGCTCGTTTACGTTCCGTGACGTCGATCACAGTACCGGTGTACTCAATGAGGTCGCCACACGAGCTGAAAACAGGATGACCAATGCTGTGAATGTCCCTGACGGAGCCACTCGGATGCACAATGCGATAATCCAATTCTTCGTCCAACTTGTTATGCATGGCCCTCTTGGCAGATTCCCGGAACGCCGGTTGATCGTCAGGATGAATTCGCTGGATGAGTTGTTCAATTCGGGGCGCACCATCCCGTGGATCAAAACCCAGAACTCGATAGCATTCCTCCGACCAATACCTGAAGTCGGTGTCGAGACTCCATGCCCAACTGCCGGTGCGGCTGAGTCTCTGCGCCTCTGCCAGGTACGCTTCACTGCTCCGGAGGGCTTCCTCGGCCGCCTTGTGTTCGGTGATGTCGGTCACCGCCCCGACAAACTCGCGATTGCCAGATGCATCCTGCACTACATGAGCTAGGGCGTGGACGTGCTTGACGCGCCCGTCAGGCAGTAGCAAGCGATAAGCATGCTCGAAATCTGTCGCTCCCGCAAAGGCGCGATTAATGACCTCTTTGACGTCGGCGAGTTCCTCGGGATGGACGCGCTGTGCCAGTGAATCTATTGTTGGCTTAACCGAGCGGTCGTACTCGAAAATGCGATAGGTTTCGTCTGACCAGACAATCTCGTCTGTGTCAGGTTTCCAGCCGAAGCTGCCCGTGTGACTGAGGCTTTGAGCTTCCGCCAGGTATGCTTCCCGTCGCCGGAGGTCCTGGGTCAGGAGCTCGTGCTCCGTAACGTCTATGGCGCTGCCAACGTACCTTTTCAGGCTTTGGTTTTCTAGAACAGGAGCACCGACGCAGCGAATGTACCGGACCTCCCCGTCGGGACGAACGAAGCGCTTTGTGGCATCGAAGGGCGAAGCCTTCGCCAAGATTCCCCTGATCAGGTCTGCCAAGGACTCGCGATCCTGCGGGTGGACACAATCCAGGTATTCCTGAACACTAGGCGGTTCGCTGGCCGGATCGAGTCCGTGCATCCGAAATAATTCGGGAGACCAATAGTAGAAGCCGTCGGGATCGAAGGCCCAGCTTCCCATGTGGGCAAGACGCTGCCCTTCGGCAAGATAAAACTCGCTTCTTTGCAGCTCCTGGGCGTTGCGGCGGAGCTGTTCTTCCGCCGTTTTGCGCTCGTCAATATCCAGGCTCGATCCATACCACTTGACGATGTTGCCGTTTGCATCGCGAAGTGGCCCTTTCCGGTGGAACATCCAGCGGTAATCTCCGTTCGCTCTACGGACGCGAGTTTCGTACTCGAAGATTTCCCCAGTCGCGAGGCAGGCTCGCCACTTGGTCAAGATCCCCTCGACATCCTCAGGGTGAACAAAGGCTGTCCAATTCCACCCGGTTACGTCGTCAAGGGTGGCGCCCAGGTAGTCCAGCCAAGGTTTATTGAAGTAATCGAGGTAACCGTCGGGCCTGGCGGTGTGAATCAGCGCGGGAATCGAGTCAACAAGGAGTTGGGCATTCAAACGCTCGGATCCCGGTCCTGAGGAGGCCATGGCGGGCATGATACACCCAGAGAAGCTGCCTGCGTCGGCCGACCCCTTTGTTGCAACTGAGTTCGGTGGAACGGGAATGGCCTCGGGGTCGTCCATGGGCTTGCCCTCCTTTCGATGATCTGGGCGGATTGTGGCTCCGTCGGAATCCTGTCGTCTTGAACAAACTCGGCGTATTTGGAATGTTTCCGATGAATTGTGATCTAGATCACAATTTCGCTGCGTCTTGGGGGTTGAAGAGGTTCCGGAGAGACGTTTCTGCCTTGATCAGTAATGCTACTCTGCTAAGTTACTTTTTCTCAGAGGGTTACCTTGTACAGATGGGTTCCCTTCCGACCAGCGGACCTGACGAGGAGACACTCCAGCCCACCGCCGGAAGTGCCGCGCGAGATGGCTTTGGTCAGAAAAACCAGTCGCCAGGGCTATTTCCGACAACGGAGCATGTGTCTCCCGCAGCATGTGTTCCACATGTTCCAAGCGCCGCCGCAACAGATACGTGTGTGGCGGCACCCCCACTGACTGGTGGAATGCCCGGGCAAAATAGTCGCTGGAAAGCCCCGCCAGGGCGGCCAGTCCATCGAGCCGCATCTTTTCATCGAGATGACCTTCAATATAGTCGCAGACGCGGCGTGTCACGGCTGGCGACAACCCGCCACGGCTCGGAGTTGGAATTGTTTCCGCCGATAAGTTTTCGAGCGTGCTCAGTCGAGGGCGCGAGTGGATCACAGCATATTCCGAGTTACGCAGTTCCTTGGACGTTCGGAGGGGCGGCGTGATTAAAACGTTCCACGCGCTTTCCGAATCGACCCGTATCCATTGCGCCGGAGAGTCCTGGTCATTACTTCGTCGAAAGAGGGAGCGGTCGTAGTGAAAAAACGCCGATAGAGATTTGCCGCTTAGTAGATCCGTCTCGTCGAGGCCCAGTGCCTCCCGGGCCAAGCGATCCGCGCCAACAATGCGCTGATCGTCGTCGACGGCCAGGAGAAGCCCTGCACCGCTGGTCTGCGGGGGAGCGGCAGCAATCGTCCAAGCACGACGAAAGGAGTGCCGGAAAAGCCGTTCTTCAATGGCACGCACTGAAGCGGTCACGGCAGCCAGCACCAGTCCATGGGTGCGTTCGGACCGTCCCAGATCGATTCTGGAAACATCCAAAACCGCGATGAGTTTGTTGTCCGCGTCGAAGATAGGGGCCCCAGCACAACTCAGGTTGGCATGGCGCGTGCGAAAGTGGTGTCCGCAGTGGACGAGAACTGGACGTTGTTCAACGATCGCAGTCCCGATTCCGTTCGTCCCCTCGACTTGCTCGGACCAAACGCCGCCCAGCCAGATGCCCCAATGTTTGAATTGCTCCGCCTTCGCTTCGTCGCCACGGTGCTGAATGGCGACTCCTTCGCGATTGCACAGCAAAACGACGTAATCTTCTTGCCGGACAATGGCATAAAGGCGGTCGATCTCTTCCCGCGCGTGGAGAAGGACGTCACTCACAGGCTCTTTGAAGAGGGTGAGCTCAGTCTGGGTGATGATGTGTGGTGTCGCGCTGCTTCTGGGATCGACATGATGGTCGCCGCTGCAACGACGCCACGAAAGCACGATTTCGCTGTCCGTCGGAACGGGGCTTTCGGCCGTGACTGCCGACTCGACGAGATCGGCGTGGCGCGATCGCGCCATTAGGGGATCGATCCTATGAAGATCTGCTACAGGCACTGGTGCCTTCCAACGAAAAGCAGGCGGCACCCGAGGTTCTTATCGCCTATATGCCCACTGATTTGGCGGCCGCCCAGCGCCACATCGTCGTAGCCGGTTAGAGTAACACGTTCCCCGCTACTCGAATGAAATGAAAGGCAAAGCCATCGCCCGCCAGGGATTTTGTGACGTATAGCAGGAAGACAATCGCAACGGCTGTAGTCGACCGCCTGTATCCGCCGATTGGCGGAAGCAGTCCGCTAGCGCCTCGGTCTTGCGGGGGAGAACCACTCGGCTCTTAAGCCAGGAAACAGCCCACCTCGAGGACTCTCATCCTCGTCGGTTTGTTTAGCCGTCCGCCAATTGTCGAAATTTCGTCGTTGCATCGGCAATAGCGGAGCCGTCTTTTCAACTACTTACGAGTGGCGCCTTAATTGCCATTTAAGCGACGGAAGTTGTGATTGCGACGAGGAAACAGATGCTGAGGATCACCAGAAAGGCAAACGGAGAAGTCGTCTTTAAGGTTAGCGGTCAACTAACCGCGGAAAACGTAACAGAGATGGAGACACTCATTGCGGCAGAAGGAAAAGGCAGACGAATTGTCCTGGACTGTACAGATTTGAGGTCGGTGGACGGCGAGGCCGTCAAGTATCTGGAGAAGTGGGAAGCCGACTCGATCAAGCTGAAGAACTGCGGCCTTTACATCCGGGAGTGGATCAGGAGAGAGCGGCTGGAAAGAGAATCTGACAAGAGTGTGGAGAAATGAGTGATGAACGGGTTCTGCTGACTTGAGCTTGTGCAGTAGACAGTAAAAGGAGCAGTCATGGTCACAGCAACACAATCGGCCCATAAAAGGGAGCTAGGTGCGCGCTTGGGGAAGCGTGCAGATCACGGGCTCTCGGGAGTTTTGGACACGGAAAAACGCAGTTCCACAGCTTGCCAGTTCGAGTGTGATAAAGCTCTGGTTTCTTACGGGACCCGGAAAGACGGGCTGTAGACTCAAGCATCATTTTGGCGGGCAGGCACGCGGGTCAACTTGCGCAGCAATCGTTGACGCGAATACAGGAGTGAAAAAATGAGTTCAGCTTATAGTTCTGTGATCCAAATTAACGAAAAAGCAGGAAACATGCCAATGAACGCGCTAGTGTATCGTGATGACGAGCCACGCGCTCGCAGGGAGGACCGCGAAAAACTTCCGTTTTTGGAGACAATCGTGGGCCGACGTGGGAGTCTCCGCGGCATTCTCTCCCTAGTTGAAGCGGTTGCGCCCACAAATACAACAGTTCTGATCGGGGGCGAAACCGGCACCGGCAAGGAAGTCATCGCTCGCGCGATTCACGAGTTCAGTCCCCGCCGGAACCGAAGCCTGGTGAAGGTAAATTGTGCGGCAATCCCCGCCGGCCTTCTCGAAAGCGAGCTCTTCGGGCACGAACGCGGAGCCTTTACGGGCGCCGTCAACTCTCATGTCGGCCGCTTCGCGTTGGCCGATCGCGGCACTCTGTTCCTCGATGAAATTGGGGACATGCCATTAGAGCTTCAACCCAAGCTGCTCCGCGTCTTGCAGGAGCGTGAGTTTGAGGCCGTCGGAAGCACGCGCACAACGCGAGTCGATGTTCGCGTCGTGGCGGCGACCAACCAAGATTTGAAGCAAATGGCTCAAAATCGTGAATTCCGCGAAGATTTGTACTACCGGTTGAATGTTTTCCCGATTTATCTGCCGCCACTGCGCGAAAGGAAAGCCGATATTCCCGCGCTCGTGGAGTATTTTGTTCAACAGTTTGCCGCTTCGATGGACAAATCGATCGAATCGATTCCTCAGGAAACCATGCGTTCCCTGGCGCGCCATCACTGGCCCGGCAACATTCGTGAGCTCCAGAACTACATCGCGCGTGGCGTCATTCTCTCCAATGATGGCGTCTTTGAACCAGCACCGCTCGAAAGCTATCAGCCGTCAGGACCCGAGATTTCAAACCCGACCCTCGAAGACAAGGTGCGTAGAGAAATTCTCGCCGCTTGCCAGCGCGCCAATTGGAAGCTCGGAGGTCCGCGAGGAGCAGCCGCCAGACTTGGATTGAAGCGCACCACTTTGTTTTACAAGATGAAACGGCTTGGTATTGCGCCACCAGCTGAACATTCGCAGGACTAATTCGAAAATTCGAAGTGCACGTCGGGCTCCCACTAGTTTTCGCAACTACGCAGTGTGCTGAACGTGCGGTCAGTCCTTACAAGGGATTGGAACCACAACCAGCGGGCGGAGATCGATTCCAAGCGTTCCCTTCCCTGCACTGTAGAAACGAAAGCTTAACGAGTTCGTTGCAGGAATAAATCGGAAATGCTGTGTGGTCAGCGAGGTGCCGCCAGAGATTAAGGGCAGCCAGTTGGAAAGCGGCGAGAACGGGCTCAGTTGCGATCCTCAGAAAGCCTCCACCCTTTTCGGATTACTTTGCGGAGTCACGATTCCGAGAAATTCCGATTGCGATAAGTCGGCCCGGGAGTTCCGCGGCGCGAGCAGCCGCGTGGATAGAGTTGCCACCGGAACGAGATAGACGATGGTGATGCAGGTCCACATCAACGCACCGGCACACTGCTGATCCGTCAAAACGGAGAGTCCAGACTGCCGCGAGGCCGAAAGGTACACCGGATAGACGACACGCTCGGAGAAGACAAGAAATGCCGAAAGAATGTCGCAGGGCAAAGTGGCAAGAAAAAGATATAAGAGGATCGACCATCGCGGCTCCCTTGGCGCATTTGGCCAAGGCTGAACGACGGGCCACCAAAAGAGAAGGCCGGCCACAAGGAAAGTTGCTTGCTCGAACAGATGCCATGCTCCCGATTGCAACGCAAGCGTAAAGATCGCCGGAACATGCCATCCCATCAAGGTCGCAGTTGCCGCCAGCCAGGAAAATGTAGGTCGCACAAGCATCCGCCCTAACCTTTGCACCGGCGGCCAGCGGAACAGTGGACCAACAACTGACTCCGCAAATTGATGGGGGAGACCCTGCAAGAAAGGTATCACGGGCAAACCAAGCAGCATCAATGGAGCGGCAAAGGTCATGAGCAACAGATGTTGAATCATGTGGGCCGTCAGCATCTGCTCGTCGAGCGCGGCAAGGGGCGAGGCCACAGCCACCCAGATCAAGAATAGGCCGAGAGCGAAGCTAATGACGCGCCAGGCTGGAATGGGCTTCACGGAGGCTGAACGAAGACGAAGCCATCCACGCAAGTACAAAAATTCCGTGAGGAGCAGCGCTAAGAGCAGCGAAATCGGAAACCACCCGGATCCCGACGCTGCATGAACGTGAGGCGACATGGATTGGTTTTTTACGGTTGTGCGCCAGGGCGTTTTTCCTGGGCGTCACTGAGCACCACATCGCGCGATGCATCGCGCGCGGGAGCTTGCCCAGCCGGATGCAAGGTCTCGAGAAATGCGACGAGCGCCGTGGTCTGCGCCGGACTCAAGTTCTTCCCGTACGCCGGCATGTTCCCGCCTCCTTGAATCACCTGGCGGATGAGCTGGTCCTGCGTGAGCCGCACGGCAACGCTGTCGAGCGCCGGGCCCCTCTGTCCCCCGAGTTCACCGAGCGAATGGCAATTGCGGCACTGCTTGACCTGAAACACGAGGGCCCCTTGCCGTTGAAGTGCAGTGGCGCCATGCAGAAATCGTTCGGGCACCGGATCGCCGCTCCACGCATTCATGTGCGGACTCCACGGCGTATATCCAGCGAGGTGGGTGAGTGTTCCCAGGACTATGGCGATCAGCAGAATCGCCAAAACAGCGATCGGCCGCCGGCGCCAACTCTTTTCCCCTTCTCCAGAAAGAAATGGCAGCAAAACAAGAAACGCGATAGCAACCACGGGGCCAATGAGAAGAGCTGGCGTCTCCATGGAAGGCGGCAAGTAAGACAGCAAACCGTACAGCCACAAAAAGAAGTAGTCTGGCTTCGGCACCGTTTGAATAATCGTAGGGTCCGGCCTGCCGGTTGGTCCGAACGGGCCGAAGTACAAAGCGCATGCAGCCACCGCCAAGAGGATGAACGCCGCAAAGAACATATCTTTCCAAACTGCATAGGGAACAAACGGCGCCCCATCTTTCTTCGTCAATTCGTGATACTCAGCGGTGTAGGTGGCTTTTTTCACCAGGCGGCCGGGCATCGGCCATTCGTTGATTCCGAGCTTCAGCACCATCAGGAGATGTATGCACACGAACCCGATGAGCATCCCGGGAATCACGAAAACGTGCAGCGCAAAAAATCGAGACAGAGTCGCGCCGGCGATGATCGGCCCACCCAACATCAATTTAACAATCGCCGGACCTGCAATGGGGACGCGGCTGGCGATTGAGGCTCCGATACCAAGCCCCCAATAGGCGTCTTGATCAAAGCGCAGCACTTGCCCGCTGAACGCCATGCCAAGAGTCATCAGCAAGAGAAAAACGCCGACGATCCAGGTGAGCTCTCGAGGAAACTTGTAGGCTCCGAAAAGGAAGACCTGCACCATGTGAATGAGAACAATCGCCACCATGAAGTTCGAGCCCCACCCGTGCAACGCGCGGATGAACCAGCCAAGAGTCACGTCGTGGTTGAGCGCTTGGAGGCTGCTCCACGCCTCGCCTCCCGAGGGAACGTAAATCAAGGCGAGCAGAATGCCGGTGACGATCTGGAGAACGAACACGACGAGCGCGGCGCTGCCGAACACATAGAACCAGCTCGCCGTGTTCCGCGGAACGGGATGCTCGGAAATCTCGCGGATAGGAGCCGCAAGCTGCAAGCGCCGGTCGAACCATTCCCCGATCTGGGCTATCAGGCGCATGTCGGTTTCTTTCCGGTGAGAGAGGCGCTCGCTCCCGGTGTGGGTAGTTCACCCGCCTGAATGGTGACGAGACCGTCCTGCACCTTGTACGGATACTGGAACAGGCCGCGCTCGGGGGGCCCCGAAGCACGCGATCCATCCTGATAATAAGCCCCACCATGACAAGGGCACATAAACAAGCTGGATTGCTGAAACCATCGAACGGGACAACCGAGGTGCGCGCAGTTAACCGCAAAAACCTGGAACTGCTCGCCTTCGATGCGCCGCACCCAGCATGCCGTGTCTGCCGTCTTGCCGTCGGTGGGCGTAACGTAGGGATTCCGGAAGGTAGCCAGACGCGTCTCGCCTTCTGGGAATTCGCTCAACGGCCCGAGTGGCACCCAAGAGAGGTAGGCGTTCGCGCGCCCTCGCGTGATACAAGACAGAAGATATCCGACAATCGGTACAGTCAGCGCAGCCGCCACCAAGCCGTTGAAGAGAATTCCCAACTTCATAAAAAATCCTCGACGGGACACCAAGTCTTCATTCGACATCGTCAAGCTCCTAATGCTGCGCGTGATTCGAAACGGGATAGGGTTGCCCAGGATTTTGAGATCGCCGCGAGCCGAGCCACGCAACCACGTCGGTCACTTCCTGGTCCGACATGGGCTTGCCAGACACATTCCCGCGCCAGTCGGGGGCCCCCAATTCGGGACGACCTGCGATCACAATCGTGCGCAAGCCCTGATCGCTTACCAGCGCGAGAAAGGAATCGTCCGCGATGGCGCTGCCCTTTGGTCCTCCACGGCCGCCAGGCCCATGGCACGATTCGCAGTAGGTCTTGTATGCGACCTCGCCTCGCTGGGCGTCGCCCGCCGATTTCGGTGCATAGGAAGGCGGATTGGCTCCGTTGAGAATTTCCTGACGGCTCCACCGCGATCGCATTTCGTTTGAGATGACGTCAATCTGTTTGTCGGTCAGCATTCCACCGGCGCTCTCGGCAAATGCCGGCATGGCCGTTCCGTGCACGCCGTTCGCAACGACTTTACGAATCACTGCGTCATCCGCGATGGCCAGATAAACCGGATCGGCAAGCGCGATGGCGGCTCCTCCCCGCCCTTCCGCGCCATGGCAACCCGCGCAGTTTTGTGCGTACAGAGTGTCAAAATCTAATATCTCGTTCGGAGCGAGAGTTTCGGATCCTGCAAGCGGCTGGCCGTGCGGCGAACCGCAGCCCGCGAGCAGCAACAGTGCGAGCGCCGCGGATGGCCGTAGATGCCGAAATTGCCTCACGGTCGTTTTTCTCCGTTTTCTCGCGGTGGCATCACGCCAGGGGCTTCGATTCCTGCGCGCAAGGCGAAAGGCACGTTCTCTCGCGTGGGTACGCGCGATTGACGCATAACCACAATTCCTGCAACGACGCCAAACGCCACCTGCGACGCAACGAACCACACCCAATCGATATGGCTGCCCAGCGTGGGATTGAGAATGCCCATAATGGAGTACAGCAACCCCGACCACAGCACTGGACCGATCAAGCCGCCCAGAACAATGGGGCGATGCGCGAACATGGGAAGCATCGCGCCATACAGCAGTCCCACTAGCGTCGAGGTAACAAGATGTAAGAGCACGGCAATCAGAAAGATGCCTCCGTGAAAGGAATTCAACTCCGCGGCGGAAGGCACCTCCGACGGCGCATACACAACTGCGGCAAGAAGATTGATGGGATACCAAATGCTGCCTGTCTTGAGCAAGCCATAGAGGCAGGCGAGCACAGCCATCGCCACGCTTCCCGCCAGACCGCCTTTCACACCGGCCGATATCGGATACGTTTCGAGGGGCAGCCACGCGCGGACTTGTTCTGGGGCCACTGGCAGCCGTTCGACGAGCCGGCGCTCCGTGGTAACGGAGAGGTCTTCTGGAACGACCTGCACAATTTCTTCATGTTCGTGAGGGAAGACTTCCCGGAACCAGCCGACGCAACCGGCGATCGCCAGCACCGCGCCGAGAACACTCACGGAGGCGCTCGTCAGCAGCCCCGCAAACATCAGCGTAAATCCAAGAGCGAGAACGAGAGGCCACGCTGTGGATGCCGGCACCTCGATCTCTCTTGGTACGCGAGAGCTCTGCTCGATGTGTTCCGTAGGTAGCAGCATTGCCATCGGATCTCCTCAGCGGCCCAAAACGTAAACCACGGTAAAAACAACAACCCACACTGCATCCACGAAATGCCAGTACATGGAAAGCACGTCGATGCGAGCGGACTGCTCGCGCCCTACTCGCCCCTCCAAACCGAAGAGAAGCACGATAGTAAGCATCAGCAGACCTACCGTGACGTGCGCCGCGTGCAGACCGACAAGCGAATAGTAGGTCGTTCCAAAAAGATTGGTGGAGATAGTCAGACCATGCTCGTAAATAAGCCGGTGCCATTCCCGTGCTGTGCCATACATAAAAAGTGCGCCCAGCACGATGGTGAGAAACCACAGAGCCAGGAACGCGCCGCGCTTGCCTCGATCGAGAAGTTTTGACGCGAGGTGAATCGTAAGGCTGCTGGATAATAAGCAGACAGTGAAGAAAATCGGGGTCTCGAGCACCTCGCGGGGAGTCGGCCCCGTGAGGCTCTTCCCTATGTAATAGAGATACGCGACGACGAAGATTGTGAAGATCGCCGACTCGGCAATAATGAGACAGGCCATTCCGACCCTGCCTTTATAGGGAAGCGCCGAGGACCCTGGTATTTCGGGGAGGGGGGTCGTGATTGCGCTCATTGATTCATTCCTTTATTCATAGCGGCTGTCCGGGTCTTCCGGATGTTTCAAATCCCACAATGGTCTGCGGCTCGCGACTGTGGGGATCGAAGCGAAGTTGTAGGCTGGTGGCGGCGAACTCACCGACCATTCGAGAGTCCACGCGTCCCAGGGATCGTTCCCGGCCTTCGCCCCTTTGAAGTAAGAAATAATGAGGTTGGCTACAAAGATCAGTGTGGCAATGCCTTGAATGAATGCGCCGATGCTGATGAGCAGATTCAGAGTATCCCAACCGCGTCCGGGCTCGTAGGTGTAAATTCGGCGCGCCATGCCGAGCAAACCTGGAATGTGCATGAGATCAAAACATACGTGAAACCCGATGAAGAAGAGCCAGAAATGGAGTTTGCCTAGGCGTTCGCCTAGCATTCTTCCCGTGATTTTTGGGTGCCAGTAATAGAACGCCGCGAAGATTCCAAACAGAAATGATCCTGAGAGGGTATAGTGAAAGTGCGCCACGACAAAATACGAACCGGTAAGCTGCCAGTTAAAAGCCGCGCTCCCCAACATGATGCCGGTGAGACCGGCGATTAAAAAATTAAACAAGAATCCAATGCAGAACAGCATTGGCGTCTTAAAGATGATCCGCCCCCCCCACATGGTGCCAAGCCAGTTGAAGATTTTAATGCCAGTCGGAACAGCGATAGCCATCGTCGTCAGCACGAAAAAGGCGTTGCCGTAAGAGCTCATCCCAATGGAAAACATGTGATGCGCCCAAACACTCATGCTGATGAACCCGATCGCTATGGTGGCTCCGACCATGACCGGATACCCGAACATAGGTTTCCGCGAAAACACTGGAATGACTTCCGACAAAACCGCAAAAGCGGGAAGAATCAGGATGTACACTTCCGGATGTCCGAAAATCCAGAAGAAGTGCATCCATAGCGCTGCGGACCCTCCGGCTTGGGTGTCAAAAAAGTGTCCGCCCAGATAGCGATCCACGCAGAGCATTATCTGTGCCGCCGAGAGAGGTGTGATGGCGATGAGGACCATTCCAGACACGACAAGGTTCAGCCATACAAGCAAAGGCATGCGGCTCAGCTTCATGCCCGGGCAACGCATGCAGAGAATCGTCGCGATTATGTTGATTGCCGTGCCGATACTGCCGAAGCCGGCCACCAACAGCGAGATCGTCCAGTAATCTGAGCTGTGCCCCGGTGAGAACGCACGCGACGTCAACGGAGCGTAGGCCCACCATCCCACGTCGGGCGCGTTGCCGGCGCCGTACAGACCGCTGCCACCCAGAAAACTGAAGTAAAGAAGAAATCCCCCTAACGCCGTCAGCCAAAAACTGAAGGCATTCAGGCGTGGAAAGGCCATGTCCCGAGCGCCGATCATCAACGGCACGAGATAGTTTGCCAACCCGAACAACACGGGTATGCCCACGAAGAAGACCATGGTCGTGCCATGCATCGTGAATATACGGTTGAAGACTTGCGGTGAAACAAAGCTGTTGTGCGGATACATCAGCTGGATGCGTATGATCATGGCTTCCGAGCCGGCGACGGCGAGAAACAGCAGCGCATAAAGGATGTACAGAATGCCCAAGCGCTTGTGATCGACCGTAGTCACCCACCCGTGCAGCGTCTCGACCCATGGCCGGCTGCCTACATCTGTTCCCTGATGAATGGCCATTGCATCCGATGACATAGCCCGTCCCTCAAACCTTTCTCTCTAGCGGAGCGTTTCTAGATAGCGCACGAGTGCGTCCAGATCGGCGTCGCTCAATTTCATGGCAGGCATGAGCGAGCCAGGCTTAATCGCATCCGGGTTCTGCATCCACAGGCGCAAATTTTCGTGCGTATTTAAGGCCGCACCAGCCGCGATTGTGTCCCGGCTCATCAAGTGCGTCAGATCCGGACCGAAGCGCCCCGTCCCATTCGTACCGCCAACTGCGTGACAATTTATGCATGCAGTTGTTTCAAAAACACGCCGTCCCGCACTCGCTTTGTCGTCGTGATTTGCGGGCTGTTTTTGTGCCTGGACCCACGCAGCGAACTCTTCGGGGCTATCGACCGACACTCGGAGCAGCATCTTCCCGTGCTGCGTTCCGCAGTATTGGGCGCACTGGCCGACATACACGCCAGTCTGGTGCGGATCAATCCACGTGTGATTTACGCGATTCGGGATCAAGTCTGTCTTCCCCGCAAGTTGAGGGACCCAAAAGCTGTGATCCGTGTCCGCGGAAAGCAACGTCAAAAACGTGGGCGTCGCGTGAGCTGGATCGCTCACCGGAACGTGCAGTTCGTTAGCCGTGACGACGCCCAACGCCGGATAGCGGTACTCCCACCAGAACTGGTGGCCAATGGCGGTGACCTCCACAGCCGTCGCGGGTTTCCGGGCATCCTCGATTGCATGAATCACCCGTGCCGTCGCGAGAAACAGGACAAACACAATCAAGACGGGAATAATGGTCCAAGCCAGCTCAATTTGCGTGCTCCCGTACACCTGGGCAGGCTCGCGTCCAGCTGTCAGCGGCTTGTCACGGAACTTGACGACGGCGTAGACCAATAAACTGATGACGACGAGGAAGATCAGACCGGTGATAGCAAGGACGAAATAGGAATGATCGCGGATGGACTCCGCTGGTGTCGAGCGGGGATCAAAGATGTTCGGGACGGGGTTGTCATGCGGACTCGCCGTGCACATCCCTGCAGCAAGAAGGACGCCGGTCAAGATGACGAGAATTCCACTGACCCGGGCGGCGACAACTCTCCATTCCATCTTGTGCATGTTTGTCATGGCTGCCTAAGTCTTTCCTCGCCCGCGCCCTCACGATTTAGGTGCTCACCAGTCTGGAAGGTTACCTGACCCGCTACAATACGCCTATGACGGCAATCGCGGCCGTTAAATTCTGCGAGCGCTCACGCGGCAGTCGCATCTCGATCTCGCCTGCGGCAGCATTCCCGCTGGTGCACCTTGCTCTCCAATCGATGATTTGCTTGCACCATCCTCTATCTTCTTTAATTGGAGGCGCTTCCGGCAGGTTGGAAGGCTATGAAGGGGGGCATGGAGCAAAGCTACCGTCATGGGCTTGACGGTCCTGTCAAAGCCTCGCCTGCCTGGATACTTATCCTCTAAAAACCACGATTTTCCAAGCTTTGAAAGCGACCTGCGGAAAGTCCCGTGTGAGTTGGGCTGCTGACTGGAACAATGCGAGGTCGGCGTTGGCGCTGGCGAGTGATGACGAACTTGCGGGAATTTTTGCGCTCTCCGTTGAGATGATTCGCGATTTCGCCGAGCGTTGTCCAACACAAGCCGGAACGCTCGAGGAACTGTACGCCTCACTCACCGAGATGCACTTCGCGTAGCTCACGGAACTCGTTCGAGACGAGTCAGTCATTTCGAATAGAATTTACACGTTTCCGAAATACGCAGCGTTCCCCGCTCGCTACCCTGAACTAGAACGCCGCAACGTCGTTTCCCGGTTTTCTGCCAGTTAAGCAGTCGCCGGAAGGAATGCCGGATTTACATCGCACCGGCCATAGGGAGCAAGGAATTGAAGCCAATCAGAGTGGTCATCGTCGGAGGCGG
Organism: Acidobacteriota bacterium; assembly: GCA_013289835.1. Taxonomy (GTDB): domain Bacteria; phylum Acidobacteriota; class Terriglobia; order Acidiferrales; family UBA7541; genus Acidiferrum. Next base: position 3,851 of record JABCZG010000010.1, on the reverse strand, counting down.
ATTTGCCGCCGTGCAATTCGCGAAAACTCTTCGCAGCAGGCTGCGCGCTTCAGAGTGCGAGATTCTCCTGTTCAACCGCGAGAATCACATGGTCTTCCATCCTCTTCTGGCGGATGTTGCCGGAGCTTCCATCAATGGAGACGCGGCCGCGACACCTTTGCGCCAGATGCTCCCCGGCGTTGGCTGCCGTACCGAGCGTGTGCAGAGAATCGACCTTTCCTCTTCAGAGATCGAATTTGACGACGGGAGCGGCGCGCTTCAGCGCTTGCACTACGACCATGTGGCGATTGCCTGCGGAGCGGAGAGCAACCTGGGTATCATCCCCGGTATGACCGAGCATGCGTTTGCCTTTAAGGTCATGAGCGACGCCATTGATCTTCGGCAGCACATCGTCCGTCAGATGGAACAAGCTGAGGCTTCGGGCGACGCTGATCGCCGGCGCTGGCATCTCAGCTTTATTGTCGTGGGAGCAGGCTTCAGCGGCGTCGAAGTCGCCGGAGAAATCAATGAACTGGTTCGCAGCAGCACGCGCTTTTACCGGAACTTCAAAAAGGAAGACGTTGTTGTCACCCTGGTCCATTCCCAGGACCATATTTTGCCCGAAGTAGCGCCCACCCTTGGCGAGTTCGCCAGAAGGAAGATGGAGAAAGCCGGCATCAGCATGCTGCTAAACACGCGTGCCGTCGCGGCCACCCACGAGGGCATCGAACTGAACAATGGAAAGATGGTAACGGGAGCCACCGTGGTCTGCACCATCGGAACCTCGATCTCTCCCCTTGTCCAACAGCTCGACGTTCCCAAAGAACGGGGACGCATTCGCACCGCTCCGGAAATGCGCATCGAAGACCAGACCAACGCATGGGCCATCGGCGATTGCGCTCTCATCATCAATGCCTTCGACAATAAGCCCTCCGCTCCAACAGGGCAGTTCGCAGAACGCCAGGGCCGACAGGCTGCGCTCAACCTCGTTCGAGTCTTGAACGGCGAACCCACCAAACCGTTCCGCTTCAAAGCCCTCGGGCAGCTCTGCTCTATCGGCGGTTACTCAGCCGTCGCGGAAATGTTTGGCATGCGCGTCTCGGGTTTCCTCGCCTGGGTCCTGTGGCGCGGGGTATATCTCTTCAAACTGCCGACGTGGTCTCGCAGAATCAAGGTGGCCCTGGACTGGGCATGGGACGTGCTCTTCCCGCGCGATCTCAGCTTCCTGAATACCGATTCGGCGCAACAAGTCAACCACGCCTACTATCGACCAGGCGATTTCATCCAGCGACAAGGCGAGCCAGCCCGATTCTTTAGTGTTATCGAAGAAGGCGAAGTAGAGATCCTCAAAGCGGCAGAGCCGAACACCGAGCCAAAGATCGTCGCCGTCCTGGGCAAGGGTGACTTTTTTGGCGAGGCCGCTTTGTTGGGAAACCGCCCCCACGAAACAAGCATTCGTGCCCGCACCGCTGTTCGCCTTCGACAAGCAGGCAGCGCTCTTTTCTCTCAAATCGCCGGAACCTTCGCACCTTTCCGCGAGCTGCTGTCCGAGGCCGTCATTCGCCGCTCCGGCGACTTATGGAATCGCCTCCCCTTGACCAAGTCAATCCTCGAGCGTGAGCCCCTTGCCTCTCTCCTTGATCCGCTTCCGGCAGAACTCCTCCGTAAAGACACTAGCCTGGCCGATGCCATTCGCGCTCTGAAGGAAAGCTCTTCCGGCGAACTCCTGATCCTCGACGAAACGCAGCGTTTATGGGGAACGCTCGATCGCAACGACCTCGATCAAATTGTCGCTCGCATCGCCGTCCTTCCCACGGATCAGCACGGGGATACCACCCGTTCCAAGCTAAGTGAATTTCTCGCGGTGAATCCAGTTTATGTAGCTCTCGACGATTCGACGCTGGTAGCGGTCGCCACCATGCTTGATCGTGGCATCTCGTGGTTGCCAGTTGTCCAGAGCAAGGACAATCCCCGGCCCGTCGGTTTTCTCCGGCGGGAGAATATCCTCGACCGAATGATCGAAAGAATCGAGCAGCCGCAAGCGCAGCATGCCCGGTCTGCAAGCTGAAGACTCCTATGATCGAGCTCGCTCCCTCCATCTTGTCGGCTGACTTCGCCCGCCTCGGCGCGGAAGCCCAGGCCGCTGTCGAAGGGGGAGCCACCGTTCTCCACGTGGACGTTATGGATGGTCACTTCGTCCCGAATATCACGATCGGGCCCCCGGTAGTAGCGTCTCTTCGCAAAGTCTCGAAAGTCCCCCTCGATTGTCATCTCATGATTGAACGGCCGGACGAATTCATCCCCGTTTTCGCCGAAGCCGGCGCGGATTGGATCTCCGTCCACCAGGAAGCCTGCGTCCATCTCGATCGCACCCTTCATTTGATCGCAGCCCACCGATGTAAGCCCGGAGTGGTCATAAACCCGGCCACACCGATCCACGCCCTCGATGAGGTTCTTCCTCTGGTTCATCATGTTCTGGTCATGAGCGTGAACCCCGGCTTCGGTGGCCAAACCTTTATCCATTCTTGCCTTAAGAAAATTGAGTTGCTCTCGGATATCCGGGAGTCTCGCCAGCTCGACTTTCGGATTGAAGTCGACGGCGGCATCCATCACGAGACTGTCGCAGAGGTCGTGCGTGCCGGCGCCGAGATCCTGGTCGCAGGCAGCGCCATATTCGAGCAGGGGAATCCCGGAGAAAATACCAGGCATCTCCTGAAATCTGCGCTCGATGCCGCAGCAACCGTTCAACGTCTCTCGTCTGTAGTGGCAGGAGACGCTACCGGTAACGGTGGACACTAGCGAAGCTTGCCCGCATCGCCGTCAGTCTTCCGCGGTGAATCGATTTCCTTCTCTGGCAAGAATGTGTCTTCACTCTCCGGCCAGACCAGCGCAAAAATGAGCGCCACGCCAATTCCGATCGACACTTCGGCGAACCGGTGAAATGCAATCTGCCATGCAGGACCTACTCGCGGTACCAAAAGCACAATCGCCAACGCAATACCCCCGAATCTGTAGCCGCTTCTATCCGCCAGGACAAGGGGGCATACCAGCCCGAGCACGAACAAACTGACGCCAAACAGAAGAGCGTGCGGCGCGAAATGACTCGCTACAATCGCGCCAACTAGCGCTCCAAGCGCCGTTCCTATGAAGCGCTGCCAAGAGACCTTTAGCGCCGCTCCCAGCGAGGATTGTGCAATCACAATGGTTGTGATTGGTGCCCAGTACGCCTCTGGCAGCCGGAACAAGCGCGCGACCAGCAACGAAACAACCGCCGCCACGGCCGTCCGCGCAGAATGCACCACTATTACCCAGCCTCCCCAACCTGCCGGTCCCTGCCTCTCCCCTGCCATTTTCTTCCTCCACCATCCCTAACAGTCACGTCATGCATTGGCCTAGGTGAATACACTGGACGGGCCAGTGTGCAAAATCAGGCTATCAGACCACGCCAAACAATGAATTCTTCTTGACAGATCCTTGCCCTACGCGTACTATATCCTTTAGGTAATATCGTGCCTTGATCTCGCAGCGCCAGCATCTTGCTGGCGCTTTTGCTATCTTGGAGGCCCCAAATCAGGCGACGTTTCTTGATCCCACGACTCACAAGGTGGCGTCTCCGGTCACACAAGTAAGTGGTTTAGAATCAACACCTGCATGACCCTCTGCAAGTGTTGATTCTAAAAGAGTTATGCAGAGGCTAAATCACTTAGAATCAACACTTACAAAAAAAGGGGGGCGCCTAGGTTCTCTTGATTGCATAACAATGTCGGCTCCTTGGCCCGAGTAAGCTGTGGTTTATCGACGACCATAGGCTCGGGAGAAAGGAGCCGAACATGATGATTATAGGCGTAGATTACCACCCGAGCTTTCAGGCG